>CAVRKF010000001.1:0-225032 GCA_963721625.1 uncultured Alphaproteobacteria bacterium
CAATTGCGCTTTGCCCATATCTTTCACGGCGTGCCCTCGATCGGCGGGCGCTACTCGGTGCTGTCGAAGTTCGGCTTGGTGCCGGCGGCGGCCGTGGGTCTCGACGTCAAACGCCTCCTCGCGACGACGCAGCCGATGGAACGGTCCTGCGGCCCGGACGTGCCGCCCGCGGAGAATCCCGGCGTGCGGCTCGGCATCGCCATGGGCGTCGCGGCGGCGCGCTGCGGCCGCGACAAGGTGACAATCATTGCCTCGCCGGGAATCGCCGATCTCGGCGCCTGGCTGGAGCAGCTTCTGGCGGAGAGCACGGGCAAGCACGGGCGCGGGCTCATTCCGCTGGCGGGTGAACCGCTCGCCACTCCCGATCGTTACGGCAGCGACAGGTTCTTCGCCTATCTGGAGCTGGACGGGCAGGGCGATCCGTCGCAACGCGACGCGGTTGCAGCGCTGGAAAGCGCGGGGCATCCGGTCGCGCGGATCCGCGTGAAGGACATCTGGCACATCGGCCAGGAATTCTTCCGCTGGGAGATCGCAACCGCCGTGGCCGGCGCGATCATCGGCATCGACCCGTTCGACCAACCGGATGTCGAGGCGAGCAAGGACAAGACGCGGGCGTTGACCGAGGCCTACGAAAAGTCGCACAGCCTGCCGAAAGAGGAGCCGGTGTTCCGCGAGAACGGCATGGCGCTTTACGCGGATGCGCGCAACGCCGGCGAACTGGGCCGACACAACACGCTATCCGGCTATCTCAAGAGCCATTTCGACCGCGTGCGTGCGGGCGACTACGTGGCCCTGCTGGCCTATATCGAGCGCAACTTGGCACATACGCGGACGTTGACCGCGATGCGCACGCGCATCCGCGACCGGACCCATGCCGCCACCTGCCTCGGCTTCGGGCCGCGCTTCCAGCACTCGACCGGGCAGGCCTACAAGGGCGGGCCGAATTCCGGCGTGTTCTTGCAACTCACCTGCGACGATCCGGCCGATATCGACGTGCCCGGCCATTCCTACAGCTTCGGCGTGGTGAAGGCGGCGCAGGCCCGCGGCGATCTCGAAGTGCTGGCGGAACGCGACCGGCGCGTGTTGCGCGTCCACCTCAAGGATGTCGATGCAGGGCTGGCGGAGCTGGCTCGCGCAATGGAGGCAGCGCTCCCGTAGCGGGGGCCTGCCGTAAGGAGTGAAGCAAATGCAGATCGGCGTGATCGGACTCGGCCGCATGGGCGGCAACATCTCTCGCCGCCTGATGAAGGCGGGGCACCAGTGCGTTGTGTTCGACGCCGATGCCAAGCCGCGCGAGGCGTTGGCGAAGGAGGGCGCCACGGCAGCCGGATCGCTCGCGGCGGTGGTCAAGGCGCTCGGGGAAAAGCCGCGCGCCGTCTGGGTGATGCTGCCGGCCGGGCCGATCACCGAAGAGACGGTCGAGCATCTTGGCGGCCTGCTCGAGCCGGACGACATCATCATCGATGGCGGCAATTCCTTCTATAAGGACGACATCCGCCGCGCCAAGAAATTGGCCGGGAAGCGCATCCGCTATGTCGATTGCGGCACGTCCGGCGGCGTCTGGGGCATCGAGCGCGGCTACTGCATGATGATCGGCGGCACCAAGGAAGCCGTCGATCACCTCGATCCGATCTTCGCGGCGCTCGCCCCCGGACTGGGTGATATCGCACGGACACCGGGCCGGGCGAAACGCGACCCGCGGGCCGAGCGCGGTTACATCCACGCCGGCCCGTCCGGCGCCGGGCATTTCGTCAAGATGGTGCATAACGGCATCGAATACGGAATGATGCAGGCCTACGCCGAGGGCTTCGACATCTTGCGCAGCAAGGATTTGAAGGATCTGCCCGAGGCCGAGCGCTTTACGCTGAACCTGCCGGATATCGCGGAGGTCTGGCGGCGCGGCAGCGTCATCTCGTCCTGGCTGCTCGATCTCGGCGCGGCCGCGCTGGCGAAGGACCCGCAGCTCAAAGACTTCTCCGGCTACGTCCAGGATTCCGGCGAGGGTCGCTGGACGATCGAAGCCGCGATCGAAGAAGCGGTCCCGGCCGACGTTCTCTCCACCGCGCTCTACGCCCGCTTCCGCTCGCGGCAGGAGCACACCTTCGGCGAAAAGATGCTCTCGGCCATGCGCTTCGGCTTCGGCGGCCACGTCGAGGGTCAGGAGTTGACCGATCCCGAACCAAAGCCTGGAAAAGCACAAGGTCAGGCGGCTGCAAAGCACGCCGCGGAGTAGCGCCATGCCCGACACTCAGCCGATCCGGGTAACCGAGGCCGTGCAGGTGATCGAGGCCCAGCCGCGCCACCAGGCGAGGCCGGCCGATCCCTGCGCCATGGTGATCTTCGGCGCCAGCGGCGACCTGACCAAGCGCCTGGTGTTGCCGGCCCTTTACAACCTCATGTGCACCAAGGTGCTGCCCGAGAACTTCGCACTGATCGGCGTGGCCCGGACGGAGGAATCCGCGGATAGCTGGCTCAGCCACCTTTACGACACGCTGAAAAGCTTTGTCGGCAATGCCAATTCGGAGTTCGACATCGACCACATTGACGACGCCGTGTGGCAGCGGCTTGCCGGGAAGATGTCGTATATCCAGGGCGACCTGACCAAGCCCGAGCTCTACGACAAGATTCGCGCCGCACTCGGCGAGGCGGAAAAGACCCATGGCACGGGCGGCAATGCGATCTTCTATCTCGCGGTCGCCGATCGGTTCTTTGGCACAGTGGTAGAGCAACTGGGCAAGGCGAAACTCACCGATCAGACCGAGGACCAGAACGATAAGCATCGGTTCTGGCGCCGCGTGGTGATCGAAAAACCGTTTGGCCATAGCCTCGATTCGGCGCGCGCGCTGAACGCCAGCATCCTGCGCACCCTGCAGGAGGACCAGATCTTCAGGATCGATCACTTCCTGGGCAAGGACGCGGTCCAGAGCATCATGGCGTTTCGATTCGCCAACGGGCTGTTCGAGCCGATCTGGAACCGCGACCGGATCGATCACGTGCAGATCACCGTGGCGGAGACGGTAGGCGTGGAGAAGCGCGGCAAGTTCTACGAGGCGACCGGGGCGCTGCGCGACATGGTCCCGAACCACATGTTCACGCTGCTTTCGATGGTGGCGATGGAGCCGCCGACGGGCTTCGATGCCGCCTCGATCCGCGCGAAGAAGACGGAAGTTCTCGCCGCGATGCCCGCGGTCAAGCCGGCATGCGCGGTGCGCGGCCAATATGGTGCCGGCACGGAACTCGGCAAGACGGTCAAGGCCTATCGGCAAGAGCCCGATGTGGCGCCGGATTTGCATATCGAGACCTATGTCGCGATGCGGCTCGAGATCGACAACTGGCGCTGGGCCGGTGTGCCCTTCTACATCCGTACCGGCAAGCACATGTCGCAGCGTATTTCGGAGATTGCGATCCGCTTCAAGCAGGCGCCCTACGCGGCGTTCCAGGACACGCCCGTCGACTCCTTGCGGCCGAACTGGCTGGTGCTGCGGATCGCGCCGAATGAAGGCATCTCGCTGCAGTTCGAGGTCAAGCGACGCGGGCCTGTCGTCGATCTCGCAGCCGTGAAAATGGACTTCCGCTACGACGATTGGTTCCCGAAGGAACCTAATGTCGGGTACGAGACGCTGCTCTATGACGTGATGATCGGCGACCCGACGCTTTTCATGCGTGCCGACATGGTGGAGCAGGCCTGGCGCGTGGTACAGCCGGCGCTCGACGCTTGGGCGAGCGAGAAAACGGATGTTCCGGGCTATGACTCCGGCAGCAGTGGCCCGAAGGCGGCCGACGAGTTGCTGGCGCATGACGGGGGCCGCGTCTGGCGGCCGGTCGCTGTGCCGCCGGAGCGAAAGCGGTGAGCGGGCAGAGAAACATCCGCCTCCTCCTGGCGGACGTCGACGGTACGCTGGTTACCGAGGACAAGGTGCTGACCGAGGCGGCGAAGGCAACGGCCCGGGAACTGCACCAGGCCGGCATCATTCTCGCCATCACCAGCGGCCGGCCGCCGCGCGGCATGAGCATGCTGATCGAGCCTCTCGCTTTGAAAGGCGCGATCGCCGGCTTCAACGGCGGCGTGTTCGTCGATCCCGACCTCGCCGTCATCGAGAGCCACAGGCTCGATCCCGCGACGGCGAAGCAGACCTTGAAGCTGATCCTCGACCAGGGGCTGGACGCTTGGGTCTATACCGAGGCAGAGTGGTTGATCCGCGACAAGGAGGCGCCGCATGTGGCGCGCGAGGCGTGGACGGTGAAGTTCGACGCCGCGGTCGTGCCGTCCTTCACGGATGCGCACTTGGCGCGCGCGGTGAAGATCGTCGGCATATCCGATGATCTGGATCTGGTCGCTGCCTGCGAGAAGGCGGCGCAGAACACGCTGGGTGATAGGGCGAGTGCCGAGCGCTCGCAGCCGTACTATCTCGACGTGACCCATCCGCAAGCCAATAAGGGGATGGTCGTGGCGACCCTGTCCAAGCGTCTGAACATTCCGCCCGATCAGATCGCCACGATGGGGGACATGCCGAATGACGTTCTGATGTTCTGCAAAAGCGGTTTTTCCATTGCCATGGGCAATGCCAGCGACGCGGTGAAGGCGCGGGCAAGCGCGGTGACCGACAGCAACGAGAACGACGGCTTCGCCAAGGCGGTGCGGAAGTTCGTTCTGCGCGCGGCCGCGGCATGACGCCCGTCTTCGGCATTCCGGCGCTTTGAGGCCCGGTGAAGCCATGCCGGATGCCGCGCCGCACCGTTCCATCATTGTCGCGCCGTCGATCTTGTCGGCTGATTTCGGCCGGCTCGCCGAGGAGGTTCGTGCCGTCGATGCCGCGGGGGCCGACTGGATCCACATCGATGTCATGGATGGTCGCTTCGTGCCGAACATCACCATCGGGCCGGTGGTCGTCGCAGCGGTGCGGCGCGCCACGCGGAAGCCGCTCAATGTGCATCTGATGATCGTCGAGCCGGAGCGTTATCTCGCCGACTTCGCCAAGGCCGGCGCCGATCATCTTCTCGTCCACGCGGAGCCGTCCGCGACGATCCATCTCCACCGCGTCCTTTCGCAAATCCACGATCTCGGCAGAAAGGCAGGGGTGGTGCTCGACCCGGCGAGCCCGATCGAGTTCGTCGAATATGTCCTCCATCTCTGCGACATCGTTCTCGTCATGACGGTTAACCCCGGCTTCGGCGGCCAGGTATTCCTGCCGGAGATGCTGCCCAAGATCCGCCGACTGCGGCAGTTCTGCGAAACGCAGGGCCTCGATCCGGTCATCGAGGTCGACGGGGGACAGAATTGCGAAAGCGCCGGACAGGCCATCGCGGCGGGCGCAAACGCGATTGTCGCGGGATCGGCGATCTTTGGCTCGCGCGATTATGCCGCCGCGATCGCCGCGATCCGCGACGCCCATCGCTCGCCGGCCGAGAGGGTGCTCTCATGACGGGCCGATCCGACGCCAAACTCGAAATCCTCGCCGATCCCGAGGCTTTGGCGCACCGGGTGGCGGCCTGGATGCTCGAAGCGGCGATGGCAAAGGAAGGTGTTTTCGCGGTTGCCTTGTCCGGCGGCTCGACCCCGCGGCTTCTTTATCAACGACTGGCGGGACCGCCCTATCGCGATGCGTTCCCTTGGTTTCGGACGCATTGGTTCTGGGGCGACGAGCGGTTCGTGCCTCGCGACGATGCGCTGAGCAACTATCGCATGGTGCGCGAAGCGTTGCTGTCGCGCGCGCCGATTCCCGTCCTCAACATCCATCCCATAGCGACCGAAGGTGTCAGCCCGGAAGCGGCGGCCACCGCTTACGAGCGCGAACTCAAATCCTTCTACGGTGCGGCGCGCCTCGACCGGGCGCGGCCGCTTTTCGATGTGACCCTCCTGGGGCTGGGGCCTGATGGGCATACAGCGTCGTTGTTCCCTGGCACCGCCGCGCTCGCGGAGCGCGACCGGTGGGTCGCCGCCGTTGTCGATGCCAAGACCCAAACGCGCATCACGCTGACCTATCCGGCGCTCGAGAGCAGCCGCCGCGTCGCCTTTCTGGTCGCGGGGGAAGAGAAGCGCGCGATTTTCGCCCGGTTTCGCCGCGGCGACGATCAACTGCCGGCGGCGCGTCTCCAACCGACCGGAACGCTGTGGCTCTTTTGTGATGCGGCGGCGGGAAGGGCGATTGCACGATGAAGAGCGCAAGGGATGAGCGGGCGCCGGCCTTCCGCGACGGTCCGCGGACCTTGGCCATCGATGTCGGCGGCACGGGGCTCAAAGCGTCAGTACTCGATCGCACCGGGCGGATGCTGGTGAAGCGGGTGCGGGTGGCGACCCCCTATCCCTGCCGGCCGGCGATCCTGTTGCGCGCGACCGCCGATCTGGTCGCGCCTCTGCCTCCGTTTGATCGCATTTCCATCGGCTTTCCGGGCGTTATCCGCGACGGACGCGTCATCACCGCGCCGCATTTCGACGCCAAGCCCTGGCGCGACTATGCGCTGGAGGCAGCCGTGTCGCGCCGCTTCGGCAAGCCGGCGCGTCTGCTCAACGACGCAGAGGTTCAGGGCCTCGGGATCATCGTGGGGCGCGGTCTCGAAGTGGTGCTCACGCTTGGCACGGGCGTGGGCAGCGCGGTGTTCCGAAACGGCGGACTCGCGCCCCACCTCGAACTGGCGCAGCATCCGATTCATAAAGGCCAGACTTACAACGACTATGTCGGCAGCGCAGCCCGCGCCGATCACGGTACCAAGAAGTGGAACGGCCGCGTCCTTGAAATGATCGACATTGTCCATTCGCTGCTGCACTACGACGTGCTGTATCTCGGCGGCGGCAATGGCGTGAAAATCGCGGTCGATCTGCCCGACAACGTCCGGATCGCCTCGAACGACACCGGCATTACGGGCGGCATCCACTTGTGGGACGACGAAATCTGGCAGACCGCCCGCGACCACCGCGCGCGCGGTGGCGAACGCGTCACCCGCGCCGCCGCTCCGTCTCGGAGTTCGATCGCCGTCGCCGCTCGCCCGCGCGGCGATGCCGTCATGACCGAGATCTTGCTCGTCATCTCGGATGTGGACGGGACCTTGGTGACGAACGACAAAATCCTGACCGATCGCAGCCGCGTCGCCGTGTCGCGTCTCGGTGCGGCCGGTATCGGGTTCTCAATTGTCAGCAGCCGGCCGCCGTTCGGTCTCCGCATGCTGGTCGAGCCACTCGCGTTGCGGCTGCCGATCGGCGCCTATAACGGCGGCGCGCTGGTGCTGCCGGATCTGACCGTCCTCGAGGAGCGGCTCTTGCCGTCGGAGACGGCGCGCGCAGCAATCGCGGTGCTGCGCGATTTTGCGCTTGATGTCTGGGTGTTCTCGGACGATCGCTGGCTGGTCGAAGATCCCGCCGGTGCCTATGTCGAGCAGGAGGAACGGACGATCCGCGTTCCGCCGACGGTCGTCGAGCGACTCGAAAGCCATCTCGATGCGGTCGGAAAAATCGTTGGCGTCAGCCACGACTTTAGCCGGCTAGCCGCCTGCGAGCCGGCGGTACGCCGGAAACTAGGGGACGCCGCCTCGATCGCGCGCTCGCAGCCCTATTATCTCGACGTCACCCCGCCGGGCACGGACAAGGGCGTCGCGGTTGCCGGGCTGGCGTCGCGGCTCGGCTTGCAGGCTGCCGCGATCGCCACGATCGGTGACATGGAAAATGACGTCGCGATGTTCAGCAAAAGCGGGTTCAGCATTGCCATGGGTAACGCCACTCCGGATGTGAAGCGTCAGGCCGACGCTGTGACCCTCTCGAACGAGGAAGACGGCTTCGCTGCGGCGGTCGAGCGCCTGATCCTGCCGCGCGCGATTGCGGCCAGGTAAGGAATTCGCTCATGGCGGCGCGCTTCAGTTGCAACCTCGCCGACCCGGCTTCGAGCCTGCCGCATTTCTGGGAACACACCATCGGCAGCGGGCATGCGACGTTGGCGTTGCGAACGGACTGGCAGGCACAGATGCGGCGCTCGCATCAGGAGCTTGGCTTCGGCCACGTGCGCTTCCATGGCCTGTTGTGCGACGACATGGGCACTTTGATCGGCGAAGGCGAGGAGCTTTTCTATTCGTTCTTCAATGCGGACCAGATCTTCGACTTTCTGCTTTCGATCGGCATGAAACCGTTCGTCGAGCTGAGCTTCATGCCCGGCATACTCGCTTCGGGCGACAAGACGGTCTTCCACTATCGCGCCAACGTCACTCCGCCCAAGGACTACGCGCGATGGGCAGTGCTGATCCGCAAGCTTGTCGCGCATTGGCTCGAACGCTACGGCGCGGCCGAACTGCGCCAGTGGTTCTTTGAAGTCTGGAACGAGCCGAACCTGGACGCCTTCGGCAACGGCAGCCAGGACGAGTACTTCGAGCTCTATCGCTACACCGCCGAGGCGATCAAATCGGTTGACGGTGCGCTGAAGGTGGGCGGGCCTGCGACGGCGGCAAACGCGTGGATCGAAGATTTCGTCGGCTTCTGTGCGAAAGCCCGGCTGCCCGCCGATTTCGTCAGCACCCATCATTATCCCACCGACGCCTTCGGGCAGCCCGGCGACGACACCGAAGCGCAGCTTTCGAAAAGCCGGCGCAGCGTGCTGCGCGACCAGACGCGGGAGGTGCGACGACAGGCCGGCGACCGGCCGCTCTATTACACCGAGTGGTGCACGTCTTCCAATCCGCGCGATCCGATGCACGACGAGCCCTATGCCGCTTGTTTTGTGGTCAAGACCATCATGGAGGCAAACGGGCTGGTGCAGGGCTACAGCTACTGGACCTTTTCCGACATCTTCGAGGAAAATTATTTTCCGTCCGTGCCGTTTCACGGCGGGTTTGGCCTGCTCAACATTCACGGCATCGCCAAGCCCGTCTACCGCGCCTTCGAATTGCTGCACGCGCTGGGTTCCGATCTGTTGCCCGTCGCAGGCACGCATCCGACCGTCGATGCCTGGGCCGTTCGGGACGCGGGCTCCGCGACCGTTCTCCTCACCAACTACGCGCTGCCGCGCCATCCGATCGCTACGGAGACGATCGAGGTCATACTTGGCGCGGCGCAGATCCCGATCCAGGCGACGATCCGGCGGATCGATTCCGACCATGCCAACGCCAAGCGGCGGTGGCAGGAAATGGGGTCTCCGGACTATTTAAGCGACGGGGCCGTGGCGGAGCTGAATGCGGCGTCGTGCTGCGAACCCGAACCGCACCCGTTCGAGCTCCGCGACGGCGCGCTCGGCTTCGAGGTCATTTTGCCGCCGCTCTCGGTGGCGGCGGTCACCTTCCGGTTCGCGGCGCGCGGCCATGGCTGAACCGCCAGCGCCATCGGATGACGAATTGCTGGATCGGTTCCAGCGCGCGGCATTCGGCTATTTCGTGGATCAGTTCAATCCCGCAAACGGCCTGGTCGCCGATACGAGCCGCGCCGGCGCGCCCGCCAGCATCGCCGTCGTGGGCTTCGCGCTGTCGTGCTATCCGGTGGCGGTGGAGCGCGGTTGGATGACGCGGGCGGACGCGGCGGCGCGGGCACTGCGTCACGTTGCGCTTCTTCCAGAACAGCCGGCAAGGCGAAGCAGCCGGACGCAACCGGCTATATGGGCTTCTATTACCATTTCCTCGACATGCAGACCGGCGCGCGCGTCTGGCAGTCGGAATTGTCGCTGATCGACACCACGCTGTTGCTCGCGGGGGTGCTCACTGCGAGCGTCTATTTCAGCGAGGACACGCCGAGCGAAAACGAGATCCGCGACTGCGCCGATGCGATCTACCGCCGCGTCGATTGGCAATGGGCGCGCGGCGGCGCCAGCGACCGTGCGGCAGGGATGGAAGCCGGAAAGCGGATTTCTGCACTATGGCTGGGAGGGCTATGGCGAGGCGACCATTCTCTACGTTCTGGGTCTGGCGTCGCCCTCCCATCCGCTGCCGAGCGACAGCTTCGCGGCATGGACTGCGACCTATCCAGTGGGAGAACATCTACGATTGCGAGTTTCTCTATGCCGGGCCGCTCTTCATCCATCATTTTTCCCAGGCCTGGATCGATTTCGCCGGCATCCGCGATCGCTTCATGCGCGAAAAGGACAGCGACTATTTCGAGAACAGCCGGCGCGCCGTTTATGTCCAGCGCGAATACGCGCGGCGCAATCCTCACGACTTCGAAGGCTATGGCAAGGATTGTTGGGGCCTCACGGCGAACGACGGACCGGGTTTCAAGACGGTGAAGATCGACGGCAGGGAACGCCGCTTTTTGGGCTATGCCGCGCGCGGCGTGCCCTATGGGCCCGACGACGGGACGATCAATCCATGCGCGGCGCTTGCGTCGCTGCCGTTTGCGCCGGAGCTTGCCTTGTCGGCGTTGCGCCATTTTTGCGCGCGCTATCCCGAGATGGTTCGGGATTCGCGATTGCCGAGCGGATTCAATCCGACGCTGTCGGGCGACGGGCCGTCGGGCTGGGTCTCCGAGGGCTGCTTCGGACTCGACCAGGGCATCATCGTCCTGATGATCGAGAATTATCGCATCGCGGCTGATCTGGAACCTGATGCGGCGGTGCCCCTATATTGCCAGCGGACTGCGTCGCGCCGGCTTCGCGGGCGGCTGGCTGACATGATAAATGCTTCGATCCGGCAACGGCGAACGCCATGCCGCACGATAAGGCGCCACCGTGCGCACCACCGGACGACCGCATCCGTCGCGCGCTCGTGGACAATGTTCACCCGCCCGCCTGGCGCAACCGCAAATCCGCGGGCAAATACAATCTCGTCGTCATCGGTGCTGGACCGGGCGGATTGACCGCGGCACGCGAAGCGGCCGCGCTCGGCGCGAAAGTGGCGCTCATCGAGCGCGATCTGATCGGCGGCGATCGCTTGAATGTCGGCTGCGTGCCGTCGAAGGCGATCATTCGCACGGCGCGTCTTTATGCGGAAATGCGCGATGCGGAAAATTTCGGCGGCCAGGTGCCGGGCGAGATCGGCATCGGCTTTCCAACGGTGATGGAGCGGATGCGGCGATTGCAGGCGCGCCTCAGCCGGGCCGTCTCGGCGCAGCGATTGAGCGAGGCGGGCGTCGATGTGTATTTCGGCGAGGCGCGCTTTGCCGGATCCGATACCGTCGCGGTGGCCGGGGAAGTACTGCGCTTCAGCAAGGCGCTCATCGCGACCGGCGCGCGGCCACTGGCCCCGCCGATTCCGGGACTGGCCGAGGCCGGCTATTTGACCAATGAGAATGTCTTCAATCTGACCGAATGCCCGCGCCGTCTGTTGGTGATCGGCGGCGGCCCCGTCGGCTGCGAATTGGCGCAAGCATTTTGCCGGTTCGGATCGCAGGTCATCATCGCGCAAGACGACCCGATGTTTCTACCCAAGGAAGAGCGAGACGCCGCCCAGATTCTGTCGGATGCGCTGGCGCGCGACGGCGTCGAAATTCACCTCAACACCACGGTGGTCGCCGTTCGCACGGAAGGGGCGCGGAAAGTCGTCGACCTGGTGAGCGACGGCGACAAATTCAGCGTTTCCGTCGATGAAATCCTGGCCGGCATCGGCCGGGCGCCCAACGTCGAGGGCTTGAATCTCGAAGCGGCCGGCGTCCGGTACGACACCCAATCCGGCATCGCCGTCGATGACTTCCTGCAGACCAGCAATCGGCGAATCTACGCGGCGGGCGACGTGTGCCTCGAACATAAATTCACCCACGCCGCCGAGGCTTCGGCGCGCATCGTGGTGAGAAACGCGCTGTTCCTGGGTCGCAGGAGACTGAGCGCTCTGACGATCCCCTGGTGCACCTATACCGATCCCGAGATCGCCCATGTCGGTCTTTATGTTCGAGATGCGTCGAATAAGGGCATTCCGGTACGGACATTCACGATTCTGATGCATGATGTCGATCGCGCGGTGACGGATGGCGAAGCGGAAGGATTCGTGAAGATTTATATCAGACAGGGCACCGATCGGATTCTCGGCGCCACCGTGGTCGCGAGCCATGCCGGGGAGATGATCAACGGGCTGTCGCTCGCGATCACGTCGGGGATCGGTCTGCGCGCACTGGCGCGGGTCATTCATACCTACCCGACGCAAGCCGAGGCGATCAAAATGGCGGCAGAGGCTTATAACCGCACGCGCTTGACGCCGACCCTCAAATCTTTGAGCCGGCGCTGGCTGGCTTGGTGACGGCGGGCACGCGCCGAAGCGTCCGCATCCGTCGCGGCGCGCTATCGCTCGCTGCGTTGGACGCGATAACCGGCATTCTCCGCCTCGTGAAGACAGCCAAATGCCCCGTCGCTCGTCCGCCCGTACCAGCGATCAGCGCTCAAATCGTAAGAGCCGGCAGCCGCTGTCGCCCAGACGACGGAATCGTCAGGACAGTGAAGCTGTGCCTGACGTTCAAACTGGAAAAGCGGGATATTGGCCGGTGGATTGCGGGTATCCGCACCTGGCACCGCGAGAGCGAACTCGAACATGACGCCCACGGATGTAAACAGAACTGCCGTCGAAAGGACGATGGCAGCGGTCAAAATCGTCCGGTTCATGATCGATGTCCTTGATACCGGCGCCCCTTGTGCGCAGGACGCGCCGTCACCGGGTCGTCGCGGCATTCATGCGTGCTGTGCGGCAGCCGGCGGCGCGAAGACCGGCTCGATGATTTGCCCGGCACCGTTGCGCAGCACTGGCCGGGGCTGAGGCACTGACACCGATACCGTCCGTTTCACCGACGCGCCCGGAGCAACGCATGTCAATGCGAAGCCGATCGCGAGGCCCATGACGGGCAGGAGAGCGATGGCGTATAAATTCGTGCTCATGTCTTTGTACCTCTCGCCAAGGTGTTTTCGGGGCAGCGAGCGATTGTGCCGCGGGTTGCGCCGGTGGTCGGCCACGCCGGATCGCCCAACCGATGCTCTCGAGCGCCCCATCAGGGTGAACTTATCTTGCGCCCAGACCAGGAGACCAGACACGGAAACTACGCATGTCCGCACGCCGCGACGGCGAACACATTGGGGCAAAGCGGTGCGGCGCGAGATGACGGGTCGGCAAAAAATAGAGCCGCCGGCCCGGGGGGATGGGACGGCGGCTCTGGGCGCCGGAAAGTTGATCCGCCGCCGCTAGCCGCCGGCCCGGGGGAGGGGCCGGCGGCCTGGGCGCCGGATGAGTGACCCGCCGCCGCAACCAGAAAGACCAAAGCTGCCATCGCGATGCGCTCGGTAAGTGCCGTCGCCCCGTCTTGCCGCGTAAGGCCTCTAACATTCGACGCAACGATAAGTGTCACCGTGCCGACGAGGATAGATTCGGAATCTACCTAGAGGCGATATTTCGTCCGATCCGACCGACGCGCTTACCGCCGCGCGGGTGCGCGATGCCTGGACTCACGCCGACGACGCCGCCATCCGTCGCGCGACGCCCTTGGCTCCCGGCAGCACCAGGGGCGAGAAATGGCTGACCGGCTTCGCGCTAAGTAGTTTCCGATCCTATCTCGTCGTCTACGCAAGTCGTAGGTTCGGTTCGCATCGAGTGCAATAGCGAGCGAACCGCGCTTGCGGATGCTTTCAAGGAGATAACGAAATGACCAAGCATTGGCTTGCGGGCGCAGCCGCGTTCGCGATGATGACGAGTGTTGCATTTGCGCAAAGCTCGTCCTCCGACACGACGACGTCGCAATCGACGACCACGACGCCCGCACCGGCCGTCGGCAGTTACAGCACGAGCAAGACCCAGAAGACCATGGACAGCAACGGGACCGAGACCAACAAGAGTGAGAACTATTCGAGCGGCAGCGACGGAACCGACGCGAGTTCCAGCTCGCAGACCACGGCGCCCGATGGCTCAAACATGAGCACGTATCATGAAGAGCAGACCGCTTCCCCGGTCGGCAATTCGACGACGAGCAGCCACTCGTCCACGACGACGACCGGCCAATAGGGAGGCTCGCGCCGACCCGGTGGCGTTGAGTTTCGTCGTCGGGCCTGCGGTCTATCGAGGCGGGTCGCCGACGCGGGCCCGCCTCGAAAGCCCTCCCCGAGACGCATAGGACAATGGAGTCACGCTATGACCAACACGACAACCGGCCTTCGATATTTGACCATCGCCGCGCTTTTTTTCGCCGGCACTTTCCTGGTGGCGGCTTGCGGCAGCTCGGACAACGTCACGAAGAGCACCACCACGGAGCAGACGACGGCCACGCTGCCGCCGCCGATTGCATCCTCTACCACGACCACGACGACACAGCAAACCCGGCCCTGACGCATCGCGTTGACGGTACGATGCGCGCTGATGTGAAGTCTGCTCGTTCAGACAGGAAGCGATGGCCCCAGTGGTTCTCCGCACGCCGTTTTCTCTCATCAACTCGGAGTTCAACGAGTTTCTCTATGCTCCCATCGGCGATGAGGGAAACGGCATGACGCTCAGCGTCATCTCCGCTTTGAGCCGGCTCGATATCGATCCATGGCAAGAGGCGGCACGGCTATCGGCTCTGTCGCGGGAAAAGGCGGTCCAAGCGCTCGCGCCGATAATCGCCCGTCTTCCCGGCGGGCAGTGGGCCCTTGCGGATACGCCGGAAATCGCCGGTCGGCTGGCTGCGTTGTTGCCGCGGCACGACGGGGCATCGCCGTCCCGTGTTGCGGCGGCCATGGACCCGCGGAAGCCGCACTATCCGGCTCTCTTTCTCATCCTTTATTTCGTCGGCTCGGTGGCCATCTCGATCGTCATGGCGACGCAACACCAGTCACCGCTGGGCGGCAGCAGCGTTCCCACGCCGACTTCGGCATCCGACTCGCGGCCTTGATTCGGCCGCGGGCCGCGGTGAAATCCGCCCGACGACGACCATCATCTCACCAGGAGAGTGCTACCATGACCAGCGTGACAAAAATCGATCCGGATGTTGCGGCCGGCTCCGACCTTCAGGCGATCATGAGCGATGTCGTCGCGTTGAAGCGCGACCTGGCTGCGCTCGTCCGGACGATGAAGACGGATGTATCCGGAAACGTGGCGAGTGCACGAAGCGCGGTCGGGCAACTGGGCGACGAGGCGCTGCGCGTCTATGAAAACGTGGCGGCGCAAGGCGAGCGCTCGGTCAAGGCCATCGGCCGTCAGGTCGAGGAGCGGCCCGTCATGACCCTGATGCTGGCGGCGGCCGTCGGCTTCCTCGGAAGTCGGTTGCTGTCGCGCTGAACCCCATGACAGCGAGGCAGGCTGCCCTCGTCGCCGGGCTTAGGGCCGAACGTAACCAGAAATGATTGCCGCGAAAAGCAAGACGCCGCGACGACCAAAAGGCAAAGCCGCGAAAGCCGGGCGGCTCAAGATTGCCGCGCCGGCGCGCGATCGCGGCGCGACGGGTTGGCGCGCGCTGCGTCCTGCCGCGTTCACGCGCCACTGCATGACCCGCTTCGTCGAGGATCGCTGCCTCGTCGCCGCCAGCGCCTTGAGTTACTCGACGATCGTGTCGCTCATTCCGCTGACGGCGATCGTGCTGGCGATCTTCTCGGCCTTTTCCGTCTTCAGCGGCGCACGCGACCGCTTTCTGGCGGTGATCCTCGCCAATTTCGCGCCCAGCATCGGCGAGACGGCCGCGGGCTGGTTTCAGTCCCTCGCCACCAACGCGGCCAAGACGACGGCGATCGGCACCGCCGCCCTCGTCGTCACCTCGATCCTGCTGCTTGCCACGATCGAGGATCATCTCCAGATCATCTGGCGTGTTTCGCAAGCCCGGGCGTGGTACCAGCGCGTCCTCGCCTATTGGGTCGTCCTGACCCTGGGGCCGGTTCTCCTCGGAGTTGCGTTCTCGCTGCCGGGCTATCTTGAGATGCTCGCGCAAGGCGCCGGAGCCGGCGCGGTCATCGTCGAGCACGCGACCGCGGCGTGGCTCGCCACCTTTGCCCTTTTCGTCTCGTTCGCCCTCGAGGCCTTTACCTTCACCCTGCTTTACAGCCTGATCCCCAATTGCCGGGTGCGCTGGCGCGAAGCTGTCGCCGGGGCGGTTCTGGCGGCAGTCGTGATGGAAATTCTGAAGACCGCCTTCGCCATCTTCGTCGCCCGTTTTTCCTCCTATGGGACGGTGTACGGTGCGCTCGCCGGGATCCCTATCTTCCTGTTGTGGATGTACATCTTCTGGGCGGTCGTCCTGTTCGGGGCTGAAGTGGCGGCGGGGTTTGGACATTGGCGCACCGAGGACGAAGCCCATGGGCGATGACGTCGAGTTGCAAGAACCGCGGCCATGGGATTCGGCCGAAATCCCCGAGAGGCGGGCGGGAATGCCGCTGCCGCAAGACCTGCAATTGGTTCTACTGATCGGGATTTTCGGTCTGCTGCTCCTCTATACGCTCTACTTCGCCAGCGAGATCGTGCTGCCGATCGTCTTCGCTTTCGTCCTCAACCTGCTGCTGCTGCCGAGCATGCGCATTTTCGTGCGACTGCACGTGCCCAGGACCATCGCCGCGTTGCTGATCATCGCCGTGTTCTTCGGCGGTATTGCCGGTCTCGGCTTTACCTTGTCGGGGCCGGCGGCCGCGTGGATCGCAAAGGCTCCCGAAAGCCTGCCACGCCTCGAACAGCGCCTGTCGAGTTTCAAGAAGCCGGTCGAAGCCATGCAGAAGGCTGGCAACGAAGTCGAAAAGATCGCCAAAGGCCCCGCAACGGGTGCCCAGTCGGTTACCGTCACCGGACCGGGGCTCAGCAGCTTCCTGTTCAGCGGCACGCGCTCGTTTCTCGTCGGCGGGCTCACCACCGTCATTCTGCTTTTCTTTCTGTTGAGCTCGGGCGACCTGTTTCTGCGCCGCTTCGTCGAGATCCTGCCGACCCTCACCAACAAGAAACAGGCGGTCGACATCTCGCGCGAAATCGAGAGCAATATCTCGGGCTATCTCGTGACGATCAGCCTGATGAATGCCGCGGTCGGCATTGCCACCGGGATCGCCGCCTATTTCTGCGGCCTGTCCGACCCCGTCTTGTGGGGCGCGGTGGCGTTCTTCCTGAACTACGTGCCGATCCTCGGGCCGCTCGTCGGGGTGGCTATCCTGTTCCTCGCCGGATTGCTGACCTTCGACGCGATCTGGCAGGCGCTCTTGCCGGCCGGGATCTATCTCGTCATCCACTTCGTCGAGGGAGAAACGCTGACGCCGCTGCTGCTCGCCCGGCGCTTCACGCTCAATCCGGTCCTGGTGATCATCGCGCTCGTATTCTGGTATTGGATGTGGGGGGTCGCCGGGGCGCTTCTCGCGGTGCCGATGCTGGCGACCTTCAAGATCATTTGCGACCGCGTTAGACCGTTAATGGCGCTCGGCCATTTTCTCGGCGTCGAAGCCCGCAGCTGAAGCAACCGGGCCGTCCCCCCAAGCGGAGTTCGAACCAACCGTTGCCGGCGCTGTCCCGGAAGCGGCCTGAGTACATTCCGAGCCTGCCGGCGCGATTGCCTTCCGGGTAAGTCTCAGAACCGTCAAAGGCGCGGATTTCCGCAGCCGGTGCGCCGCTTGCAACAGCCACGCCAGGAGAATGTCGTCATGGATAAGGATCGGATCGCCGGATCGGCGAAGGAGATCAAGGGCGCGGTGAAGGAGACCATCGGCAAGGCGACAGGCGATGCCAAGCTGCGATCCGACGGCAGGGCGGACAAGGTCGAAGGCAAGGTCCAGAACGCCATCGGCGGCGTCAAGGACGCGATGCGGGATGCGCTGAAGAAATAGCGGCGCTCCGGGCTCTTCGGCAATGTCGACGTATGAAGGAAGGTGTGCAATGGGCTTAATTCTCATCATCGTCGTGGTGGTCCTGCTGTTCGGCGGCGGCGGCGGATACTACGCGCACAGCCGATACGGCGGGCCCGGACTGGGCGGCGTTCTCGGCGTGGTGGTTCTCGTCCTCGTGTTGCTCTGGCTCTTTGGGGGCATCGGCCACATGGGCAGGATCTAGGCAACGGCTGGAAATTTGGGGCGGCGGCTCCGGTTGGGCTCGCGCGCGCGGCGGCATTTGCATTATTATTTCAACCAGCCCAATCAATATCGGCATGAAGGAGCGGTCGCGATGAGTGACTTCGTAATGGACGTCAGGAACATCAGGGAACGTGCTCGCAAGCACATGGAGGACGGCGCGGTTACGGGGGCAAACAAGGCGGATCGCAAACGCGTCATCGAGGTGCTCAACGAAGTCCTTGCGACGGAGTTGGTCTGCATCCTGCGCTACAAGCGGCATTACTACATGGCGCGCGGCATGAACTCGGAGTCGGTCAAGGCCGAATTCCTGCAGCACGCGGCCGAGGAGCAGCAGCACGCCGATTGGATCGCCAAGCGAATCACGCAGCTCGACGGCGCGCCCAACTTCAATCCGGAGGGCATCGCCGGGCGCAGCCACTCCGAGTATGACGAAGTCGACCGACCTCCAATCGATGATCCGCGCGGATCTCCTGGCCGAACGAATCGCCGTCGAATCCTATTCGGAAATCGCGCGCTGGCTCGGCAACGACGATCCGACGACGCGGCGGATGATCGAAGACATTCTCAAGATGGAGGAGGAGCACGCCAACGACTTGGCCGACCTGCTCCCGCGGGTCGCCAGGGCCTAAGGCGCGAATCCGCCCGCAATGTTGGCTTCGGCCCAGTTTCGTCGGCGGGCACCGCGCCTTGCGTGGTTTGCCTGCCTTCTCGCCCTCGTCCAGCCGGCGCTGCAGGTTCCGGCGCTGGCCGACGGCCAGGAACGAATCAATATCCTCGAGGAGAATGATTCCCTCTACTTCAATTCCGACAAGCATTACACGCAGGGGCTGCGCCTCTCGGACCTCGCCCCCGATATCGGGACGAAGAGCGCCTGGAACGACCCCTTCGCGCTCCTGAGCAAGATTCCCTGGCTTTTCGACGAGAACGGCAAGGACACGCCCTATTCGCGCCGCTACGCGCTGCTCTTGGGTCAGAGCGTCTTCACGCCCAAAAACCTGACCCTGAAGACGCCGAGCGCGCATGACCGGCCCTATGGCGGCTGGCTTTATGGCGGCGTGAGCCTGCTGCAGGAAAGCAACCGCGACATGCTGGAGAATTTCGAACTCGATGTCGGCATGGTCGGACCGGCCGCGTTTGGCAAGCAGGTTCAGAATGATTTTCACCAGTTCATCGGGATCAGTCAGGCCAAGGGCTGGGCCGATCAGATCCAGAACGAGCCTGGCCTGATGCTGAGCTATGAGCGTCTCTGGCGCGTGCCGCTGATCGCCGACGGCAGCGACGGCGTCGACATCGTGCCGCAGGCGGGCGCCACCGTCGGCAACGTCTTCACCTATGCCGATCTCGGCGCGCAGGTGCGAATCGGCAAAAACCTGCACGCCGATTACGGTCCCGTCCGCATCCGCCCGGCTTTGTCGGGCACCGACTATTTCGACGCCAACCAGCTTGACGGCAACCTTGGCTATTATTTTTTCGTGGGCGTGCAGGGGCGCGCCATGGGCCACAACATCTTCCTGAACGGCAACTCGTTCCGCCAAAGCCCGAGCGTCGGCATGAAAGTCCTGGTCGCCGATTTTCAGGCCGGCTTCTCGATGTTCTGGTCGAGCGCGATCCGGCTGGACTTGAGCGTCGTGCGACGCACCGAGGAGTTCGAGGGCCAGGCCACGCCCGACGAGATCGGCACTGCCGCAGTCTCGTTTTCCTGGTGACGTCCCTCCGGGTGGTCGGATTAGGTAGTTTCCGAGGCTGTCGCCGGCATCCTTCGGGCGCCAGTATGGGCGCAATGGTCAAATCCCGCCGCGATGGCGGCAAGGACCACGAAGGAAAAGCTGATGAATACCAACCAACTCGCCGTGCATGAAGTCGAGGGACGGCTCCTGCGCCTGGCTCGCGACGGACGCGCCGAGTATGTCGCCGCTCTCGGCGCCGAATTTGCCGATATCGCCCGCGCGGGGGTCCCGGGCGATCTCCTGCCGCTTCGCTCGCACGTTTATCGGACCGCAGCGGCCTTGCTCAGCGTTTATCGCAGCAGGGTCGATTTTCTCGCGCATCGCGCGCTCGATACCGGCGGCGAAAGCCTACGCTACCGCGTCAGGCCGATGCCGGCGTTGACCGGTCCCGAGCCTGTCGCGACGCGCTAGTCGTCTCTGAGCCGGCGCCGTGTCCGATCGGCCAATGTCATATATCGGAAGCATCGTCTCCCTCGAGGCTCACCGCACCTCTCCCCGCGATTTCGCGGCGGATCGGGGATCCACGTGCTTGGCATGACCCTTGGCGTCATCGGTGCGGCGACGCTGCTCGCGCGGATGGCGACCGGAACCGACCGCGGCGACGCCTGGGCTGTCATCGCCTACGTCATCGGCCTGTTGTCGATGCTCGGGTGCTCGGCTGCCTATAACATGACACCGCGCTCGCCCGTGCGCCCGCTGCTGCGCCGCTTCGACCAGGCGGCCATCTTCCTGATGATCGCCGGCACCGACACGCCGTTCATGATGCGGCCTATCGAGGGCGGCTGGGCCGTCACGCTGACCAGCTTCATATGGATTGCTGCGCTCCTCGGCGTGACCGTGAGCCTCGTTTTTCCACGCGGTCTGGAGGGGCTGTCCGTCGCCACCTATCTCCTGCTCGGCTGGATCATCGTGGTGGCGTTCGGGCCGCTGACAACGGGCCTCGATCCGCTCACGATCGAGCTGCTGGTCGCCGGCGGCGTTCTCTACACGATCGGCGTCGGCTTTCACCTGTGGCGCGCCCTGCCATTCCGGAAGGCGATCTGGCACGGTCTGATTCTGGCCGCCGCCGGCTGCCATTACGCCGCCATCCTGCATGCCGGGCTGGCGTGAGTATTTTCCGAGTCTGTCGTCCCCGAAGGCATTCCGCGTAGCATCATTTCCGCCGGGGAGTGCGGATCCAGGGCGGTGCAGCGGACGGGATGACCGCGCCACGCCGCGCGAGGACCCCACCCGGATAACGGGAGTATGGGCACATGATCGAGGACGAATGGATCGCACTGGCGGTTTACGCCGGCGCGGCGCTGATTGCACTGGCCCTCTACCTGCGGCGCACCGTCCGGCCCTTGCGGTCGGCGCGGCGCGGTCCGCAGTCCCGTTAGCCCGCGCGCCGCGAATGGAGCACGGCGTTGCCGGCAATCTGCGATGCGCCCGGCCGCATTCGCGAGCAGGCCGTTCCCTGTGGCAATGGCGGAACTTCGCACAAACGCTGTTGCTCGGCTTGGCGTTGGGCTCGGCGGGCGCGCTTCCCGTTCGCGCGGCAAATCTCGCCGTCACGATCGAGGGCATCCACTCGAACGCCGGCGAGGTCTTGATCGGAGTTTACGATAACGCCGATGGATTCAAGAGCGCCATCGACAGCAGCGCGACGAAAAGCGCGCTGCTGCCTCAAACATGGCGCATTGACGGCGCCGCGTTGCGGGCGACGGCCGGTTCTCAACGCATCATCTTCACGCAGCTTCCTCCCGGACGCTACGCGGTGATCGCCTTTCACGACGAGAACGACAATGGCCTCCTCGACGCCAACGCCTTGGGAGTGCCGACCGAAGGCTATGGCTTCAGCAACAACGCGCACGGATTCCTGGGCGCGCCATCCTTCGATGAAGCCGCGATCGATCTCGGGTCGGCCGACAAAAACATTGCGATCGCGCTGACCTATCACCGTCCGCCATCGGCCCAGGACCAGGCCGAGCTCAACGAGTTCCTGCGACGATGAAGGCGCGATGGGGAACGCCGGTGAAGCGGCGTCACCCATCGCGAACATCGCGCCCGCCGCTCTGTTACCTCACGACCAGGTCGTTCTGCACCGATCTCACGCCGGCGACCTTTTCGGCCACGTCGCCCGCGCGTGCGACCATCGGCGGTGAATTGACAGAACCGGTCAACTGCACCACGTCCTTGTTGGTGACCACGTGGATCTCGAACACCTTCAGCGCGGCATCATCGAAGATCGCCGCTTTGACCTTGGTGGTGATCGCAGCGTCATCGACATAGGCGCCCGTGCTTTCGCTGGTTGCCGTCTGGGCACAGGCTGCAAGCGAACAGCCCATCGCCAGGCCGACGATGACGATGCTTGTCCTAATGGGATTACGCATGGGATTTCTCCGGGGTTCGGGGTAAGGACGATTGCGATGGACGTGAGAAAAGGGGAGCGATAGCGGCTTGGCTGTCGAGCCGCCGCCGGGCGCCCGGCGCGAGAGCGCGAATCTTCCCTCGATGTCTGCGCATGCAAGCTAATGCGCGCGCCGGATGGCCAAAAGGATCGGAAACTACTCACAAGACGTCGCGTGGCCATACCGCGCCATTTCTGCGAAATTGCCGTCATACCGACGTGGCGCTTCGCCTTGGCGGAAGCAGATAGGCGGAAGCAGAACCGGAATCGACGTGGACTAACCGGTGACCGCGCAGCGACGAACGCGCCGTCGCGGTGGTCGGCACGCCATATTCGGAAATTGACGTCGCGTCGGCTGCCATGCCGTGAGGTTATGAGTACTTTCCGTCTCTATGAGAAAGGACGCGCGAGCGCCTAATGTGTGGTCTGCCTGCTTTCACCAATGCCTCGTCACGAGCGCAGCCCTGAAGGCAATCCTCTTGGTCGGTTCTGCGCTCGCGGTTCGGTCACGCTCCTTTTCATCATCAACGCGGGCCGACGAAATCAGGAGATTTCACAGATGTCTCGAATTCTTCCCACATTGCTGGCGACCACCGCCATGGCGGTGATTGCGCTTGCCCTGCCGATGGGTCCGGCCCGCGCCGCCGGCGCATTCGACGGTACGTGGATCATTGACGTGCCGGCCGACAGCCTCAGCGGCAGCGGCGGCGAGCCGACCTGCCCGGCATTGCGCCTCGGGGTTCAGATTACAGACAATCAGGTGTCGGGGAATTTCCAGCGCGCCTATCCCGAACTTGAGAATGTCGTCGAGGATGGCGACTCCGACCGCGCCACTCGGGTCACCGGCGTGGTTCAGCCCGATGGCGCCATGACCGCCCAGTGGCAGAACTTCCACGCCGCTGGCCAGTTCGTCGGCAACGGTGCCGGCTTGACCGTGCAAAGCGAATGCGGTCCGCTGCAGGCGCGCATCTGGCGTTTGGATGAGGAGACGACGCAGACCACGGCCGACGCATCGTCTGGATCCGAGGCCGCTTCGTCCGAAACCCAAACCGCTTCATCGGCGTCGACGAGCCCAAGCGACGGCTACAACGTTTACTTCGCCTTCGACAAGTCGAGGCTGACGACCAAAGGCAATGGGGTCGTCGCGGCGGCTGTCACGGCAATCCGCGCTAGTCAGACGAGCAGGGTAGCCGTTCTCGGCAAGGCCGATCTCGCCGGCACCGATCCCTACAACATGGCGCTCTCCCAACGCCGCGCCGACCGGGTGCATGATGCCATGGTTGCCGGCGGCGTCCCGGCGGACCGCATCGACGTACGCTGGGTTGGCGATCGCGAGCCGCCGGTCCCCACCGCCGCCGGCGTGCGCGATGCGCAGAACCGCGTGGTCGAAGTCACCATCCAATAGGCGCGGACGGTTGGTGGAAAATACCAGGCGGCGCCAGCGATGGCGCCGCCTGCATTTGCGGCCGCGGGGCGATCGGGATGAGGAGATTGTCCGGATCGTGGTCAGGAGGCGGGCGGGCGCGCTCTTTTGGCGCGCGGCGTCCGCGGATCGCGGCCGAGCCGGCGCTATGGGCGGGATCGCCGAACGGCCGACGGCCGCTTGCTCTCGTCGTGATCCCCGCCTTGCCCGTTGCCGTGGTCGCCAGCCCCGTTGCCCCTGTCGGACCCGGGCGCCTGCGCGTCCAAAACGCCGAAATTGGCTGATCTTTTGCCGGCCGTTGCGATGATGAAGCCTTCCGCGGTCAATCCGCGCTTCATCAACTCGCGCACGGCTGCGGCCCGGCTCGGCATCCGCTTCTGAAAGCGAAAGTCGTCCACCGCCGCCAATTCCTCGGCATTGAGCATGATCTGCAGCCGCTCTGGCCAACTCGAGCTCCGCTGGCATGCGCACCTCCGCGTTTTGCGCACGCCCATAGTAATTTTCTGGACGATTGAGGCAAGCACTCATTGTTGGTGGAGAACACCATCAGCGCCGACGACGGTTTAACCACAAAATCCCGCATGACCGTCAACCGATCAAATTAAGTAACAGCAATAAAATTTGCCAAATAAGTCATGATACCCGACAACGACTTTCAATAAAAACCAGATATCTCACCGTAATTGGCAATCAATACAGTAGTTTTCAAAGAATTGTCTTGGGTTTGGTAGTTCGCAGCGCCATATTTGATAGCAACGGGGGCACGCAGCATTGGAGGCCCAAGGGAAATCCGGCATCGGAGCGACCATGAACCGGCCTCGACATATCTTGGTAGTGGACGACGACGGGGGCATCCGCGAGCTGATGGCGGCGGCACTTGAGGACCGCGGGGACCGGGTGACTTGCGCCGCGGGCGGTGCGTCGATGCGCGAACTGCTGAGCCGCGATCGCGTCGATGTGGTGATTCTGGATGTCAGGCTGCCAGGCGAGGGCGGCCTTTCTCTCGCTCTTCACGCGCAAGCGCTTCGCATCCCCGTCATCTTGATTTCCGGCGCCGGCGACGAGGTCGCGTTCGCCGACAGACACGGCCTGCGGCTGCTGCGCAAGCCATTTCGCTTGCCGCAGCTCACTGCCGCGCTGGATGCGGCGCTGGCGAACGCCATAAGCGGTCGGAACGACATCGTGGGTACCAAGTGATATGCGAGCCCACCGATCAGGGCACAACCGACTGACGCGATAGCGGCAAGACACACCGCGCGACGAGGTCGCGAGGCGAGCATTGTCAGAGGAGCGAAGACGACGGTGGCAAGAGCCAAAACGACCAGAAAACCAAGCCGACAGCGCACGAAAGCGCCGCCACGGCCCGGCCGGCAGCGGCCGCGGACACGCGACACGTTGTCTCGGGAGCGGGACTTCCCGATCGTCGCGATCGGCGCGTCGGCAGGCGGGCTCGAAGCCCTCAGGAAGCTGTTCGATGCGCTCCCCGCCGGCAACGGCATGGCGTTCATCCTGATCCTGCATCTCGATCCTACGCACAAGAGCATGATGGTCGAGCTGCTTTCCGGCCATACGAAGATGAAGGTGCAGCAAGTGGCGGACGGCGTATCGCTGGAGCGCGAGAATGTCTATGTCATCCCTCCGGGCGCCTATCTCGCGATCCGCGACGGCGCGCTCCGGATTTCGCGGCCGAAGGAGCGGCACGGAGCGCGCATGCCGTTCGACTTCCTCCTGCGCTCATTGGCGGAGGAAGTCGGCGAGCGCGCCATCTGCGTGATCCTTTCGGGAACCGGCGCGGACGGCAGCGTCGGACTGAAGGCGATCAAGGAAAAGGCCGGACTCGTCATCGTGCAGGATCCCAACGAGGCCGGTTACGATGGGATGCCGCGGAGCGCGATCGTGACGGGCGCGGTCGATCTCGTGCTCCCCGCAGCCAAGATTCCGGACGCCCTAGCCAAATATGTCGGGCGAATGTTCGCCACGGCCGGCATCGAGGGCGACGTGGCGAGCGATCCCGTGAACCAGCGATTGACCGAGATCATCGCTCTCTTGCGCACGAAGACCGCGCACGACTTCTCGCTCTACAAGCCCGGGACGCTGATGCGCCGGATCGAGCGACGCATGGCGCTGGCGGCGATGCCCGACGGCGCCCGGTATCTCGCCCTTCTGCGCAAGGACGCCGGTGAACTCGAACTCCTCGCCAAGGACCTGCTCATCAACGTCACCAGCTTCTTCCGCGACCCCGATATCTTCGAACTGCTGGCGGAGAAGGTCATTCCCGGTCTCGTGCGGCAGCAGCCCGAGGATCGGCCGCTCCGGATCTGGGTGGCGGGCTGCAGCACCGGCGACGAAACCTATACCATCGCCATGCTCTTCTTCGAGGAGATCGCGGCCGCGAAGCGCAATATCCAG
Organism: uncultured Alphaproteobacteria bacterium; assembly: GCA_963721625.1. GTDB lineage: Bacteria > Pseudomonadota > Alphaproteobacteria > ATCC43930 > CGMCC-115725 > DATJLY01. Next base: position 25,822 of record CAVRKF010000001.1, read on the forward strand.
TTGCAGGTCTTCGCGTCGGATGTCGATGCGGACGCGGTTGCGTTCGCCCGCGACGGCATCTATCCCGAAACGATCGCAGCGGAGGTGTCGCCGGCGAGGCTTGCCCGCTTCTTCGCGAAGGAGGAGCATAGCTATCGGGTGATGCCCGAGCTGCGCGGGGTCGTGGTCTTCACCGTCCAGAACGTGCTGGCCGACCCTCCTTTCTCGCGCCTCGACCTGGTGTCCTGCCGCAACCTGCTCATCTATCTGCGTCCGGAAGCGCAAGCGAAAGTGCTGTCGCTCTTCCATTTTGCGCTGCGCGAGGGCGGCATCCTTCTTCTCGGCGGCTCCGAAACGGTGGGCAACTTCGACGACCGCTTCGAGCCGATCTTCAAGACGCAGCGAATCTATCGCCAGATCGGCCGCGGCCGGCCGGGGGAGATCAATTTTTCCCTCGCCGATCGCGATGCCGCGCGAACGCTTCGGCCTGCGCCCCTGGGGCAGGCACCGCTGTCCCGGCCCGGCGTCGGCGATCTCTCGCGGCGATTGCTGCTGGACGCCTATGCGCCGCCCTCGGTGCTGATCAACCGCAGAAACGAGTGCCTCTATTTCCTTGGGGCGACGGACCGCTATTTGCGGGTGGTCTCGGGCGAGCCAAGCCGGGATTTGCTGGCCATGGTGCGCGAGGGTTTGCGCAACAAGCTCAGGGCAGCGATCCAGCAGGCGAGCGCAGAGCACAAGCGCGCCGTCGTCAGCGGCGGGCAAATGAAAGAGGGCGGCGGTTCCATCTCGGTCGGCATCGCCGTCCAGCCGGTCCAGACCGAGGGCGAGGAATTGCTGCTGGTCAGCTTTCTCGACGAGCCCAAGAGCGAGCAAAGATCCGTGCGCTCCGCTGCGCCGGCCGATGCGGTTGAACTCTCGCGGATCGACGAGCTGGAGCGCGAACTCGACATCACCCGGAAGGAGCTGCAAAGCGCCATCGGCGACCTCGAGCTCGCCAACGAAGAGCAGAAGGCGATCAACGAAGAGGCCCTGTCCGCCAATGAGGAGTTTCTATCGACCAACGAGGAGCTCACGACCTCGAAGGAAGAGCTGCAGTCGCTCAATGAGGAGCTCACCGCCCTCAACAGCCAGCTGCAGGAGACGCTCGAGCGACAGCGCAGCACGTCCAACGACCTGCAGAACATCCTCTACAGCTCCGACGTCGCGACGCTCTTCCTGGACCTGGACCTGAAGATTCGCTTCTTCACGCCGGCCGCCCAGTCGCTCTTTCGCGTCATCGCCACCGATATCGGCCGGCCGCTGGCCGATCTCACCTCCTTGTCCGCCGACGGCGATCTCCTTACCGATGCCCAAAAGGTGCTTGCCAGCCTCGCGCCGATGAAACGCGAGATCGAGGCCGAGGCCGGCACCTGGTACAATCGTCGAATCCTGCCGTACCGCACCGGAGACAACCGGGTCGCGGGCGTGGTCATCACCTTCGCCGATGTTTCGGAAATAAAGGCGGCGGAACGTGAGATAGAGGCGGCTCGCGCCTATTCCGACAGCATCATCAACACGATCCGCCAGCCGCTCGTGGTGCTTGACGAGGCGCTGAAAATCGTCTCCGCCAACCGATCCTTCTACGACATGTTCGCGCTAACGCCCGAAGACGCGTTGGGCCAGCCGCTCGGCGGCGCCGGCGACCGTCGCTTCGATAGTCCTGAATTGCGCGTTTTCCTCGGCCGGTTCCGAGCCGAGCCCGCTCCGATCGAGGAGTGCGAGATCGAGCTCGACCTGCCGCGGATCGGCAAGCGTACCTTGCTCCTCAACGCTCGCATGATCAGCGATGGGGCCGCTGCGAAGAGGAAGGCCCTGCTGGCGATCGACGATGTCACCGAGCGCAAGCGCGCGGCGGAAGCCGTCGCGGCGGCGAAACGCCAAGCCGAGCAGGCCAATATCGGCAAGTCGCGCTTTCTTGCGGCCGCAAGCCATGATTTGCGCCAGCCGCTTCAGACCATCAGCCTGCTGCAGGGCCTGTTGGCGGTCAAGGTCAAGGATGAGGCGACATTGAAGTTGGTGGCGCGGCTCGACGAGACGTTGAGCGCCATGTCGGGCATGTTGAATACCCTCCTTGATATCAACCAGCTCGAAGCCGGGATCGTCCGCGCCGAGACAGTCAGTTTCCCGATCGACGATATGATGGAGCGGCTTAGGACAGAGTTCGCCTATCACGCGGAAGCTCAGGGCCTCGGCTGGCACGTGGTTTCGAGCAGCCTCGCCGTGCACAGCGATCCGCGCCTGCTCGAGCAGATGCTCCGCAATCTGCTCTCGAACGCGATGAAATACACGGCGCACGGCAGGGTGCTGCTGGGTTGCCGGCGGCGTGGCGACAAGCTCCGCATCGAAGTCTGGGACACCGGTCCCGGCATCCCCGAAGGCCAATTGCTGAGGATCTTCGAGGAGTTCCACCAGCTCGACAATCCCGCCCGCGAGCGCAGCCGCGGCCTTGGGCTCGGTCTCGCCATCGTCGAGCGCCTGGCGGAGTTGCTGGGCCACCGCATCGATGTGCAATCGCGTCGCGGCAAAGGCTCGGTTTTCACCGTCGAGGTTCCGCTCGGGCAGAAGGAACCCGTGCGGCGGCCTTGGCGCTACCAGCCTCGGGCCGAGGAAGTCATTCGCCGCAACGGCGCGATTCTGGTCGTCGAGGACGAGCCAGCGGTACGCGAGACGCTCGAGCTCTTGCTCGACGGCGAGGGTCACCGCACGGTGACCGCGGCGCATGGGAGAGAGGCGCTGGAGCTGGTGGCGCGCCTGGCAATGCAGCCGGATCTCGTGATCGTCGATTACAATCTGCCGAACGACCTGAATGGTCTTCAGGTGATTTCCGGTCTGCAGAAACAGCTCCATCACGACATCCCGGCGATCATCCTCACCGGCGACATTTCAACCGACGCGATCCGCGAAATCGCCCATCAGGGCTGCATGCACCTGAACAAGCCGGTGAAGGCGAGAGAACTGACGCAACTGGTCCAGCGGCTCCTGGCCGCGCCCAAACCGGTGCCGCATGGGGGCTCGCCACAGCAGGTGCAAACGCCAGGCGAAACGCATTCCGAGACCATCTTCGTGGTCGATGACGACGTCAACGTGCGCCAGACGATGCGCGAACTGCTCCAGGCCGTAGGAAGGCATGTCGAAAGCTATGCGAGCGGGGAAGAATTCCTAGAGGCCTATCATCCGGGCGGCGATGGCTGCCTCCTGGTCGATGCCGGCATGCCGGGCATGAGCGGGCTCGAGGTGATGCAGCAGCTCAAAGCCGGCGGACACCCGCTTCCCGCGATCATGATCACCGGCAATGGCGACGTGCCGATGGCGGTGCAAGCCATGCGGGCCGGTGCCGCGGACTTCATCGAGAAGCCGATCGGGCGCGAAGAGCTTCTCGCCAGCATCGAGCGCGCGATGGAGCAGAGGCGGGATTCGGCCAAGCTGTCCGCCTGGCGCGAGGCGGCAGCGGCGCGCATCGGCACGCTGACCACCCGTCAGCGCCAGATCATGGACCTGGTGCTCGCCGGCCACCCGAGCAAGAACATCGCCGCCGATCTCGGCATCAGTCAGCGCACGATCGAGAACCATCGCGCCGCCATCATGAAGAAGACCGGGTCGAAGTCTTTTCCGGCCCTCATCCGCCTGGCCCTCGCCGCGAGCTGACGGCGAAGCAGTGTGTGTGACGGCCGCGGGTCATTGCAGCCAGCTTGCTCCCGTCGCGATGACCGTGGCCGCAACGAGACCGCCTCGCCCATGGCATAGGCACCGGCTCCCGCGAGCACAGGCAGCGTCAAGAACTTGCGTGGAGACAATATCGGCGGTCATCGATGGCTCGCGGCCGCGCTACCGGCGTGCCGGAGCCGGGCGGCAACGGTCACTTCGAAACTTTGCTCACGCGCAGATATTGTTCGTATGGCGGGCGGGCGGGGGGCCGCCCCGATTGCCGCTTGGCGCCGGCGTCCGCCTTTTCGGGGGGCGTGTCGCGATCGTTCCGCGGCTCGGACTCCGTGCCGATATTGCGATGACTTTCTGCCATCTCCGCTACTCCTGCAGGATTTGACCGTGCGCAAATCATGAAGCGGCACCGGTGCCGGCGACAGACTCTGGAAAATACCTACGACAGAATACTCAAGATTGTAGATCCCGCGCGACGGCAGTCGTGCCGCTGTCGCTGGCCTCGCTGAGTAGTTTCCGAGGCCTGACGATCGCGACTTCCGGCGTTAGCCTCACCTGTCGTTGTTGCACCGTTTCCCCTTCGTGTAGCGCCGACATTGCCGGCCCATGCTACACACCAGACAAGGATTCCGCCGATGTCACCTCTCACCCACCGCATCGCCAGTTCCGCACCCGTGGCACGCTCGGTCGCGATCGCAGCATTGATGGGCGCCACGATGCTCGCCGTTCCGCTGAGCGCGGCGCGCGCCGATCCCGCCCTCAACGCGAACGCGGCACTGCGTCTGGCGCAGGCCGCTGCGCCGCAGAGCCAATCCGCCGCGGACGCCGCCGTCGCTCCGGCGGACACGGTCGAGCAGCGGATCACCAACCTTCACGCCGCGCTGAAAATCACCCCCCAAGAGGATGCGAAGTGGAACCACGTCGCGCAGGCAATGCGCGAGAATGTCGCCGCCATGCAAAAGCTGGCTGCCGAAAAAACCACCGAGGCTCCGCAAAGCATGACCGCCGTGCAGGATCTGAAAAACTACCAGAGCTACGCCCAGGCGCATGTCGACGGACTGAAGAACCTGATTTCGTCGTTTGAAACGCTTTACAATTCCATGCCTGATCCGCAGAAGAAGTTGGCCGACCAGGTGTTCCAGAGCTTCGGTCGTGCGCGCGCCTCGTCGCACAGCTAGCAGGGCGGCGGCCGCATTTCACGGCGTGACACCCGGCATTTCATAGGAGGTCGATATGACACGCGCCCTCGACGCCAAATCGAAACGCCACCTGTCGGCGAAACTTGCGGCAGGGCTGGCAATCTCCGCCTTCCTCGCCCTCGGGACGTTTGTCCCATCGGCGGCCGCGGGGGAGCACCGCGGCGATCATCGCGGTCGGGACCACCGCGACGAGCGCCGGCCCGGCGGCTGGGGCGGCGGCTATTATCCCGCGCCCCCGGTGGTTTACGGCACGCCTTACTATTATCCGCCGCCCGTCGTTTACGGTCCCGCCATCGGCATAACGCTCCCTGGGGTCAGCATCGGCATTCGCTAAGCGTCAGGCCATGAGGGCGTTCGTTCATCTGCGGCCGGCTGCGCGTGCGGCGTGGCCGACGGCAGGGTGGAGCCGTCGCGCCCTCGCGATCGATCGCCGTTGGAGCGGGTGAAGGGAATCGAACCCTCGTCGTAAGCTTGGGAAGCTTCTGCTCTGCCATTGAGCTACACCCGCGCTCCGAGGCCGGGGCAAGTCTAATCGCGGCTCGGGCCACGTTCAAGCGCGCGGCGACACGGCCGTTCCAGCCTTCCTCCGCCCCGCGCCGGCGGGGCCTTGGGCTAGGGGCTGGTGATGAACTGCCGCAGCGAGCTCGCTTCGTCTTCCACCTCGTCGAGCCGGTTCTTGACCACGTCGCCGATGCTGACGATGCCGACGAGGCGGCCATCCTCGAGCACCGGCAAATGCCGGATGCGCCGCTCGGTCATTTCCGCCATCAGCCCGGCGATGGCGTCGCTCGGCTTGCAGGTGAAGACGTGGCGTGTCATCAGCGCCGCGACCGGCAGCTCCAGGAGCGCGATGCCGCGCTCGGCGAGCGCATGCACGATGTCGCGCTCCGACAGGATGCCCGCCATCGTCGCGCCGTCCGGCGCTGACGACCAGCGCACCAATGCCCTTGGCGCGGAGCAGCGCCGCCGCCGCGGCGATGGTGGCATCGGGCGCGATGGTGACGACCGACCTTCCCTTGGACTTGAGAATGACTTCGACGTTATTCATGGGCGCCTCCTCGCTCATGCGCGGGCGGCCCTTGCCGGTGCGGCCAAGGCCGCCCCCCACCGCACCGGCGCATCGCGCCGCTGCGATCGCCAACATTCTATCCCGAACCCGGTCGCACGGGAATGGGAAAGGATGCGGCTTCGTCAGGGACCGGAATTGCGGTTCGTGCTATGAAGGAGTCGCGCCATCCGGAGGCTCCCCATGCAATCGACGCCGATCACCGATTTCCTGACCGTGGCCGGGCAGATCACGCGCGAGGACATTGCCCGCCTCGCCGACGAGGGCTATGGCACGATCATCAACAACCGCCCCGACGACGAGGAGCGCGGCCAGCTCGGCCATGAGGAGGCCGCGGCCGAGGCCAAGCGGCTCGGTCTCGAATACCGCTATATCCCGGTGGTGACCGGCGCGATCACGCGGCGCGACATCACCGCTTTTCAGAACGCGGTGCTGCGCGGACCGCAGCCGGTGCTGGCGCATTGCCGCAGCGGCACGCGCTGCTATCTGCTGTGGGCGGCCTCGAAGGCGCTGTTCGACGGCGAAAGCGCGCTCAAGCTCGTCGCCCAGGCGGCGCTCAAGGGCTACGATCTCCGCGTCCTGCCCGGCCTCGTCGACAAGCTGATGAGCGAGGACCGGACCTAGCGCACCGACCCGATCCGCCGGGCCGGTGCCCGGGACCGGATGCGGCGGCAGGCGGACATTTGCACCGGAATTCTGTACGCGAAAAATGCCCGATACTCCATTGGCGGCATCGCGGTGCGAAATTCTTGATTTACGCAACACCCCAGCACTGGCGCGGGCGGTTTCCGCTCCCGCCAGCGAGCGGGCTGTAATATAAAGGCCGCGGGGGCTTACCTTGCCTAGGCGGGCTGTTGGACCGTTCTTCGACGTGAAAGCTGGTGAGGAAAATGAAGGGATTCATATTCGGCGTTCTGGCATCCGTTGTCGTGGCGCTGGCGGGCGCTTATTTCGTTTTGCGCTCTGGCCTATTTCCTGCGAATGCAGACGCCACCCCGGGCCCGCTCGAAACCTGGGCCGCCAGCACGTCTCTCGACGCAACGTTGGCCCGCGAGGCGCCCAAGGGGCCTAATCCCGTTCCGCTGACGGACGCCAATCTGATTGCTGGGATCAAGCTGTTTGGCGAGCACTGCACAATGTGCCACGGTACGTCGAACACCAAGGCCGCGCCCTCACCGGAAGCTACGGGCGAATATCCGCGGCCTCCTCAACTGGCGACGGACGGAGTGGAGGACGATCCGCAAGGCTACACCTTTTGGAAAGTGAAGCATGGCATTCGCTGGACCGGCATGCCGTCGTGGAAGGACACTCTGACCGACCAGCAGATTTGGACCCTGGCGCTGTTCCTCAATCGCATGGACAAGCTGCCGCCCGCTGCGCAAAAGGTTTGGCAGCAGTTTACGCCGTAATGTGTCGAAGATCGGTTCAACCGGTCCCGCGCGGTGCAAAATACTTGAGATATGCACCAGGAAGAGGCCTAAAATCGCGCGCAACGATGTCCGGTATTGAAGTTACTGCGGGCGCTCGCCGCGACTTGCTCGATGGCAACATGTGACGCGGCTCGGACATCGTGCCTGGTGACGCATTGCCGCGGTGCTCGAATTGTAGCACGTCATGGCCAAGGGTTGGACCCGGCTGCGTTTTGGCCCTAGGCCCTGTTTACAAAATGATTGACGCCTGAATCGAAGCTTGATTCAAGGATTCCTCTTGGAGAGGAGGGGTCTTTGAGCCGAGGCGATCTGAGCGAGGCGGAATGGCGTCTGCTGAAGGATTTGCTGCCGGCGGAGCGCGGCCGGAAGAGCCGGCCGGCGCTCGACAATCGGCCCATCGTGAACGGTATTCTGTGGCATCTGCGCACGGGCGCGCCATGGCGGGACGTGCCGGAGAAGTACGGCAAGTGGATCACCGTGTACCAGCGCTTCCGACGCTGGAGCGAGGCCGGCATCTGGGAGGCGGTCGCCTCCAGGCTGGCCCAGGCGATGGCAGACAACTCGCGCCACAGCATCAATTCGACAACGGTCCGAGGCCACGTCTCGGCAGCCGGCGCAAAAGGGGGACTCGCGAACAGGCTTTTGGCCGCTCGCGGGGCGGGTTCACCTGTAAAGTTCATTGTCTCAGTGATGCCCACGGCGTCCCGCTCGTCTTCCATCTCACCGGCGGCGAAGCGGCGGACTGCACGGCGTTCGAAACCGTGACCGCACTCGCAAAGGCACGCCCGCTCACCTGCTCGCCGACAAGGGCTACGACACCGACGCGATCCGCAATGCGCTCCACGCGCAGCGGCATCCGTGCCGTCATACCGCCACGATCCCATCGCAAGACCACCATCCGCTGGAACCGACGCATCTATCGCGAACGCAACCGCATCGAGCGCATGATCGGGCATCTCAAGATCAATCGCGCCATCGCCACCCGATACGACAAGCTGGCTCGATCCTTCCTCGATGCGCTTCATATCGCTACCATCCGCCGATGCTTACGCTTGGCTACTTTGTAAACAGGCCTAGCACCCGGCCAGCGCGGCGATGGCGGCGCGATCGTCGGGCCCAAGCGTGAAATCGAAGATGTCGAGATTGGCGGCGAGGTGGGCGCGGCTCGCCGCCTTGGGGATGGCCGCGACGCCGTCCTGGTCGATGAGCCAGCGCAGCGTCACCTGGGCCGCGCTCTTGCCGTATTTCCGGCCGATGGCGGCGAGCGCCGCATCGCGCGCGACGCGCCCCTTCGCCACCGGCGAATAGGCCGTGAGCATCATGCCGTGGCGCGCGCGCCGCCGCCAGCACCGCGCTGCTGCGACAAATAGGGGTGATACTCGACCTGGTTGCAGAAGAGATCGGCGCCGTGACGCTCGATCGCCTCGTCGAGCAGCGTCGCCGGGAAGTTGCTGACGCCGATATGACGCGTGCGGCCCGCCGCGCGCAACGCCGCAAAGGCGCCGAGCGTCTCGCCCAGCGGCACCGCGCTGTTGGGCCAATGAACCAGCAGCAGATCGACATGGTCGAGGCCGAGGCGCCGCAGGCTGTCCTCGGCGCAGCGCTTGGCGTCGGCGGCGCGCGAGCTTGCCCGGCGGCACCTTGGTGGTGAGGAAGATCGCGCTCGCGGGCGAGGCCCTGAATCGCGGATCGCGCGGCCGACCTCGCTCTCGTTGCCGTACATCTCGGCGGTGTCGATGTGGCGATAGCCGAGCTCGAGCGCGGTGCGCACGGCGTCATAGCAGGCGCGCCCGCTCAAGGCCCAGGTGCCGAGGCCGAGCGCCGGCACCGCGTTCCTTTGACAGCGACATCCTTCATCGACGATTCTCCTTCGAGCCCGTCGAAATGGAGGGATCATGCGCATTCTCGTGCTCGGCGCCGGCGCCATCGGCGGCTATTTCGGCGGCCGGCTCGCCGAGAGCGGCGCCGACGTGACCTTCCTCGTGCGCGGCCAGCGCAAGGCGCGAGCTTGAGACCGAGCGGGCTCGTCGTCAAGAGCGCGGTGGGCGACATCGCGCTGCCGGTGCAGACGCTCGGCGCCGGCGAGGAGGCGGCGCCTTTCGACCTCGTGCTGCTGTCGTGCAAGTCCTACGATCTCGACTGCCGCCATCGCCGCGATCGCGCCGGCAATGGGCGCGGCGGGCGCGATCCTGCCGCTCCTCAACGGCATGCGCCATCTCGATCGGCTGGGCGAGCGTTTGGGCGCCGAGCGCGTGCATGGGCGGCGCCTGCTATATCAGCGTGGCGCTCGAGGCGCGGCGTGGTGCGTCATATCGGCGCGATGCAGTCGCTGGTCTTCGGCGAGCTGTCCGGCGCGGACAGCGCCCGCGCCCAGGCGATCGCGGCGGTATTCGCCGCGCACCAAGGCTCAGGCGACGCTCTCGACCGCGATCCTCCAGGCGATGTGGGAGAAATGGGTCATGCTCGCGGCGCTGGCGGCGGCGACGACGCTGGCCCGGGCGACGGTCGGCGAGATCATGGCGGCGCCGTCGGGCGAGGCGTTCCTGCTCGGCGCGCTCGGCGAATGCGCCGCCGTCGCCGCCGCCGAGGGCCATGCGCCGGGCGCCAGCCGCGCTCGCCCAGGCGCGCACGCTGCTGACGCAGCGCGGCTCGGCCTTTGCCGCCTCGATGCTGCGCGATCTCGCCGCCGGCCGGCGGACCGAGGGCGATCACATCATCGGCGACCTCGTCGCGCGCGCCCGCGCGCCACCGCTGGATGCGGTGCCGATCCTGCGACGTGGCGCTCGCCAATATCGAGGTGCACGAGGCGCGGCGCGCGACCCGGCCTGAGATACCGCCGCCCGCGGTCAGAAATCGGTGCAGCGGCCGTTATACTCCCAGTCGCCATGGCGCGTCGGCTCCGGGCCCTTGGGGCCGCCGATCTCGCGCACGGCGCGGGCGCCGGCGGCGCGGCGGGGCGGCTTGGCGGCGGGTCCTGGCGGGGCGGGCTTGTCGTTCGTCGTCATACCGCAAATATGATGCCTCGCGATGGCTCTTGCGTAGGGCCATGCCACGGCTGGCGCTGGCGCCGGCGGCGGCTGGAACGATGATCCCGCGATGGCGTTTGCAGCCCTCAAGCTCACGCGACCTTCGGGATCGATCCTTGTCCGCACATTTCGCCTCCAGCCTCCGCGCCGCCGACGGCCCGCAGCGTCGCCATCGACCTGATCGGCGCGCGTGCTGCGGCGCAAGCGGCCGCTCGACGACGCGATCGAGGAGAACGACGAGATGGCGGGCGCTGCCGGCGCGCGACCGCGCGTTCGCGCGGCTGCTGGTCGCGATGGTGCTGCGCCGCCTCGGCCAGATCGACGCGCTGATCGCGCATTGCCTCAACACGCCGCTGCCGCCGCGCGCGGCGATGGTGCACGACATGCTGCGCCTCGGCATCGCGCAGCTTCTGTTCCTGCGCACGCCGCCCCATGCCGCGGTCGCGACCAGCGTCGATCTCGCCGAGGCGCGCGGCTTTCCTGTCGCACAAGGGCCTCGTCAATGCCGTGCTGCGGCGGCTCAGCCAGGAAGGGGCGGCGCTGGTCGCCGAGCAGGATGCGGCGCGGCTCAACACGCCGGCCTGGCTGTGGCGCGGCTGGTGCGAGGCCTATGGCGAGAGCGTGGCCCGCGCCATCGCGCGTCGCCCATCTCAAGGAGGCGCCGCTCGACCTCACCGTGCGCGGCGATGCTCGAGCTATCTGGCGCGAGGCGCTCGAAGCGGTGCTGCTGCCGACCGGGACGCTGCGGCGCAGCGCCGGCGGCGCCGATCACGAGCCTGCCCGGCTATCGCCGAAGGCGCGTGGTGGGTGCAGGATGCCGCCGCCGCCATGCCGGCGCAAGCTCTTCGGCGACGTCGCCGGCGCGGCGGTCGTCGATCTGTGCGCCGCGCCCGGCGGCAAGACGGCGCAGCTTGCCGCCGCCGGGGCGCGTGTCACCGCGATCGACCGCTCGCCGCGCCGGGTCGAGCGGCTCAATGCCAACCTCGCCCGGCTGTCGCTCGCCGGCCGAGAGCCTGGTCGCCGATGCGCGTGCACGTGGCGGCCGGCGGAGCCCGCGCGCTTCGTGCTGCTCGATGCGCCCTGCACCGCCACCGGCGCGATCCGCCGCCATCCCGACGTGCCGCATCTCAAGACGCCCGACGACGTGGCGCGGCTCGCCGCGGTGCAGGAGCGCCTGCTCGCCGCCGCGGTCGAGATGCTGGCGCCGGGCGGCATGCTGGTCTACTGCACCTGCTCGCTCGAGCCGCAGGAGGGCGTGCAGCAGGTCGACGCGCCTGCTCGCGCGCGGCGCGCCGGTGGAGCGGCGGCCGATCTGCCGCGCCGAGATCGGCGGGCTTGCCGAATGCATCACCGCCGACGGCGATCTGCGCACGCTGCCCTGCCATCTCGCCGAGCATGACGGGATCGACGGCTTCTACGCCGCCCGACTCGTCCGCGCGGCTGATCGGCGAGCTCGCCGGTTCGGCTTGCGGCGGCGCAGTTTCCCTGTTAGTCAAACGCGATGCAGCAGGCGGTCCGCATCGCGCCGTCGATTCTCTCGGCCGATTTCGCGCGGCTCGGCGAGGAGGTGCGCGCCATCACTGCGGCCGGCGCCGACTACATCCATATCGACGTGATGGACGGGCATTTCGTGCCCAATCTCACCATCGGTCCGGCGGTGGTGAAGGCGTTGCGGCCGCACTCGACGCTGCCGTTCGACGTGCATCTGATGATCGCGCCGGCGGATCCCTATCAGTCGCCGACTTCGCCGCGGCGGGCGCCGACATCATCACGGTCCATCCCGAGTCGGGCCCGCATCTCCACCGCACGCTCGCGCTGATCGCAGTCGCTCGGCAAGAAGGCGGGCGTGGCGCTCAACCCGGCGACGCCGGTCGAGGCGCTCGACTACGTGCTCGACGGGCGATCGATCTCGTGCTGGTGATGACGGTCGATCCCGGCTTCGGCGGGCAGGGCTTCATCGCCGCGCAGCTCGACAAGATCCGCGCCGTGCGCCGCCGCATCGACGCCGCCGGGCGCGCGCATCGATCTCGAAGTCGATGGCGGCATCAATGACGAGACGGCGCGCGCGGCGGTCGCCGCCGGCGCCGACGTGCTGGTGGCCGGCACCGCGAGCTTCGCCGGCGGCGCCTGCCGCCTATGCCGGCAACATCCGGCGCCTGCGCGGCGGGTGATGCGGCCGCTGCGCGCGCTGTTCTACGGCTCCGCGCTCTACCACCTCGCCTTGTGGCGCCCGGCCGCCGGCGCGCCGGCGCTGCGTCTGCGCTCGCCCTGGCCCGGCGACGCGGGCACGCGGCGCGGCGCTGCTCGGCGGCGTCTTCCGCTTCGCCGGCGATATCGGCGCAGGGCGCCGTGCCGCCGTGGGACAGCCGACGGCCCGAATCGATGGCGCGCCGCGCTGCATGGCTTCGCATGGCTCGCCGATCTCGCCGCGCTCGGCAGCGCGGCCGGCGGCGCAGGCCGGCCGCGAATGGACCGCCGATTGGGTCCGCCGCTTCGACGTCTATGACAGCCTCGCCTGGCGCGCCGATGTGACTGGGCGACCGGCTGTTCGCCTGGCTCGAGCATTGCGATCTTCTGCTGCGGCGTCGGCGCGAGCGGCGCCCGGCGCTCGCCGCAGTCCTTCGCGCGCCAGACGCGCCATCTCGCGCGCGTCGCCGCGCGCGAGGGCGACCGGGCTGGCACGGCTGCGCGCCGCTGCGCGGCCTGGTCGCCGCGGCGGCGGCGCTGGGCGGCCGGCGGCCGCTGCGCCGCGCGCTGAGCCGGCTCGAGCGCGAGGTCGACGCGCCAGATCCTGCCGCGATGGCGGCCATCGCGGGCGCGGCCCGCTGGCGCAGCTCGACGGCGCTGCGCTGCCTCGTCGATGCGCGCGCGGCGCTGGCGGCGGCCGGCGCGGCGGTGCCGGATGCGTTCCTGGCCGCGGCGATCGAGCGGGCCGCGCCGATGCTGCGCTTCTTCCGCCATGGCGACGGCGGGCTGGCGCTGTTCAACGGCGCCGGCGAGGGCGATCCGGCGGAGATCGATCTGCGTCCTGGCGCGCGCCGGCGCCAAGGGCCGCGCGCCGCTCACCGCGCCCGAGACCGGCTTCGAGCGGCTGCAGGCCGGCGGCACGATGGTGCTGTTCGATTGCGGCGCGCCCGCGCCGCGCCGGCTACGGCGATGAGCCCATGCCGGCACGCTGTCGCTTCGAGATGAGCCATGGGCGCGAGCGCATCATCGTCAATTGCGGCGCCTATCGCGGGCCGGGCGCGGAATGGCGGACCGCGCACTGCGCGCCACCGCCGCCCATTCGACGCTGATCGTCGCCGACACCAACAGCGTCGAGATCGGCGCCGACGGCACGATCGGCGAGCGGCGCCGCGACCGTCGCCGCATCAGCGCGCCGAGGATGGCGGCAATCTCTGGGTCGCGGCGACGCATGACGGCTATCGCGGCGCCTTCGGCCTGAGCCACGCGCGCCAGCTCTTCCTCGCCGCCGACGGCGACGATCTGCGCGGCGAGGATGCGCTGACCGGCGCGGCCGGGCGCGGCTTCGCCATCCGCTTCCATCTCCATCCCGCCGTCGAGCCGGCCGCTCCAGCCCGACGGCAATGCCGCGCTGCTCCGGCTCGCCGGCGGCGGCGCCTGGCGCCTGCGTGCCGAAGGCGCGGTGCTGAGCCTCGCCGAAAGCGTCTATATGGGCGACGGGCGCGCCGCAGAAGACGCAGCAGATCCTGCTCGACGGCCATGTCGGCAGCAGCGGCGCCACCGTGCGCTGGGCGATCCGCCGGGAATAGGCAATCTGGGACTGGCGCGGAAGCAGCGCCGCCGCTTGATCGCCCCGGCCGTGCCCTCTATCGTTGCGTCTCTCCGCTGCGGGACATCGCGATGGCCGATGGCTCCTTGCGTCCGATCGCGCGGGCGCTGCTCTCCGTGTCCGACAAGACCGGGCTGGTGCCGTTCGCGCGGGCGCTGGCGGCGATGGGCGTGGCGCTGGTCTCGACCGGCGGCACCGCGCGGGCGCTTGCCGAGGCCGGGCTCGCGGTCGAGGACGTGGCGGCGGTCACCGGCTTTCCGGAGATGCTCGACGGCCGGGTGAAGACGCTGCATCCCGCCATCCACGGCGGCATTCTCGCGCGCCGCGACCTTGCCGCCCATCGCGCGGCGCTCGCCGCGCACGCCATCGCCGCCGATCGACCTCGTCGTCGTCAATCTCTATCCCTTCGCCGCGACGGTCGGCGCGCGGCGCGCCGTTCGAGACCTGCATCGAGAACATCGACATCGGCGGCCCGGCGCTCATCCGCGGCGCCGCCAAGAACCACGAATTCGTCGCCGTCGTGACCGATCCCGCCGACTATGACGCGGTGCTGGCCGAGATGCGCGGCGCAGGGCGGCGCCACGACGCTCGCGCTGCGCGCGCCGGCTCGCCGCCGCCGCCTTCGCCCGCACCGCCGCCTACGACGCGGCGATCGCCGCATGGTTCGCCGCCGAGCGACGGCGAGACCTTTCCCGCGACGCTCGCGCTCGCCGCGCGCGCTGCGCAGCTCCTGCGCTATGGCGAGAACCCGCATCAGCAGGCGGCGCTCTATGTCGGCGGCGCCGAGCCGGCCCGGCGTCGCCACGGCGCGGCAGATCCAGGGCAAGGAGCTGTCCTACAACAATCTCAACGACACCGACGCGGCCTACGAACTGGTGGCCGAGTTCGACGCGCCGGCGGTCGCCATCATCAAGCATGCCAATCCCTGCGGCGTCGCCGTCGCCGGCGATCTTGCCGGCGCCTATGCCAAGGCGCTCGCCTGCGATCCGGTCAGCGCCTTCGGCGGCATCATCGCGGTCAACCGGCCGCTCGATGCGGCGACCGCCGAGGCGATCGGCAAGCTCTTCGTCGAGGTGGTGATCGCGCCCGAGGTCGACGCCCGAGGCGCAGGCGGTGCTGGCGCGCAAGGCAGCGCTGCGGCTGCTGGTCGCGGGCGCGCTGCCCGATCCCGCGGCGCCGGGCGTGACGCTGCGCTCGCTCGCCGGCGGCTATCTGCTGCAGACGCGCGACAACGGCCGCATCGACGACGCCGACGCTAAGATGGTCACCAAGCGCGCGCCGACCGCGGCGGAGACGCGCCGATCTGCTCTTCGCCTTCCGCGTCGCGAAGCACGTCAAGTCGAACGCCATCGTCTATGCCAAGGACGGCGCCACGGTCGGCATCGGCGCCGGGCAGATGAGCCGCGTCGATGCGCGCGCATCGCCGCGTGGAAGGCCGAGGAGGCGGGCAGGCGCGCCGGGCTCGCGGCGCCGCCGACGCAGGGCTCGGTGGTCGCGTCCGATGCCTTCTTTCCCTTCGCCGACGGGCTCGAGGCGGCGATCGCGGCCGGCGCCACGGCGGTCATCCAGCCCGGCGGCTCGGTGCGCGACCAGGAGGTGATCGACGCCGCCGACAAGCGCCGGCATCGCCATGGTCTTCACCGGGATGCGCCACTTCCGCCATTGAGGGCGCGGCGTCGCCGCGCCGGCGATTGCTTTCCCTGAAGCCGTGTGCTCAGACGACGATATCGACGAGGCGGCCGCGGCCCTGCGTCGGCGGGGCGGCGGTCCCGGGCGCGGGCGCGCCCGACGGCCTGGACATGGGCAAAGGGATGCCCGGAGCGCCGCGGTCCGACGCATTCTGGATCACCGTCAGCTGCGGCAGCGAAAGCGGCGGGGATGGAGGCGTGGCAGGCACGGCGCAGGCGTCTCGCGGAGGTTGCGGCAAGTGTGCCAGTGCCGCGTAAAACTTGGGTTAAATTGTCATCGAATTGTCGCCGATCACCGCACCCGAAAGCGTTACATTCCGACACACAACTTCACACAATATTACTTCCTTGGAGTGAGGCAACCATCGATTCTGGTGGGGAAGGCCGCTTCGGGGCGGCCGCGGCAATGGAGAGAACCATGATCGCATCGGGAGCGAATGGCGGCATTGATCCAGCCGCCGTGGTCGCCGCATCCAACAGCACCATCGCCGTGGTTGATGCAGGGCGGTTGCGTCGCGAGTGCCTCAAACTCGCCATTGCCCAGCACTGCCCCGATCGCAATGTCGTCGAAGCAGCCACCGCGGAAGATCTGATCCAAGTCGTTGACGGCGGCACCCGGTTGGATCTCGTCCTGATGGGCGCGGCGACCACCGATCACGTCGACTTGCGCCAGATCGAGGCGTTGCGTCACGCGCTGCCCGACATTCCGGTCGTGGTCGTGGCCGAGGCCGACAATCCGCTGCGCGCGCGGCAAATTCTCGGCACCGGCGCGCGCGGCTTCCTGCCGGTCTCGTTGAGCTTCAGAGTGCTGATGGGCGCGATCGATCTCGTTCTCGCGGGCGGCGTCTACGTTCCGTCCTCACTGATCGAGGGCAACCCGTTCCGTCCCGGTGCCGGGTCGGCCCAAGCCGAGATCGCCGAGCCCTGGTCCGAACTCACGCGGCGCCAGCGCGACGTGCTCGCGCTGATCTCGCAGGGCAAATCGAACAAGCTCATCGCCGATGCGTTGTCGATGTCCGAGAGCACGGTCAAGGCGCATGTGAAACAGATCATCAAGCGGCTCAACGTCGCCAACCGCACCCAGGCGGCGCTGGTCGCGACCGGCCACGGCTTCTTTGCGCCGCATCCCCACGCGGCCAACGGCAACGCCGAAGCCGCGGCGGGCGATTGACCGGTTGACGCCGCACATTCCCCCAGCGGCGCCGGGACCCGTCATGGCCTCGCGGCCGGTCGGGTCCTTTTTTTCACGGCCGCGGCGCCGGCGCGTCAGCGCCCGATCCAGGCCGCGATATAGCCGAACCACCACAACGCGAAAGCGATGGCCGCGACGATCGCCGCGCCGATATAGAGGCCCCATGGCCGCTTCTTCTCGGCATAGGGATCACTGAACGAGCGCTCCGCCCCCTCCGGAAGCTGGGCCACCGGGGTGAGCGCGGTGCCGAACGGGATGTTGATCCGCAGCCGGGCATTCACCGCCCAGCCGCAGGCATCGAGGATCGGGCCGAGATTGCGGTGGCGCAGCTTGAGCGCGGCGATGAGCACGGACGGCCCCGAGACGATGAGCGCGATCCCCAGGAGCGCGAGCGGCATCTGCCACCAAGTCAGCCGCAGGAGGCCGGTGATGAGCGAGACGATGGCCGTGCCGATCGCGCCGATGGCGAGCCCAATCGCCGCGAACACGCCGGCAAAACGCGCGGCATCGAAAGTCTGCTGCTGCGTCGCCGCCGCTTGCGGCTGTGTCGGCGCGCCGGTCACCGCCGGTCCTTCAAGACGCGCCACGGCCTGGGTCATGCCCGTCGATGTGCTGCTCGCGCGCGCCGCCGCGAATTTCTGGACCTGCTCCGACACGAACCGCGCGAATTGCTTGTACGGCAGCCAGAAGGCCTGGCGGATGCTGATCGGATGCTCGATGATCTTGACGATCGTCGCGTCCCAATCCCGGCCCTTGCGGTCGTAGAAGACGCCGTTGCGCCCGACCAGCAGATTGTCGGAATCGCCGGCGGTAAAGGCGGCGGCGATCGTCAGCTTCTCGGTTGCGCCGCGGCGCGTGCAGCGGCAATAGGCGAGATAGATGCGGCTCAGCGTCGCGAGTTGGGCGTGCCGCGTCTCGTCATCGACCGTAACGCACAGATCGCAACTCCTGCCGTCGAGATAGAGCGTGCCCGCCTGGAACAGCGCCTTGTCGCCGCGCGTATAGAAATCGCGGAAGGAAACGAAATTGTTGAGGAGCGGTGCCAGGTCGCGACGGAAGCGAATGAGTTTCTCGACCGCGGCCATCGCCGACATCTCGGGTTCGAGCGCCTTGTCGCGGGCGATGAGTTCGGCGATGCGGGCCGCCAGATCGGAGCCGGCGAGCACGCCGATGCGGTCAGGGCCGAGCTTTTCCAATTCGGTCGCGGGCTTGCGTTGGACCCACGCCTCGTGCGCGGCAAGGCGCGCCTCGATGGTCCGCCATGCGGCCTCCTCGAGGCTGTCGCGCGCGCCGATCAGCGGCGCGACGACGGCGCGGCTGAACGAGGCGACCGCATCCGCCCAGGCGGGATTGATGCCATCGCCGAGCGGCATGGGCTTTCCGGCCGCGATGCGCGCGATCGGCAGCGCCGCGATCTCGGCCTCGTCGGCAACCACCGCGTGCGCCGCGATCGCGGCATAGGCCGGGAGCGCGGGGTCGAGCGCCTCGACGGCGCGCGGATCGAATTCGACGATGCGGCAGCGCGCGAAATAGTCGTCGAGCTTGGGGCACAGCTTGCGCACCAGCGCGGCGGCCGCCGCGGTTTGCGCGCCGAGCGGCTGGAGCGCGGGGTCGGATTGCCCCTCCGTCCACCAGCGCGCAAAGGCGTCGGCGGCGGCGAAGAACCGGTCGACCTTGCCCTGGGACACGCCGGGCCGGCCGCTGCGGTCGGTTTCCGCGCCCAGACAATCGATGATCTCGAGAATGGCGGCGCGCGTCGCTTCGTCCGCAGCCGCCTCGGCGGGGACGATGCCGTCGCCGTTGAAGTCGGTGCGATTGAGCGCGGCCTCGATTTCGGTCGTGTCCTGCAGCGAGATTTCCGGAGCGTCGGGCCGCTCCAGCATGCGCAGGATGGTGCGGGCCGAGGCGAGGATCGTGCCGCCTTCGGGCGTGGTGGTGTCGATTGCGGCGAGCGGGAGCGTCGCGCCGGCGCCGATAAGATCGTCCGGGCGCCGCAGCAGTCCGACCGCCCATGCGGAAGCCGCGAGAATCTCCGGTGCGCGAATGCGCCCGTCGCCATCGGTGTCAATCAGGTCGAGCGTGCGCGCGTCGAATTCGACGCCGCGCGTGGGGCAGGCGAGCGCCACCCACAGCTTCTGGTCGAGGCTCGCCAAGGCGGCGATGTCGGCGCCGGTGTCGATCCGCACCTGATCGAAACCGCCGGCGCGGAAGAAGCGCCACACATGGTCATCCCCCTCGTTCCTGCGTGCCACGTGATCCTCCAGCCGACACTCCCCCCACCCGGGGACAAGGTGCCGCCCGGGCCGCGACGGCGAGCCTGCTTCGTTGCGGCGCCGGTGGCAAGACCATCCGCGCGGGGCCGCTTTATCTTGTCAGAATCCGCGCTTCGCGCATAATCGGCCGACGATCAGCGGGAGCGAACGCCATGTCCACGATCTTTCCGGTCCCCTCATCCGTTGCCGAGCGCGCCTGGATCGACGAGGCGGGATATTTCCGGCTGTACCAGGAATCGCTCGATAATCCCGAGCGGTTCTGGGGCGATCAAGGCAAGCGTCTCCACTGGATCAGGCCCTACACCAAGGTGAAGAACGCGAGCTTCACCGGCAATGTCAGCATCAAGTGGTTCGAGGACGGCACGCTCAATGCTTCCTATAACTGCATCGACCGGCATCTTGCCACCCGCGCCGACCAGACCGCGATCTTGTGGGAAGGCGACAGCCCGTCCGAGCATCGCCATGTCAGCTATGCCGAGTTGCACGACAGCGTGTGCCGGTTCGCCAACGTGCTCAAGACGGAAGGCGTCAAGAAGGGCGACCGGGTCACGATCTACCTGCCGATGATCCCTGAGGCGGCGGTGGCGGTTCTCGCCTGCGCCCGCATCGGCGCCGTTCATTCCGTGGTGTTCGGCGGGTTCTCGCCGGAAAGTCTCGCCGGCCGCATCCAGGATTGCGCCTCGACCTTCGTCGTGACCGCCGACGAGGGCCTGCGCGGCGGACGCAAGGTGCCGCTCAAGGCCAATACCGACGAGGCGCTCAAATCCTGTCCCGGCGTGACGCGGGTGGTGGTGGTGCGCCGCACCGGCGGCAGGATCAACTGGATCGAGGGCCGCGACATCTGGTACCACGATGCGGTGGTGAAGGCGTCGCGCGACTGCCCGCCCGCGGAGATGTCGGCCGAGGACCCGCTGTTCATCCTCTACACGTCGGGTTCGACCGGCAAGCCCAAGGGCGTGCTGCACACCACCGGCGGCTATCTCGTCTATGTCGCGATGACGCATCAATATGTCTTCGACTATCACGACGGCGACATCTACTGGTG
Source organism: uncultured Alphaproteobacteria bacterium (assembly GCA_963721625.1). Classification (GTDB taxonomy): domain Bacteria; phylum Pseudomonadota; class Alphaproteobacteria; order ATCC43930; family CGMCC-115725; genus DATJLY01. Next base: position 46,212 of record CAVRKF010000001.1, read on the forward strand.
CACGGCCGATGTCGGCTGGGTCACCGGGCACAGCTACATCGTCTATGGACCGCTTGCCAACGGCGCGACCACGCTGATGTTCGAGGGCGTGCCCAATTATCCTGACGCTTCGCGCTTCTGGCAGGTGGTGGACAAGCACAAGGTCAACATCTTCTACACCGCGCCGACGGCGATCCGCGCGCTGATGCGCGAGGGCGACCATTTCGTCACCGCGACCTCGCGCGCCAGCCTCAAGCTGCTCGGCACCGTTGGCGAGCCGATCAATCCCGAGGCGTGGTTGTGGTACCACCGCGTCGTCGGCGACGGCCGCGTGCCGATTGTGGACACCTGGTGGCAGACCGAAACGGGCGGCATCCTGATCACGCCGCTGCCGGGCGCGACGCCGCTGAAGCCGGGCTCGGCGACGCGGCCGTTCTTCGGCGTGCGGCCGGAGATCGTCGACGGCGACGGCAAGCTGCTCGAAGGCGCGGCCGAAGGCAATCTCTGCATCGCCGACAGCTGGCCCGGCCAGATGCGCACCGTCTTCGGCGATCACCAGCGCTTCATCGAGACCTATTTCTCGGCCTTTCCGGGGAGGTACTTCACCGGCGACGGCGCGCGCCGCGACGAAGACGGCTATTGGTGGATCACCGGGCGCGTCGACGACGTGATCAATGTCGCCGGCCACCGCATCGGCACCGCCGAGGTCGAAAGCGCACTCGTCGCCCACCCCAAGGTCGCCGAGGCCGCGGTGGTGGGCTATCCCCACGACGTCAAGGGTCAGGGCATCTATGCCTATGTCACCTTGAAGGTCGGGTTCGAGCCCGAAGAGAAATTGCGCGGCGAACTGGTGCAGTGGGTGCGCAAGCAGATCGGCCCGATCGCTTCGCCGGACCTCGTGCAATGGGCGCCGGGTCTGCCCAAGACGCGTTCGGGCAAGATCATGCGCCGCATCCTGCGCAAGATCGCGGCCAACGAGCACGACACGCTCGGCGACACCTCGACGCTGGCCGACCCCGCCGTGGTGATTGACCTGGTCGAGAACCGCATGAACCGGGCGTAAGGCGCGGTTCCTCTGCGCTGTCGCTGCGAGCGCGAGCGAAGCGATCTCCCCGGTGGGGCAGATTGCGTCGCCGCTCCGCTCCTCGCGGCGGCAAGACGGATCGGCCGTGTGCGGAGCCTTACGCCGCGAGAAAGCCGCGGAGCGTGCGCGTCGCCACCGTGAGCATGGCAAGGTCGGGCGTCGGCGCGGCTTCGATCTCGCGCTCGATGATTTCGAGGCGGGCGAGGTCGCGGGTGTGGCGCTCGATCCAGGATTCGAAGTCGCGGCTCTCGGCGACGGCCTTGGCGGTGAGTTCCGCCTGCTGCGCGTAGAGATCTTCGATCACCGCGGCGATGGCGCGCTTCTGCCAGGCGGTGCTCGCATCGAGCTTGCGCGCGGCGACGCGCAACGCATCGAGCCCGAAGCGGGCGCCGATGGCGAAGAAGCGGCGGCCCAATTCGACCACGTCCTGTCCCGTCGTCAGCGACAAATGCACGATATCGACCGCCGAGACCAGGAAGTCGAGCCGTGCCGCCTGCAGCGCCGTCGCCGCCGGCACGCTGTGGCGCTCCAATGCCTCGGCCCGCTGATGGAGCGCGAGACGGTGCGATTCCGGCATGATCTCGGCGATGGCGCCGGCGAGCGCGGCGATGCCCGCGCGGTAGGCATGCGTCTCGGCGGCGATGTCGAGTTTCGGGTTGCGCAGGAACCATGCTGCCGCGCGTTCGACGAGGCGCGCGGCGGCGAGCAGCGTCTCGTGCTGGACGGCGGCCGGCACCTTGTTGTCGAGCGCATTGATCGCGTCCCACAGCGCGTCGAGATCATAGATGCGGCGCACGATCATATAGGCGCGGGTCACCTCGCCCGGGCCGCGGCCGGTGAGCTCGCCCAGCTCGCGGGCGAAGGCGAGCCCGGCGCGGTTGACGAGATCGTTGGCGGCCACCGTGGCGATGATCTCGCGGCGCAGGCGGTGGGCGAGAATGCCGGCGCGGAAGCGCTCGACCAGCACGCGCGGGAAATAGGCGAAGAGATCGTCGGCGAGCTGCGGATCGTCGGGAAAATCCGAGGCAAGCAGGTCGTCGACGAGCGTGGTCTTGACATAGGCGAGCAGCACCGCGAGTTCGGGCCGCATCAGGCCCTGGCGCCGGGCCAAGCGCACCGCCAGGGTCTCGTCATCGGGCAATTCCTCGACGACGCGGTCGAGGCGCTGCGCCCGCTCGAGCTCACGCATGAGCCGCACGTGACGGTCGAAGCGCGCTACCCGCTCATGCTCTTCGAGCGAGAGGGCGAGGCCCTGGAGATAATTGTCGCGCAGGACCAGCGAGGCGACCTCGGCGGTCATCGCGTGCAGCAGCTCATTGCGCTGCTTCATGGTGAGATCGCCCGCGGCGACCGCGGCATTGAGCAGGATCTTGATGTTCACCTCGTGGTCCGAGGTGTCGACCCCGGCCGAGTTGTCGATCGCGTCGGTGTTGATGCGCCCGCCCTTCAGCGCATATTCGATGCGTCCATGCTGGGTCACGCCGAGATTGGCGCCTTCGCCGACGACGCGGGCGCGCAGCGTCGCGGCGTCGACGCGCAGCGCGTCGTTGGCACGGTCGCCGGCCTGGGCCTGGGTCTCGTAGGACGCCTTGACATAAGTACCGATGCCGCCGAACCACAGCAGATCGACGGGCGCGCGCAGGATCGCCTGGATCAGCTCCATCGGCGTCAGATGCTCGGCCGCGATGCCGAGCCGGGCGCGAATCTCGGGCGACAGCGGCACCGATTTGAGGCTGCGCTCGAACACGCCGCCGCCTGTCGAGATGAGCGCCTTGTCGTAATCGGCCCAGGACGAGCGCGGCAGATCGAAGAGGCGCTGGCGCTCCTTGATGCCGGCGGCGGGATCGGGGTTGGGATCGAGGAAGATGTGGCGGTGGTCGAACGCCGCGACCAGGAGCGTGTGGGCGGAACGCAGCATGCCGTTGCCGAACACGTCGCCCGACATGTCGCCGACGCCGACGCAGGTGAAGTCCTGCGCCTGAATGTCGCTTTCCAATTCGCGGAAATGCCGCTTGACCGTCTCCCAGGCGCCGCGCGCGGTAATGCCCATCGCCTTGTGGTCGTAGCCGTCGGAGCCGCCCGAGGCATAGGCGTCGCCGAGCCAGAAGCCGTATTCGCCGGCGATGCCGTTGGCGATGTCGGAGAAGGTCGCCGTGCCCTTGTCGGCGGCGACGACGAGATAGGGGTCGTCGCCATCGTGGCGGACGATGTCTGCGGGCGGCACGATTTTGTCGCCGACGATATTGTCGGTGAGGTCGAGCATGCCGCGCATCAGCGTGGTGTAGCAATGAACGACCTCGTCCGGCAGCGCTTCGCGCCGGGCGGGAGGGCGCTTGACCACGAATCCGCCCTTGGAGCCGGTCGGCACGATCACCGCGTTCTTCACCATCTGCGCCTTCATCAGGCCCAGAATCTCGGTGCGGAAATCCTCCTTGCGGTCGGACCAGCGAATGCCGCCGCGCGCGACCTTGCCGCCGCGAAGATGGACGCCCTCCATGCGCGGGCTGAGCACGAAGATCTCGCATAACGGCCGCGGCAGCGGGAACAGATCGATCGCGCGGCTCGCCAGCTTCACCGCGAGATAGGGACGATCGAGGAAATAATTGGTGCGCAGCGAGTTGAGTGCGAGCGCGAGGAAGTTGCGGATCATGCGATCCTCGTCGAGGCTCGTCACCGCGTCGAGGTCCGCCTCGATCTCGCGGCCGATTCCCTCGCTCGCTGCCGCCGCCTGCGCTGCGCGCGCGGGATCGAAGCGGCTTTCGAACAGCGCCACCAGCTTGGCCGCGATCGCCGGATGGTGCGCGAGCGTGTCCTCCATATAGGCTTGGCTGTAGGCGCTGCCGGCCTGGCGCATCACCTTGGCGTAGAGCCGCAGTACGGTGACCTGGCGCCAATCGAGCCCGGCGAGGACGATGAGGCGATTGAAGCCGTCATTGTCCATCGTGCCGCCCCAGACGCGGGCGAAGGCGTCCTCGAAACGCGCTTTGAGCCCGGCCACATCGACCTCGCCCGCCGGCGACAGCAGGCCGAAATCCTGCATCCACACCGGCCCGGCGGCGCCCTCGGGGCTGATCTCGTAGGGCACCTCGGCGATGACCTTGAAGCCCGTATGCTCGAGCATCGGCAGCACGTCGGACAAAGCGATCGGCGTCGCGAGGTGATAGACCTTGAAGCGCAGCTCTTCGGGCAGGGACTCGAGCGGGCGGTACAGTGTCATTGCCAAAGGCTGACCGCGTGTCACCGCCTCGATGTGCTCGATGTCGTAAACCGCGGCCGTGGCCGCGAAGCGCTCGCGGTATTCGCTCGGAAAAGCGGCGCCGTAGCGGCGGAAAAGGGCGAGCCCGGCCTCCTCGCCCAGCGCGCCCGCGAGCGCTTCGGCGAGCCGGTCGGCCCAGCTCCGCGCCGCATCGGCGAGACTTTCCTCGATGGCGGCGGCATCGACCTGGGTTGCGGCGCCCGGCAGCGTGCGCAGGATGAAATGCACCCGCGCAAGCACGGATTGGTCGAGCTGGGTCGCGAAACTGTCGATCTTCGCATCATAGGCGCGTTCGAGGATCGCCGCGAAACGCTGGCGCAGCTCGGTGTTGTAGCGGTCGCGCGGCACATAGACGGAGGCCGAGATGAACCGCCCGAACGGATCGCCGCGTACGAACAGCGCGACGCGCTGGCGCTCCTGCAGCCCGAGAATGCCGAGCGCGATGTCGTAAAGCTCTTCCTCGCCGATCTGGAACAGCTCGTCGCGCGGATAGGTTTCGAGAATGTGGAGCAGTGCCTTGCCGTCATGGCTCGCGGGATCGAACCCAGCGCGGGCCAGGGTGCGGCTGACCTTGCGCCGCAGCAGCGGAATGGCGAGCGGGCTCTTGGCATAGGCGGCGGAGGTGAAGAGCCCGATCATCAGACGCTCGCCCGCGGGCCGCCCGTCGGGCCCGAATTTCTTCACCGCCACGGCGTCCATCGGCACCGCGCGGTGAACGTTGGAGCGCTGGCGGGTCTTGCTGACCAGCAGGGGATGGGGCTCCATCAGGAAGGCGCGCACCTCGGGCGGCAGCGTCGCGAAGTTGCGCAGTCCGTCGAATACCGGATAGGCATCGTCGCGCAGGATGCCGAGACCGCTGCCCGGCACGATGTCGCCGCCGCCGCCGCCATTGGTGCTGCTGCCGAAGCGATACTCGCGATAGCCGAGAAAGGTGAAATTGTCTTCGCCGAGCCAGGCGAGGAAATCCAGGGTTTCGCTCAGCTCCTCCGCGCTCACGGGCGGCGGCGGCGCGGCGATATCGCGCCGGATCTCCTCGGCGCGGACCAGCATGCTCCGCCAGTCCGCAACTGCCGCGCGCACTTCGCCGAGCACTGTTTTCAGCCGCGCCGCCAAAGCCTCCAGCCGCTTTGGGTCGCTCAGCTCGCTGATCTCGACATGCATGACCAACTCGCGCGCGCCCTCGCGTGCATCGGGCTGGTGCAGGGTTTCGAGCTTGCCATTGCTGGCGCGCGTTACATATACGATCGGGTGAATCACCAGATGCACCACCAACCCTTCGCGATTAAGCGCAGCGGTGACCGAATCGACCAGGAACGGCATGTCGTCATTGATGATCTCGACGACGGTGCCAGGCGCCCGCCAGCCCTCGGTCTCGACGCGGGGATTGATGACACGCAGCTTGGCCTGGCCGGGGATTCGCGTCTGCGCGAACTGCCACAGCGAGACGGCGGCGCCATAGAGGTCCTCGGCGCGACGGTCATGCACGTCGGCGGGCGGCACGTGCGTGTAAAATTGTTGCAGGAAACTCTGCACCGCCGCCGCTCGGGGCGGCCCGAGTCGTGCGGCCGCGAGCGCCGCTGCGGCGGCGACGGCTTCCTGCTTCTGCTGCTCGGAACGTAACGTCATTGCCCGATCTCCTACCCAACATGGCCGCGCCGCCGAATTTGCTTTTCCGGCCGCCTCGTCTAATTTGCTCGCTACAGAGCCGGCGGTCGCTGGCCAGGGGCCATCTTAGGTTCGTTCATGTGAAAAAGGGATGACGGCAAATTGATCAAGCCGATCAAGACCGTGCCGGCCGCACGCCGGCGCCGTTCGCGGCGCCTGCGCCCGGAGCAGGAGGCCGCGCTCTTCCTGTCGCGCTGGATGAAGGCGCCGCAATTCATCGGCTCGCTCGCGCCGTCGAGCCGGGCGCTCGGACGCGCCATGGCCCGCGAGGTCGATCCCGGCGCTCACGGCGCCGTGGTCGAGCTGGGCGGCGGGACCGGCAGCATCACCCGTGCGCTGCTCGAACACGGGGTCGCGCCGGGACAACTCGTCGTGGTCGAGCGCGACTGGACCCTGGCGGCGCTGCTGCGGACCTGCTTTCCCGGGGTCAAGGTGCTGCGCGGCGACGCCGCCGAACTGGTGGCGCTGCTGCGCCCTTTGGCCATCGGCGCCGTTGCCACCGTGGTATCGAGCCTGCCGCTCCTGTCGCTACCCAAGCCGGCGCGGCGGCGCATCGTCGAGCAGAGCTTTGCCGTGCTCGGCGCGCAGGGCATCTTCGTGCAATACACCTATGGCGTCGCCTCGCCGATCAACGCCGCGCCCGAGCTTGGCCTCGCGGGCGAGGTCGGCCAGCGCATCTGGTGCAATTTCCCGCCGGCGGTGGTCTGGCGCTTTCGTCGCCTTGCCGCGCCGGCGCGCCGCGTTGCCTGAGGCCTATTTCGTCAGCACTTCAAGGACGTGGCCGTTGGGGTCGCGGAAATAGAAGCCGTGGCCGCCGCGGCGATGGTTGATCGCCATGTCGGTGAGCGCGACCGGGCCGCTGCCGTAGGCCAGACCCTCCTCCTTGACGCGGGCGAGGATCGCATCGAACTCGGCGCCGCTCACCTTGAAGGCATAATGATGGTGCTCGAATGTGGCTTGGTTGTCGAAATCGAGCGTCAGCGTGTCGTTGACCCGCACCGGCGCGAAATGCGACATCGGTCCGTCATAGCGCAGGTCGAAGATCCGCGCGAAGAAGCGGGCGGACGCTTCCTTGTCGCGGGCCGGGACGATCGTATGGTCGAGCGTGATGGCCATGGTCGCCTCCTCGGCGTGGTTCCATCGTTGGCGCATGATAGTCCCGGTCCGCGGCCGGGGCAAAATCGGCTTTAATCGGTCGTTAAGGGCGCTCGATTACCCATGGCGGCATGGATAGGAGCGCGCTGTTCGGCGAGACGCTGGGACGGCTGTCGGGCGACGAGGCGGTGGCCCTGGCGCGGGTGATCGAGCTGCGCCGCCTGCGCGGCCGGGAAGAGCTGCCGACGGACCAGATGCTGGCCGCGCTGCGGCCGCAGCTGCGGGCCGAGCGGGCGCCGCGCATCCCGACCTTGCGCCGGCTCGTGGTCTCGGCATTCGAACACTACCTGGTCGACGACGACCATGAGCCGCGACCGTCCGGCTGCGTCACGCGCGCCGCGCTGGTGCCGTGGTGGGACGCGCTGAAGCGCATCGCCGGCGCGGAACTGGCTCCCCTCGAGGAGGCGCTCGCCGATTGCTTCACCACGACTATTCCGGCCTCGACAGAGCGCCTTGCCCAAGAGGTGCGGGCGGCAGCGGCCGGATGGACCAGGACCCTGGCGGAGGAACTGGCGAAGCCGCGCGGCGGCGGCACGCTCGGCCGGCATTTTGTGGCGGACATCGGCGCGATCTCTACCCTGCTGGCGCTGGCCGAGCCGCTGGGGACCGCGTTCGCCGAGATCGACGGCGTGCTCGCCATGAACGGCCGGATCGAAGGGCGGCAGATCGTCGAGCTCATTCCCGACGCCGTCACCGTGGCGAAGCACCATTATCTCGCGCTCAGCGAAACGCAGGGAATGGACAGCGTCCTCCTCGCCCTCGGCTTGCTCAATCGCCTGCGCCGCCCGTGGGAGATCCTGCGCCTGGTCCGTGCGCTGTCGTCGAAGCCCAACGATTCGGTGCTGTGCGACACCGAATTCGCGGCGGTCGGCGATCGTCTCATTCAGGGCCTGCGCGGCCGTGCCCAGGCCATCGTCGCGCTCGCCGCGCGGCGCAGCGGAACCCCCGAGGTCGGACGGATCGCCGCCGCCGTCACGGCCTACATGGACGATGCCGAAGGCCTCCTCGACGAATTCGGCTTTCGCCGCGACAGCCGATGGGGCGAGGCGATCCTGCAGACGCGGGTCGCGGTTGCCGACGCGGTGGGCCAGGATTTCCAGGCCTTCGTCGCCGATTCCCTGCTGGGCAGTATCGTGCCGGCCACGCGCCGCACCGGCACGGCGCGCGGGTTTTCGGCCATGACCGATCCGGGCGCGCCGCCCAACGAGGCCGAGGTGACCGCCGCGCTCGAGGCGGCACGGCTTTTCCTGCTCCTGCTGCAGCGCGGCCCGCGCCACGGCCTCGGCCAGAAAGCGCACGAGACCATCGAAACCATCGGCACGGAAATCGACGCCCGCACGCGGGCCCTGCTCGACACGCTGCGCCGGGCGCCGTCCGATCCGGCGATCGAGACGCGGCTTGCGGCGGCGGTACGGGTGCTCGATGTTCTCTTCACGGACGGGCGCGGCGAGGTGCTCGCCCGCCGCGTGGGCTTGGCGCGCCAGACCGCGGTCTAAGCCGCCGCTACCGCCGCCGGCATCCTGCGTATTATGCATGGGACGGGCGGGCCGGTGGCGCCTTGACAGGCGGCGGCGGCGGGCACAATTGTGGGGCAGGAAACGCGTTCGCGCGAGCCCAGGAGGCGCATCATGCCAGCCGATACGATGCTTTCGACCGTCAACCGCGAGGCCGAGAAGGGCCGCGAGGCATTCTATCGCCGGGCCGGCAGTCAGAATCTGGCGCCGCTGTGGCGTGTGTTGGGCGGTCTCGTCACCGACGAGCCAGTGGCGAAATGCGCCGCGGCGATCTGGCGCTATGACGAGATCCGGCCGCACCTCATGGAGGCATGCAAGATCATCTCCACCGAGGAGGCCGAGCGGCGCGTGATGATCCTCGAGAATCCGGCGCTTCCGGGCCAGTCTCGCGTCACGCACAGCCTGTTCGGCGGGTTGCAGATCATTCTCCCCGGCGAGATTGCGCCGGCGCACCGCCATGCCGCCGCGGCGCTGCGCTTCATCCTCGAGGGCCGCAATGCCTATACCGCGGTCGCCGGCGAACGCACCATGATGGAGCCCGGCGACTTCGTCATCACGCCGTCGATGACATGGCACGACCACGGCAACGAGGGCGACGGGCCGATGGTCTGGCTCGACGGGCTCGACATGCACATCGTCAACCTGATGGATGCGAGCTTCCGCGACGAATATCCCGACAAGGTTCATCCCGTGACGCGGCCCGAGGGTGCGGCCGATGCCGAGGCGGGCGCCAACATGCTGCCCGACGGCGCCGAGTTCAAAAGCCAGACCACGCCGATCTTCAATTACCGCTACGCCAAGACGCGCGCGGCGCTGGAGCGCATGCGCAAGTTCCACGCGCCCGATCCGTATCACGGCCTCAAGATGAAATACATCAATCCGGTGACGGGCGGCTGGGCGATGCCCACGATCTCGACCTGGATGACGCTTCTGCCCAAGGGCTTCAAGACCGCCCCTTACCGCTCGACCGACAGCACCGTCTTCGTCTGCGTCGAGGGCCGCGGCACCAGCAAGATCGGCGATACGACGTTCCAATGGGGACCGCGCGACATCTTCGTCGCACCGAGCTGGAAGTTCCGCGAGTTCGAGGCGTCCGAGGACGCGTTCCTGTTCGCCTATTCCGACCGCGTCGTGCAGGAGAAGCTCGACTTCTTCCGCGAGCAGCGCGGCAACGCCTGAACGCCGACACGGCGTAGCCGGTCAGGGGTCGGCAGGCCGTCGCAAAGGAAACCGCATCGCGTCGATCGCCGGAAATGGCGATCGACGCTTTGGTTTCGACCCGTGCCGATGCTCAGGCGGCGCCCGGCGCGCGGGTGATCGCCGCCGCTGAGGCGGCGTCGTAGCCGGGCTCGACCCGGACATCGACGACCACGACCTGGCCGTCGGCGGCGGCCTTGACCGCCTTCTCCAATGTCGCGGCGAGATCGCCCAGGCGGATCACCGGACCGAAACCGGTGGCGCCGAGGCCGCGTGCGATCATGGCGAGGTCGATCTCGGGGTCCTTCATCTGCTGGCCGATCCACTTGTTCTCGACCGGCCGGCCGCGCTCGCGCGCCATCCGTTCCTGGTGCAACTCGTCATTGTAGAAAGAGCGGTTGTTGGCGACCACCACCAGCAACGGTATGCGGTAATGCACCGCGGTCCAGAATGCCGAGCTGCCCATCATGAAGTCGCCGTCGCCGAGGATCGCCACCGGCAGGCGGCCGCTGTCGCGCAACGCCAGGGCGGCTCCCACGGAGGTGCCCGGCCCCGAGCCGACGCCGCCGCCGCCGTCGCTGCCGAGGAAATCGAGCGGATGCTTGATCGGCCAGAGATGGCCGGCGAAGGACAGCGGATGACGGATGAGCGTGATCGCACGCCCGGCCACCGCCTGCTGCATCGCCTGGGCGAGCATCGGCACGGCAATGGGTCCGGCGGCGTCGCCCATCTTGATCGTCGCGCCGGCGACCGTCTTGCGCCCGGGCCATGCCGGCTTCTTGCGCGCACCGAGTTTCGTCAGCGCCGCATTCATTGCCGCCACGGTCGGATCGGTGTCGGCCATGATCGGAAGATCGACCGGCGGCAGGCCCTGGTAGTCCATGCTCCAGCCCTGGTGCAGATGCTGGTCGAGCGAGACGCTGATGACGTTCGAGCCGACATCGCCCTTCCACGCGGCCTTGAGCGTGCCCGCCGGGTCGACCCAGTCGAGCACCAGGACGACGTCGGCCTGGCGGATGATCTCCTGTCCCGCCGCGCTCGAATACGCGCCGGCCGGCGCGCCCAGCAGCGGATGGTCGGTCGGGAAGGCGGAGGCGAGCTTCAGATCGGTGAGGACGACGGCGCCCAGCGTCTCGGCAAGCTTGACGCGCTCGGCCCAGGCGGCCTCGCTGCGGCTCACCCGGCCCATCAGGATGAGCGGCCGCTCGGCGGCGAGCAGGCGGCGCGCTGCGTCCTCGGCCAGGTCGGCCGGGGGCGCGATCGGCGCCGGCGGGAGATAGCGCTTCGCGTCCGGCACGGGCGGCGGGTTCGCGAGCTTCTGCTCCTGCAAGCTCCACGTCGAGCACGACATAGGTCGGGCCGCGCGGCGTCGTCGCGGCGATCTTGCGGGCGCGCAGGATCGATTCGTAGGCCGCCGCGATCGAATGCGGCTGATCGTCCCATTTGGTGTAGTTGCGGACGATGGCGCCGTTGTCCCGCGTGGTGTGGATCCAATCGATCCACGGCCGGCGCAGCGCCGCATCGACCGGGCCGTTGGCGCCCAGCAGCACCAACGGCGCGCGGTCGCACCAGGCGTTGTAGATCGCCATCGTCGCGTGCATCAGTCCGACATTGGCGTGAACCACCGCGAGCATCGGTCGCTCGGTCACCTTGGCCCAGCCATGAGCGATCGCCACGACGGCTTCCTCGTGCAGGCACAGCAGCATCTGCGGCCGTTCGTTGCCGAGCTTGTTGACGATGCTGTCATGCAGCCCGCGATAGCTCGAGCCCGGATTGAGCGCGACATAGGGAATATCGAGAGCGCGCAGGACCTCGGCGATGCAATCGCTGCCCCAAGTGCCCGTGCCTTCCGACGGCAGCGGCCGCTCCATCCCTTGCGGCTCGTTCGGCAGGTCCAGTTTCTTCATCGCACGCCCTCCTTCATTCGGTGCCCGGATATTGCCCGGAGACAAGCGTCGGGGAAAGAGGGTTGTCGCGACGCCGTCCGCGCCCGTCCGCAGATGCGTAGGCAGGCCTTGGGCGCATCGTCACCGCCGTCGCCCGATGAAGCGCTGGTCGCCGACGAGACCGAGCGTGGTCATGCCCAGCCGCTGCGCCTCGGCCAGGACCTCGGCGACAGCGGCGTAGGGCGCGCGCGCATCGGGCGCAATGTGGAGTTCGGGCTGCGGTACCGCGGAAGCGGCGGCGCGCAGACGCGCTTCGAGCGCGGCGCGGTTGGGAACGAGAGTGCCGTTCCACGAGATCGTGCCGCCGGGATCGATCGCGAGGTTGACGATCGCGGGTTCAACCGAGGACGGCGGGTCGTCGAGCGGCATGCTCCATGCGTACCGCGTGGGTCTGCGCCGGGATCGTCATGATGAGCATGATGAGCAGCGCCAGCATCACGTCGATGAGCGGCGTGGTGTTGATCTCTGACCATGACCTCGTTTTCGTCGCGCGGTGCGCGCAGTTCGATCGCCATCACGGACTTCCCGGTGCGGTGCCGGGAGGCGGCTCGACGATGAAGGCGAGCTTGGCGATTCCCGCGCGCCGGCAATCGGCGACGACTTGCCCGACCGCTTCATAGCGCAGCGTCGCGGTCGGCGCGGATATGGATCACGGGCTGCGGGTCGTCGACTGCGCGCGCCGCCAGCCTTGCGAGGAGCGCCGCATTGTCGGCGAACGCGCGCCTCGTTCCAATAAACGTTGCCATCCTTGTCGATGGCGATGGTGATGTCGTGGGGCTGCGTCTGCGTCGGCTGGTCGCGCTCGTGCGGCAACGCGACCGGCACGGTGTGCGTCACCACCGGAACGGTGATGAGAAAGATGATCAGCAGCACCAGCATGATGTCGACGAGCGGCGTGGTGTTGATGGCCGCGACGAGATCGTCGTCGTCTTTGTCGGTGCCGAGACTGATCGCCATGCTCAGGCGCTCCGCGCCGCCGGCCGCGGCGCTGCCGCCAAGCAGCGCGATGAGATCGGCGGCGAAGCGGCGCACCCGGTCGAGCACGATCTTGTTGCGGCGGATGAGCCAGTTGTAGCCCAGCACCGCCGGCACCGCCACGGCGAGCCCCATCGCCGTCATGATCAGCGCCTCGCCCACCGGGCCTGCGACCTTGTCGATGCTCGCCTGCCCGGCGATGCCGATGGCGGTGAGCGCATGATAGATGCCCCACACCGTGCCGAAAAGGCCGACGAAGGGCGCGGTCGAGCCGACGGTGGCGAGCAACGCCAGGCCGCGCTGCATGCGATCGGTCGACCGCATCGGTGGCGTGCTGCAGCGATGAGCGTGATCCAGGACTGCAGGTCGATCTGCGCGGTCAGCGTGCCGTCGCGGTGCTTCGGTCGCGCGCAGGCCGTCCTCGACGATGGCGCGGAAGGCGCTGCGCGGGCCGAGCGCGTCGACGCCGTCGCCGCAGGCTCGGCGCGCGCCAGAACTGCCGCTCGGCGCGGCGCGCCTGGCGCGACAGAAGTTCCTGCTCGATCAAGCTTGGTGATCGATGACGTACCAGCTTCCCATCGACATGACGAGGAGCACGCCGAGCGTTCCGCGCGCGATCGTCGTCGCCGCCGTTCCACAGCGCGGTGAGCCCGTAGGGATTTTGCGCCGCCTCGATGCCGGGCGCAGCGGCCGCGGCACTGGCGGCGAGGACGAGCGCTGCCAGTGCGAGCGCGCCGGCGAGCCACGGGGCATTCCTTCGTGCGGGCATGAATGATGCGGCTTTCTGCTGCGCTATTGCAGCTTCCAGGTGAACTTGAACATGTACCACATCGGCTGCGCCTTGCCGTCGAGGGTTCCCGGCACGAAGCGGTAGTCTGCCTTGATGCCGGCGATCGCCGCCTGGTCGAGCCGCGGGAAGCCGCTCGATCTGGACGAGCTTCGCATCGACCGCGTGACCCGCCGCGATCGACCAGGACCTGGAGAGTCGCCGTGCCCTGCTCGCCCAGGCGGCGCGAGACCGGCGGATATTCGGGCGTCTCGCTATGCGCTCCGTCGATGCGCGGCAGCACGCGAACGGGAACATGGGGCGGCGCCGGCTTCGGCTCCGCCGCTATCGGCGGCTTCACCGGAGGGATTGCGGTGATCGGGCGCCTCGCGACCGGCTTCGGCGGCGGCTTCCTGATCGGGATCGCGCGCAACGGCTTCGTGGCGGGGACCGCCGGCGGTGGTGCGGCGGCTGCGGACGGTTGCGCGACAGCGGGCTTCGGGGGCGGCGGCGGCGGGGGTGACGGCGGCGTCGCATCGATGATCTTCGTCACGATCAGCGTGCGAGCCACCTCGACCGAGCGATGCTCAAGCCCCGTCACGATCGCGTAGATCAGCGCCACATGCAGAAGGACTACGAGCGTGACCCCGACGAGGCGCGCGGGCGAGGGCTGGCTGAGCGAAGCGGACAAGCCTCAGAAATCCTTCTTGAGGCTGACGAAGAACGAGCGCCGCGGCCCATAGGCGGGCGCGAACACACCGACGCCGCTCTGGCTGCGGATGAGATAGACCTCGTCGAGCGCGTTGATGACCTGGAAACGCGCCTCGATCGGACCGCCATAGGGCAGGTCGAATTTGTGCGAGACGCCCAGATTGACCTGCTCGTAGGAAGGGACCGTCTCCTCGTTCGGGGCACCGGTCAGGGTCGTCGTGCGCACGCCCGTGCCGGCGATGATGTCGATGCTGTAGCGCGTGCCCCTCCACAGATAGGACATTCCCGGCCGAGGCGGTCATCCGCTGGCTGTGATCGGTGTTGATTGGGTGGGAGGCGATATAGGCCAGGTCCGCGGCGAGAAATTGAACTGCGCGGACACGATGTCCTTTGCCAATCTCCTCGCCGATCGCGAGATTGCCGTAATAGGAAAAGTTCCCGCTGTCGAAGGAGGTGGTAAGCTCGACACCGCTGATTGTGGCCGACGCGGTAGTTGAAGGGCGTCAGGATCACAGGCGCGCCGAACTGTCCTTCGTCGAGCAGGTTGCGCGCGTATTTGTAATAGGCGTCGATGCCGACCTTCAGACCGGGAAGGACCTCCTGGGTCGCGCCCACGTCGAACACCTGCGATCGCTCGGACTTGACCGGCGAATTTGTGCAGGTGCCGGTGTTGGACGGACCCGGACCGGGCGAGGCGCAGCTTCCGCTCGAACTCAACAGCACGGGGTTGTTGAGCGTCGCGGCCGAGACCAGCTCGAAGGGCGGCGGCGTGAAGTAGTTCGCATAGCCCGCATGCACCGTCGTCGTGTCAGTCGGCTTCCATACCCCATTGACGCGCGGGCTGATCTGGTTCTCCATCGTGTACTCGTTGACGACATCGAACCGGCCGCCGTAATTGATGGTGACGCTCGGCAGCACCTTCCATTCGTCCTGGAGATAGAGGCTGTAGAGCCAGCCGGTCTTGGCCTGATCCTGAATGACCGACAACGGCGTCGACCCGTAGCTCGACACGCCCAGGATCGGGCAGCCGGCGGCGACGCTGTCGCCCGGGTCGACGCAGCCGGTGATCGGCAGCACCGATGAACTCGCGTCGGCCGACGCCTTTTCGCCCTGGATGTAAAGCCCCGCGCGCAGCGTGTGGTTCACGCCCAGCCGATAGCTGCCGTCGGCCTGGATGCCGTTGGCGAAGCTCTGCCGCAGCGCGTCCTGCGCAATGCCGTTGAAGAAGAGATCACCGAGCGCATCGGGATGGTAATGCAGCGTGCCGTATTTGGTGAAGGCCGAGACCTGAACGTCGAAATCCTCCTCGGCGCGCAGATAGGAGAGAATCCCGAACGAGTTGCCCTCGACCTGGTGCTCGTTGAGGAAGCCGGAATCGTAGTTGGCCAGCCCCGCGATCGGCGCGAAACCCGACGGCGGTCCAAAGGACGGCTTCTGTCCCGGATTGTTGGGAATCTGGAACTGCCCCTGGAAAGTGCCGCCGACGAAAGCCAGTTTGCTCGCGGAATCGATGATCTTGTCGAGATAGACGATGCCGTGCGTCTGGATCGTGTCGTCGTGGATCGCGTTGTAGGACGGCGTCACGGCATCGATGCCGTGACTCGATTCGAGATGATCGGCGGAGACGAAATAATTATAGCCCGCGACCGAGCCGCCGTAGGAAAGGCTCGGCTGAAACGTATCGTAGCTCCCGCCGCGCATTTCGACCGATCCGCCCGGCTCGAAGAGGCCGCTCTTCGTCTGGATATCGACGATCCCCGCGGTCCGCAGCCCATATTCCGCCGGCAGCGTGCCGGTGATGAGCTGCATCGAACCGATGAAGCGTGGATCGAGGCCCTGGCCGAAGAAGCTCACGCCCTCGGGCAGCACGATGCCGTTGATGCGGTACTGCACCTCGAGATGCTCGTTGCGGACGTGAAGCGCGCCATTGGCGAGGTTGTCCTGCGTCACGCCCGGCGCCTGCAGCAGCACCTGGTTGAGCGGCAGGTCCGCGCCGCCCGGCAGATCGGCGATCGATTGGCTGGTAAAGCTGTAGGTCGAGGCGCCCACCTGCGGCTCGATGCTGATGCGCGCCGCCTCGAGCCGCTTGGCGACGACGGTGATCTCCCCGGTCGGCTGCTGCGCCTGTGGCGGCGGCGGCGGTTCGGTGCTGCCGCCGGCCCCGCCGGTGCCTGACGGGACTTGGGCCGCAGCCCCGGCGATCATCCCCAGGACGAGCGCCTGCGCCGTCATGGCGCGGCGCAGAACCGCCGAGTTGAATCCTCCATAGCCCATGGAAATTCCCCTCCCTCGCGATCGATCGGAACGCGCCGGTGCAGAAGCCCGGCCTATTGTGTTGGGCGGAGATCGATCTCAGACGAGCGGCGGAGCGCGGGTCCGCGTCATCGCGGTCTCCGGCCGGAATCGGCGCGGCAGCGGCGGCAAATCCCGGTGAAAGTGATGCGATGCCCGCTGATCGCGGCCCCGGTGGCGGCTTCGAGCCGCGCGAACGCCGCGGGGCGGAAGACGCAAGGCATCGGAACGAGCTCGTCGCAGGACGTGCAGTGGAGATGGTCGTGGTGCGCGCTCGACAGCTCGAAACGCGCGCGGCCGTCGGTATGCGGCAGCTTCTGCACGGTTCCGTCGGCCGTCAGCCGCTCGGCGGCGCGAAACACCGACGAGAAATCCGTCGCCGTACCGTGACGCGCAAGTCCCGACTGGATGTCATCGAGCGTCCAGGCGTGACGGCCGTCCTGCGCCATCATGCGCACCATTGCGGCGGAGACGCGGGCTTTCCGTGCCATGCCCCCGGCGATACCACGGCATCGCCAATTACGCAAGTGACTTGCGAAATCGGGGGCGGCAACGTTCGCATGCATACCCAGCCCCCCTATGGTATAAGGCCGCCCATGGCGCACACGGTTCGCGACAAGGCCAAGCTCCTGGCCCGGGTTCGCCGCATCCGCGGCCAGATCGAAGCGACCGAGCGGGCGCTCGCCGACGAGAAGGGC
The DNA here is from genome assembly GCA_963721625.1 of uncultured Alphaproteobacteria bacterium. Taxonomy (GTDB): domain Bacteria; phylum Pseudomonadota; class Alphaproteobacteria; order ATCC43930; family CGMCC-115725; genus DATJLY01. The sequence goes on from CAVRKF010000001.1 coordinate 63,450, forward strand.
TGCGCCCAGGTGCTGCATCTCATCGCCGGGGCGCGCGGCGCGATCAATAGCCTCATGGCCGAAGTGCTCGAAGGCCATATCCGTCAGCACGTCGCCGATCCCGCGCATGAGCGGGACAGCGCCCGCGCCAAGGGCGCGGCCGAGCTGATCGATGTCGTCCGCTCCTATCTCAAATAGCGGCGGCGATGACCGCGTCCCCGCTCCGCGATCGCGACGGCACGACGGCCGCGCCGGAAACCGGCGCGTCGGCGGATCAAGACGACGAACCCGGGCATGAAGCGCATGGGCTCGCCTTCCGGGACATCGTTCGCATCGCGCTGGTGGCAGCGGCGGCCGCGGCGGTTGGGCTGCGATTGTGGGAGCCGCTGCCGCGGATCGACGTGATCGGCGTCGCCGGCCTGGCGATCGGCGGCTGGCCGATCGCGAAGGAGGCGGCCGAGAATTTGGTCGCACGGCGGATGACGATGGAACTGTCGATGACCATCGCCATTCTTGCGGCGGCTGCCATCGCGGAATTCTTCACCGCTCTCGTCATCACGCTGTTCGTGCTGGTCGCCGAGGTGCTGGAAGGTCTGACGGTCGCGCGCGGTCGGCGCGCGATCCGCGAACTGCTCAAATCGCTGCCCCGCGACGTGGCACGGCGCGAAGCAGGCGTGGTACGTCGCGTCGCGACCGCGGCGCTCAGGCCTGGTGACGCCATCCTGGTTGCGCCCGGCGATCTCCTCCCGGTCGATGGCGCGGTCGTCGCCGGCCATTCCTTCGTCGACGAACAGCACATTACCGGGGAATCGCTGCCGGTGGAGAAGACCGCCGGCGCGACCGTCTATGCCGGCACGATCAACCAGTCGGGCGCGCTCGAAGTGCGTGCCGAGCGCATCGGCCGCGACACCAGCTACGGCAAGATCATCGCTGCGGTGGAGCATGCCGAGCGCACGCGCGCGCCGGTGCAGCGCCTCGCCGACCGGCTGGCCGCCTATCTCGTCTATTTCGCGCTCGGCGCGGCGGCGCTCACCTTTCTCGTCACCCATGACGCGCGCGCGACCATCGCCGTCATCATCGTCGCCGGCGCCTGCGGCGTCGCTGCCGGCACGCCGCTGGCAATCCTCGGCGGCATCGGACGCTCGGCGCGGCTGGGGGCGATCGTCAAGGGCGGGGTTCATCTCGAGACGCTTGGCCGTGTCGATACCGTCGTCCTCGACAAGACCGGAACCCTCACTTTCGGCCGGCCCGAAATTCGCGCGATCGAAGCTGCAGCCGGGCGTCGCGCCCGAAGAGGTGCTGGACCTTGCCGCGGCGGCCGAAGCGCCGTTCCGAACATCCGCTCGGCAAGGCGATCGTCGCCTATGCGGCCAAAACCGGGCGCGCCGTGGCCGAGCCGGACGAATTCGCCTCGACGCGCGGGCCGCGGCATCGCGGCCCGTGTCGCGGGGGCACGCGTGCGCGTCGGCAACCGCGCCTGGATGATGGCAGGCGGCATCGCGCTCGCGGCGCCGGGCGGTGTCGTGTTGGATCGGGCGCCGGCATCGGAGGGCGCAGAGGTCTTCGTCGCGCGCGACGACCGTCTCGCCGGCGTCATCGTCGTGGCCGATGCGGTGCGGCCGGAAGCGCGCATTGCGGTGGCGCGGCTCGGCGCGATGGGCATCCGCACAATTCTTCTCACCGGCGACATGCGGCCGGTGGCGGAGTCCGTGGCCCGCGCCGTCGGCATTCGCGAGGTCGAGGCCGAGTTATTGCCGGAGGCGAAGGTCGCTTTCGTGCAGCGCCTCATCGCGGACGGCGGCGTGGTCGCGATGGTGGGCGACGGCGTCAACGACGCGCCGGCGCTTGTCGCTGCCACTGTCGGCATCGCCATGGGCTCGGGCACCGATGTCGCGCGCGAGAGCGCCGATGTGGTGCTGCTCGGCAACGACCTCGACCGCCTCGCCGACGCGCTGGCGCTGGCACGACGGACGCGCGGCGTGATCTGGCAGAATTTCTACGGCACGGTCGCGGTCGATGCCGTCGGTATTGCGCTCGCGGCGGTCGGCGTGGTCGGTCCGGTGCTCGCCGCCTTCGTCCATGTCGCCTCGGAGATGGCGTTCATCCTCAATTCCGCCCGCCTGCTCCCGCCGCGCGCGCGTCGCGGCGCCCTTGTCGCCGGGGCCCGACCCGATTAGGGTTGGCCGATCATGGATACGCCCCAACAGACCGCGACGGCTCCCGCGTGGACGCCGACCTTCGCTCCCGACGGACGGCTCGTCCTGTCGCTGGCCATCAGCGCCTACGATCACGTGCGCGATCTCGCCGCCGGCGAGGTGCGGGCGCAGGGGATTGCGCTCAACACGCTCAATTTCGAGGTCGAGGAGATCTTCCACCGCTTCACCCGCTATCGCGAGTGGGAGGTGTCGGAGATGTCCATGGGCAAATACACCTCGCTCGTCTCCCAGGGCGAGACCGCCATTGCCGCCATTCCCGTGTTTCCCTCGCGCGTCTTCCGCCATTCCTCGCTTTACGTGCGTCGCGACGGCCCGGTGCGCGCGATCGAAGACCTGCGCGGCCGGCGCATCGGCATTCCCGAATGGGCGCAGACGGCGGCGGTCTATACCCGCGGCATTCTGGTGCACGAATACGGCATCCCGCTCGATGCGGTCGAATGGGTCCAGGCCGGGGTGGGCCAGCCCGGGCGGCAGGAGAAGGTGGAACTCAAATTGCCGCGCGGCGTGCGCTATGCGCCGCGGCCCGATTCCTCGCTCGATCGTCTGCTGTTGGCGGGCGAAATCGACGCGGTGATGTCGGCGCATGCGCCGCCCTCGTTCGAGGCGGGCGATCCGCGGGTGGTGCGGCTCATCCCCGACTACCGCCCGGTCGAGGAGGCGTATTTCCGCAAGACCGGCATCTATCCGATCATGCACGTGATCGCGGTGCGGCGCGCGGTGCTCGAGCGCTTCCCGTGGGTCGCGACCAATCTGCTCGAAGCGTTCGAGGCGGCGAAGCGGCGCAGCCTCGCGCGCTCGCTCGAGATCACCGCGAGCCGCTTCCCCGTGCCCTGGATCGCCGAGATCGCCGATCGCTGCGCGCGAACTCTTCGGCGGCGATCCCATGCCCTATGGGATCGAGGCGAACCGCACCACGCTCGAAGCCTTCCTGCGCTTCGGCCATGAGCAGGGCGTATGCCACCGGCTGCTGCAGCCGGAGGATCTGTTCCCGCCCGAGGTGCGGACGAGCTTCAAGATCTGACGACGGCGGTCTGCGCCCCCGACGGGTCGATCGCCGGCGCCTCCATGATCCGCCATTGGCCGCGGAACAGCGCCACCAGCCGGCCGTCGCCGGCGATGACGCGGACGTCATAGGTGGCGCTGCGCCGGGTCCGGGTCAGCTCCACCGCCTCGGCGACGAGCCGCTCGCCGCGCTGGGCCGGGCTCACATAGGTGATGTGGGCCGTCTGGGTCACGGTCTGTTGGTTGTGGCTGAGACAGGCATAGGCGCCGGTCATGTCGGCGAGGGTGAAGATATAGCCGCCCTGGCAGATGCCATGCCCGCCGACCATGCGGTCCTGCACGGTGAGGGCGAGACGCGCGTATCCCAGGCGGCCCTCGACCAGCTCGACGCCGAGGTCGCGGGCGACCTCATTGCGCGCGGCGATCGCGGAAAGAATCTGCCACGCATCAGGCTCGGAACTCATGGGCTGTGATTTCCTGCGCGGTTGGCGGCCGGCGCGGCCGCTCACACGTCGAGATTGGCGACCTCGAGGGCGTTTGTCTGGATGAAGTCGCGGCGCGGCTCGACGAGGTCGCCCATGAGGGTGGAGAAGGTCTCCTCGGCGAGGTCGGCGTGCGGCACCTTGACCTGGAGCAGGCGTGCGGACATCGGGATTGAGCGTCGTCTCCCAAAGCTGCTCGGGATTCATCTCGCCCAGGCCCTTGTAGCGCTGGATGTCGCCCTGCTTGGGGCCGAGCTCCATCACCGCCTCGACCAGCGCGGAGGGGCCGTTGACGACGCTCTCTTGTCCTTCGCGACGAGATGCCCGGCGCCGCGAAGAGCTCGGCAAGATCGGTCGCGCGTTCGGCGAGGCGCCGCGCCTCGGCGCTGCGCAACAGCGCCATGTCGAGGACGCGGTGCTCGGTGACGCCGTGGCGCGTGCGGGCGATGTGAAGCGCGCGCCTCACCTCGGCCGTGCCCTGCCAGCCGCGCTCGGCCGCGGGCGCCAACGCATCGAGCCGCCGCGCCAGCATCGCGGCGGCTGCGCGCGCCTGGCATCGTCTCGAGCACCGCCGGATCGAGCAGCTCGGCGATCGCCGCCTGCTCGACGGCGTCGCGGCTGCCGGCCTTGCGCGCCAGCGGCTGCAGCAGATGCCGCGCGGTACGCGCCTGCTCGACGAGGTCGCGCAGATCGTTGCCGGCGCGCTCGACGCCGTCATGCTGGCGGAACACCGCATCTTTGATGCCGGCGGTGATGCAATATTCTTCGAGCGCCGCATCGTTCTTGAGATAGACCGCCTTGCCCTGGCCGCGCTTGACCTGATAGAGCGGCGGCTGGGCGATGTAGAGAAATCCCTTCTCGATGAGCGGCGGCATCTGGCGGAAGAAGAAGGTCAGAAGCAGGGTCCGGATGTGGCTGCCGTCGACATCGGCGTCGGTCATGATGATGATGCGGTGATAGCGCGCCTTCGTCGGCGTCGAACTCCTCGGGGCCGATGCCGGTGCCGATCGCGGCGATGAGCGTGCCGATCTCGGCCGAGCCCAGCATCTTGTCGAAGCGCGCGCGCTCGACATTGAGGATCTTGCCCTTGAGCGGCAGGATCGCCTGGAAGCGCCGGTCGCGCCCTTGCTTCGCCGAGCCGCCGGCGCTGTCGCCCTCGACGATGAACAGCTCGCTCTTCGCGGGATCGCGTTCCTGGCAGTCGGCGAGCTTGCCCGGCAGGCTGGCGATATCGAGCGCGCCCTTGCGGCGGGTGAGTTCGCGCGCCTTGCGCGCCGCCTCGCGCGCGGCCGCCGCCTCGACCACCTTGGCAACGATGCGCTTGGCGTCGGCGGGATGCTCCTCGAGCCATTGCTGCAGCCGGTCGGCGACGATGCCCTCGACCACCGGCCGGACCTCGGACGAGACCAGCTTGTCCTTGGTCTGGGACGAGAATTTGGGGTCGGGCAGCCTTCACCGACAGGATCGAGGTCAGGCCTTCGCGCATGTCCTCGCCGGTGAGCTGGAGCTTTTCCTTCTTGGCGATCCCGCTTTCGTTGGCGTAGGTGTTGATGGTGCGGGTGAGCGCGGCGCGGAAGCCGGCGAGATGCGTGCCGCCGTCGCGCTGCGGGATGTTGTTGGTGAAGCACAGCATGGTCTCGTGATAGGAGTTGGTCCACTCCATCGCCACCTCGACGGTGATGCCGTCGCGCTCGGCTGTGATCGCGATCGGCGGCTGGTGGAACGCCTGCTTGGAGCGGTCGAGATATTTGACGAAGGCCTCGAGCCCGCCCTCGTAATGCAGGACGACCTGCTTCGGCTCGACGCCCGCGCGCATCGTTGAGGGCGAGCGTCACGCCGGAATTGAGGAAGGCCAGTTCGCGCAGGCGGTGCTCGAGCGTGGCGAAATCGAACTCGGTCTTGGTGAAGATCGCCGGTGCTGGGCAGGAAGGTGATCTCGGTCCCGGTGCGCGGCGGTTCGACCGGGCCCAGATCGGCGAGCGGCGCCTCGGGCTCGCCGTCGCGGAAGCGCAGGGAATATTCGTGCCCGCCGCGCCAGACGCGCAGATCGAGCACGGCGGACAGCGCATTCACCACCGACACGCCGACGCCGTGCAGCCCGCCCGACACCTTGTAGGAGTTCTGGTCGAACTTGCCGCCGGCATGCAGCCGGGTCATGATGACCTCGGCGGCCGAGACGCCTTCTTCGGCATGGATGTCGACGGGAATGCCGCGGCCGTTGTCGCGCACCGTGCAGGAGCCGTCGGCGTTGAGCGTCACGCTCACCGTGTCGCAATAGCCGGCGAGCGCCTCGTCGATGGCGTTGTCGACGACCTCGTAGACCATGTGATGCAGGCCCGAGCCGTCGTCGGTGTCGCCGATATACATGCCCGGGCGCTTGCGCACGGCATCGAGCCCGCGCAGCACCTTGATCGAATGTGCGTCGTATTCCTCGGGTTCGGTTGCAGGAAGAGGTTCGGCCATATATTCGCCGATCTCCTTAAAATGCGATCGCCGCATCGGCGACCGTGAAGAACTGTGCCCGGCCGGCGAGCCCGGCAAAGAGTGCAGGCTCGGTGCCGGTGAGCCAGGCTTGCGCCTCGAGCGCTGCCAGCGCGTCGAACAGCGCCGCGCGCCGGGTCGGGTCGAGATGCGCCGCGACCTCGTCGAGCAGCAGGATCGGCGGCGTCCCCGACATGCGGGTCCGGAGCCGCGCATGGGCCAGCAGGATGGCGATGAGCAGCGCCTTCTGCTCGCCGGTCGAGCACGAAGCCGCCGCCATGCCGTTGGCGACATGGTGCACCGCGAGATCGGCGCGGTGCGGCCCGCACAGCGTGGTCCCGCTCTCGCCATCGGCGCGGCGGCCGGTTTCCAGGCGCCGGCGCAGCGCGTCTTCGGCGGCCAGCGCCGGCATCGTCGCGAGCCACGCCTCGACCTCGCCCGGCAAGCGCAGGCGCGCCTGCGGGAAAGGCCCCGGCGCCGCGGCGCATTCGGCATCGAGCCGGGGCGTCAGCTCGCGCCGCGCCGCGGCGATCGCGATGCCGTCGGCCGCCATCGTCGTCTCGAGCGCGCCGAGCCAGGCCGGATCGGCCGGCCCGTCGCGCAACAGCCGCGCGCGCTCGCGCATGGCGCGCTCATAGGCAGCGAGCCGTGCCGCGTGCCCGGCGTCGAAGCCGAGCACCAGCCGGTCGAGGAAGCGGCGCCGCTCGCCGCTGCCTTCGCTGAACAGCCGGTCCATCTGCGGCGTCAGCCAAGCGATATGGGCGTGCTCGGCGAGGCTCATCTGGCTCTTGGCGCGAATTGGCGCCTCGATGCGCACGAGGCGGCGCTCGCCGCCGTGGCTGGCCGCATCGCGGCCGGTGCCGATCTGCACCGCGCCCCGAGGCGCCATTAGTCGCGCGGCGACCGCCCAGGCGCCTGGAGGCCGGTCGGTCGGTTTCGCCGGCGGCACGCGGCGGTCGATCTCACCGAGCCGTGCCCGGCGCAGGCCGCGTCCCGGCGCAAGGAAGGAGATCGCTTCCAGCAGATTGGTCTTGCCCGCGCCGTTCGGTCCCGTGAGCACGACAGCACGGCCTTCGACCTCGAGCCGCGCTGCGGCGTAGCCGCGGAAATCGGTGAGTTGGAGGCGCGTCAGGCGGCCGGCCGCATGCGTCCGGCCGACGCTCCTTGCCGCTCTTCATGCCCCTTTATATGGGGATCGCCGCCGGATTCCGCCAGCGGATCCAGATCGAGCGTCATGCGGAATCAGACGCGCATCGGCATGAGCACGTAGAGCGCGCTCGCATCGGCGGTGTCGCGCACGATCGTCGGCGAGGCGGCGTCGGCCATGGCGAAGCGGGCGCCCTCGCCCTCGATCTGCTCGGCGATGTCGAGCAGATAGCGGGCGTTGAAGCCGATCTCCATCGGCGCCGCGGCATAGCGCACCTCGAGCTCCTCGGTCGCGGTGCCGTTCTCGGGGCTGGTCGCCGACAGGGTCAGGCTGCCGCGCTCGAGCGCCAGCTTCACCGCCCGGCTCTTTTCGGTCGAGATGGTGGAGACGCGGTCGACCGCCTCGGCGAACGGCTTGCACTCGACCTCGAGGATGCGGTCGTTGCCGGTCGGGATGACGCGGTCGTAATCGGGAAAGGTGCCGTCGATCAGCTTCGAGGTCAGCACCGTGGTGCCGAAGCTGAAGCGGATCTTGGTGTCGCTCAGGGCTACCGCCACGTCCTGCTCGAACTCGTCGAGGAGCTTGCGCAGCTCGTCCACGGTCTTGCGCGGCACGATGACGCCGGGCATGCCGGCCGCGCCCTCGGGCAGCGGAATCTCCATGCGCGCGAGCCGGTGGCCGTCGGTCGCAACCGCCCGCAGCATCGGCACGTCGTTGCTGTGGCGGCGTGGACATAGATGCCGTTCAGGTAATAGCGCGTCTCTTCGGTCGAGATGGCAAAGCGCGTGCGGTCGATGAGGCGCTTCAGATCGGCGGCCGACAGCATGAAATTATGCGGCAGCTCGCCCCCGGCCATCAGCGGGTAGTCCTCGGGCGGCAGGCAGGCGAGGGTGAAGGTCGAGCGGCCCGAGCGCAGGGTCATGCTGCCCTTGTCGGCGGCGGCGTCGAGCTCGACCTGCGCCCCCTCGCGCAGCTTGCGGACGATGTCGTAGAGCGTGTGGGCCGGCGCCGTGGTGGCGCCCTTGCGCCCGACCTGGCAGGCGACCGACGCCACCATCTCGAGGTCCATGTCGGTGGCGGAGAGGGCGAGCTTGCCGTCCTCGGCGCGCAGCAGCACGTTCGACAGGATGGGGATGGTGTTGCGGCGCTCGACGACGCTCTGCACGTGGCCCAGCGCGCGGAGCAGCGCGGAACGTTCGATCGTCAGTTTCATGGCGGGCGGGCTTTGCGCTCGTTGTGGGCGGAATGCTCGGCCCGCGAAATCCCCTCGCGGCACCCCCACCCGCCCGGGCCGTCGGCCGGCCGGTGCGGAACGGGACGGCACTATAGCACAAACCCCCGACAGGTGGGTACAGGAACGGCGCGCTCGCCAGGCCCCCGGGCCGGCGCTCAGGTCTCGAGCATGCGGCGCAGCAGCTCGATGTCCTCGGCGATGGTGCGGTCGCTCGACGCGCAGCTCCTCGATCTTGCGCACCGCGTGCATCACCGTGGTGTGGTCGCGGCCGCCGAACTTGCGGCCGATCTCGGGCAGCGAGCGGGGCGTGAGCTGCTTGCACAGCAACATCGCCACCTGGCGCGGGCGGGCGACGGCGCGGGCGCGGCGGGCCGAATGCATGTCGGCGAGGCGGATGTTGTAATGCTCGGCGACGCGCTTCTGGATCTCGTCGATGGTGACGCGGCGGTCGTTGGCGCGCAGCAGATCGTGCAGCACCTCCTGCGCGCTCTCGAGGGTGATCGGCCGGCCGACGAGCTGGGTATGGGCGAAGATGCGGTTCAGCGCGCCTTCGAGCTCGCGCACGTTCGAGGTGATCTTGTGGGCGAGGAACTCCAGCACCTTCGTCGGCACCGCCGCCTTCATCTGCTCGGCCTTGGCCTGGAGGATGCCGAGGCGCAGCTCGTAGGTGGTGGGATGGATGTCGGCGACGAGGCCCCAGCCGAGCCGCGACTTCAGCCGCTCCTCCATGCCCTCGAGGTCGGACGGCGACTTGTCGGCGGAGATCACGATCTGCCGGTTCTGGTCGACCAGCGCGTTGAAGGTATGGAAGAATTCCTCCTGCGTCGAATCCTTGCCGGAGATGAACTGCACGTCGTCGATCATCAGCACGTCGACCGAGCGGAACTGCTCCTTGAACGCCATCGTATCCTTGAAGCGCAGCGCGCGGATGAACTGATACATGAACTTTTCGGCCGAGAGATAGATCACCTTGCGCGACGGATCCTGGGTGCGGATGTGCCAGGCGATGGCGTGCATGAGATGGGTCTTGCCGAGGCCGACGCCGCCATAGAGGAAAAGCGGATTGTAGGGAACGACGCGGCCGGCCGCGACCGAGGATTCGGCGACCCGCCGCGCGGCGGCGTGCGCGAGCTCGTTCGGCTTGCCGACGACGAAATTCTCGAAGGTGAAGCGCGGATCGAGCGTCGCGCTGACGTCCTTGTCGTCGGCGCGCCTCGACGCTCTCGCGCGCGGCCGCGACCGGCACCGCGGGTTCGGCGCGATCGGCGGCGCTGCCGGGCGCGCCCAGCACGATCTCGACCGAGGCGACGTCGCGTCTCTCGGCGTTCCACAGCGCGCGCAGCCGATCGGCGTAATGCTGCGCCACCCAGTCGCGCAGGAACCGCGTCGGCACCGCGATGCGCACCCGTCCGTCGCGCACGCCTGCGAGCGTCATCGAGCGGAGCCAACTGCGATAGGCCGGCTCGCCGAATTCGTCGCGCAACCGGCCGCGCACGCGCGCCCATTGCGCCTGGATGTCAATGGTGCCTTGAGAAGCTCCGCCATGATCATCATTCTCCGACGACGACGGAGCGGCAGGCAGCGCTGGCCCGGCGCGACGTCCGGACGAAACTCGTCATTGGCTTGTCCCCCAGACGACGCACAACCAGGGACGCAATCCAACCTCGCCGAACGGGTAAGCGGCCCCTTCGTCATTACATCTCACGCGAAGACTTGGCTTGGCACGTGAACCTAACGCAATGCTTGCCGACATGCGGCTAACCACTTGCTGGCTTTGAACGCCCGTGGCGCTCGTGAGCGCCGGCCCTCGTGTCTTCACCCCCGCAAATTTCGGCGCGGGGAAAACTTTACCCAAGCCAATCGGTGGATGGCAATAAGGCTGAAAGGAGAACGATGAAAAATTTTTGACGCTGTGGCAGCGCTTCGTCGCGCGCGTCGCTCAGAGCGCCTTGATGCGCGCGGAAAGCCGCGACAGTTTGCGCGCGACCGTGTTCTTGTGGAGCACGCCCTTGGTGATGCCGCGCTGCATCTCGGGCGCGGCGAGCGCGAAGGCGGCGCGCGCCGCTTCCTTGTCGCCGGCGGCGATGGCGGTCTCGACCTTCTTGACGAAGGTTCGGACGCGGCTCAGGCGCGCACGGTTGACTGCGGTGCGGCGCTCCGTCTGCCGATAGCGCTTTTCTGCCGAAGGATGGGTCGCCATCGCTGACCTACACTCAATCGTCGCGAAACGCGCGGTTATAGCGAGCGGCGCCGCGCCGGTCAAGCGCGGTGCCGCGCACGAGATTCCTTCCTGCCAAGGCCGTTGTCACAGGTTCTTGAAGGACGGCTTGCGCTTCTCGATGAAAGCGGCCATGCCCTCTTTCTGATCCGCCGTGGCGAACATCGCGTGGAAGAGGCGGCGCTCGATAGCGCACGCCCTCGGCGAGGGTCGTCTCGTAGGCGCGGTTGACCGACTCTTTGGCGGCGAACACCGCCGGCCGCGACAGCGCCGCGATCTGCTGCGCCATCTTCACCGCCGTCTCGACGAGCTTGTCGTTCGCCACGACGCGGCTGACGAGGCCGCTGCGTTCCGCCTCGGCGGCGTCCATCATGCGGCCGGTCAGGATCATGTCCATCGCCTTCGCCTTGCCGACGAAGCGCGTGAGGCGTTGCGTGCCGCCGGCGCCGGGGATGATGCCGAGATTGATCTCGGGCTGGCCGAAGCGCGCGCTTTCCGCGGCGATGATGGTGTCGCACATCATCGCCATCTCGCAGCCGCCGCCCAGCGCGTAGCCGGCGACCGCGGCGATGATCGGCTTGCGGCAGGTGGTGACCCGCTCCCAGCCGTTGGTGACGAAATCGGCGACGAAGACATCGACGAAGCTGCGCCCTTGCATCTCCTTGATGTCGGCGCCGGCGGCGAAGGCCTTGTCGCTGCCGGTGATGACGACCGCGCCGATCGGCGGCGTCGGCCTCGAAGCCGTCGAGCGCCGCGCCGAGCTCGCGCATCAGCGCATCGCACAAGCGCATTCAACGCCTTCGGCCGGTTGAGCGTGATCAGCCCGACGGCACCGCGCGTCTCGACGATGATGTTGTCGTAGCTCATTGATCGGGCTCCTGTTGCGGCGAGAGGGTGAAGCCCACGGTGAGATCGCCGTCGCGGCCGCGGTAGTCGAGGCGCAGCGTCTCGCCGTCGCGCCGCCAGACGATCGGCGCCGGCCGCGCGCCAGCCGAGCTGCGGCAGCGCGGCGGCGTAGAAGTCGTGCACGCGCGGCGCGGGCGAGCGTGCCGTGCGCCTGGGCCTCGACGATGCGTCCTTCGGGCTTGTCGAAGACGAGATCGCTGCCGGCGACCGGAAACCAGTCCCGGCATCAGCGGGACGTCTTCGGTGCCGGCGACGAATGACGCCGCCGCGGCCGGCGCCGCGAGCAGCAGCAGCGGCAGGACAAAGCGGACATGGCGCCGGAGCATGACCGAGTTTATTCTCAGCGCTGCCGCTTGGCACAATAAAATGTCGAGCGGCCGCCCTGGACGATGCGGCGGATGCCCGCGGCCGCAGTCGCAGCCGGGGCAGGGCTCGCCTTCCTTGCCATAGACCGCCCAGTGGTGCTGGAAATAGCCGAGCTCGCCCGAGGCCTGGACATAATCCCTGAGGCTCGACCCGCCGGCGGCGATGGCGCGCTCGAGCACGCTGCGGATGGCGGCGGCGAGCCGCTCGGCGCGCTCGCCCGCGACCGTGCCCGCGCGCCGCCGCGGCGACAGCCGCGCCCAGTAGAGGCTCTCGCATACATAGATATTGCCGAGCCCGGCGACGACGCGCTGGTCGAGCAGCGCGGCCTTGATCGCGCGTCGCCTTGCCGGCGAGCGCGCGCGCCAGCACCGGGCCGCTGAAGCCGTTGCCCAAGGGCTCGGGGCCGAGCTGGGCGAGCCGCGGATGTGCTGCAGCGCCGCCGCCGTCGCGGCGTAGTCGAGCAGGCCGAACCGCCGCGCGTCGTTGAAGCGCAGCACGGTGCCGTCGTCGAAGCGGAAGACGACATGATCGTGCTTTGCCGCGCCGTCGCCGTCGCGTGCCCAGCACCATGCGGCCGGACATGCCGAGATGCGCCAGCAGCACGCCGCCGTCCTCGAGATGGAAGAGCAGATACTTGGCGCGGCGCGTCGATGCGCTCGACGCGCCGCCCTTCGAGCCTTGCGCCGAGTCCCGCGCGGCAGCGGCGTCGCGCAGATCGGCGCGGTTGAGCATGACTTGCGATCACGCGCCGGCCGGTGAGGCGCAGCGCCAGGCCGCGCGCCACGGTCTCGACTTCGGGCAGTTCTGGCATGGTCGGGGTGGTGCTCTTGGCGCTCCAGGGCTCGTCCTCTATGTTGCAGCACATGACGGCAGGCGGAGACAAGCGAGACCGATTTCGGCTTTCGCCGCGTCGCGATCGGCGGACAAGGCGCGGCTCGTGCGGCGCGTCTTCGATGCGGTGGCCGAGCGCTACGATCTGATGAACGATCTCATGAGCGGCGGCATCCACCGGTTGTGGAAATCGCTATCTCATCGACCGTCTCAATCCGCGGCCGGGGCAGATGCTGCTCGACGTCGCCGGCGGGACCGGCGACATCGCCGTGCGCTTTCTCGATCGCGCCGGCGGCGCGGGCAGCGCGCGTGGTCTGCGACATCAACGAAGCCATGTTGCGGCGCGGCCGCGACCGCGCCATCGATCGCGGCAGCCTCGCCGGCATCGAATGGGTCGCCGGCGATGCCGAGCGCCTGCCGGTCGCGGCGATGAGCGTCGATGCCTGCACCATCGCCTTCGGGCTGCGCAACGTCACCGGCATCGCGGCGGCGCTGGCCGAGGCGCGGCGCGTGCTCAAGCCGGGCGGCCGCTTCCTGTGCCTGGAGTTCAGCCATGTGGCGCATGCCGCTGCTGGCGCGCGCCTACGATCTCTATTCCTTCGCGGTGCTGCCGCGGCTCGGTGCAGCGGTGGCCGGCGACCGCGACGCCTATCAATATCTGGTGGAGAGCATCCGCCGCTTTCCGCCACAGGACGCGCTCGCGCGGGCTCATGCGCGAGGCCGGGTTCGAGCGGGTCGGCTATCGCAACCTCACCGGCGGCATCGCCGCGCTTCATTCCGGCTGGCGGCTTTGAGCGCCCTGCGCCTGGCGCGCCTGTCGGATTGCGGACATAGGCGATGCCGGCGCTGCTGCGCGGCCCGCGCCATCTCCTGCGCCTCGGCGAGATCGTTGCTGACCCTGGCGCGGTACGATGCGCTGTTTCCGCTCGAGCGGGTGGCGGGCGCGGCGCTGGTCGGTGCGGCTGCTTGCGGCTGCTGCGGCGCCGCGATCGCGGCGCTGGCGCGGCTGCGGCCGGGGCAGCGACTGGCCGAGGCGCTGCAGGCGCTGGGGCCGAGCTTCATCAAGCTCGGCCAGGCGCTCAGCCTGCGCGCCGATCTCGTCGGCGACGCCATCGCCGGCGATCTCGCGCTGCTGCAGGACCGGCTGCCGCCCTTTCCCGGCGCCCAGGCGCGCGCCGTCGGTCGAAAGCGAGCTCGGCGCGCCGCTCGCGACGCTGTTCCGCTCCTTCGACGCCGAGCCGATCGCCGCCGCCTCGATCGCGCAGGTCCATCTCGCGGTCACCAGCGAGGGCGAGGAGGTCGCGGTCAAGGTGCTGCGCCCCGGCATCGCCGCCGCGTTCGCGCGCGACATGGCGCTGTTCGACTGGCTTGCGCGGCTCGCCGAGCGGCTGGAGCCGGGCTCTGCGCCGCCTCAAGCCGCGCGCGGTGGTCGAGACGCTGGCGCAATCGGTGCGGCTCGAGATGGATTTGCGCTTCGAGGCGGCCGCCGCCTCGGAGCTGCGCGACAATTTCGCCGACGATCCGACCTTCCGTGTGCCGCGGGTCGATTGGCGCCGCACCGCGCGCCAGGTGCTGACGCTCGAGCGGGTGGGCGGCGTCCGCGTCGACGATCGCGCCGCGCTGCCTCGCCGCCGGCCACGATGTCCGCGAGATCACTCCAGCGTGCGGCGAGCGCCTTCTTCAACCAGGTGTTCCGCGACGGGTTCTTTCACGCCGATCTGCATCCCGGCAATCTGTTCATCGATCCGGCGGCGCCATCGTCGCGGTCGATTTCGGCATCATGGGGCGGCTCGACCGCAAGACGCGGTTCTATCTCGCCGACATGCTGCTGGCGTTCCTCACCCGCGACTACGGCCGCGTCGCCGCCGTGCATTTCGAGGCCGGCTACGTGCCGCCGCACCAGTCGCGCGCCTGGTTCGCGCAGGCCTGCCGCGCCATCGGCGAGCCGATCCTCGGGCGGCCGCTGCACGAGATCTCGCTCGGCCGGCTCCTGGCCCAGCTCTTCCAGGTGACCGAGCAGTTCGAGATGGAGACCCAGCCGCAGCTCCTGCTGCTGCAGAAGACGATGGTGGTGGCCGAAGGCGTGGGGCGGATGCTCGATCCCAGCATCAACATGTGGACGCTGGCGCAGCCGCTCATCGAGGACTGGATGCGCGACAACCGCGGTCCCGAGGCGCGGATCGGCGACGCGCTGGGCGATGCGGCCGAAGCCTTCGCGCGTGTGCCGGCGCTGCTGCGGCGGCTCGACGAGGTCGCGGCGCGCGTCGAGGAAGGTGGCGGGCTGCCGCTTCACCGCGATGCCCTTGCCGCCATCATTCGCCGCGGCGTGCTGGAAAACCTGGGTCTGCCGCTCTGGATCATTGCCGCGGCGCTTGCCGCCATCGCCTTTCGCCTGTGGTAAGGCTTACGGGGTTTGCACAGTGTGCGTACTGTTCTATAGTAGGGGAGTGCGGCAATTCGCCGGACAAAGGAAAGTCAAATGCTCGAGGCGCGGCGCATTCTCCTGATCGTCGCCGGCGGCATCGCCGCCTATAAGAGCCTCGACCTGATCCGCCGCCTGCGCGAGCGCGGCGCGGCGGTTCGCGTCGTCATGACCGCGGCGGCGCAGCAGTTCGTCACGCCCCTGGCGGCGGCGGCGCTGTCCGGCGACAGGGTCTACGACGATCTGTTCTCGCTCACCGACGAGAGCGAGATGGGTCATCTGCGCCTCGCGCAGGATGCCGATCTCGTCATCGTCGCGCCCGCCACCGCCGACCTTCTGGCGAAGATGGCGGCGGGCCTCGCCGACGATCTCGCGGCGACGGCGCTCCTCGCCACCGACCGGCCGGTGCTGGTGGCGCCGGCCATGAACACGCGCATGTGGGAGCATCCGGCGACGCGCGACAATCTCGCCCGGCTCGAGGCGCGCGGCGTGCGGCGCGTCGGGCCGGGATCGGGGCCGCTCGCCGAGGGCGAGAGCGGCATGGGCCGCATGGCCGAGCCCTTGGAGATCGTCGCGGCGGCGGAGGCGATCCTTGCCGGCGATGGCGCCCTCGAGGGGCGGCGCGCGCTCGTCACCAGCGGCCCGACGCAGGAGCCGATCGATCCGGTGCGCTTCATCGCCAACCGCTCCTCGGGCAAGCAGGGCCATGCCATCGCCGCGGCGCTCGCGCGCAGCGGCGCCGCCACCGTGCTGGTCTCGGGTCCGACGGCCGAGCCCGATCCGCCGGGCGTCACCGTGGTGCGGGTCGGCACCGCGCGCGAGATGCTCGCGGCCTGCGAGCGGGCGCTGCCGGTCGATGTCGCCGTCTGCGCCGCCGCGGTCTCCGATTGGCGGGTCGAGGCGGCGCCGCAGAAGCTCAAGAAGGACGCCGGGCCGCCGCTGCTCCAACTGGTCGAGAACCCCGACATCCTGGCGCGGCTCGGCGCGCGCCGGGAATCGGCGGCCGCGCCTGGTCGTCGGCTTCGCGGCCGAGACCGAGAACCTCATCGCCAACGCCGCCGCCAAGCGGGTCCGCAAGAAACTGCGACTGGATTCTCGCCAACGACGTCTCGTCGGCCAGCGGCACCTTCGGCGGCGACCGCAACACCATTCATCTCGTCACCGCCGAGGGCGTCGAGGATTGGCCGCCGCTGTCGAAGCGCGAGGTCGGCGAGCGCCTCGCCCGCCGCATTGCCGAATATCTCGCGCGCGAGGCCGCGGAATGACACGCGCTCGCCGTTCCGGTCCAAGTGCTGCCGCACGGTGCGGACCTGCCGCTTCCGGCTTATGCGACCGCGGGCAGCGCCGGCGCGGATCTCGCCGCCGCGGTCGCGGCGCCGCTGGTGCTGGCGCCGGGCGGCGCGGGCGCTGGTGCCGACCGGGATCGCGCTCGCCTTGCCCGAGGGGTTCGAGGCCCAGGTGCGGCCGCGCTCGGGGCTCGCGCTGGCGAAACGGCGTCACCGTGCTCAACAGCCCCGGCACGATCGACAGCGATTATCGCGGCGAGATCGGCGTGATCCTCGCCAATCTCGGCAGCGAGAGCGTGACCATCGCGCGCGGCGAACGCATCGCGCAACTGGTCGTGGCGCCGGTGCGGCAAGTGGCGTGGCAGACGGTGACGAGCCTGCCGCAAGCGGCGCGGGGCGACGGCGGCTTCGGCTCGACCGGAGGCTGAATCGCGTGCTGCGCCTCTCGAAGAAGCTGCTCTTTGCCATCGAGGCGGTGCTCGACATCGCCTATAATGCCGGCACGCTGCCGGTGCAGTCGGGCGAGATCACCCGCCGCCAGGGCATCCCGCGCCGCTATCTCGAGCAGGTGCTGCAGCAGCTCGTTCGCGCCGGCGTGCTCGCGGGCGTGCGCGGGCCGCGCGGCGGCTATCGTCTGGCGCGCGAGCGCCGGCGCATCAGCCTGGGCGAGATCGTGCGCGTGGTGCGCACGCTCGACGGCGGCGACGACCCGCTCGAGGAGGATGCCGGCGCGGAGCTCGGCAAGCAGGTGGTGCGGCCGCTGTGGCACGAGCTGCAGGACGAGGTGATGAAGCGGCTCGACGACATCACCATCGAGGATCTGTGCCTGCGCGCCCACAGCGCCGGCGTGTCCGGCGATTACGCCGCGCGGCTCGATTTTTCGATCTGAGCGAAGGGGAGAGCGAGCCGATGACCGAGTTCCGCGGCAAGGTCTATGACAGCATCATCGACACGATCGGCGCGACGCCGCTGGTGCGCCTGTCGCGGCTCGCCGCGGCGCATGGCGTGAAGGCCGATCTCGTCGCCAAATGCGAGTTCTTCAATCCGCTCTCGCTCGGTCAAGGACCGCATCGGCTTCGCCATGATCGAGGCGGCGGAGAAGGCGGGCCACGCCAAGCCCGGCAAGACCGTGCTGGTCGAGCCGACCTCGGGCAATACCGGCATCGCCCTGGCCTTCGTCGCCGCCGCCAAAGGCTATCGCCTCATCCTCACCATGCCCGACAGCATGTCGGTGGAGCGGCGGCGGATGCTGAAGCTGCTCGGCGCCGAACTCGAGCTCACGCCCGGCGGCGCAGGGCATGCGCGGCGCCATCGCCCGGGCCGAGGAGATCGTGCGCCTCGCTGCCCGATGCCTTCATGCCGCAGCAGTTCCAGAACCCCGCCAATCCGGAGATCCATCGCCGCACCACGCGCCGAGGAAATCTGGCGCGACAGCGGCGGCAAGGTCGACGTGGTCGTGAGCGGCGTCGGCACCGGCGGCACGCTGACCGGCGTCGGCTCGGTGCTGAAGCAGCGCAAGCCCGGCCTGCGCATGGTCGCGGTCGAGCCCGAGGACAGCGCGGTGCTGTCGGGCGGCCCGCCGGGCCCGCACAAGATCCAGGGCATCGGCGCCGGCTTCATTCCCGCCATCCTCGACGTCACGCTGATCGACGAGATGGTGCGGATCGGCAACGAAACGGCGATGGCGACTGGCGCGCGAGGTGGCGCGGGTCGAGGGCATCGCCTGCGGCATCTCGTCGGGCGCGGCGCTCGCCGCCGGCATCGAGATCGGCAGCGCGCCGCGACATGGCGGGCAAGATGATCGTCGATCGTGCTGCCCGACACCGCCGAGCGCTATCTTTCGACGGCGCTGTTCGACGGGCCTTGGCGCGTGACGTGCGGAGATCGCCCTCACCGACGCGCAGTTCGAGCGCTACGCCCGTCATCTCATTCTCGACGAGGTGGGCGAGGAGGGTCAGGCGCGGCTGATGGCGGCGCGCGTGCTGGTGGTCGGCGCGGGCGGGCTCGGCTCGCCGGTGCTGCTCTATCTCGCCGCCGCCGGCGTCGGCACGCTCGGCATCGTCGACGACGATGAGGTCGATCTCTCCAACCTGCAGCGCCAGATCATCCACCCGACCTCGCGCATCGGCGTCGCCAAGGTGGAAAGCGCGCGGCGCACGCTGGCCGCAGATCAATCCCGAGGTCGCGGTCGAGCCGCATGCGGTGCGGCTCGACGCGGCGAACGCCGCGGCGATCGTCGGCGCCTATGACTCGTCGCCGACGGCAGCGACAATTTCGCGACGCGCTATCTGCTCAACGATATGTGCCATCGCCTCGGCAAGACGCTGGTCGCGGCGGCGCTTGTCGCCGTTCGAGGGCCAGCTCTCGACCTTCAAGTCCCATCTCGGCCCGCCGCATCCCTGCTACCGCTGCCTCTTTCGCGAGCCGCCGCCGCCCGATGCGGTGCCGCGCTGCGAGGAGGCCGGCATTCTCGGCGCGATCGCGGGCGTCATCGGCACGCTTGCAGGCGACCGAGGTGCTGAAGGAGCTGCTGGGCTTCGGCGAGAGCCTGTCGGGCCATCTCGTCGTCTACGACGCGCTGCGCACCGACTTTCATCGCATCAAGCTGCCGCGCGATCCCGACTGCCCGACTTGCGGGCAGGGGTGAGCGGCAACGGAGGAAGGGGATGCTGCCGACGACCAAGCGCCGCTGGCGGTCGCCTCGCGCGGCTGCTTCATTGGGGCGTCGCACACTTGACCGGTCGCCGCGGCAGGTTTAGAGGAGCGGCCGTGCGCTTCCTTGCTTTTTCCCCGGCCTTGTGCGCGGCGGTCGCGGTGCTGGTTTTGGCCGCGGCGCCGACATTGGCGGCCGAGGAAAAGATGCCGCACTTCGCCACGCTGCGCGTCGATCTCGTCAATATGCGCACCGGCCCGGGCGAGCGCTATCCCATCGAATGGGTCTATCAGCGCAAGGGGCTGCCGATCGAGGTCCTCGCCGCCTTTGATGTGTGGCGCAAGGTCCGCGACAGCGACGGCACCGAGGGATGGATGCACGAGCGCATGCTCACCCCGGCCCGCAGCGTCGTGATCATGGGGTCGCTGCGCCTGCTGCGCAGCGACCCCGCCGCGAATGCAGCGGTGGTGGCCCGCGCCGAGCCCGGCGTCGTCGCGCGCTTGCTCGACTGCCGCGGCGCTTGGTGTCGCATCGAGGCGCAGGACATCAAGGGCTGGATCGAGCGCAGCGAAATCTGGGGCGTCCTGCCCGACGAGGCGGTGCCGTAGGCTGCCGCCGGCGCAAATCGAAACGGCTTTTTGCCGCTGTCATGCGAGCGCAGCGAAGCGATCTGCCTCCGCCGCGGAAGATTGCTTCGTCGCTGCGCCCCTCGCAGTGACAGGTCAGGCGAAATCTTCGGCGAGCGCGGCGCGGACGGTCTCGGGCATCACCGCCATGTGGCGGTAATTCGGGTGGTCGATGCCGGCGACGATTTGCGCCGCCGGGAGCGCGGAACTTGGCCTTCTGCGCCGGGGTGAAGGGAAAGCGCACGAACTGCACCGACGAGGCCTTGCCCTCGGGCGAGGTGTTCTCGCGCGTCGGATCGGGGAGGCCGTACAGCTTCGCGCCGCCGACGGCGAGGAACATGTGGTTCTCGATGCCGCCGAGCCGCATCAGTTCGCGCTCGCGCCGCGCGGCATCCTCGATCTCGATCATCACCGTGGCGATGAGCTCACTGCCTTGCGGGATAAGCGGGTTGTAGGCGTCGAGCTCGTCGGCGATCTGCGCCTCGCCGCCGCGCTCGATGTACAGCATCTCGTGCACCTGATGCCACATCGTGTCGAAATTCTCGAAATAGAACGTGGCGAAGGGGCCGACCTCGACGCGGCGCAAGCGCCTTGACGGCGGCGATCCGGGCTTTGTGGGCGCGACGCTCGGCGGCATAGGCCTCGAGCGGCAGGATGTCGGCGCGCGTGAGCAATCGCTTTTCGGTCATGGTCCCGATCCTCATTGCCCGCGGTCCTGCGGCAGAAGCCCATAGGCCAGCGCCATCAGCTCGATCGGATGAAACGCCTCGGCCGGACGCGCGGTTGCGTCCTCGGCTTCCATGCCCTGGAGGATGTGGGTCGCGGCGAGCGGGCATTCGGACGCGAGAAACGCCTTGGCGTTGCGCGCCGCCTGGCGCGCCACCGGCTTGCCCACTTTGAGCGCGACCGCGAAATTCTCCTTCATCACGCCCCACGAGCCGCCGTGGCCCGAGCAGCGCTCGATCACCGCCAGGTCCGGCTGCGGCAGCAGGCGCAGCATTTCCGCCGCCTTCTGCCCCATGTTCTGCGCCCGCGCATGGCAGGCGATGTGCAGGCTCACGCCGCCCGGAAGCGACGCGAGCCCGGGCGCGAGGCCCTCCTTCTTCGCGATGTCGACGACGTATTCGCTGACGTCGAAAGTGGCGCGGGCGAGCCGGGCGACAGCCGCGTCGCCGGGCAGCAGCAGCGGCCATTCGAACTTGAGCATGAGGGCGCAGGACGGCACCAGCGCGACCACGTCGTAGCCGGCCTCGATGCGCGGCAACAGCGCCGCCGCCGTCTGCCGCGCGCGGGCCGCGACCCGGTCGAGCTCGCCCTGCTCGAGCTGCGGCATGCCGCAGCATCCGGGATAGAGCGCCTCGGTCGCGACGCCGTTATGGGCCAGCACCGCGCGCGCCGCCTCGCCGATGCGGGGATTGTTGTAGTTGACGAAGCAGGTCGGCATAGAGGACCGCCTTGCGGCCGAAGGCGGGCGCCTTGTCGTTGACCGCGACGGGCTGCGCGGCGGCCCGCATCATGAAGGTGCGGCCGTGAAATTTCGGCAGCTCGGCCGCGCGGTCGATGCCGGCGAGCGCCTCCATGGCCGGCCGCGTCATCCGGTTGCCCCGTCGCGTCGCCCAGTTGGCGAGCGGGGCCACCTTGGCGGCGAGGCTGCCGTTGCGGTCGGTCTCGACGAGTTGGCGCGCGCTCCACGCGATCTTGCCCGCTTTCGCTTCGGCGGCGCGGTAGCGCAGCATCAGATGCGGGAAATCGACGTTGAACGGATGCGGCGGCACGTAGGGGCACTTCGTCATGAAGCACATGTCGCAGAGCGTGCAGGCCTCGACGACCTTGCCGTAGTCCTTGGGATCGACCGCCTCGAACTCGCCCGACTCGGTGCCGTCGATCAGGTCGAAGAGCCGCGGGAAGCTGTCGCACAGATTGAAGCAGCGGCGGCAGCCGTGGCAGATCTCGAAGACGCGCCGCATCTCGGCCTCGATCTTGGCGGCGTCGTAGAAATCCGGGTCCTGCCAGTCGATCGGATGGCGCGTCGGCGCGTCGAGGCTGCCTTCCCGCATGGGTTTCTCCTTCGGGCGCCTGGATTGCCCTCACCCCTCGCCCGACCCGCAACGGGCCGGCGAGGGGGCCTTTCTTCAGCGGGCGGGCGAGGACGAGCGGCTTAAAGCGTGTCGAGCGCCTTCTGGAAGCGGCCGGCATGCGACTTCTCGGCCTTGGCGAGCGTCTCGAACCAGTCGGCGATCTCGTCGAAGCCTTCCTGGCGGGCGGTGCGCGCCATGCCGGGATACATGTCGGTATATTCGTGCGTCTCGCCGGCGACCGCGGCCTCGAGATTGTCGGGGGTCGGGCCGATCGGCTTGCCGGTCGCCGGATCGCCGACCTCCTCGAGATATTCGAGATGGCCGTGCGCATGGCCGGTCTCGCCTTCCGCGGTGGAGCGGAACACGGCGGCGACGTCGTTGAAGCCTTCGACGTCGGCCTTCTGCGCGAAATAGAGATAGCGGCGGTTCGCCTGGCTTTCGCCGGCGAACGCGTCCTTCAGGTTCTGCTCGGTCTTGGTACCCTTGAGAGACGGCATGGTCCCCTCCTCGTGGACGGTAGATCTGACATTTCCAATATGCCGCCGCAGGGCCGGCACTGTCAAGGTAGATTAGAATAAATCTAATTTAGCCGGCGGTCAGGAGGTTCGCCGATCGACCCGGATGATGACGTCAACGCGCCGGATCGAGGCGCCTTCGGGCGGGTCGGGCAGGCCGGTGACGTCGATATGCTCGCCCGGGATGTCGAGGAGCCGGCCCGAATCCTCGAAGAAGAAGTGATGGTGGTCGCTCGATGTTGGTGTCGAAATAGGACCGGCCCGGAATTGACCACGACCTCGCGCAGCAGGCCGCGCCTCGACGAATTGATGCAGCGTGTTGTAGACGGTGGCGAGCGAGACGCGGATCGCTGCCGCCGAGGCCTCGCCGTGAAGCTGCTCGGCGGTGACGTGGCGGTCGCCCTGCTCGAACAGGAGCCGCGCCAGGGCGAGCCGCTGCCGGGTCGGCCGCAGCCGCGCCGCGCGCAGCATTTCGAGGGCATTGGTGAAGGGACGTGACGCCGTCATGCTGCACGAATATAGGGCTGGAAAGGCCGGATTTACAGGGTGCGCGATCCTAGCCCAGCCCGCCCGGCAGGAAAAGCGGTTCATCGGCCCGTGCCCGTCGTCGGCTGCGACGAAAGGCGTCGCTCGCGGCCATGGCCGCGAGCGGGTCGGCCTAGGTATGGGTCGGGTTGGCGGCGGTGTTGCGGACGATCTCGCCGAGCTGGCCATGGATGCGGAAAACGACGAGGATCAGCTCGCAATACACGCGCCAGAAAATGAAACCGATGACGGCCGCGACAACGCCGCCGATAAACGACCAGAATCCGTGGAACAGGCTGGTGATCAACCCGATGATGATGAGCGCTATCACGATCCAATAAAGAATCTGGATCACGGCCGGCGTGACCATCTCGTCGAAGCTCAGGAACTTGTGCAGCATTTCTTCCTCCCCTTGAAGTGACGCAACGCGGCGCGCGGCCCCCTGCATCGGCGCGACAGCCGCGCCCGCGCGGTGCCGATGGGTTCAGTCCCCGGTCTGCAGCCGATCGATCAGCTCGCGCACGGTGGGAATGAAGCCGTTGGCGTAGAACGGGTCGCGGGCAAAGCGATAGGCGTTGTGGCCGGCGAACATGAGCTGGAACTCGACGTCGTCGGAATGGCGGATCGCCTGCAACGTCTTCTGGATGCAGAAGCTGCGCGGGTCGGCCTTCTTGCCGGTGGTGCCGTCCTCGTTCTGCGCCCAGTTGGAGAACTGGCACGCCGAGAGGCAGCCCATGCAGCCGATCTGGTCGGTGCGGATTTCATACGCCTTCTCGGGCGTGACGAAGATCAGGGTGCTGTCGGGCGTGCGCAGCGCCTCGGTGAAGCCCTGGCTCATCCAGATGAGCGCGCGCTCGCGGTCGTGCGGCGTCAGATAGACGACGCGCCGCCGCGCACCGACCTCGAGCGGCGCCAGATGGTCGCCCGACCGGCTCGATCGAATAGGCGACCTGGCGCTCCGAGCGCTGCTGCAGCTCGTTGAGGAAGTTGTTGCGCACGGCCGAGGAATAGAACCCGGTCGGGCTGAAGCGGTTGAGATAGACGTCGCCGTCCCTGAGCGTCAGCAGCTTGCGCTTCCACGCCTCCGAGATCGGGCTCTCCTTGGTCAGGAGCGGCCGCGTGCCGAACTGGAACGCGACCGGGCCGAGCTCCGGATTGGCGATCCAGTCCTCCCATTCCCGGAGGCACCACACGCCGCCCGCCATGATGATCGGCGTCTCGGCCAAGCCCGATACTCGCGCATCATCTGGCGCAGCTCGTGGACGCGCGGGAAGGGCGGCTCGGGTCGTTCGGGATCGTCGTTGTTGGAGATGCCGTTATGGCCGCCGGCGAGCCACGGATCCTCGTACACGACGCCGCCGAGCCAGTCGCGGAACTTGTGATAGGCGCGCTTCCACAGCGCGCGGAAGGCGCGGCCCGAGGATACGATCGGGTAGTAATGGACGCCGTAGCGGGCGCAGATCTCGGCGATGCGGTAGGGCATGCCGGCGCCGCAGGTGACGCCGTTGATGAGGCCGCGCGCGCCCTTCGAGCACGCCGTGCAGGATGCGCTCGGCCGCGGCCATCTCCCACAGCACGTTCATGTGGATGCGGCCCTGGCCGCCCGACGCGCTCCCAGGCGACGCGCGCCTGCTCGATGCCGCCGGCGATGGCGTAGCGGATCAGCTCCTCGTGGCGCTCGCGCCGGGTGCGGCCGAGATAGTGCTGCGGGATCAGGCTGCCGTCGTCGTCGATAGCTGTCGGCGTTGACGCCCGAGAACGTGCCGACGCCGCCGCAGGCGGCCCAAGCGCCCGAGCTTTCGCCGTTCGACACGGAGATGCCCTTGCCGCCCTCGACGAGCGGCAGCACTTCGCGGCCGGAAATGACCAGCGCGTTGAGCGGCCTCACTTCTCGTTACTCCCCCGAGGCCGGCCGAGGCCGGCCCTTCCGTCTGGTGGCCGACAGCGGAGAGTAACACATCGGGGCAATCCGTGAACACCGCAGCCGCGCCCCAGGCGAAGAGGGTCCGCGCCCGCTCCGGCGCGTTGACGGTATAGGCGCGCAACGGCAGACGCGCGGCAATCGCGGCGACGTGCCGCGCGTCGAGGGCACGATCGGTCGGCATGCAGCGCGCCGCACGCCGAGCCGCTCGGTACGCGCCGCGCCAATCCGCCGGCACCGTCTTGACGATGAGGGCGCGCGGAATGTCCGGCGCCTGCCGTCCGCGCGACGGCGAGCGCGGCCTCGTCGAAGCTCGACAGGATGTGCAATCGGCCCGCCATGCCGCAGCGCGCAGCGCGGCGAGCGCCGCGCGCATGGTGCGCGGGCCGGCGCCGGGCGCGGCCTTCATCTCGATCACCGCGCCCAGGTCCGAGCGCATCGAGCAGCGCCAGCGCGTCGTCGAGGCGCGGCACGCGCTCGCCGCGGTAACGCGCTGCCGAACCACGCGCCGGCATCGAGCACGCGCGATGTCGGCCGCGGCGCGGTCGGCGGCGATGCCGCGGCCGTCGGTGGTGCGCTCGAGCCGCGCGTCATGCAGCAGGATCGGGCAATCGTCGCGCGTCGCCTGCACGTCGAACTCGACCCAGCGCGCGCCGAGCGCGTGCGCGCGGCGCAGGCCGGCGAGCGTGTTCTCGGGCGCGCTCGACGCCGCGCCGCGATGGCCGATGATGCGCGGCGGCGGAAATCGGCGACGCGACGAAGCGGCGATCAAGCCCGCGGTCACGGCCCGGCTCTCGACGTCGGCGGCGTGGTGTCGGCGGCGCCTGGCGCGATGGCGGCTCACGTCGCGGCCTTGACTTCCTCGCGCCGGCCGCGGCGCTCTTCCTCGAGCTTGCGCGCTGATATCCTCGCCGGTCGCCTGGTCGACCTGCTTCATGCTGAGCTTCACCTTGCCGCGATCGTCGAAGCCCAGCACCTTGACCTTCACCTGGTCGCCGACCTTGACGACGTCGGTGACCTTGCCGACGCGATGCGGCGCGAGCTCGCTGATGTGGACGAGGCCGTCGCGCGCGCCGAGGAAATTGACGAAGGCGCCGAAATCGACGGTCTTCACCACCTTGCCGTTATAGACGACGCCGAGCTCGGGCTCGGCGACGATGCCGCGGATCCAGTCGATCGCTGCGCGCGAGGCGTCGGCGTCGACCGCCGCGACCTTGATCGTGCCGTCATCCTCGATGTCGATCTTGGCGCCGGTCACCTCGCAGATCTCGCGGATCACCTTGCCGCCCGAGCCGATCACTTCGCGGATCTTGTCCTTGGGGATGGTGATCGTGGTGATGCGCGGCGCGTTGTTGCTCACCGCCTCGCGCGCCGCGGACAGCGCCTTCGCCATCTCGCCGAGGATGTGCAGGCGCCCGTCCTTCGCCTGCGTCGAGCGCGATGCGCATGATCTCCTCGGTGATCGAGGTGATCTTGATGTCCATCTGCAGCGCGGTGACGCCGTCTGTCGGTGCCGGCCACCTTGAAGTCCATGTCGCCGAGATGGTCCTCGTCGCCGAGGATGTCGGACAGCACGGCGAAGCCGTCCGCCTCCTTGATGAGGCCCATGGCGATGCCGGCGACCGGCCGCGCCAGCGGCACGCCCGCATCCATCAGCGACAGCGACGCGCCGCACACCGTCGCCATCGAGGAGGAGCCGTTCAATTCGGTGATCTCCGAGACGACGCGGACGGTGTAGGGGAAGCTCTCCTTGGTCGGCAGCAGCGGATGCACGGCGCGCCAGGCGAGCTTGCCGTGGCCGATCTCGCGCCGCCCGGGCGTGCCCATGCGGCCCGCCTCGCCGGTCGAATAGGGCGGGAAATTGTAGTGCAGCATGAAGTGCGAACGGTATTCGCCCTCGAGCGCGTCGATGATCTGCTCGTCCTGGCCGGTGCCGAGCGTGGCGACGACGAGCGCCTGGGTCTCGCCGCGGGTGAAGAGCGCCGAGCCGTGCGCGCGCGGCAGCACGCCCACCTCGCAGGAGATCGGGCGGATCGTCTCGGTGTCGCGCCCGTCGATGCGCGGCTTGCCTTCGAGGATGGCGCCGCGCACGATCTCCTTCTCGAGCTCCTTGAAGATCTTGCCGGCGAGCGTGCGTTTGCGCCTCGTCGGGGAACGAGCTGGCGATCTCGGCCTTGATCGCGTCGAGCCGGTTGGAGCGCGCCTGCTTCTGCTGCTCGGCATAGGCCGCGCGCAGCTTCTCGGCTGATGCCGTGGCGCGCGAAGCGCCGCTCTCGATCGCCTTGACCTCTTCGCTCTTGGTCGAGGGCACGTTCCACGGCTCCTTGGCCGCGGCCTCGGCGAGCTCGATGATCGCCTTGAGCACCGGCTGGAATCCGCGGTGGCCGAACATGACGGCGCCGAGCATGACGTCTCTCGCTCAGCTCCTTCGCTTCGAACTCGACCATCAGCACGCCTTCGTTGGTGCCGGCGACGACGAGGTCGAGCGCGCTGTTCTCCAGATCGTCGAGGTGCGGGTTGAGCACGTACTCGCCGTCGATGTAGCCGACGCGCGCGCCGCCGATCGGCCCGAGGAACGGGATGCCGGACAGCGTCAGCGCCGCCGAGGCGCCGACCAGCGCGACGATGTCGGGATCGTTCTCGAGGTCGTGCGACAGCACGGTGCAGATCGACCTGCGTCTCGTTGAGGAAGCCCGGCGCGAAAAGCGGCCGGATCGGCCGGTCGATGAGGCGCGAGACCAGCGTCTCCTTCTCCGACGGCCGTGCCCTCGCGCTTGAAGAAGCCGCCGGGGATCTTGCCCGCGGCAAAGGTCTTTTCCTGGTAGTTGACGGTGAGCGGGAAAAAATCCTGCCCCGGCTTCGACTGCCTTGCTGGCGACCGCGGTGCACAGCACCGTCGTCTCGCCATAGGTCGCGAGGACGGCGCCGTCGGCTTGGCGTGCGACTCTGCCGGTCTCGAGCGTGAGGCGGCGGCCGCCCCACATCAGTTCCTTGCGGAAAACTTCGAACATCTCTCTCTTCTCTCTCTCTCTCTCTGGGGAAAGAGTGGGCGCGGCGCGGGCGACGCCGGGCGTCGCCGCATGTGGACCGCACGAAAATGGGGACAACAGCCTCACTCCGCCCCGGCGGGGCGGATGGCGAGGCGAGGGCGAGGCGCTCAGCGGCGGAGCCCCAGCCGCCCGATCAGCTCTTCGTAGCGCGGGGCGCGGTGCGCTTCAGGTAGTCGAGCAGGCTGCGGCGCTGGCCGACCATGACCAGCAGGCCGCGCCGCGAATGAAAATCCTTTTTGTGCGTCGACAGGTGGTCGGTGAGGTTGCGGATGCGTTCCGACAGGATCGCGACTTGCACCTCGGGCGAGCCGGTGTCGCCGGACTGGCGGGCATATTCCGAAATCAGCTCCTGCTTGCGCACGGCCGTAATCGACATCTCGCTACTCCCAAGGGTCACAGGTTCAACACGCGCACCGGCCGCAAGCCGCCCGCTTCGATCTCGACCAGCGCCACGAGCTTTCCGCCGCTCATGGCGCACAGCGTCACGCCGTCGCCGATTTGATCGATGCGCGCCCGATCCGAGGGGCGCAACGCGGTCACGGTCTGACCGTAACGCAACGCGTGGGCTTCGGCATCCGTCAAGGCCAGCGCCGGGATGTCGTCCAGCGCGGTCTCGATCGGAAGCAGATGCTCCGATAGCACGGCACTATGCCCCAGCGACGCAAGATTATCCAGGGAAATCGCCTGTTCCAGCCGGAACCGGCCGACCATGCGGCGGCACAGGGCGGTGATGTGGGCATGGGTGCCGAGCGCCTCGCCCAGGTCGCGGGCGAGCGCCCGAATATAGGTCCCGCGCCCGACCATCGCGGCCAGCACCGCATGGTCCGGGTCGGGAATGTCGAGGAGGTCCAAATCGTGATCTCGACCGGGCGCGGCGCCAGCGTCGGATTCAGGCCCTCGCGCGCCAGGTCATAGGCCCGCTCGCCCGCGATCTTGATGGCCGAATAGGCCGGCGGGCGCTGCATCGGCGTGCCGACGAAGCGCGGCAGCGCGCGCGTCGATCGCGGCCTCATCGGGGCGAACCGGGCTCGTCGCCGATGATCGCTCCCTCGGCGTCGTCGGTGTCGCGCGCCTCGCCCCAGCGCAGCGTGAAATGATAGAGCTTGCAGCCCTTCGATCGCCCAGGAGACGGTCTTGGTCGCTTCGCCGAGCGCGATCGGCAGCACGCCCGTGGCGAGCGGGTCGAGCGTGCCGCCATGGCCTGCCTTGGCCGCGCCGGTGATGCGGCGCACCGCCGCGACGGCCGCGGCGGAGGTCAGGCCGGGCGGCTTGTCGAGGACGATCCAGCCGTGGATGGGCGTGCCGCGCCGCCTACGCGCCATCGCCGCCATCCTCGCTCTCGGGGCCGGCCGGCGTCGCGAGATCGCGCTCGACCGTCGGCGTGCGGAGCAGCGCATCGATGCGGCTGGCGTAATCGAACGAGGTGTCGAGCGTGAAAGCCAGCGCCGGCGCGTGGCGCAACTTCACCTCGTGCGCCAGCGCGCGGCGCAGGAAGGGTGCGCTGCGGCCGAGCGCCGCCATGATCTCGGCGGCGTTCGCCCCGCCGAGCGGCACGACATAGGCGGTCGCGTTCTTGAGATCGGGCGTGACGCGCACCTCGGTGACGGTGACCGTCGCGTCCGCCAGCGCGGGATCGCGCAGCTCGCCGCGCTCGAAGATGCGGGCAAGCGCATGCCGCAATTCCTCGCCCACCCGCAGCGGCCGCTGGCTCGTGCCGCGCATCGCCATCAGGCTGATCCGCCCGTCACAGCGCGCGCGCGACCTCTTCGACCTCGAAGCACTCGATGACGTCGCCGACCTGGATGTCCTGGTAGTTCTCGAAGGCCATGCCGCATTCGAAGCCCTCGCGCACCTCGCGGACCTCGTCCTTGAAGCGCTTCAGGGTCTTGAGGCTGCCTTCGTGGATCACGACGTTGTCGCGCAGGAGCCGGACCCTGGCGCCGCGGCGGACGACGCCGTCGGTGACCATGCAGCCGGCGACCTTGCCGACCTTGGTGATGGTGAAGACCTCGCGGATCGCGGCGTTGCCGAGGAAGCGCTCGCGCTTCGTCGGCGACAGCAGGCCGCTCGAGCGCCGCCTTCATGTCGTCGATCACGTCGTAGATGATCGAGTAGTAGCGGATCTCGACGCCGTCGCGGCGGGCGAGGTCGCGCGCCTGCGGATTGGCGCGGACGTTGAAGCCGATGATGACCGCGTTCGACGCCTTGGCCAGGATCACGTCGCTCTCGTTGATGCCGCCCGACCGCGGCATGCAGCACGCGCATCGCGACCTCGCTGGTCGAGAGCTTCTCGAGCGAGCCGGTGATCGCCTCGAGCGAGCCCTGCACGTCGGATTTGACCACGACGGCGCAGCTCCTTGGCGGCGCCGGCGGCGATCTGCGAGAACATCTGCTCGAGCGTGCCGCGCGCGCCCAGGGCCGCCTGCTGCTCGCGCCGGCGGCGCTGGCGATAGTCGGCGATGTCGCGGGCGCGGCTTTCGTTCTCGGCGACGACGAAATCATCGCCGGCCAGGGGCGTGCCGTTGAGGCCCAGCACCTCGACCGGCATCGACGGCCCGGCCTCCTTGATGTTGGTGCCGCGATCGTCGACGAGCGCGCGGACGCGGCCCCATTCGCTGCCGGCGACGAAGATGTCGCCGACCTTCAGCGTGCCGCGCTTGATCAGCACGGTCGCGACCGGGCCGCGGCCGCGCTCGAGCTTCGCCTCGATCACGGTGCCCTCGGCCGGCGCGGTTCGGATTGGCCTTGAGATCGAGGATCTCCGCCTGCAGCAGGATCGCCTCTTCGAGCTTGTCGAGGCCGAGGTGCTTGGTCGCCGAGACCTCGACGTCGAGCACGTCGCCGCCCATCTCCTCGACCACGATCTCGTGCTGCAGCAGTTCCTGGCGCACGCGCTCGGGCTTGGCGTCGGGGCGGTCGATCTTGTTGATGGCGACGATGATCGGCGCGCGCCGCCGCCTTGGCGTGGCGGATCGCCTCGACCGTCTGCTCCTTGATGCCGTCATCGGCGGCGACCACCAGCACGACGATATCGGTGACGTGGGCGCCGCGCGCGCGCATCGCGGTGAAGGCCTGGTGGCCCGGCGTGTCGATGAAGGTGATGCGCTGGCCGCCTTTGAGCGTGACCTGATAGGCGCCGATATGCTGCGTGATGCCGCCGGCCTCGCCGCCCGCCACGTCGGTGTGGCGCAGCGCATCGAGCAGCGAGGTCTTGCCGTGATCGACATGGCCCATCACGGTGACGACCGGCGGCCGCGGCACCAGCGTCTCGGCCGACATCGTCGTCGCCCTTGAGGCCGATCTCGACATCGGCTTCGGAGACGCGGCGGATGCGGTGGCCGAATTCGCTCGACCAGGAGCTCGGCGGTGTCGGCGTCGATGCGTCTGGTTGATGGTGGCCATCACGTCCATGCGCATCAGCGCCTTGATGACGTCGGCGCTGCGCTCGGCCATGCGGTTGGCGAGCTCCTGCACGGTGATGTGCTCGGGCACCACCACGTCGCGCACGATCTTGGTCTGTTCCTGAAGCTGCTGCAGCGCGCGCTGCTTTTCGCGCTCGCGGTGGCGGCGCAACGAGGCGAGGCTGCGCTGGCGCTCGTCGCTCGTCCTCGTTCAGCACCTTGGTGATGGTGAGCTTGCCGGTGCGCCGGCGCGGCTCGTCGCGCCGGACCGGGGTCGGCGCCTTCTTGACCTCGACGCGCGGGCCGCGCTTGGCCGGGGCCTCTTCCTCGGGCTCCTCCTCGACGGCCTTGACCTTGCCGGCGGCGGTGAGCGCCGCGACCTTGGCCGCCGCCGCCTTGCCGGCGCGCTCGGCCACCTCGCGGCGCGAATCCTCTGTCCGCCTTCTCGGCCTTGCGCCGCGCGTCGTCCTCGACGCGGCGCGATTCCTCGTCGTGCTTGTGGCGCGCCTCCTCCTCGGCCTTGCGGCGGGCCTCGTCCTCGGCGCGGCGCGGTCGCCTCCTCGGCGCAGGCGCTCCGCCTCGGCGCGCTGCTGCTCGGCGTCGATCTGGGCCTGGCGGCGCGCTTCCTCATCGGCCCGGATCGCGCCCTTGAGCGCGCGCGTGCGATGGGCCCGCTCCTCGGCGGTGAGGCCTTGCAGCACCAGGCCGCGGCGCACGCGGCGGCGCGGTCGGGCGCCGCGGCGGCGCCGGCGGCTGTCCTTGGCCGTGGCGGGCCTCGGGCTTCTCGCCGGCCCGGCGCCGGCACGGCGCGCTTCTTGCGCACCTCGACCTGGACGGTCTTGGAGCGGCCATGCGGGAAGCTCTGCCGGACCTGGCCGGTCTCGATCGGCTTGCGCAGCTCGAGCCGGCCGCCGGCGCGGCCGAGGCTCAGCGGGCGTTTGTTTCCTGATCGGTGTTATCGGTCTGTCGGTCATCCGGTACCATTACGCTCCAAGCTCAGAATCCTCTGCCCGGCGCGGCACGAAAGCCGCCGAGCCGCGCCGCCTCGGCGAGGAAGGTCTGCGCCAAGCCGCCCCGGCGCGAGCGCCGCGTGCACGACATGCTCGCGCCCGAAGGCCGCGCTCAACTCGGCGCAGGTCAGACGGTCGACCACCGGCACGCCGGGCGCCAGCGCCTCGAGCTTGCCGCGCGCATCCGCGCCGCCGTCCGCCGCCTCGACCAGCACCGCCGCATCGCCCGACGCCGACGAGCGCGCGCACCTTGGCGAAGCCGGTAACCGCCTGGCCGGCGCGCCGCGCCAGGCCCGAGCAGGCTGCAGCACTGCGCCGCGAGCAGCGCCTCGACGCGATCCGCCAACCCCTCGTCGACGGTGACCGTCGCCCGCGCCGCCCGCGCGAACAGGCGCTTGGCCACCGCCTGCTCCACTATATCGCGCCGCGCCGTCAACCACAAACCCCGGCCGGGCAGACGCGCCGTGACATCGGGCACGATCCGGCCCGCGGGATCGACGACGAAGCGGACGAGCTCGGTCTTCGGCCGCACCTCGCCGGTGACGAGGCAGCGCCGCTCGACCGCCGCGTCCATCGCCGTCCGCCGCGCCGCGGAACGCGGCGGTGCGCGGGCGCGCGGCGCCGGGTTCGCTGCCGATGCCGCCAATGCTTACTCCGCCGATGGTGCCGTGGGTGCCGCGGCCGGCGTCTTCGTCGGCGAACCAATGCGCGCGCGCCGCCATGATGATGGCCTTGGCCTCGGCCTCCTCGAGCTTGACCTGGCCGGCCGCCATCTCGATCAGCTCGTCGGCGGCGAGATCGGCGAGATCGTCGAGCGATTTCACGCCTTTCTCGCCGAGCGCCACGAGCAGGGCCGGCGTCACGCCGTCGATCGCCGCGATCTCGTCGGCAGACGCCGAGTTCCTTGCGCCGCGCCTCGAGCCGCTCGTTCTGCTCCTTGATGAAGGTGCGGGCGCGCTGCTGCAGCTCGTTCGCGATCGTCCTCGTCGAAGCCCTCGATGCCGCGCCAGTTCCTCGATCGGCACGAAGGCCACCTCCTCGACCGAGGTGAAGCCCTCGGTCACCAGAGAGATGGGCGATGACATCGTCGACGTCGAGGGCCTCGATGAACATCTTGCTGCGCGTGCGGAACTCCTCCTGGCGGCGCTCGCTCTCCTCGGCCTCGGTCAGGATGTCGATGTCCCAGCCGGTGAGCTGCGAGGCGAGCCGCACGTTCTGCCCGCGCCGGCCGATGGCGAGCGAGAGCTGGTCGTCGGGCACGACGACCTCGATGCGGCGCTGCTCCTCGTCCATCACCACCTTGGCGACCTCGGCCGGCGCGAGCGCGTTGACGACGAAGGTCGCGGGATCGGCCGACCAGGGAATGATGTCGATCTTCTCGCCCTGGAGTTCGGCGACCACCGCCTGCACGCGCGAGCCGCGCATGCCGACGCAGGCGCCGACCGGATCGATGCCGCTGTCGTTGGAGATGACGGCGATCTTGGCGCGCGAGCCCGGATCGCGCGCGACCGCGCGGATCTCGATGATGCCGTCATAGATTTCCGGCACTTCCTGGGCGAACAGCTTGGCCATGAATTGCGGATGGGTGCGCGACAGGAAGATCTGCGGGCCGCGCACCTCCTGGCGCACGTCGTAGATGTAGGCGCGCACGCGCTCGCCCTGGCGGAAGCTCTCGCGCGGCAGCAGCTCGTCGCGGCGCAGGATCGCCTCGGCGCGGCCGAGATCGACGATGACGTTGCCGAACTCGACGCGCTTGACGAGGCCGTTGACGATCTCGCCGACGCGGTTCTTGAACTCGTTGAACTGGCGCTGGCGCTCGGCGTCGCGCACCTTCTGCACGATGACCTGCTTCGCCGTCTGCGCGGCGATGCGGCCGAAATCGATCGGCGGCAGCGGATCGGTGAGGAAGTCGCCGACCTCGGCCTCGGGATTGAGCCGGCGCGCCTCGGCGAGGGGATCTGCGTCGCTTCGTTCTCGACCGGATCGGCGACCTCGCGGAAGCGCATCAGGCGGATCTCGCCGTTCTTGCGGTCGATCTCGGCGCGGATGTCGTATTCCTGGCCGTATTTCGAGCGGCCGGCCTTCTGGATCGCCTGCTCCATCGCCTGCAGCACCTCGTCGCGGTCGATGCCTTTGTCGCGCGCGACCGTGTCGGCGACTTGCAGGAGCTCTTGGTTGGGAAGGCGTCGTGGTGACTGGCATGCTCGTCTCTAGGTGCGGTTGCGATCGTTGTGGTCGCGGCGATGAGCGCGTCGGACAGGACGAGCTTCGCCCGGGCGATCGCGCGCCAGCGGCAGCAGCACCGTCTCGGCGCCGAGATCGAGCTTCAAGGCGTCGCCCTCGACGCCCGAGCAGCCGGCCGCGGAAGCGGCGGCGGCCGTCGCGCGGCTCGCTCAGCTCGATCTTCGCCTCGAAGCCGGCGAAGCGCTCGTAATCCTCGCGCCGCACGCAGCGGCCGGTCGATGCCCGGGCGAGCTCACCTCGAGCAGATAGGCGGAGGCGATCGGGTCGGCGACGTCGAGCAGCGCCGAGACCGTGTGGCTCACGTCGGCGCAATCCTCGACCGTCATGGCGCCGTCGTCGCTGCGCTCGGCCATGATCTGCAGCGTGGCGCGGCGGCCGCCGGTGAAGGCGACGCGCACGACGCGATAGCCCATCGCCGCGAGCGAAGGCGCGATGAGCGTTTCGATGGCGAGCGGCGTCAATCACGTCGCAGCCGATTCCCCGTCTATCCTAAAACAAAGGGTGGGCCTGTCGGCCCACCCCTTGTCGCTGCCCGGCAGATGCCGAGCCTATGAGGTTTTCCGGAATATAGCCATTCCGGCGGCGCCTGCAAGGTTGAAAGCGCGCGCCCTCAGGCCGTCCGCGCCATGCGGGCAAAGCGCAGATAAAGCGGCCGCGCGGCCGGCCGCAAGCGCCTTCTGCTCGTAGCGCGTCGGCGGCCAGTCGATCGGGCGCTCGCGCCAGTCGCGCGCGCTCTGCGCGCAAGCCAGCGGAAAGCGCGGATGCGCGGTCGCGCGAGCTGCAGCATCGCGCGCGCATAGTCCATGTCGTCGGTGGCGAGCCGCAGCTCGGCGCCGTCCGCCATCGACGCGCGCGAGCGCGTCGAGCGTCGCCGCGCGCAACGAGGCGGCGCTTCTTGTGGCGCTCCTTGGGCCAGGGATCGGGAAAGAGGATGAAGACGCGCGCCGATCGCACGGTCGGGCAGCGCGGCGAGCAGCAGCCGCGCCGTCGTCGAGGAAGAGGCGGATATTGGCGAGCGCTGCGGCGCTCCATCTCGGCGAGCAGCTTGGCGACGCCGTTCTCGAACACTTCGGCGCCGAGCATGCCGATCTCGGGATGCGGCGCGGCCTGCGCCGCCAGATGCTCGCCGCCGCCGAAGCCGAGCTCGAGCCAGAGCGCCGCCACCGGCGCGGCGAACGAGACGCCGCGGATCGAGCGATGCCTTCGCGCGGCAGCGCGACGCGCAGCGCGCGGCAGCATCGTCTGCGAGCAGATGGCGCTGGCCCGGGCGCAGCGCGCGGCCGCGACGGCGGCCATAGAGCAGGCGCTGCGGCGCCCCGGATCTCTGCGCGCTCATGGCAGGCGATGTGCCGGCGGACGGGGCGCGCCGTCAAGCGCTGGAAATAGGCGCTCGGCGATCGCCTTGACGAGATCGAACAGACGCCGGCGCATGCGTCGGCGTCGGAAATGCGCTGAAAGACGCGGACGAGTTCGAGCGTCTCGCGGTTGCTGCCGCCGTCGCCGTAGGGTCGCGCCGGCGGCTCGCTCATCCCGGCGCGGCGGGCGCGCTCGCAGCAGCTCGGACTCGAGCTCCTCGAAGAAGAAGGAGACCGGCACGTCGAGCACCTGGCTCAGATCGTAACAGGCGGCTGGCGCCGATGCGGTTGGTGCCGCGCTCGTATTTCTGCACCTGCTGGAAGGTGAGGCCGATGGCTTCGCCGAGCTTCTCCTGGCTCATGCCCAAGCGTCGTGCGCCGCAAGCGGACGCGCGCGCCGACATGAACGTCCACCGGATGGGGATGTTCGGAACCATGGCGTCTGTCGGACGCCGCCGCTGGAATCGAAGCTCAGCACGTCCTAGGTCGCTTGCGCAGCGAATATGTTGCACGCAATCGTATGCGAATTGACCCGAAAGGACAAGGCTGATTCGAGTTGGCTCGAATGCGTACACGCTTCATAGGTGCCGCCATGCCGTGACGGCGCACCTATGTCGGTGTGTGTTAACGCATTCGTGTCGGCGTGCGGCGTCGCCAGGCGCCCGTGCGCCCGCGATACGCCAGGAGCGCCGCGAGCATGCCGCCGAAGCCGCGCGTCGCCGATACGGCCATAGAGCGTCGGCGGCAGCGCCTGCGGCAGCGCGGCGTCGAGCACGCCGACGGCATCGAGATCGAGACGCTCGAGCACGCGGCCATAGGGATCGAACACCGCCGAGATGCCGTTATTGCCGTCGCGCACCAGCGGCAGGCCCTCCTCGACCGCGCGCACGCGCGCGATCGCGAGATGCTGGAACGGGCCGGAGGTGAAGCCGTACCAGGCATCGTTGGTGATGTTGAGCAGCCAGTCCGGCCGGTGCGCCTCGATCGACGACCGCGCCGGGAAAGATCGCCTCGTAGCAGATCAGCGGGCTGAACGGCGGCACGCCGGCGAGCGTGAGGGTGCGCGGGCCGCCGCCGGCGGAGAAGTCGATCGTGCCCGGCGTGATCTTGTTGATCGGCAGCACGCTGCGCAGCGGCACGTATTCGCCGAACGGCACGAGATGCGACTTGTCGTAGCTGGCGAGCGACGTCGCCGTTGGCGTCGATCGCCTCGAGGCTGTTCCAGACATGCTGCGGCCGCTCGGGCGGCGGGTCGGTGCGCACCGTCCCGACGAGCGCCAGCGCGCCCGGCGCCAGGGTCGCGGCGATGGCGCGCCGCGCCGCGGCGTCGCGCTCGAGGAAGGGCGGCGCGCCGGCCTCGGGCCAGATCACCAGCTTGGGCGGCGCCGCCGCGGGCGTGGCGCGTCAGCGCCAGGAGGCGGCGGAAATCGGCGGCGTCGGCGGCGGGATCGTTCTTGAGGCTCTGCGGGATCGAAGGCTGCACCAGGCGCAGGCATCATGTCCGGCACCATCGCCGCGCGTCGTCGCCGCGCGAGACGCAGCGCGCCGCCGCCTGCGAGCGCCGCGACGATGAGCCAACGCGGCCAGCGGCGCCGCCCGCCGGCCGCCGGTCAGGTCGCCGAGCCGCGCCGGCAGCGCCGCCGCCAGGACGGTGAGAAGACTGAGCCCGTAGATGCCGAGACAGGCGAGGTCGGTCTGCAGCATCGCGAGCCCGCCGGGAAACCCGCCGGCCCAGGCATAGCCGATGAGGTTCCAGGGAAAGCCGGTCAGCACATGGCCGCGCAGCCATTCGGCGACCGCCCAGCACGCCGCAAGCACGACGATGCGCGCCGTGCCGCCGAGACTCAGGCGCTGGCAGATCGCGTGGCTCGCGAGCAGCGCGCGCGGCCGGTGAAGAGCGCCAGCCCGGCCGGCACGCCGAGCACGGCGAACGGCAGCAGCCACCAGAACTGCGCGATATCGACGAACAGCGCCGCCGCGATCCAGTAGAGCCCGGCGACGAAGAAGCCGAAGCCGAAGCTCCAGCCGAGCGCGAAAGCTCGCGCGCCGATCGGCGCTGCCGTCCTCGAGCCAGACGAGGCCGACGAAGGAGACCAGCAGCACCGGCGCGAGATCGAACGGCGGCAGCGCCATCGCTGCGAGCGCGCCCAGGAGCAGCGCCATGATATAGCGCGGCCAGCCGGCGAGCCCGGCGGCGCCGAGCGCCGCGCGCTGCAGCGGCGACAGCGGTCCGGCGGTGTGGAACAGGACCGAAATCGGCGCGTCGGGCCGCTCAGCCATGGTCGCTCCTCTCCGGGCGGCAGGCCGCGCACCCGCAGCCGCTTGACGCGGCGCGGATCGGCGTCGAGCACCTCGAATTCGAGGCCCGCCGGGATGCTTGATCGCCTCGCCGCGCGCCGGCACGCGGCCGGCGAGCGCGAAGACCAGCCCGCCCAGCGTGTGAACCTCCTCGCCGCCCGGCGGCCGCAGCTGCGCGCCGGCGCGCGCCTCGAGCGCTTCGATCGGCGTGCGCGCGTCGGCGATCACCGTGCCGTCGCCGCGCTCGATGAGCTTCGGCTGGTCGGCGTCGTCATGCTCGTCCTCGATCTCGCCGACGATCTCCTCGATCACGTCCTCGATGGTGACGAGCCCGTCGATGCCGCCGAACTCGTCGACGACGAGCGCCATGTGCATGCGCGACAGCCGCATCTGCAGCAGCAGGTCGAGCACCGGCATCGACGGCGCGACGAACAGCACCTTGCGCACGAGATCGGCGAGCGGCACGGCGCGGCCGTCGACCGCGTAGGGCAGCAGATCCTTGAAATGGACCATGCCGATCACGTCGTCGAGCGTCTCGCGATAGACCGGCACGCGCGAGTGGCCATGCTCGGCCATCTGGCGCGCGGCATCGGCGAAGGGCGTGTCGACCGGCATCGCCACGATGTCGACGCGCGGCACCATCACGTCGGCGGCGGTCGCCTCGTGCAGCTTGAGGATGTTGACGAGCAGGCGCCGCTCGTGCGGATCGATCGGCGCCTCTCGTCGTGCTCCTCGATCAGCTCCTCGAGCTCGTCGCGCAGGCTGTGCTCGCCGTTGCGCCGGCCGAGATGCGCAGCCAGTTGACGATGCGCTCGAAGGGGCCATCGCCGTTCGCGGCCGGATGCGCGCGCCGCCCTCTGCCGCATCAGCCATCGGCGGCCTCCTGCACGCGATAGGGATCGGCGACGCCGAGCCGCGGCCAGGATGCGGCGCTCGAGCGCCTCCATGCGCGCCGGCCTCGCGCGTCGGTCTCGTGATCGTAGCCGAGAAGATGCAGCACGCCGTGGACGACGAGATGGCGCGAGGTGGTCGGCGAGCGTCTTGCCCTGCGCCGCCGCCTCGCGCGCCACCGTCTCGTAGGCGAGGACGACATCGCCCAGCAGCAGCGGCCGCCCGGCACTCGCCGCCTCGCCGCTGGCGAAGGACAGCACGTTGGTCGGCGTGTCGCGGCCGCGCCAGCGCCGGTTGAGCGCGCGCACCATGCGCGTCGTCGCCGAGCACGAGCGACAATCTCGATCGGCCCGGTGCTGCCCGGCCGCGGTCGCCGCCGGCCAAGCAGCGGCGAGCGCCGCGCGCGCGGCTCTGGTCACGCCCGCGCGGCGGCAGTCGGCGCGACGGCCTGCGCCGCCACGCGGTGCCGGCGCGGCGACGGCGATGGCGAGCCGCGAGCGTGCGCATCGCTCACTCGGCTGTCCTTCTTGCGGCGCTGCGCGGCATGGCGCCGGTCGCGGCGGTCATAGGCGGCGACGATGCGCGCGACCAGCGGATGGCGGACCACGTCGGCCTCGGTGAACTCGACGACGGCGATGCCTTCGACGCCGTTGAGCGTGTCGAGCGCGTCCTTCAGGCCCGAGCGCAGTGCCGCTCGGCAGGTCGACCTGCGACAGATCGCCGGTCACCGCCATGCGCGCGTTCTCGCCGAGCCGGGTCAGGAACATCTTCATCTGCACCGGCGTCGTGTTCTGCGCCTCGTCGAGAATGACATAGGCATTGGCCAGCGTGCGGCCGCGCATGAAGGCGACCGGCGCGATCTCGATCTCGCCGCTCTCGATGCGGCGCATCACCTGCTCGCCCGGCAGCATGTCATAGAGCGCATCGTAGAGCGGCCGGAGATAGGGATCGACCTTCTCGCGCAGATCGCCGGGCAGGAAGCCCAGCCGCTCGCCGGCCTCGACCGCCGGCCGCGACAGCACGATGCGCTCGACCGCGCCGCTCATCAGCATGTCGACCGCCATCGCCACCGCGAGATAGGTCTTGCCGGTGCCGGCCGGGCCGAGCCCGAACACCAGTTCATGCGCGCGCAGCGCCTTGACGTACTGCGCCTGGGTCGGCCCGCGCGGCACGATGCGGCGCTTGCGGGTGCGGATTTCCTCGCCTTCCTCCCAGAGAGCGCCGCGCCGCCCGGCGCGCGCCTCGGCGAGGCGCAGCGCGGCATCGACCGCGGCGTTGTCGACCTCCATGCCGCGCTCGAGCCGCTCGATAGAGCGATTGCAACGCCGTGCGCGCCTGGTCGGTGCGTGCGCCCGGGCCCGAGATCGCGATCCGGTTGCCGCGCGGCACCACCGACACGCCGAGCTGGCGCTCGATCCGTTCGAGATTGCGGTCGCGCTCGCCGAAGAGCTGCGGCAAGCAGCGAGTTGTCGGCGAATTCGAGATGTGACGCGGGCGTCGCTCTCGCGCGGATGCGGCACGTCGTTCATGCCCGGCCTTCCCCGCCCGCCGCCAGCGTGCCGGCGAGGCTGTTGGGCTCGGCGCGGCGCACCATCACCGGCACGATCGTGCCGATGAGGTCGTCGGGCGCCGTCGGCGTGGACCGGCTGGAGCCAGGGGCTGCGGCCGACGAGCTGGCCGCGATGCCGGCCGCGATGCTCGAACAAGCACGGGGATCATGCGTCCCGCCATGGCGGCGTTGAAGCGGCGCTGCTGCTCGGTGAGAAGCGCTTGCAGAACGGCAAGCCGCGCCGCCTTGACCGCGTCCGGCACCTGGTCGTCGCGCAGCGGCCGCCGGCGTGCCGGGCCGCTGGCTGTATTTGAACGAGAACGCCTGGGCGAAGCCGACGGTCCGCACGAGCGCGAGCGTTTGCTCGAAATCGGCG
The DNA here is from genome assembly GCA_963721625.1 of uncultured Alphaproteobacteria bacterium. Classification (GTDB taxonomy): domain Bacteria; phylum Pseudomonadota; class Alphaproteobacteria; order ATCC43930; family CGMCC-115725; genus DATJLY01. The sequence continues at coordinate 104,512 of CAVRKF010000001.1, forward strand.
TCGCTCTCGCCCGGAAAACCGACGATGAAGTCCGAGGACAAAGCGAGATCGGGACGCGCCCGGCGCAGCCGTTCGACCGTGCGCCGATAATCGCCGACGCCGTGACGGCGATTCATCGCCGCCAGCACGCGGTCGGAGCCGGATTGAACCGGAAGATGCAGGAACGGCATGAGCTGCGGCACGTCGCGATGCGCGGCGATCAAGCGCGTCGTCGACATCGAGCGGGTGCGACGTGGTATAGCGAATGCGCGCGAGGCCCGCGATCTCGGCGAGGGCAGCGGATGAGCCGGCCCAGGCCCCAGGCGCCGCCATCGGGCGTGGCGCCATGATAGGCATTGACGTTCTGGCCGAGCAGCGTGATCTCGCGCGCGCCGCGCGCGACCAGCGCCCGCGCCTCGGCCGATCACGGCCGCGGCCGGACGCGAGAACTCCGCGCCGCGGGTATAAGGCACGACGCAGAAGGTGCAGAACTTGTCGCATCCCTCCTGCACGGTCAGGACGGAAGCGACGCCCGGACGTTGCCTGCGCTTCGGGCAGGGCGTCGAATTTCGTCTCTTCCGGGAACTCGGTGTCGAGCACGGCGCCCCCGGCGCGCGCGGCGCGCGCCACCATCTCGGGCAGGCGGTGATAGGTCTGGGGCCCGAGCACGATGTCGACATAGGGCGCGCGCGCCAGGATCTCCGCCCCCTCGGCCTGGGCGACGCAGCCCGCGACGGCGACGATCATGCGGCCGCCGTCCTTGGCCTTGCGCGCCTTGAGCGGCTTGAGCCGCCCCAGTTCCGAGAACATCTTTTCCGCCGCCTTCTCGCGGATGTGGCAGGTATTGAGGATGACCATGTCGGCGTCGTCTTCCGCGGCGGCGGGGCGGTAGCCGAGCGGCGCCAGAACGTCCGCCATGCGGGCGGAATCATAGACGTTCATCTGGCAGCCATAGGTCTTGATGAAGAGCTTTTTCGGCGCTGCCACGGATGCGTTCACTCCACGTCGGCGGTGTCGGCGTCGGCCGCATTGCCCCAATCGGCGAGAACCGCGTCGGCCGCGCGAGCCAGCGCCGCCTCGTCGCCGGGCCCGCGGCCCGCCAGCGTCTGCGCCAGCGATGGCCGCGATCACGCGGTAGCAATGTTCGGCCAGCGCCTTGCGCGAGCCGAACTCCTCGATGGTTACCGTCGGGTGAAAGATGATCCTCACCGTGAGCTTGCCCAGCCCCAGCATGGTCCATAGATGGGGCGAGACTTCCATTCCGCCATACCACGACACGAAGCGGGCGATAGAACCGGCCCAAGCGGCATGCCGTCGAGCCGGATATAGGCGACCGTCACCGGCTGCACCGCGAGCGGCTCGCCGCGCGGATGCAGCTCGGCGACGCTCAAGAGCGCGCTCTTGAACGGCAGTACGTGGAGCCCGTCGCTGCTCGTCGCCTCGGGGAAGATGATGAGGTTGTCGCCCTCCTCGAGCCGGCGCAGGAGAGCGTCGCGCTGCTTGCCGGTCGATCCCGGGCGGCGGTCGATGAAGATCGAGCGCTGCAGCTTGGCGAGAGCGCCGAAATAGGGCCAGTCCGCGATCTCGGCCTTGGCGACGAACGAACCCTCGATGACGCTGCCGAGGATCGGGATGTCGAGATAGGATTGATGGTTGGCGACGAAGAGCGTCGGCCGTGCCGTGGACGCGTCGCCGATGCATCTCGATGCGGAAGCCGAGCACGCGGCAGCACAGACGGTGATAGACCGTCGGGAAGCGGCGCGCGAGCGGGCTCTTGAGCAAGAGCAGACCGCCTGGATCGGTCCTGCCGCGATCGTCACCGCGAGATAGAGGCCGGCCCGCCAGAGCCGCAGGAGGAGGCTGCCTTCGCCCATCAGAGCGCCGCGTCCTCGCGCACCTGCCGCTCGTAATGCCGATAATATTTCTCGGTGACGAGCTCGGTCTGCACCACGACGCAAACGTCGGTGGTGTTGAACTGGTGGTCGATGACCGCACCCTCGCCGACAAAGCCGCCGAGGCGCAGATAGCCCTTGATCAGCGGCGGCACCGCGGCGCGCGCGCGCGCCGCGTCGTAGCTGCCGCGTTCGCAGCCGGGACATCTCGACATAACGGCCGGGCAGCGCCCGCGGCCGCAGTTCCGCTCGGCGCCAGGTGGTGGTGGTGAAGATAGGAGAGCGGCACCGCGAGCGCGTCGATGTCGGTGCCGGGCAGGCTGGCGCAGCCGAACATGACCGCGATGTCGTGTGCGAAGACATAGGCGGCGATGCCGCGCCACAGCAACTGCATGGTCGGCCGGTTGCGCGCGCGCGGCATCGACGCAAGAGCGCCCAAGTTCGAGGAGCTTGCCGGGATAGGCCTCGAGCGGCGCGATGTCGTATTCGCCTGCCGAGTAGAAACCGCGATGGCGCTGCGCCATGCTCCGGCGGATGAGGCGGTAGGTCCCGACCACCGCGGCATCGCGGGCGTGGTCGATCACCAGGAGATGATCACAGTCGGCGTCGAAGGCGTCGAAATCGCGTCCGGTGCGCGCCATCTCGGGCGTGGGACGAGCGCCCATCTCCCGATAGAACACGCGGTAGCGCAGCGCTTGCGCCGCGTCGATATCGGCCATCGTCTCGGCAAGGCGCACCTGGAGCGCGCCGGACCAGACATCGACCGTCGCTTCGGACCGGGGCGACACGATGGATTGGCGGCGCAAAGTGCTCACGGCATATGGCGGCGGAGGGCGTCATTTCTTCGGGTCCGACCGGCCCGCGGCGGGGACGGCATACAGTTCGAGGCGATGGTCGACGAGCGCGTAGCCGAGCCGAGCCGCCACCTCGCGCTGGAGCCGTTCGATCTCCTCATTGCGGAACTCGATCACACGACCGCTCTGAAGATCGATGAGATGGTCGTGATGATCGCGCGGCATTTCCTCGTAGCGCGCCGGTCCCTGGCCGAAATGGTGGCGCGTGAGGATATTGGCCTCCTCGAACAGCCGCACCGTCCGATAGACCGTGGCGATGCTGATCTTCGGGTCGATCTCCGTCGCCCGCCGATAAACGCTTTCGACATCGGGGTGATCGATCGATTCCGACAGCACGCGCGCGATCACGCGACGCTGCTCGGTCATCTTCAGGCCTTTGTCGATGCAGAGTTGCTCGAGGCGCGAAGGCATTCCCTCTCACGGCGGCGCTATGTCGCTGCATCACTATAGCGCAACCTGCGTCCCGTCTCTAGCGACGGTCGCTTTACACCTGCGCGTTTGACACGGATCGGTAATGCGGCAGCGCCGCAGCATGCGTTCCCGCATTGGCGCGGGCCGCGCGTGAAGAAAATTCAGGCCGTGCCGCTGCGTCGGCCGCGGGTGCCCAAGCCGATCTCCTTGGCGAGGCGGCTGCGCTGCCGCGCATAATTGGGCGCCACCATCGGGTAATCGGGCGGAAGCTGCCAGCGCTCGCGGTATTCTTCGGGCGTCATGTTATAGGCGGTCTTGAGATGGCGCTTCAGCATCTTGAGCTTCTTGCCGTCTTCGAGACAGATGATGTAGTCGGGGTGGACCGAGCGCTTCACGCTGACGGCCGGTTGCGGCCGTTCCGCGGGTGCGGCAGGACTTTGACCGATCGAGGCGAGCGACTGATAAACTTGGTTGATCAGGCCCGGGAGATCGCCAACTGCGACGGTATTGTTTGACACATGAGCAGCGACGATTTCCGTCGTTAAGGCCAAGAGATCATTTGAATTATCGGCGTCAGTCATCATTCGCCCTTTCCTCCGCGCTTAGTCGATCCGATATTAGTATTTTTTTTACCGTAAGCAATGTGCAAGGTGCTCGGCAGAGTATTTTTTTAGTGGAACGCGCGAATAGACGCCCGTCTCTCTGGGTTTTCGCCGGGTACTTGAAAGCGGACTTGGCGCTTTCTGCCCGGCCCAATCGATCGCCGAGACTAGGGCAAGCGATCGAGCGCGGCGCGCAGCAGCCAGGCATCGATCGCCGGCCCCCGTTCGCGCCGGTAATAGGCGTGGCGCAGCCCGACGGTGCGGAACCCGGTCGACTCGTAGAGCGCCAGGGCCGGGCTGTTGTCGGCGGCGACCTCGAGCACGACGCTGCTCGCGCCCAAAGCGTGGGCGCGGGCGAAAAGGTCTTCGAGCAGCGCGCGCGCGATGCCCTGCCGCCGCGCTGCCGGCGCCACGCCGAGCGTCAGGATCTCGGCCTCCTTGTCCAGGATGATGGCAAAGAGCAGCCCGAGCGGCAGGGGCATTTCCTCGGCAAGCCGCGCCTCGGCCCCTTTCATGGCAAGTATTCCCGCCAGCGCGGCCGCGTCCCAGGCGTCTTCGGGAAAGCATTGCGCATGCAGCCGGGCGAGGGGTTCGAGATCGGCCCGGCCGACGCTGCGCAGGCTCGCGCTCACGGCTCCGCCTCGGCGTGGCGTGGCGCGGTCGTGTCGGGCGCACGCAGGTAGAGCGGCTGCGGCAAGGGCGGGCGTCGGCCCGGCTGCCATGCGGCCAGGCCGAGCCGGGCGACGGCGACGGGATCGACGATCGCGGTTTCCGGCACGAGCGCGGCGCGGCCGAACAGGAAGGGCGCAACCCGCTCGGCTGCGTCGCCGGCGAGCAGAACCGGGCCCCCGGGGATACGGGCATCGACCGCGTCGAGGGCAACAAGCTCGCCCGCGCCCCACGTCGCGCCGTCGCCGGTGAAGCATTGCAGGTAGATTTCGGCGCGCTTGCTGTCGAGCGCGACCGCGAGCGTTCGTCCGGCGCGCCGGCGCACCGGCACCGAGGCTGCGACCGCGGCGAAACTGGTCACGCCGATGAGCGGCAGCGCGCGTGCCAAGGCCAGCCCGCGGGCGGCCGCGAGCCCGATGCGCACGCCGGTAAAGCCGCCGGGCCCGACGGTGACGGCGATGAGATCGAGCGCCGGCCAGCCGATCGCCGCCGCGTCAAGCACGGCCTCGATCATGGGCAGCAGCGCCGCAGCCTGGCCGCGTTCCATCGGCTGCGAGCGCTGCGCCAGCACGCGCCCGTCGGCCACGACCGCGGCCGCGCAGCCGCGCCCGGCGCAGTCGAAGGCGAGAACGTTCACCATGGTCGGCGCGATGATGCTAAGAAATGAGACCGCGATGAGCGGCGCGGCGACTGACGCGAGGGGTGAGCGCGATGGAGGACCCGGTCGAGCTCGTCGAGATTACGGAACGTGAGCATGACGTCGTCATCGCCCTCGCCTACGCCACCGCCGCCAACATCACCGGCGCTCCGGTCTACCACCAAGCCATCTGCTATCTCAATGCGGCGGCGGCGCGCTGCCTCGGCGAGGCGGTGAAGCTGGCCCGGCCGCTCGGGCTCAGGCTCAAGATCTTCGATGCGCTGCGGCCCAGCGAGGCGCAGTGGAAACTGTGGAACGCGCGGCCCGATCCCGATTTCCTTGCCGATCCGCGGCGCGGCTCGCCGCACTCGCGCGGCGCCGCGGTGGACGTGACGCTCATCGACGGGGGTGGTGCCGCGCTCGAGATGGGAACCGCATTCGATGCCTTCACGCCGCTGGTCGCATCACGCCAGCCTCGCGGTCAGCGCTGCGGCGCAACGCAATCGGCTGCTGCTTCTCGGTCTCATGACGGCAGCCGGCTGGGATTTCTACCGCAACGAGTGGTGGCATTACCAGCTATTCGACGCCAAGCGTTTTCCGCTGTTGCGGGACGCCGACCTGCCGCGGCCGATGATGGCGGATCAGACGGGGCGGACTTCGACCACTTCGGGGACGTAAAAGCGCAGCATGTTCTCGATGCCCGCCTTGAGCGTGGCCGTCGAGCTGGGGCAGCCCGAGCACGAGCCCTGCATGTGCAGATAGACGACGCCGTCCTCGAAGCTGTGGAAGATGATGTCGCCGCCGTCCTGGGCCACGGCGGGACGCACGCGGGTCTCGAGCAGTTCCTTGATCTGCGTGACGATGTCGTCGTCGTCCTCGTCCTCCTGCGGCGCAGTCTCGCCGACGAAGGTGGGCTCGCCCGCGGTGAAGTGCTCCATGATGACGGCGAGCACCGCGGGCTTGAGGCGGAACCAATCCTGCGTTTCGTCCTTGCTCACCGAAACGAAATCGGCGCCCAGGAACACGCCGGTGACGCCCGGCACGGCGAAGAGCCGCTGCGCGAGCGGCGAGCGGCCGGCATCCTCGACGGCGGCAAAATGCGCCGTGCCGGCCGACATGACGGCGCGGCCGGGCAGGAATTTGAGCGTCGCAGGATTGGGCGTCGTCTCGGTCTGGATGAACATGGTGTCTCCCCGGATAGGGCTTAGCTTGGGACTTTGCCCCGCACTGTCAACCCCGCGAAATGTAGGGATTTAGCGGCTCATCCTGCGGTGCGATGGCAGCGGTGAGACGGCGCAGGCCCTCCGCGACGCCGATGCCGGCGGTGTCGACGGTCGCGTCGGCGCGCGCGTAGAGCGCCTCGCGCCCGGCGAGGATGCGGCGCAGATCGGCCATCGCCGCCGCGCTCGCCGCGATCGGCCGCAGATCGCCTTGCGCCTGGACCCGCGTCATGTGCTCTTCCGGCGCCGCCTTGAGCCATACCGTGAAGCAGCACGACAGCAGGAGGTCATAGGTCGCGGCCTCGGAAACGATGCTGCCGCCGGCGGCGATCACGGCGCGGTCGTGGCGCGCGACCACTGCGGCGAGGGCTTCGCGTTCCGCGCGCCGATAGGTGGCCTGGCCGTAAAGATCGAAAATCTCGCCGAGGCTGGTGCCGAAAGCGTGCTCGACTTCGCGGTCGAGTTCGACGAAGGGGACGCCGAGCGCGGCAGCAAGTCCGGCGCCGAGCGTCGATTTGCCGGCGCCGCGCAGGCCGATGAGGGCGATGCGCTGGCGCCGGTCGCGCGCCGCCTGATCGCCGAAGGTGTCGCCCAGGAGGCGCCGCGCCTCGGCCAGCTCGGCCGGGCGTGAGCCGCGACAGGGTCTGGATCAGCAAACCAAGCTCGAGTCGGGCGATCCGGCTCGTCGCGCACAAGGTCGGCCACCGGCAGGCCCATGGCCTGCGCCACGCGGCGCAACAAGGCAATCGAGATATTGCCTTGTCCGCCTTCGAGCTGCGCGAGATAGCGCTCGGAGACGCGGGAATGGTGGGCGAGGGTGCGCCGCGTCATCCCCCGTTGCGCGCGCGCCTCGCGGATGCGCTCGCCGAGACGGCGCAGGTAGTCCGCGTCGTTCGCCAGCGCTTCTTGTGCATTATAGTTCGTGACCATGGCGTCATCTGCATTATACCCGGCGCGCCATTCGCGCTCAACGTGGCGGCGGCGGCGCGGATCGCCCGCTCGCGTCACCCTTGACGCGCCGGCCGCGGGGGCGCGACATAGCGCCAAGGGAGGAGGCTGCGCATGGGCGCGGGGGCGATGAATGGCGGCCGATAACGCGGCTGGCGGGGCGCCGCACATCGCGCTGCCGCGCGACTACAATGCCGCGGTCGATCTGGTCGAGCGCAACCTCGCGGCCGGGCGCGGCGCCAAGCTGGCATTCATCGACGATCGCGGCGCACTGAGCTATGCCGAGCTGGCCGAGCGCGTCGACCGCGCCGCCAACGCGCTTCGCCGCCTCGGCATCGAGCCGGAGCAGCGCGTCGCTCCTGTGCCATGCTCGACACGGTCGACTTTCCCGTCGCCTTCCTCGGCGCGATCAAGGCCGGCATCGTGCCGGTGCCGGTCAACACGCTGCTGACCGCCGCCGATTACGATTTCATGCTGCGCGACAGCCGCGCCCGCGCGCTCATCGTGTCGGACGCGCTCTACGATCGGCTCGCGCCGGTGCTGGTCGCAGCAGCCGGCGCTGCGCCATGTCATCGTCGCCGGCGGCGAGGGCGTCGAGCGGGCGGCTGCACTTTGAGCCGCTTCTCGCCGCCGCCGAGCCGCGCGCCAAGGCGGCGGCGACGACCGCCGACGATGCCTGCTTCTGGCTCTATTCCTCGGGCTCGACCGGCGCGCCCAAGGGCGCGGTGCATCTGCACTCGCATCTCATCCTGACCGCCGAGCTTTATGCCAAGCCGGTGCTCGGCATCGCCGAAACCGATGTCGTGTACTCGGCGGCGAAGCTGTTCTTCGCCTATGGCCTCGGCAATGCGCTCGACCTTCCCGCTCGCGGTGGGCGCGACGACGCTGCTTCGCGCGCCGAGCGGCCGACGCCGGCCTCGGTCGCGCGCATCCTCAAGGAGAAGCGGCCGTCGATCTTCTATGGCGTGCCGACGCTCTACGCGGCGATGCTGGCCAGCGCCGAGCTGCCGCGGCGCGACGAGGTCGCCTTGCGCCGCTGCGTCTCGGCGGGCGAGGCGCTGCCGGAGGAGATCGGGCGGCGCTGGACCGATCGCTTCGGCGTCGAGATTCTCGACGGTCTGGGCTCGACCGAGATGCTGCACATCTTCCTGTCGAACCGGCCGGGCGCGGTGCGCTACGGCACCAGCGGCGTGCCGGTTCCGGGCTACGAGGTCCGGATCGTCGACGAGGCGGGCGCGCGCGGCCGAGCCCGGCGAGATCGGCGAGTTGCAGGTCGCGGGCCCGACCGCGGCCGCGCATTACTGGAACAATCGCGAGCGCTCGCGCGGCACCTTTCTCGGCCCGTGGACGCGCAGCGGCGACAAATACGTCCGCGACGCCGACGGCTATCTACACCTATTGCGGCCGCACCGACGACATGCTCAAGGTCGGCGGCATCTATGTGTCGCCGTTCGAGGTCGAGGCCGCGCTGATGACGCATGAGGCCGTGCTCGAGGCCGCCGTGGTCGGCGTGATGGACGAGACAGCAACTGGTGAAGCCCAAGGCCTTCGTCGTGCTGCGCCCCGGGCGCGCGGCGTCGCCGGCGCTGGGCGACGGAGTTGCAGGTCCACGTGAAGTCGCGGCTCGCGCCCTACAAATACCCGCGCTGGGTCGAGTTCGTCGACGAGCTGCCGAAGACCGCAACGGGCAAGATCCAGCGCTTCAAGCTGCGCGGGACCGGCATTGCAGCAACCGGGAGATGACGGCGATGGCAGGAACCAAGGCGGCGGGTCCGGCACGGCTCAAATCCTTTGCCCATGTGAGCGTGCCCTGCCGCGACCTCGATGAAGGCAAGGCGTTCTACCGCGACGTGCTCGGCGGCGAACTGCACGTGGACACGCCGACCTTCGCCTCGTTCCGTCTCGGCGGCGTCGATGTCGGGATCGGCACCGACGGCTGTTCGTTTCTCGAAAAGAGCGCGGAATATCCGCACTTCGCCTTTTTCGTCGGGCCGGACGAGCTGGTGCAGATGAAAGCGTGGCTGAACCAGCACGGCATTCCGACCTCGAATTTCTGGACGCGCCGCGGCATCGAGGCGCTGATGTTCTTCCGCGACCCTTCGGGCAACGTGATCGAGCTTTATTGCGAGGCGGGCTTCGCGGGCGCCGACGCTCTGCCCAAGGGCCCGCCGCGCGGCCACGGCACGGCGGTGGACATCGACGCGCTGCGCTACAGCGAGTGGCAGCGGCCGCGCCCGGCGCGGTAGCGCGGATTTTGCGCAAATTCCCGGCGATTTTCCGGGTCCAAATCTTGTCCATTCAAGCTTTGGGAAACCCTCGCGCCTAAGATGGCAGGCGAGGGCGATCGCCGGAGCGCCTCCGATGGCCGATCTGACCGATGAGCTGCACGGCCCGCGACGCCTGTTCGTCCGCGTCCGGATGCGTTGCGTGCAAGCGGCCTGGGCGTTCGTGATGCGCTGCTTCAGGGAGCCGGCATGATCACGTCGGCGTTGGCTGGCACGGCATAGAGCCTCGCGGCGCTGTCGGCGCGCCGCTGCAGCACGGCGCGCTGGTTGATATAGCCCTTGTCGGTGATCTCGCCCTGTTCGATCGACGGCGGCTCGGCGAGCAGCAGCGCACGGGCGATGCGGTGCGAGCTGCCGCCCGCCGTGTGCATTGTACTGCGCCAGCCCCGCCGCCAGGGTGTCGCGGACCACCTTCTCGGCAATGAGTGCCGCCAGCTTCGCATCCGCCGGCAGATGCGGGCAGAGCGAGCGGCATCCGGCCAGGCTCGGGAAGACCAGAAGCCCGATCTCGTCGCGGTCGTGGCCGGTGACGACGGCATCCTCGATCACCGGCGCGCCGGCGGCGATGGCGGCGACACGCAGCGCGCCGACCGGAACCCAGGTGCCGGAGCTGAGCTTGAAGTTCTCGCCGATGCGGCCGTCGAATTCGAGGCCGCGCGCCGGCGCCGTCGGATCCGCGAACCGCACCGCGTCGCCGGAGCGGTAGAACCCGTCTTCGTCGAACGCGGCGCGGGTGAGTTCGGGCTGGCGCCAGTAACCGGGCGTGACGTTGGGGCCGCGCACGCGGATTTCGAGCCGGTCGCCCTCGGGCACGAGCTTCACCGCGCTCCCCGGCAGCGGCAGGCCGACATTGCCGGCGCGCTCGAGCGGGTAGTGGACATGCGTCGTCGCCGGCGCGGTCTCGGTCGTGCCCCAGGCCGACACGAATACCGGAAGCCGGCCGGTCGCCGCCAGCGATGCGGCCTCGATCCGCTGCCACAGGCTCTGCGGCAACGCGGCGCCGGCATAGCACAGGAGATCGAGATCGGCGAAGAACGAGCGCGCCAGCGCCGCATCGCGCTCGAGCCCGTCGAGCACCAAGGCAAAGCCGCGCGGCACGTTGAAATAAAGCGTCGGCGAGACGGCGCGCAAATTCTCGATCGAGCGCTCGATCAGTCCGGGCACCGGCTTGCCGTCATCGATCCACAGCGTGCCGCCATTGAACAGGACGAGATTGAAATTGTGGTTGCCGCCGAAGGTGTGGCTCCACGGCAGCCAGTCCAGCACGCACCGGCGGACGGTCCTCGAGAAAGCGCCAGACCTGGCGCACCGCCGCCTGGTTCGAGCACAGCATGCGCTGCGTGTTGATGACGCCCTTGGGATCGCCGGTCGAGCCCGAGGTGAACAGGATCTTCGCCACCGTGTCCGGTCCGACGCGGTGGAAGGCGTCGTCGAGCGCCTGGCGCGGCCGTGTCGCGCGCAGCGCCGCGATCGACGTCGCCGCCATCCCTGCGGGCGGGTTGGCCGACACCGCCACCGCGACATGCCTGGTCCGCGATCGCCGCGAGCGCAGCGCCATAACGCTCGCCGTCATCGGCAAGACGAGGCCCGGCGTCCGACCATCCGGCGACCTGGCGCAGCCGGGCGAAATCCGGGCCCGAGCCGCGCATAGGCGGTCGAGATCGGCGCCACCGGCACGCCGACATGCATCGCGCCCAGCGCCAGGAGCGCATGATCGATGCCGTTGTCGGAAAGGATCATCACCGGCCGCTCCGGCCCGAGCCGGCGGTCGAGCAGCGCCTGGCCGATGGCGCGCGCGGCCGCATGCGCCTCGCCATAGGTCACCCGGCGCCAATCGGCGCCCGCGCGCTCGGCCAGGAAGACGCGATGCGGCATCCACGCCGCCCACTGCGCCAGCTTCTCGCCGACGGCGCGCGCGGCGTCGACCCAGCGCAGCGGCGAGCGCAGGATCATCCCGCCCTGCGGCAAGCGGCTCGACCTCGACCGCCGCGGCGGCAAAGCGCGGGACTTCGACGATCCGGCATGATCGGCTCCCCGGTCCCGCCGCCGCGGTGCTCGCGCGGCGGCGGCGATTTATCCTACCATGACGGCGAAAAAAGGAGGCGCACCATGCTCGAAACCACCATCGCCGGCAGCCTGCCCAAGCCGTTCTGGCTCGCCGCGCCGCAGCAGTTATGGGCGCCGTGGCGCGAGACCGGCGCCGCGCTCGCCGAAGCCAAGCGCGATGCCACGCTGCTCGCGCTCAAGGAGCAGGAGGATTGCGGCATCGACATCGTCACCGACGGCGAGCAGTCGCGCCAGCATTTCGTCCACGGCTTCCTCGAGACCATCGACGGCATCGATTTCGCGCAAGCGGGTGAAGATGGGCATTCGCGCCAACCGCTATGTCGCCGAATGCCCGACCGTGGTGGCGCCGCTCACGCGCCGGCGCGCGGCGCATGCCGAGGAAGCGCGTCATCGCGCGCGCGCATACGCGCCGCCGCCTCAAGATCACCCTGCCCGGGCCGATGACCATCGTCGACACCATCGCCGACGAGCATTACGGCGACCGGTCGAGCTCGCCATGCGCTTTGCCGAACTGCTGAACGAGGAGGCGCGCGCGCTCGCGGCGACGGCGTCGACGTGATCCAGTTCGACGAGCCGGCCTTCAACGTCTATCTCGATGCCGTGGCCGATTGGGGCATCGCCGCGCTGCAACCGGGCGATCGAGGGCGTCCATCTGCGCCACCGCGGTGCATATCTGCTATGGCTACGGCATCAAGCCCAATATCGAATGGAAGGCCGGCTGGGCGGCGCCTGGCGCCAGTACGAGCGGATCTTCCCGGCGCTGGCGCAAAGCCGCATCGGCCAGGTTCGCTCGAATGCGCGAATTCCAAGGTGCCGATCGAGCTGCTGGGGCTGCTCGCCGGCAAGGACGTGCTGCTCGGCGCGATCGACGTGGCAACGGACCGGGTCGAGACGCCGGAAGAGGTGGCGGCGACCCTCCGCCGCGCCATGGCCTTCGTCCCGCCCGAGCGGCTCCAGCCCTGCACCAATTGCGGCATGGCGCCGCTCGACCGCGCGCTGTCGCTCGCCAAGCTCGACGCGCTCGTCGCCGGCACCAAGCTCGTCCGCGCCGAGCTTGGCCGCGGGTGAGGGAACGGGCGCCGTCATTGCGGGGAGCGGCGGCGGCGAAGCAATCTTGCTGAACCGATGAGAGTGCTTCGCTGGGGCGGGCAATGACATCGGTGGTGAGTGATGCCCCGTTAAAGCCCGATATAGGCGCGGCGCACGCGGTCGTCGGCAAGGAGGGCGATGCCGGTGCCGCTCATGACGATGCGGCCGTTCTCGAGGACGTAGCCGCGATGGGCGAGCGCGAGCGACTGGGCGACGTTCTGCTCGACCAGGAGGACGGTGAGCCGGTCGCGCTCGTTCAGGGCGCGGATGGTCTTGATCAAGTCTTCGACCACCACCGGCGCGAGGCCGAGCGACGGCTCGTCGAGCATGATGAGGAGCGGCTGTCCCATGAGGCAGCGCGCGATCGCCAGCATCTGCTGCTCGCCGCCCGACAGCGTTCCGGCGAGCTGGCGCCGCCGCTCGGCGAGGCGCGGAAAAAGCTCGAACATGCGCGCGAGCGCCGCCTTGCGCCCGGCGCGCGCGCGCTTCACCACCGCGCCCATCTCGAGGTTCTCGGCCACGCTCATATTGGGGAAAATCTGCCGGCCCTCGGCGACCTGGCCCAAGCCCATGTCGCAGATGCGGTGCGGCGGCGCGCCATAAATGTCCGCGTCGCGAAAGCGGATCGTGCCGCGCCGCGCCCGCGCCATGCCGAAAATGGTGCGGATGAGCGAGCTCTTGCCGGCGCCGTTGGCGCCGACGATGGCGACGATCTCGCCCTCGTCGACGCGCAGGGACACGTCGTCGAGCGCCTGGGCGTCGCCGTAGAAAAGGTCGAGATTGGCGACCTCGAGCATGCTCAGGCCCCGGTCCCGAGATAGCACTCGATCACCTTGGCGTCGCGCGCCACCTGCCCGGGCGAGCCCTCGCAGATTTTCTGGCCGTGATGCACCACGATGATGTGGTGCGACAGCGCCATCACCGCGCGCATGACATGCTCGGTGAGGAGGATGGTGAGCCCCATCTCGCGTGCCAGCGCCGGTGAAGGTCGCCACCATCGCGTCGATCTCGACCGGCCGCAGCCCGGCCATCACCTCGTCGAGCAGCAGGAGGCGCGGCGCCGTGGCGAGCGCGCGCGCCACTTCGAGACGCTTGCGCTCGGGCAGGGTGAGGCTGTGCGCCGCCGCCGCGGCCTTGTCTGCGAGCCCCAGCCGGTCGAGCATGGCGAGCGCCCGGCTCTCGGCGTCGCGAGGTGCCCCGCCGTTGCGGAACGCGCCGACCATCACGTTCTCGAGCACGGTCAAGGCGCCGAACGGGCGGACGAGCTGGAAGGTGCGGCCGATGCCGGCATGGCAAGCCTGGTCGGGGCGAAAGCCGGCGATGTCGCGGCCCGTCGAGCAGGATGCGGCCCCGGTCGGGGCGAAAGACGCCGGCGATGAGGTTGAAGATCGTCGTCTTGCCGGCGCCATTGGGGCCGATCAGTCCGACGATGCGCGCCGCGCGGCAGCTCGAAGCTCACCTCGTCCACCGCGAGCAGGCCGCGAAAGCGCTTGGAGACGCGCTCCAGCACGAGCAGCGCGGCCGCGCTCATCGCTCGTCCTCGCCGACGCGCAGCCGGCGGCGCAGCCACGGCCACAATGCCCGCCGGCTGCAGCCAGCACGATGACGACGAGCGCCGCGCCGTAGAACCACTGCTTCAGCCCGGGCACGCCGAACACGGCGCCGATATCGGTCATGGCTTCGCCGAGCGTCGTCAGCACGAAGGCGCCGAGAACGGGGCCGAACAGCGTGCCGACGCCGCCGATGACGGGGGCGGTGATGATCTCGACCGAGCTTGCCGTCGTGAACACCGTGTCGGGATAGAGGTTGTTGTCGTAGAACGCCATGACCACGCCCGCGACCGCCGTGAGCGCCGCCGACAGCGTGACCGCCGCGAGCTTGTAGCGGAACACGTTGATGCCGAGCGACTGCGCCGCGGCCTGGTCCTCGCGGATGGCGAGCCAGTAATAGCCGATGCGGCGGTCGAAGCAGCATCCGGCTCAGCGCCAGCACCGCCGCCGACAGCACCAGCAGAAGGTAATAGAACATCTCCGGCGAGCCGCGCAGATGCAGCACGTCATTATGCGTCAGCGTCTTCACCGGCAGGAACAGCCCGGCCGAGCCGCCGACCCAGTCGAAATGGTCGAACAGGATGCGGGTCGAACTCGTCGAAGGCGATGGTGAGGAGCGCGAAATAGACGCCGGTGACGCCGAACCGGAAGGAGAGCGCGGCGATGACCGCGCCAGCCAACGCGGCAACCGCGGCACGCCGGCGAGCTAGCCCCGACCCACGGCAGCAGGCCGAAATGAACATAGAGCGCCGCGCGCGGCATAGGCGCCGAGCCCGACATAAAGCGCATGGCCGAGCGAGAATTGCCCGGCGAAGCCCATCATGATGTTCCAGCACTGGCCGAGATAGGCGGCGTGCAGGAACACCACCAGCACCGACAGCACGTAGCTGCCGGCGAAGAGCGGCAGCACCAGCGCCGCGCCGCGACGAGCAACCAGCGCCACCGTGGTGCGGCAGCCGTTCGTCACCCTCATGCGCTGCCGCCCGAACAGGCCCTGCGGCCGCATCAGCAGCACGAGGATGAGGAGCCCGTAAGCTGAACATGCTCTTGAGCGACGGCGTGACGAGATAGGCCGACAGCCCTTCCGACACGCCGATCAGGAGCCCGCCGAGCAGCGCGCCCGGCATGCTGCCGAGACCCGCCGATGATGACGATGACGAAGGAGAGCAGCGTGTAGTCGCGTCGAGATATAAGGCTGCACGTCGACCAGCAGCAGCATCAGCGTGCCTGCCGCGCCGACGCAGGCGGCGCCGATGCCGAAGGTCACGGCATAGAGCCGGCTCACGTCGAGCCCGACCACCTGCGCGCCGATCTGGTTGTCGGCGCAGGCGCGGATCGCCTTGCCGGTGCGGGTGAAGCGGAAGAAACCCCAGAGCAGCGTCACGCTGACCACCGCGCCCGCCAGCCGCGAACACGCGCACCTTGTCGAGGATGAGCGTGCCGATCTGGTAGGAATTGAGCGCGTAAGCCGGCTGGACGTTGTGTGCGTCCGGCCCGAACACCATCAGCATCGAGCTCGTCAGCAGCGTCGCGATGCCGAGCATGAGGATGAATTGCTCGTGCTCGGGCCGGAAAATGTAGCGGTTGATGAGGCCGCGCTGCAGCGCAAAGCCGAAGGCCGAAGAGAATGAGCGCGTTGAGCGGCACGCATAGCAGCGGATCGAGCCCGAAATACTGGTGCAGCAGGATGGTGCGCGTACATCCCCATCACCATCATCTCGCCATGGGCGAAATTGACGATGCGGACGACGCCGAAAATGACCGACAGGCCGAGCGCCATCAGCCCGTAGACGGCGCCGGTCACAGGCCGTCGACGACGAAGGTCAATAGGCCGGCATGCGCCGCGACGGAACGGGAAGCGGGTGGCGATCATGGCCGTCGGTGCGCATAGCCTCACCCGTGCTGCGACGGCACCCTCTCCCGCGGCGGGAGAGGTGGGTGCGCGAGGGCGGGGTGCGCCCATAGCCGGGCGCTAGAGCCGGCGCCGGGCATCGGGAAGACCGGCTTCGCCTCGGCATTGGCCGCGGGCAGGACGACGACCGGCTTGCCGTCGAGATTTTCGACGCAGGCCGAAGGGCAGGTTGGTGTTCTGGCCCTTGGCGTCGAAGGTGATGGCGCCGCCGAGCATGACGCGATTGGTGATGTGGGTCGTCCGGAGCGCCTCGACGAGCGCCTCGGGCTCGGTCGATTTTGCGCGCCTATAGGCATCGACGCAGACCAGCAGTCCCTCGAACATGAAGCCCTGTTCGAGCCCGCACAGGATAGTCGGGATAGGCCTTGTAGAAATCGGTCCTGGAAGCGGTGCGCCAAGTCCTGCTTGGGGTCGAGCCACGGCTGGTTGGTGACGCAGTAATTCGGCGTACTTGCCGAGCGCCTTGAAGAATTGCGGGAACTGCATGCCCGGGCTGCCCGGGCTGATGATGCCCATCGGCTCGTAGCGCTGCTTCACCATCTCGCGGACCATGATGATGATGTCGTTGAGGCGGTGGATGACCATGTGCAGGTCGGCCTTGGCCGCCTTGGCCTTGGCGACCTCGACCGAGAGATCGTTGGTCTGCGGCGAATAGCCGATCTCCTCGACGATCTTGAACGGCAGGCCGACCGCTGTCGCGATAGCTAGGACGGCCTTGCGTCGTCGACTCGCCGAAACTGTCGTTGCAATAGCATGAGCACCGCCGTCTTGGGCGTCGTGCCGGTGACCTTGAACAGTTCGGCGAACGAGCCCGAGGCCGTTGTCGCCGAACATGTAGGCGGTCGGGAAATTGCGGAACACGAACTTGTAGCCCTGCTCGGTGATGGCGGGATCGGTGCCGATATTGACGACGAAGGGGATGCCGTGCTGCTCGGCGACCTGGGCGAAGCGCGAAGGTCTGCGCCGAATTGAACGACGCCGATCAGCATGTGGCAGCCTTCGCGGATCAGGTGTTCCGCCTGGGTGCGCGCGGTCGCCGGGCTCGATTCGGTGTCGGCGTCGACGACCTCGAAGGTATAGCCCATGTCCTTGATAATCGTCTCGGCGACTTCGATGCCTGTACTGGCAATCCTTGCCGATGAAGGCCTCGAAACCGGAACGCGGCAGCAGGCTGCCGATCGGATCGGGCGGCATCTGGGCGCGGGCGCGGTGAGTGGCGAAGCGGCGAGCGCGCTCGCGGCGAGCGCGCCCCCGGTGAAACTGCGGCGGGAGAGCGACATGATGTTCTCCCTCTGCGATGGCCCCTTGCTATGCGTCTCGCCCGGCACGGCGAGAGGGGCGGTTTATTCGGTCTCTTGCGGCGAACGCGCTCACGTGCGCTGCGACCAATCGGCGGCATGGGAAATACCGGCTTCGCCTCGGCATTGGCCTCCGGCAGTACGACCTCGGGCCGGCCGTCGAGGTTCTGCACCACGGCGGACGGCAGATGCGTGTTCTGGCCCTTTTCGTTGAAGGTGATGGGGCCGCCAAGCATGACGCGATTTTCGATATGCGTCGCCTTCAGCGCTTCCACCAGTGCTTGCGGCGCGGTCGAGCCGGCGCGCTTGTAGGCGTCGGCGCAAATGAGCAGGCCCTCGAAGGTGAAGCCGTCATCGAGAATGGCGAAATCGTCGGGATAGGCCTTCTTGTAGGCCGCCTGGAAGGTGCCGGCGAGCGCCTGTTTCGGGTCGAACCACGGGATGTTGGTAATGCAGTAATTTGCGTATTTGCCGAGCGCCTTGAAGAACTGGGACTGGTACATCCCCGGGCTGCCGGGGCTGATGACGCCCATGGTGTCGTATTTCTGCTTCACCATCTCGCGAACCAGCAGGATCGCGTCGTTGAGGCGGGTGACGACCACCTGAAGGTCGGCCTTGGCCGCCTTCGCCTTGGCCACCTCGGCCGAGAGATCCCGGGTGTCGGGGGCATAGTCGATGTCGGCGACGAATTTGAACGGCAGCCCGACCTTGTCGGCATAGGCATGGATGCCTTTGGTCATGGCGACGCCGAAGGTGTCGTTGAGATGCATCAGCACCGCCGTCCTGGGCGTCTTGCCGGTGGCCGCGAACAGCGCCTTGAAATTGCCCAGGCCCTGGCCGCCGAGCATGATCGCGGTCGGGAAATTGCGGAAGACGAATTTGTAGCCCTGCTCGGTGATGGCGGGGTCGGCGCCGATGTCGATGACGAAGGGAATGCCGTGCTGTTCGGCGACCTGGGCGATGGCGAAGGTCTGACCCGAATCGAAGGCGCCGACCAGCATGTGGCAGCCTTCCTGGATCAGCTTCTCCGCCTGCGTGCGGGCGACATCGGGCTTCGATTCGGTATCGGCATCGATGATCTCGATGTTGTAGCCCATCGCCTTGAGCATGGGCTTGGCGACCGCGACCGACTGGAGCATGTGCTGGCCGATGAGCGCTTCGAAGCCCGAGACCGGGGTGAGTCGGCCGATCTTCAAGGGCTGCGCCTGGGCGCGGGCGGCCCTGATGCCGAGCCCCCCCGCGCCGGACAGGACCGCGCCCGCCGCCGCTGCACCAATGCCGAACCTACGGCGGTTGATCCGCTGGGTCATGCCATCCTCCCCTCACGAGCCGCCACGCCTCTGCGGGCGCGGCGCACCAATTCCGTTAAGCTTAGCTCATGACAGCGCCGGGGCAAAGTAACGGTCGCGCAACCCGTTTCGGTTGCCTTCACCGAGCTTCTCTTTAGACTACAGCGGCGACGAGTGACGGATTGAGCGCATGAACCGCCAGGATCTTTTCCCACCGATCGAACCCTTCACGACCGGGATGCTGGCGCTTGACGCCCGTCACACGATGTATTGGGAGCAATCGGGCAATCCGCATGGCGTGCCGATCCTGTTTCTGCATGGCGGGCCCGGCGCGGGCGCGACCCCGACCCATCGCCGCTTCTTCGATCCCGCTCATTACCGCATCGTCGTTTTCGATCAGCGCGGCGCCGGACGGTCGCTGCCCTTGGGCTCGCTGCAGGACAACACGCTCGGGCATCTCGTCCACGACATTGAGGCGCTGCGGCGCCATCTCGGCATCGACCGCTGGGCCGTGTTCGGCGGCTCGTGGGGCTCGACCCTGGCGCTGGCCTATGCCGAGGCTCATCCCGAGCGCTGCCGCGGGCTCGTGCTGCGCGGCATCTTCCTGTGCCGGCGCAACGAGATCGATTGGTTCCTCTATGGCATGCGCACGGTCTTTCCCGAGGCGTGGCGCGCCTTTGCCGGGTTTCTTCCCGAGGCGGAACGGGCCGACGTGCTCGCCTCATATTATCGCCGCCTCATCGATCCGAGCGCCGCACTGCACATGCCGGCGGCGCGCGCCTGGAGCACCTACGAGGGCGCCTGTTCGACCCTGCTGCCCAGCCCGGACACCGTGGCGGCGTTCGGCGAGGATCGCATGGCGCTTGGGACTCGCGCGCATCGAGGCCCATTACTTCCGCTGCGAGGTGATCGCGCCGGCGCACGACCTCGTCGCCCATGCGGGCCGCATCCGCCATTTGCCGGCGGCCATCGTCCAGGGCCGCTACGACATGGTCTGCCCCATCGTCAGCGCCGACGAACTGGCACGGGCGTGGCCCGAGGCCGAATACATCGTCGTGCCCGATGCCGGCCATTCGGCAATGGAGCCCGGCATCCGCAGCCAACTTGTCGCCGCCACCGAGCGTCTCAAGCGCAAGTTCTGAGCACGTTCGCGCTTTGCCAAGGACTTCGTCGGTGCCGTAAGATGCCGGCGCGCGTGGAAAAGTGGCGAGGGGGAAATGGCATGATCGGTGACAGAACCATCGCGGCCGCAGCATTCGCGGCGGCGCTGGTCGTATCGTCCGCCGCGCTGGCCGACGATACCGGCCTCCTCGCTTTGGGCGTCGGCGCCTTCGATTTCGACCACTCGAAGCCCGCCGCCGAGTTTCGCGGCGAGTACCGCTTCGGCACCGGATTTTATTTTATCAAGCCAGTCGTCGGCGCATTCGTCACCAGTCGGGGCTCGACCTATACCTATGGCGGGCTGAGGGCCGACTTCATCTTTTACCAGCATTACGTCCTCATGCCGGTGGCGGCCGTCGGCCTGTACACGCGCGGCGACGGCAAGGATCTCGGCTCGCCGGTCGAATTCAAGACCGGGGTCGAGTTCGCCTACCGCTTCGATGGCGGCTCGCGCCTTGGCCTCGCCTTCGACCACATCTCGAACGCCGGATTGACGAAGCGCAATCCCGGCACCGAGAATTTGCTGTTCATGTACTCCCTGCCGATCGGCTGGTAGCGCCGCGCGGGCGGAGGACGTATGACGGCGGCGGCAAGCTATGACGACCTGATCCGCAGCGCGCGCGATCTCGCGCCGGTGCTGCGTGAGCGTGCGGCGGCGGCGGAGGCGCTGCGCCGGCTGCCCGACGAAACGATCGCCGATCTGCGCGACGCGGGATTGTTCAAGGCGTTCCGCCCGGCGCGCTACGGCGGCATCGAGGCGCCGTTCCGCGGCTTCATCGAATTGGGCGCGTGGCTTGCCCGCGGCTGCGGCTCGACCTCATGGGTCTACAACAATCTCGTCAGCCACAACTGGATGCTGGGCTATTGGCCGTCCCAGGCGCAGGACGAGGTGTGGGGTGCGGAACACGAGGCGCTCATCGGCTCGGGTCTCGTCATGTCCGCGGGCGCGGTGCGCCCGGTCGAGGGCGGATGGCGGCTCAGCGGTCGCTGGCCCTTTTCGAGCGGCGTCGATCCGGTCGCCTGGCTCATGCTCGGGAGCCGCTTCGCGGGCGCGGCGGGCACGGCCGCCGAGCCGCATCTCTTCCTCGTGCCGCGGGCGGATTACCGCGTCGTCGATACCTGGCACGTGATGGGGCTCGCCGCCACCGGCAGCAAGGACGTCGTGGTGGACGACGCATTCGTGCCTTCCCATCGCGCCGTTCCCACCGCGGTCGGACATGGCGGACCGCATCCCGGCAGCGCGGTCAATTCCGGTCCGCTCTATCGCCTGCCCTGGCTCGCGCTGTTCTCCTTCGTCACGGCCGGGACCTCGCTCGGCATCGCCCAGGGCGCGGTGCGGCGATTACGAAGCGGCGACGCGCGCGCCGGATCGCCACCTATTCCGGCAAGGCGCTGGCCGAGCTCGCGACGGTGCAGATGCGGCTCGCCGAGGCGGCGCACCCTGGTCGATGCGGCCGAGACGGTGATGCTCAAGGATTGCGACGAAGCGATGGCGATCGCCGCCGATCGGTCGCGCGCCCGAGACTGCTCGACCGCGCGCGGTGGCGGCGCGACGGCGCTTATGCGGCGCAGCTTGCGGCGCGCGCGGTCGATATCGTCTTCGCCGGCACCGGCGGCGGCGCCATTCACGAAGCCCATCCGCTGCAGCGGGCGCTGCGCGACGTGCACGCGGCCAACGGCCATATCGGCGTGAGCTGGGACTTGAACGGCGGCGATCTATGGCCGCGTCGCGCTCGGCCTCGCCCGCCGATTTTCCGATCTAGGCGCGCGTCGTTGCTCGCGCACGGCGTCGCGTCGGAGCATATCTCCTCGGCCTTACAAGATTTTAACTGTTGCGACGGTGCGGCGCTGGGCTATGGTCCGCCGCAGCCGCATGCCGGGGCACGCTGCGCGCCGGAAAGCAATCAAGAAGCGCGTGGCCCGGCTTTGTCGAACTTGACGGGAGACCCGCCACGATGCATCGCGCATTTTGGATCATTCCGATCTTTGCCGCCCTCGTTGCCGCTGACCTCGGGCGCGCAAGCCGCCGATCCGCCCGCCGGCAACCGCCGCTGCGCACCTCAAGGGCATGTGGCTGACGACCGATTATCCGTCGGTTGCCGCCCAGCGCCGGCGAGACGCACCACGATCAAGCTCAAGCTGCAGAATTACGGCCTGCCGCCCGAGCGGGTGGCGGTCAGCGTCGAGGGCGCGCCGCAGGGCTGGACGGCAGTCGCTGCTCGGCGGCAGCACGCCGGTGACCGCGGCGATGCCGTCCACCGACGAAAGACGTGCCGCTGACGCTGCGCATCGACGTGCCGGCCAACGCGGCCGAAGGGAACGCAGCATCTCGTCGTCCATGCCAAGTTCGCCGGCGGCAGCGCCGATCTGCCGATCGACGTCACCACCGGCCAGGAACTGCCGGCGCAGCTCGCCATCAAGGCGCAAGCTGCCCTCGCTCGACGGCACGCCGACGACCAGCTTCGAGCTATCAGTTCAACGTCACGAACGACAGCGACAAGGACCTGCTGGTCAAGCTCGTGGCGCAAGCCGCCGCAGGGGTTCCAGACCAATTTCATCGAGGCCTATGGCACGCAGCAATTGAGCTCGATCCCGATCGAGGCCGGCAAGGACAAGGACATGAAGGTCAAGGTGACGCCGCCCGCCAACGTGACGCGCGGGGACCTATCCCGTGGAGGTCCGTCGCCTCCGCCGACGGCGCCACGGCCGCAGACCAATCTGACGATGAACATCACCGGGCAGCCGCAAGCTCGAGCTGTCCGGCGAGAACGACCGGCTGAGCGCCCAGGCCGAAGCCGGCGAGCGCCACGCCGATCAACCTCGTCGTCACCAATAACGGCAGCGCGCCGGCCAACGACATCGAGCTGACCGGCTCGCCGCCGTCGGATTGGAAGGTCACGTTCCAGCCCGACAAGATCGCCGACGCTCGCGCCCAACGAGAAGCGCAACGTGCAGGCCCTGCTCACGCCGTCGGCCAAGGCGGTCGCGGGCGACTACATGACGACGTTCAACGCCAACGGCAAGGATGATTCGACCTCGGCCGATTTCCGCATCACGGTCGCGACCTCGACGCTGTGGGGCATGGTCGGCGTCGGCATCATCGCCATCGCGCTCCTGGTGGCGGTGGGCGCGGTCGCGCGCTTCGGCCGGCGATGAACGACAACGTCATCACCGCGCGCGGGCCTGCGCAAGCTCTACGGCAAGGTCGCGGCCGTCGACGGCATCGACCTCGACGTGCGTCGCGGCGAGATTTTCGGGCTGCTCGGTCCCAACGGCGCGGGCAAGACGACGACGATCCTGATGCTGCTGGGCCTCACCGAGGCGAGCGCCGGCACCATCGATGTCGGCGGCTTCGACCCGATGCGCGAGCCGTTGGAGGTGAAGCGGCGCATCGGCTATCTGCCCGAATTCGGTCGGGTTCTACGATAATCTCACGGCGCGCGAGAACCTGCGCTACACCGCGCGGCTCGCCGGCTTCGACCGCGCCGACATCGAGCGGCGCATCGCCGCCGCGCTCGAACGCGTCGGCCTCGCCGCGGTGATCGACCAGCGCGTCGGCACGTTCTCGCGCGGCATGCGTCAGCGCCTTGGCGCTCGCCGAGGTGCTGATGAAGGGCGCCGAGGTGGCGATCCTCGACGAGCCGACCTCGGGGCTCGATCCCGAGGCGACGTTCGAGCTGCTCGACATGATCCGCGCGATGAAGGCCGACGGCACGGCGGTGCTGATCTCGTCGCATCTGCTCGACCGGGTCCAGGCGGTGTGCGACCGCGTCGCGCTCTTCAACGAGGGCCACATCGTGCTCGAGGGCACGGTGCCGGAACTCGCCCAGCGCGTGCTCGGCGGCGGCTACATCTACGAGATCGAGGCCGCAGGGCGGCGACGATCGAAAGGATCGTCGCCACCGTGGCCGGCGCGCGCAGAGGTGACGGCGCAGGGCGGGCCGATCGCTTCCGCGTCCTCGCCGAACGCGACTTGCGCGCCGATCTCGCGCGCGCGGTGGTGACGGCCGGCGGCGCGGCTGCTGCGTCTCACCGACGTTGGAGCCGAGCCTCGATACCGTCTATCGCCATTATTTCGAGGGCCGCCATGGCACGGCGTAGCGGCTCGGCGTTCACCGGCGCGGGCACCGTCTTCCTCAAGGAATTCGCCGACCATCTCGGCGGCGCGCGCATGCTGGTGCTCGAATGGCTGGTGCTGATCACCGGCATCGGCGCGGTCTATACCGCGATCCAGGATCTGAAGCAGACGACCGGGCAGGACCCGTTCCTGTTCCTGCGCCTCTTCACCCAGGCGCAGCGATCCGCTGCCGTCCTTCGTGCTCGGTGCTGGCGTTCCTGATCCCGCTGATGGCGATCGGGCTCGGCTTCGACAGCATCAACGGCGAGTTCAGCCGCCGCACCTTGAGCCGGCTTCTGGCGCAGCCGATCTACCGCGACGCGCTGCTGCTCGGCAAGTTCCTGGCCGGGCTCGCGACCATCGCCGTGGCGCTGGTGACGTTGTGGCTGGTGGTGATCGGGCTGGGCCTCATCACGCTGGGCGTGCCGCCCAACGGCGAGGAGGTGCTGCGCGGCGCGGCGTTCCTCGTCGTCGCCATCTCCTATGGCGGGGTGTGGCTCGCGGTGGCGATGATGTGCTCGGTGGTCTTCCGCTCGGCCGCGACCTCGGCGCTGGTGGCGCTCGGGCTTGTGGCTGCTGGTCAGCGTGCTGTGGCCCTTGATCGTGCAGTTCATCGCGACCGCGGTCTATCCGCCCGATGCGGCGCAGATCCTGTTCGGCCAGCCGAGCCTCGGTCAGATCGAGCTGCAGCAGATGCTGTCGCGCATTTCGCCGAGCACGCTCTTCGGCGAATCGCTGCTGGGCCTGCTGCATCCGACGACGCGGGCGCTGGGCCCGGTCTTCATGTCGCAGCTCGAGGGCGCGGTGATGGGAACGCCGCTGCCGCTGAGCCAGAGCCTGCTCCTGGTCTGGCCGCAGGTGACCGGCCTCATCGCCGGCACGATCATCCTCTTCGTCATCGCCTATGTCGCCTTCCAGCGCCAGGAGGTGCGGGCGTAGCTGGCGCGCCCGCGCTCTCCGCGGCGGCGATTGACAGGACGTCCGCGTCCCGGCCTACTTGCCGAGTGCGCGGGCGCTGGTCACGGGGAGGCGGGGCGATGGATTTCGGCTATTTCACGCTGAGCGACAACCACTATCACGAACAACGTCCGCGGACGCCAACGAGCTGCGTCCTCGATATCGTCGACGAGGCCATCTATGCCGAGGCGCTGGGGTTCCACTCGGCCTGGATCGGCGAGCATCATTTCAATTCGCTCGGCGTGCTGTCGTGTCCGGACATCGCGCTCGCCTATATCGCCGGCGCAGACCAAGCGCATCCGCCTCGCGCCGGCGGTCACTGTGCTGCCGCTCCATCATCCGATCCGCGTCGCCGAGCAATGGGCGACGCTCGATCTCCTGTCCGGCGGGCGGGTCATTTTCGCCACCGGGCGCGGCTATGACCGCGGCGAATACCTGCCCCTGCGGGCGCCGTTCGACGACAACGTCACCGCCTTTGCCGAAGGGCTGGAGATCCTGCGCCACCTGTGGAGCGCGCCGGCGCCGTTCTCGTTCCACGGCCGGCATTACGATTTCGACGATGTCGCGATCACGCCGCAGCCGGTGCAGCGTCCGCTGCCGATCAACGTCGCGTTCGTTCTCGCGCCCGACGGTCG
Source organism: uncultured Alphaproteobacteria bacterium (assembly GCA_963721625.1). Classification (GTDB taxonomy): domain Bacteria; phylum Pseudomonadota; class Alphaproteobacteria; order ATCC43930; family CGMCC-115725; genus DATJLY01. Next base: position 130,084 of record CAVRKF010000001.1, read on the forward strand.
AGCTTGCCGCCAGGAACGGCTTCGGCCTGGTGATCGCCGCCTTCGCCGCGAATCTCACCCTGGGCGGCGTCGCCGAGGCGGTGCGGTTCTACAGCGAGGCGTGCGCGCGGCACGGGACCAAGCCCGGCCGGATCACCTCGAGCTATTTCATCCATTTCGCCGATACGCCCGAGCAAGAGCGCGCCGCCCGCGAGCGCCAGCTCCGCTATGGGCGCGAATGCGGCGGCGCGGTCTCGCCCGGCGACCGCAACACCGCGCCGGCGAGCTACGACTATTATCACGACTTCAAGGACCGCATGCGCGCGGTGCGGCCCGAGGACATCGACGACCGCTGGATCCTGCTCGGCACGGCGCCGCGCATCATCGACACGCTGAAGCGTATGGAGGCGCTCGGCTTCGACGAGGTGATCCTCTATTTCAACGTCGGCCTCAAGCCGCACCAGCAGGTGAAGGACGAGATGGCGCGCTTCATGGCCGAGGTCGCCCCGGCCTTTCGCGGCGGCGCCTGGGCGGCCGCTGAAGGCGGGGTAGGGGCGGCGCCTCAGCGCTCGGCGTTCAGCTCGCGTGCTCGAGCCGGTCGAGGGTGCGCATCGCCGGGAGGCATTGGGCGACGCTCGACTTCGGCTCGCGCTTCTCCTTGATCGCGGCGAAGAATTCGCGGTCCTCGAGCTCGATGCCGTTCATCGACACATCGACCTTGGACAGATCGATCTTGTTGCTGTCGCCGTCGGAGAGATCGTCGTAATAGGCCAGGTAGGTGCCGTTGTCGCAGATGTAGCGGAAGAACGAGCCGAGCGGCCCCTTGTTGTTGAACGACAGCGACAGCGTCAGGATCGCGCCCGACGGGCACTTTGAGCTGGATGCTCATGTCCATCGCGATCTTGAGCTCGGGATGCATCGGGCCCTGGACCGCATGCGCGATCCGCGGCAGCTCGCCGGTCTGGTACTGGAAGAGATCGACGGTGTGGCAGGCGTGATGCCACAGCAGATGATCGGTCCAGGTGCGCGGCTGGCCGGCCGCGTTCATGTTGGTGCGGCGGAAGAAATAGGTCTGCACGTCCATCTGCTGGATCTTGAGCTCGCCGGCCTTGATGGCTTGTTGGACCCATTGGTGGCTCGGGTTGAAGCGGCGGACATGGCCGCCCATGGCGATGACGCCGGTTTCCTTCGCGACCTGCACCAGGCGCTCGGAATCGGCCAGCGTGTCGGCCATCGGGATCTCGATCAGCACGTGCTTGCCGGCGCGCATGCACATGTTCGCGCCTGCTCGGCGTGGACCTGGGTCGGGCTGGCGAGGATCACCGCCTCGACGCCGGGCTGCTTCAGGCTCTCGGCGAGGTCGCGTCGTCCAATGCGGGATTTTCCATTTCTTGGCGAAGGCCTCGGTGCTCTCGGGGCGGCCGCCGGCGAGCGTCACGACCTCGATGCCGGGGATGTTGGCCATCGCTTCGAGGTGCCGGGTGCCGAATGCGCCTTGTCCGGCGAGACAGATCTTCATCGCTTTGCTCGCTCCGTGTTCGGTGCGATGGCTAGCGCCGGTTTTCGAGGATCATGTGCCCGACCGCCGTGTTCGACGCCGGCACGTGATAGAAGCGATAGACCTCCTCGCGCGTCGCGGTCGAGCGCGCCGCGCATGATCAGCCACATCACCAGCTCGATCCCCTCCGAGCCGGCCTCGCGCACGTATTCGACATGCTGGATCTTGGTCAGCGCCTCCGGATCCTTGGCCAAGAGGTCGAGGAAGCGGTTGTCGAACTCGCTGTTGATGAGCCCGGCGCGCGGGCCCTGGAGCTGATGCGACATGCCGCCGGTGCCGAAGATCACGACGCGCAGATCCTCGGGAAGGACTCGACCGCCTTGCGGATCGCCTTGCCGCAGCATGTAGCAGCGATGGCCGGTCGGCGGCGGATACTGGATCACGTTGACGCAGAGCGGGATGACCCGGCACGGCCATTCCGTCGGCTGGCCGAACATCAGCGACAGCGGCACGGTCAGGCCGTGATCGACCTCCATCTTGTTGACGATGGTCATGTCGAACTCGTCGAGGATGACCGATTGCGCGATGTGCCAGGCGAGATCGGGATGGCCCTTCACCACCGGCACCGGCGCGCGGTCCCCAGCCTTCGTCGGCGGGCGGGAATTCCTCGGCGCAGCCCAGCGCGAAGGTCGGGATGATCTCGAGCGAGAAGGCCGAGGCGTGGTCGTTGTAGACGAGGATCACGACATCGGGCTTGGTCTCGGCGATCCATTTCTTCGAGGGCTCGTAGCCGTTGAAGAGCGGCTGCCAGTAGGGCTCGCCGGTGTTGCCGTTGTCGAGCGCCGCGCCGATCGCCGGCACGTGCGAGGTGGCGACGCCTGCGATGATCTTAGCCACGGTTTCCATTCCGATTTGCTGCGGTTGCCGTCGATGGGCCGGCCGCCCTTCGAGCATCATCTCGGCATATTGCTCCTGGGTCGAGCCGGTCATCATCGCGGCGATGTTCTGGAACGAGAGGCCGTCGGTCGCGCGCGAGCTTCGAGGTGTAATAGATGTTGCCGCCGAGCTGGAGCATCCCGTTCCAGTCGCGCTCCAGCACCGCCTTGCGCTGCGCCGGCGTCATCGGGAAGCGGTCGAGATAGGCCGCCTCGTCGGCCTTGAAGGCGTCGCGGTTCTCGGCCGTTCATCAGCGACATGCAGAACATGTTGAGGTGATAGCCCTCGCGCGAGCTCTGCGCATCGAACAGCGTGGTGCCGGGAATGTCGTCGAACGGGCTTGGGTGTCGCCATGGCCGCCTGCCCTCAGTTCGCCCAATAGAGCCGCATCGGATTGTCGACCAGCAGCGCCTTCTGCTGCGCCGCGGTCGGGCGCGAATTTCGGGATCATGTCGACGAGCTGCCCGTCATCGGGCATATGGGTCGTCATGTTGGGATGCGGCCAGTCGGTGCCCCACAGCACGCGGTCGGGAAAGCGCTCGACGAGCGCGCGCGCGAACGGCATGACGTCGTCATAGGGCGGCCCGCTCGCGCTGAGGCGCTCGGGGCAGGTCACCTTGACCCAGATCTTCTTGTTCTCGGCGACGAGCGCGAGATAGCGCTGGAAATCGGGATGATCGACGCCCTTCTTCACGTCGGGCACCGACATGTGGTCGAGCACGATCGTCGTCGGCAGCGCCTTCAGGAACGGCGTCATGTTGTCGAGCAGCATGGGCGCCTCGAAATAGACGACGGTGTGCCAGCCCAGCGGCGCGATCCGTTCGGCGATGCCGAGAACACCTCGTGCGGCGTCGCATCGACGAGGCGCGGCAGGAAATTGAACCGCACGCCGCGCACGCCGGCGCGGTCCATCGCCGCGAGCTCGGCGTCGGTGACGTCGGCGCCGACCACGGCGACGCCGCGCGCCTTGCCGTCGGACGCCGCGAGCGCGTCGACGAGGCCGCGGTTGTCGGTGCCGTGGCAGCTCGCCTGCACGATCACGTTGCGCGCAAAGCCGAGGAAGTCGCGCAGCGCGAACAGCCTCTCCTTGGGCGCGTCGCAGGGCGTGTATTTGCGCTCGGGCGCGAACGGGAATTTCGCCTCCGGGCCGAACACGTGGCAATGCGCGTCGACCGCGCCGGCCGGCGGCACGAAAGCGCGGCTTCGACGGATTGGGGTGGAAGGGCAGATAGTTGGCGTCCATGCCTTGAAAACGTTCACGTGACCTCGGCCGACGCCGGGGTCCGCAAGACTAGCGCCCGCCCGGGCTCTTCAAGAGGGGCGTGCCATTTCCAGGAGCCGGCGCCGGCTTTCTTGACGCGGCCGCTGCGGGCGGCGACGATGGCGCCAACCACAGGAGGAACGTCCATGGCTGCCCGCACCACGCCGCCCTATCCGCGCCGATCACGTCGGCAGCCTGCTGCGCCCGCCCGAGCTGCTGGCCGCCCGCGACGAGCGCAAGCGCGACGCGATCATCGGCCGAGGCGCTGCGGCAGCGTCGAGGACCAGGCGATCCGCGACGCCGTCAAGCTCCAGGAGGATATCGGCCTCAAATGCGTCACCGACGGCGAATTCCGCCGCACCTTCTGGCATCTCGATTTCCTCGAGAAGTTCGCGAACGTCACGGTGATCCCGCCGCGGATCAAAGCGCGCTTCCACACCCATGCCGGGGACATCGAGTTCGCGCCGCCGGGGCTGCGCGTCGATGGCAAAGTTGCGCCCGGCCGCGCGCGAATCTTCGTCGACGATTTCAAGTTCCTGAAATCGGTCGCGCACGCGACGCCCAAGCAGACCATTCCGTCGCCGAGCAACATGCATTTCCGCGGCGGGCGCGGCGCGATCGACGCGAAGGCCTATCCCGACCTGGCCGGGTTCTATGCCGATCTCGGCCGGGTCTATAGCGAGGAGGTGAAGGAGCTGGCCGAGGCGGGCTGCCGCTACCTGCAGCTCGATGAGGTCAATTTCGCCTATCTCTGCGACCCCAAGCTGCAGCGAGCAGGTGCGCACGATCGGCGAGGACCCCAAGACCCTGCCCGCGACCTATGCCAAGCTGATCAACGCCTCGATCGCGACCCGGCCCAAGGACATGGTCATCACCATGCATCTCTGCCGCGGCAATTTCCAGAGCGCCTGGGTGGCCGAGGGCGGCTATGACCCGGTCGCCGAGGTGCTGTTCAACGCCATCGATGTCGACGGCTATTTCCTCGAATATGACGATCCGCGCTCGGGCGATTTCAAGCCGCTGCGCTTTCTGCCCAAGGGCAAGACCGTGGTGCTCGGCATCGTCACCACCAAGGTTGGGGCGCTCGAAACGAAGGACGAGGTCAAGCGCCGCATCGACGAGGCGGCGCGCTATGCGCCCTTGGATCAGCTCGCGCTGTCGCCGCAATGCGGCTTCTCCAGCACGGTCGAGGGCAACAAGATCACGCTCGATGACGAGATCAAGAAGCTCCGCCTCGTCGTCGAGGTGGCGCGCGAGGTGTGGGGTTAGGAAGCGGGGGCGCCCGCGCGCCGCGGTTCAGGCTCTGCCGCTTGACGGGCGCCGCCGCGGCAGCCTATATGCGGGGCCTTCGGCGGCGGGGTAGCTCAGCTGGTTAGAGCAGGGGAATCATAATCCCAAGGTCGGGGGTTCAAGTCCCTCCCCCGCTACCATTAGAAGCAACAGCTTAAGCCAAATCCATCGGTCGCGGAAATTACCAGGATGAGGCGCGGGATGGCGGCTTGTGCCGCGTGCCGAAACGTCCGCGTGCTGCGGCGCGAAATTCACCTGACAGCCGGATCAATCGAAAAAAGCCGCTGCCGAGGCGGGGCTCGGATGCTGACCGGCACCCTCGCGCTGCCGTCACAGGGCGGCGTCCTTTTTCGTTCGCGCATTCACGCGCTCGTTCATGCGAATGATGACGAGGACGATCGCCGCCCATGCGACAAGGACCGCGACGAAATCCAACACGCTGAGCTTGTCCATGTCCTTCTCCCTCGATTCCCCATGGGCTCTGGCCCAGGGGCGGGAAGTCGGTGGAAGTGTACCGGCTGAAAACCGCGCCAAACGATTAGCGCATTTTCGTCAGCTTGCATCATGAGCAATTTGTGGCGGGGCGTGCTGGCGCGGTTCCGGTCGGGAATTTCCTGCCGTCGGGATCGCCGATTTCGAACGGGATCGGTACCGGGAGATCAGCGGGATATACGGTTGCAAAGTCCGCATGCATTGCGGTAGGCGGCGACCGTGCCGGCCGCGGCGCGCACGACGAAGACCGGCCGGCGGACCTTACCGCTTCGGCACGTAGGCCTCGGTATAGAGCTTCGCCATGTCGGGCGGCGCGGGGAGGAGCTTCAGGTCGGTAAAGGAGCGCCGCAAATTCGCAAGGCTCTCCTGGTCGAATTTGCAGTCGCTGCTGAACATGCCGATGGTGAGATCGTATTCCTTCGACATCACGGCCGGCGGAAAGCCGGTGATGCCGCTCTCGATCCTGACCGTCTCGGCCTTGTTCTTGCGCATGAACGCGATCGTGTCGAGCCACCCGGCGAGGAAGCGGCGGACCGCATCGGGATCGCTCGCGATCAGGCTCGTTGTCGCATAGATCATCCCGGCGCCGATATTCCCCTCGTAGTCCGAGACCGGGATCAGGAGCCGCCCCTCGTGCTTCAATTCCATGAAAAAGGCGAGCGCGGTCGTGGCGATGTCGGCATCGATGTTACGTGCATGGAAGGCAGCGATAATGCCGGCCGGCGCGTTCCCGACCGCGACCGGCGTGACATCGTTGATGCTCCAGCCGCGTTTGCGCGCCAGCTCGAGCGCGAGCCATTTCGAGAGCGAGAGCTCGCTGGCCACGCCGATCCGCTTGCCCTTGAGATCATCGACCGCGTGGATCGTCGAGTCGTCCGGCACGGAGATGCCGAGGAACGGGATCGGCGGGGCCATGTTGCATATGGCCAGCACCGGCGCCCCTTTGGCGATGAGCACCATCTCCGGGCCCGCGCTGATGCCGATATCGATGCTGCCCGCGATCATGGCCTGGAACAGCTTGCTGCCGCCCGAGAAATCGGCGAGCTTCACGTCGAGCCCGTGCCGGGCGAAGACGCCCGTCCGCGCGCCGACGGCGACCGGCATGATCGCCGACGATGCCGGCGATGACTCGCCGACGCGCAACGGCCCGGCGGCGCGCGCCGTGGCGGCGAGCGCGATCACGGCCGCAGCGAGCACGGCGCCGGGCAGGAGGATTCTCTTCATCGACGTTCGGCCCCCGGCCGCTCGCTTGGCGCATCTGCATCCCAGGGCAGCAAGGACGCGGTCTCGCGGCCGGCGATCCAGCCGGTGACGAAGCATTCGGCGATGTTCGCGCCGGAAAGGTAGAGATAGCCGAACGAGCTGCCAAGCTCGCCCGCCGCGTACAGGCGCGGGATCGCACGGCCCGACGGATCGAGCACCTGCTGGCGCGTATTGTGGACCGGACCGCCCTGAGTGTTGGAGACGACCGGCCAGACCTCGCCGGCAAGAAAAGGCGGCGTCCGGATCGGCATCATCGTGCCCGACGGGCGGCTGAAATCCGTATCCTCGCCCTTGGCGCACAATTCGTTCCAGCGCTCGACGCTCGCCTCGAGCGCCGCCGGATCGACGCCGATCTTGTGCGCGAGTTCGGCCACCGAATTCGCCTGCTTCAGTATCCCGTTCCTGATCTCGTTGGTATTGTCCGGGCTCCAGATATAGCGATGGCGCCGGTCGTTGGATTTGCCGTCGCCGAGCGGGTACATCTTGCGCCCCTCCTCGTCGAGAACGAGGTACGACGGAAGCCGCGGGAAGCCCATCGATTCGGTGTCGAACGCATGCATCGGCCGATGGCCGGTGTCCTGAACGTAAGGCTCGCACTCGTTCATGTAGCGCCGGCCGCGGCGATCGACCACGATCCAGCACATCTTGATGTCCATGAGATGCTTCAGGCCGGGCCGCCAGTCCGGCAATCGCTTCACCCGGATCGCCAACGGATAATCCGGATCGTAATGGCGGAAGCCGTAAGAGCCGTGGAAGTGCCACATATGCCAAAGGTCGGCGCCCATCGACTGGGCCATGCGAATGCCGTCGCCGGTGTTGCCGAGAAACGCGGCCGACCGTACCGGCCGGACCTGCCAGTATTGCTGCTTCATCGCGTCGTCGGCCTCGAACCCGCCGCAGGCGAGGATGACGGCGCGCTTCGCCTTGACCGCGAGTTCGCCTTCTTGCGTGGCGAGCACCACGCCGCAGACGGCGTTGTCCTTGCCGGTGACGAGCCGCACGACGGGCGAATTCAGCCGCACGTCAATGCGCCGCTCGCGCACGTGATGTTCCACCATCCGGAACAGCAACGGGCCGCGGGACGTCGGCGAGCGCAGATAGATCTGCGGATAGGCCGCCATCGGATCGAAATTGGGGATCGACTCGATATGCGCGTTGTCGAAGGTCTCCCATCCCGGGAAGGGATAATTGCCGCCGCCCTTGCCGCCCGCGTCGACGGCCTTGTGTTCCGTCACCTCGGCATCGATCGCGGCCGCGAGCTTGCGGATATAGCCGTCGACCTCGACCATGCCGTCGGCGAGCGTGCGCAGGACATCGTCCGGCGTCCGCCCGTCATTGGTCGCCTTGAGATACGCGAACGCCTGATCGGCATCGTAGGCGTAACGCCACGCACCGCCCGCGAGAATGGAAATACCGCCGGGGTCCGGCATCTTTTCCGCCAGCAGCACGCGCGCCCCCGCGTCATGCGCCTCGATCGCCGCGACCGCCCCGGCATAGCCGAAGCCGGCGACGACCACGTCGACTTCGAGGTCGAAGCCGCCGATTTCCGCCAGGTCCACGCGCAACGGCGCGTTCCTCGGCGGCGTTGTCATTCCTTCCATGTTCACCGTCCCCGCGTCTCCAATAGGCCGATCCTATCGGCAATGCGCGGACCGGGCAATTTGGTAGGTTCCGCCGAATGTGCTATTGACGGCGGCGGAATACGTCAGTCCGCAGTGTCGCCGATGATTGAAAGCACCGAGAATGAGAGAGATTGATTTCACCGCGCTCCGGTCGCTCGTGCATCACGACCGTGTTCACCGCTCGCTCTATCGCGATCCGGACATTTTCGCGCTGGAGATGAAGCGCATCTACGGCCGGAGCTGGGTCTATGTCGGGCATGACAGCCTGGTGCCCGAGCCGGGCGATTTCGTCACGACGCGCATCGGCCTCGCGCCGGTGATCCTCGTCCGGGACGAGACCGGCGAAGTTCGGGTGATCTACAATAGCTGCGGCCATCGCGGCGCCATCGTCTGCAACGAGGCCAAGGGCAACACCAAGCTGTTCCGCTGCGGCTATCATGGCTGGACCTTCAAGACCAATGGCGATCTCGACGCCGTCGCCATGCCGCGCGGCCTACGGCAAGAGTTTCGATCAACGCGATCCCGCGCTCGGCATGGGGCGGGTAGCCGCGCGTTGCGCTCTATCGCGGCTTCGTGTTCGCAAGCCTTGCCGCCGACGGGCCCGATCTCGAAACCCATCTCGGCCCGGCGCGCGACAGCATCGACGAGGTGGTGGATTGCGCGCCCGCGGGCGCGATCGATCTGAGCGGCGGCGTGCACAAATACATGTTCCGCGGCAATTGGAAGCTCCAGATCGAGAACATCGTCGACATGTATCACGTGCCGTTCTCCCACGAATCGACGATCAGCCGCAGCGGCCGGCAATTCGGCCGCCGGCCCGGCGAGGCGGCGAGTTCCGCGATCAGCGACCGCGGCAGCGCCGCCGCGCGCTGGGAAGAGCGCGTGGCCTGGGGATCGCCCAGCACCGGCCACAGCTATGCCGGTCATCAGCCGATTGCCGAGAACCTGCCCGACGATCCGACCTTCCGCGCCTATCTTGCCGCGCTCGAGGCGCGCCACGGCGCCGCGCGTGCGCGGGAAATCCTGCAACCGAAGCGCCACAACACCGCCTTCTATCCCAACATGGCCCTGCAGGCGCTGAACCAGCATGTGCGCGTCATCGTGCCGGTCGCGGTCGATCGTACCGAGGTGCATGTCTATCCGGTGCAGCTCAAGGGCGCGCCAGACGCGATGAATCGCGGCTTCATCCGCCATCTCAACATCACCCATTCGGCGGCCTCGCTCATTCAGACCGACGATCTCGAGAATTTCCGACGCTGCCAAGCCGGCGTCGCCGCGGAAGGATGCGGAATGGGTGTGGTTCGCGCGGGGCGTCGAAACCGATGTCGAGGACAATCACGGCGACTTCGTGAATTACGGCACGGTGGAGCTGCAGCAGCGCGTGCAATACGCCGCCTGGCTCCAGCTCATGGGCGAGGGGGCATGACGGCGATGGCCGAGGCCGCGGCCGCGTTCGCCGACCGCGGCCGGATCGAGGATTTCCTCATCCGCGAAGTCCGGCTTCTCGACGAGCGGCATTTTGAGGAATGGCGCGACCTCTTCGATGAGGATGGCTATTACTGGGTGCCGCTGCGGCCCGACCAGAGCGATCCCGCAAGCGAGGCATCGCTCTTTTACGACGACCGGCAGATGATGCGAACGCGCTTCGAGCGCCTGCGCCATCCGCGAATCCATGCCCAGACGCCGCCGCACCGGACCTTCACCTGATCGCCAACATCACCATCGACGCGGTCGACGCCGCGCAGTCGGAATGCCTCGTCGCATCCGCGATGATCATGGTCGATTACCGACTAGGCACCAAGCGGGTCTTCGCGGGCCGCGTCCGTCACCGCCTGCGCTGGGACGGCGCGCGCTTCCGCATCGCCTGGAAGCGCGTCGACCTTATCGATTGCGACGACGTGTTCGAGCTGATCGCCGTGCCGTTCTGATGGCCGCGGCATGGGTCTCGCCGGTATTTCTCGGCCTTCTTCACGAAGCTTTGGTCGATCATCGTGGAAATGTCGACTTCTTCACTTTCGCGTTGGTCGCGCCCATCGCCTTCTGGGCCGACTTCGATCTGCGCGAGCTGCCGGCAGCGGAGCCGACGGAACAACCTCGTTGACATAGAAATCATAGGTGAAATCGAGCACGGCCTTGTCCTTGACGCCCAAGTGATCGCGCATCTCGCTCTCGACATAGGCCCGGTCGGTTTTCTCGCGCCGGAAGGCCTGCATCACCGCGGCCACGACGCCCTGGACGACTGCGGATGCGACCGGATGTAGGATGCGGTGAAGAGAGCCTGCATTACCGACGGGAGCCGCTTTTTCGCCAGGTCGACCAGGTCCACGAACCCGTTGCGCTGGAACTGGTAGGTCGCGGGCGCGTGCGAGGCCGCCGCGACGATGCTGCCCGCCAGCAAGGCGTTGTTCACGTTCGGCACGCTGCCGAGCGGGTGATGGCCACGTCCCTCGTCGTGAGGCCGAGTTGACCCAGCGCCAGCACAGTGCCGGCGAAGAGCGAGCCCGTGATGCTGGGCACACCGACGCGCTGGCCCTTGAGCGCGCTCGCGCTGGCGAATTGCGGCCGCGCCCAGAATTGGAAGGTGTAGACGGGAGAAAGCGTCAAGACGAATTTGAGCTTCGCTCCCTGCGCCACGGCGGAGATCGCGTCGGGACCACCGATACCGGCGATTGGACCTGACCGGTGATCAGCGCCGGGATCCCCTCCTGGGCGGGAGATATCGCACGGTAACGTCGAGGCCGTGTTCCTTGAAATAGCCGGCATCGCTCGCGATCCACAGCGGCATCATGTCGGCGGTCTTCTCGCTGTAGGAAAGGGTCAGAGGCGTCATCGCTGCCGGATGACGGCGTTGCGGAAGGATCGGCCGCGGTCGCGCCGCTGCGCCACGGCAAGCGCGATCGATCCGCGGCACACGGCGATGGGCGCCGCCGCGCGCGCGACAGAAACCGTCCCAGCGGGATCAGGTATGTCATCGAAGCCTCCCTAGTGTTTTATCGTCGCGAGAGTGCACCGGACCTGGCCGGCCGTTCCCGCGGCGCTGAGCGGCGCGAAGGCCGCCATCGACAGCATGCCGGCTGCGGCGAAAATGACAAGGCCGGCGAAGACTTGTCGCCGTCCGGAACGGCCGCGCATCCGGCCCGCGCGGCGCCGATCCGCCTCAGGGATGCATGTCTTCGGTGAACCAGATCGCTGGGCAGCCGTTCGCCAATGCCTTGTCGCTCCGCGGCGGCCATAATCTGTTTTGCGACCGCGGCGAATTGCAGCCCGGTTCCGACCGGGTTCAGAAAGACCACGCTTTCGCCGGCTTCACGCGGGCCTGCACCCGCCCCGTGACGACATCGGCGAGATCGGGCGCCCGCGCCGCGATCGTCTTGAGGTGTTCGCGCACGTCGCCGTCGCCGCGCGTCTCCCCGAACAGCATATCGACGAAATCGGTGTCCCGGAACGGCTCCGATCCCTTGCCGGCGACATAGTTGATCGGATCGAGATCGCTTGCGTGTGAATGACGATCCGGTCGGCGCCGTCGAGGATTTCGCCGCCCAGCTCCTGTGCCTTGACGCAGGCGACGAGCGTGCCGGGGCCGATCCAGTCCGGATGAACGACGCGGTCGAGCGCGTTGGTGGCGGTTACCACGACATCGGCGCCGCGCGCCGCTTGATCGGGCGATTCCATCGCCTCGATATTGATCCCGTCGTCGCGGCAGCGCTGGGCGAGGGCGTGCCGGCGCTCCCGGTTCGGACTCCACAGCCGCATCTCGCAGCCGGGAAGCGTCGAAGCGATCGCGTGGACCGCCCCCTCCGCCTGCGAGCCGCTGCCATAGACGCCGACGATCCGCGCGTCCGGCGCGGGCGAGGTGCCGGACGGCCACCGCCGTCGTCGCGCCGACGCGTCGCCGCTGGACCTCGCCGTCCGGCATGATGGCGCGCAGCTCGCCGCTGAGCGTGTCGAAGATGAAGACGAGCCCGACCCACCGCCCGCCTTCGGCGGCGGGAATTTTTTCCTTGCGCAGATTTCCTTCCCGCCGCGTCCAGGAAATGACGTCGGAGTTGATCCTGAGCGCTACGATATGGTCCTTCGCGAGCAGGCCGACCATCGACTTGAAGACGCAATACTGGTTTTCCGCGGGCGATTCGCCATAGAGGTCGGTCCGTGTCTGGATCACCGCCCGGCCCAGGCCGAATTCGCGATAGGCGGTCTCGATCGCATCGACATAGGCCGAGATCGGCACGAGCGTCCTGACCTGCTCGTTGGTGAGCACAAGCACGGGCATCGAAATTCTCCTTGCGTGGCCGGGCGCCTGGCGGCACTCGCCGCCTATTGGACGTCTGTCCGGCCACCGCCGCCTTGACGAAGCGCTGGTCGATCATGTCGGACAGGTCGACGGCTTCACCTTCGGGTTCTTGAGGCCCAGCGCGCGCTTTGGCAGCCTCGAGCTGAACGGTCTCCGGCAGCGGCAGCGATCGGCGCGACTTCGTTCGCATAGAAATTATAGGTGAAGTCGAGCACGGCCTGATCCTTGACGCCCATGTGGGTCGCGCATCTCTTGCTCGGCAAAGGCCTTGTCGGTCTTCTCGCGCTGGAGCGCCTCGACGATCGCGTCGACGACACTTTGCACGATTTTGGGATTGGCCGTCGATATAGGACGTCAGGGCGGCGAGGCCGGTATTCACGTTGGGGATGCGCTTCTGCGCCAGGTCGACCAGGTCGACGAAGCCGTGCTGCTTGAATGACGTAGGTGGCGGGCGGGTGCGATGCCGCCGCGGCGATGCTGCCGGCGAGCAGGGCGCGTCCACGTTCGGCACGCTGCCGAGCGGCGTGATCGCGACGTCGGAGGGAGTGAGGCCGAGCTGGTGCAGCGCGATCACGGTCGCGGCGTAGAGCGAGCCCGTGGTGCTGCTGACGCCCACCTGCTGGCCCTTGAGCGCGCTCGCGCTGGCGTATTGCGGCCGCGCCCAGAGCTGGAACGTGTAAGACGGGGGAGAATGTCGCGACGTATTTCAGCTTCGCGCCCTTGTGCCACGGCGGAAATTCCGTCGGGGCCGCCGATCGCGGCCATCTGCACCTGTCCCGTCAGCAGCGCCGGGAATCCCTTCCTGGGCCGGAAGGTATATCTCGGTCACGTCGAGCCCGCGCTTCTTGAAGTAGCCGGCGTCGCCGGCGATCCACAGCGCCAGCTCGTCCGCCACCTTCTCGCTATAGGAGATGGTCAGCTTCGTCGATCCGCCGGCCGCTGAATCGGCGCTGGCACCCGGCGCCGCGGCAAACACCAATCCTGCGGCGAGAACGAGATGAAGCGGCCGCGCCTGCCAGGATATCCGCCGCGGCGGAAGAATACGTTTCATGCAGTCCTCCCAATCCTTGTCTCATGCGGGCGCGATAGCCCGAAGATGCAAACCGTCACACGCGCCAAGCATCGAAGTGGCGCTCCAACCAGCGAACGAGCGAGGTGAGCAGCATGCCGGCCACGGCGAAGATGACAAGGCCGGCGAAAACCGTGGCCGTCTGGAACTGCTGGCCGGCATTTTCGATCATCGCGCCGATGCCGTGCTGAGCGCCGAGCAACTCGGCGACGAACACGCCGATGAGGGACTGCCCGATCGCCAGCCGCAAGCCGCCCAGGATGAACGGGACCGAGCCCGGCAGCGCAATGGTACGAAAAATCTGCAAGTCGCCGGCGCCGAAGCAGCGTGCCACCCGCACCAGATGCGAGTCGAGGCTACGAATGCCGCTGCTCGTGTTGATGAGCACCGGGAATACCGTGGTCAGGAAAACCAGCGCTACCTTCGAGCTCAGGCCGATGCCGAGCCAGACGATGAGGAGCGGCCCCAAGGCCACGCGCGGGATCGCGTAGAGGAATGTCATGAAAGGGTCGACCAGATAGCCGAGCCGGGCATACCAACCGATCGCCAGGCCCAGCACGATGCCCACGACCGCTGCGAGCGCGAAGCCATAGAGCAGCTCCTGCCCGCTCGCCGCGAAGTCCGCCCAGATATCCGGCGAGGAGAACAGATCGCCGAACGCTCCGATCACGTCGCCGGGGGACGGCAGTACGATGGGCGGCTCGACGCCGAGCGCCGTCACGAACTCCCAGGCCGCGAACAGCGCGACCATGAACAGTGTGCCCAGGATGAAGCGCTCCGTGCGCTGTCCGATCCGCCAACCCATGAACCCGCCCGTCCGCCCCGCGGACGTCTCGGGATCCCCTTGCAGGATGACCGTCGCCATGACGCCGTTCCTCCCCGTTCTCAATCCACGGCCGGCGCCGCCGGACCCCGCCCCGCCCCGAGCGCTTCCGCGACTTCCTTGACATAGGCAAGGAACTCCGGTCGCAGGCGCGCCTCGGCGCGCGGCTCCGGCAGCCGCACGCGAACCTCGCTGACGATGCGTCCGGGCCGCCGGCTGAAGACACAGACCCGATCTGCGAGAAAGACCGCCTCGCCGATGTCGTGGGTCACGAACAAGGCCGTGACGTTGGCGCGCTTGCAAATGCCGAGCAGCTCGGTCTGCAGGGTCTCGCGCGTTTGCGCGTCCACCGAGGCGAAGGGCTCGTCGAGCAGCAAAAGCTCCGGCTCGACGGCCAAGGCGCGCGCGAGGTTGACGCGCTGCTGCATGCCGCCCGAGAGCTGATGCGGATAGCTGTGCGTGAAGTCGCCGAGGCCGACCAGCTCCAAAAGCTCGCGGGCGCGCGCGGCCGCATCTTTTCGCCCCATCCGGCTGGACATCTCGAGGCCATAGGTGACGTTGTGCAGGACGTCGCGCCACGGCAGGAGCCCCGGCTGCTGGAACACCATCGCGCGATCCGGCCCCGGCCGGCTGATCTTCTTGTTCTTCAGCGTCAGCTCGCCCGACGAGATCGGCAGAAAGCCGGCAACGGCGTTGAGGAGCGTCGTCTTGCCGCAGCCGGATGGCCCGACGACGCAGACCAATTCGCCGCGCCGCACGGCGAGATCGACGCGATCCACCGCCAGGACGATCTCCGTGCCCTTTCCCGCCGCATAGGCGACGGATAGCTGCCTGGCACGAAGGTAGTCCTCCGTGCCGACATCGCCGTCCGAAGGTTGCCCGGTCTGTGCGGTCACCTGGTTAGGCAAGCTCATGGGCCCGATGGCCATGACAGCAATCTCGTCAAAACAGGAATCCTCGCGGCCCCGGTCGAAGCGTTGGGACCGCCGCCGGCGCGCGGCGATGCTATGGACCCGGCCGCGGCCGCGCAAGCCCCAATCCCCGGCAACGGGCGTCGCAGCGCGCGGAGCGGCCGCGCGTGCGGGTTTCGCCCGCCGCCACGCTCGGCTAAGCTTGCGTCCGGACGGGAGACGCTGACGATGGCGACGATACGAGCGGCGTTCGGTACTTCGCACACGCCGATGCTGAACAGCCCGGCCGAGGATTTTCCCAAGCATGCGGCGATCGACCGGACGGGACGGGCGCTGTTCGACCGCGAGGGGCGGCGCACCAGCTATGACGCGCTCGAGCGCGCCGGCGACCCCGGGCTCCTGGGCGAGATCGCCCCCGACGTGCTTGGCGCAAAGGCGGCGCGCTGTCAGGCCGGCGTCGATCGCGTTCGCGACGCCATTGCCGCCGCGGCGCTCGATGTCCTGATCGTGGTCGGCGACGATCAGCATGAGCAGTTCATCGACGACAACATGCCGGCAATATCGATCTATTGCGGCGACGACATTCCGAATACCGTGTCGGACGTACCCGCGAGCGCCCCGGATTACTGGAAGCTCGCCCGCTCGCAGTACCACGAACCCGCGGGAACGCGGCGCTACCCCGTCGCTGCGGATCTGGCGCGGCATCTCATCGGCGCGCTGATGGAACAGGAGTTCGACATCAGCGTGGCGAAAGAATTGCGGTTCGCGCGGGGCGAGGGGCATGCCTTCGGCTTCGTGCACCGCCGCCTCATGCCGGACCGGCCGATCCCGATCGTGCCGATCGCGTTGAATACCTATTACGCGCCCAATCAGCCGCTGCCGCGCCGGTGCTACCGGCTCGGGCAGGCGCTTCGGCCGGCGGTCGAATCGTGGGGGCGCGACGCCGTCGTGGGAATCCTCGCCTCCGGCGGATTGAGCCATTTCGTCGTCGACGAAGCGCTCGACCGGACGGTGCTGGCGGCGTGCGCGAGCAAGGACGGGGCGTCGCTCTCGTCGCTGCCGCCGCAGCGGCTTCAATCCGGCAATTCCGAGATCCGCAATTGGATCGTCGCGGCGGGCGCCGCCGAAGAACTCGCGTTCGCCTGGTCCGACTACATTCCCTGCTACCGCTCGGCCGCGGGCACCGGCACGGGGATTGCGTTCGCCGTTTGGGGCGATCAGAAAAGCATCCGCTGACACCTTGGGAAGGACGCCCGTCGTGAACGTCGAAGCAACGCTGGACGAGTTGGCGAAGGAGATCATCGGCCACAATGCCATGATCCATCATCCCTTCATGGCGCTGTTCTATGCCGGCGATCTCACGCGCGATCAGGTGAGGGCTTGGGCCAAGCAGTTCTGGGTCATCCCGCACACGCACATGATCAACAATGCCGGCAAGCTCGCGCATGCGCAGCTCTGGCGCGGCGGCGTGCTCCAGCAGCTTATGGAGACGCCCTATGACCAGCGGCTCACCGCCGCGATCGGCGAGGCCGTGCTCGACGAGATGGGCAAGACCGAGATCTCGCCGCAGAACCACTATGACTGCTATTTCCTTCTCACCGACGCGCTCGGCATTCCGAAAGCCGAGATGGGACGGTTCGAGGATCTGCTGCCGAACAGCCTTCTCGTGATGCACGCCTGGGTCAATTCGGCGCTGCAGTTCTCGCTGCTCGAGCTCATCGCGTCACATAACTTCGTCAACGACAACACGAACACTATCGCCTATCCGCGGGTGTGCGAGGCGCTCACCCGCCACTATGGCGTCAGCAAGGCGGCGGCCACGTGGTTCGACTTGCACGGCGAGGTCGACAAGGAGCATGGCGCGATGAGCCGCAGCGTGCTCCGCACGATCATCAAGACCGAGGACGATTTGCGCGTGGTCCGCTATGCCGTGAAGTTCGGGCTCGGCATCAAATGGGCGCTGTTCGACGGGGTGATGAACGCTTACGTGAACAAGAGCTACGACGTCGCATCGAACGCCGCGGCCCGTCGATAGGGTCAATCGCGGTCGGCATGGCGGGCGGAAGGCGCCGCATGCGCAATAACGAAAGGGACAAAATCATGCGCTACCGCAGGTTCGTCATGAGCGCGCTTTTGGTGCTCGCGGCGGCGATCGGTTTGCGCGGCTCCGCGCGCGCCGACGAGCCGCTGCACATTCGGCAGGGCTGGGGCGTGACGACGACCTTCGCGCCGATGATCTTCACCGAGCCCCGCATCCTGCGGCACTATGGCAAGTCCTATGTCGTCGACCCCATCCACTTCAACGGCAGTTCGCCGGAACTCACGGCGCTCGCGGCGGGCGAAGTGGACATCGTCACGATCGCGTTCTCGACCTTCCCCTTCGCCGTCCAGAACGCGCAACTGACGGACCTGCGGATCGTCGCCGACGGCTTCCAGGACGGTGTGGACGGCTATCTCTCGCAGCCCTATTTCGTCCGCAAGGACAGCGCCATCAAGACCTTTCAGGACCTGAAGGACAAGATCGTCGGCATCAACGCGATCGGCGGCGCCGTGGACATCGCCGCGCGCGCCATTCTGAAGCGGCACGGTCTCGAGGCGGGGAAGGACTACACGATCGTCGAGGCGCCGTTTCCGACCTTGCCGGCCATGCTCTATCAGAAGAAGATCGATCTGGCGTCGAGCGTACCGCCTTTCATCTATGCACCCGAACTCGCGGCGCGAACGCGCACGCTCTTCACCATGAAGGATGCGATGGGCCCGTCGCAGATCATCATGCTGGCGGCGCGTGGCGCGTTCCTCGAGAAGCACCGCGCAGCGCTCGACGATTTCTTCGAGGATCTGGTGCGGGGCACGCGCTGGATGGAGGATCCGGCGAACCGTCCGGCGGCGATCGCGCTGGCCGCGCACTTCGCCAAGGTGCCCCCGGAGCGTCTCGCCGGCTATTACCTGACCAAAAAAGACGAATATCGCGATCCGGACTGCGTGCCGAACATCGTGGCGCTGCAACGCAACATCGACCAGGAGCGCGAGCTCGGATTCCTCAAGACCGCTTTCGACGTGCGGAAATATGTCGACTTGAGTTTCGTCAAGCGTGCGGCCGAGCGCCTGAAGAAATGATCGCACGGCGCGCGGCGCCGCTTACAGAAAGACCGTCAGGTTTTTCGCGAGCAGCACGCTCTGTTCGATGACGATCTTGCGCCGCGCGATCCGCAATTCGCCCGCCACCCGGCGCAGCGTGTCCTCGCGCCGGCCGACGAGGGTATCGGTCTCGTTCTCGAGCCGGTTCCGGTAAACGAAGAAGCGGCACTTCACGCGCATGGCGTCGCCTTCCGCAAGCGTGACGACCGGATCGACGATGCGGATATTGGTGATGAGATGCGACACGCGCGACAGCGGTTCCTCGGCCCAGTGAATTCCGGTGAGAAGCTGCTGCACCCGCTTGGTCAATGTCTCCTTGTCGTCATGGATCCAGGCGACATCGTCCTCGGCAGTGATGTCGCGCGCGCGCTCTTCCCATGCGACGTTCTTACGCATCGGCATCCAATAGACGACGTCCTCGGCGAAGAGCTCGAGCCATTTCTCATAGAGCCGCTCGTCGAGGAGGTCGGCCTCGCCATAGAACAGGTCCTCGACCTCGCGCAGCAGGCTCAAATAGGAAAGCCGCGACGGCGCGACATCCGGTCCGGTCATGGGCGCGCGTCCTCGGCCGCGGGGGCGAGCGCGCGCCAGTCGCTGGCGTCCATGTATTCGGCCCAGCGCTTGTAGAGCAAGCGGGGATTCTGCTCGGTGGTATTGCGCTCGGTGACGAAGCCGGGAATGAAATCGCTGCGCCCTTCCTCCGACCCGAGGCATGATTTGTAGTTGTAGGGATGGCGCCGCGCGATCGGGCCGCGGCTCGCCGTCGTCGCGTAGCTCCAGTTCTCCATGTCGTCCTGCTCGGTCATTCCGGCCGGTCCCGAATAGCGGATGTAATAACTGCGCAGGTAGTGCTTGACCTCGTCCGGCGCGTCCTTGTCGACGAGATAGACACGCCACATCTCCGTTTCGCACGGCCCGCGCGGATGCGAGACGAGGATCGTCCGCGGCTGCTGGAGATGGAACGACATGTTCGGGAAGATCGTGCCGATCAGCGGCACGATGCCGGCCTTGTCGCCGAGCCGCTCGACCCGCTTTTCCCAACAGCGCTGGAAATAGGCGGCGGTGACCGGCGAGCCCGCGTAGTTCTTCCGCTCCTTGACGAGCGGCGTGACGCCGTAATTGACGCCGTGCCCGCCGGGATAGGCGGCGAGATAGGGCTTGCCATAGTCGTCGCGCCGCCCCGTCCCCTTGCTCGGGCCGATCCCGACCATGTCGACCGAGCGATGGCTGACGACGTGCAGCGCGTCGCCGGCGAAATTCTCGGCGACGAATTTCCAGTTGCACGGCACGATCCATTTTTGCGTGCTGCCGAGGACCTCGGTCTCGCCGTCGCCGCCGTCCCACGGACGCAGACCAAGGTCGAGCGCAAACCGCGCGTCGCCGAGATAGTCGTTGAACGATGGCGCGTCGCGATCCCAGGTAGCCCAGATCGTGCCGCGGAAATTGGCGAGCTGTGCCGCTTCGACCAGGCCCCACTGCGATTTGTCGAAAGGCGGCCGGTAGCTGTTCTCGTAGTCCTGAACCCCGACGAGGCGCCCGTCGAGGTCATAGCTCCAGGCGTGATAGGGGCAGATGAAGCTGCGCGCGTTGCCGTCGTCGTAGCGGCAAACTCTCATGCCGCGGTGGCGGCAGGAATTGAGAAAGACATGAATGCGTGCCGCGCGGTCGCGGGTCAGGATCACCAATTCCTCGCCCATGCGCGAGACGACGAAATCGCCGGGATTGCGGATCCGGCTCTCGTGCCCGACAAAGAGCCACGCGCGCGCGAACACGCGCTCCTGCTCCTCGCGATAGATGTCGGGATTGACGAAGATCTCGCGGCTGATCTCGCCGGCGGCGACGTCCACGAGGGCGCGGGCCGAACCGTTCAGGCTGTGCATCGACCGGACTCCTCCGCGCTACGGCACGATCTCGTCGAGAAGCTGCTGCGCCAGCGCCGCTCCCGGCGCCGACAGCTTGAGCTCGTGGGCGAATTTGAGGCAGAGCTGCAAATCCTTGTAGAACACGCCGCGCGCATTGGGATTCATCTTCATCGCGAACCACCGGTCGGCCATGCGGCTCTGCGCCGCACCGTCATGCACGACCTGTTGCAGGATTTCCGGCGACACGCCCGCTGCGACGCCGAGCTTCATGCCCTCGGAAGCGGCGAGAATGTTGACGCAGATGATGAGCTGATGCGCGAGCTTCGCCCGAATTCCGGTGCCGAGGGCGCCGGTATGCGTGATGTTCGGCCCGGACGTCGCGAAAAGCGGTCGGCATTTCGCGAAGGCTTGCGCGCTGCCGCCCACCATGTAGGTCATGGTCTTGGCCTTGGCGCCGCTCTCGCTGCCGCTCACGGGCGCGTCGATCAGCTCGATCTCGCGCGTGGCGGCGAGCGCGGCGAGCCTCGCGATGGTCGCCGGCTCGATCGTGCTGTGAACGGCGATGATCGCGCCGGCAGCCGCGCCGGCGAGAATCCCGTCCGGCCCGGCCATGACCGCCTCGACCTGCGCATCGTCGAGAACGCAGATTTCCACCACCTCGCTGTGCCGGCCGACTGCCGCCGCCGAGGGCGCGATCTTTGCGCCGCACGCCGCAAGCTCCTCGAGCGGTTCGCGCCGAAGATCATGGACCATGACATCGTAGCCGGCCTGCGCGAGATTGACCGCCAGGTACTTTCCCTGGGTCCCGAGGCCGATGAAGCCAACTTTCATGTCCTGCATCCTCGTGGCGGAGAACGCCGCTCCGGCGCTAATTTCTAGCTCGGAACGTAGCGTCTGGCCACCCCGTCACGCCGTCGCGCGGCGCGGGCGGCGAATTGCGAGAGGAGAAATGCCATGACCATCCGTTGGGCGCTGCTCGGTCCCGGCAGGCATGCCGAGCGCAGCGTGCTGGCGCAGATGAAGAATGCGGCCGGGACAACGCTGGTTGCCGTCATGAGCCGCGACCGCGCGCGCGGCGAGGCCTTCGCCCGAAAGCACGGCATTGCAAAGGTCCATACGTCCTTGGACGGCGTGCTGCGCGACCATGACGTCGATGCGCTTTACGATGCGACGCCCGACGGGCTTCACGCGCAACACGCGATCGCGGCGGCGGCGGCCGGCAAGCATGTACTGGTCGAGAAGCCGCTGGCGCTGTCGGTGCAGGAAGGCGAGGCGGCGATCGCGGCTTGCCGCCGGCATGGCGTTAAGCTCGGCGTCGTCTTCAATCAGCGCCACGAACCGGCGCACCAGGAAGCGCGCCGGATGGTGCTGGGCGGCGCGATCGGCGCCGTGGTTCTGGCGCATGTGCAGATCCCGCTGCGGTCGGCGCTGCCGGCGCCGCCGCCCGCCGCCGCCGGTTGGCGCACCGACCCGGCGATGCGCGCGGGCGGGATCATGGTGAGCATCGGCGACCACGCTCACGACACGCTTGCCTATATCGTCGGCCAGGACATCGAAGAGGTCACCGCGTTCACGGACGCGACCCGCGCGAGCGCGCTCAACGAGCGCGCCGCCGGCATGCTGGTCAAGCTGTCGCAGGGCGCCATCGGCTATGCCGCGGCCAGCTTCAGGACGCCATTCGCACGGCGCCCGTTCGAAATTCACGGCACGACGGGATCGTTGATCATCGAGAACACCTATGCGTATCTCACCGGCGCCGATGACGACCCGCAGCCGAAGTTGACGATCATCAGCGAGACCGGAAGCAGCGTTCGGCGCTTTGCCGCGGCGGAATGCTTCCGTCTCGAGATCGAGCAGTTCAATCGCGCGATCGAAGGCCAGGGCGAGGCGATGACGACGCCCGAAGAGGGCCTGCGCGCGCTGGCCGTGGGCGAAGCGCTCTACGAATCCGTGCGCAGCGGGCGCGTGGCCAAGGTGGCGGCGTTCCTGCCGAAGCGGGCGTGACGGCGCGTTCGCCTAGCCCTTCACGGCGAACATCGTCCATTGCGCCTCGGGGCCGGTGAGGCCGAGCAGGACGCGCGCGCATTCGAGCTCGATCTCGTCCGCCAGCAGCAGATGCTGGGTCCCGGAATGCGCGTCGCGATAGCAGCGCTGCAGCCGGGTGTTGCGCAGCGAGACGCCGCGCGATGCGCGATGCGCGAAGGTCGTAATCTCCGACAAGACGTCGTGCAGATGGCGCATCGCCAGGCGCACAAGCGCAATCTGCTCGACAGTGGGCGCGCTTTCCCGCGCGGCCGTGGCGGCCAGGCTGTTCCAGCCCTCATAGACGAAGGCGCGCGCCGCCCGGTATTTCGCTTCGGCGTCGGCGAAGGCCTTGCGGAAGGTCGGGCTGTCGGCGAGCCGGCCGAACACGTCGCTGCGCTCGCGCGCATGCCTGGCGATCTCGTCGAGGGCCCGCCTTCCGATGCCGAGCGCCCAGGAGGTATGGCCCCAGCTCGTGAAGCCGACGAGGCCGATCTTGTACTGGGCGCCGCCGCGCAGCGGCTTCTCGGAATCGAACGGATAGCACATGTGCGCGGGCACGAAGAGCTCATCGCCGACCTGCACGTAGTCGTAGCTTCCGGTGGCCCTGAGCCCGAGCACGTCCCAATTGTCCATGAGCTTGATGCTGGCCTTGGGATGATGCGTCAGCACGATCTCCGGCGTGCCGTCGCGGTTGAGCGCGGGCTGATCGCCCTCCATGACGAAGCAGCCGGAATGGACCCATTCCGCATGATAGATGCCGCTGCCATAGGCCCAATGGCCCTTGATCATGTAGCCGCCATCGACGCGCCGCGCATAGCCCCGCGGCACGCCGTTGCCGGACAGCGTCGCATCGGCGCCGTTGCCGTAGATCGTCTGCGCGCCCTCGTCGGGGATGAAGGAGCCGGCCGAGGCCGACATCACGCCGGCGACCATGGCGCACCAGCCGGCGGAACCGTCGGCCCAGGACAACTTCTCGATGATCTCCATTGCCGCGGCGAACGCGAGTTCCCCGCCGCCCAGCGCCTTGGGCAGAAGCATGGCGTAGATGCCGGATCGGCGCAGCGCCGCCACGACGCGATCGCTCTGTCGATAGAGACGCTCGGCTGCCTCCGCCTCCGCTTCGATGAGCGGCAGCGCGGCCTCGGCCTCGCGCATGAGAGCGGCGAATTCCGCACTGCGGTTGCCCGCCGCCGTCCCTGGACCGTTATCCATTGCGTTCCTCCGCGCCGGCGGCAAGCTGCGTCGCCGTCCGTTCAACGCTTATCAATTGGTCCCCATCCACTCAAGCGCCTTGCGCCTTGCGCCTGCGCCTGGCGCCGGGCGCCCGCGCTTGCGCCAACGGCGATCCTGTGCCTTCAATCCGCCGCCTCATCATCAAGGGCCCGCCTCATGCCAGGAAACGTCGCGCTGGAATTCGATGCCGGGATCGCGGTTATCACGATCGCGAACCCCGGCCGCCTCAATGCCATGGACGACGCCGTCGCCGCCGGGCTCGCCGAAGCGGTGACGCGGGCGGCGGCGGCGGAAGGGGTGGGCGCGCTGGTGCTGCGCGGCGCCGGTCAGGAGGCGTTCTGCTCCGGCGTCGATCTCAAATTCGTCGCTGCGTTCGGCGACCGCGCCGCGGCCTTCGCCAAGGTCGGCAAGGGCGTCGACGCATTTCTCGCGGCGATGGCGGCATTGCCCTTTCCCAGCGTCGCCATGCTGCACGGGGTGTGCTATGGCGGCGGCGTGCATCTGGCGGTCACCGCCGATTTCCGCTTCGCCGACACCGCGCTCAAGCTGGTGATCCCCGCGGTCAAGAACGGGCTGCACTATCCCATCCCCGCGCTCGAGCGGCTGATGCGGCTCGCCGGGCCGAGCCGGACGCGGCGTCTGGTGCTCGAGGGCGAACGCCTGCCGCCCGAGATGCTGCTCGGCTGGGGCCTCATCGACGAGCTGCATCCGCGCGAGCGTCTCGAAGAGGCGACGCTTGCCTTCGCCCGCCGCCTCGCGGCACAGCCGCGCGCCGTGGTCCCCGCCTATATGAAGATCCTGCGCGCGGTCGAATGCGGCGACATCGCCACCGCTGCGCGGCTGCGCGAGGAAGCGCGCCAGCGCTGAGAATTGACCCTCCGCGCGCGCCATGAAATGATTCGCGACGGGACAGCAGGAGGAAGGCCATGCCGACAGCGAACATCCGCGGCGCCACCATCGTCTATGAAGTGCTCGGCAAGGACGGGCCGTGGGTAGCGCTGACGCCGGGCGGACGGCGCGGCATCGACGAGGTGAGATCGCTGGCGCAGCGCGTGGCCGATGGCGGCTATCGCGTCCTCATCCACGACCGCCGCAATTGCGGCGCTTCCGATGTCGTGCTCGAAGGCGACGAATCCGAATACGAGATCTGGGCCGACGATCTCTACGAGCTGCTGTCGCAGCTCAAGGCGCTGCCGGCGTGGATCGGCGGCCGCTCTTCGGGCTGCCGCATGTCGCACGCTGTTCGCGCTGCGCCATCCGCAGGCGGTGCGCGGCCTGCTGCTCACCGCGCGTCACCGGCGGCGCGCTTCGCCTGCAACCGGCTGGCCGAGAATTATTATGGCCAATACATGAAGGCCGCCGAAGCGGGCGGCATGGCGGCGGTGTGCGAGACGGAGCATTTCCGCGACCGCATCGCCGCCAATCCGTCCAACCGCGCGCGCATCATGGCGATGGACCCCAAGCGCTTCATCGCCAGCTTCGCGCGCTGGCGCGAGCCTTTCCTCACCGGCGCCGCGCTGCCGATGATCGGCGCGACCGAGCAGGATCTGCGCTCGGTCCGCGTGCCGACGCTGGTCGTTCCCGGCAACGACCGCACCCATGGCCGCGCCACCGGCGAACGGGTCGGCGCGGCTCATCCCCGGCGCCGAGCTGCACGATCCTGCTGCCGCGTGGAGAAGGACGCCGATCTCGCGCATCGAGGACTGGGAGGAGAAAGAGGGCGAACTCGCGGCGCTGCATGATCGACTTCATGCGCCGCGCCGAGAAGCGCGCGGCCTGAGCCGGTCAGCTCGGCGCTGCCCAGCTCCTCCGGCGTGAGTACCGGCGGCGCCGTAATCGCGCAGCACAGCGGCGGGATCGTGCGCGCGCTCTGCGGGGCTGCGCGCCTCTTGCGGCTTGTGCTGCGCTTCGAGATGCGGCGCCAAGGCGCCGGCCGCGGGCGACGAGCGCACTGCCGAAGGCGCGGCGCTCGCGGTCGTAGCGCGCGAGCGCCGCGTCGAGTTCGCGAATGCCGCCAGCGCATCGGCGAGGCAGCGCATCGAGCGCCGCCTTGGTGACGCCGGCGCCGACATGGGGCGCGCGCGACGAAGGCGGCATCGCCCAGGAGCGCGACCCGACCCTGCGCGATCCGCGGCGAGACGAGATCGAAGATCGGCTGCAGCATCAGCCTTCCGTGTCCGCGCCACGGCGAAAGCGAGCTGCGGCGCCAGCACGTCGCTCGGCATGCGCCTTGACCTCGGCGACGAGTCCGGCCGGATCAGCGGCGGCGGAATCGCGACGTTCCGTGGCATTTGCCGGTGGCGTCGGTGCACAGATCGGGAGACTCTCGCTGCGTAATCGACCGGGCGAAACCACACCCAGTGATAGCGGCGTTCGCCCGGCCGCGCGTCGGCATCGCGCGCCCGGCATCGGCAGGGCGATGATCAGCTCGCCCTCAGGCAGGCCGAAGGTGAAATGATCGAACACCGCGTCGTGGATCTCCGGCGGCAGGTCGCCTTCCTCGAGAATGCCGCGCCAGGCGACATAGCCGGCATAGCGCGGCGTGGCCTCGGGCAGGAGGATCTGGCGCACGGTCGAATGAATCCCGTCGGCGCCGATCAAGAAGATCGCCCGTCTGCGCGCGTCGCCGTCGGCGAAGATCGCGGTGACGCCGCTGCGCATCGGTCTCGATCCGCTCGAGCCGCATGCCGGCGTGATAGGCACGCATCGGCGGCAGCAGCGTCCTTGAGCGGGCGATAGATGCGGTCCCAGGCGCTGTTGAGCGGCCGGCACCGCGAGCTCGTGCGTGACGCGCGCCGCTGCGGTCGAGGCAGATGCGCGAGCTTGATCTCGCACGCCGGCCGAGGGATCGAGCTCGATGCCGATCCGCCGCAGCAGCCGCGAAGAGCGCGTCGCGCGTGCCAATGCCGGAGCCGCGGCCGGCCAGATCCTCGGTGCTGCGCTCGAACACCGCGACCTCCCAGCCGGCGCGCAGCAGGAGATCCGGCGGCGAACAGGCCGCCGACCGAGCCGCCGATGATCGAGCGCGCGCTGCCCGCTCACCCGGTCCTGCCGCCGGAAGCGTGGTCGAGACCCTGGCGCAGGATCTGCGCGCGCCTCGTCGCTGTCGAGCGGACGCGACACGCGGCTCTTGATCTTCCAGCCGTCGGCCGTGCGCACCAGGTCCCAGCGGTTGGCGCCCAGGCGGTGCACGCGGAATCCCTTCGACGTGCCGTGATTGGGACCGTCACCGGATCGCCCTGGGTCTGCGGCACGAGGATCTGCAGATACGAGGTGACGATCGCGGTGTCGCCCTTGATCGCGATGTGCGGCAGGCCGGCGAAATGGCCGATGCCGTTCTGCGATCGCGGCCTGGTGCGCGGGCGTGCGGACATGGGTGGCGATGTGCTCGCGGCCCTTGAGTCGCTTGCCGGTAGCCGAGATCGAACGAGCCGTCCTCGGTCCAGGCGGTGCGGATATACTCGGTCGGCGCCGGTGTCGGCGCCCGGCGGATGGGCGGCGACGAGATTGAGGATCTCGAGCCGGTCCTCGACGTCGCGAATGCGGTCTTCAAGGCTGCGCGTGGTCATGGCAGGCTCCTTCCGGATTCGGGCCGCGCGCGAGCATAAAGGGGGGCGGTGCGAATGCAAGCCGCCGCGCCGCCCGCGTCCGTGCTATGATGCGGCCGGACGACGCAAGCGAGGCGGCGATGACCGATTATTGGCTCAGCAAGCTTTTCTTCGACCTGCAGCGCGACGGGCTCGGCGCCGAATACCGCGCCGACCGCGCCAAGGTGCTGGCGCGCTATCCGCTGAAGCCCGAGGTGCGGGCGGCAGTGCTGCGCGACGACGTTGCGGTGCTCGCGCGCCTCGTCAATCCCTATCTTTTGCGCTATTACTTCTCGTGCATCGGCACGCCCGACGACATCTTCATTCGCCGCCTGCGCGAGGCCGCGCGCGAATCCGCATGAAGTGGTAGCAACGAATCTTCGGACGGGGTTTCATCGTGCTGGTGGTCGCGGTCGATATCGGCGGGACGTTTACCGATCTCATGGGCTTTGATGCGGCGACCGGCCGCTTCGCCCAGGCGAAGAGCCTGACGACGCCCGGCGCAGCTGGTGCAGGGCGTCATCGACTGCCTCACCAAGAGCGGCCTCGCGCCGGGTGCGATCGATGAACTCATTCACGGCTCGACGGTCGCGATCAACACGCTGATCGAGCGCAAGGGCGCGCAAGACCGGCCTCATCGTCACGCGCGGCACGCGCGACGTCTATGCCATCGGCCGCGGCAACCGGCCCGAATCCTACAATCTCTTCTTCCATCGCCATCGCCCGCTGGTGCCGCGCCGCCTCACCCGCGAGGTGCAGGAGCGCATGCTGGCCTCGGGTGACGGTGCTCGAGCCGCTCGACCGCGCCGGCGTCGCAGCGGCGTGCCGCGTCCTCGCAGCCGAAGGGGTCGAGGCGGTCGCGGTGTGCTTTCTCCATTCCTATGCCAATCCCGAGCACGAGCGCGAGGCGGGCGCCATCGTCGCGGCCGCGCTGCCCGGACGCCTATGTCTCGCTCTCGCACGAGATCCTGCGCGAGTATCGCGAATACGAGCGGACTTCGACGACGGTGGTGAACGCCTATATCGGCCCCAAGGTCGGCGGCTATGTCGCAGAATCTGCAGCTCGAGCCTCGGCGCCGATCGGCTTCGGCGGCCAGTCTGTCGATCATGCGATCGAACGGCGGCGTGATGACGCCGGAGATCGCGACCAAGCGCCCGGTGGCGATGATGGAATCGGGGCCGGTGGGCGGCATCATCGCCGCGGCGCGCGTCGGCCAGGCGCTGGGCTATCGCCAACGTGATCTCGTTCGACATGGGCGGCACCACGGCCAAGGCGAGCCTGGTCCGCGGCGGCGAGCCGACCATGGCCGCGGGCTATTACGTCGGCGGCTATGCCAGCGGCCATCCGGTGATGGTGCCGGTCGTCGACGTCGTCGAGGTCGGCGCCGGCGGCGGCAGCATCGCCTGGATCGACGAGGTCGGCGCGCTCAAGGTCGGGCCGCAGAGCGCCGGCGCCGATCCCGGGCCGATCTGCTATCGCGGCGGCGGCGACGAGCCGACGATCACCGACGCCAACGTCGTGCTCGGGCGGCTCGAATCCCGACGACTTTCTCGGCGGCGAGATGAAGCTCGACGGCGAGGCGCGCTGCGGGGCATCGCGGAGAAGATCGCCGCGCCGCTGAAGCTCGACGCCATCGCGGCGGCGCATGCGCATCATCGAGATCGCGGTCGCCAAGATGTCGCTGGCGGTGCGCGAGGTCTCGGTCGAGAAGGGCTACGACCCGCGCGATTTCGCGCTCGTCGCCTCGGGCGGCGCGGGGCCGCTGCACGCCATGGCGATCGCGCGCGAGCTGCACATCCCGACCGTGATCGTGCCGCTGCTTCCCGTCGCATTTCTCGGCGCTCGGCATGCTGCTCGCGGACGAGCGGCACGATTTCATCCGCACCTATTACGCCGATCTCGAGCGGCTCGATTTCGCGGCGCTCGCCGCGCATCCACGACGACATGGTCGAGGAGGCTGCCGCGCGGGCTGCGCGCAGAAGACGCGGCGCGCGCTACGCAGATCCATCTCGACATCCGCTATGTCGGTCAGGAATTCACGCTTCGGTGCCGGTCGGCGATCGCGCAGATCCGCAGCGGCCGACCGCGCCGGCATCCGCACCGCGTTCGATGCGCTCTACGAGCAGCGCTACGCGCACATGCGCCGGACGAGCCGGTCGAGATCGTCAATATGCGGCTCGCCGCGATCGGCCAGCGGCCGCGGCTCGCGTTTCCGCGCCTCGCACGCAGGCGGCGAGCCCGTGCCCGAGCGCCGCGCGCAAGGTGCATCTCGACGGGCCGGCGCGCCGGTCGAATGCCCGGTCTATCGCCGCGCGGCGCTGCCGGCGGATGCGCGGATCGACGGTCCCGGCGATCATCCAGGAGTACGGCACGACGACCGTGCTGTTTCGCGGCGACCGCGCTCGCGGTGGCGCCGATCGGGCGAACTCATCGTCGCGGTGGGAGCGAAGATGATGGAGCCGCGAGCTCGATCCGGTGACGCTCGAAGTCATCCGCAACGCGCTGCCGGCCATCGCCAACGAGATGGCGGCCGATCTGCAGCGCACCTCCTACAACATGATGATCTACGAGGTGCGCGACTTCTGCACCGCGCTGGTTGCTGCCCGACGGCGCGCTGGTGTCGCAGAACGTCGGCGGCGTGTCGCATTTCGTCGCCGATCTCGGCGTCATCATCACCGACGGCATGGAGCGCTACGGCACGCGACGGCTTCAGGCCCGGCGACGTGATCATCACCAACCACCAGGCGGTGGCCGGCCAGCACCTCAACAACATCGTCATCTACACGCCCTATTTCCGCGAGGGCGAGCTGCTGATGTTCGCGATCGTGCGCGCGCATTGGATCGATGTCGGCGGCATGAGCACCGGCTTCGGCGCGGGCCCGCACGTTGCCGATCCGTGGCTCGAGGGCCTGCAGCTCGATCAGCTCAAGATCTACGAGAGGGCAAGCTCGACGAGACGCTCTATCGCGTCATCAGCGACAACATCCGCTTCCCCGAATCCTCGCTCGGCGACATGCGGTCGCAGATCGCCGCCTGCCGGCTCGCCGCGCGCCGGCTCGACGAGCTGTTCGCACAAATACGGCCGCGACACGATTCTCGCCGCGATCCAGCAGATCTTCGACGAGACCGAGCAGAAGTGCCGCAACGTCGTCGCCGCCATTCCCGACGGCGTCTACGAGGCGGAATCGGCGCTCGACGACGACGGCGTGCTGCGCGACGATCCCGTGCGCCTCCACGCCAAGGTCACGGTCGCGTCGGGGCGACATGACGATCGACCTCTCGCAGTGCTCGCCCGAGCGCAAGGCCGGGATCAACTCGCGCACCTATGCGGCGCGCGCGCGTCGCCTACAAGGCGCTGACCGCGCCGCTCGATCCGGTCAACGAAGGCTCGTTCCGCGCGCTCGACGTCGTCATTCCCGAAGGCAACATCATGATGGCGCGCTATCCCGGCGCCGATGGCGGGCTGGAGCCTCGATCATCCCGACGGTCGTCGACACCATCGTCGCGGCGCTCGGCGCCGGCGATGCCGGACCGCATTCCGGCGGCGCATCACGGGCTGCTCGGCGGCGCGGTCGTGTTCTTCGGCGTCGATCCCGAAGACCCGGCGCCGCTTCGTCGTCCAGAGCATCGAGGGCGGCGGCTGGGGCGGGCGGCCGACCGAGGACGGCGAGTCGGGCACGGTCTCGGTCTGCCAGGGCGACGTGCGCAACGGCTCGATCGAGGGCATCGAGCTGAAATGCCCGGTGCTGGTCGCGGCCGCGCGCTGCGGCCCGATTCGGGCGGCGCCGGGCAAGTTACCGCGGCGGGCTCGGCATCGACCTGCACGGTCGAGAATTTCGTCGAGGGGCGCTGGAATTTCGAGCGCACCAGAGCGCGAGAAATGCCCGCCCTGGGGCATCGGCGGCGGCAAGCGCCGGCGATACCGCGGATTACCTTCTGCGCCTGCCGCAGGAGAACGAGTTCCGCTCGGTCAGCGGCGCGCATCGACCGGTGCCGATGCATAGCCAGGTGATCGTCCGCACCGGCGGCGGCGGCGGCTGGGGCGATCCCCTCGAGCGCGATCCCGAGCGCGTGCGCGCCGACGTCCTCGAGGAGCTCGTCTCGCCTGCGGCGGCGCGCGAAGCCTATGGCGTGGCGTTGAACCGCGATCTTACGGTCGATGAGGCGGCAACGCACGCGCTGCGCCGGTCGCGGCGCGGTCGGCGCTAGGAGACGGAGGATGGCGGAGAAGCTCAAACTGACGCTGGCCTGCGGCGATTACGAGATCGTGCGCGCGCTCAAGGAAGGAGCGGTCGCGGCGGACGGCATCGATCTCACCATGCTCACCGGGATGGGTTCGCGCGAGCGCCACTGGCGCATGGCGCGGCGGATGGAATTCGACGTCTGCGAATCAATATCGGCGCCCATTTCATGGCGCGCGACCAGGGCGTGCCCTTGGCGGGACTGCCGATCTATCTCCATCGCCGCTTTCGCCACGGTTTCCTCTTCGTCAACGCCGCCGCCGGCATCAAGGAGCCGCGCGACCTCATCGGCAAGACGATCGGCGGCACGAATTTCCAGCCGGCCTCCAATATCTGGATGCGCGGCATCCTCGAACAATATTACGGCCTGCCGCACCGACAGGTGACGTGGCTCGTGGACCGCAGCGAGGACATCGAATTCGAGCGGCCAAGGGATCTGCGCATCGTGATGGCGGCGCCCGGCAAATCGGTCGAGACGATGCTGGCCGAGGGCGAAATCCCTGCCATGCTCTCGCCTTCGGTGCCCCGGCTCTTCGCCCAGGGCGACCCCCGCATCATGCGCCTCTTCGCCGACTACAAGGCGGTCGAGATCGAATTCTTCCGCCGCACCGGCATCTTTCCGATCATGCATACGACCGTGATTCGGCAGGAGATCGTCGAGCGCCATCCCTGGGTTGCGGCCAACCTGCTCAAAGCGTTCGATCAGGCCAAGGCGGCTTCCTATCGTCGCATCGCCAATCCGCGCGTCGCGCCGCTCGCCTGGGTGCGCACGGCATGGGAGGAGCAGATGGAAATTCTCGGTGCCGATCCATGGGAATACGGTCTGGGTCCGGCCAATCGCCGCAACCTTGAAACCATCCTGCGCTACACCCACGAGCAGGGCATGATCGGGAAGCCGCTCACGGTCGACGATCTGTTCGTCGCCTGCGATCTCGGTGACGCCGCGGGCGAAGATGCCGGGCTGTGACGCCTAAGGCGAGCGCCGCGCGACGATGCGCTCGCCGAGCCAACCGAACACCGCTGCGGCGACGCCGACGGCGATGAGCGCGATGCCGGCGACGCGAAGATCCGCGCGGCCGAATAGACTCGACAATGCGCGCAGAACGAAACCGCCGACGACGGCGGCCGCTGCCGTGACCCACAGGCCGTTGACCAGCAGGCGCCGGCGTCGGTCATCGCCGTTGGTGCCGTGCCACGACATTGCCGCTCCCGGGAAGAGAACCTGGCGGGTAGTTTATCGCAATCGCGGCGACGGCGCCAAGGACTGGCCGCGTCGAGCATCGGCGCGGCGCGACGGATCAAAATGCGGCGCCGGGGCGTTGCCATCGGTCGGCAGGGAGCGGCGATGGATCAGTTGATCGCGCTGCCGCTGGGGCTCGAGGCGGAGGTTGCCCGCACGCGCGAGGAATGGCGGGTCGGCGACAAGATGCGCCGCCTTTGGTCGCGCGATGCGTCGCTATGGACGGGGTCCGGTGAGCAGAACTGGCTCGGCTGGCTCGACAGCGTCAGCGCGGCGGAACGCGGCGCCGCAGCCCTCGCGGCGTTCGCCGAATCGGTGCGGTGCGAGGGCCTTGCCCACGCCCTGGTTCTGGGCATGGGCGGGTCGAGCCTCGGGCCCGAGGTCATCGCCACGTCGTTCGGGCGTCAACCCGGATGGCCCGAGCTTCTGGTTCTGGATTCGACCGATCCCGACCAGATCCGCAGCGTCGAGCGGCGCATCGACGTCGCCCGCACCCTCTTCATCGTCGCGAGCAAGTCCGGCACCACCCTCGAGCCCAATATGCTCATGCAGTATTTCCTCGCGCGCGCCGCATCCGCGCTCGGCGCGGCGCAGGCCGGCGCGCATTTCATCGCCATCACCGATCCGGGTTCGGTGCTCGAGCAAGCGGCCGGACAGCTCGGCTTCCGCCGGACCTTTCTCGGCGATCCGACGATCGGCGGACGCTATTCGGTGCTGTCGCCGTTCGGCCTCGTTCCGGCGGCGGTGATGGGGCTCGACATGACGCGACTGCTGGGCGCGGCTGCGCGCATGGTGCGCGCGTGCGAGCCGGGCGTGCCGACGGACGACAATCCCGCCATTGCGCTTGGCATCGCGCTCGGCGCGGCGGCCCGGACGGGATGCGACAAGGTGACGATCCTGACCGCGCCGGGCCTCGGTGATTTTGCCGCATGGCTCGAGCAGTTGCTCGCCGAATCCACCGGCAAGCACGGCAAAGGCATCGTGCCCATCGATGGCGAGCCGCTTGGCGACGGTGCGGTCTATGGACGCGACCGGCTCTTCGTCCATATGCGGCTCGCGGGCGCGGACGACGCGGCGACGCAGCAGCGTCTCGACGCGCTGGCGCATGCCGGGTTCCCGGTCATCACCGTCGTCGTCGCGGATCGCTATCATCTCGGCCAGGAATTCTTCCGCTGGGCGATGGCGACGGCGGTGGCCGGTGCCGTGATCGGCGTCAATCCGTTCGATCAGCCCGATGTCGAGGCGAGCAAGGACAAGACCCGCGCGCTTACCGCCGCCTATGAGCGGAGCGGTGCGCTGCCGCCCGAGGCTGCGCTGTTCGCAGAGGGCGGCGTGGAAGTATTTGCCGATGAGAGCAATGAAGCGGCGCTCGCCGCCGGCGGAGGCGAGGATTCGCTCGCGGGCTGGATCGGCGCTCATCTCGCGCGTTTGGGCACCGGCGACTACTGCGCCATCCTCGCCTATATCGAGCGCAGCCGGCGCCATGAGCAGGCGCTCCAGACGCTGCGCACGCTCATCCGCGACCGATTACATGTCGCGACCTGCGTCGGATTCGGGCCGCGCTTCTTGCACTCGACCGGGCAGGTCTATAAGGGCGGGCCCGGCAGCGGCGTTTTCGTGCAGATCACGGGCGCGACGGAGGAACTTCCGGTACCGGGCCGGCGCTATGGTTTCGGCGTCGTCGAGACGGCGCAAGCGCGCGGCGATTTCGCGGTGCTGGCCGAGCGCGGGCGCCGGGCGCTGCATCTTCATCTGAGCGCCGGTATCGATGGCGGCCTTGGCGCCATCGAGACGGCGCTGACGGCGCGCGCTCGAATGACCGGCGTGCAGGACATCGATGCGATGAAGCGTCGCGCGGCGGAGCAGGCCGTGGCGGCCGTTGAGGACGGGATGATCCTGGGCCTCGGCAGCGGCTCGACCGCATCTCACGCCGTCGCTGCGCTCGCGTCCCGCATCGCCGGCGGCTTGCGCGTCGCCTGCATCGCGACATCGCAGCGGACCGAAGTGCTGGCGCGCCGGCTCGGCGTGACGTTGACCGATTTCGCCGCGCATCGCTGCCTCGATCTCACCATCGATGGCGCCGACCAGGTCGAGCAGGGCACGCTCAACCTCGTCAAGGGGCTCGGCGGCGCGCTGCTGCGCGAAAAGATCGTCGCCTGCGCCAGCCGGCGCCTCTACATCATCGTCGACGAGACCAAGCTCGTTGCGCGCCTCGGCGCGCTCACGCCGCTTCCGGTCGAGATCGCGCGTTTCGGCTGGGAGGCGGGGATCGAGCGGCTGGCCGCGCTCGGCTGCGTGCCGAGCCTACGACTGGCGGAGGGCGCGCCTTTCGTGACCGAGAATGGTAACTACATTTGCGACTGCGTATTTACCGCGATCGACGACGCGGCGGGGCTGGAGGCGCGCCTGGCCGGCATCGCCGGCGTGGTCGAAAGCGGCCTCTTCCTCGAGCTTGCGTCGCGGGCTTATGTCGGCCGTCCGCACGACGTCGACGTGATCGAGCCCGTAAAGAACTCCTAAATCCCGCCGGGACTAGGATCGCCGGGCGAGGCCGATTTGCTCGACATCAAGACACCGTCCCTGCAGCGTCTTTACCGTGACTGGCAGGACCGTCGCGGCGGCCGCGAATTCCCTTCGCGGAGCGACTTCGACGTGCTCGATCTCGGCTATATCATCGGCAATCTGTCGCTGCTCGACGTTTTCTTCCAGCCGCTCCGCTTTCGCTTTCGGATCCAAGCGAGCGGCGTCACCGAGCGCGTCGGCTACGAAATGACGGGCAAGGATCTCGACGCGCTTCCGGCGCGCGACAGCCGCGATGCGATACGTCGGCATTTCGTGGAAGTGGTCAATCGGCGCGCGCCGATTGTGCAGACGCGCGAGCGCCATATTCTCGACGGCCGCGTGCATTCCTGCGAAGTGCTGGCGCTGCCGCTTGCGCGCGACGGTTCGACCATCGACATGTTGATGTCCGGCCTCGTCTGGTTCTAGGCCGCGCGCTCCCGGCGTTGCGCCGCCGGGCGCGATCCGCCAAGATCGCCCGCCCGCGTGGCGATCAGGAGAGGATCACGTGACCGATAAACGCGTCGCCCTTGTCACCGGCGCTTCCACCGGCATCGGCCGGGCCGAGGCCGCCGCGCTCGCCACGGCCGGGTACGACGTCGCCATCAATTACAGCCGCAGCGATGCCGAGGCGGCCAAGACGGCGGCGCTGTGCGCTGCCGCCGGCGCGGCGACGCTGCATGGTGCGATGCGACGTGGCGGACGAGGCGAGCGTCGTCGCCATGATCGACGCGATCCGCCAGCGCTTCGGCCGGCTCGACGTGCTGTGCAACAATGCCGGCACCAGCATCGTCACGCTTGCGCGCGATTTCGAGAAGGTGACGGCAGAGGAATGGGATCGCGTCTTCGCCGTCAATGTCCGCGGCGTGTTTCTGGTGACGAAGCACGCGGCGCCGTTGCTGCGCAAGTCGGACGATGCCAGCATCATCAACACCAACAGTATCGTCGGCGCGCGCCCCGGGCCGCAGCCGCTCCCCTATTCGGCGAGCAAGGGCGCGCTCTGGACCATGACCAAGGCGCTCGCCGGCGCGCTCGGTCCGGACGGCATCCGCGTCAATGGCGTCGCCCCCGGCTGGATGGAGGGCGAATGGATGGAGCGCATGCTCGGCGGCAATTATGAAAAGCTGATGGAGCGCCGCGCCAAGCAGACGCCGCTGCGGCGCTGCGTCAACGACGCCGACGTCGCCGCCGCCGTCATGAGCCTGATCGAGGGCAGCAAGGGCGTGAGCGGCGTCATCGTCACCGTCGACGGCGGCTATGCCGCCGTGACATAGACGGCGCGGCTCGCCTATCGCAGCGGACCGGTGACCGACATCCCCAGCGCGATACCGCCGCCGATGATCCCGATCACCGCACTGACGATGCCGGCGGCCATGAGGCGCGGGCTCGCCGTATGGAGGTTGGCGACGATGACGCCGCCGCCCGCTCCCGCCAGTGCGATGCAGCCGCTGATGAAGAACCCCCGAATATAGCCCATGGGTCACCCCCTCGACGTTGTGCGGCGCGGGATGTCGGGCCGCGTCCGGCCGTCCGATGCGCCCCGGTGCGGATTCACCGCCGCGCCCGGGCTTTCGTCTTCGGCTGCCTCCGCGCCGCCGGTTTTGCCTTCGCCCGGCGCGGCGCGGCAGAAGCGCTCTTCTTCTTCGTCGCCACCTTCTTCATCGCCACCTTCTTCGTCGCGGCCTTCTTTGCCACGGCCTTCTTCGCCGCCACCTTCTTGGCCCGGCGTACCGGCTTCGCTGCTGCGCGGGCGGGCCGCTTCTTCTGCGGCGCTGCCGCCTTGCGGGTACGGCCGGCAGGCGCAGCCGCGGGCGCGATGCGCGCGGTAAAGGCGCTGCGCAGCACCGAATCGCCGCTGCTTTCGTCGCCGACCACGGCACTGCCGCGCGACGGCGCGAGATGTTTCATGAAGGCGCTGCGCAGCGTCGCCGCGCCGCTATCGCCCGGGGCGCCATTCCCCGGTCCCGCTGCCGCCGCATGGGCTGCACGGGCAAGAAACGCGCCGCGGATGGCATTCTGCTCGGGTACCGGCGCCGCCGCCGGTTCGTTGCGGGTCTGGTTCTCGTCGCGTGCGTCGTCCATATCTTCAGCCTCCGCGAGTTTCTTGTCGGCGAATCTCTATCGCGTCGCCGTGCCGGTTCCAAGAGGGATCGAACAAAATCTTGCCCCGCCCGCGTCCGCAGGCGAAAGTTGGCGCACGATCGGTCGAATTGCGGAGCCGCCGATGCCTGCCTCCCCCGTTGCGCCCGCCGCGCTGAGCCTGCGCGGTCATTCGCCGGATGCGTGGTCTGCCGCCGTCGCGGTCGAGGAGTTCATGATTCCTTCAGGCGATCCAGGCATCGATCTCTACCTCCGCAACAAGCACCGCGCCGACCCGGCGGCATCCACCGCGGACAAGATTCTGCTTTATGTTCACGGCACTTCCCAGGCCGCGGAGACCACTTTCGACCTCCGGCTCGAGGGCGTGTCATGGATGGACTACGTGGCGTATCACGGCTGGGATGTCTGGCTCGTCGATCTGCGCGGCTATGGTCGCTCGAGCCGTCCGCCCGAGATGAGCGCTCCGCCCGCCGCCCATCCGCCGGTCGTCACCACCGACGTGGCGCTGCGCGATTTCGGTGCTGCCGTGGATTACATCTGCCGGCGCCGCGGGGCGGCGGCGATCAGCATCATGGGCTGGTCGTGGGGAACGGTCATCGTCGGCGCCTATGCCGCGCGTAACGGCGCCAAGGTGACGCGGCTGGTGCTCAATGCTCCGGTATGGCTGCGCCCGCCCCAAGAAGCCGCGCCGCCGCTCGGCGCCTATCAAACCTGGACCGTCGAGCAAGCGCGGGCCAATCTCCAGACCGGCGCGCCGGACGAGGCGCGCGCCGGCCTCATGCCCGGTTCATGGTTCGAGGCCTGGAAGGCGGCGGCGCTCGCGACCGATCCCGAGGGCGCACGTCAGAGCCCTCCGGTCGTTCGCAGTCCCAACGGCGCGCCTTCCGATAGCCGGGCCTATTGGCAGGCCGGCAAGCCCTATTACGATCCCGGCCTGATCGCCGCGCCGACGCTGATCGTGCATGGCGAGTGGGACGGGCTGCTGCCGCTGTCGATGGCGGCAGCAGTGTTCGCGAAACTGGCGCGGGCGCCGACGCGGCGCCTGGTCGAGATCGGCGCGGGAACCCACCTCCTGATGCTCGAGCGCAACCGTCTGAACCTCTTTCACGAGGTGCAGCTCTTTCTCGACGAGCCGCTCGCCGGTAGCGCGAACTGACGCCGCGTCACGCTTGCGGCGCGAAGCCGAAGCAGCGCTCGAACCGGCGGGAATAGGCCGGCCAGACTTCGGGATTGAGCATTCGCGGCGGTCGCTTGCCGTCGAGAATGTCGAGAATCTGTTCGGCCGCGATGACCGCGAGATTGCGGCGCGCCTGCTTCGTCGCCCCGGCGACGTGCGGGCTGACGATGACGTTGTCGAACTTGAGCAGCGGATGGTCGAGCGGCGGCGGCTCCTTGGCCCAGACATCGAGCCCGGCACCGGCGATCTGCTTGCGCGCCAGCGCTTCCGCGAGCGCCGCTTCATCATGGATGTGGCCGCGCGCCGACGTGATAAAATAGGCATGGGGCCGCATCAGCGCGTATTGCCGGGCGCCGATCATGCCGCGCGTCTCGTCGGTCAGGGGACAGTTGACGGAAACGAAATCCACCTGGCCCAGCAGCGCGTCGAGCGTGTCGATTTTTTCGGCGCCGCGCGCAGCGACTTGCTCGCGGCCGAGATAGGGATCGTAGGCCAGGACGCGCATGGCGAAGAGGCCGCGGCAAAGCTCGGCGATCCGGCTCCCGACATTGCCGATGCCGATGATGCCGATGGTCTTGCCGTGGACATCCTCGCCCATGAAAAGATTGCGGTCCATGCCGGCCTCGCGCCGCATGACGCGGTCGGTCTCGCCGAGCCGCTTCGACAGCGCGATCATGACCGAGATCACGTGCTCGGCGACGGCTTCGCGGTTGCCGCCCGATTGATTGACGGCGAGGATGCCTGCTTCGGTGCAAGACTTGACGTCGACCGTGTCGTAGCCCGCGCCCGTGGTCGAGACCACGAGCAGTTCCGGCGTCTTGCGGAAGAGTGCGGCGGTGGCATGGTATTTGGGATCGAGCTCGTCGCGTGCCGAGCTGATCGAGAAGACGTGCGCCGCGGCGAGGATCGGCGCGGCCTCCGCCTCGGGCGTGAAATTCTCGATCTTGTCGAGGGTTATGCTCGGCCGCCGCGCCAGAATTTCGGCGAAGACCGGGTCGAAGAACCGCTTGACGTAAAAGACACGGGTGGTGTTGACGGGCATGGTCGCTGCGCCTCCCCGCACGCTGGCGACGTTATAGCCCAAGCGGGGCGTGCGGACGAGAATGAGCGCCGGGTGAGTTTGCTTTTGCCCGGCCTCCGCCCCATAGTCGGCGGCGCTCGAGGAGGCCCAGGATGAAACGTTGGTTGGCACCGTTGGGCATCGCGATGGCGATCGCTCTTGCCGGTATGGGCGGCGCGCGCGCCGCCGCAGTGGTCACGGTGGAAAACAGCGGCACGGGCGAAGACCATGCCGGGCGGACCGAGACGCTCTATCTCGAGACCAACCATCTGCGCATGGCGCGGCCGGGCGGCGAAATGATCTACCGCGAGGATCTTCAAAAGGTCTGGTCGATCGATGATGCCGATCACAGCTATCGCGAGATCACGCCCGAGACCATGCAGCGGATGCAGGCGGCGATGAGCCAGGCGATGCAGCAGATGCAGCAGCAGCTCAAATCGCTGCCGGAGGATCAGCGCAAGCGCATCGAAGCCATGATGCAGCACCAGGGCATGGGCCAATCGCCCGCTGCGCCGCCGCCGCCGATGACCTATGAGAAAATCGGCGCCGCGAAGACCGTGGGCAAATGGTCGTGCACGCCCTATCGCGTGAAGGGGGGCCGGGAGGTGTCGGGACGCGAAGAGTTCTGCATTGCACCTCTCCAGGATGTCGGGCTCACCCGCGACGATTTGCAACCGCTGGTCGGGCTCGGCAAGTTCATGCAGCAGATGGCCCCGGGCGGCGGGGCGATGCAGGCTTTCGATTTCGATGCCCAGACCAAGGCGATCGGGTTCGAGGGCATTCCGGTTCAGACGACGCGCTATTCCGAGGACGGCAAGATCGAATTCCAGACCACGATCACCGGCGTCGAGCAGAAGAGCGTACCGGCCGCCACGTTCGAGCTGCCTGCCGGCTATGTCAAGAAGGAGACGTCGATAGGCGGACCGCCGGCAAAAGGCACGCCCTGACGCAGCTCGCGCGTTGCACCTGGGGCGAAAGCCATTATCCTCGCCGGCGGGAGGAACGACCATGCTCCACTTGCCGGCGCATAGCCGCTACGACTACTCCGCGATCGAGAACCGCCGCGACTATTCCTGGCCCGGCGGCAAGCGCCTTGCCTTCTACGTCGCGATCAATATCGAGCATTTCGCTTTTCGCGCCGGACGCGGCGCCGATCCCACCAACCGCGGCGGGCCGCAGACGACGCGGAACTATGCGTGGCGCGATTACGGCGTGCGCGTCGGCGTGTTCCGCATCTTCCGCGTTCTCGATCAACTCCGCCTGCCCGCGACGATCCTGCTCAACAGCCTCGTCGGCGCGCACTATCCTGACATCATCGCGCGCATCAAGGCGCGCGGCGACGATGTCGTCGGCCACGGCCGCACCAATGCCGAAGAACTGGGCGCGATGTGGGAGCACGACGAAGCGCGCGTGATCGCCGAAACGACCGAGACCATCGCTCAAGCCACGGGCGTGCGTCCGACCGGCTGGATGGGCCCGGGCGCGGCCGAATCCGCCGTCACGCCCGATCTTCTCAAGGAGGCCGGATATACCCACAATCTCGACTGGCCGGTGGACGATCAGCCGATCTGGATGCGGACGCGCGCGGGGCCGTTGCTCTCGGTGCCCTATCCCATGGAACTCAACGACATGGGAACGAACGTCAACCGCGACCACACCGGCCGCGAGTTCGCGGAGATGATCGTCGATCAGTTCGACGAGATGGTCGAGCAGGCGGCGGAGCAGCCGCTGGTGATGGCGGTTTCACTCCACGGCTTCATCGCCGGCCAGCCGTTCCGGCTTAGGCCGCTGCGCCAGGCGCTGACCCATTGCATCGAGCACAAGCTCAAGTCGCGGGTGTGGTACACCCGCGCCCTCGACATCGCCAATTACTGTCTGACGCTGCCGCCCGGCACCATTCCGGGCGGCTGAGGCGACGGCCTCAGAGCTTGAGGATGCGTTCGGCGTTGCCGTGCGCGAATCTTCTCCTTGTCGGCGTCGGCGAGCGGCACGCGCTTCAGGAACTCGACGCCGACCTTGTTCGACTCGTAAGGCCAATCGACCGAGAACAGCACGTTGTCGATGCCCATCTCCATCACCGCGCAGAGGAAGGCCGGGATCGAGAAATTGCCGCTGCAGGTGATGACGAGATTCTCGGTGAGATATTGGCGCGGCGTGCGCTTGAGGCCGCGCGCCTGCATCGGGAAGCGGGCGTGGTCGTCGAACCGGTTGAGCCAGAACGGCAGGCCCTCGCCCATGATGGCCGAGGATGAATTTGAGATTCGGGATAGGCATCGAACACGCCGGCGAAGACGAGCCGCAGGAAATGCGTGCAGGTCTCCATGGCGAAGCCCCAGGCCGCGTTCTGCATCTCCTCGAAGCCCTCGAAATAGGCCTTCATCACCGCCGGATGCGGCTCGCGCGGATGGAGATAGATCGGCACGTCGAGCGCCTGCGGCGCATTCGAAGATGCCCCAGTATTTCTTGTCGTCGAGATAGCTGCCCTGGGTGTGGCCGTTGATCATCGTGCCCTTGAAGCCGAGCTTGGTGACGCAGCGCTCGAGCTCCTTCGCCGCCGCGGCGGGATCGGCCGTCGCCAGCGCGGCGAAGCCGGCGAAGCGCGTCGGATGGCGCTGCGATCGCCTCGTGCATGCGGTCGTTGGCGTCGCGTGCGATCGGCCACGGCGATTTCGGCGGGAAATGCCTGGGGGCCGGGCTGGGTCAGCGACAGCACCTGAACGTCGATGCCGACCTCGTCCATGTGATTTGAGGCGCGAGGCGCCGATGTCCATGAGCTCGGTGTTGACGTCGTGGCCGTGCTCCTGCGCGCGGCGCAGCAGGCTGGCGTTGCGCGGCGCCGGCGGTCAGCTGTTCGCGATAGAGCGGCGTGCGCGATATGCTCCTCGAGCGCGATGATGCGCATGGCGGTGTCTCCTCGACGGATTCAGCTGCGTTCGAGTTCGGCGTGCAGAGAACGGGATGAGGCGGCTCCACGCATCCTCCGACTGCTTCTCGCGATAGGAGTCCTTGTTCGACGAAATTCTGGAACGCGTGGCCGGCGCCGTCATAGATGCTTGAAATCGTGGCGGATGCCGAAGCGCTTGAGCTCCTCCGAGATGCGCGCCACGTCGGCCGGGCGAGGGGTTCTTGTCCTCCTTGCCGAAGAACCCGATGAGCGGGCAGCTTATGTTGCGCGTGAACTCGATCGGCGGCGGCCGCTTGTCGGCCCGCGAGGTCAGGATGCCGCCGCCATAGAAGATCCCGGCCACGCGGAAGATCGGGATCGCGGCGGCGCACAGGAACGACGTGCGCCCGCCCATGCAATGGCCGATGATGCCGATCGCGTCGCACGCGCACCGATTTCAGCGCCAGCAGATGATCGACGGTGGCGTTGACATCGGCGATGGTGTGGCCGTCCTCGAGATGATTGCGCGACTCGAGACGGTCCTCGTCGTCGGGGCGGCGGTGATAGAGATTGGGCGCGGCGGCGGCGAAGCCCGTTCTTGGCGAGCCGTTCGCAGACGCGGCGGGTGAAGTCGTCGACCCCGTCGCGGTGATGGGCGACCACGATCGCGGGATGGGGTCCCGCGCCGTCGGGCGTCGGCCACGAAGATGTCCATCGGGCTGCCGCCGGATACGACCGTTATCGGTCGCTCGTCATCGCCGCAATCCTCCCCTGGTGGCCGAAGCGCGGCCATCATCGCTGCCGCGCGAAGCATCGCGTCGCAACGGGTTTGTCAGGCGAGGCAGCCGTCCAGGAGATCGAGCGCGGCGGCGGCGAAGGCGTGCATGTTGGCGCGGCGGTCGGCGCTGCCGGTCTCGAGCGTGATGGCGCGCTCGACTCGCGCCGACGACGGCGAGGCAGCTATGGCCGGCGGCATCGCCATAGCGGTTGCCGGTGGGCCCGCTCGCGCCCGGTCTCGGCGAGGCCCCAGGTCGCGCCGAGGCGCTCGCGCACCGTGCGCGCCAGCAGCAGCGCATAGGGCTCGGTCGAGGCGCGCATGCCCGACGGCAGTTCGCCGATGTCGAGGAGTCCCTTGCGCGCATTGACGGTATAGACCACCGCGCCGCCGAGGAAATAGGCCGACGCGCCCGGCACCGCGAGCAGCGCCGCCGAGACGAGCCCGCCGGTCGATGATTCGGCGATCGCGATGGTCTCGCCGCGCTCCTTGAGCCGGGCGCCGATGCGCGGTGGCCCGCGCGATCAGTTCGTCCATCGTTGCCGCTCCTTGTCGCGATTGAACCGAGGCGGAGCATAGGCAAAACGCGGCGGGCGCGGAACGACGATGTCCTGCCGGCGCGATTTGTCCTATAGTCCGCGGCAATCGCGGCGGAGGCGGGCGTGGGGCAATTCGGCATCGGTCAGGCGGTCCGCCGCAAGGAGGATGTGCGCTTCATCACCGGCGCCGGCCGCTATGCCGACGATCTCAGCCCGGCCGGGCCAGGCGCACGCCGCGTTCCTGCGCTCGCCTCATGCCCATGCGCGCGTGCGGCGCATCGACCGTGCGGCGGCGCAGCGCGCGCCCGGCGTGCTCGCGGTCTTCACCGCACGACGACGTCGCCGCGGCGAAGCTCGGCACGATCAAATGCGTCGTGCCGCTGAAGAATCGCGACGGCACGCGCCTATCCCAATCCGGGCCGGCCGCTGCTCGCCGCGGACCGCGTGCGCCATGTCGGCGAGGCGGTGGCGATGGTGGTGGCGGAGACGCTGGCCCAGGCGAAGGACGCGGCCGAGCTGATCGAGGTCGAATACGAGCCGCTCGCCGCGGT
Organism: uncultured Alphaproteobacteria bacterium; assembly: GCA_963721625.1. GTDB lineage: Bacteria > Pseudomonadota > Alphaproteobacteria > ATCC43930 > CGMCC-115725 > DATJLY01. The sequence continues at coordinate 174,491 of CAVRKF010000001.1, forward strand.
GGTCGATCCGGCGGCGGCGGTGGCGCCGGGCGCGCCGCAGCTTTTCGATGAGGCGCCCGGCAATGTCGCGCTCGATTGGGCGCTCGGGCGACGAGCAGGCGGTCGCTGCGGCCTTCGCCACGGCGGCGCGGATCGTCAGGCTCGATCTCGCGATCAGCCGCGTCATCGTCAACGCCGATCGAGCCGCGCAGCGTCCTCGGCGAGTACGATGCGGCGACCGGGCGCTTCACGGTTCATCTCGGCACGCAAGGCGTGTTCGCCGTGCGCAGCATGCTCGACCAAGACCCTCGCCGTGCCGGAGGACAAGATGCGCGTCGATCACCGCCGATGTCGGCGGCAGCTTCGGCATGAAGGGGTTCGATTTTCCCGAGCATGCGCTCGTTCCGTGGGCGGCATCGAAGCGTGGGCCGGCCGGTCAATGGACCTGCGGACCGCCAGGAGGCGCTTCCTCAGCGACACCCAGGGCCGCGAGCAGCAGGTCCAGGCCGAGCTCGCGCTCGACGGCGAGGGCCGGTTCCTCGCGATCCGCGCCGAGACCTTCGCCAATATCGGCGCCTATCTCTCGTATTTCTCGCTGCTCATCCCGACCATCGCGGGCTTCCGGCTGCTCACCGGCGCCTATCGCATTCCCGCGGCCTATGTCCATGTGCGCGCGGTTCACACCAACACCGTCTGGGTCGACGCCTATCGCGGCGCTGGCCGGCCCGAGACCGCCTATATCCTCGAGCGCCTCGTCGATGCCGCGGCGCGCGAGACCGGGCTTGCGCGCGACGAGATCCGCCGCCGCAATTTCGTGCCGCGCTCGGCGATGCCTTACAAGACGCCGATGATCGTCACCTATGACAGCGGCGATTTCCCGCTCAATCTCGAGACGCGCGCTCCGGGCTGCCGAGTGGGCCGGATTCGCCGGCGCGGCGCGCCGGACGCGTCGCGCGCGGGCGGCGACGCGGCATCGGCCTCGCCTATTACATGGAAGTGACGGCGAACATGCCGCAGGAGACGGGCCGACATCCGCTTCCTTGCCGATGGGCGCGTGTTCATGGGGGTCGGCACCGGACCCTCGGGCCAGGGCCACGAGACCGCGTTCGCCCAGATTCTCGAGGACCGGCTCGGCGTCCCGTTCGATGCCGTCGATTTCGTCTATGGCGATACCGACGCGCTGAGCCAGGGCGGCGGCACCGGCGGCGCCAAGTCGCTGATGCTCGCCGGCACCGCGCTGGTCGATGCGGCCGACAAGATCGTCGCCAAGGGGCAGCGGCTCGCCGGCCATTTCCTCGAGGTCGCCGAAGCAGGATATCGAGTTCCGCGACGGCGCTTTCACCGTCGCCGGCACCGACCGCTCCATCACCATCATCGAGCTCGCGCGCCGCACCCGCGAAGCGGCGCGGCCTGCCGGACGGGCTGCCCGCCACTCTCGACGACATCGGCACCAGTACGGCCGACAAGAACACCTTCCCCAATGGCTGCCATGTCTGCGAGGTCGAGATCGATCCCGAGACCGGCGCGAGCGCCATCTGCCGCTATACCGTGGCCGACGATTTCGGCCGCGTCGTCAATCCGATGATCGTCGCGGGCCAGATCCATGGCGGCATCGTCCAGGGCATCGGCCAGGCGCTGATGGAGGAGGCGCGCTATGACCCCGAGAGCGGCCAGCTCCTGTCCGGGTCGCTGATGGATTACGCCATGCCGCGCGCCGGCGATATCGGCGATATCGCGATCACGTTCAATGAGGTGCCGTGCACGACCAACGTCGCTCGGCATCAAGGGCGCGGGCGAGGCCGGTTCGGTCGGCTCGCTGGCGGCGGTGATGAACGCGGTGCTCGACGCGCTGGCGCCGCTCGGCGTGACCCGGCTCGACATGCCGGCGTCGCCGCAGCGCGTGTGGGCGGCGATCGCCGCCGCCGGGTCGCGCGCGCGCTGACGATCGCCGCTTCACATTTGCCCTCGTTCCTGGCACCCTCGTCGAAGTCGGGGCGCCGGAGAGCCGCTCGATGAAGGATATCCGAAAGGATCAGGAAGACGAGGATGTCCGCTTCACCACCAGCCTTGCCGGGCTGGCGGTGTCCCTCTTCCTGGCGGTGCTCGGGCTCTACCTCCTCGAATCCCTGTCCGCCGAGTCGAAGTGGAGGATTGTCTGCTCCAGGGCCGGATGGACTGTCTGCCGATCGACGTGACCGCGATCGGGCGGTGACAGCCGCGATCGGGCTCGGGCGGCCGCGTTAACCCTGTCGTCGCGCGCCGGCGTACGACCGGCCTGCGCTCCATCGCTTCCCGAATTGCGCAAATTTAATGGGCGTGAAGGCGGGGTGTAAGTCGCCGGGTCCCATGTTTTGCGCAAGCGGCACCGCCGTACGGGCGCGAGGGCCGCGTCGAATCCTGCTCGAAAGGTCCTCCCGATGCCGTCTGCGAATATGAGAGAGAACGCCTGGCACCGCGCGCGTTTTGCCGCGCTCGCCGCCGGGGTGAGCCTGTGCATCACCGCTGCGCCCCTGGCGCTGGCGCAGGGCGCGGCGCCGCCGCTGAACCGCAGCGCCGCCGCGGCCGCAAGCGCGATCACGCCGCTGCCGAGCTTCGGCCCGCTCGTCAAGAAGGTGATGCCGGCCGTCGTCAACATCCAGGTGACGATGGGGTCGCCGCAGGTCGCCTTGAATCGGGGACAACGACGAGAATCACTCCGGCCCCGGCAACGCCCAGCCCTTCCCCAATTTCCCGCCGTCGCCGTTCGACCAGTTCCTGCACCGCTTCTTCAATCAGCAGGCGCCGGGACTCGGCAGTCCGATGCCGCAGCAGCGCGAGGAGATGGCGCTGGGCTCGGGCTTCATCATCGATCCCAGCGGCTATATCGTGACCAACAACCACGTCGTGAAGAACGGCAAGAAGATCACGGTGGTCTTCCAGGACGGCAGCCGACATCCCGCCAAGCTGATCGGCACGCGACCCCAAGACCGATCTGGCGCTGCTCAAGATCGTCGGTCGGTCATCCGCTGCCCTATGTTTCCTGGGGCGACAGCGATGCGGCGCAGGTGGGCGACTGGGTGGTGGCGGTCGGCAACCCGTTCGGGCTCGGCGGCACGGTGAGCTCGGGCATCATCTCGGCGCGCGGCCGCGACATTCATTCCGGGCCCTATGACGATTTCCTGCAGATCGACGCCTCGATCAACCGCGGCAATTCGGGCGGCCCGACCTTCAATCTCGACGGCCAGGTGATCGGCATCAACACGGCGATCTACTCGCCCAATGGCGGCTCGGTCGGGATCGGCTTCGCCATTCCCTCGAGCCTGGCCGGCCGGTGATCGAGCAGTTGCGCGAACACGGCAAGGTCGAGCGCGGCTGGCTCGGCGTGCAGATCCAGACGGTGACGCCCGACATCGCCAAGAGCCTCGGTCTTCCGAAGCCGGAAGGCGCGCTCGTCGCCGACGTGACCGCGGACAGCCCCGCCGCCAAGATCGGGGTCAAGCAGGGCGACGTGATCCTGACCTACGAGGGCCACGAACTCGCCAAGATGCGCGACCTGCCGCTCGAAGTGGCGGAGACTCGCGGATTGGCCAGAAGGCGCCGTTGGAGGTTTGGCGCGACGGCCATGACATCACGCTCGAGCCGACGATCGCCGAAATGCCGGCCCATCCGGAGCGTGTGGCGGAGAACGGCAACGGCGGCACCGAAAGCGCGATGGGGCTCGACGTTGGCGCCGCTGACCGCCGAGTTGCGCCAGCGAGCTTCACGTCGGCAAGGACGTGAAGGGCGTCGTCGTGACTGCAGATCGCGCCGGACAGCCCGCTCATGTCGCTCGGCGTCGAGCGGGGCGACGTCATCGAGGCGATCAACCGCCACCCGGCGGCGACCCCCGAGGAAGCGGCTCACCAGCTCGATCAGGTGCAGCACGAAAAGGGCGACAACCGCAGCGTCCTTCTCCTGCTCAACCGCCACGGCGTCAATCAGTACGTTGCGATGACGGTGCAGGCGGGCAACGGCTGAGGACGCACGGCGCCGGCCGCGCGCGGTGCCTGGCGGTGTCAGGACCGCCGGGCGCGGCCGCGGGCGACGAGCGAGCGCAGCAGGCCCGCCGCGCCGCTGCGGCATGACATACATGCAGCCGATGAGGAAGACACCGTAGATCGCCCACGGCGCGGCATCGGAGATGGGCTCGGCGACGATTGGGCACGAACTCGATGAAGACCGCGCCGAAGATGGCGCCCGGGGATGGAGGCGATGCCGCCGACGACGATGCCGACGAGGAAGCTGATGCGACAGGAAGATCGGGAAACTGTCGGGCGCCACGAACTGCGTCACCAGCGCGCCCAGCGCGCCGGCGATGCCGGTGATACATGGCGCTGACGCCGAAGGTCGCGGATTTGTAGAAGGCGGTGTCGATGCCCATGGCGGCGGCGGCCATGGGATGGTCGCGGATCGCGACGATGGCGCGGCCGGTGCGGCCGCGCAGCAGGTTCCAGCCGATCACGAAAAGCGGCACGGCAACGATCGAGGCAGAAGAAATAGAGCCATTGGTCCTGGTTGAGCGGCACATGCGGCGGCGGATCGGGCTTGGCGAAGCGTGATGCCCTGCGACGCCGCCGGTCCACGGCTCGAGCGGGCGGTACTTCAGGAGCTGCGGCGTCGCGACCGCGAGCGCGAAGGTTGCAAGCGCAAGATAAAGCCCTTCGAGCCGAAGCGCCGGCAGGCCGAAGAGGAAACCGGCGACGAGGCAGACGGCGCCGGCAATCGGCACGGTCGCCCAATAGGGCAATGCCGGCCTTGTCGATCAGGATCGCCGTCGTATAGGCGCCGATGGCGAAGAACGCGCCGTGGCCCAGCGAGATCTGGCCGTTGAAGCCGGTCAGGATGTTGAGGCCGAGCAGCACGATCGCATAGACGACGACCATGGTGAGCTGGAAGACGTGATAGCTGCTCATGCACGAAGGGCAGCGATGACAGAGCACCGCCGCCGAGTGCGGCGACGCCGAGCGTGCGCCTCGCGCGCGTCGCCGCGTCATACCCGCGTCACCAGCGTGCGGCCGAACAGGCCCGACGGGCCGCACCAGCAGCACGCCGACGATGATCACCAGCGCCACCGTGAGCTTGATCTCGGTGCCGACGACATAGGCGCCCGCGAGGTTCTCCAGAACGCCGACGATGAAGCCGCCCAGCGCGCCGCCCCAGGGATTGTTGATGCCGCCCAGCAGCGCCGCGGCGAAGCCGTAGAGCAGAATGCCGCTCATCATGTTGGGATCGAGATAGACGATCGGCGCCGCCATCATGCCGGCGACCGCGCCGATCGCTGCCGGCCAGTCCCCAGCCGAGCGCCAGCATCCAGCCGACGCGGATGCCGACGAGCCGGCTCGAGACCGGGTTCTGCGCCGCGGCCCGCATGGCGAGGCCCAGCGGCGTGAAGCGGAAGAACAGGAAGACCAGCGCCAGCATGCCGAGCGTCACCGCGATCATGCCGACTTCGTGCGCCGACATGTAGGAGCTGCCATACCACGCGTCCGACGGGAACGGGCTGGGAAAGGTCTTGATCGTATAGCCGTAGATCCAGCCGGCGACGCTGTTGAGGATGACGAGAAGGCCGACGAAGACGATGACGACGGACAGCACCGGCGCGTTCTCGATCGGCCGGATGACGATGCGCTCGATCAGCACGCCGGCGACGAAGGAGAAGGCGAGGGTGAGCGACGAAGGCGAGCCAATAGGGCAAGCCCGGCGTGCGATCAGGGTCCAGGCGATATAGGTCGAGAACATCGCCAGCTCGCCCTGCGCGAAATTCACGTGGTGGGTCGCCTGGTAGATCATCACGAGCGCCAGGGCGATGCTCGCATAGATGCCGCCGGTGGCGAGGCCGGAAAGGACCTGGTGCAGCAGCGTCTCGACATGAGCGTCGCCTCAATAGCCGAGATAGGCGCGGCGGACGGACTCGTCGCCGGCGATGATCGGCGGCGGAGCCGTGCATGACGATCCGGCCGGTCTCGAGCAGATAGGCATGGTCGGCAAGCTCGAGCGCCATGTTCGCATTCTGCTCGACCAGCAGCATGCTCACTTTCTCCTCGCGGTTGATGGTGCGCAGGATGGCGAAAATCTCCTGCACCAGGATCGGCGCCAGCCCGAAGGATGGCTCGTCGAGCAGCAGAAGCCGCGGGCGCAGCATCAGCGCGCGGGCGATCGCCAGCATCTGCTGCTCGCCGCCGCTCAAGCGTGCCGGCCTGCTGCCGCCGCCGCTCGGCGAGGCGCGGGAAATAGCCGAAGACGCGCGCGAAATCCGTCGCGCCACGCCAGCGCGGTCGCGCCGCATATAGGCGCCGAGACGCAGATTCTCCTCGACCGTGAGGCCGGTGAAGGTGCCGCGCCCGTCGGGCACATGGCCGATGCCGAGGCGCACGATGTCCTCGGTCGCCTTGCCGTCGATGCGCTCGCCGCGCGAAGCGGATCTCGCCGCTGACGCGCACCATCATGTTGCAGATGGAGCGCAGGGTCGTCGTCTTGCCGGCGCCGTTGGCGCCCAGCAGCGCGGTGATGCCGCCCTCCTCGACGTCGAGGGCGAGCCGCGCTCAGCACCTGCGTCCGCCCATAGCCGGCATCGAGCTCGCGCAGTCTCCAGGATCGCCGCCATCACGCCGCCCCGAGATAGGCGCGCACCACCTCGGGATGGCGCTGCACCTCGGCCGGCGGTGCCCTCGGCGATCTTGCGCCCGAAATCGAGCGCCACCACGCGGTCGGAGACGCGCATCACCAGGTTCATGTGATGCTCGACCAGCAGGACGGTCACGCCGAAGCGGTCGCGGATCGCGGCGATGCAGCGCGCGCAGCCGGTCGACCTCCTCGTGGTTGAGGCCGCCCGCCGGCTCGTCGAGCAGCAGGAGCTTGGGCTCGCCCGCGAGCGCGCGGGCCAGCTCGACGCGCTTCTGCGTGGCGAAGGTGAGGTCCGCGACCGGCTGATCGGCGACCGCGCCGAGATCGAGCGCGTCGATGAGACGCGCGGCCCGCTCGGCGATCCGCGCCTCCTCGCGCGCGACGACGGGCAGCCGCAGCGCATTGGCGAAGAACCCGCCGCGGCCGCGGCAATGGCCGCCGACCATGATGTTCTGGCGCGCCGTCATGGTGCGGAAGAGGGCGAGATTCTGGAAGGTGCGGCCGATGCCGAGCGCGGCGATGGCGTGGCGCGGCACGGCCAGCAGGTCGCGCCCCTCGAACAGGATCTGGCCCCGTTCTCGGCCTGATAGAGCCGGCTCAGGCAATTGAACAGCGTGGTCTTGCCGGCGCCGTTCGGTCCGATCAGGCCGCAGATCGAGCCGCGCTCGACCTCGAACGAGACGCCGTCGAGCGCGACGATGCCGCCGAAGCGGACGCTGACGTCGACGACGCTGAGAAGCGGCCCGGACGCGGCCGGCCGGCTTGTCGCTCCTCCCGCATGCGCCTCCCCGACGTTCTTGTCGCGCTTTAGCCGGGCCACTCACTACACCTTTTCGCCGTCTGGGCACGATGCGCGTCGCGCCGCGACGGGTCCCGCGACGCCGCGATCGGACACGTGATGGTTCGTGTGCGGGCATCATTGGCGGCCGCGCGCTGGATGCGGCGACAAATCGGCGCGTCGGACGCGCTCTCGACCCGTGTCGGGGCCGCCGCGTCCTGGCGACGGCCCAGCCGGGGCTAGAGGCGCGCTCGCGACGTTGGTGAAGGTGGTGGTGAGCGATTGGCCGATCGAGTTGCGCGGCGCCGAGGATGCCGACGGCGATGAGCGCCGCGATGAGCGCATATTCGATCGCGGTGGTGCCCCGTTCGTCGGACAACGGGCGAGAGTCACCGCGCGAAGCGACGCATGTCACACCTCCGGTCTTGACCGGCGCCAGCATCGCCGCAGGCGCATTAAACGGCTTCGTTACGATTCGTTAAACTTGTAAACGACTCAAGCCGGCTGCCGGCGCCCAAGGAGAGCCCCATGTCCGACGCAATTCCGCTGACGCTCGCCTGCGGCGACTACGAGATCGTCCGCGCGCTTGAAGGAGGGCGCGGTCCAGCCCGACGGGATCGAGCTTACGGTTCTCGACCGCGATGGATTCGACGACGCGGCACTGGCGCTTCCTGCGCAACCGGGAATTCGACATGGCCGAGGTGTCGGCGCTCGTCCTACATCGTCTGCGCGCGACCGCGGCCTTCCGCTCGTGGCGCTGCCGGTGTTCCTGCATCGCCGCTTCCGCCACGGCTTCATCTTCATCAATACCGCCAAGGGCATCCGCAAGCCCGCCGGATCTCATCGGCCGCCGGATCGGCGTGAAGTCGTTTCATGGTGACCGCGATCCTGTGGCTGCGCGGCATCCTCGAGCACGAATATGGCGTGCCGCACAAATCGATCGAATGGTTCGCCGAGCTCGACGAGGACATCGATTTCACCCCGCCGCCCGACCTCAAGTTCCATCGCGTGCCGCACGAGAAATCGGTCGAGACCATGCTGGCCGAGGGCGAGCTCGACGCGGTGCTGCATTCCGATCTGATCAAGCCGTTCCTGGCCAAGGACCCGCGCGTCGCCCGCCTCTTCCCCGACTACAAGCAGGAGGAGAGGGCCTATTTCCGCAAGACCGGCATCTTTCCCATCATGCATGTGCATCGGCGTTGAGGCGCGAGATCGTCGAGCGCCATCCCTGGGTCGCCGATCAACTGTACCACGCCTTCGACCGGGCCAAGGCGATGGCGATGCGGCGCATGGAGAACCCGCGCCTGGTGCCGCTCGCCTGGTACCGCGAGGCGTGGGAGGAACAGCAGGCGATTCTCGGCCCCGATCCCTGGGAATACGGCCTCACCGCCGCAGAACCGCGCCAATCTCGAGACGCTCGCCGCCTATTCGCACGAGCAGGGACTGATCAGCCCGCCCGATCCCGCTCGACGAGCTTTTCCTCGACGTCTCCCAGGGCCGCAAGCGCGGCGACGAGTTCCGCATATAGGGCGCGATCGTTCCAAATTGGACCGATGATGTCATTGCGAGGAGCATCGCTCCGAAGCAATCTCGGACGATGAGATTGCTTCGCTTGCGCTCGCAATGACAACCGAAAGGAGAGCCTCAACTTCAAACGAGTAAGCGCTTCAGTCGCCCCGGCGGCAGCACGTTCGCCCAGCGCGCGCGGATGCGCTCGTCGAGCGCCTTGCTCGAGCGCGCGACGCGGGGGAACTCGTCGCGGCGGCGGAACGGCACGCGTCGATGACGACGCGGGCGTTGCGCGGGTCGTCGGGCGCATAGCCCATCGGGTCGAGCGCCGTGCTCCAGCAGCCGCGCAGCACCTCGATCCCCTCGCGCGGCTCGAACCGCGTGCACATCGCCCAGACCACCGCGTTCATGTCGGCGGGGTCGATGTCGTCATCGACGACGATGACCCAGCGGTTGGCATAGGCGCCGGCGTGGCATTGCGAGGCGATGAGGCCGGCCTGCTTGGCATGGCCGCCATACATCTGCCGGATCGAGACGGTGAGCCAGAACCGCCCGCCGCCCGCTTCGTGCGCCCACACGCCCTTGACCTCCGGCACGCCCGCGGCCTCGAGCTGATGCCACACCGCGCCGCAGCGATAGGTGCCGCGATAGAACGTGTCGTCGTTGGGCGGCACCGCGGGAACGGCGCCCAGCAGGATCGGGTCGTTGCGGTGCATGAAGGTGGCGATGCGGATCGCCGGCTCCTGCTTCCTGCCGCCGGCGTAATAGCCGGTCCATTCGCCGAGCGGCCCCTCGTCGATCAGGTCGCCGGGCGCGACGAAACCCTCGAACGCGATCTCGGCATGGGCCGGGATCGGCAGGCCGGTGGCGGGCCCGGCGATCACCTCGACCGGCTCGCCGATGAGGCCGCCGGCCGCGTCGTATTCGTTCTTGCCGTAGGGAATTTCGAGCCCGGCCACCATGAACAGCGCGGGATGCATGCCGGCCACGACCGCGATGGGGCAGGGCTCGCCGCGCTCGTGATAGCGGCGCATGATGAGGTTGCCGTGCTTGCCCTTGGAGGTCATCACCGAGGCGAGCGCCGGTCATGCGCCTGGACGCGATAGGCGCCGTAATTGATCCAGCCGGTCTCGGGGTCCTTCATCACCACCATGCAGCCGGTGCCGATGTAATGGCCGCCGTCATGCTCGTGCCAGCGCGGCGTCGGGATCGTGAGGATGTCGATGGCGTCGCCGGTGGTGACATTCTCGAGCACCGGCCCGGTATTGACCGCGCGCGGCGGCGATCGCCTTGGCCGTCGCGGAAATAGTCGCGCCAGAAGCGCACGAGATCGACCTCGCTGGTCTCCGCCGGCAGGCCGAGCGTCAGCGCGATGCGCTTCACCGAGGTGAGGATGTTGGCGAGCACGCGATAGCCGCGCGGAAAGCCCGGCACGTCGTCGAACAGCAGCGCCGCGCCGGCCCATCTTGCGCTGGTAGATATCGACGATGCCGCCGATCTCCTCCTCGCGCTCGGCGCCCGCGACGTCCTGCACCTCGCCCTGCGCCTGCATCGCGGCGAGCCACGTCCTCAGATCCGGATTGCTCACGCGTAGCCTCCTCTCGTGCCGTCCGCCACACTCGCGCGACATCCTAGCGGATGGAACGCTCGATCGTCATTTCAACGCTCGCCGCCCTCGGGCCAGCCGGCGTTCTCGCAGGCGGCGCGCGCGGCCTCGTCCTCGGCGCAGGTCGGCGCGCCAGAGCGTGCCGACGAAGCGCATGGCCGGTAACGCCGTCCGACCGCGCCGAGGCGAGCCAGAAAAGCGGCGGCACGATCATGTCGGGATCGAGCAGACCGGCCCGCAGCGTCGTCCGGAAAACTCGCCGGGATCATGCCGGTCCGGCGTGGCGCCGCCGGGCAGCAGCGCGTTCACGGTGACGCCGGTGCCGGCGAGGTCCTGCGACCAGATGATCGTTTCGGATTCGAGCGCCGCCTTCGACGGGCCATAGGGCGAGAACCCTGCCCGCCGCATGGTGCTCGTGCGCCATCGAGACATTGACGATGCGCCCCCATCGGTGCGGCGATGCAGATGCGGCGCCGCGGCGCGCGCCATCAGAAACGGGCCATTGACGTTGGTGTCGATGACCATGCCGCCAGGTGTCGGGCGCGATCTCCCAGAACCGCGTGCGGCATCGGTCATGAAGGCTCGCTCACATATTTCATGCCGCGCCCGGCATTGTTGACGACATGTGAAGCGCGCCGAAGCGCTCGAGCGCGGTCGCGACGGCGCGTGGCAGTCGGCCTCGCGCGTCACGTCGGCGATGAGCGGCACGACGCTATCCTTGCCGGTGATCGCCTTCGCCGCGGCGGCGACGCGCTCGATCTCCTGGCGTTCGCGCGCGGCGATCGCGACGACGCCGGCGCCCGCCCGCGCCAGACCCAGCACCATCGAGCGGCCGAGGCCGCGTCCGCCGCCCGGTCACGATCGCGACCTTGCCGTTCAGCTGATCCGCCATGCTCCTCCCGTCATGCGCCGCCCGCGCGGCCGCGATCAGCGCGACCAGCCGCTGCGGGCTGAGCGGCGTCTCGTCGATGCGCACGCCGAACGGCGCCAGCGCATCCTCGACCGCGCGAGATGACCGCCGCGGCCGCCGGGATCGTGCCGACCTCGCCCACGCCCTTGGCGCCCAGCGGATTGACCGGCGACGGCGACTGCTGATAGCGCGTCCGGAACATCGGCAGCTCCGGCGCGGTCGGCAGCAGATACTCGGCGAGCGTCGTCGTCACCGGCTGCGCCGCGTCGTCATAGGCCATGAATTCAAGAGCGCGTTGCCGATGCCGTGGGCGATGCCGCCCTGGACCTGGCCATCGACGATCAGCGGATTGATCAGCACGCCCAAATCCTGGATCGCCCAATAGCGCAGGATGCTGACGCCGCCGGTCTCGACATCGACCTCGACCTCGGCGACGTGGCAGGCATTGGCATAGGCGAGCGCGTCGGTGAGGAAGTTGCGGTTCGCCTCGAGCCCCGGCTCGACCCCGGGCGGAAAGCCATAGCCGGGCGCGCCGCGCAGGATGCGCGCCAGCTCGCCGAGCCGGATCGCATGCTGGCGCACGCCGACGACGCGGACCTCGCCGTCGGCGAGTTCGAGGTCGTTCTCGTCGGCCTCGAGGACGTGGCTGGCGAGCTTGAGCGCCTTCGCCGCCACCGCCTGCGCCGCGATCAGCACCGACGAGCCGGCGGTCACGAGCTGCCGGCTGGCGAAGCCGCCGAGCCCCAGCGGCACGACCGCGGTGTCGCCGGCGATGACCGACACCTCGTCCGGCTTGACGCCCAGCGCGCCGGCGCAGATCTGCGCCAGCGCGGTGGCGAGCCCCTGGCCCATCGCGCGGCGCCGGTGAAGACCGAGATGCGGCCCGACGGCGCGATGCGCACGATGCCGGACTCGAACGGCCCGCGCCCGGTGCCCTTCACCGCATGGGCGAGGCCGATGCCGAGATAGCGTCCCGCTGCGCGCGCCGCCTGCTGCCGCGCGCGGAAACCGGTCCCATTCCGCTGCGGCCAGCATCTCGGCCTGGCAGCCGGGATAATCGCCGCTGTCATAAGAGATCGCGCGCGCCCGAGCGCGCCCTGCAGCGGCTTCTCGTAGGGCATCTTCTCGGGCGGGATGAGGTTGCGGCGGCGGATCTCGGCGCGGTCGAGGCCCATGGCGCGCGCCGCCCGGTCCATCAGCCGCTCCATCGCAAAGCAGGCTTCGCGGATAGCCGGCGCCGCGCACCGACGAGGCCGGGCACCTTGTTGGTGGTGGCGATGACGACATCGAGCGCGAAGGCCGGCACGATATAGGGGCCGGTCACCGAAGTCGCGCGAATTGTAGGGCAGGTTCACGTCCTTCAGGGCATAGGCGCCCTGGTCGTGCAGCAGCCGGCCGCGGATGCCGCGGATGCGGCCGTCGCGGTCGAGCGCCATCGCCATCGACCAGTACTGGTCGCGCTCCTGGACGGCGGCGAGGAAATGCTCGCGCCGATCCTCGATCCATTTGAGCGAGCGGCCGAGGCAGCAGCGCCGCCGCCGCCACCGCGACTTCCTCGGGATAGACGCAGTATTTGGGGCCGAAGCCGCCGCCGACATCGGGCGTCGCGACGCGCAGCCGGTTCTCGTCGAGGCCGAGCGCCGTCGGCGATCGCCTGGAACAGCTCGTGCGCAAGCTGCGTCGAGGACCAGACGCCGAGCGCGCGCTCGGCCGGCGCGCCACTCGACGGCGATGCCGCGGCCCTCGATGGGATGGCCGCCGCCGCGGTGCTGGAAGAGCTCGCAGCGCGACGACCGTCGCCGCGCCGGCGAAAGGCCGCATCGATGTCGCCAAAGGCGACCGTGAAGCGCGCGAGCACGTTGGACGCGGTGTCGAGCCGCGCCCGCGGCGCGTCGGCGTGCGACCGCCGCGCGGCAATCGGCGACCGCCGGCAGCCGCTCGTAATCGACCGCGACGAGCGCCGCCGCGTCCTCGGCGACGGCAGCGGTTGCGCGCGGCGACGAGCGCCACCGCCTCGCCGACGAAGGCCACCTCGCGCGCGGCGAGGATGAAGGGCGTGCTGCCTTCGGGCTGGCGCGTCGCGCGCGGGATTGCGCGGCAGGCGCTGCTGGGCGAGGACCGGCCGCAGATCGTCGAGCGTCAGCACCGCGTGCACGCCCGGCAAGCCGCCGTCGCCGCGCGCGCGTCGATGCCGCGGATGAGCGCGTGGGCGTGCGGGCTGCGCACGAACGCGACGTGAAGCGGGCCGGGAAGGTCGATGTCGTCGACGAAGCGGCCCTGCCCCGCCAGCAGCGCCCGATCCTCGATCCGCCGAAGCCGTGCGCCGATCATCGCTCCTCGCGCGTTCGTTCACCAAAACCTACACCAGGCCGCTCGCGTCGCGAAGCGCCGGGAACAGGTCGCCGATCAGCGATTGCGGCCACGGCAGCGCGAAGGTGCGGTCGAACAGCGCATAGATCAGCGATCGCGGCGAGACAGGACGCGGCGACCGCATGCATCCAGCGCTCGCCGAATTCGAGCCGCATCTGCAGCAGGACGAAAAGGAACAGCGCCGGCAGCAAGCCGATCACCGCCGCCCGCACGAGGAAGCCCGACGAGCCAGCCGAAATAGCGCAGCGCCCGCTGGCGCACGAGCGCGCGCGGCAGGTCGAGCGCGGCCTCGGCCGGCAAGGCGGCTGCGGCGCCGGCCGCCGTCGCGGCGCGCGCGCGCCGGCGCGAACAGCTCGGTCAGGAGGTTGAGCGCCGGCGAAGAACAGCGCGGCATAGGCGGCCGCGTGCGGCACGAATTTCGCCGCCGCCGGCCACGGCAGCGAGAACGCACAGCGCCGACCCGACCACGGCGATGAGCGCGAGCGTGAAGAGCGCATGGCGGTCGAAGCGCACGCGCGGCGCGGCTGAAGCGACCCGAACGTCGCCGCCGAGCGTCGGCGAGCATGGCGCTTGAGCGGCGGCACGACCACCCACAGCGCCGCCGCGAACACCGCCAGCACGACCGGCCGCAGCACCCAGGCCGCGCCATAGATCTCGGTCGAGATGAAGAAATAGCGCTCGAAGATGCCGCCCAGCACGAAGCCCAGGATGAGCGGCGGGCGCGGCCAGCCGAGATGCTTCATCACCCAGCCGAGCGCGCCGAAGAGCGCCGAGCGAATAGAGATCGCCCCAGCTTTGCGAGCCCTGATAGGCGCCGATGAAGATCACCGTCGAGCACCAGCGGCAGCAGCACGCCCGGCCCGCACCGTCGCCAGCCGCGCGAACAGCCCGCTCGCCGACGATGCACATGCACCGCGCCCATGATGTGCGCGATGGTCAGCGTCCAGATGATCGAATAGGTGACGTCGAGATGCTTGGTCAGCATCTCCGGCCCGGGCACCAGCCCGTGCATCAGGAAGGCGCTCAGCAGCAGCGCCATCGACGCGCCGGCCGGCACGCCGAAGGCGATGGTCGGCACGAGATGGCCGCCTTCCTTGGCGTTGTCCGAGGCGATCCGCCGCGATCACGCCGCGGATGTCGCCGTGGCCGAAGCTCTCGGTGTTCTTCTCGGTGCGGATCGGCGTGGCCATAGGCGATCCAGTCGATCACCGCCGCGCCCAGCCCCGGCACCGCGCCCAGCGACGCGCCGAGCCACGAGCAGCGCAGGATCAGCCACCAGTGCGCGCAGCGCGTCGCGCACGCCCTCCCATTGGTCGGCGAAGCGGATGTCGGTGCGCGACCGCGCTGCCGGCGATGCTGGTGCGCGCGATCGCCATGTCCGCGAGCTCGGGGATGGCGAAGATGCCGAGCGTCACCGGCACCAGCGGCAGATGGTCCCAGAGATAGAGCGAGCCGAAGGTCCAGCGCAGCGTGCCGGTCTGCGCATCGCTGCCGATCATCGCCAGCATCAGGCCGAGCGCCGCGGCGGTCGAGGCCCTTCAGCGGCGCCTTGCCGCTCAGCACGCCGACCATCGAGAGGCCGAAGATGCAGAACGACAGCAGCTCGGGCGAGGCGAGATAGAGCACGACCGGCCGCAGCACCGGGATCGTGACCGCCAGCAGCGCCGCGCCGAAAATGCCGCCGATGAGCGAGGCGGCATAGCCGGCGCCGAAGGCGCGCGCCGCCTGGCCCTGCTTGGCGAGCGGATGGCCGTCGAGCACGGTCGCCGCCGCGCCCACCGTTCCGGGCACGCCGAACAGCACCGCCGGGATGAGGTCGGAGACCGTCGTCACCGACGCCATGCCCAGCAGCAGCGCGAAGGCGGTGAAGGCATCGAGGTTGTAGGTGAAGGGAATGAGGATCGCGAGCGCGACCACGCCGCCCAGCCCGGGAATGACGCCGAGCGACAGGCCCAGCACCACGCCGCCCGCCATGATCAGAAGCCGCGTCGGCTCGATGATGATGACCAAGCGCGTGGAGCGCCGCTTCAAGCATGGCCGCATGCCGGCGTCGGATCTCGCCGGCCGCCGCCGCCCGAGCAGCTCGCCGCACACGCTGCGGCGTCACCGGCAACTGCGTCACCGCGCCGGGCAGTCTGCATCGCATCGTCGATGGCGCCGGCGATGGCGGCGCCGACGCCGGTGACGCCGGCCTCGCCCGCGCCCTTAGGCCGAGCGGGTTGAGCGGGCTCGGCGCGTCCTCGCGTCAGCAGCACCGCGACCGGCGGCATCTCGCGCGACCGTCGGCATCGAGATAATCGGCGAACGTCACCGCCAGCGGCTCGCCGCGCGCGGTCATAGACGAATTCCTCGTAGAGCGCGCCGCCCAGCCCTTGCGCCAAGCCGCCGACGATCTGGCCCTTGACCAGCATGCGGATTGACCGCGCGGCCGATATCGTAGGCGGCGAGATAGCGCTCGACCGCGATCGCGCCGGTGTCGCGGTCGACGCGCACGACCGCGATGTGGACGCCATAGGGATAGTTCATGTGCGAGGTCTCGTGCCAGCCTTCGGCGGCGAGACGCGCCGGGCGCCGAGATGGCGCGCGATCGCGCCAAGCGTCATCGACGGGCCGCCGCCGCCGCCGCGCCGGATCACCTGCCCGGCGACGATGTCGAGCGCGTCGGCGCGGCGCCTGCATCAGCTCCGCCGCCGCCGCGAGGGCCATGCGCGCGCAGCTTCGCCGCGGCGATCGCCGTCGCCGATCCCGTCATCACCGTGGCGCGCGAGGCATGCGCGCCGATGCCGCTGCGCGATGCGGTCGGTCTGGCCGTGGATGACGCGCACGTCGCGATAATCGCAGCCCAGAGCATCGGCGCAGATCTGCGCCATCACCGTCTCGAAGCCCTGGCCCAGCGACGCGCCGCCGGTGACGAGCTCGACCGCGCCCGCCGGATCGACCGCGACCGTCACCCCGTCCCGCGGCCCGAGGCCGCTCTTCTCGACGAAGAAGGCGATGCCCGGCGCCGACCGCCTCGCCCGCCGCGCGCCGCTGCGCCAGTTCGCGCCTGCAGCGCCTCCCAGCCGATGCCGCCAGCGCCTTGTCGAGCAGCGCGGCGTAGTCGCCGGAATCATAGACGACGCGGTCGCCGAGCGCGGGCAGCCCGCGGTCGAACGGCATCTCCGCCGCGGCGATGAGGTTGCGGCGGCGCACCGTCAACCGGATCGAGCCCGAGCCGCGCCGCGACCGCATCGACCAGCCGCTCGCGCACGAAGCTGCCCTCGAAGCGCCCGGGCGCGCGGTAGGTCGCGGCCGGCGTCTTGTTGGTGAGGCGGAAATGCCCGATCGATCGCGAACGCCGGCACGCGGTAGGGCCCGGCCAGCATGCTCGGCGGTCAGTTCGAGGACGCGAGCGCCGTGGGTGCGGATATAGCCGCCCTGGTCGAGGAAGAACTCGTCGTCGATGCCGAGGATGCGTCCGTCGCGATCGACCGCGGCGCGCACGCGGTGGCGCTGCTGGCGCGAATGGTTGGTGGCGATGAGATGCTCGCGCCGGTCCTCGATCCATTTGACCGGCCGGCCGAGCCGAAGCGCCGCGGCGCAGACGAGCACGTCCTCGGGATAAAGCTCGCCGCGCACGCCGAAGCCGCCGCCGACATGGCCCTCGTGCAGATGCACCCGGTCCGGCGCGCGCCCGAGCATGCGGGCGAGCGCGTCGCGGGTGCGGTGCGGCACCTTGGCGGCGCCGTGCAGCTCGAGCACGTCGCGCGCCGCGTCGTAGCGCGCGATGGCGCCGCGCGTCTCGAGCGGCACGCCCGAATGCCGGCCGATCGCCAGATCGAGCGCGACCACGGCGTAGGCGTCGCGGAACGCCGCCGCGACATCGCCATAGGATTTGCGCTCGACCGTGGCTTCGGTGGTGACGGCCGGGCGCGAACTCGCCCGGCGCCGCGGCGGCATCGAGCAGCGGCGGCAGTTCCTCGACCGCGACGGCGACGAGATCGGCCGCGTCCTCGGCGCCATAGGGGTCTGCGGCGAAGACCGCCGCGACGGGCTCGCCGACATAGCGCACACGGTCGCGCGCCAGCACCGGCTGGCGGTAAGGGCGCGAGCGCCGGGATCGGTCCTTCGCGGAAATCGATCGGCGGCAGGATCGGCGATATCCGCATGCGTCCACACCGCGACGACGCCCTTTGCCGCCCGCGCCGCCTGCCGTGTCGATCGCCAGCAGCCGCGCATGGGCATGGGACGAGCGCACGATCCGCATGTGCAGCTGGCCCGGGAAGTCGATATCGGCCGCAAACCGCCCTCGCCCGGTGAGAAGCGGCGGGTCTTCGAGGCGCGGCAGCGGACGGCCGACCGGCGCCGGCGTCTCCTCGCCGGCAGGGGTGGAACGACGAAGGCGCGCCGCGCGCGGCGACCGGCTCGGCCGCGTGCCATCGCGCGTTCGAGCGCGCGATGCGTGAGGGCGCGCACGAGATCGCGGCGGTAGGCGGCGCTCGCCTGCATATCTTCGAGCGGATCGAGGGCCGCGGCGGCGGCGTCGGCGGCGGCGGCGAAGGCGGCCGCGATCCGGCGAGCGGCCGTGCAGCGCCGCCTCGGCCGCGCGCGATCCGGCGCGGGCGCGCCTCGGCGCCGCCGATGCCGAGGCGCGGCGCCGCGATCACGCCGTCCTCGAGGCGAAACACGGCGAGAGCCATCGCCAGCGCATAATCGCCGGCGCGGCGGCTGAATTCGCCGAAGCCGAAGCGCGTCCCGGCGGCCAGCAGCGGAAGCCGCGCCCCGGTCAGCAACTCGTCCTCGGCGAGCGCCGTGGTCATGAGGCCCGGCGAAGAAATCACGCGCCGCGATGGATCGGGTGCCGCGCACGCTCTGCGCCACCATCTCGGCCTCGAGGGTGGCCGCGACGAGGCACCATTCGGCGGCGGGATCGGCATGGGCGAGGCTGCCGCAGAAGGTACCGCGCGCGCGGATCGCCGGATGGGCGATGTGGCGCGCGACCGCGGCGAGAAGCGCCCCCAGCGGCCCCGGCGCCGCCGGGCGGTGGAACGCCGCGTGCCGCACGCAAGCGCCGATGGCGAGCGCGCCGTCCATCGACCCGAGCCGGTCGAGCCCGGCCACGCGATTGATGTCGACGAGATGCGCCGGCCGGGCGAGGCGGAACGCCATGGCCGGCATCAGGCTCTGGCCGCCGGCGAGAACGCGCCCGTCCTGCGGCGCCACATCGGCCAGCGATCGCCACCGCTGCCGCGAGCGTCGCGGGCGCGTGATAGTGGAAGGGCGCCGGTTTCACCGCGTCACTAAGCGCCGGATCGGCGCGCCCGGTCAACGCGCGCCTGGGCGAAAATCAATTCTTGATTTCCCGGCCGTTCCGCCGTCACATGCGGCCGAGAGGGAGGAATGAAGCCGCCGCGTTTCGCCTATCACGATCCCCGCAGCATCGGCGAGGTGACGGAGCTGCTGTCGCGGCTCGAGAACGCGCGGCTGCTCGCCGGCGGGCAGTCGCTGATGCCGATGCTGAACATGCGCTACGTGCTGCCCGACCACGTCATCGACATCAACAAGATCGCCGAGCTGGCCTATCTGCGCGAGGACAAGGGCGCGCTCGAGCTGGGCGCGATGACGCGCCAGCGCGACCTCGAATTCTCCGACGTGGTCAGGACGCGCTGCCCGATCCTGCACGAGGCGATCCTGCAGGTGGGCCATCGCCAGACGCGGAACCGCGGCACGGTCGGCGGCTCGCTCTGCCATCTCGATCCCTCGGCCGAGATCGTCTCCGTCGCGGCCGCGCTCGACGCGACGGTCCAGGTCGCGGCGAAGAAGGGCACGCGCGACGATCGCGATGGCCGCATTCCCGCAGGGCTACATGACGCCGGCGATCGAGCCCGACGAGATGGTGACGGGTGTGAGCCTGCCGCTCTGGCCCGACGGGTCACGGCTATGCCTTCGTCGAGTTCGCGCGCCGGCACGGCGATTTCGCGATCTGCTCGGCGGCGGCGCTGCTGCATGGAGGATGGCGGCGGCAAGATCACGCGCGCCTCGGTGACGATCGGCGGCGTCGGTCCCGCGCCGGTACGTGCGCGCGAGGTCGAGGCGGCGATCACCGGGCAGGCGCCGTCGGCGGCGCTCTTCCGCGAGGCGTGCGAGAGCTGCCGCAAGATCGAGGCGATGAGCGACGTGCACGCGCCGGCCGATTATCGCCAGCATCTGGCGGCGGTGCTGTCGCGGCGCGCGCTCGAGAAGGCGCACCAGCGCGTGCGCGCGGCGGGATAGGATCAGATGGACGAGAAACGCAAGATCGCGCTCACCGTCAACGGCACGCGCTACGAGGAGGAGGTCGAGGTGCGGGTGACGCTCGCCGACTTCCTGCGCCATCAGCTCGGCCTCACCGGCACGCATCTGGGCTGCGAGCATGGCGTGTGCGGCGCCTGCACCATCCTCATGGACGGGCGCTCGGCGCGCTCGTGCCTGATGCTGGCGGTGCAGGCGGACGGGCACGAATTTCTGACCGTCGAGGGCATCGCGCCGAGCCCGACCGAGCTGCATCCCCTGCAGGAGGCGTTCCGCGACAATCACGGGCTGCAATGCGGCTTCTGCACGCCCGGGATGCTGACGACGCTGCTCGAGTTCCTGCGCGACAATCCCGATCCGACCGAGCAGGAGGTGCGGATCGCGATCTCCGGCAATCTCTGCCGCTGTACCGGCTATCAGGGGATCGTCGCCGCGGCGCTCGACGCCGCCCAGCGCCTGCGGGGGACACCGACGCGCCGAACCGAGGCATGAACGCGCCGCTGCCGGTGGCCGTGACCCCGCGTCAGGAAATCGCGTAAAGCGTCACTTCGTTGGCAATGCCGCGCAAGGCCGCGCGCTGGGGCGTGAGCGTGACGCCGCTCGAGGCCGAGAAGCTTCGACGTTCCGGGATGCTCGAAGACCGCGCCGGAAACGAAGATCGCGCGCGATTGGGCGAGACCTTGGACCCGGGCGGCGATGTTGACGGTCTGGCCGAAATAATCCTGGCGGTCGTTGAGCACGACGGCGAGGCACGGCCCTTCGTGGATGCCGATCTTAACCAGGAGATCCTCGCCGCCGCGCGCGGCATTGAAGCTCTGCATGGCTTCGCGGATGCGCAGTGCCGCGGCGACAGCCTGGTCCGGCGTCGAGAAGGTCGCCATCACCGCATCGCCGATCGTTTTGACCACGGCGCCAGCCTCGGCCGCGACGATCTCGTTGAGCACCTTGAAATGTGCCCGCACGAGATCGAAAGCCACGAGGTCGCCGACGCGCTCGTAGAGCTCGGTCGAACCCTTGAGGTCGGTAAACATGAAGGTCAGGCTGGTGATCTTGAGACGCTGATCGACGTCGAGCGTGTCGGCGCGATAGATGTCGCGAAAGGTCTGGTTGGAAAGGAGCCGCTTCGCGGTCAGGAACGGCCGGCGCCTTCCCAGGAGCGCGTGCAGCGGGTCGCCGGCGATCCAGACGCCCGGCAGCACCCGCACCCCGCTCTGGTTTTCCAGCGCCAGGCGCACCGGCCCGGGGCGAAGCTCGGTCGTTTCGACCGATTTGTGCGTCTTGCTGAGGACGAGCGACAGGTTGCGCCGCTCACGCGTCGGCTCGCCCTTCACGTCGAGGAATTGCGTCGCGTGCGTCACCGGATCGAAGACGATGATGAATTCGGCGGGAAGCTGCAGCGACAAAAACGCCTTGTCGCCGGGCGGCAGTTCGATCGCCTCGAGCGTGATCTCCTGGAATACCGCCTCGATATCCTCCGGCACGTCGAAGCCCGAGCCCCAGAAGATCTGGCGGAAATATTCGACGATCGGCAGCGAGTCGGGATCGTGCGCGGCGATGCGTCGGATGCGCGGGCTGACGGTGAAGGTGACTTCGACGATCTCGTCGAGCGTCGGCTCGTAGCCCGAGCAGCACAGCGCGCAATTGTACGCCTCGCGCGCGACGGTCTTGAGCGTGTCGTTGGCGTCGAGCACGCCGCCGCAGCCGGGGCACAGCACGTTCCATGACAGCTCGAAGAGCCCGAGCCGCGCCGCGTGGAGGAACGCCGCGATGGCCGCTTCCTCGCCGATCCCGTTCTTGGCGGCGAAAGCCAGGACGTTGATGCGGCACAGCGCGGCGTCGGGCGCGTCCTGCACCGCGCGCTCGATCGCGGCTACGGCGGCCGCATCGGCCGATTGGCGCAAGAGCCCGAACAGCGTCTCCCTTTCGCTCATGGATCGAGCTTAGCGCAGTTGCGCCTCGGCTACACCTGCGTCGGCGCTTGGTCACGCCGCGGCGCTGACATTCGCAAGCCGGGCCAAACGGGGGAAACTGCGTGGTGCAGCCGATCGTCCGCGTCTTCGCCGTCTTGCTGCTGGCGCTCGTTGCCATGCGCTAAGCGCTCCCGCACGAGGAGAAATGCGCCGATCGGCCATTGCGCCGGCGCCCGCGCCGGGCTAATCCCGCGCCTTCGGCCGAGGCGGCACGGAGGCGGAGGCGCGCGATGGCGGGCGAGGCGGCGGAGAGCCGCGACTTCATCCGCGACATCATCGCGGCCGACATCGAAGCCGGGCGCACCCGCGCGGTCGTCACCCGCTTTCCGCCCGAGCCCAACGGCTATCTCCATATCGGCCACGCCAAGGCGATCTGCATCAATTTCGGCATCGCCCAGGATTTCGGTGGCCGCTGCCATCTCCGCTTCGACGACACCAATCCGACCAAGGAGGAACAGGAATATATCGACGCGATCCAGCGCGACGTGCGTTGGCTCGGCTTCGATTGGGGCCCGCATCTCTACCACGCGTCGGATTATTTCGAGCAACTCTACGACTGGGCCGAGCGCCTGATCCGAACCGGCAAGGCCTATGTCGACGACCTTTCGCCCGCCGAGGTGCAGGCGATGCGCGGCACGTTCACCGAGCCCGGCCGCGACAGCCCTTTCCGCAACCGCTCCGTCGCCGAAAACCTCGACCTTTTCCGCCGCATGCGCGCCGGCGAGTTTGCCGACGGCGCGCGTACCCTGCGCGCCCGCATCGACATGGCGGCGGGCAACATCAATCTGCGCGATCCCGTGCTCTACCGCATTCTCCATGCCGCGCATCCGCGCACCGGCACCGCGTGGTGCATCTATCCCACCTACGACTTCGCGCATGGCCAGTCGGATGCGATCGAGGGCATCACCCATTCGCTCTGCACGCTCGAATTCGAGGATCACCGTCCGCTCTACGATTGGCTCCTCGACAACCTGCCGGTGCCCTCGCACCCGCGGCAATACGAGTCCGCGCGGCTCAATCTCAACTACACCGTGATGTCGAAACGGGTGCTGATCGAGCTGGTGCGACGCGGCTGCGTCTCGGGCTGGGACGATCCGCGCATGCCGACGCTGGCGGGGCTGCGGCGTCGCGGCGTGCCGCCCGCGGCGATCCGCGACTTCGTGCGCCGCGTCGGCGTCGCGCGGGCGAACAGCGTTGTCGACGTTGCCATGTTCGACCACGCCGTGCGCGAGAACCTCAATCGCACCGCACCGCGGCGCATGGCGGTGCTGCGGCCGCTGAAGCTGGTGATCGACAATTATCCCGACGGCGCGAGCGAGGAGCTCGAGGCGGTCAACAATCCCGAGGACCCGAACGCGGGCACGCGCCGCATCCCGTTCGCGCGCGAGCTTTACGTCGAGGCGGGCGATTTCATGGAAAACCCGCCGAAGAAATTCTACCGTCTCTCGCCGGGTCGCGAGGTGCGGCTGCGCTATGCCTATTTCGTCACCTGCCGCGAGGTCGTCAAGGACGCGTCAGGCGCGGTCGTAGCGCTGCGCGCAACCTACGATCCCGCGACGCGCGGCGGCAACGCGCCCGACGGCCGCAAGGTGCAGGCGACGCTGCATTGGGTGACGGCGGCGCATTCCGTGCCGGCGGAAGTCCGGCTCTACGATCACCTGTTCCAAAGTCCCGATCCGGGTGCCTCCGGCGACGTGTTCGCCGATCTCAATCCGCGCTCGCTCGAAGAGCTCGCGAATTGCCGCCTCGAACCCGCGCTCGGCAC
Source organism: uncultured Alphaproteobacteria bacterium (assembly GCA_963721625.1). Taxonomy (GTDB): domain Bacteria; phylum Pseudomonadota; class Alphaproteobacteria; order ATCC43930; family CGMCC-115725; genus DATJLY01. Next base: position 198,290 of record CAVRKF010000001.1, read on the forward strand.
TCTCGAACCGGGCGAAGCCGTGCAGTTCGAGCGCAACGGCTATTTCTGTGCCGACACCAATTCGCGATCCGACCGCCTGATCTTCAACCGCATCGTCGCCTTGCGCGACGGCTATGCCAGGGCGCAGGCCGGCGCATAAGGGTCTTAAAGAACGAAGACCAAGCGTCCCGCGCCGGCCGTCGCACTTCATTTCATGGATTGCACCATCTGCCGCAGCTATGGGCCGTAGCGACGGCCGTCACGGAACATACCGCCGCGCCGAGCGTTTGAGTTCCTGATGCCGGCTTGAGCGGTTCTTCAGCCCGTCTTGAGCCGGCTATGCGAGCAATGGAGGAAGCGGATGGCAAAGCATATTAAGGTCGCACTTGTCGCTCTCGCCCTGGCCGGAGGATCGATGACAGCCGGCCTCCCGGCAAAAGCCGACAGCGTGACCGTCACGGTTCCGGGCATCGCCTTCGGGTACACCGACGGTTACTGGGACCAAAGCCATCATTGGCACGCCTGGCGCAACCGGCGCGAGGCCGAAGCGTTTCGCAAGCGCGATAGAAGCCACTACTATAATTGGAAGCACGACCGCGATGCGGATCACGGATGGCGTGAGCACGACACGTGGTGGGATCACCATTGAAGAGACATTTGATGCCCGATAAGCCCGGATCGATCCCGGGCTTATTCTTTTGATGGCCCAAATCCTTCGATGGCGCCGGCGCTCTCATGGCTTGCGGGGGCAGCCCCGCGCAAGCGCGGACTTGATTTGGCACCACCGGTCGCGCTAAGGCCGGGGGCATGTCCCAAGCCTTCGCCGCATCGCCCTTCGTCGTCGGTAGCCTGTCCCCGGCCGCCGCGGACCCGCGGATTCCGGCCGAGGAGACGCTGTGCCCGGTGGTATCGAACGACCCGGTCAACGCCGAGTACAAGCACATCGTGATCGAAGCCTCGCCCCGGGCGCTCACGGCCCAGGCGGGGCAGTTCTTCAATTGGCTCTGTCCCTCGCCCGATGACGGCGAACTGTGGCTCCGGCGGCCGCAGAGCGTCTATCGCGTCGATGCGGCGCGGGGCCGGATCGAATTCCTTTACAAGATCGTCGGCCGCGGCACGCAGGGAGTGGCGCGGCTCGTTCCGGGTGACCGCTTCAACATCGTGGGACCGCTCGGCAACGGCTTTCATCTCGAGCCGCAGTGGCGCCACATCGTCGTGCTCGGGCGCGGCGTCGGTCTCGCCACGCTGGCGCCCATTTCGGCGCTGGCGGGCGCGTCCGGCATCGGCGTCACCGCGATCCTGTCGGCGCGCAGTGCCGATCTGGTCATGACCGATGACCTCTTCGCGGCGGTGGGCGCGCGCGTCATTCCCGTCCTCGACAGCGACGGCACGAGCGACGTGGCGAATGTCGAAGCGATCCTCGCGGACCTGGTCGCCGCGGACCGGGCCGATGCATTCTTCATCTGCGGCTCCAACCGGCTCATGCAGCTGATGAAGCGCGTCGGCGCCGCGCACCGGATTCCCGGACAGGTGGCGATGGAACAAGTCATGGCCTGCGGTCTCGGCCCCTGCTACGTGTGCGTGCGCACCTTCGAGGTGAACGGCCAGAAGACGCTGCGCCGCGTCTGCATCGAGGGCCCGGTATTCGATCTCCAGGAGGCGGTGGGATGGTAGACCTGTCGGTCCGGATCGGGGGGATGACATTCCAGAACCCGATCATGCCCGCCTCGGGGGCGTTCTCGACCGAGCTGGCGCAGGTGATGGATTTGAACCGGCTGGGCGCGCTCGTCGCCAAGACGGTATCGCGCGAGTTCCGCGCCGGCAATCCGACCCCGCGCGTGGCCGAGATCGAATGCGGCATGATCAACTCGATCGGCCTGCCGACCAAGGGGCTGCAGTATTTCCTCGACGTGCAGGTGCCCGACTACAAGCGTTTCACCCCGCCGCTCGTCGCCTCGATCACCTCGCAGGACCCGGTCGATTTCGCCGCCATGGCGCGGGCGGTGAGCGTGCCCGACGTCGACGTGATCGAGCTCAACATCTCGTGTCCGACGCGCAATCCCGGCGGCGGCAATTTTGCGCTGCACGAGGACCATACCTACGACGTCGTCGCGGGCGTGCGCGCGGCGACCGACAAGCCGCTCTGGGCCAAGCTCTCGCCCAATGCCGGCGACATCGTCGCCATCGCCAAGGCGGCCGAGCGCGCCGGCGCCGATGCGCTGGTCGTCTCGAACACCATACTGGGCCTCAAGATCGATCTCGACACCTTCCGCCCGGCGATCGGCAACAAGCTCGGCGGCATCTCGGGGCCCGGGGTGAAGCCGATCATCTTGCGCATGGTCTATCAATGCGCCAAGGCGGTTTCGATCCCGGTGATCGGCTGCGGCGGCATCTGCAAGGCCGAGGACGTGGTCGAATACATGCTTGCGGGCGCCGTCGGCGGTGATGGTGGGCTATCTCATCTTCCGCAATCCCTCGGGCCTCACCGCGCTCATCGACGATCTCGCTTCGTGGTGCGAGCGGCGCGGCTTCGCGCGCGTGGCCGACCTCACCGGGGCGATGATCGACGACCCGCCGCGGGAGACCTACGCCGCGGCGGCGGCGCCGATCGGCTGAGGTTGGCCATGCCGGCGCCGCTCACCATCCGCAAGCCCGACGACTGGCATCTTCACGTCCGCGACGGCGCCATGCTCAAGGCGACCTGCCGTTCTCGGCGCGGCATTTCGGCCGCGGCATCATCATGCCGAACCTGGTGCCGCCGGTGCGCAATGTGGCCGATGCCGTTGCCTATCGCGCGCGGCTGCTGGCGGCGCTGCCGGAGGGCATCGGATTTCACGCCGCTCATGACCTGCTACATGACCGACGACACCGATCCCGACGAGGTCGAGCGCGGCTTCCGCGAGGGCGTCTTCACCGCGGTCAAGATCTATCCCGCCAACGCCACCACCTATTCGGCCGCGGGCGTCACCGATTTCCGCAAGATCCGGCGCGTGCTGGCGCGCATGGAGAAGATCGGCATGCGCTCTGCTCATCCACGGCGAGGAGGCCGATCCGGCGATCGACGTGTTCGACCGCGAGGCGGTGTTCATCGACCGCCATCTGCGCCATTGGCTCGCCGACTTCCCCGGCCTCAAGATGGTGCTCGAGCATATTTCGAGCGAGACCGCGGTCGCGTTCGTGCGCGAGCGCCGCACCGCAGCTCGGCGCCACCATCACGCCCTATCACCTCATGCTCAACCGCACCGATTTCCTGGGCTACGGCCTGCGTCCCTACATGTACTGCATGCCCATCATCAAGCGCGAGCGCGACCGGCTGGCGCTGCGCGCGGCCGCGACCTCGGGCGATGCGCTGCTTCTTCCTCGGCACCGATTCGGCGCCCCATCCGGTCGCGCGCAAGCTCGATGTCGTCGGCATTCCCGGCCTCTTCAATGCGCCGGTCGCGCTCGAGAGCTATGCCCAGGTGTTCGCCGAGGAGAACGCGCTCGACCGGCTCGAGGCCTTCGCCTCGCTCAACGGGCCGCGCCATTACGGCCTCGCGCCCAATGCCGCCACCGTGACGCTCGAGCCCGAGCCCTGGACCGCGCCCGAGGAAGTCGCGGTGACGGGCCCGGACGAGCGCGCGCTCATCCATCGCGGCGGCGAGACCATCGCCTGGCGCGTCATCGACGCGGGGGCGGTGCAGCGGTAGCGTGCGATCGTCGGTGTCGGTGCGAGCGCCGCGAAGCAATCTCGCGACCGCGGGAAGGTTGCCTCGCTGCGCTCGCAACGGCAGTCTAGGGCAAGCGCAATGCGGGAGAGCGCAATGGCGGACTATGACGTGATCGTCGTGGGCGGCGGCAATGCCGCGTTCTGCGCCGCGCTGGCGGCCCAGGAGCAGGGCGCGTCGGTGGTGATGCTGGAGGCGGCGCCCGCAGGACGAGGCCGGCGGCAACAGCCGCTTCACCGCCGGCTCGATGCGCATCGTCTATAACGGCGTCGACGACATCCGCAGCGCTCATCCCCGACCTCACCGAGCAGGAAATCGCGACCACCGATTTCGGCACCTACACCCAGGACCAGTTCTTCGACGACATGGCGCGGGTGACGCAATATCGCGCCAATCCCGATCTCGTCGAGCTGCTGGTGACGCGCAGCTTCGGCGACCGCGTGCTGGATGCGCGACAAGGGCGTGCGCTTCGTGCCGATCTACGGCCGCCAGGCCTTCAAGATCGACGGCCGGTTCAAGTTCTGGGGCGGGCTCACGGTCGAAGTCGGTGGGCGGCGGTCCCGGCCTCATCGACCAGTTGACGCAGGCGGCGAAGCGGCGCGGCATCGAGATCCGCTACGCGACGCGCGCCACCGATCTCATCACCGACGGCGTCGGCGTCGCCGGCGTGCGCGTGCGCAGCGGCGACGCGCTGGGCGAGGTGCGCGGCCGCGCGGTCGTGCTCGCCTGCGGCGGGTTCGAGGCCAATCCCGAATGGCGCACGCGCTATCTCGGGCCCGGCTGGGACCTCGCCAAGGTGCGCGGCTCGCGCTTCAACGCCGGCGACGGCATCCGCATGGCGCTCGCCATCGGCGCGAGCCCGTGCGGCAACTGGTCGGGCTGCCATGCCGTGGGCTGGGACATGAACGCGCCGGAATTCGGCGATCTCGCCGTCGGCGACCAGTTCCAGAAGCACTCCTATCCCTTCGCCATCATGGTCAACGCGACGGGACGCCGCTTCGTCGACGAGGGCGCCGATTTCCGCAACTACACCTATGCCAAATACGGCCGCGTCATCCTCGAGCAGCCGGGCCAGTTCGCGTGGCAGATCTTCGACCGCAAGGTCAAGCTCCTGCAGCGCGACGAGTACAATATCCGCCGCATCACCAAGGTGACCGCGAACACGATCGAGGAGCTGGCGCAAAGCTCGACGGCGTCGACCCCAAGGCAGTTCGTCGAGACCATCGCCCAGTACAACAAGGCGGTGCGCACCGACATCCCGTTCAATCCCAACGTCAAGGACGGGCGCCGCACCGAGGGGCTCGCCATCGACAAGTCCAACTGGGCCAACACGATCGACGAGCCGCCGTTCGAGGGCTATGGCGTGACCTGCGGCCTTACCTTCACCTTCGGCGGCCTGCGCATCAACCGTCAGGCGCGAGTGCTCGATCTCGACATGAAGCCGATCCCCGGCCTCTATGCCGCGGGCGAACTGGTGGGCGGGCTGTTCTACTTCAACTATCCCGGCGGCTCGGGCCTCACCTCCGGTGCGGTGTTCGGCCGCATCGCCGGCACGTCGGCAGCGCAAGCGGCGCGGCATTGATCGGCGACGCGTGCAGCCGCTTCTGGTTCTGCGGTTCCTGGCCTTATTGGCCGTGGCCAACGGCGCGCCGGTCATTGCCAAGCGGCTGATGGGGGACTGGCTGGCGTTCCCGCTCGATGGCGGATGCAGCTTTCTCGACGGAAGCCCGTTCTTCGGCCGTTCCAAGACCGTGCGCGGGGTCGTGCTGTCGGTCGCCGTGACCGGGGCTTGCGCGCCGCTCGTCGCGTTGGCGCCCTGGATCGGAGCGGTCGCCGGCGCAACCGCCATGGCGGGCGATCTTTTTTCGAGCTTCATCAAGCGCCGCCTCGGCCTTGCGCCGAGCAGCCGCGCCAGCTTCCTCGACCAGATCCCGGAATCGCTGTTCCCGCTGCTTGCCTGCCGCGACGCCCTCGCGCTCACCGCGGCCGACATCGTCGCCGGCGTCGCCGTCTTCACGGTGGGCGAAATGCTGTTCTCACGCGTCCTCTATCGCTGGCACCTCCGCGACCGGCCGTATTAGCCGGAGGCGCGCTCGAGACGGTGCAGCGCGATCTCGGGCGGACAGTTGAGGCGCACCGCGATGATGGAAGAGCCGACGCCGACCGAGGTGTAGCCCGCCATGGCGTGATACCGCCACGATCCCGCTCCGAGCCGCCGCGGCAGCACCGCATCGAGCGTGATCGGGATCGCGCCGGGAAGACAGATCTGCCCGCCATGGGTATGGCCGCCGAGCAGCAGGTCGAAACCGGCATGGGCGGCCTGGCGATAAATCTCCGGCGTATGCGACAGCAGAATCGAGAATTCGTCGTGGGGAATCCCCTGGGCCGCCTTTTCGATGTTGTCGACGCGGTAGTAATGGGCGTCGTCGATGCCGGCGAGATGGATGCGCTCATCGCCGCGCGCGATCACCGTCGCTTCGTTGAGCAGCATGCGAATCCCCATCGCTTCCATCGGCGGGACCATGCGGACCGTGTCGTGATTGCCGAGCACGCCATAGACCGGGTCCCGCAGATGCGCGCGGACGCGTTCGAGCCCGGCGAGCGTCGCTTCGAACGGGCCCCATGTCCTGCCGCGGAAATCGCCGGTGAGAACGCAGAGATCGTAGCGTATGTCGCCGAGCAGCTCGTTCAGCCGCTGCATCGCGCCCGAATTCATGTCGACATGCATGTCGCTGACGTGAAGGATGGTGAAGCCGTCGAACAGCGGCGGCAGGCGCGCGAGCCGGATCGTGTTGCGGCGCAAGACGACGCGCGCCGCATTGCGCGCGCCGCGCCGATAAAGCCCGGTCAGGCGCAGCGCCGCGTGAATGAGGCGGGGCGCGGCGTACCAATTCTCGGGATGGAAGAAGTTGAGCCCGTGCCCGAACACGCGCGCCTCGACATCGGTCTCGATGCCGAGCCGCTGGCGCGCGTGCAGCCGGCCGAGCCTCCGTTCGAGCTGTGGCGAAATGTCCTCGTTCATCGCGTCTCGCCGGCCTCAGCCCGCGCCTTCCCTTTGGCTGCCAAGGCGCCGGCCGATACGCTCGAAAGCCATGTCGGCGAGCACGGCGAAGAGCGCCACCACCGCCGCGCCCTCGATGACATAGGGCAGCTTGTCGCCGACCAGTCCGTCGATGATCGGCGTGCCGAGCGTCACCGCGCCGACGGTCGAGCCGATGGTCGCGGTGCCGATGTTGATGACCACCGAGACCCTGATGCCCGCCAGGATCACCGGCGCCGCCAGCGGCAGCTCGACCGCGCGCAGCACCTGGAGCGGCGACAGGCCCATGCCCTGGGCCGCCTCGCGCACCGGTGCCGGCACGCCCTCGATCCCGGCGATGACGTTGGCGAGGATCGGCAGGAAGCCGTAGAGCGTCAGCGCGACGAAGGTCGGACAGCGCGCCGTAGCCCAGCATCGGCACCGCGATGGCGAGCACGGCGACCGGCGGCACGGTCTGGCCGATGGTGGCGACGGCGCCGAGCGATGGCGCGGAAATCCCGCCCCGCCGGACGCGTGACGAAAATGCCGAGCGCCAGCGCCGCCGCAGTCGCGGCGAGGCTCGACGCCGCGACGATCTCGGCATGCGACAGGAACAGCAGCGGGAAAGGACTGGAAGCGGTAGATCGGCGGCTCGACGTCGGGAAAGGCGCAGGCGAAGAGCGGGCCAAGCGCCGGCATCCCGAACAGCAGCAGCGCAAACGCCGACCGCCGCCGACCGCGAAGGACACTGCGCCGCTGCGCCCGACCGCATCGCTCAGCGCACCAGGTCGGCGAGGACCACCGAGCCCGTCACCGCGCCGCCTTGCGTCGCGCACCGGCAGCCGGTCGGTGCGGCGCATCACCATCTGCGACAGCGCCTCGGTCAGCGGCGCCGCCTCGTGCCACCGGCTCGCCGGCCGGCGACGACGTCCGGGCCGCATGCGTTCGGCGACGCGCCGCAGCGCCAGAAGCTTGAGCCCGATCGCGGCGCGGCCGACGAAGTCGCGCACGAAATCGTCGGCGGGGCGTTCGAGGATGTCGAGCGGCGCGCCCGCCTGCACGAGCCGGCCCTCGTGCATGATCGCCACGATGTCGGCGAGGCGCAGCGCCATGTCGATGTCGTGCGTCACGAAGACGATGGTTTTGCGCGTCGTGCTGCGGTGGATCAGCGCGAGCTCGGCGCCGAGCGCGTCGCGCGTGATCGGATCGAGCGCGCCGAACGGCTCGTCCATCAGCAGGATCTCCGGGATCGGCGGCGAGCGCGCGGGCGACGCCGACGCGCTGCTGCTGCCCGCCGGAGAGCTGGTGCGGATAGCGGTCGCGATAGGTCCGCGCGGGATCGAGCCGCAGCAGCGCGAGCAGCTCGTCGATGCGCGCCGCGATGCGCTGCGTCCGGCCAGCCGAGCAGGCGCGGCACCGTGGCGATGTTGTCGGCGACCGTCCAATGCGGGAAACAGCCCGATCGACTGGATGACATAGCCGATCCGCCGCCGCAGCGCCTCGAGCGGAACGGCGGTCACGTCCTCGCCGCCGACGCGGATCGTGCCGGCGCTCATCGGCACAAGGCGGTTGATCATGCTTGAGCGTCGTCGATTTGCCGGCGCCCGACGAGCCGACCAGGGCGCAGAACGCGCCCGTCGGCACGGCGAGGCTCACGCCGTCGACGACGCGCCGGCCGCCAAAGATCCGCACCACGTCCTCGAGCTCGATCATGGCGCTCTCCGTCCCAGGCACGCGATCAGCATCGCCAGCGCGAAATCGGCCGCCAGCGCCAGCAGGATCGTCGGCATCGCGCCGAGCAGCACGAGATCGATCGCATATTGGCCGATCCCCTGGAAAACGAAAGTGCCAAGCCCGCCGGCGCCGATGAGCGCCGCGACCGTGGCGAGCCCGATCGCCTGCACCGTGACGATCCGCACCCCGGCGAGAAAGACCGGAAGGCCGAGCGGCACCTCGACCCGCCAGAAGATCTGCCGCTGCGTCATGCCCATGCCCGCCGCCGCCTCGATCACCGCCGGATCGACGCCGCAGAGTCCGGCCTGCGGTGTTGCGCGCCACCGGCAGCAGCGCATAGAGCGTCAGCGCGATGAGCGCCGGCACCGGCCCGACGCCGCCGAGCGCCCGAGGCGCGGCGAGCGGCGCGATCAGCAGCCCGAACAGCGCGATCGAGGGGATCGTCTGAACGACGTTGAGCGTGGCGAAGAGCGGACCCTGCGCCGTCGCGGCGCCGCGCCGCCAGCGCGCCCAGCGGCACGCCGATGGCGAGCGCCGGCACGAGCGCGCCGAGCACCAGCTCGCAATGCCGCGCCAGCTCGGCGAGGAAGGCGCCGCGGCGCGCCGCATATTCGCGCACGAGCGACAAGGCATCGAGCCGCCCGCTCGCCGCCAGCGCCGCGACCAGCGCCGCGATCGAGCCCGCCACGACGACGACCCGCAGCAGCGGCCCGGCCGCGAGCCGCTGCAGCGCGTCGAGAATGGCGAGGGCGGCGCAGAGCGCGGCGATCCAGAAGGCCGGCCCGAGCGTCGGTGCGCGCCGCGCGGCGGCGATGTCGCGGCCAGCGACCGCCGCTGCATCGTCCCGCGCGCCTCGAGCAGCAGCAGCAGCAGCGCGCCGGCGGCAACGATCGCCGCGAACAGCAGCGCCCGCGCCGTCGGCGGCAAGAACGATGCCGCCAGCAGAAACAGCGCCGATGCCGGCGACGGCAATCGTCGCGCGCGCCGCGCCCGCGGCGTGCCACAGCGACAGCGGCGTGCCCGAGACCAGGCGGTTCGGCGCATGCGCGACGAAGCCGGTCGCCGCCAGCGCCGCCGTCGCCCAGGACCAGCAGCAGACAGCAGCACGAGGTTCGGCGCGCGGGTCGCGTGCGCCCGCGCTCATCTCGCGGAAGCCCTGTGCGTCGCGAGATAGTGCTGCGCCACCGGTCGCGGCGTCGCTGCCATCGACCGCGATCGCGGCATTGAGGCGCTGCAGCCGCTCGAGCGTCAGCGAGCGGAACACCGGATCGAGCAGGCCCGCGATTTCGGGATGGGCCGCGAGCGTCGCTGCGCGCACGACCGGCGCCGGCGCATAGACGATCTCCGCGCCCCTTGTCGTCGGCGAGCACGACGAGCCCCAGCGCCGCCAGCGCGCCGTCGGTGCCGTAGGCCATCCCCGCATTGACGCCCGAGATGCCCTCGGCCGCGGCGCGGATCGTCGCTGCCGTGTCGCCGCCGGCGAGCACCAGCAACTGGTCTCTGCGTGAGGGTGAAGCGATAGGCGCGTCTCGAAGGCCGGCAGGCCGCCAGCGGATTCTCGACGAACTCCGCCGAGGCCGCGAGCCGCAGCCTGCCGCCGCCGCGCGACATAGTGCGCGAAACCGTCGAGCGTCGCTCGCGGTGCTGCGCCGCCAGCGTCCTTGCTCACCGCGATGGCCCAGGTGTTGTTGGCGGGCGCGGGCGCGAGCCAGACGAGCCCGTTCCGCTCGCGGTCGAGACGCTTCACCGTCGCATAGCCCGCGGCCGCGTTCTTCCACACCGGATCGGTTTCCATCGCGAAGAAGCGCGCGCCGTTGCCGGTATATTCCGGATAGATGTCGATCTGCGCCGGCCAGGATGGCGCTGCGCACGATGTTGGTCGGGCCGAGCCCGATCCTGCTTTCGACCGTGAGCCCGTCCCGTCTCAGCACGAGCGCGATCATGTTGCCGAGCAGCGCGCCCTCGGTGTCGATCTTCGAGCCGACCGTGATCGTGTCGGCGCGCGCTCCGCCGGCGAGGAGTGCAGCGAAGACGAGGCTCAGCGAGGCCGATCGGACGGACATGGCATGTCCCTTAAGGGACGCGCGGAAACGGTGCAAGGCGGCGTGTCGCGGCATGGTCTTGCACCCCCGGCGCTTCGGTGAAATGATGCCGCCGCCGCCCTTCGGCGCGTTGCGAAACATGGGAAATTCGCGCATTGACACGGGAAATGATCACGCTTGCCGGCTGTGCGGTCGAGCTGTTCGAGACGGGCGAGGGCGCCCCCCTGCTGCTGCTTCACAGCGGCCAGGGTTTCGTCCCCGACCAGCCTTATGTTGGTATGCTGTCGCGGCGCCGGCGCATCTTCGCGCCCTCTCATCCCGGCTTCGGCAGGTCCGAGCTTCCGGATTGGCTCGACACCTGCGATGACATCGCACATATCTATCTCGAGCTGATGGACCGGCGCGGGTTGGCGCAAGTCGATCTCGTCGGCTGCTCGATCGGCGGCTGGATCGCCGCCGAAATGGCGAGCAAGGCGCCGGAGCGATTCCGCAAGCTGGTTCTGGTCGCTCCCGTCGGCGTCAAGACCGGTCCCGCCGACAAACTCGACATTCCCGACATCTTCGCCATGCCGCAGGAGAAGGTGAGCCAGCTCCTGTTCCATGATCCGGCCAAGGCGCAGATCGATATGTCGAAACTGTCGGACGAGCAGCTCACCATCATCGCGCGCAACCGCGAGGCGCTCGCGCTCTTGGCGTGGGAGCCGTGGATGCACAATCCCAAGCTCAGGCACCGCCTCCACCGCGTCGCCTGCCCGGTCCTGTTCCTGCGCGGCGAGAGCGACGGGCTCGTCTCGGCCGATTATGTCGCGCGCTATGCGGCTCTCATGCCGAACGCGCGGATCGAGACCGTCGCTCGTGCCGGCCATGCCGTCCAGGTCGAGCAGCCCGAGGCCTTTGCCGCCACGGTCCTCGCCTTCCTGGACGCTTGAGCAACCGGCACCGACTGCGCATTTCCTGAGGAGAGCTTGCTCCATGAAGGCTTGGCATTTCAGCGAGACCGCCTATCCCTACCTGCCGCCCAGCGACGAATTCGAGTCGATCCGGGTCAGTTTGCCCAACCGGATCTACGATCCGCAGAAGGGCGCGGCGCTCTACGACCGCTATATCCAAGAGTGGCAGATCGCCGAGGAAGAGGGCGTCGAGATCATGCTCAACGAGCATCATCAGACGGCGACCTGCGTCGATCCGGGGGCGCCCCTGATGCTGGCGGCGCTGGCGCGCGTGACCTCGAAGGCGCGGCTTCTCATCCTCGGCAATCCCATCGCCAACCGGCGCCAGCCGGTGCGCGTCGCCGAGGAGATGGCGCTCATCGACGTGCTGTCGCATGGCCGTCTCGAGGCCGGGTTCGTGCGCGGCGTTCCCTACGAGATCCTCCGGCCAACAGCAACCCGGTGCGCATGAACGAGCGGCATTGGGAGTCGCTCGATCTCATCGTCAAGGCGTGGACGAATCATGACGGGCCGTTCAGCCACGAGGGCCGGTTCTTCCACTACCGCGCGGTGAACATCTGGCCGCGGCCGTGGCAGCAGCCGCATCCCCCGGTCTGGGTCAGCACGACGAGCCTCTCGGGCTCGGCGCGTGTCGGCGCGCACGGCTATGTGCAGGCGATCTTCCTCACCGGCTACGAGGGCACGCGTGACGCGTTCGAAGTCCTATCGCCGCGGCTGGCGCGAGGCCGGGCGGGGGCGCGACGTGCCGATCGACCGGCTCGCCTATGCCGCGCTCGTCTATGTCGCCGACAACAAGTCAAAGGCCCATGCCGGCGCCGAGAAGCTGCTGTGGTATCTCACCGCCAACAAGGTACCGCTCCATTTTGCGGCGCCTCCGGGCTATGCCGGCGTTGCCGGCAGCGTCGCCATGATGAGGGCCGCGGCGAACCGTCTCAGCGGCCTTAGCCAGCACGAGCACTTCGGCCGCCCCACCACGGTGAAATCGGCGAAGGAGCGCGGTCTCATGTTCGCCGGCACGCCCGATCAGGTCTATGCCCAGATCAAGAAATTTTACGACTATGTCGGCGGCTTCGGCCATCTCCTGATCATGGGCCAGGCCGGTTTCCTCGAACATGACGACACCGTGCACGGCATCCGGACCTTCGCGCGCGAGGTCTATCCGCGCCTCAAGGCCGAATATCCCGGCACGCGGCTCTCCGGCGTGTTCGAGGGCGCGGCGGCGCCGGCCGAATAGGGTTCAGCGCAAGCGCTTGGCGGCATCGTCGATGAGCGATAGATCGGCGTATTTGGCGACGTCGATCGGGCGCTTGAGCAGGCCCATCTTGGCCTCGATATCGATGTCGCGCTGCACCGCATCGAGATTCGGCCGGATGTCGGGATCGCGGTAATCGTCCTTCTTGGTGAGGAGCCAGTCGGCGAAGAACGAGGCGGGCCGCTTGGTGAACGAAGCGGCCATCGCCAGCGCCTGCGGCCGGTTGGCAGGATCATAGAACCAATGCATCATGCGCTGCGTGTCCTCGAAGAAATCGACGAGTGCGGCGCGGTGCGCGGCGATGAAGGCGCCGCGCGCGGTCATGATGGTCATGTCGGATTCGCCCATCGCGTCCTTCATGGTGAAGAGCGTGCGCGCCTTGCCGGTCTTCTCGACCGAGATCGAGAACGGCAGCGGGATCGAGGCGAGATCGATTTTGCCGGCAAGCAGCGCCGGGAACTGGTTGGGGAAGTCGAGCTCGACCACCTGATAATCGCGCCGATCCTCCAGCCCGTGGCGGCGCAGCAGGACCCGCATCGCCGTGTCCATGGCGCCGGCGATGCTGTTGGTGGCGAGGATCTTGCCCTTGAGATCGTCGATGGTGCGGATCGGGCTGTTGGCGAGCACCATGTATTTGCGCGAGTTGTAGTCGCCATGGCCGTCGCGCGTCGCGTCGCCGATGACGCGGATGTCTTTCAGCCCGGCATTCTCGACCGAATAGGCGAGCGCGTCCGGCGCGTAGAGCGCAAGATCAAGCTCGCCGGCCGCGAGCGCGGTGATCTGCGGCCCGCTGCCCTTGTAGTAGACCGGTTGGACGACATAGCTCTTGCCGTAATGCTTCAGCATCGCGGGATGCTGATAGAAGCAGGCGAGAAGCTGTCCCGGAACCGTGGCCCAGGCGAGCGTGATCTTGACCGGTCCGTCCGCCCGGGCGCTGCCCGCGCCCAATGCCAGCAACGCCGCGCCGGCCGCCGCGACCAGCAGTCTTCTCATCGCCGTTTCCCCCTCGCGCCTCGTTCTTGCCCGCATGATCCCGCGACGGAAGGCGCCGCGTCAACGGTGGCGGTAGCGCGGGCTTGCGCGCGGCTAGGGCAGCATGCCGCCGAACGCGTCGGCGATTTTCTCCGGAGGGTCGAGGAACTGCACGCCGGCGAATTCGCCGCGCTGCCACACGAGCCTGGCGCGGAACGTACCGAGCGCGCCCACGACGAGCGCGCGGATTTCGGTCAGGGGATGCGCCTGGCTCAGCATCAGCTTCGCGCCGCCGCGCGAGACATCGATGACCATGCAGTCGTGGACGTCGCTGACGGCATGCACCGTCGCCATCCACAGTGCGCCGACGCGCGGATGACGGCGCCGCTCGTCGGGTTTGGTGGCCGCGTCTCGTCCGAGGCTCGTGGTGTCGGTGGCGGCCATGGAAGGTGCGCCCGTCTCCGCGTTTCGCGATCCCCCGGCGCCGAGCCTATGCCGCAATGATTGACCCAATGTTACCGCGCTTTGCCCTTCGCCATCCGCCCGCCCCATGCCCATTTATGGCCCAGAGGTGACGCGTGACCGATCGGCCTTCCGCTCGCATCAGCCGATGTTCAACCTGCCGCCGGTGACGCGGGCGCTGCTGGTGGCGAATTTCGTCGTCTTCGCCGTGATGATGCTGCTTCCGGGCGATGCCGCCGACGCGGCCGTCGCGCTCTTTGGCTTCACGCCGGCGCGCTATGGCGGCGCTGCGGCGGCGCCGGTTGGGCCGCGATCGTCGATCCCTTGAGCTATCAGTTCATCCATGGCGGCTTCGCCCATATCGGCGCCAACATGCTCGGCCTGCTCGCCTTCGGCGCCGGCGTCGAGCAGCGCCTCGGGCGCTGGCGCTATCTCGCCTTTTATCTCTTGTGCGGCGTTGCCGGCGCCTTCGCGGAATTTGTCGCGGGTCCCGGCTCGGCCGAAGTGATGATCGGCGCGTCGGCGGCGATCAGCGGCCTGTTCGGCGCGATCCTGCGGTTCCGCGCGTTCCGCCGCGGCTTCTGGGTGCTGGTCGTGCTGTGGCTCATCGATCAACGCGGTGACCGGGGTCGTCGGCGTCGGCAGCGAGGTCGAGCCCGTGGCCTGGGTCGCGCATATCGGCGGCTTCGTCGCCGGCCTCGTGCTTTATTCGCTGTTCGTCCGCCGCGAATTCGCCGGGCAATGACGCGCCGGCGCGGCCGGACGGCGTTGCGGGCGGATGCGTTTCCGCTCTAGACTTGCCGCCAGGAGGTGCGTCATGTCGGTCGCAGTGCCGGAGCCCGCGCGGGCTAGCCGCAAGGAATTGCCGTCGGCCGCGCGCACGGCCATGGAGCGGCTCAACGCCGAGGCTGGCAAGCTCAACATCTGGCTCAGGACGCAGGCCAATGCGCCGGCGCAGTTGCCCTGGCTGCGCGCCACCGGGCTCGAGGACGCGGGCACGCTGGCCACCGGCCGCGTCGCCGCCAACCAGATGAAGGCGCTGCCCTATCGCTGGCGCTGGAAGGAGATCGGCCCCTATCTCGACCGCATCGCCGCGATCGCCCGCACCGCCGATGTGCCGCCGATCGAATTCGCCGACCGCCAGCAATTCCTCCTCACCAATCCCGGGCTCGGCGGCCGGCTTGCAGGTGACGAGCGTGATCCGCTGCGCCATTTCCTCTACAACCCCGGCGATGTCGCCCCGGTGCACATGCACGCGCCCAATGCCAGCCGCACCATCCTGTCGCGCAAGGGCGGCTACACCACGATCGAGGGCGAGCGCTGCGTGGCCGCGCGCGGCGATCTCATCTTCACCCCGACCGGGACCTGGCACGACCACGGCAACGCCGACGCCGAGCCGGTGATATGGGCCGACATCCTCGACTTCCCGCTGCTCGAGTTCCTCGACTGCAACTGGCTCGACGAAGGCTTCGACGGCGCGCTCGAGGGCAACGCGCGCGCCCAGGCGCCGCACCGTCCGCCGGACCATTCGCGCCGGCTCTTCGCCACCGGCGGCATGCTGCCGAGCTTCGTGCCGCACACCACCGGCGTGTGGCAGGCACGACGCCGATCCTGCATTACCGCGGCGCCGAGATCCGCGCCGCGCTCGACGGCCTGCGCGCGGAGACCGGCGATCCCTACGAGGGCATCCGCCTGAGGTTCGTCAATCCGGCCACCGCCGGGCCGGTGTTTCCGACGCTCGATTATGCCGCGCAATTGCTGCGGCCGGGCGAGGCGACGCGCTTCAAGCGCGAGACCGCCAGCACGTTCTACTGCGCGCTCGACGGCAGCGGGGTGACCGAAATCGGCGGCCGGCGCCTCGACTGGGAGGAAAACGACTTCTTCGTCGTGCCCAATTTCCTGTGGCGCCGCCACATCAATACCGGCGACGAAGGACGCCGTGCTCTATTCGGTGTCGGACGCGCCCTTGATGGAGAAGATCGCGCAATACCGCGCCCAGGGCCGGCTGCCGGACGGCACCGTGGCCGAGCTCGGCGCCTGAGATGGCGGCGCCGCGGACGAGCCGGGCCGAATTCGAAGCGCTCGTCCGCCGCGCCGGGCTGCGCTTGAGCGCCGCGCAGACGACCGAGCTTCTTGGCGCCTGGGGCACGCTCGAGGCGCTGATCGAACGCCTCAAGACCCCGCATCCCAGCACGCGCCGAGCCGGCAACGATCTTCGTCGTCGACCGGAGCGGCGCGCCGTGAGCGCGGACGTTCCCGACCATCGCCGAGGCGGCCGCGCTCATCGCCGCGCGGCGGATGTCGCCGGTGGAGCTGACCCGCGCCTGCCTCGACCGCATCGCCCGGCTCGACGGCACGCTCCACGCTTTCCTCCGCCTCACCGAGGATCGCGCGCTCGCCGCCGCGCGCGAAGCCGAGGATGCGGCCATGAAGGGCACGCTGCGCGGGCCGCTCCACGGCATTCCGATCGGGCTCAAGGACATCTACGACGACCCAGGGCATCGCCACCACCGCGCATTCGCGCATCCTGGAACACAACGTCCCGGCGCAGGACGCGACCTGCACGCGCCGCCTCGCCGCGGCGGGAACCGTGCTGCTGGGCAAGCTCGCGACCCACGAGTTCGCCTTCGGCGGGCCGTCCTTCGACCTGCCGTGGCCGCCGGCGCGCAACCCGTGGAATCCCGAGCATTTCACCGGCGGGTCGTCGAGCGGCACCGGCGCCGCGGTGGCGGCGGGACTGGTTCTCGGCGGCCTCGGCTCCGATACCGGCGGCTCGATCCGCCTGCCGGCGGCATTGTGCGGCATCGCCGGCATCAAGCCGACCTATGGCCTCGTCAGCCGCGCCGGCATCATTCCGCTGGCGTTCTCGCTCGACCATGCCGGACCGATGGCGTGGACGGTCGAGGATTGCGCCATCCTGCTGCAGGCGATCGCGGGACACGATCCCGACGACCCGGCCAGCGCCGACCGCGCGGTGCCGGACTTTCGCGCCGGTCTCGGCACCGGGGCCAAGGGATTGCGCATCGGCGTGCTGCGCCAGTTCCACGAGCGCGACAATCCCGTCAACGAGGCGACGCGCAAGGGCATCGACGACGCGATGGATTTCTATCGCCGCGAGGGCGCCGTCATCGCCGAGGTGACGCTGTCGCCGCTCGCCGATTGGCGCGCCTGCGGCCTCGTCATCATCCTGGTCGAAGGCTATGCCGTGCACGAGCGCTGGATGCGCACGAGCATCGAGAAATACGGCGAATTGCTGCGCGACCGGCTGGTGCTCGGCGCGCTCGTCGGCGCCGCCGATTATGTCCAGGCGTTGCGGCGGCGGCGCGAGCTGTGCGCGGAAATGGCGCACGCCATGGCTGGGCTCGACATCATTCTCACCGCGACCGTTCCCGCCGAGGCGCCGCCGATCGACCGTGTGCCGAAATGGGGCATCGTCGAGCAGCCGAATTTCACTTCCGCCTTCAACGTCACCGGCTTTCCGGCGATGTCGGTGTGCACCGGCTACGGCGAGGGCGGCTTGCCGCTGGCGATGCAGCTCGTCGCCAAGCCGTTCGACGAGGCGACGCTGTTCCGCGCCGCCCACGCCTATGAGCGCGCCATGCCGTGGCGCGACCGCCGCCCGCCCCTCGCCGCCGCGACGCCGCTTAGGCCGCGCAGCCGGGTCCTATTCCCGGAGACCTCGGTCGGCTCGAACTCCCGCGTCGCGGCCAGCGAAGACTCTGGCGTCATCGGTCGACGAAGCCGACAACCTGACGCTGGTCAGTTGCGCCGCTTGGACGAGAAGGTCGACCGGGTGCTCGAGCGACTGCAGGAAATGACGCAACGCGTCAGTGCGCTCGGCAGCAATGCGCCAATCGTGCAACGTCGCCTCGATCGCATGGATGATCGGCTGCGACCGGATCGAGCGCCGTCTCGACCTCGCGCAAACGGCGTCCTGATAGCGGCCGTCTCGTCGATTTCTTCCTTCAGCGCCAGTCTTCGAGCGCGAACACGTCCGGTCGGTCATAGCCCGGCGCATGCGGGCGATGCATGGTGACGCCGGCGAGCTGCATGCGGAAACCCAGTTCCACCATGGTGCGATAGGCGTCGTGCCGGCCGGTCGAGACGCCCGCGACGATTTGGCCGACGCCGCGCGCGCGCGCGAAATCCTCGCACGCGGCGACGAGCCGCCGCAGCCGTCCCGCCGCATCGCCGCCCGAGCGCACCAGCGCGAACTTGATGTAGCAGGCCTGCGAGCCGCCTTCGCTGCCCGCGCCGGTGTGACAGACGGCAAAGCCGGCGAGCGCCGCGTCCTCGAACAATAAGATGGTGTCGCCCAAGCCATGCTCGACCACGGCCTCGATCTCGCGCGAGAGATCGAGGCCGGCGAAGACCGACTCGGTGAGTTCGCGGCACGCGGCCACGATGGCGGCGCGGTCGGCGCCGGCGGAGAGCGCGGCCGCGCCCGGCACACGATGCGGTCCCGCGACCGGCTTGGCCAGCACCGGGGTCAGATGCCGCGGCCAGAAGCCGAAATCCTGGTACAGGCGGAGATGCTGCGCGCTGTGCGGAAAGGTAAACAGCCCGGCGATCCGGACTGTGCCAGCTGCGCGACGATCTCGAGCGCCGGCCCCAGCAACTGCCGGGCGATGCCGTGGCGCCAGTGATCGGGGCGAACCGCGACCGGCCCGAGCACGGCGACGCTGCCCCAGTTGCTGGTGATGCACAAGCCGACGATCGCGCCGTCCGCCTGCGCGACGACGCCGCCCGTCGGGATAGAGGCGCCGGCGCGGCGCGATCACGCGGGCATCGCCGCGGAACGCCATCGGATCGGGCAATTGGAAATAGGTGCCGAAGGCGAGGCGATAGAGGCGTTCGGCTTCGGCTGACATCGCGCTCTTCCATCGCCCGGATCGCCGCCGCCGTGGTCATCGCGCCCTCGGGAAAGTCGTTTTGCCGCCGCCACTTTACAAAGCTTTGCGAATCTCTGTCCATCGACTAGCCTTGGCCGCGCCGAGGCTCGGGCGAGGCGGCGATGCCGGCAAGGCGGTCCCGCGGGTTGGACGCGATCGATGTCAGGATTCTCGCCGCGCTGCAACGCGACGGGCGCTGCACGATCCAGAAACTCGCCGACCGGGTCGGGCTGACGCGCGCGCCCCTGTCTCGAACGGGTGCGGCGGCTGCAGGCCGCGGGCGTCATCATCGGCTATCAGGCGCTCCTCGATCTCGACAAGCTGACGCGGCCGATAACCGTGATCTCGGAGATTGCGCTCGAAAGCCAGGCGCGGCGCGACCAGGTCGAGCGCCGCCTGCGCCTGGTCGAGGAGGTGGTCGAATGCTGGGAGGTCAGCGGCGCCTTCGACTACATCGCCCGGCTCGTCTGCGCCGATCTCGCCCGTTACGAATTGTTAACCTCGGAGCTGATCGGCGATCCCGTGCTCGGCGTCGCGCGCATCGTCAGCCACATCGTGCTCCGGCCGGTGCGGCGATTCGCCGGCTATCCCACGCCACTGCTCGGGCCGCGCAGCCGATAACCGCCGTCGAAGGCGGCCCGACAACAGAATTCGGCTGCGCCGGCCACGCGATTCGACATCACCGGCGCCGTGCTTGCGCGATAATCGCGCGTTCGTCAAATCAAGGACACGCAAGATGGACGCGATCGCGCTCGAGGCGCGCTATTCGGCCGCCAATTATCATCCGCTTCCCGTGGTGCTGACGCGGGGGCAGGGCGCCTGGCTGTGGGATGTCGACGGGCGGCGCTATCTCGACATGATGAGCGCCTATTCGGCGGTGAGCCACGGCCACGCCCATCCGCGCATCATCGCCGCGCTCGAGGCGCAGGCCCGCCGTCTCGCGGTGCCCTCGCGCGCCTTCTACAACGACCGACTCGGCCCGTTTCTCGAGAAGCTGTGCGCGGTCGCCGGGTCTCGACGCGGCGCTGCCGATGAACACCGGCGCCGAGGCGGTCGAGACGGCGATCAAGGCGGCGCGGCGCTGGGGCTATCGCGTCAAGGGCATCGCCGCCGACCGCGCCGAGATCATCGTCGCCGCCGGCAATTTCCACGGCCGCACCACCACCATCGTCGGATTCTCTTCGGAAGCGGCCTATCGCGACGGGTTCGGGCCGTTCACGCCGGGCTTCCGCACCGTCCCGTTCGGCGATCTCGCCGCGATGGAGCGGGCGATCACGCCCAAACCGCCGCCATCCTGGTCGAGCCGATCCAGGGCGAGGCCGGCATCATCGTGCCGCCGGCGGGCTGGCTCGCCGGGCTTCGCCGCCTGTGCGACCGCCACAACGTGCTGCTCATCCTCGACGAGGTGCAGTCGGGGCTCGGCCGCACCGGCGCGTGGTTCGCGTTCCAGCACGAGAACGTGCTGCCGGACGGTCTGGTGCTGGGCAAGGCGCTGGGCGGCGGCGTGCTGCCGGTCTCGGCCTTTCTCGGGCGCCGCGCGCTGATGGAGATGTTCACGCCGGGCTCGCACGGCTCGACCTTCGGCGGCAACGCCTCGGCGGCCGCGGTCGGGCTCGAGGCGCTGCAAGTCATCGAGGAGGAAGGGCTGGTGGAGCGCAGCCGGGTGTTGGGCGCGCACATGCTCGAACGGCTGGCGGCAATGCACAGCCCCGTCCTCAAGGCGGTGCGCGGCCGCGGCCTGTGGGTCGGCGCCGAGATCGATCCCGCCTTTGCCGATGCGCGCGAGGCGTGCGAGCTGCTGCTGCACAACGGGCGTGCTGTCGAAGGAAACCCACGACACGGTAGTCCGGCTGGCGCCGCCGCTGGTCATTTCCCAGGCGGATCTCGATTGGGGGCTCGATCGCTTCGCGGACATGCTGCGCGAGCTCGAAAGCTGGCACGGCCGGGACAAGGAAGAGCAAGAAATGGACACTCGAAGACGACGCTCGCATCCTGATGTGCCGGCCCGATCATTTCGGGGTCAGCTACGCGATCAATCCGTGGATGGACCCGGCCGGCTGGGCGAGCGCCGCGCCGGCGCTCGCGGCCGGCGCGAAGAGCGAATGGCGGGCGCTGCACCGCAAGCTCAAGGCGCTCGGCGCCCGGATCGAGCTGGTGCCGCCGGTGCCGGGGCTGCCCGATCTCGTCTTCACCGCCAATGCCGCCGTGGTGCATGGACCGGCGTCGCGCTGCTCGCGCGCTTCCGCCATCCCGAGCGGCAGGGCGAGGAGGCCCATTTCGAGCGCGCGTTCTGCAATCTCGAGGCGCTCTGCATGATCGACGAGGTGCGGACCACTGCCCGAAGGAGTGCGGCTCGAGGGCGCCGGCGATTGCGTCTGGGATCGCACGCGGCAGCATGTTCTGGATGGGCTATGGGCCGCGCTCGGATCGCGACGCGCGCGCGGTGGTGCAGGAGTGCTTCGGCGTCGAGACCGTGGCGCTCGACGCTCGCCGATGCGCGCTTCTATCACATGGACACGGCGCTCTGCCCGTTGAGCGGCGGCGAGGTGATGTACGTGCCGCACGGCCTTCACCGCCGGCGGGCTCGCGGAGATCCACGACCGGGTCGCGCCCGGACAACCGCATCGCCGTCGGCGCGGAGGATGCGGCCGGCTCGCCGCCAATGCCGTGTGCCTCGGCCGCGACATCGTGCGTGTCGCGCTGCAGCGCCGGGCTGCGCGCGCCGGCTCGAGGAGCGCGGCTACCGCGTCCACGAATCGGCTCGGCGCCTTCGCGCGCAGCGGCGGCTCGGCCTTCTGCCTCACCTTGCGGCTCGACCATCATTCCGGCGGGCGGCGGCGCGCGCCGCGGAAAGCGCCGCGCCCGCTCTGGTCTTCGGTTGAGCGCGGTGCTAGGATGTCCCGCCTGCACGCCCTGACAGGAGAGATCGGGTCTCGACCCGGCGCCGAAGGAGCAACCGCCCCGGAAACTCTCAGGCAAAAGGACTGTCGGGGATAGGCGACTCTGGAAAGCAGGCGCGGCGCCGCGAGGCCCGCGCCTCACCGACGAGGTAAACCGGCCGTCCGCGAGGCGCCGGCCGGCAAATCTTCAGGTCCCAGGACAGAGGGGGCAGCGCCGCGAATCCGGTGCGGGGCCTTGCGTCCTGGGAGAGCGAATGGCGGACGCAGTCCTCGCACGCACGCCGCTCTACGACCTGCATCGTCAGCCTCGGCGCCAAGCTCGTGCCGTTCGCCGGCTACGCGATGCCGGTGCATTACGCCGCCGGCATCCTCGCCGAGCATCTGCACACCCGCGGCCAAGGCGGGGCTGTTCGACGTCTCGCACATGGGACAGGTGCGGCTCGACGGCGCCGGCTGCCGCGCGCGCGCTCGAGACCCTGGTGCCGGGCGACATCGCCGGGCTCGCGCCGGGGCGGATGCGCTACACGCGTCTTCACCAACGAGGCCGCCGGCATCCTCGACGATCTCATGGTGACGCAGCGCGGCGATCATCTCTCTCTCGTCGTCAATGCCGCGTGCAAGGAAGCGGACATCGCCCATCTCGGCCGCCATCTCGCGGCGGTGACGCCGTTGCCGGATCGCGCGCTGCTGGCGCTGCAAGGGCCGGAAGCCGCCGCGGTGCTGGCGCGGCTCGCGCCGGGCACGTCCGGCCTCGCCTTCATGGCGGCGGCGCCGTTCTCGCTCGCCGGCTTGTCGTGCCTCGTCACCCGTTCGGGCTATACCGGCGAGGACGGGTTCGAGATCTCGGTGCCGGCCGACGGCGCCGAGACGCTCGCGCGCCGCCTCCTGGCCGAGCCCGAGGTGATGGCAGTCGGGCTCGGCGCGCGCGACACGCTGCGGCTCGAGGCCGGGCTCTGTCTCTATGGCCACGACATCGACGCGACGACGACGCCGATCGAGGCCGATCTCGGCTGGACCATCGCGCCGCGGCGGCGCGCAGGAAGGCGGCTATCCCGGCGCCGCGGTGGTGGCGCGCCAGTTGCGTGATGGCGTCGCGCGCAAACGCGTCGGCATCCGCCCGGCCGATCGCGCCCCGGCGCGCGACGGCACGGCGATCGTGGCCGCCGACGGCGCGCCCATCGGGCACATCACCAGCGGCGGGTTCGGGCCGTCGCTGGGCGCGCCGGCGGCAATGGGCTATGTCGCCGCCGCGCACGCGGCACCGGGCACGGCGGTGGGGCTGGTCGTGCGCGGGACCACGCGGCCGGCGCAGATCGTGACGCTTCCCTTCGTGCCGCACCGCTATCATCGCGGCCGAACTTCTCCGGCGTGAGGGCCATTGCCATGAGCGACGTCAGATACACCAAGACGCATGAATGGGTGCGCGTCGAAGGCGACGAGGCGGTTATCGGCATCACCGACTACGCCCAGACCCAGCTCGGCGACGTCGTCTATGTCGAGCTGCCCGAGAAGGGCCGCCGCCTGGACAAGGACAAGGAGGCGGGGGTGGTCGAATCGGTCAAGGCGGCGAGCGAGATCTACGCGCCCGTGTCGGGCGAGGTGACGGCGGTGAACGCCGCGCTCGCCGCCGACCCGGCGCGCGTCAACACCGATGCCGAGGGCGAGGGCTGGTTCTTCAAGCTCAAGCTGGCGGATGCGAAGGAACTCGGCGACCTCCTCGATGCTGCCGCCTACAAGAAATTCGTCGAAGGGCTGGCGTGATGCGCTATCTCTCGCTCACCGACGACGATCGCCGCACCATGCTTGCCGCGATCGGCGCGGCCGGTATCGACGATCTCTATCGCGACGTTCCGAAGGACGCGCTGCTCGACCGCCCGCTCGACCTGCCGCGCGGCATGGGCGAACTCGCGGTCGAGCGTGCGCTGGCCAAGCTCGCGGCGCGGAACGTCGCGGCAGGGTCGGTTCCGTTCTTCCTCGGCGCCGGCACCTATCGCCATCATGTTCCCGCCGCGGTCGACTACATCGTGCAGCGCGGCGAGTTCCTGACCTCTTACACGCCCTATCAGCCCGAGATCGCCCAGGGCACGCTGCAGGCGCTGTTCGAGTACCAGACCCAGCTCGCGCTCATCACCGGCATGGATGTGGCGAACGCCTCTCTCTACGATGGCGCGACGGCGACAGCCGAGGCGGCGATGATGGCGAACCGCCTTACGCGCCGGAAGAAAGTGATCCTCGGCGGCAGCCTGCATCCGCATTATGCCGAGACCGTCGCGACCTATGCGCGTTTCAACGGCTTCACCGTGGTCGCGCGCCCGCCCGATCCCGCCGCGTCCGACGATTCCGCTTCGGCGGTCGATCGCGAGACCTCATGCGTCATCGTCCAGAATCCCGGCATCTTCGGCCAGGTCCGCGATTACGCTGCGCTCGCCGCGGCGTGCCACGATTCCGGCGCGCTTCTGGTCGTCGCCGTGACCGAGGCGGTATCGCTCGGCCTGGTCAAGCCGCCGGGCGCGATGGATGCCGACATCGTCGCCGGCGAGGGCCAGTCGCTGGGCAATGCGATGGGCTTCGGCGGCCCGCATCTCGGGCTCTTCGCGACGCGCGACGCGCATATGCGCCAGATGCCGGGCAGGCTCGTGGGCGAGACCCACGATGCCGAGGGACGGCGCGGCTATGTGCTGACGCTCTCGGCACGCGAGCAGCACATCCGCCGCGAGAAGGCGACGAGCAACATCTGCACCAATTCGGGCCTGTGCGCGCTGGGCTTTGCCGCGCATCTGGCGCTTTTGGGCGAGATCGGGTTCACGCGCCTGGCGGCGCTCAACCATGCCGCCGCCGTCGCGCTCGCCGAGCGCCTCGAGCGTGTGCCCGGGGTGCGGATCGTCAACGACAGTTTCTTCAACGAGTTCACGATCCGTCTGCCGTGTCCGGCCGCGCCGGTGGTCGATGCGCTCGCCGCCAAGGGCGTGCTCGCGGGCGTGCCGGCGAACCGGTTCTGGCCCGACCGGCCCGAGCTTGCCGAATTTACTGCTGGTCGCGGCGACGGAGACCAACACCGAGGACGAGATGGACGCCTTCGCCGCCGCCTTGCGGGAGCCGTTGCGATGAGCGGCTGGAGCCGGCGGTCTCGGGCTTCGTGCCCGAAGCGGAAGCCGCCGACGCGACGCCGCAACCACGGCCTCGAGATCGAGGAGCTGCTGCTGTTCGAGCAGGACGCGCCCGGCCGTTCGGGCGTCGATTGGCCAGCGCCGCCGGCGTTTGCCGACCGGCTCGGCGGCGTGCGGCGCGAGGGCGCCATCGGCCTGCCGGGATTGAGCGAGCCGCAGGTCATCCGCCACTACACCCGGCTGTCGCACAAGAACTACAGCATCGACACCGGGCTCTATCCGTTGGGCTCGTGCACCATGAAGCACAATCCGCGCCTCAACGAGAAGCTGGCGCGGCTGCCGGGTTTTGCCGATCTCCATCCGCTGCAGCCGGCAGGCGACGGTCCAGGGCGCGCTGGCGCTCATCGACACGCTGGCGCATTGGCTCAAGACGATGACCGGGATGCCGGCGGTGGCGATGTCGCCGGCAGCGGGCGCGCATGGCGAACTGTGCGGCATGATGTGCATCCATGCCGCGCTCGAGGCGCGCGGCGAGCGGCGCCGGCGCGTGCTGGTGCCGGAATCGGCGCACGGCACCAACCCGGCGACGGCGGCGACCTGCGGCTATGCGGTCGATCCCATTCCCGCCGACGAGACGGGCCGCGTCGATCTCGCCGCGCTCCGGGCGAAGCTCGGCTCCGACGTCGCGGCGATCATGCTGACCAGCCCCAATACCTGCGGCCTGTTCGAGGGCGAGATGCGCGCGATCGCCGCAGCGGTGCACGGCGTCGGCGCGTTCTTCTATCTCGACGGCGCCAATTTCAACGCGCTCATGGGGCGGGTGCGGCCGGGCGATCTCGGCATCGACGCGATGCACCTCAATCTGCACAAGACCTTCTCGACCCCGCATGGCGGCGGCGGACCCGGCAGCGGGCCGGTGGTACTGGCCGAGAGCCTGGCGCGGTTCGCGCCGCTGCCGTGGCTCGTGCATGACGGCGACGGCTTGCGCCTGGTCGAGCATGCCGCGGGCGAGGCGGCCGCAACGATCGGGCGGATCAAGGGCTTCCACGGCCAGATGGGCATGTTCGTGCGCGCCCTCGCGTTCATCATGAGCCACGGCTCGGACGGGCTGCGCCAGGCCTCGGGCGATGCCGTGCTCAATGCGAATTACGTCCTGGCCGGGCTCAAGGACGTGCTCTCGCCGTCTTATCCGGGCCCGGCCATGCACGAGGTGCTGTTCGACGACCGCTTCCTCACGACACCGGCGTCACCACGCTCGATTTCGCCAAGGCGATGATCGACGAGGGCTTCCATCCGATGACGATGTATTTCCCGCTCATCGTCCACGGCGCGCTGCTGGTCGAGCCGACCGAGAACGAGAGCAAGGCCGGCCTCGACCGCTTCATCGCCGTGATGCGCGGCCTCGCCGCGCGCGCCAAGGCGGGCGACGCCGAATTCTTCCATGGCGCGCCGCATCTCGCGCCGCGCCGCCGCCTCGACGAGACCAGCGCCGCGCGCAAGCCCGTGCTGCGCTGGCGCAAGCCGGCATGAATTGCGCGCCCTTCGCTGCGCTGCGCAGCAGGCGCGCAGCCGAAGGGCGCAATCGTCTCACCCCGTCTTCGGCCGATGCCGGCGGACGGCTTCGGGGTTGGTGGAATCGGCGCCCATGTAAACGCCGCGCTCCCAGGTGCGCTTCGGGGATCGACGACGTTGAGCGTCATCTTGCCGATGCGCTCGAGCTCGAACTC
>CAVRKF010000002.1:0-59137 GCA_963721625.1 uncultured Alphaproteobacteria bacterium
AGCCGGAGCGAATGACGCCGACCCGGTCGGCGTGCTGGCGCGAACCAACGCGCGCCTGGCCGAGCCGATCTGATCAGTTGCTTGCGGTGGGCAGGAATTTCTCCGTGTAGAGCTTCGACATGTCGGGCGCCTTCGGAAAGATCTTCATGTCGACGAAGGAACGCGCGAGCGTCGCGAGCCCCTTGGGATCGAACCGGCCGGTATCGGACAGCGACGGCATGACGATGTCATAGGCCTTGGCGGCGATCGCCGGCGGCTTGCCCATCACCGGCGCCGCGATCTGGACGGTCTCGTCCTTGTTGTGGCGCATCCACTTCACCGTCTCGAACCAGGCGGCGAGGAATTCGCGCACCTGGTCGGGATGGGTCTGCATGATCGCGTCGGTCGCGAAGGTGACGTGGTTGATGAAATCGTGCACGACGCTGCCGAAGGGCAAGAGGATACGCACCGCGCCTTTCTCCTCGAGCAGGGCCGCCGAGGCGACGTCGAGCGGCATGCCGTCCGTCTCCTTCGTCCGCATCGCCGCGATCTGCGCCTCGTCGGTGCCGAGCGCGATGACGTCGATGCCGTCGGGTCCCCAGCCCTGGCGGCGCGAGAGTTCACGCGCCAACCAATCGGTCAGGCCGCTGACGGTCGAGACGCTGATCCGCTTGCCCTTGAGATCGGCAAGCTGGTGGATCGGCGCGCCGCTGCGGACCACCAGGACCAGGCCATCGGGCGGCCCCGCGAAAGCGGCGACGCCGAGATCGCTGTTGCCCTTGGCGACGAAGCCAAGCTCGGGCCCGGAGCCGAGCCCGATATCGACGGCATTGGCGGCGAGGCCCTGCTGCAGCTTGGCGCTGCCGGCGAAATTCACTTCATCGATCACGAGCCCGTGACGCTTAAAAAAGCCCTTCGCCATGCCGACATCGAGCGGCGTGAAATCGAACGGCCCGGCGATCGCCTTGCCGACCCGCAGCGTCGCCTCGGCGCGCGCCTGCCCGCCGCCGAAGAGGGCGACGCCCGCGCACAAAATCACGCAGACAAATCCGCACCGCCATCCCGTTCGCGCCATGATGCCCCTCCCCTTCGCGCCACCTCTCGGTCCGGCGCGACCGCGCCGGTCCATTGGCCACAGTCTAAGGCGCCTCCCCGACAAGGGCGATCACTCGATGGCCGCGCCGAAAGCGCCGTGGCGCATGCCAAACCTTTACGGCAGGCCGTCCGCCGGGTTTTGGAGCGACCGCGCGAGGGCGCGCCAGCGGCGGCATTCGCGACGATAGAGCGCGAGATCCGCGATCATTCCCGGAACGACGCCGCCGTCGGCGCGGCGCAGCCGGATTGCGCGGACCTGGCGGCGCAGTCGCCCGGCGAAGAATCGGGCCTGGGCCGCGGCGTGGTGGTGCTGCGCCGCGCACGCCGAGCCCAACAGCACGGCCCGTCGCTGCGTCTCGGGAATGGGGCCGTCATAGCGCCGCTCGAGTTCCGCCATGGCGGCAAGCGGATCCATCTTGCCTCCCGCTGCCCATCGCCGCGGCTGGGGCGACGAAGGCGGGGAGAACGTATGTATTTAGCGTTCAATTTTCAATGTATAAAACGTTCGATCGTCACAACCAGCGCCACTGGCCGATGACGCGGCCCTGGATATAGGCCTCCTCGAGCGTGCGCTCGTAGGGATCGTATTTGGCGTTGTCGGAAGTGATCTTGACCCGCGGCGGCTCGCTGTGAGGCAGTACCTGGATGCGCTTCACGACGAGGCCGAGCCCGTCCCAGACGACGAAGATGCCCGGGCGGGCTGGGCAGGCGGTCGCCGGTGTCGACGAGGACGCGTTGTCCCGGCAGCAGCGCCGGTTCCATGCTGTCGCCCATGACCGTGATGATGCGCAGTTCGGCCGCGGGCGCGGTGCTGTAGCCGCGCACGATCTCGGTCGGGACCTGCCATTGGGCGACGATGCGCTCCTCGCCGCCGACGAGCCCGGCACCGGCGCTGGCGCGCACGTCGAGCTCCTCGATGCGCAGCATGTTGCCGCCGCCTTCGCCGCCGAGGCCCGGCGCCGCGAGCATCGACCCCTGCGAGCGCGAGGAGCTCCGCGGCCTCGACCCCGCCCTTGGCGAAGATCGGCGCCAGCTTGCGCATCAGATCGAGCGGCAGATGCGCCTTGCGGAAGCGGTCCTCGTAATGCTGATAGCTCGAGCCGTGCTCCATGCCGAGCGCGTGGGCGACCTCGCGGATCGACAGCCCGGCGCGCTGGCGCAGCAGCTTGAGCTTGCGGGCGGCGGGCGAGGCGTCGGCCATGACCGCAGTGTAACCGCGAAAGCCGAGCCACGGCAAACGCGTTTGCCCTTGACGATTGGACGTAATTAGCGTACAGAAACGTCTTTCTACGTTCGCTTGGCGCGGCGCGTCCGATCCCGGGGAGATCAGAAGATGGCCCAGATCGCTGAACATGACGGCTTATCCCAAGTTAAGAACAATACAAGAACATTAAGGGAAATTCCCGAATTTGTCACGGTCGATCGGGACACAAACAATGTTAGATTGCGCAATCGGGAGCGCTGCGCGTTTATTGTTGCCGAGCCCTCCGGCTCGGGCGTGCGCCAGACCTGCGCCGCCCCGGCAGTAGCGCGCTCGCCCTATTGCGCTCGGCATCGTGCGCTGTGCCGCGTCGCGCCGGGGACGGAAGCGGCTGTACGCATTGCGCAGGCACAGGTCCACGCGGCCGACGGCACCGCGCCGCCGCCGCCCCACCTCGCCGCCTGCGCGGTGCCGGAGGCGCTCGATCCGGCCGACCCGGACGATGCACTCCTGGCGCTCGATCGCCGGCCGGAAGGGGACGAAGAGTCATGGTAAGCGCGGCCGGCGCCAAGCGCGGCCGGCCGGCCAAGGCGGCGCCTGGTCCGGCACCGGAGCGGCTCCGGCACGGCGATGTGGCGCCGGTGCCACATGCCATTGCCGACGAGCGAGGAAACCCATCGCGGCCTTATCGTGCGACCGACACGCTTGGCCGGATGCTACGCCAGGGCTCGGTCACGCCGGCGATGTGCCAGGCCGCCGACGATTTCCGCACCGAGTTCGCGCGCGCGTCGCTCGATCCGCTTGGCGCCCCGGATCTTCGCCGCCCGCCGCAGGGCGCAGGACGCGCGCTCGAGTTGAGCGAACAGCAGGTCGAGGCGCGCCGACGCGTGTGGCGCGCGCTGAATGCCGTGGGCGGCGTCGCCTCGCCGGCGGGATCGTGCATCTGGCATGTTCTCGGCTGCGAATGGAGCCTGCGGCAATGGGCTCTGCGCGAGGGCTGGGGCGCGGGCCGCGCGATGAGCCAGGAGACCGCCGCGGGCGTGCTCGTCGGCGCGCTCGGTGTGCTCCGGACGCTTTACGGACTGTGACGGGCTCGCGCGGGCACGGGTTACGTCTGGCGGCGCATCTGCATGCGCCAGCGGCGGATGGCCTCGTCGATGAAATCGATGCCGGGCCGGTCCTCTTGCCAGGATTTGGAGAACTCGGCGCTCTTGCTGCGCGGGCGCGCGTCGGGCGGAAGATCGTCGAACCGGATGCGCATCGGCAGCGGCACGCCCTCGCCCACCACGATCGCCTCCTGCGGCCGCATGCCGGGCAGTGCTGCGAGCATGCCATGCGCCGCCTCGGGCAGGGCGTTGGCGACGAAGCGCTGATCGAGATCGTTGCCCATGCGCAGCGCGAAGAGCGTGCCGCATTGCGCCAGCGCGCTCACCGAAAGCTCGGACGGGCGCTGCGTGATGAGGCCCAGCGAGACCCCGTATTTTCGGCCTTCCTTGGCGATGCGCGCGATCGATCGCGTGGTCGACAGGAAGCCGCTGCGCGCGTCGTTGGGGACGTAGCGGTGCGCCTCCTCGCACACCAGCAGCAGCGGCGGCATGCGCTCGCGCTCGGCCCATAGCGCGAAGTCGAAGGTGATCCGGCACAGCAGCGACACCACGACATCGACGATTTCCGACGGCACGCCGGACAGATCGATGATGGTGAGCGGCCGGTTGCCGACCGGGATGCGCAACAGGCGGCCGATCACGCCGCTCAGCAAGTCGCGCGTGACGACGCGCGAGAACATGAAGGCGAAGCGGCGGTCGTTGCTGAGCAATTCGATGCGCGTCTTGAGCCGCAGATAGGGCGCCGAGGAGTCCGCCTTCTCGAGCCGTCCCATCGCCTCGTCGAGAATCTGCAGCAGGTCGCCGACCCGGAACGGCACCGGGGTGTCGACCGTGATCCAGGAATTGGTCGACAGCTCGCCGGCATATTTGCGCCGCGCCAGCGTCATCGCCTCCTTGAGGATCGTCGACTGGGACTGCTGCTCCTCGGCGGTACCGCCGCGCACCAGCGCCTCGACCGCCTCCTCGTGGTCGAGGAGCCAGAACGGTAGCTGCAGGTTGTCGATGTTGATCACCTCGGCGCGATCGCCGAACGCCGCCGCGTATTCGTTGTGCGGGTCGAGCACGACGATATGGGCGTAGGGATCGGCGGCGATGATCGACCGCAAGATCAGCGTGACGGCGCAGGATTTGCCCGATCCGGTGGTGCCGAGCACGGCGAAATGCTTGGCGAGCAGCTCGTCCGTCAGCACATAGGCGGCGCGTTCGCGCTCGTGGTAAAGCGCGCCGATGCGGACGCTGACCGCTTGCGGCTTGCGATAGATCGCGGCGACGTCCTCATCGCTCGCCGCCACCAGCGCCGCGCCCGATACCGGGTATTGCGACACGCCGCGGCGGAAGCGGCGCGTGCCGTCCGCATCGCTGCCGAGCTCGCCGAGGAGATCGGCGGCGAGCGTGCGGCGCGGCGGCTCGCCCGGGTCCCACTCGAAGCTGCTCACCGTGCCGATCACGTCGAGCCCCGCCGTCGGCACCTTGACCAGGCTGCCGATGCGGACGGTGCGGGCGAGCGCGTCGGGATCGAGTTCGACGCTGGCCGTCAGCGCCGCGCCGGTGACGGTCATTACGTGGCCGAGCGTCGCGTTCATCGTCGGGTTCCTTCTGTTGCGCCCCGCCATTTTCCCGGTGGCGGGACTTGCCGGCGACGTCATGCGTCGCGGCCGGCCCCCTCAGCATGGTCCAATACCTGCAATTTTCCGTTGCTTCCGGGCGCGGCTTGCGGTCCTCTTCTGCGGTCATCGGGCGGTCGCCGTCACGACCGGCCGATGACGGCCTGAATTGAGGGGGAAATTATGTCGAAACGTTCATATCTTGCTGCGGCCGCCGCCGCGGCCATGCTGATCGCGTCCTGCCACGGCGCCGGCGCCAGTGCCCTGACCGAGCGCGGCAAGTATTTGGTCGGGCTCGGCGGCTGCACCGATTGCCATACGCCAGGCAACTTTCTCGGCCATCCCGACATGAAGCGCTATCTCGGCGGCTCCGATGTCGGCTTCGCCATTCCCGGGCTCGGCGTCTTCGTCGGCCGCAACCTGACCCCGGACAAGGAGACCGGGCTCGGCAACTGGACGCGCAAGCAGATCATCACCGCCCTCACCACCGGCAAGCGACCGGACGGGCGCATGCTGGCGCCGATCATGCCCTGGCGCGCCTTTGGCAAGCTCAGAAAAGCGGACCAGACGGCGATCGCCGCCTATCTCCAAAGTCTGCCGCCGGTCCACAATGCGGTGCCCGGCCCGTTCGGTCCCAACGAGAAGGTCACGACGTTTGTCATGACGGTGCTTCCGGCCGACGTCTATAACGGCCTGCCGAAGCCGCCGGGCCCCTGACGCCGCGTCAGCTCGTAGAGCGCCACCGCCGCCGCGTTCGACACGTTGAGCGATGCCGCCGCCCGAGGCGTCGGCAGATGGACGAGGTAGTCGCAGCCCTCGCGGGTGAGGCGGCGCAATCCGGCGCCCTCGGCGCCCAGCACCAGCGCGATGCGTTCGGGCGGATCGAGCGCGGCGAGACTTTGCGGCGCCTCGGCAGCAAGGCCGATGCACCAGAACCCTGCCGCCTTGAGGCGTTCGAGCGCACGCGCGAGATTGCCGACACGCACCACCGGTACTGTTTCGATCGCCCCCGAGGCGGCCTTGGCGACGACCCCGGTGAGCGTCGGCGCGCCGTGGTCGGGCACCACCACCGCGCGCGCCGCAAAGGC
This sequence comes from uncultured Alphaproteobacteria bacterium, assembly GCA_963721625.1. GTDB lineage: Bacteria > Pseudomonadota > Alphaproteobacteria > ATCC43930 > CGMCC-115725 > DATJLY01. Next base: position 6,074 of record CAVRKF010000002.1, read on the forward strand.
GGCGGCCGAGCGCAGCACCGCCCCTACATTGTGCGGATCGCTGACCTGGTCGAGCACGACGACGATATGCGGCGCGGCGGCGTCGGGAAGCGCTGCGACAATGTCGGCAAGCGCGCATGGCGGCAGCGGATCGACGGCGACGGCGATGCCTTGGTGGACCGCGCCTTCGGGCAGGAGCTGTTCGAGGGCGCGGCGTTCCATCACTTCGGGCGCGGTGGCCGGCAGATCGGCCGCCGCCGCGGCGAGACTGGTCCGCAGTTCCGCCGCCAGTTCCGGCACCACCGCCACGCGGCGGCAACGCCGCGCCGGATTCGCCAGCACCGCCATCACCGCGTGCCGGCCGAAGATCCACGGCGACTGCGCCGCTGCCGGCCGCCGCGTCTTGTCGCCCGGCGGCGCGGCCGGCGCTGGCGTGCCGCGGGCGCGGCGGTGGTTTTGCCCATGCGCCCCTCGCTCGCGCGTCATGGTGCTCGTCTCCATCGGCAATTCGCGCGCTCCATAACGGGCGCGCGCCACGCGATGCAAGCCGCGGTTTTCTTGACAATTTGCCGCCCGCGCCGTATCACGCCGCTTCCGCTGCGCCGGGCCGCGAGGCGGTCAGGAGGGGTTGCCGAGCGGTCAAAGGCAGCAGACTGTAAATCTGCCGACGTACGTCTTCGGAGGTTCGAATCCTCCCCCCTCCACCAATCGCATTTCTCTGCCCTCACGCGGTATCGGCCCTGGGCGGGTGTAGCTCAATGGTAGAGCAGAAGCCTTCCAAGCTTACGACGAGGGTTCGATTCCCCTCACCCGCTCCAGCTTCCTTGCATCAGGCCTGAACAGGAAATCCGATCATGGCGAAGGCGAAATTTGAGCGGACGAAGCCGCACTGCAATGTCGGGACGATCGGGCATGTCGATCACGGGAAGACGTCGTTGACGGCGGCGATCACGAAGGTATTGGCGGAGACGGGTGGTGCGACGTACACGGCCTATGATCAGATCGACAAGGCGCCGGAGGAGCGGGCTCGGGGGATCACGATCGCGACGGCGCATGTTGAATACCAGACGAAGAACCGTCATTACGCGCATGTCGATTGCCCGGGGCATGCGGATTACATCAAGAACATGATCACGGGTGCGGCGCAGATGGACGGTGCGATCCTGGTGGTGTCGGCGGCGGACGGACCGATGCCGCAGACGCGGGAGCACATTCTTTTGGCGCGGCAGGTGGGTGTTCCGGCGATCGTGGTCTATCTGAACAAGGTGGACATGGTGGACGATCCGGAGCTTTTGGACCTGGTGGAGCTCGAGGTTCGGGAGCTGTTGTCGTCGTATCAGTTTCCGGGGGACAAGATTCCGGTGATCCGCGGCTCGGCGCTGATGGCGCTGGAGGGCAAGCAGCCGGAGCTGGGTCACGACTCGATCCTGAAGCTGATGGATGCGATCGATGCCTACATTCCGCAGCCGGAGCGGGCGAAGGACCGTCCGTTCCTGATGCCGATCGAGGACGTGTTCTCGATCTCGGGTCGGGGGACGGTGGTGACGGGGCGGGTTGAGCGGGGAATTATCAAGGTCGGGGACGAGGTCGAGATCGTCGGCTTGCGGGCGACGGTGAAGACGGTGGTGACGGGGGTTGAGATGTTCCGCAAGCTGCTCGATTCGGGCGAGGCGGGGGACAATATCGGGGCGCTGTTGCGCGGGACGAAGCGCGAGGAGGTGGAGCGCGGCCAGGTCCTGGCGGCGCCGGGCTCGATCACGCCGCACACGAATTTTCAGGCCGAGGCCTATATCCTGACCAAGGAGGAGGGCGGGCGGCACACGCCGTTCTTCACCAATTACCGGCCGCAATTCTACTTCCGCACCACCGACGTGACGGGGACGGTGCGGCTGCCGGAGGGGACGGAGATGGTGATGCCGGGCGACAACATCTCGATGGAGGTGGAGCTGATCGCGCCCATCGCCATGGACGAGGGCCTGCGCTTTGCCATCCGCGAGGGTGGCCGAACCGTCGGCGCCGGCGTCGTCGCAAAGATCATAAAGTAGGACGGCGCCGCCGCTGCGGAGCGTTAGGAGTGTAGCTCAATTGGTAGAGCACCGGTCTCCAAAACCGGGGGTTGGGGGTTCGAGCCCCTCCACTCCTGCCAGCCGCTACGGGAGGGCTGGCATTCGCCGTCGCGGGGCGCTATATAGGCGCCTCCCAAAAGGCAGATCATGGCCCAGATCAACCCGCTCGAATTTCTCCGGCAGGTGCGCCAGGAAGTGAGCCGCGTCACCTGGCCGACGCGCAAGGAGACCGGCGTGACCACGGCGATGGTGTTCGTCATGGTCTTCATCGCCGCCGCTGTTCTTCTTCCTCATCGACCAGTTGCTGGGCGAAGGCGTGCGCTTCGTGCTGGGCATGGGGGCATGACGCGATGTCGGCGCGGTGGTACGTCATCCACGTCTATTCCGGCTTCGAGAAGAAGGTCGCGCAGTCGATCCGCGAGCAGGCCGAGCAGAAGGGCCTGGCCGAAAAGTTCGAGGAGGTGCTGGTGCCGACCGAGGAGGTCGTCGAGGTCAAGCGCGGCGCCAAGGTGAGCGCCGAGCGCAAGTTCTTCCCCGGCTACGTGCTGGTGAAGATGGACCTGTCCGACGAGACCTGGCATCTCGTCAAGAACACGCCCAAGGTGACGGGCTTTCTCGGCGGCGCGCGGCCGGCCGGTGCCGATCAGCGAGGCCGAGGCGAGCCGCATCATGCGCCAGGTCCAGGAAGGCATCGAGCGGCCGAAGCCGTCGATCACCTTCGAGATCGGCGAGCAGGTGCGCGTCTGCGACGGGCCCTTCACCTCGTTCAACGGCTATCGTCGAGGAGGTCGACGAGGAAAAGGCGCGGCTCAAGGTGGCGGTGTCGATCTTCGGCCGCGCCACCCCGGTGGAGCTCGAATACTCGCAGGTCGAGAAGGTATAGGGCGCGAGCCCCAGGCAAGGACGGATCATGGCGAAGAAGGTCGTCGGCTTCATCAAGCTGCAGGTGCCCGCGGGCAAGGCCAATCCGTCGCCGCCGATCGGCCCGGCGCTGGGCCAGCGCGGCCTCAACATCATGGAGTTCTGCAAGGCGTTCAACGCGCAGACCCAGAACCTCGAGCCCGGCATGCCGATGCCGGTGGTGATCACCGCCTATGCCGACCGCAGCTTCACCTTCATCACCAAGTCGCCGCCCAATTCCTATTTCCTGCTCAAGGCGGCGGGCATCGAGAAGGGCTCGCAGACGCCCGGCAAGGGCACGGTCGGCAAGGTGACGATGGCGCAGGTGCGCGACATCGCCGCAGCAGAAGATGGCCGATCTCAACGCCAAGGATCATCGAGGGCGCGTGCCGCATGATCGTCGGCTCGGCGCGCTCGATGGGCCTCGAAGTGGTGGAGTAGGACGCATGGCGCACAAGGGAAAGCGGCTCGCCGACGGCTACAAGGACATCGACCGCGACGCGTTCTACGCGCGCGCCGGAGGCGGTGAAGCTGGTCAAGGCGCGGCGCCAAGGCCAAGTTCGACGAGACCATCGAGGTCGTCGCTCAATCTCAACGTCGATCCGCGCAAGCCGGACCAGAACGTGCGCGGCACGGTGATGCTGCCGCACGGCACCGGCAAGGCGCTGCGCGTCGCCGTCTTCGCCAAGGGCGAGCGCGCCGAGGAGGCCAAGGCGGCGGGCGCCGACATCGTCGGCGCCGAGGATCTCGCGGAGAAGGTCCAGGCCGGGCAGATCGAGTTCGATCGCTGCATCGCCACGCCCGACATGATGTCGATCGTCGGCCGGCTCGGCAAGATCCTGGGCCCGCGCGGCCTGATGCCGAACCCGCAAGCTCGGCACGGTGACGGCCAATGTCGCCGAGGCGGTGCACGCCGCCAAGGGCGGGCAGGTCGAATACCGCGCCGAAAAGGCCGGCATCGTCCATGCCGGCGTCGGCAAGGCGAGCTTCACCGAGGAGGCGCTGCTGGAGAATGTCCGCGCCTTCGTCGGCGCCATCACCCGCGCCAAGCCGAGCGGCGTCAAGGGCACCTTCATCAAGCAAGGCGAGCCTGAGCTCGACCATGGGCCCGGGCGTGAAGATGGAGATTTCGAGCCTCGCGTCCTGACGCGAGGCGCAACGCCAAACCCCGGGCGCCGCGTTGCGGCCGGGGCTTCGGGAAGCCGGCCTCGTCTTGGGGCGCCGATCTTCCCGTCCTGTCCGAGACTGCAGGTGCCGGCGTGAGGCCGGCCTAAGGCCTCCAGCGGGGCGCCGGCATGAGACGGGGGTCGCCGACCGCCGCTGTTCCGGCGGGCGGCACTTCTGGGACAGGCGAACCGGGGCGCCCGCACAGCGGCGCTCCCCGTGCAACCGATCCGGCTCGGGTCGGGCCGGGTCAGAACGGTCGGAGACGATACGTGGAGCGGTCACAAAAGGAGAAGCTGGTCGCGACCCTGCAACACGCGCTGGCCGATACCGTCATGCGTCGTCGTCACCCACCAGACCGGCTTGACGGTCGCGGAGGTGACGGAGCTGCGGCGGCAGATGCGGGCGGCAGGCGCCAGCTTCAAGGTGACGAAGAACCGGCTCGCACGGCTCGCCCTCGCCGGCACGAAATTCGAGCGGCTCTCGCCGATGTTCACCGGACCAACCGCGATCGCCTATTCGCGGGACCCGGTGGCGGCGGCGAAGGTGGCGGTCGAGTTCGCCAACAAGAACGACAAGCTGCGCATCATCGGGGGCGGCCTCGGCGAACGGCAGCTCGACGCGGCGGGCGTCAAGTCCCTCGCTACCCTGCCATCGCTCGATCAGCTTCGCGCCAAGCTTCATCGGGCTCCTGCAGACCCCGGCGACACGCATCGCCGCGGTGCTGCAGGCGCCCGGCACGCAAGTGGCGCGCGTGCTCGATGCCTATGCGAAAAAGGCGGGCCAGGCAGCCTAACCGTCGAAATCATCTTGCAATCTTCCCAGGAGTGCTAACATGGCTGATCTAGATAAACTGGTTGACGAATTGTCGAGCCTCACCGTCATCGAGGCGGCCGAGCTTTCGAAGCGGCTCGAGGAGAAGTGGGGCGTCTCGGCGGCGGCGCCGGTGGCGGTGGCGATGCCCGGCGCGGCCGGTGGCGGCGCGGCGGCGGAGGCGGCGGTCGAGAAGACCGAATTCACCGTCATCCTGGCCGCGGCGGGTGAGAAAAAGATCAACGTGATCAAGGAGGTGCGTGCCATCACCGGTCTCGGCCTCAAGGAGGCGAAGGACCTGGTCGAAGGCGCGCCGAAGGCGGTCAAGGAAGGCGTCAACAAGGACGAGGCGGCGAAGATCAAGAAGCAGCTCGAAGACGCGGGTGCAACGGTCGAAGTCAAATAGGCCGCGCGAGGCATCGCCGGTGGCCGGAGGGTGCGATTCGCCGCTGCGTCCTCCGGGCCGCTGGGCTCGCAAGCCGGGGCGCGAGGGAAGTCCTCGCGCCTGCCGGCTGTTGTCGTCTTCGGGGCGAGCCGGGTGCGGGGTGGCGCCGGCGGCGCAAGTCCGGGTGCGGCGGGCATCAAGTTGAGGAGAATCCATGGCGAGGTCTTTCACCGGTCGCAAGCGCATCCGCAAGAGTTTCGGGCGCATCCCCGAAGTCGCGCCCATGCCGAATCTGATCGAGGTGCAGAAGAGCTCCTACGATCACTTCCTGCAGATGGACGTGGCCGCCGGAGCAGCGGACCAATGTCGGCCTGCAGGAAGTGTTCAAGATCGGTCTTCCCGATCCGCGACTTCTCCGAGCGCGCGCGGCTCGAATTCGTGCGCTATGAGCTCGAGCCGCCGAAATACGACGTCGAGGAATGCCAGCAGCGCGGCATCACCTTCGCCGCGCCGCTCAAGGTGACGCTGCGCCTCGTCGTGTGGGATGTCGACGAGGACACCGGCGCGCGCTCGATCCGCGACATCAAGGAGCAGGACGTCTACATGGGCGACATGCCGCTCATGACGAAGAACGGCACCTTCATCATCAACGGCACCGAGCGCGTCATCGTCTCGCAGATGCACCGCTCGCCCGGCGTGTTCTTCGATCACGACAAGGGCAAGACGCATTCCTCGGGCAAGTATCTCTTCGCCGCGCGCGTCATTCCCTATCGCGGCTCGTGGCTCGATTTCGAGTTCGACGCCAAGGACCATCTCTATGTCCGCATCGACCGCCGCCGCAAGCTGCCGGTGACGACGCTGCTCTTCGCGCTCGACGGGCGCCGAGACCGAGAAGCTGCGCGCCCAGCGCGCGGCCGAGGGCAAGACGCTCCAGCCGCACGAGGCGCAGGGCATGTCGAAGGAGGAGATCCTCGCCTATTTCTACAGCACTACCGTCTTCACCCGCACCAAGGCGAGATGGAAGGCGCCGTTCGATCCGTCGCGCTATCGCGGCCACAAGCTCGGCCACGATCTCGTCGACGCCAAGACCGGCAAGGTGCGCGCCGAGGCCGGCGACAAGCTGTCGCCGCGCGCCGCGCGCAAGCTCGCCGAGGAGGGATTGAAGGAGATCCAGGTCGGCCAGGAGGACCTGGTCGGCCACTATCTCGCCGTCGACGTGATCAACGAGAAGACCGGCGAAATCTTCGCCGAGGCCGGCGACGAGGTGACCGAGCCGCTGCTCGGCGCGATCGAGGAGGCGGCAGATCAGCGAGCTGCCGGTGCTCGCGCTCGATCAAGTCGACAGGCGGGCCCTATATCCGCAACACGCTGCAGATCGACAAGAACGCGGCGCGCGAGGACGCGCTCATCGACATCTACCGCGTCATGCGCCCGGGCGAGCCGCCGACGCTCGAGACCGCCGAGACGCTGTTCCACAGCCTGTTCTTCGACTCCGAGCGCTATGATCTCTCGGCCGTCGGCCGCGTCAAGATGAACGCGCGCCTCGAGCTCGAGACCGCGGACACCGTCCGCACGCTGCGCAAGGAGCGACATCCTCGCCATCCTCAAGATGCTGGTCGAGCTCAAGGACGGCCGCGGCGAGATCGACGACATCGACCATCTCGGCAATCGCCGGGTGCGCTCGGTCGGCGAGCTGATGGAGAACCAGTACCGCGTCGGGCTCTTGCGCATGGAGCGCGCGATCCGCGAGCGCATGAGCTCGGTCGAGATCGACACGGTGATGCCGCACGACCTCATCAACGCCAAGCCGGCGGCGGCGGCGGTGCGCGAGTTCTTCGGCTCGTCGCAGCTGTCGCAGTTCATGGACCAGACCAACCCGCTGTCGGAGATCACGCACAAGCGGCGGCTCTCGGCGCTGGGGCCGGGCGGCCTTACGCGCGAGCGCGCCGGCTTCGAGGTGCGCGACGTCCATCCGACCCATTACGGCCGCATCTGCCCGATCGAGACGCCCGAGGGCCCGAATATCGGCCTCATCAACAGCCTCGCCACCTATGCGCGCGTCAACCAGTACGGCTTCATCGAGAGCCCCTATCGCCGCGTCGTCGACGGCAAGGTGACCGACGAGGTGGTCTATCTGTCGGCGATGGAGGAGGGCCGCTACGCCATCGCCCAGGCGAATGTCGAGCTCGACAGCGAGAACCGGGTCAAGGCCGATCTCACCAATTGCCGCAAGGGCGGCGACTTCGTCATGGCCCGGCCGCAGGACATCGACTTCATCGACGTCTCGCCGAAGCAGCTCGTCTCGGTCGCGGCGGCGCTCATTCCGTTCCTCGAGAACGACGACGCCAACCGCGCGCTCATGGGCTCGAACATGCAGCGTCAGGCGGTGCCGCTCATCCGCGCCGAGGCGCCGCTCGTCGGCACCGGCATGGAGGAGACGGTGGCGCGCGATTCGGGCGTCACCATCATCGCGCGGCGCGCCGGCGTCGTCGATCAGGTCGACGGCATGCGCATCGTCATCCGCGCCACCGAGGAAACCTCGTCCGACGCGCTCGGCGTCGACATCTACAACCTGCTCAAGTTCCAGCGCTCCAACCAGAACACCTGCATCACCCAGCGCCCGCTGGTGCGCGTCGGCGACCAGGTCGAGGCCGGCGACGTCATCGCCGACGGGCCCTCGACCCATCTCGGCGAGCTGGCGCTGGGGCGCAACGTGCTGTGCGCCTTCATGCCGTGGAACGGCTACAATTTCGAGGATTCGATCCTCATCTCCGAGCGCATCGTCTCCGACGACGTCTTCACCTCGATCCATATCGAGGAATTCGAGGTGATGGCGCGCGACACCAAGCTCGGCCAGGAGGAGATCACCCGCGACATCCCGAATGTCGGCGAGGAGGCGCTGAAGAACCTGGACGAGGCCGGCATCGTCTATATCGGCGCCGAGGTCAAGCCGAGCGACATCCTGGTCGGCAAGGTGACGCCCAAGGGCGAATCGCCGATGACGCCCGAGGAGAAGCTGCTGCGCGCCATCTTCGGCGAGAAGGCGTCGGACGTGCGCGACACCAGCCTGCGCCTGCCGCCGGGCGTGTCGGGCACCATCGTCGAGGTGCGCGTGTTCTCGCGCCGCGGCGTCGACAAGGACGAGCGCGCGCTGGCGATCGAGCGCGCCGAGATCGAGCGTCTCGCCAAGGACCGCGACGACGAGCGCAAGATCCTCGAGCGCAGCTTCTACGCCCGCCTGCGCGAGCCTGCTGCGCGGCCCAGGAGGTCGCGGGCGGCAAGGGCGTCAAGGCCGGAACCAAGCTCAACAAGGAGGTGCTCGACGGCCTCGAGGACCATCAGCTGCGCACACATCGCCATCAAGAACGACAAGCGCATGGCCGATATCGAGGCGCTCAAGAAGCAGATGGACGACTCCATCGACGCCCTGACGCAGCGCTTCGAGAGCAAGGTCGAGAAGCTGCAGCGCGGCGACGAGCTGCCGCCCGGCGTGATGAAGATGGTCAAGGTCTTCGTCGCGGTGAAGCGCAAGCTCCAGCCCGGCGACAAGATGGCCGGCCGCCACGGCAACAAGGGCGTGATCTCGCGCATCATGCCGGTCGAGGACATGCCCTATCTCGAGGACGGCACGCCGGTCGACATCGTGCTCAATCCGCTGGGCGTGCCGAGCCGCATGAATGTCGGCCAGATTCTCGAGACGCATCTCGGCTGGGCCTCGGCCGGGCTCGGGCGCGCAGATCGGCGCGATGGTCGATAAGCTGAAGCGCACGCAGCGGCAACACGCGCGAATCTGCGGCGAGATGCTGAACGGCGTCTACACCGACCGCACCGACCAGAGCGACATCAAGGAAATGGACGACGCGCAGCTCCTCGAGCTGGCCGACAATCTGCGCACCGGCGTGCCGGTGGCGAGCCCGGTCTTCGACGGCGCGCGCGAGGACGACATCGTGCACATGCTCACCGATGCCGGGCTCGATTCGTCGGGCCAGGTGACGCTGGTCGATGGCCGCACCGGCGAGGCGTTCGATCGCAAGGTGACGGTCGGCTACATCTACATGCTGAAGCTGCACCACCTCGTCGACGACAAGATCCACGCGCGCTCGATCGGCCCCTACAGCCTCGTCACCCAGCAGCCGCTGGGCGGCAAGGCGCAGTTCGGCGGCCAGCGCTTCGGCGAGATGGAGGTGTGGGCGCTCGAGGCCTATGGCGCCGCCTACACGCTGCAGGAGATGCTGACGGTGAAGTCGGACGACGTGTCGGGCCGCACCAAGGTCTACGAGGCGATCGTCCGCGGCGACGACAATTTCGAGGCCGGCATTCCCGAAATCCTTCAACGTTCTGGTCAAGGAGCTGCGCTCGCTGGGCCTCAACGTCGAACTGGAACAGCGCAGCTATTGAACGATCGCGGCGGCCGGAGCGCTTGCGCCTTCGGCCCTGCGTATGCCCCGCGCGCGGGGCGGGGAATGACCCAGAGAGGGACGGTTCATGAACGAGTTGATGAACATCTTCGGGCAGGTCACGGGACCGCAGAGCTTCGATCAGATCAAGATCTCGATCGCGAGCCCGGAGCGGATCCGCTCCTGGTCCTTCGGCGAGATCAAGAAGCCCGAGACGATCAACTACCGCACCTTCAAGCCGGAGCGCGACGGGCTGTTCTGCGCCCGCATCTTCGGCCCGATCAAGGACTACGAGTGCCTGTGCGGCAAGTACAAGCGCATGAAGTACCGCGGCATCATCTGCGAGAAGTGCGGCGTCGAGGTGACGCTGTCGCAAGGTGCGCCGCGACCGCATGGGCCATATCGAGCTGGCCTCGCCGGTGGCGCATATCTGGTTCCTGAAGTCGCTGCCGAGCCGCATCGGCCTGCTGCTCGACATGACGCTCAAGGACCTCGAGAAGATCCTCTATTTCGAGAGCTACGTCGTCATCGAGCCCGGCCTCACCCCGCTCAAGCTGCGCCAGCTCCTCACCGAGGAGGAGTACGTCAAGGCGCAGGAAGAGTACGGCGAGGAATCCTTCACCGCCGCGATCGGCGCCGAGGCGCTGCAGAAGATGCTCGTCGGCGATCAATCTCGACGACGAGCAGAAGCGGCTGCGCGAGGAGCTGCACGACACCACCTCCGAGGCGCAAGCGCAAGAAGCTGGTCAAGCGCCTGAAGCTGGTCGAGGCCTTCATCCAGTCGAACAGCCGGCCGGAATGGATGATCCTCGAGGTCGTCCCGGTGATCCCGCCCGAACTGCGCCCGCTGGTGCCGCTCGACGGCGGCCGCTTCGCGACCTCCGATCTCAACGATCTCTACCGCCGCGTCATCAACCGCAACAACCGCCTGAAGCGGCTCATCGAGCTGCGCGCGCCCGACATCATCGTGCGCAACGAGAAGCGCATGCTGCAGGAGGCGGTCGACGCGCTGTTCGACAACGGCCGGCGCGGCCGCATCATCACCGGCGCCAACAAGCGGCCGCTGAAGTCGCTCTCCGACATGCTCAAGGGCAAGCAGGGCCGGTTCCGCCAGAACCTGCTCGGCAAGCGCGTCGATTATTCCGGCCGCTCGGTCATCGTCGTCGGGCCGGAGCTCAAGCTGCATCAGTGCGGCCTGCCGAAGAAGATGGCGCTCGAGCTGTTCAAGCCCTTCATCTATTCGAAGCTCGAACTCTACGGCCTCGCCAGCACCATCAAGGCGGCCAAGCGCATGGTCGAGAAGGAGCGGCCCGAGGTCTGGGACATCCTCGAGGAGGTGATCCGCGAGCATCCGGTGCTGCTGAACCGCGCGCCGACGCTGCACCGCCTCGGCATCCAGGCGTTCGAGCCGATCCTGATCGAAGGCAAGGCGATCCAGCTCCATCCGCTGGTCTGCACCGCCTTCAACGCCGATTTCGACGGCGACCAGATGGCGGTGCACGTGCCGCTGTCGCTCGAGGCGCAGCTCGAGGCGCGCGTCCTGATGATGTCGACCAACAACATCCTCTCGCCCGCCAACGGCAAGCCGATCATCGTGCCCTCGCAGGACATCGTGCTCGGCCTCTACTACATCACGCTGGAGCGGCCGGGCGAGCCGGGCGAGGGCATGGCGTTCGCCGACATGGGCGAGATCGAGCATGCGCTCGAGGCCGGCGTCATCTCGCTGCAGACGCGCATCACCGCCCGGATCGAGACCTACGACAAGGCCGGCGAACTCGGCGCGCTGCGCGTCCAGACCACGCCGGGCCGCATGCTGCTGTCGGAAATCCTGCCGCGCAATCCCAACATCAGTTTCGATCTCATCAACCGGCTGCTCACCAAGAAGGAGATCAGCAACGTCATCGACCAGGTCTATCGCCATTGCGGCCAGAAGGAGACGGTCATCTTCTGCGACCGGCTGATGGCGATCGGCTTCCAGCAGGCGTGCAAGGCCGGCATCTCGTTCGGCAAGGACGACCTCATCATCCCGGCCGCCAAGGAGAAGCTGGTCAACGAGGCGCGCGACAAGGTCAAGGAATACGAGCAGCAATATCTCGACGGCCTCATCACCCAGGGCGAGAAGTACAACAAGGTCGTCGACGTGTGGTCGAACTGCACCGAGAAGGTCGCCGAGGAGATGATGAAGGTCATCCGCGCGGCCAAGCCCGGCGAGCCGATCAACCCGGTGTGGATGATGGCCGATTCCGGCGCCCGCGGCTCGGCGGCGCAGATCAAGCAGCTCGCCGGCATGCGCGGCCTCATGGCCAAGCCCTCGGGCGAGATCATCGAGACGCCGATCATCTCGAACTTCAAGGAAGGGCTCACCGTGCTCGAGTACTTCAACTCGACGCACGGCGCGCGCAAGGGCCTCGCCGACACCGCGCTCAAGACGGCGAACTCGGGCTATCTCACCCGCCGCCTCGTCGACGTGGCGCAGGACGCGATCATCACCGAGGTGGATTGCGGCACCAGCCGCGGCCTCACCATGCGCGCCGTGGTCGAGGGCGGCGAGGTGATCGCGCCTCTGGCCGACCGCATCCTCGGCCGCAGCGCCGCGGTCGACGTGGTCGATCCGCTCGAACGGCGACGTCCTCGTCGCCGCCGGCGACCTCATCGACGAGGAGGCGGTCGAGCGCATCGACCGCGCCGGCATCGATGCCGTCCTCATCCGCTCGGTGCTGACCTGCGAGACGCGCGTCAGGGCCTGTGCGGCAAATGCTACGGCCGCGATCTCGCGCGCGGCACCATGGTCAATATCGGCGAGGCGGTCGGCGTCATCGCCGCGCAGTCGATCGGCGAGCCGGGCACCCAGCTCACCATGCGCACCTTCCACATCGGCGGCGCGGTGCAGCGCGGCGCCGAGCAGTCCTCGATCGAGGCGGCCTTCGACGCCAAGGTGCAGGTCAAGAACCGCAACGTCGTCGTCAACTCGTCGAAGGTGCCGATCGTCATGGGCCGCAACTGCGAGGTCGTGCTGCTCGACGAGGCCGGCCGCGAGAAGGCGCAAGCCACCGCGTCCCCTACGGCGCCAAGCTGCTCGCCGACGAAGGCACCATGGTCACCAAGGGCCAGCGCCTGGCCGAATGGGATCCCTACACCATCCCGATCATCACCGAGCGCGACGGCATCGCCCATTACGTCGACCTCATCGAGGGCGTCTCGATGCGCGAGGTGATGGACGAGGCGACCGGCATCTCGTCCAAGGTGGTCATCGACTGGAAGCAGCAGCCGCGCGGCGGCGATCTGAAGCCGCGCATCGTGCTGCGCGACGCCAAGGGCGGCGCGCTGACGCTCGCCAACGGCCTCGAGGCGCGCTACTTCATGTCGGTCGACGCCATCCTCTCGGTCGAGAACGGCGCCGAGGTCAGGGCCGGCGACGTGCTGGCGCGCATCCCGCGCGAATCGTCGAAGACGCGCGACATCACCGGCGGCCTGCCGCGCGTGGCCGAGCTGTTCGAGGCGCGCCGGCCCAAGGATTTCGCCATCATCAGCGAGATCGACGGCCGCGTCGAGTTCGGCAAGGACTACAAGACCAAGCGCCGCATCGTCGTGGTGCCGGCGGAGGAGGGCCGCGAGCCGGTCGAATACCTCATCCCCAAGGGCAAGCACATCTCGGTGCAGGAAGGCGACTACGTCCAGAAGGGCGACCTGCTGATGGACGGCAACCCGGTGCCGCACGACATCCTGCGCGTGCAGGGCGTCGAGGCGCTGGCGAGCTATCTCATCAACGAGATCCAGGAGGTCTATCGGCTCCAGGGCGTGCGCATCAACGACAAGCACATCGAGGTGATCGTCCGCCAGATGCTGCAGAAGGTCGAGATCGACGATCCCGGCGACACCACCTTCCTCGCCGGCGAGCAGATCGACCGCACCGAGTTCGACGCGGAGAACGACAAGGTGCTGGCCGAGGGCCTGCGGCCGGCGCGCGAGCATGCGGTGCTGCAGGGCATCACCAAGGCCAGCCTGCAGACCAACTCCTTCATCTCGGCCGCGTCCTTCCAGGAGACGACCCGCGTGCTGACCGAGGCGGCGGTCTCCGGGCGAATCGACGTGCTGGCCGGGCTCAAGGAGAACGTCATCGTCGGCCGCCTCATCCCGGCCGGCACCGGCAGCGTGATGGCGCGGTGGCGCCAGGTCGCGGCCGAGCGCGACCGGCAGCTCGCCGCGCGGCCGCAGGAGGGGAACGCCGCGGCCGCCGCAGGCGGTGCGCGCCGCCGGCGAGTGATGATCAAGGCCGCAGGCGGGCGCGGGCCGGTCGCGGCGCCGCCCGCGGCGCCGGTGTGCGGCGGCGCCACCGGGCCGCGAATCGTTGCTGCCGGTGCGTTTCTGGCCGGCCCTATGGCTTGACGGGGTGGTGGTGCCTCACTAGTATCCGCGCACCCAAGAGGGGCTGGCGGTAGGTAGCCAACCTAGACGCAGCTGCGGTAGCGTAGTTCACATTGGCTTGGCGCCGTGCGAGACGGCGCGCTATCCGGGAGTTTCCATCGGCCGTGTCGACGGTGCGCCAAGCACGTCGCGCGGCGGTCGTGCTTGAACGAGGTCGCGAAGAAGAGATGCCGACGATCAATCAACTGGTCCGCAACGCCCGCCGCCCGCAGGTCGCCCGCAACAAGGTGCCGGCGCTGCAGGAAAGCCCGCAGAAGCGCGGCGTCTGCACGCGCGTCTACACGACGACGCCGAAGAAGCCCAATTCCGCGCTGCGCAAGGTCGCGCGCGTGCGCCTCACCAACGGCTTCGAGGTGACGAGCTACATTCCCGGCGAGGGCCATAACCTGCAGGAGCATTCGGTGGTGCTGATCCGCGGCGGCCGCGTCAAGGATCTGCCCGGCGTGCGCTATCACATCATCCGCGGCACGCTCGACACCCAGGGCGTGAAGGACCGCCGCCAGCGCCGCTCGAAATACGGCGCCAAGCGGCCGAAATAGGGAGCCAAGCAATGTCCCGCCGCCGCGCCGCCGTCAAACGCGAGGTCCTGCCGGACGCCAAGTTCGGCGACCTCGTCCTCACCAAGTTCATGAACTGCCTCATGTACGAGGGCAAGAAATCGGTCGCCGAGACGATCGTCTATGGCGCCTTCGACCGCATCGCCAAGCGCTCGGGCCAGGACCCGCTGCGCGTCTTCCACGACGCGCTCGGCAATGTGCGTCCGTCGGTCGAGGTGCGCTCGCGCCGCGTCGGCGGCGCCACCTATCAGGTTCCGGTCGAGGTCCGCCCCGACCGCAGCCAGGCGCTGGCCATCCGCTGGCTCATCGGCAGCTCGCGCGACCGCTCGGAGCACACCATGGAAGAGCGGCTGTCGGGCGAGCTGCTCGACGCTGCCAACAACCGCGGCTCGGCGGTGAAAAAACGGGAGGATACGCATCGGATGGCGGACGCCAACAAGGCCTTTTCCCATTATCGCTGGTAGGCCGCCGCTCGCACGCGCGCGACCTCGGAGCCTCTCATGCCACGCACGACGCCTCTCGATCGCTATCGCAACATCGGCATCATGGCCCACATCGATGCCGGCAAGACGACGACGACCGAGCGCATCCTCTATTACACCGGCCGGTCCTACAAGATCGGCGAGGTCCATGAGGGCACCGCCACCATGGACTGGATGGAGCAGGAGCAGGAGCGCGGCATCACCATCACCTCGGCCGCCACGACCTGCTTCTGGAACGATTACCGCATCAACATCATCGACACGCCCGGGCCATGTCGACTTCACCATCGAGGTGGAGCGCTCGCTGCGCGTGCTCGACGGCGCGGTGACGGTGTTCGATTCGGTGGCCGGCGTCGAGCCGCAGTCCGAGACGGTGTGGCGCCAGGCCGACAAATACGGCGTGCCGCGCATCTGCTTCGTCAACAAGATGGACCGGATCGGCGCCAATTACTTCCGCTGCATCGAGATGATCAAGGACCGCCTCGGCGCGGTGCCGCTGGTGATCCAGCTTCCGATCGGCATCGAGAGCGAATTCGTCGGCATCGTCGACCTCGTCGAGATGAAGGCCGTGATCATGGCAGGAAGAGACGCTCGGCGCCAAGTTCGATGTCGACCGACATCCCCGAAGCGCTCATGGCGCGAGGCGCAGGAATACCGCGCGCGGCTCGTCGAGCTCGCGGTCGAGCAGGACGACAAGGTGCTCGAAGCCTATCTCGGCGGCGAGGAGCCCGACGCCGACACGCTCCGGCGCTGCATCCGCAAGGGCACGATCTCCTATGCCTTCGTCCCCGTGCTGTGCGGCTCGGCCTTCAAGAACAAGGGCGTGCAGCCGCTGCTCGACGCGGTCGTCGACTATCTGCCGGCGCCGACCGACGTCGCCGCCATCAAGGGCGTGAAGATGGGCAGCGACGAGCCGGTGGTGCGGCGCTGCTCGGACGACGAGCCGTTTGCCGGCCTCGCCTTCAAGATCATGACCGACCCGTTCGTCGGCTCGCTCAGCTTCGTGCGCGTCTATTCGGGCGTGCTGGTCGGCGGCACGCAGGTGCTGAACTCGGTGAAGGACAATCGCGAGCGCATCGGCCGCATGCTGCAGATGCACGCCAACCACCGCGAGGACATCAAGGAGGCGCGCGCCGGCGACATCGTCGCGCTCGCCGGGCTCAAGGGCACCACGACCGGCGACACGCTGTGCGATCCCGACTGCGCCCGTGGTGCTCGAGCGCATGGAATTCCCCGAGCCGGTGATCGAGATCGCGGTCGAGCCCAAGACCAAGAGCGACCAGGAGAAGATGGGCCAGGCGCTGGCCCGGCTCGCGACCGAGGACCCCTCGTTCCGCGTCGCCGTCGATCACGAGAGCGGCCAGACCATCATCAAGGGGATGGGCGAGCTGCATCTCGAGATCATCGTCGACCGCATGAAGCGCGAGTTCAAGGTCGACGCCAATGTCGGCGCGCCGCAGGTGGCCTATCGCGAGACCATCACGCGCCCGCCGAGGTCGACTACACGCACAAGAAGCAGACCGGCGGCTCGGGCCAATACGCGCGCGTCAAGATGCGCTTCGAGCCGCTGCCGCCCGGCAGCGGCTTCGAGTTCAAGAGCGCGGTGGTGGGCGGCATCGGTGCCGAAGGAATACATCCCCGGCGTCGAGAAGGGCGTGCGCGGCTCGCTCGAGACCGGCGTGCTCGCCGGGTTCCCGGTGATCGACTTCAAGGCGATCCTGACCGACGGCGCCTATCACGAGGTCGAATTCGAGCGCACTCGCGTTCGAGATCGCGTCGCGCGCGGCCTTCAAGGAGGGTTTGCAGAAGGCGGGGCCCAAGCTGCTCGAGCCGGTCATGAGCGTCGAGGTGGTGACGCCCGAGGATTACATGGGCGACGTGATCGGCGATCTCAACAGCCGGCGCGGCCAGGTGACGGGCATGGACCAGCGCGGCAACGCGCGGGTGATCACGGCGATGGTGCCGCTCGCCAACATGTTCGGCTACGTCAACACCCTGCGCTCGATGAGCCAGGGCCGCGCCCAGTACACCATGCATTTCGACCATTACGAGCAAGTGCCGCAGGCGGTGGCGGACGAAGTCCGCGCCAAGATGGCGTGATTGACCAGAGGATCGAGCGGAGAACGGACCCATGGCGAAGGCGAAATTCGAGCGGACGAAGCCGCACTGCAATGTCGGGACGATCGGGCACGTCGATCACGGGAAGACGTCGTTGACGGCGGCGATCACGAAGGTATTGGCGGAGACGGGTGGTGCGACGTACACGGCCTACGACCAGATCGACAAGGCGCCGGAGGAGCGGGCGCGGGGGATCACGATCGCGACGGCGCATGTCGAATACCAGACGAAGAACCGTCATTACGCGCATGTCGATTGCCCGGGGCATGCGGACTACATCAAGAACATGATCACGGGTGCGGCGCAGATGGACGGTGCGATCCTGGTGGTGTCGGCGGCGGACGGCCCGATGCCGCAGACGCGGGAGCACATCCTGCTGGCGCGGCAGGTCGGGGTTCCGGCGATCGTGGTCTATCTGAACAAGGTCGACATGGTGGACGATCCGGAGCTTTTGGACCTGGTGGAGCTCGAGGTTCGGGAGCTGTTGTCGTCGTATCAGTTTCCGGGGGACAAGATTCCGGTGATCCGGGGCTCGGCGCTGATGGCGCTGGAGGGCAAGCAGCCGGAGCTGGGTCACGACTCGATCCTGAAGCTGATGGACGCGATCGATGCCTACATTCCGCAGCCGGAGCGGGCGAAGGACCGTCCGTTCCTGATGCCGATCGAGGACGTGTTCTCGATCTCGGGTCGGGGGACGGTGGTGACGGGGCGGGTTGAGCGGGGAATTATCAAGGTCGGGGACGAGGTCGAGATCGTCGGCTTGCGGGCGACGGTGAAGACGGTGGTGACGGGGGTTGAGATGTTCCGCAAGCTGCTCGATTCGGGCGAGGCGGGGGACAATATCGGGGCGCTGTTGCGCGGGACGAAGCGCGAGGAGGTGGAGCGCGGCCAGGTCCTGGCGGCGCCGGGCTCGATCACGCCGCACACGAATTTTCAGGCCGAGGCCTATATCCTGACCAAGGAGGAGGGCGGGCGGCACACGCCGTTCTTCACCAATTACCGGCCGCAATTCTACTTCCGCACCACCGACGTGACGGGGACGGTGCGGCTGCCGGAGGGGACGGAGATGGTGATGCCGGGCGACAACATCTCGATGGAGGTGGAGCTGATCGCGCCCATCGCCATGGACGAGGGCCTGCGCTTTGCCATCCGCGAGGGTGGCCGAACCGTCGGCGCCGGCGTCGTCGCAAAGATCATAAAGTAGGACGGCGCGAAAGCTGCCGCGTCGGGCGGCAGCCGGAGCGAGGACGAAGGACAGGTTATGGACAATCAAAACATCCGCATCCGGCTGAGGGCGTACGATCATCGCGTTCTCGACCAATCGACGAGCGAGATCGTCAACACCGCCAAGCGCACCGGCGCGCGGGTGCGGGGTCCGATCCCGTTGCCGACCAAGATCGAGAAGTTCACGGTGCTGCGTTCGCCGCATATCGACAAGAAGTCGCGCGAGCAGTTCGAGATCCGCACCCACAAGCGGGTGCTCGACATCGTCGATCCGACGCCGCAGACGGTGGACGCGCTGATGAAGCTCGATCTTGCCGCCGGCGTCGACGTCGAGATCAAGCTCTGAGGGGACGCTCATGCGCACCGGCCTCATCGCCCGCAAGCTGGGCATGACCCGGCTCTTCACCGACGACGGCAACCATGTGCCGGTGACGGTGCTGAAGGTCGACAACTGCCAGGTAACCGCGGTCCGTACCGTGGAGACAGACGGCTATACCGCGGTGCAGCTCGGCGCCGGCAAGGCCAAGGTGAAGAACGTCACCCAGCCCATGCGCGGCCACTTTGCCAAGGCCAAGGTCGAGCCCAAGCAGAAGCTGGTCGAATTCCGCGTCTCGCCCGATGCGCTCGTCGAAGTCGGTGCCGAATTGTCGGCGACGCATTTCGTCGCCGGCCAGCTCGTCGACGTCACCGGCACGACCATCGGCCGCGGCTTCACCGGCGTGATGCGGCGGCACAATTTCGGCGGGCTGCGCGCGACCCACGGCGTATCGGTTTCGCACCGCAGCCACGGCTCGACCGGGCAGCGCCAGGACCCGGGCAAGGTCTTCAAGAACAAGAAAATGGCCGGTCACTACGGCGATGTGCGGGTGACGACGCAGAATCTCCGCGTGGTCTCATCCGACGACGCGCGCGGTCTCATCATGATCGAGGGCGCGGTGCCGGGAGCGCCGGGTGGCTGGGTTCTCGTCAAGGACGCGGCAAAACGCAAGCCGAAGCAGGAGCTGCCGTTCCCGGCGGCGCTGCGCGCACCGGCCGCGGTCGGCGGAGGCGCGTGACATGCAGGCTTCGGTCAAATCCCTCGACAACGACGACATCGGCAGCATCGAGCTGTCGGATGCGGTGTTCGGCCTGCCGATCCGCCGCGACATTCTCGCCCGCATGGTCAACTGGCAACTGGCCAAGCGCCGTGCCGGCACGCACAAGGCCAAGGGCATCAGCGACGTCTCGGGCACGACCAAGAAGCCGTGGCGGCAAAAGGGCACCGGTCGAGCGCGTCAGGGCAGTCTGCGCTCGCCGCAGTTCCGCGGCGGCGGCGTGATCTTCGGCCCGGTGGTGCGCAGCCACGAATTCTCGCTGCAGAAAAAGGTGCGGCGGCTCGCACTCAAGACCGCGCTGTCGGCGAAGCAGGCCGAGGGCAAGCTGGTCGTGCTCGATCGTGCCACCATCGACACCGCCAAGACGCGGACGCTGGCCGACCGCTTCCGCAGCTTGGGCTGGGGTTCGGTGCTGATCATCGACGGCGCCGCGGTCGACGACAATTTCGCCCGCGCCGCACGCAACCTGCCGCGGGTCGACGTGCTGCCGCAGCAGGGCGCCAACGTTTACGACATCCTGCGCAGCGACACGCTGGTACTGACGCGGGACGCAGTGGCGGCACTGGAGGCGCGCCTGACATGAGCCGGTTTCGCTACATTCCGCGGGCAAGGGCCGGTCTCAGCCGGCAGCAGATGCGCGATCTCGTCCGCACGCCGGTCATCACCGAGAAGGCGACCGCCATCTCCGAGCACAACCAGGTGACGTTCCGGGTGCCGCTCGACGCCGACAAGCGCTCGGTCAAGGCCGCGGTCGAGGGGTTGTTCAAGGTCAAGGTGACGGCGGTCAACACCATACGGATGAAGGGCAAGACCAAGCGCGTCCGCGGCCGAGTGGGAACGCGCTCCGATTACAAGAAGGCGATCGTGACCCTGGCCGAGGGCTCCAAGATCGACATCACGACGGGAATCTGAGGCCATGCCGCTCAAGACGTACAAGCCGACCTCGCCCGGACGCCGCCAATTGGTGCTGGTCGATCGCAGCGAGCTATACAAGGGCCGCCCGGTCAAGGCGCTCACCGCCGGCAAGCGCGGCACCGGCGGGCGCAACAATCACGGCCGGATCACGCTGCGCTGGCGCGGCGGCGGCCACAAGCGGCGCTATCGCATGGTCGACTTCAAGCGCCAGAAGCACGACATCCCGGCCGAGGTCGTGCGCCTCGAATACGATCCCAACCGCAGCGGCTTCATCGCCCTCGTCAAATACGAGGACGGCGAGTTGTCCTATGTGCTGGCGCCGCAGCGCCTCAAGGAAGGCGACCGCATCGTTTCCGGCGACCGCGTCGACGTGAAGCCGGGCAATGCCATGCCGATGCGCAACATCCCGATCGGCACCATCATCCACAATGTCGAGCTGAAGCCGGGCAAGGGCGGACAGCTCGCCCGCGCCGCCGGCACCTATGTCCAGCTCGTCGGGCGTGACGCCGGCTACGCACTGTTGCGACTGTCATCGGGCGAGGTGCGGATGGTGCGCGCCGAGTGCATGGCGACGATCGGCGCCGTGTCCAACCCGGACCAGCAGAACATCTCGATCGGCAAGGCCGGGCGCAATCGCTGGCGCGGCTTCCGTCCGCACGTGCGCGGCGAGGCCATGAACCCGGTCGACCATCCTCTCGGCGGCCGCACCCGCGGCGGGCGCCATCCGGTCTCGCCCTGGGGTCAGCAGGCCAAGGGCAAGAAAACCCGTCACAACAAGGCGACCGACCGCTTCATCGTGCGGCGGCGGCGCCAGAAATAGCGGAGAGGCTCGTGACTCGCTCGGTATGGAAAGGGCCGTTCGTCGACGGCTATCTCCTGAAGAAGGCGGAGAAGGTGCGCGGTTCCGGGCGCAGCGAGATCATCCGCACATGGTCGCGGCGCTCGACCATCTTCCCGCAATTCGTCGGCCTCACCTTCGGCGTCTATAACGGCCACAAATTCATTCCCGTGCTGGTGACCGAGCACATGATCGGCCACAAATTCGGCGAGTTCGCGCCTACCCGCACGTTCTACGGGCACGCCGCCGACAAGAAGGCGAAGCGGGTCTAGCCATGGGCAAGCCATCCGCTCCCCGCCGCCTCGCCGAGACCGAAGCCTCGGCCTATGCACGGGCGCTCCATGTCAGCGCGCGCAAGCTCAACCTCGTGGCGCAGTCGATCCGCGGCCTGACGGCGAGCGCGGCGCTGCACGAGCTCACCTTCTCGCACCGCCGCATCGCGCACGACGTGAAGAAAGTGCTGCAGGCGGCGATCGCCAACGCCGAGAACAATCACCAGCTCGATGTCGACCGGCTCGTGGTGGCGGAGGCGAGCGTCGGCCGCGCCTTCGCGCTGAAGCGGTTCCACGCCCGCGGCCGCGGCCGCTCGGCGAGCGTCGAAAAGCATTTCGCAAATCTTCTGGTCGTCGTGCGCGAGCGCGCCGAACAGGTGGAAGAGGAGACGGCCTGATGGGCCAGAAAGTCAACCCGATCGGCTTGAGGCTCGGCATCAACCGAACCTGGGATTCGCGCTGGTTCGCGCGCAAGGACTATGCGAATCTGCTGCACGAGGACCTGCGCCTCAGGAACTTCCTGACGACGCGGCTGCAACAGGCGGGGGTGAGTCGCGTCGTCATCGAGCGCGCCGCGAAGAAGACCCGTATCACGATCCATTCGGCGCGCCCCGGCGTGGTGATCGGCAAGAAGGGCGCCGACATCGAAAAGCTGCGCGTCGATATCGGCAAGATGACGAACAGCGAAGTGAGCCTCAACATCCTCGAAATCCGCAAGCCCGAGATCGATGCCAAGCTCATCGCCGATGGCATTTCGCAGCAGCTCGAGCGGCGCGTCGCCTTTCGCCGCGCGATGAAGCGCGCGGTTCAATCGGCGATGCGGCTGGGCGCGCTCGGCATCCGCATCAATTGCTCCGGCCGGCTCGGCGGTGCCGAGATTGCGCGCATGGAGTGGTATCGCGAGGGGCGCGTGCCGCTGCATACGCTGCGCGCCGACGTCGATTTCGGCTATGGGACGGCCAAGACCACTTATGGCACTTGCGGGGTCAAGGTCTGGGTGTTCAAGGGCGAGGTGCTGGCGCACGACCCGATGGCGCAGGACAAGCGCGCCGCCGAAGCGCAGCCCGCGCGCGGCTAAGGACGCGAAGGAACACCTATGCTCTCTCCCAAGCGCAGCAAATACCGCAAGGCGCACAAGGGCCGCATTCACGGCCTCGCCAAGGGCGGAACGACGCTGAATTTCGGCGCCTTTGGCCTCAAGGCGATCGAGCCGGGCCGCATCACCGCGCGCCAGATCGAGGCGGCGCGGCGGGCGATCACGCGTCATATCCGCCGTGTCGGGCGTGTCTGGATCCGCATCTTCCCCGATATCCCCGTGTCGCAGAAGCCGGCCGAAGTGCGCATGGGCAGCGGCAAGGGCACGCCCGAGTTCTGGATCTGTCGCGTCAAGCCGGGCCGCATCATGTTCGAGCTCGACGGCGTGCCGCAAGCGCTCGCGCACGAGGCGTTCGAGCTCGCCTCTGCCAAGCTTCCGATCAGCACGCGCATCGTTACCCGTGTGGGCGGGGAGGCGCAGCCATGAAGGCCGCTGACGTGAGGGCCAAGACCGACGACGAGCTCACGGGTGAGCTCGATCAGCTCGGCCGGGAAGGGTTCAACTTGCGCTTCCAGAGGGCGAGCGGCCAGCTCGAGAACACCGCGCGGATGCGGCAGGTGCGGCGCGACATGGCCCGCATCAAGACCATTCTCGGCGAACGCGCGCGGAAGGCGTCTTAGGGAAAGCGGAACATGCCGAAACGGATCCTGCAGGGGGTGGTGGTGAGCGACAAGGGCGACAAGACGGTCGTCGTCCGGGTCGAGCGCCGCGTCATGCACCCCGTCTACAAGAAGTTCATCATGCGCTCCAAGACATATGCCGCGCATGACGAGCACAACGCCCACAAAACCGGCGACCTCGTGCGCATCTTGGAGAGCCGGCCCATTTCCAAGCGCAAGCGCTGGGTCGTGCTCGAAGGGGCGGCGGGCGCGGGCGGGAGCGAATCGCCATGATCCAGATGCAGACCAACCTCGATGTCGCCGACAACTCGGGCGCCCGCCGCGTGCAGTGCATCAAGGTGCTGGGCGGCTCCAAGCGGCGCACGGCGACGGTGGGCGACGTAATCGTCGTCTCGGTCAAGGAAGCGATCCCGCGCGGCCGCGTCAAGAAGGGCGACGTGCATCAGGCCGTGATTGTCCGCACCGCCAAGGAGATCCGCCGGCCCGATGGCAGCGCGATCCGCTTCGACCGCAATGCCGCGGTGCTCATCACCAAGCAGGGCGAGCCGATCGGCACGCGCATCTTCGGACCGGTGACGCGCGAGTTGCGCGCACGCAAGTTCATGAAGATCGTCTCGCTCGCGCCCGAGGTTCTCTAGCCATGGCCGAGAAATTCAAGATCAAGCGCGGCGACCGGGTGGTGGTCATCGCCGGCCGCGAGAAGGGCAAGTCCGGCGAGGTGGTGCGCATGCTGCGCACCGAAAACCGCGCCGTCGTCCAGGGGCTCAACATGGTGCGGCGCCATACCCGCCCGCGCCCGGGCGAGCCCGGGGGCATCGTCGAGAAGGAGGCGGCGATCCACGTCTCGAACCTCGCCCATGTCGATCCGCAGACACAGAAGCCAACGCGCATCGGCTACAAGTTCCTCGATGACGGCCGCAAGGTTCGCTACGCCAAGCGCTCCGGCGAAGTCATCGACGCGTGAGGAGAGCGATATGCCCGCCCGTTTGAAAGAGTACTACGAGACCACGGTGCGGCCAGCGCTGATGAAGGAGTTCGGCTACACGAACGCGCTTCAGGCGCCGCGGCTCGAAAAGATCGTGGTCAACATGGGCGTGGGCGAGGGCGTGCAGGATGCCAAGAACGTCACCGCCGCCGCCAAGGACATTGCCACCATCACCGGGCAAAGGCCCGTCGTCACCCGC
The DNA here is from genome assembly GCA_963721625.1 of uncultured Alphaproteobacteria bacterium. GTDB lineage: Bacteria > Pseudomonadota > Alphaproteobacteria > ATCC43930 > CGMCC-115725 > DATJLY01. The sequence continues at coordinate 30,603 of CAVRKF010000002.1, forward strand.
GCCAAGAAATCGATCGCGACCTACAAGTTGCGTGAGAACATGCCGATCGGGGCCAAGGTGACGCTCCGGCGCGATCGCATGTACGAATTTCTCGATCGGTTGGTGAACATCGCCTTGCCGCGCGTGCGCGACTTCCGCGGGCTCTCGCCCCGGGCCTTTGACGGGCGTGGCAATTACGCGCTGGGATTGCGCGAGCAATTGGTCTTCCCCGAGATCAATTACGATCAGGTCGATGCCGTGCGCGGCATGAACATCGTCATCTGCACCACCGCCGGGACCGACGCGGAGGCGAAGTCCCTGCTCGCCGGCTTCCAGATGCCTTTCATCACCTGATCGCCAGCCCCGAGGATCAATCGATATGGCCAAGACCAGTTCCGTCAACAAGAACCGCCACCGCGCCGTGCTGGTGAAGCGCATGGCGGGCAAGCGCGCGCGCCTCAAGGCGATCGCCGAGGACCGCTCGCTTCCTCCCGAGGAGCGCTTCGCCGCGCGCCTCAAGCTCGCCGAGCTGCCGCGCAATTCGGCGGCGGTGCGGTTGCACAATCGCTGCGAACTCACCGGGCGGCCGCGCGGCTATTACCGCAAATTCCGCCTCTCGCGGATCGCGCTCCGCGCCTTGGCCTCGTCCGGCCAGATCCCCGGCATGGTGAAGTCGAGTTGGTAAGGGAGACAGCCGAATGACGATGAGCGATCCCATCGGCGACATGTTGGCCCGCATCAATAACGGGCAGCGCGCGCGCAAGCCGTCGATCCAATCGCCGGCCTCGAAGATGCGCTCTAACGTGCTCGAAGTGCTGCAGCGCGAAGGCTATATCCGAGGCTACTCGCGCGAAGAGGTCCGGCCCGGCGTCGCCGAGCTCAAGATCGAGCTCAAATATGTCGACGGCGAACCTGTCATCCGCGAGATCCACCGCATCTCCAAGCCCGGCCGGCGCATCTATTCGCGCATCGCCGACTTGCCGCGCGTCTATAACGAACTCGGCATCGCCATCCTGTCGACGCCGCGCGGCATCATGTCCGACAACGAGGCCCGTGCCGCCAATGTCGGCGGCGAAGTCCTGTGCCGCGTATTCTGAGGTGAGCCCATGTCGCGCATCGGCAAATACCCCGTGACCCTGCCCCAGGGCGTCAGCATCGAGCTGGCAGGCGGCGTGCTGACGGCCAAGGGCCGGCTCGGCAACCTCAAGCTTGCCGTCGGCGACGACGTCACGGCCTCTGTCGATCAGGGCAAGGTGTGGGTGAAGCCCAACTCGGAATCGAAGCGCGCGCGCATGATGTGGGGGACGACGCGCGCCCTCGTCAACAACATGGTCACCGGCGTCTCGCGCGGCTTCAGCAAGAATCTCGAGATCAACGGCGTCGGCTACCGCGCCTCGGTCCAGGGCAAGAACCTGGTGCTGCAGCTCGGCTACAGCCACGACATCACGTTCCCCATCCCCGACGACGTGAAGATCGTGTGCGAGAAGCCGACCGCCATCAGCGTCAGCGGCGCCGATCGCCAGAGGGTCGGCCAGATCGCCGCGGTGATCCGCGCCTATCGCCAGCCCGAACCCTACAAGGGCAAGGGCATCAAATATGCCACCGAGCATGTCCGCCGCAAGGAAGGCAAGAAGAAATAGGGTCGCGCCATGAGCAGCAAGTCGAAGGATCTCTATGCGCGCCGCCGGGCGCGTGTCCGCCGCCGTCTCGCCGCGGTCACGCAGGGACGACGGCCGCGCCTGTCGGTCTTCCGCTCCTCCAGGCACATCTATGCCCAGGTGATTGACGACGATCGCTCCCATACGCTGGCTGCCGCTTCGACGCTCGACAAGGACCTGCGCGAAACGCTCAAGACCGGCGCCGACAAGGAAGCGGCCGCCGCGGTCGGCAAGCTTCTCGCCGCGCGCGCCAAGGAAGCCGGCGTCACCGCTGTCGTGTTCGACCGTGGCGGGTATTTGTTCCATGGCCGGGTCAAGGCCCTGGCCGATGCCGCCCGTGAGGGCGGCCTCGAATTCTAGGAAAGGGGTTGGCATGGCACGGACCCAGGGCAGCGGCGACCGGCCGCGCTCACCCGGCGGCGACCGCTCCCGCGAAGGCGGCGATCGCGAGCGCCGTGGTCGCCGTGGCGACGGCGACCGCCAGGGACGCGATCGCGATGAGAGCGAATTCGTCGAGAAGCTCGTCAGCATCAATCGCGTCGCCAAGGTGGTGAAGGGCGGCCGGCGCTTCGGCTTCGCCGCGCTCGTGGTCGTCGGCGACCGCAAGGGCCGCGTCGGCTACGGCTCGGGCAAGGCGCGCGAGGTACCGGAGGCGATCCGCAAGGCGACCGAGCAGGCGCGCCGCGCCATGGTCCGCGTGCCGCTGCGCGAAAGCCGGACGCTGCACCACGACATCATCGGCCATTACGGCGCGGGCGAGGTGATCATGCGCGCGGCGCCGGCCGGCACCGGCATCATCGCCGGCGGCCCGATGCGGGCGATCTTCGAGGCGCTGGGGGTTCAGGACGTGGTGGCGAAGTCGGTCGGCACCTCCAATCCGCACAACATGATCAAGGCGACTTTCGAGGCCCTCGGCCGCGCGGTGAGCCCGCGCGCTGTCGCCCAGCGCCGCGGCAAGAAGGTCAGCGAGATCCTCGGCCGGCGCGATGCCGGCGGCGAGGCGCGGGAGTGACGGCCGTGACGGATGCCAGCAAGCCGCGCCTCAAAGTGACGCAGATCGGCAGCCCGATCGGCCGCCAAGCCTATCAGCGGGCTACGCTCAAGGGGCTTGGGCTCGACAAGATGCACCGTACACGGGTGCTCGAGGACACGCCGGCGGTGCGCGGCATGATCGCCGGCGTGCGGCATCTGGTGCGGGTCGAATCGGCCTCGTGATTGCGGAACGGCAGGCGGTGGTGAGATAATTGGCTCCAGGCGGTGACGGATGAAACTCAACGAGATCAGGGACAATCCGGGCGCGCATTACCGGTCTAAGCGTCTCGGCCGCGGCATCGGCTCAGGCAAGGGCAAGACCAGCGGCCGCGGCGGCAAGGGTCAGACCGCGCGCTCCGGTGTCGCATTGGCGGGCTTTGAGGGCGGCCAGACGCCGCTCCATCGCCGGCTGCCCAAGCGCGGCTTTAACCACAAGCCGTTCCGCAAGGTTTTCCATGTCGTCAATCTCGGCCGGCTGCAGACGGCGCTCGATGCCGGACGGCTTAAGGCCGACGCCTCGGTCGACGGCGCCGCGCTCGTCGCCGCTGGTGTTCTGCGCCGGGTCGGCGACGGCGTCCGGCTCCTTGCCAAGGGCGAACTCAAAGTGCCGGTGACGATCGAAGTGGCAGGGGCTTCGAAGGCCGCCGTTGCGGCGGTGGAAAAAGTCGGGGGGAAGGTGATCGTGGCGGCGGCCAAGACGAAAGCCGCCTGACTAACCGGCTCCCCTGCGAAGCCTAAGGAAGGACCCCATGGCGTCAGCCGCGGAACAACTCGCACAGAGCATCAACCTCTCCGCCTTCGCCAAGGCGACCGACCTCAAGAACCGGATCTGGTTTACGCTAGGCGCGCTGTTGATCTATCGCCTCGGGACTTACATCCCCTTGCCTGGCATCGACCCCCAGGTTCTTGCGGAGGTGTTTCAGCGCAATTCGGGCGGCATCCTCGGCATGTTCGACATGTTTTCGGGCGGTGCGCTCGGGCGCATGACGATCTTCGCCCTCGCCATCATGCCTTATATCTCGTCGTCGATCATCGTTCAGCTTCTGACCGCGGTCTCGCCGCAGCTCGAGACGCTCAAGAAGGAGGGCGAGGCCGGCCGCAAGAAGCTCAACCAGTACACGCGCTATGGCACCGTGTTGCTGGCCGCGGTGCAGGCCTATGGCATCGCCGTGGGCCTGGAAGGCCTGCGCGGTAGCACCGGCATCGCCGTGCTCAATCCGGGCCTCTTCTTCCGGCTCACGACGGTCGTGACGCTCACGGGCGGCACCATCTTTCTCATGTGGCTCGGCGAGCAGATCACCGCGCGCGGCGTCGGCAACGGCATTTCCCTCATCATCTTCTCCGGCATCGTCGCGCGAATGCCGGCGGCGCTGGGGGCGCTCCTCGAACTCGGCCGCACCGGCGCGCTGTCGACCTTCTTCATTATCATTTTCCTGTTCCTGGCCGTCGCTGTCGTCACGTTCATCGTCTTCATGGAACGGGCGCAGCGCCGCATCCTGGTGCAGTATCCGAAACGCCAGGTCGGCAACAAGATGTTCGGCGGCGAAGCTTCGCACCTGCCGCTCAAGCTCAATACCTCAGGCGTGATCCCGCCGATCTTTGCGTCCTCGCTGCTGCTGCTGCCGGCGACGCTGGCGAGCTTCAATACCGCGCAGTCCGGCATCGTCGCCTATATCGCGGCGTTTCTCAGCCACGGCAAGCCGCTCTATATCTTGCTCTATGTGGCGCTCATCGTTTTCTTCAGCTTCTTTTATACCGCGATCGTCTTCAATCCGACCGAGACTGCCGATAATCTCCGGAAATACGGCGGCTTCGTGCCGGGCATACGGCCGGGCAAGAACACCGCCGATTATCTCGACTATGTCCTGACCCGTCTCACGGTCGTGGGCGCCCTCTATCTCGCCGCCGTCTGCGTGCTGCCTGAAATCCTGGTCGCGCAATACAACGTGCCGTTTTATTTCGGCGGCACCAGCCTACTCATCGTCGTGAGCGTGACGATGGACACGGTGGCGCAGATCCATTCCCATCTACTTGCTCATCAGTACGAGGGTCTTATCAAGAAATCCAAACTGCGGGGGAGACGCGGGTGAACCTGATCCTGCTGGGCCCGCCGGGGGCCGGCAAGGGGACACAGGCCAAACGCCTAGAAGAACGCCATGGGATGCTCCAGCTGGCCACCGGAGACATGCTGCGCGCCGAACTCGCCTCCGGCAGCGCTCTCGGGCGTCGGGTCCAGGCAATCATGGATTCGGGCCGCCTCGTCTCCGACGACATCATGATCGACCTCATCGGCAGCCGGATCGACCGGCTGGCGGGGGAGTGGGCTTCATTCTCGATGGCTTTCCGCGCACCGTGCCCCAGGCCGAAGCGCTCGATGCCATGCTCGCCGCCAAGGGGCTGCGGCTCGATTACGTCATCGAGCTCACGGTGGACGAGGCGGCACTGGTCGACCGCATTACCGGGCGCTTCACCTGCGCCCAGTGCGGGGCCAGCTACCACGAGCGCTACAATCCTCCGAAACGCGCGGGCATCTGCGATTTGTGCGGCAGCACCCAGCTCGTCCATCGCGCCGACGACCGGCCGGAGACGGTATGGGCGCGGCTGGCCGCCTATCACGACCAGACCGCGCCGGTCCTTCCCTATTACCGCGCGAAGGGCATTCTGCGGCAAGTCGACGGAATGGCGGAACCCGACAATGTCACGCGCGAAATCGACCGGGTTCTGGGATTCCCCGCGGATGGCACGCATGGTTGACTTTCTCGTTTTGGACCTTATATTTTGCCCGCCCTGAGTGCGTTGCGGGCACGTGGCGGTCGTCCCCAATCCCTGATGTGAAGGAGAAGCGCAGGTGGCGCGCATTGCCGGCGTCAACATCCCCAATCAAAAGCGGGTCCCGATCGCGCTGACCTATATCCACGGCATCGGACGGACTTCCGCGGGTCAGATTTGCACGAGGCTCGGCATTCCGCCGGAGCGGCGCGCGCATGAACTGACCGATGACGAGGTGCTGCGCATTCGCGAACTGATCGATCGGGATTACACGGTCGAGGGCGATTTGCGCCGCCTCGTGGCGATGAACATCAAGCGGCTGATGGATCTCGGCTGCTATCGCGGACTGAGGCACCGGAAGGGTCTGCCGGTACGTGGCCAAAGGACGCACACCAACGCCCGCACGCGCAAGGGACCGGCGCGGCCGATCGCGGGCAAGAAAAAGGCCGTCTAGGTCGGCGCGCCACAAGCACGAGGAACCGAATGGCCAAGCCTGCAGCAGCGCCGCGTCTGCGCCGTCGTGAGCGCAAGAACATCACGTCGGGCGTGGCTCACGTCAACGCCACCTTCAACAACACCATGATCACCATCACCGACGCCCAGGGCAACACCATTGCCTGGTCGTCATCGGGCAGCATGGGGTTCAAGGGCTCGCGCAAATCGACCCCCTATGCCGCCCAGGTCGCGGCCGAGGATGCCGGGCGCAAGGCCATGGAACACGGCATGCGGACGCTCGAGATCGAGGTCAAGGGACCGGGTTCGGGACGCGAATCCGCCTTGCGCGCGCTCCAGACGGTGGGATTTTCGGTCTCATCCATCCGCGACGTGACGTCGATTCCGCATAACGGCTGTCGGCCGCCCAAGCGCCGGCGGGTCTAGTCTGCCCGGCCCCGGATCGGCGCGCTCCGGGAAGCGACGGCAGCGCCCACTGGGGCCCGCGAGGGCCGGCGGCCTTACCGGAGAATTCGCGTATGCGATATGAGGTGCCTCTCGTGACTCAGATTTAAAAGAACTGGCAGGATTTGCAGAAGCCCAAACAGCTTCTGATCGAACCGGGCGACGATCCCAAGCGCGGGGCGGTGGTGGTGGCGGAACCGCTGGAGCGCGGCTTCGGCCTCACTCTCGCCAACGCGCTGCGGCGCGTGCTCTTGTCCTCGCTCCAGGGTGCGGCTATCACGTCGGCCCAGATCGAAGGCGTGCTGCACGAATTCTCGTCGCTGCCCGGCGTGCTCGAGGACGTAACCGACATTGTCCTCAACATCAAAGGCGTCGCCCTCAGGATGCATGGCGAGGGGCCGAAGCGCATGCGGCTGCGAGCCTCCGGGCCGGGCGAGGTGCGGGCCAAGCAGATCGAGACCGGGCACGACATCGAAATCATGAACCCCGATCACCTCATCTGCACCCTCGACAGCGCCGCCAAGCTGGTGATGGAGCTGACCGTCGAAAGCGGCAAGGGCTATCGCCCCGCCAACGAGAACCGGTCCGAGGACGCCCCGATCGGCCTCATTCCGATCGACGCGCTGTTCAGCCCGGTGCGCAAGGTGAGCTATAAGGTCGACAACACCCGCGTCGGTCAACGGACCGATTTCGACAAGCTATCGATGACGATCGAGACCAACGGCGCGATCACGCCCGAGGATTCGGTCGCGCTGGCTGCGCGTATCCTTCAAGACCAGCTTCAGCTCTTCATCAATTTCGAGGAGCCGCGCGGCGCCGCCGAAGAAGAGCGGCCGAGCGAACTGCCCTTCAACAAGAACCTGCTGCGCAAGGTGGACGAGCTCGAGCTGTCGGTGCGCTCGGCCAATTGCCTCAAGAACGACAACATCGTCTATATCGGCGATCTCGTGCAGAAGACCGAGGCCGAAATGCTGCGGACTCCGAATTTCGGCCGCAAATCGCTCAACGAGATCAAGGAAGTGTTGGCGCAGATGGGCCTCCATCTCGGCATGGAGATCCCGAACTGGCCACCCGAGAACATCGAGGAGCTGGCCAAGCGCCTCGAGGAACCCTATTGAGGCCATCATCATGCGCCATCGTCTTCGCGGCCGCAGCTTCAGCCGAACCTCTGCCCATCGCAAGGCCATGTTCGAGAACATGGCGCATGCGCTTTTGAAGCACGAGCAGATCACCACGACGCTGCCCAAAGCCAAGGATCTCCGCCCCGTGGTCGAGCGCCTTATCACGCTCGGCAAGCGCGGCGGCCTTCACGCCCGCCGCCAGGTGATCTCGGCGCTCCAGGACGCGAAACTCGCCGACAAGGTGATGACGACGTTGGCCGAGCGCTATGCGGCAAGGGCAGGCGGCTATTGCCGCATCCTCAAGGCCGGGTTCCGCTACGGCGATGACGCCGCCATGGCGGTGATCGAACTGGTCGACCGCGATCCCGAGGCCAAGGGCAAGGATTCGGGACCGGTGCAGGCCGCCGGCGAAGAGGCCGAAGCGGCCGACGCCTGAGCGGCGTCAGCGCGCGCGGAAGCAGGCCGCCGTCACCACCGCGTTACCGGCGGCGATGGCAAGAAAGATCGACGGGATGCCGAGCCCGAATGCGAGCATGAGCGCGCTGCCGGCGCCGGCAAAGGCCATGAACAGCGCATTGATGATGTTGTTGGCGGCGATCACGCGCGCCCGATGCTGGTCATCGCTGCGTGCCTGCATGACCGCATAAAGCGGCACGCAATAAACGCCGCCGGCGAGCGCGATGACGGCGAGATCGACGACGATCCGCCAATGCCCGGGCGTGGCGAGGAAAGCGGCGGCGCCCATCAGCGGCCCGTGCGCCGCGGCGCCCGTGCTTGCCAGGAAGAAGTCAAAGCCGAAGACTGTCAGGCCAAGCGCACCCAGCGGCACCAATCGCAGATTGATCGCGCCCCGCTGCAGCCGGCCGCACAGGAGCGAGCCGGCGCCGATGCCGATCGAAAAGAGCGTAAGGAACAGCGTCACGACCTGGTTGTTCGCGCCCAGGATCTCCTTGGCGAAATTGGGAAACTGCGCGAGATAGGCGATGCCGATGAACCAAAACCAGGAAATGCCGAGAAGGGGCAGGCGCAGCACCTGCTGCCGATAGGCGTGGCGGACGATTGTCCAGGTCTCGGCCACGATGTTGGGGTTGAGCCTGAGATCGGGCGCCGCCGCCCGCCGCCGCGGGATGGCGAGACTTGCGCCCCAGCCCAGCACGGCAAAGACGAGCTGCGTCGCGGTGACGATCACAGCGCCATGGGGCGCGACGATGAGGAGGCCGCCGGCGATCGTGCCGATGAGGATGGCGAGGAACGTTCCGGCCTCGATCAGGGCGTTCCCACTCAGAAGCTCGTCGGGATGCAGCAGCTCGGGCAGGATGCCGTATTTCACCGGCCCGAAGAAAGTCGCCTGCACGCCGAGGCAGAACAGCACGGCGAGCTGGAAGGCGACGCTGTTGAGCGCGAATCCCGCCGCCGCCAGCAACATCACCCCGATCTCCCACACCTTCGTGATGCGAACGAGCCGCTGCTTCTCGAAGCGATCGGCGAGCTGCCCTGCGGTGGCGGAGAACAGAAAATAGGGAACGATGAAGATCGCACCCGCCACGGTGACGAGAATCTCGGTCTCCCGCGCATTCGAGGCGTCGCGGTAGGCGATGAGGATGACGAGCGCGTTCTTGAACAGATTGTCGTTCAGCGCGCCGAGAAATTGCGTCACGAACAGCGGCAGCAGCCGTCGGCTGGCGAGGAGGCGGAATTGCGATCGCGGCATCGCGCGGATCAGACCGTGGGTCGCTCGTGAAAAGGACTGGCGCCGTCGTCAAGCGCGTCCTCGCAGGTGACGCGCGCGACCTGCGCCAGACGCGGGCCGCGGCCGCAAGCCTCGACCATTCGCGTGACCGCCTCCGCCTCGCCGATCAGTATCGCCTCGACGCTGCCCTCGCGGCGATTGCGAACCCAGCCGCGGAGGCCAAAGCGGCGCGCCTCGCGCACCGCCCAGGCGCGGTATCCCACGCCCTGAACCTGCCCTTCGACGATCACCCGCACCGCGACCTCCGCCATCGCCGCCGCCGTCATCCGAACTCCAGGATGACCTGGTCGGCGGCCAGGCTTTCGCCGGGCATGGCCCGGATCTTGGCGATCCTTCCGTCGCGTTCGGCGCGCAGCACGTTCTCCATCTTCATCGCTTCGATCACCGCGAGTTCCTCGCCGGCTTTGACCTCCTGGCCCTCCGCCACCGCGACCGAGACGAGAAGGCCCGGCATCGGCGACAGCAGCAGGTGCGAGAGATCCGCCGCCACTTTCTCCGGCATTAGCGCAAGCAGTTCGGCTGCGCGCGGCGTCAGCACTTTAGCGCGCCATTCGGCGCCGCCGCGCGTCAGTTTGAGGCCGATGCCGTCACGCGCAATCTGATAGACGCAGGGCTGGCCGTCGATAGTGGCGCGAAAGAGCGGCTGCCACGGCCGCCAGCCGGTGGCGATGACGTGCGATCCGGCGTCGGTGCTGACGGTGATCGCCGTCCCGTCGCGGGTGGTGCGTGCGGCGTGCCGCGCCTCGTCATGGCAGACCATCCACGCCTGCGGGACGAGGCCGACGCCTCCGGCGAGCCGTCCTTCGATCTCGGCCGTGTGTTCGGCGACGATGCGCTGCGCCGCCACGGCAATGGCGATCGCCTGTGCCGCGGCTGCCGGATCGAGGGCGCGGCCGGAAAATCCGTGCGGAAATTCCTCGGCGATGAAATCGGTGGAAAGCTGCCCTTGGCGAAAGCGCTCGCTCGCGATCACCGCGGCGAGAAAGCCGATATTGTGCGACACGCCCGCGATACAGAACGCGTCGAGCGCCTCGGCAAGCCGCGCCGTCGCCGTTGCCCGGTCCGGCCCGTGGGCAATGAGCTTGGCGATCATCGGGTCGTAGTGAAGGCTGATCTCGCTGCCCTCGACGACGCCGCTCTCGAGCCGCAGGCCATCGCCGCCGGGCGGCAGAAATCGGACCAGGCGCCCGATCGACGGCAGAAAACCGCGGGTCGGGTCCTCGGCATAAACCCGCGCCTCGATCGCCGCACCCGCGAGGCGCAGGTCCGATTGCGCGAAGGGCAGGGCCTCGCCCGCGGCGATGCGGATCATCAACTCGACCAGATCGAGACCCGTCACCATCTCGGTCACGGGGTGTTCGACCTGGAGCCGCGTGTTCATTTCGAGAAAAAAGAAACGGCGTGCGCGGTCGGCGATGAACTCGACGGTGCCGGCCGAGCGATAGCCGACCGCCCGCGCCAGCGCCACCGCCTGCGCTCCCATGGCGGCGCGGGTCGCCGCGTCGAGCAGCGGGCTCGGCGCCTCTTCGATCACCTTCTGGTGGCGGCGCTGTATCGAGCATTCGCGCTCGAACAGATGCACCACATTGCCGTGCGCGTCGCCCAGAACCTGAATCTCGATGTGGCGCGGCTCCTCGATATAGCGCTCGATGAAGATGCGGTCGTCGGCGAAGCTCGAGCGTGCCTCCGAGGACGCCGCACGAAAGCCGCCACGCACCTCGCCGTCGCCGCGGGCGACGCGCATGCCCTTGCCGCCGCCGCCCGCGGCGGCTTTGAGCATCACGGGATAGCCCACCGCGCGCGCGATGCGCACCGCGTCGTCGGCGTCGGCGACGGCGCCGAGATGGCCGGGCACGGTCGCGACGCCGGCCTCGGCCGCAAGACGCTTGGCCGCGATCTTGTCGCCCATCGCGGCGATGGCGCGCGCATCGGGGCCGATGAAGACGATGCCCGCCGCCGCGAGCGTCTCGGCAAACTCGGCGTTCTCGGAGAGAAAGCCATAGCCGGGATGGACCGCCTCGGCGCCTGTTTCGCGGCACGCGGCGACGATGCGGTCGATGCGGAGATAGCTGTCGGCAGCGGCCGGCGGCCCGATGCGCACGGCCGCGTCGGCCTCGCGCACATGCAGCGCCTCGGCATCGGCATCGGAATAGACCGCCACGGTGGCGATGCCCATGCGCCGCGCGGTGCGAATCACCCGGCAGGCAATCTCGCCGCGATTGGCGATGAGGATTTTACGGAACATGCACGATTCGAGGCATGGGGCGCGGCCATACTCCCGTTCAGCTTATCAGAGGGGAATGTTGTCGTGCTTTTTCGGGGGATTGCTCAGCGTCTTGCCGCGCAGCATGGCGAGGGCGCGGCAGACGCGACGGCGCGTGCCGTGCGGCATGATGATGTCGTCGATGAAGCCGCGGCTCGCGGCGACGAAGGGATTGGCGAATTTCTCGCGATACTCCTCGGTGCGGGCCTCGATCTTGGCGGCATCGCCGAGATCGCCGCGGAAGATGATCTCCACCGCGCCCTTGGGCCCCATCACCGCGATCTCGGCCGACGGCCAGGCATAGTTCACGTCGCCGCGCAGGTGCTTCGAGCTCATGACGTCATAAGCGCCGCCATAGGCCTTGCGCGTGATCACCGTCACTTTGGGAACCGTCGCCTCGGCATAGGCGAACAAGAGCTTGGCGCCGTGCTTGATGATGCCGCCAAATTCCTGCGCCGTGCCGGGCAGGAAGCCGGGCACGTCGACGAAGGTGACGATGGGGATGCCGAAGCAGTCGCAAAAGCGCACGAAGCGTGCGGCCTTGCGCGAGCTGTCGATGTCGAGGCATCCCGCCAGCACCAGCGGCTGGTTGGCGACGATGCCGACGGGCGCACCTTGCATGCGCGCGAAGCCGATGATGATGTTGCGAGCATAGCTCGGCTGCAGCTCGAAGAACTCGCCCTCGTCCGCCACCTTGCTGATGAGTTCGAGCATGTCGTAGGGCTTGTTGGGGTTGGACGGCACCAGCGTATCGAGCGAGGGTTCGTCGCGGTCGGGCGGGTCCTGGCTCGGGCGCTGCGGCGGCGCCACGCGGTTCGAGGACGGCAGGAAATCGAGGAACCGCCGCAGCTCGATAAGCGCCTCGACGTCGTTTTCGAAGGCGAGATCGGCGATGCCCGAGCGCGTCGTGTGCGTCACCGCACCGCCCAGTTCCTCTTGCGTCACGCTCTCATGCGTCACCGTCTTGACCACGTCGGGACCGGTGACGAACATGTAGGCGCTGTCCTTCACCATGAAGATGAAATCGGTCATCGCCGGGGAATAGACCGCGCCGCCGGCGCAGGGGCCCATGACCAGCGAAATCTGCGGCACCACGCCCGAGGCGAGCACGTTGCGCTCGAACACCCAGGCATAGCCGGCGAGCGAGGCCACGCCCTCCTGGATGCGCGCGCCGCCGGAATCGTTGAGCCCCACCACCGGCGCGCCCACCTGCAGCGCCTGGTCCATGATCTTGCAAATCTTCTCGGCATGCGCCTCGCTGAGCGCGCCGCCGAACACGGTGAAATCCTGGCTGAAGGCGAAGACGAGACGGCCGTTGACGGTGCCGTAGCCGGTGACGACGCCGTCGCCCGGAATCCGCTGCTCGGCCATGGCGAAATCATGCGAGCGGTGCTCGACGAAGAGATCCCATTCCTCGAACGAGCCCGGGTCGAACAACAGTTCGAGCCGTTCGCGCGCGGTGAGCTTGCCTTTGGCATGCTGCTGGGCGACGCGCCGCTCGCCGCCGCCCGAGGCGTGCGGCCGCGCGCTTCTCTTCCAACCGGCGCAGAACATCCTGCATCGCGTTCTCCCCCGCACCCGCCGCCGCGGCAGGCCGGGCATAACACCTCCCCGGAATGAGCGCCAGTCCGCGCTTGTCAGTCCGCACGCGCGAGCGCGTGGAAGCGTGCGGCCGAGCGCGATGTCGTCGCGCAAGGCCGTGCGCCAGCGGGTTTGCTCCGCGTCCTCGCCCCAGCGCTCGATCTCGAAGCTCTCGTCGAGCTGCGACAGCGCAAAGGCCGCGGCGGCGTCGATTCGCGCTTCGATGAGGGCAAGCGCGATGCACCAGCGAACCGCAGGCCGCGGTCGCGAGATGAAGCGCCGCCAGCGCCATCGCGTCATGCGCCGTCCACCGCCGCAGCGAGTGCCGCGAGACTCGCCGCCGGCTGCGCCCGGGGCACCACGCCGGCGGTGACATCGAGCGGCGCGCCGTAGCGCTGCGCCACCCAGTCGAGCAGCGGCTGCCAGTCGCGCTGCTGCCGCGCCACCAGCTCCGGCGGTTGCGTCGGCGCGATAGCAGACGAGATCGGTGCCGGCGTATTTAGCGATGGCGGCAACGGTCTCGGCGCGGCGCGGTGCGACCAGGTCGAGGGCGGTGCTGGCCAGCCGCGTCAACGGCAGCGCTGCGGGCGTCACGTCGTCGCCCTGGCGTTGCCATTCCTCCGCGATCGCCGCGGCGAGCGCGCGGCTCGGCACGGCGAGCAGCGCCTTCGCCGGCGTTCGCACCGGCTTGCCGTCGAGCGCGACGGTGAACCCGCCCTCGCACGCGGCGACCACGGCTTCGCGGTAGAATCGCTTCATCGCCGCACCCCGGTCCGCGGCCCTAGGCGTCCGGCGCGAGACCGGCGAAGGGATCGGCTTCGTCGCCTTCGGCAAAGCCGAAGAATGCCCAGGTTTCGCGCATGTGCGGCGGCAGCGGCGCGGTCACGCGCAGCCGGCCGCCAGCGGGATGGGGAAAGTCGATGGCGCGGGCGTGGAGATGGAGCTGCCGCGCCTGGGGCATGCCGGCGGGGTGGGCCGCGGCGCCGCCATATTTGCCGTCGCCGAGAATGGGCGTGCCGATGGCGGCGGCATGGGCGCGGAGCTGATGCGTGCGCCCGGTCACCGGTTCGAGCGCGAGCCAGGCGATCTTGTCGCCGGCATGCGCCACCGTGCGGTACCAGGTGACCGCGCGCTTGCCGGTGTCGGCGTCGGCGACGACGCGCTCGCCGCCCGGCCGCATCAGCTTGGCGAGCGGGAGGTCGATCCGGCCCTGCCGCGGCTTGGGCACGCCCACCGTGAGCGCCCAGTAGACCTTGCGCACCGTCTTGCCGCGGAAGGCGGCGGCGAGCGCGGCGGCGGCCGCGGCGCTGCGCGCCAGCACCAGCACGCCGCTGGTGTCGCGGTCGAGGCGATGGACCAGGCGGGGCCGCTCGGCCGCATCGAAGCGCAGCGCGTCGAGCAGGCCATCGAGATGGCGTTCCGTGCCGGTGCCGCCCTGCACCGCCAGGCCTGGCGGCTTGTCGAGGACGATCACGGCGTCGTCGCGATGGAGCACGGCATGCTGCACCATCGCCGCGTCGCCGGGCGCGCACCGACGATCGCGTCGGCCGCGGCTCGGTCGGACGCTCGTCCCAGCGGCGGAACGCGCACGAGCTGCCCCGCGGCGACGTGGTCGCCGGCGGCCGCGCGGCGCCCGTCGAGCCGGATCTGGCCGGTGCGCAGCAGCTTCTCGAGCCTGCCATGCGCCAGATCGGGGAAATGCCGCCGGAACCAGCGGTCGAGCCGCAGCTCGGCCTCGTCGGCCGCGACGGCAACGAATGCGGACGCCGGTCACGGCGCACTCTTGCCTTTCTGCCGGCGCAGATTATCCCAATAGTCGAGCCGCTTCTTGATCTCGCGCTCGAAGCCGCGCTCGAGCGGGTGGTAGAAGCGTTGCCGCTCCAGCTCGTCGGGAAAGTAGTTGAGGCCCGAGAACCCTTCCTCGGTGTCGGGGTCGTAGACATAGCCTTCGCTGTAGCCGAGCTCGCGCATCAGCCGCGTCGGCGCGTTGACGGCATGCATCGGCGGCATCAGCGAGCCGCTGTCCGCGCGCGGCGCGCTGCGCCTGCGCCGAAGGCGACGTAGCCGGCATTCGATTTGGGCGCGGTGGCGAGAAAGATCACCGCCTGGGCCAGCGCCAGCTCGCCCTCGGGCGAGCCCAGCCGGTCATAGGCCTCCCACGCCGCGATCGTCTGCACCAGCGCCTGCGGCTCGGCGAGGCCGATATCCTCGACCGCCATGCGCACCATGCGGCGGGCGATGTAGATCGGATGCTCGCCGCCGGCCAGCATGCGCGCGAGCCAATAGAGCGCCGCATCGACGTCCGAGCCGCGCACCGATTTGTGCAGGGCGCTGATGAGGTTGTAATGGCCTTCCTGGGTCTTGTCGTAGAGCGGCGCGCGGCGCTGCACCGCCGCCATCAGCGCCGCCGTGTCGAGCGTCGTGCCCGCCGGCAGCGCCGCCAGCTCCTCGGCGAGGTTGATGACGAAGCGGCCGTCGCCGTCGGCCATCGCCTTCAGGGCCGCGCGCGCGTCGCGATCGAGCGGCAGGGGCCGGCCCAGCGCCGCCTCGGCGCGCACGAGCAGGGTCTCGAGCGCGGCATCGTCGAGGCGATGCAGCACGAATACCTGGCAGCGCGACAACAGCGCGCCGTTCAGCTCGAAGGACGGGTTCTCGGTGGTGGCGCCGATCAGCACCACGGTCCCGTCCTCGACATAGGGCAGGAAACTGTCCTGCTGCGCGCGGTTGAAGCGGTGGATCTCGTCGACGAAGAGCAGCGTGCCCTGGCCGCCGGTCGCGGCGCTTGCGCGCCGCCGTCGAACACCTTGCGCAGATCGGCGACGCCCGAAAACACCGCCGACAGCGGCTCGAAATGCATCGCCGTGACCTCGGCCAGCAGCCGCGCGATCGTCGTCTTGCCGCAGCCGGGCGGTCCCCACAGGATCATCGAGGCGAGCCGGCGCGCCGCCACCATGCGGCCGATGGCGCCCTCGGGGCCGAGGAGATGGTCCTGGCCCGACCACCTCCGCCAGCCGGCGCGGCCGCAGCCGGTCGGCCAGCGGACGCGGCGCCTGCGCCTCGAACAGCGACGTCATCGCACCGTCACGGAGAGCAGCCGGCCGTTGCGCTTGACCGTGAGCATCCAGGGCGCGGCGGCGGCGGCGAGCAGCGATTGGAGCTGCGCCACGGTCTCGATCGGCCGGCGGTCGACGCTGGCGAGAATGTCGCCGTGCTGCGAGGCCGAGCCGCGCGGCCGGGCTGTCGTCGGCGACCGATTTCGACCGCCGACGCCGCGCTGCCGTCGGCTCGATGCCCAGTTCGTCGTCGAAGGCGGGATTGAGATTGCCGACGGTCGCCCCGGCGAAGGGATAATGGCCGGCCAGCTCCGCGAGGTCGCGCGGCGGCATTTCGGGCGGCGCGACGAGGGTCACGGCTGGTGGTCGCTCCGCTCCGGCGCGCCAGTAACCGAGCCGCGCCGGCGTGCCGATCGGCTGGGTCGCGATGCGGAAGCGCAGCCATCGGGATCGTCGATCTCGCGCCCGTCGATGGCGAGGATCACGTCGCCGGTACGCAGAGCCCGCCTGCGCGGCCGGGCTGCCGGGCGTCACGTCCTTGACGAGCACGCCCTCCGGGCGCGGCAGGTGCAGATCCTCGCCGATATCGGCCGTCACCGCCTGGCCCGAGGCGCCGAGCCACGGCCGCACGATCCGGCCGCCGTTGCGCGCCGCCTGCGAGCACCATGCGAACCATCGCCGTCGGGATGGCGAAGCCGATGCCGACCGAGCCGCCGGAACGCGAAAAGATCGCGGTATTGATGCCGACCAGCTTGCCGTCGAGATCGACGAGCGCGCCGCCCGAATTGCCGGGATTGATCGCCGCGTCGGTCTGGATGAAGGAGCGGAAATCGCCGGCGCCGATCGGCGCGCGCCAGCGCCGAGACGATGCCGCTCGTCACCGTCTGGCCGACGCCGAAGGGATCGCCGATCGCCAGCACGAGGTCGCCGACCTCGAGCGCGTCGCTGTCGCCGAGCGGCAGCGTCGGCAGGCTCTCGCCGTGCGCATCGATCTTGAGCACGGCGAGATCGCTGTGCTCGTCCGACAGCAGCACCTTCGCCTCGAACTCGCGCCGGTCGCTCAGCACGACGCGGATTTCCTCGGCGTCCTTGATGACGTGGTGGTTGGTGACGACGAGGCCCGTCGGATCGACGATCACGCCCGAGCCGAGCGAGTTCTGCACCCGCTCGCGCGGCAGCCCGAACGGCGCGCCCTGGCCGAAGAAGCGGCGGAAGAACGGATCGTCGAGCAGCGGCGATTGGGCGCGAGATGATGCGGCGCGAATAGACGTTGACGACCGCCGGCGCCGCCTTCTTCACGATCGGCGCGAAGGAAAAGTGGATCGCCGTCGCGGCTCGGGCGGCGGCGCGCGCGCATCCTCGGCCGCGACCGCGGGCAGCGCGAGGAGCAACGGCCAGGAGAATCAGGGCGAGACGCGACATGACCGCTTCATTCTAGCGCCGATTTCGCGGTCCGGGCACGGTGTCCCCGAACACCGTTCGCGAACGAAAGCGGCAAGCGCGCGGTCGAGTTCCGGCATCGCGGCGGCGATGCCCTGCGCCGCGAGCGAGGTCACGCCATGGTCGCTGATGCCGCACGGGACGATGCCGCGGTAGTGGCCCAGATCGGGGTCGAGATTGAGCGAGACGCCGTGATAGCTCACCCAATGCCGCACGCGCACGCCGATCGCGCCGATCTTGCTCTCGCGGCCGCCGGCCTTCGGCGATCCAGATGCCGACCCGGCCGGCCCGCCGCTCGCCCTTGACGCCGAAGGCGGCGAGGGTGCGGATGAGCCATTCCTCGAGCGTGCGGACATAGCGGCGCACGTCGAGGCCGCGGCGCTGCAGGTCGAGCATGACATAGGCCGACGCGCTGGCCGGGGCCGTGATAGGTGAACTGGCCGCCGCGGCCGGTGCGGTAGACCGGAAAGAGCGCGGGCTCGATCAGGTCGGCGTCGCGCGCGCTCGTGCCGGCGGTGTAGAGCGGCGGGTGTTCCAGGAGCCACACCAGTTCGCGTGCGCGTGCCGGCGCGGATCGCGGCGACGCGCGCCTCCATCGCGGCGACGGCCTCGTCATAGGCGACAGGGCCGCTCTCGATCCGCCATTCCGGTCCGTCGATGTTCCGGCATCCTGCTTGCTATGCCCCGGTGGATTTGCTAATCAGCCGCGCCACAGGCGGCACACCGGCAGCGGTTGCCGCCGTCCCGCGGTCGTGGCGGAACTGGTAGACGCGCAGCGTTGAGGTCGCTGTGGGGGAAACCCCGTGGAAGTTCGAGTCTTCTCGACCGCACCATCCCTCCCGCCCGCCGCATAGACCGGAGCCGCGCCCGCTTGCGGCCTGCGTGTTATAACGCACAAGAAGCCTCACCGGGGGAGCTATGGCCGAAGACGGGAGCGAGAGCGCGCTCGAATACCACCGCCTGCCGGTGCCCGGCAAGATCGCGGTGGTGGCGACCAAGCCGCTCGGCACGCAGCGCGATCTGGCCCTGGCCTATACCCCGGGCGTGGCCGCCGCCTCGCTCGCGATCGCTGGCCGACCCCGGCGAGGCCTCCAACCTTACCGCGCGCGCCAATCTCGTCGCCGTCGTGACCAACGGCACCGCCGTGCTGGGGCTCGGCGCGATCGGGCCGCTCGCGGCCAAGCCGGTGATGGAGGGCAAGGCCGTCCTGTTCAAGAAATTCGCCGGCATCGACGTCTTCGACTCGAGGTCGACGAGCGCGATCCCGACCGGCTGGTCGCCATCATCGCCGCGCTCGAGCCGACTTTCGGCGGCATCAATCTCGAGGACATCAAGGCGCCGGAATGTTTCGAGATCGAGGCGAAGCTGCGCCAGCGCCTCAAGATCCCGGTGTTTCACGACGACCAGCACGGCACCGCGATCATCGTCGGCGCCGCCATCCGCAACGGCTTGCGGCTCGTCGGCAAGCCGCTCGCGGAGGTGCGGCTCGTGACCTCGGGCGCGGGGGCGGCGGCCATCGCCTGCCTCGATCTCCTGGTCGATATGGGTCTGCCGGTGGCGAACATCATCGCCACCGACCGCTACGGCGTCGTCTGGCGCGGCCGCAAGGAGGAGATGGACCCGCGCAAGGAGCGCTATGCCAAGGACATCGCGGCGCGGACGCTCGACGAAGTGATTGCCGGCGCCGACATCTTTCTCGGCCTGTCCGCGCCCAACGTGCTGACGCCGGCGATGGTGGCGAAGATGGCGCCACGGCCGCTCATTCTTGCGCTCGCCAATCCAACGCCCGAGATCATGCCCGAGGCGGCGCGTGCGGCGCGGCCCGATGCGATCATCGCCACCGGCCGCACCGACTACCCGAACCAGGTCAACAACGTCCTGTGCTTTCCCTTCATTTTCCGCGGCGCGCTCGATGTCGGCGCGACGGCGATCAACGAGGCGATGAAGCTCGCCTGCGTCGAGGCGCTCGCCGATCTCGCGCTTGCCGAGCCGTCGGATGTCGTGGCCGCCGCCTATGGCGGCGGCAACCTCACCTTCGGGCCGGACTATTTCATCCCGCGGCCGTTCGATCCGCGCCTCATCCTCGAGCTCGCGCCGGCGGTTGCCAAGGCGGCGATGGCAAGCGGCGTGGCGACGCGGCCGATCGCGGATTTCGCCCAATACCGCCAGCGCCTGAGCGAATTCGTGTTCCGCTCCGGCCTGGCGATGAAGCCCGTCTTCGAGCGCGCGCGCGCCGCCCCCAAGCGCGTCGTCTATGCCGAGGGCGAGGACGAGCGCGTTCTGCGCGCGGCGCAACAGGCGCTCGACGATGGGCTCGCGCGCCCGATTTTGGTTGGGCGGCGCGCGGTGGTGCAGCCCCTTATTGCCGCGCTCAATCTGCATTTCGTGCTCGACCGCGATGTGGTGCTGGTGGATCCGACCGACGATCCGCGCGTACGAGCAGCATTGGCGGCTTTATCATTCGCTGATGGAGCGCAAGGGCGTCTCGCCCGACTATGCACAGCGCCTGGTGCGGACGCGGAACACGGTGATCGCCGCGCTGATGGTGCGGGCCGGCGAGGCGGATGCGATGCTGTGCGGCGCCATCGGCCAATACCACCGGCATCTCCGCCATGTCGTCGAGGTCATCGGCCTCGAGCCGGGAGCGACCGCTCCCGCCGCGTTGTCGGCGCTGATCCTGCCGAAGGGCACGTTCTTCCTGTGTGACACCTATGTCGTCGACGTCCCGACCGCCGCTGCGATCGCCGACATGACGCTCCGCGCTGCCGATGCGGTGCGGCATTTCGGCGTCGAGCCCAAAGTCGCGTTGTTGTCGCATTCCAATTTCGGCAGTTCCGATGCCGAATCGGCGCAGCGCATGCGTCAGGCGCTCGCGCTCGTGCGCGCCCGCGCGCCCGCGCTCGAGATCGAAGGGCGAAATGCACGCCGACGCGGCGATCTCCGCAGAAATTCGCGCCCACATCTTTCCCAATTCGCGCCTCCGCGGCGCGGCCAATCTGCTCATCATGCCGAATCTCGATGCCGCGAACATCGCCTTCAACATGCTCAAGGTGCTGGGCGACGGACTCGCCATCGGTCCGCTGCTCCTGGGCATGCGCTCGCCGGCGCATATCGTGACGCCGTCGGTCACCGTGCGCGGTCTCGTCAATATGACGGCGCTCGCGGTCTATGACGCGCAGGTGAAGGCGGCAGCGGGCGAGACGGGCCAGGGCGAGACGCGCGGCTTGGGCGCGGGCTGAAGCCGGGCATCACTCTCCCGCGCCGCCCGCACGGGAGAGTGATGCTGTCACTCAGAACCGGCCGTGATGATGATGATGGAACCGGTGCCCGCCCAAGAGTTCGTCGGCGACTTTTTTCTGAGCCGGCGACATGGAGTCGTAAAGCGGACGGAAAGCCGCGAGGAAACGGTCGGTCTGTTGCGCATGCATCGCCGCGAGCCGAGCGCCCGTTTCGAGATGTTCCAGTGCCGATTGCGGTCGGCTGCGGTCGGCGCTCATTGGCTCGAACGCCTTGTGCCGTTCCGCGGTGTTCTGGCGCATCGCCTGTGCGACCTTGTCGAATTGCGCGGTCTGCGCCGGCGTGATCTTGAGCTCGGCCTTGAGAAAAGCGATGCGGCCGTCGATGAAGTTCGGGCGCTCCGCCCGCTGCCGCGCCGCGGCGGGCGGGGGCGGCGGTGCGCCGGTGGCTGTTTGCGCCACCGCTTGTTGTACCGGCAAAGTCAATGCCCCGGCGCTGCCAAGCGCGGCGGCGAGAACGAGGGCGGGGATGATGAACTTCCTGTCACTCACGAGGTTTCTCCTGCTGAGGGGGCCCGTCTGGGTTGCCTCATTCTAGGGCGGCAACGCGCGCCCCATCCCTTGCGTCCGCGAGGATCGAGGATAAACTCGCGCCCTGGGCTTCCCGAGGGTGCCGTGCCCGCCAACCGCTATCCCATGCTCGAATTCGATCTCGGCGCCGAGATCGACATGCTGCGCGACAGCGTCCGTGCTTCACCGCCGCCGAGATCGCGCCGCGCGCCGCGGCGATCGACCGCGACGATGCTTTCCCGCGCGAATTGTGGCCGAAGCTTGGCGCGCTCGGCCTGCTCGGTATCACGGTCGAGGAGGCCGATGGCGGCGCCGGGATGGGCTATCTCGCTCACGTCGTCGCGATGGAGGAGGTGAGCCGAGGCTCGGCCGCGGTCGGGTCTGTCCTACGGCGCGCATGCCAATCTTTGCGTCAACCAGATTCGCCGCAACGGCAATACGGCGCAGAAGCGCCAATACCTGCCCAAGCTCATCAGCGGCGAGCATGTCGGCGCGCTCGCCATGAGCGAGACCGGCGCCGGCTCCGACGTCGTCGCCATGACCGCACGCGCCGTGCGCATGGGCGACCGCTACGTCCTCAACGGCAGCAAGATGTGGATCACGAACGGCGCTGTCGCCGACACGATTGTCGTCTATGCCAAGACCGATCCTGCCGCCGGAGCGCGCGGTATCTCCGCCTTCCTCATCGAGAAGGGCATGGAGCGGTTTTCATGCCGCGCAAAAGCTCGACAAGCTCGGCATGCGCGGCTCGCCGACGGCGGAGCTGGTGTTCGAGGATTGCGCGGTGCCGGCGGAAAACCTGCTCGGGCGCGAGGGCGACGGCGTGCAGGTGCTGATGAGCGGCCTCGATTACGAGCGCGCGGTGCTGGCGGGCGGACCTTTGGGCATCATGCAAGCCTGCCTCGATGCGGTCATTCCCTATGTCCATGAACGGCGGCAATTCGGCCGGCCGATCGGCGAGTTCCAGCTCATGCAGGCCAAGCTCGCCGACATGTACACGACGATGAATGCGTGCCGCGCCTATGTCTATGCCGTGGCGCGCGCCTGCGATCGCGGCCGCACCACGCGCAAGGATGCCGCGGGCGCCATTCTTTTCGCCGCCGAGAAGGCGACCTGGATGGCGCTCGAGGCGATCCAGGCGCTGGGCGGCGATGGGCTATATCAATGAATCTCCGACCGGGCGGCTGTTGCGCGATGCCAAGCTTTACGAGATCGGCGCCGGCACGTCCGAGATCCGGCGCATGCTGATCGGCCGGGAATTGTTCGAGGAGACGACCTAGATGCCGGTCCTCGCGACCGCGCTCGATCCGCGTGCGCCGGGCAATCGCGAGAACGACGCGGCGATGCAGCGCGCCGTGGCGGCGCTCGAGCGCGAGCATGCGCGGATCGCGGAAGGCGGCGGCGCGGCGGCGCGCGAGCGGCACAAATCCCGCGGCAAACTGCTGGCGCGCGAGCGGATCAGGCTGCTGCTCGATCCCGGCGCGCCGTTCCTCGAATTGTCGCCGCTGGCGGGCCATGGCCTCTACGGCGAGGACGTGCCGGCCGGCGGCATCGTCACCGGCATCGGACCGGTCATGGGCCATGAATGCGTCATCGTCGCCAACGACGCGACGGTGAAGGGCGGAACCTATTATCCGATCACGGTGAAGAAGCATCTTCGCGCCCAGGAGATCGCGCGCGAGAACCGGCTGCCGTGTATCTATCTGGTCGATTCCGGCGGCGCCAACCTGCCGAACCAGGACGAGGTCTTTCCCGACCGCGACCATTTCGGCCGCATCTTCTACAACCAGGCGACGCTGTCGGCGGCGCGCGTGCCGCAGATCGCCGTCGTCATGGGCTCGTGCACGGCAGGCGGCGCCTATGTGCCGGCGATGTCCGACGAATGCGTCATCGTGCGCAACGAGGGCACGATCTTCCTGGGCGGCCCGCCGCTGGTGAAGGCCGCCACCGGCGAAGTGGTCAGCGCCGAGGAGCTGGGCGGCGCCGAGGTGCATGCGCGCATCTCGGGCGTCGTCGATCATTACGCGCTCGACGATGCGCACGGGCTGGGGCTGGCGCGGCGCATCGTCGCCAATCTCAACCGCCGCAAGGAGATGCGCGCTCGACATCGCCGCGCCCGAAGAGCCGCTCCACGATGCGCGGGAAATCTACGGCGTCGTGCCGAGCGATCCGCGCCGGCCCTACGACGTGCGCGAGGTGATCGCGCGGCTCGTCGACGGCAGCCGGCTCGACGAGTTCAAGCCGCTTTACGGCCCGACCCTGGTGACCGGCTTCGCGCGGCTCTGGGGCTATCCCGTCGGCATCGTCGCCAATAACGGCATCCTTTTTTCCGAGAGCGCATTGAAGGGCGCGCATTTCGTCGAACTGTGCGTCGCAGCGCGGCATTCCGCTGGTCTTTCTCCAGAACATCACCGGCTTCATGGTCGGCCAGAAATACGAAGCCGGCGGCATCGCCAAGGACGGCGCCAAGATGGTGACGGCGGTGGCCTGCGCCAACGTGCCGAAATTCACCGTGATCATCGGCGGCAGCTTCGGCGCCGGCAATTACGGCATGTGCGGCCGCGCCTTCGGCCCGCGCTTTCTGTGGATGTGGCCCAATGCGCGCATCTCGGTGATGGGCGGCGAGCAGGCGGCGACGGTGCTGGCCACCGTGCGGCGCGACAACATCGAGGCGCAGCGGCCGCAGCTGGAGCGCCGCCGAGGAGGAAGCCTTCAAGGCGCCGATCCGCGCGCAATACGAAACGCAGGGCCATCCCTATTACGCGAGCGCGCGGCTGTGGGACGACGGCGTGATCGATCCGGCGCAGACGCGGCGCGTGCTGGCGCTCGCGCTGTCGGCAAGCCTCAACGCGCCGATCGCCAAGACCGAGTTCGGCATCTTCCGGATGTGACCATGGAAACGGGAAATCTCCTCCTTGCCAGCGATGCGCGCGGCGTCGCCACGCTCACCCTCAACCGGCCGGAGCGGCGCAATGCCTTCGACGACGCGATCATCCAGCGATCTGACCGCCGCGTTCCGGCGTGTCGCGGCGGACGCCGGCATGCGGATACTCGTGCTCACCGGCGCGGGGACGGCATTCTCGGCCGGCGGCGATCTCAACTGGATGCGGCGGATGGCCGGCTACGGGGAGGCCGAGAACGTCGCCGACGCGATGCAGCTCGCGACCATGCTGCGCACGCTCAACGAGCTGCCGAAGCCGGTGGTGGCGCGCGTCAACGGCGCCGCCTTCGCCGGCGGCGTCGGTCTCATCTGCTGTTGCGACATTGCCGTGGCTTCGCTCGACGCGGCGTTTTCGATTTCCGAGGTGCGTCTCGGGCTGGTGCCCTCGACCATCGGTCCCTATGTGGTGGCGGCTATCGGTGCCCGGGCCGCGCGTCGCTATTGCCTCACCGGGGAAACTTTTGCGGCGCCGGAGGCGCTGCGCATCGGCCTCGTCCACGAGACCGTGCCGGCGGCGGAACTCGATGCCGCGATCGATCGCGTCGTCGCGGCGCTGCTCTCGGGCGGGTCGCGCGCCGAGGCGCGAGCGAAGCTGCTGATCGCCGAGACCGCGGGCGAGCCGGTGACCGACGAACTCATGATGCTGACGGCGCGGACTATCGCTGCCGCGCGCGCATCGGACGAGGGCCGCGAGGGTGTGACCGCGTTTCTCGAGCGGCGCAAGCCCGCTTGGCGCGGGTGAGGGCCAGCCGTTGTTCGCTGCCCTGCTCGTCGCCAACCGGGGCGAGATCGCCTGCCGTATCATTCGCACCGCGCGGCGCCTCGGGATTCGGACGATCGCGGTCTATTCCACCGCGGATGCCGGCGCGCTCCATGTCGCGCTGGCGGACGAAGCCGTGGCGATCGGTCCCGCGCCGGCGCGCGACAGCTATCTCGACATCGCCCGGATCGTCGAAGCGGCGCGGCGCAGCGGCGCCGATGCGGTTCATCCCGGCTATGGCTTTCTCGCCGAGAACGCCGATTTCGCCGCTTCATGCGAGGCGGCCGGCATCGTGTTCGTGGGCCCGCCGGCCGCGGCGATCCACGCCTTGGGAGCGAAGGCCGCGGCAAAGGCGCTGATGGAGCGCGCGGGCGTGCCGGTCGTTCCCGGCTATCACGGCGCCGACCAAAGCAGCGCGAGCTTCGCCGCGGCGGCGCGGCGCCTGGGCTACCCCGTGCTGGTGAAGGCGTCGTCGGGCGGGGGCGGCCGCGGCATGCGCGTCGTCGCGTCCGAGGCGGCGCTCGATCCCGCGCTGGCCGCGGCGCGGCGCGAGGCGGCATCCGCGTTCGCAGACGACAGGCTGATCCTCGAGAAATACCTCGCGCGGCCGCGCCATATCGAAGTGCAGATCTTCGCCGACCAGAAGGGCGGCGTGGTCCATCTGTTCGAGCGCGACTGCTCGATCCAGCGCCGCCACCAGAAGGTGGTCGAGGAGTCACCGGCCGCGCTGACGGCGGCATGGCGCGACCGGCTCGGCGCTGCGGCGGTGACGGCGGCGCGCGTCGCGAACTATGTCGGCGCCGGCACGGTGGAGTTCCTCGTCGAGGGCGACGCCTTCTACTTCATCGAGATGAACACGCGGCTCCAGGTCGAGCATCCGGTGACGGAGATGATCACCGGCCAGGATCTGGTGGAATGGCAGCTCCGCGTCGCCGCCGGGGAAGCATTGCCGTTGGACCAGCAGCGCATCGCCTGTCGCGGCCATGCGATCGAGGCGCGGCTCTATGCCGAAGACCCCGCGCGCGAGTTTCTGCCCGCGGCGGGAACGCTGACGCGCTTGCATCTGCCGCAGGGAAGCGGCGATCTTCGCGTCGAAACCGGGGTTCGCGCGGGCGATGCTGTCGGCGTTCACTACGATCCGCTGCTGGCAAAACTCGTCGCCTGGGGCGAGGACCGGGCGACGGCGCTGCGCCGGCTCACAATGGGCCTGGCCGAGACGCACGTCGCCGGCTGCGTCACCAATCGCGACTTCCTGCTGCGCTTGCTGCGCCACCGCGACTTCGTCGCGGGCGACGTCGACACCGGGTTCATTGCTCGCCACCATGCGGCGCTGCTGCCGCCGGAGGCCGGCGCGTCCGCGGAAGCCGTCGCGGCGGCGAGCCTCTTCGTCGTTGCCGAAGCCGCAGCGTCGGCATTGCTCGCCGCCTCCCGTACGGGCGATCCGCATTCGCCGTGGGCGTGGCGCGATGCCTGGCGCATCACGGGCAGCGAAAGGCGGGAACTGCGCTTTGGCGACGGCGCCCGAGAACGGGTCGTGCGGCTCTACCGTGCCGCCGATGGGTTTCGGCTCGATTTCGACGGACGCAGCATGCTTGCGCGCGCCACGGGAGGCGGCGCCGACATGAGCGCGATCGAACTCGACGGCGTGCGCTTTGCCGTCAGCGTCGCGCGCGCGGGCACGGAGCTCACCATCATGCTCGCGGACGAAACGCGTCGTCTCGTCGAGCGCGATCCGCTGCTGCCGGCGGCGGCCGAGGCGGCGGCGGCGGGGCGGCTGACGGCGCCGATGCCGGGCAAGATTCTTGCCGTGCACGCGGCGCCCGGCGATGGCGTCACCCGAGGGCAGTTGCTGATGGTGCTCGAAGCGATGAAAATGGAGCACGCGATCACGGCGCCCGCGGACGGCGTCGTCGCCGCGGTCCATTATGCTGTCGGCGATCTGGTCGAGGAGGGAGCGCTGCTCCTTGATTTTGCCGGCACGCCGGAGCCCGCGCAAGGATGAGGAAATGATGCGCCTGCCCAAGGAAGTGCGGATGGTCGAAGTGGGGCCGCGCGACGGGCTGCAGAACGAGGCGGGCTCGGTCCCGACCGCGGTCAAGATCGCGCTGATCGATCGGCTTGCCGGGGCGGGCCTGCGCACCATCGAAGCGGGAAGCTTCGTTTCGCCTAAATGGGTACCGCAGATGGCCGACACGGCCGCCGTGATGGCGGGTATCGCGCGCCGCCCGGGCGTGAATTATCCCGTACTGGTGCCGAACATGACCGGCTATAGGGCGGCGCGTGCCGCGGGCGCGGACGAGATCGCGATCTTTGCCGCCGCCTCGGAGAGCTTTTCTCAGCGCAATATCAATTGCTCGATCGCGGAGAGCCTCGAACGCTTCGCACCGGTGGCTGCGGCGGCGCAGTGCGACGGGATCAAGCTCCGCGGCTATGTCTCCTGCGTCATCGACTGTCCCTATGAGGGCGCGGTGGCGCCGGAAGCGGCGGCCGGGGTTGCGGCGCGGCTCATCGCGCTTGGCTGTTACGAAGTATCTCTCGGCGACACGATCGGCACCGGCACGGCGGCGCGGGTCGAGGCCCTGCTCGAGGCCGCTGCCGCGCGCGTGCCGGTGGAACGTCTTGCCGTGCATTTCCACGACACCTATGGCCAGGCCGTTGCCAACATCCTGGTTGCGCTCGAGCGGGGCATTGCCGTCATCGATAGCGCCGTCGCCGGGCTGGGCGGCTGCCCTTTTGCCCCCGGGGCGGCGGGAAACGTCGCCAGCGAGGACGTGCTCTATCTTCTCGACGGGCTCGGCATTGTGAGCGGCGTCGATCTTGCCATGCTCGCGGCGGCCGGCAGGTTCATCGCAGCGGCGCTCGGCCGCGAGCCGGCATCGAAGGCGGCGCGCGCGCTTGCTGCCAAGGCGGCCTGATCCGTGCCGCTGCACCTGCTCAAGCTTGCCGTCGGCGTGAGCGATCTCGCCGCGCTGCGCCGGGTGCAACGCGAGCGCGCGCGGGAGCGCGGATTCTATTGCTTCTATACGCGCAACATGCCGCGCCGCGAGGACGAGGTGCTGGACGGCGGCTCGATCTATTGGGTCGTCAAGGGTTATATCGAGGCGCGCCAGCGCATCCGCGGCTTCGTGCCGATCGTCAATCGGCACGGCAGGCCGGCGGTGCTGGTCAAGCTCGCTGCGACGCTGATTTTGACGCAGCCGCGGCCGCACCGCGCCTTTCAGGGCTGGCGCTATCTCGATCCGGACGAGGCGCCGCCCGATCGCCCGAAGGGGACATCCGGCAAGGAGATGCCGGCCACCATGGCACGGGAACTCCGCGAGCTGGGGCTGTTGTGACGGCCGCGGCAGCGCGGCGCTGGACAAGTCGGTTCGCGGTCTTATATGCTGGGCGCGGCCGTTCGAAGAGCGGTCTCCGTACATGCCGGATGGGTCGCGCTTCCTTTGGTGGCGCGTCCGTTGGCCGGGCCCGCGTAGCCCAATGGCCGG
>CAVRKF010000003.1:0-186534 GCA_963721625.1 uncultured Alphaproteobacteria bacterium
GTGGACGGCCCCCTCCTCGCAAGGTGTTTTGCAGTGCTTTGATCAGATCGCTTGCGTCCATATGTCCGGCCTGTTGGTGCGCTCGCACATGAACGCTGGCCAAGATGGTTTCCGCGACGAGAGTTCCAAACAGATTGGCGACCTCATAGAGGGCCACTGGGGAATGCGGAGTTTCTCTCGTCGTGGATCGATCGATCACACCATCTGCTCATTATCTTGCAAGTTCTGGCATCGGCTCAGCACGGTTGCGGTTGAGTTGCTCCCCGTGTCTGGCTGATCTCTAGGCTTCGCCTGCCAACGCGGCGGGCGCAGATTTTGCGGCATAATTTTCCCCCGTAACCATCAGTTTCCAGGCGATGCGCGCCATCTTGTTGGCCAGCGCCACGGCCGCCAATTTCGGCGACTTGCGTTTGAGGAGCTCGGTAAGCCAAGACGACGGCCTTCCGCCGCGTTGAACATGCTGGATCACGGCGGTAGCCCCGACCACCAGCACGCTGCGCAATCCTTCGTCGCCGGCGCGCGTGATAACGCCGAGCCTGACCTTGCCTGCCGTCGAATGATCCTTCGGCGTTAAGCCGACCCAGGCTGCGAACTGGCGTCCCGATCGGAATAGCTCAGGCTCCGGGGTCTTCATCTTGAGCAGCACCGCGCCGATCGGGCCGACGCCAGGGATCTTGGCGAGCCGTCGGCTGCATTCATCGGCGCGATGCCAGGCCATGAGCCTGACATCGACCTCGTCGATCTGTGCCTGCAGTTGCGCATATTCCTTGGCCTGGGCCGCAAACAGTTCCCGAGCCAAGGCGGGCAGGGTCTCATCGGCTTGGATGCGCTCGAGCAGCGGATCGAGGTGAGCCTTCCCCTTGGCGGCTGTAAGGCCGAACTCGGCCGCATAGCCGCGGATGGCGTTGGCCAGTTGCGTGCGATTGCGGATCAGCCGGTCTCGTACGCCGACTAGCATCAAGGCCGCTTGCTGCTCAGCGGTCTTCACCGGCACGAAGCGCATCGTCGGCCGGCTCATCGCCTCGCAAAGCGCTTCCGCGTCAGCCCCATCGTTCTTGCCGCGCTTGACATACGGCTTCACCAGCTGAGGCGCGATCAACTTCACTGAATGCCCGAACGATTGCAGCAGCCGTGCCCATTGATGGCTCGCACCGCAGGCTTCGATCGCGATCACCGTCGGTGCAAGCTTCTCGAAGAATGTCACCATCTCCTTGCGCCGAAGCTTCTTGCGCAGAACCGGCGCCTCCGCGGCATTCACCCCGTGAAGCTGGAAAATGTGCTTCGACGTATCCATTCCAATTCGGCTAATCTGTTCCACGGACGGTCCCCTTTGTCTGAGATCTGCAACGACCTCATTCTGGCACGCTCGATGCCGTCGGGGGCCGTCCACACCAACAGATGAGATGCAATTTCTCGCCAGCCGAGTGACTTCTGATATAGGAATCAGAAGGCGATTCCGGATGGAGCGAGGCGATGATGGCGGACCCGACGGGTGACTCGGCGGGCGCGGCGCTGAAGCTCGATTTCGACCGCCGCCTGAGGCCTCGATTCCGCCGCTCTGCGATTATCTCCGATGCGTGACTCCTGGCGTATCGCGAGCTGGATGACACAATCGGCTTGACCGACATGGCCGGTGACGTGCTCGCGGACGCGCGGACCGGGAAGGACGGTCGGCATGCGCTCGTCGGATTGCTGCGTCAGTCGGTGTTCGGGCGGCTCACGCGTCCGGAGAACCTCGCCGCGCTCGCCGATTTGTCCGGGCGGTGGATCGACCGCGTGCACCGTTGGCGTCCGCCGAAGCTCATGGTGCTCGACATCGATGCGAGCGAGAGCCCGATTTACGGCGAGCAGGAGGGCAGCGCCTACAGCGGCCACTTCGGCGGCATGTGCTATCACCCATTATTCCTGTTCAACCAGTTCGGCGATCTGGAGCGGTGTGCGTTGCGGTCCGGAGCTCGCGACAGGAGGAGTGCGTCCGAATGCCAAGGAAAATGGCCAGATCAGCCGCCGCTGCCGCCATTGGCGATGCCCGAGGCGCCGGCACTTGTCTGCTGCTCACGCTTGGCTTCCGCAAAGGCTGACAAAGCGAGAATAGTCAAGCCAGATCGAGTGTCATCCGGGGAATTCCGGCTCAAATGGCTGAAATTGCGGAGTAGCGTCGGACTGACGTCCGCGCGACCGACGGTCCGTAGGTAGTTTCCGATTCTACCGTCGCGGCATCCCCGCCGATATTGTGCCTTGGGTCACTTGGCAAACATGCGATATCCGCAGCGCTTGTGCCTGGACCCGAGCGCTCGGACGTGCCGCGACGCCGCACGGAGTGGGCATCCGTCACGCTCGCTCTGAAAGGAACAACGCCATGTCATTCCTGTCGATGTTGGTCGTCCCGGCCGTTCTGGTCGTGGCCTTCGTTCTGATCGGCGCAAGTGTGAGAATCCTGCGCGAATATGAGCGAGCCGTCGTCTTTACGCTCGGGCGTTTTCAGAAGGTCAAAGGGCCGGGCCTGGTGCTGTTGATCCCCTTCTTCCAGGAAATGGTGCGGGTCGACTTGCGCATCCAGGTCATCGAGATACCGAGCCAGGACGTGATTTCCCGGGACAATGTCTCGATGAAGGTAGATGCGGTGCTCTACTTCAACGTCGTCAATCCCGAGCGTGCGATCATCCAGGTGCAGCGCTACCTTCCCGCGACAAACATGCTTGCTCAAACAACCCTGCGCGCCGTGTTGGGGCAGCATGACCTCGACGAGATGCTTTCCGAGCGAAAAAAGCTCAGCACCGACGTCCAGAGCATTCTGGACGCGCAAACGGAAACCTGGGGAATCAAGGTGAGCAACGTCGAGATCAGAACCGTCGAACTCACGGAAAACATGGTGCGCGCCATCGCCAAGCAGGCGGAGGCGGAACGCGACCGGCGCGCCAAGATCATCCATGCGGAGGCCGAGTTCCAGGCTTCGCAAACCCTGGTCAATGCCGCCAAGATTTTCTCGAGCATTCCGGCTGCGATGCAGTTGCGCTACCTGCAAACGCTGACCGAGATCGGCGCCGAACAGAATTCCACCATCGTCTTTCCGATGCCGATCGACATCATCAAGCCGTTCCTCGATCTGCTCGACAAAGCCGGCAAGCCGCTGGGCGCCAACGGCGCCGCGCGTCTCCCGCTCATGCAGGACCTCCCTTTGGGTGCGTGAGCGAGAAACTCACATGCCGCGAAGGGGGAGCAGCGATATCGCCTTGCCGTCGAGCCGGCAATCTGAACCAGACAGAGGGAAGAAAACAATGAAGTTCCCGATTGCGTCAACGGTCATGGCCCTGGTGCTCGCCGCGCCCGCGGGGTGGGCCGCGAGCGGCGCTGACCGCCTCGGGTCGAGCAATCCCGGTGCGCACAGCCCCGCGGCCGGGGATACCCGCCAAAACCCGGACCGCGGCATGATCAATGTCATGCCGTCGAGCCGGATTGTGGGTCGCGAGCTCAAAGACGCTCAGGGCATTGATGCCGGCAGGATCAATTCGCTCGTGATCGATACCAAGAGCGGCGCGGTGCAATTTGTCATGATCGCCCCGCCAAGCTCTTTCAATGCCCACCACCAACTGATCGCCGCACCGTGGGCGGCGCTTGATCCGCCGACGACCGCCGATGGTCCGATAACCATGAAGCTCGGTCTTGACAAGCTGGCGAAGGCGCCGCGCATCGACCCGCGCCTCATTTACGAGATGAACGTGCCGGAGCTACGCGACCGCATGTATGGCTATTACGGCGCCAGCTTTCCCGGTCATCCCGGAATAGACTCTGACAATCGCATCGTGGGTACAGGAAAAGACCGCCAGAACGAGCTCGGCGCTCGTGACCGGCAGGCTGACTTGGCCAACCAAAACGGTCCGAAGCCGCCAGGCGTGGCCAACAAGGAACGGCCGGCCGGGTCCAGCGCACTGGTCTTCATGGAAAACGGGGTCATCTCCAAGCTCGAAGCGCTGAAGACGACATCGACCGCGGCGATGCACGACTCCAACATCTATGACTCGAACGGCAAAGACATCGGCGAGTTCGACGTGACGATGATCGATGTGAATCGCGGCCGCGTTGCCTACATTCTGGTCTCGCATGGCGGCTTTCTCGGGATGGACGAGAATCTGTATGTGGCTCCCATCGAAGCGCTCTCGCTCTCGCCATATCGCACCAGTTATCGATTGACCGTCAACGCGCAAATACTCGAGCATGAGCCTGCTTTGCATGTCGAGCACGGGAATCTCCCGTCGCGCGTCAGCGCCGCTCAATTGGCGACGCTGTACCATCGTTTCGGCGTGCCGCCCTATTGGACGCACGCCGGCCGGCGTTACGGCGAGCTCGTGCGACCGAAGAACTAGGCCGCCCGTTCCGAACGCGGCCGTGTGTCCCGGATGGCAGGCGACGGCGATTCAGGCAGTGTTGCGGTGCTGTGAGGCGGGGGCAACATCGATCGCGAATGTCGGATGCAGCGATGGGGGTATCCTGGCCGCGCAGGGACGGCAATCCGGCCGTGGTTGGGCATCCTTTACTACGAAAGCATTTGCTGGAGTGGTTTTCAGCGGAGATGCGTCTGCTTCCCAATTCGGTTTTTGTACCGCTCGGTTCAAAAATTTGCAGATGCCATTGACTTCGTCGCGAAGGAGGTCGGATTCCCGCATGACCGCATTCTCGCCGGCTTCCAGCACCCAAGCGGAGCCAATGCAGCCAGATTGGCAGGCTCGGGCTCCCGGTTCCAGGGTGGAAGCTCTGCGATGCGCCCGGCCGGGTGATCCGGCAGCCGCGCGGGAACAACGCTGAGATAGGCCTGCGGATTGACGTCATCGAGCTTCGTCGTCGCGATCAAGCGGTGCATGGCGGCAGCCAAAAGCCACCGCTCACGGCGAGACCGGTCCACCCGCGGCAGCGTGCCGGAATGAGTTCCTGGATGGCGGAATCGATAGCGGGGTACGCTCCGCCGATCCCCGCGCCGGGCGCCGCAATGATCAGCCAATGGAATGAACCCCATGGCAAGTGATCGAGGCGGACGGGTATTTCCGCTTGGATCGTGCTGTCCTTAGTGGGGTCGTCCTTGTGCCCGAATTGATCGGACCCCGCAGGACGTCGTACGGCAACGCTCTCTCTTTTATCAACTCACCGTGAAAGCGTTCGCACAGAGCGTTCGGCGACATGATCGGGCGATTTTTGGCCAAGCCCTCCCACCGCTGCCGAGCTAAATCGTGGTACCGCAATCAGGAGAGGGAACCGCAGCGTCGCATCCCACGTCTTTACCATAAATTCTGCGGCACCGCATGCGGACCGCGAACGCATAGTAAAAAGTGGGGGAGCATGCGAATCGCACAGGTTGCCCCTTTGACGGAAGCCGTTCCGCCAAAATCTTACGGTGGAACCGAGCGGATCGTCGCCTATCTGGCGGACGAACTCGTCATGCTCGGTCATGACGTGACGCTTTTCACCAGCGGCGATAGTGTTTCGCGGGCGAAGATCGTGCCGGTTTGGCCGCGAGCGCTGCGCTTTGACGAAGGAGTGCGGGACTATCTCGCCCCGCACATGCTGCTGGTCGAAACCATTGCCCAACGCGCCAGCGAGTTCGATATCGTCCACATCCATGTCGACTATATCGCCTATTCCGCGCTGAAGCGCGCCGGGGTGCCGTTTCTTGCGACGCTGCACGGCAGGCTCGACCTGCCCGAGCTGCAGCCGCTTTATGCGCGGTTCAGTGACGTTCCCGTCGTCTCAATTTCCGGCTCGCAACGGCTGCCCCTACCGCAGGCGCATTATGTCGCGACGATCTACCACGGCGTACCGAAAGACCTCTTGCGGCCGGGAACGGGCGGCGGTGGATACCTGGCTTTCCTCGGCAGAATCTCGCCGGAAAAAGCGCCGGATGCGGCAATTCGGATCGCGGCACGGGCCGGAATGCGTCTGAAAATCGCCGCGAAGATCGACCGGGTCGATCGGGAATATTTCGCGAACTGCATCAAGCCGCTGTTGGCTCAGCCGCATGTCGAGTTCATCGGCGAAATCGAAGAAAAGCAAAAGAGCGAGTTTCTCGGCAACGCCGCCGGTCTGGTCTTTCCCATCGCATGGTCCGAGCCGTTCGGACTGTCCATGATCGAGGCGATGGCATGCGGCACGCCGCTCGTCGCGAATTGCAGGGGTTCCGTGCCTGAAATCGTCGATGCCGGCATAACCGGGTTTATCGTCGACGACGAAGATCAGGCCGTCGTCGCCGCAAAGAGGATTCACGAACTCGACCGTGTCCAAATTAGGCGCGTCTTCGAACAGCGGTTTACCGCGCGCCGCATGGCCGAAGACTATCTCGCCCTCTATCGCCGGCGGTTGGCGTGCGATCGCCCGCTTAGGGCGACGGGATGACGGCGATGGCACCCGTGCCTTGCCATCATGTGCTGAAGCATGGCAACTGTTTTGCGGTCCTCGATGACCACGGCGACGCGCAGGCGATGGGGCCGGCCCTTGAAGGGCTGTTCTACGAAGATACCCGTTATTTGTCACAGCTTGCACTTGTCGTTGATGGCGCTCGACCGATGCTTCTTTCCTCGAGTGTCAGCGACGATAACGCCGCCCTCGTCGTCGACCTGGCCGGTCCCCCCGTCTTGGAACGGGCACGCGCGCCGACGGGCCGCGATACGGTCCATTTCGAAAAACGCATCAGTGCCGGGGACGGTGCGATGTTCGTCCGGCTCGAGCTGCACAATTTCGGCATTGCCCCGACGTCTTTGCGCCTCGCCATCCGCTTCGATGCGGACTTCGCCGATATCTTCGAGCTCCGCGGCACAGCGAGGAAGCAACACGGTCGGCGCCTCGAGGATGAGGCAGGCGACGACGGCCTGGTTCTCGTCTATATCGGCCGGGACCACGTTACCCGCCGTACACGGCTTACCTTCATTCCGCCGCCTGACGGAATCGAGGACCGGCAGGCGCAATGGCGTATCGACCTGTCCGCCAAGGGCGAGCGGGTGGTCGAACTGGCGGCGCGGTGCGAGCGGAGTGATCGACCGCTTCGGCAAACCGCTCGCGGCGCCTCGTTCGCAGTCGCCGCCAGGCGCCCGGGCCGTTGCGAGGCGGGTGCGACCCGCGTCCACACCAGTAGTGCGGCGTTCAACGAAGTGATCGCGCGCTCGCGCGCCGACCTCGATATGCTCATCACCGAAACGCCGCAGGGGCATTACCCCTATGCGGGGCTGCCGTGGTTTTCCACCCCGTTCGGCCGGGACGGACTGATCACATCATTCCAATGCCTGTGGCTCGATCCGGCAATGGCCGCAGGGACATTGCGCTACCTCGCGCACTGGCAAGCGACAACCTTGGACAAAGACGCCGACGCCGAGCCGGGAAAAATTCTGCATGAGACGCGCAAGAGCGAGATGGCGGTGCTGGGCGAAGTGCCGTTTCGTCGCTATTACGGCAGCATCGACGCGACGCCGCTCTTCGTCATGCTGGCCGCGGCCTACCACGCGAGAACCGGGGACATCGACCTCGTTCGCGAGCTCTGGCCGAACATCGAGGCGGCGCTCGTGTGGATGGCTGATTATGGCGACGCCGATGGCGATGGATTTCTCGAATACCATCGGAAATCCCCCGACGGGCTCGTAAATCAGGGATGGAAAGATAGCGGCGACGCGATCTTTCACGCCGACGGGACTCTTGTCGAGGCGCCGGTCGCGTTGGCCGAAGTGCAGGCCTACGCCTATGCCGCCTATCAAGGCGCAGCCGGCCTTGCCGCCGAGCTCGGCGAAGCACAACGGTCGACCGAACTTTACGAAGCTGCGGACCGGTTGCAGCGGTGCTTCGAGGCCGCATTCTGGCTTGAAGATATCGGCAGCTACGCGCTCGCGCTCGACGGCGCCAAACGGCCATGTCGCGTACGGGCCTCCAACGCCGGCCACGTGCTCTTCGCTGGCCTTGCTTGCGCCGAACGCGCGGTTCGCGTTTGCGAATCCTTGATGGCGCCGAATTCATTCTCGCGCTGGGGAATTCGGACGATCGCCGAAGGCGAATTGCGATACAACCCCATGTCTTATCACAATGGCTCCGTCTGGCCTCACGACAACGGCCTCATTGCCATGGGCTTCGGCCGCTATGGGCTGAAGAGGCCAATTGTTGCGCTGCTCACCGGCCTCGCCGAGGCGGCCCGGTTCATGGACATGAGGCGCCTTCCGGAATTCTTTTGCGGATTCGCGCGCCGACCTGGACTCGGCCCCACGATTCACCCGATTGCGTGCGCTCCGCAGGCATGGGCGTCGGCCTCGATCATCGCCGTGCTGGGCGCTTTGCTCGGTGTCTCCTTCGATCCTCCGCAGCGCAAGATTTGTCTCACACAGCCGGTGCTGCCGTCCTGGATTGACACGGTTGAGTTGTCGAACTTGCAGCTTGGGGGCGACGAGGTGGATTTGCTGCTGCAAAGACATGGCGAGGAGGTGTCTCTTCATGTCGTTCGCTGTGACGGCAAGATCGACGTCACGGTAACGACATGACGGGTCGAACCATCGGGGGGAAGAAATCCGTGCCGCGCATCGGCCGTCGCGGCGCGGTGGGCTTCCTCCTGCATTATGTTCTGTTGCGGCCGTGGGGCCATCTCGTCGTGCTGATTGCCGTGTTATCCGCCGTGGCCTGCGCGATTGGCTCGCAATACGCCGTGAAAAACCTGGTAGACGCGCTTGGATCGGCCAGGTCGACCGATTGGGCGGTGTGGCGCGCGGTCGGGGTCCTTCTCGCCTTCGTCGCCGGCGATAATCTGCTCTGGCGCCTTGGAGGTTGGGTCGCGAGCTCGGTCTTCGTCGCCGTCGCGGGCGATCTTAGGCTCGATCTCTTCGAACATCTGTCCGGTCACGGCGCGCGCTATTTCGCGGATCAGTTTCCCGGAGCTCTTGCGGGCCGTATTGCCACGGCAGCAAGCGCGGCCTCGACCATCGAGAGTTCGCTGACCTGGACGACCATACCGCCGGCGACCGCAGTCGTCAGCAGCATCGCCTTGCTGAGTCTCATCGACTGGCAGATGACGGCGTTGCTAGTGGCTGTCGTCACGGTCGTCGCCGCCATCATTACGCGACAGGCGTGGCGGAACCAGCCCCTGCATCACGGCTTCGCGAGCCGGTCCGCGGAGGTCACCGGGAATCTCGCCGACATCTTATCCAACATCGGATTGGTGCGCACCTTCGGCGCCGCGCAACGCGAGCAGGAGCGCCTGTCCCACGACATCGGTCGTGAAATGTCCGCACAACGTCACAGCTTGCGGGCACTGGAAAGCCTGCGGCTCTTTCATGCGATCGCGGTCTTTGGCGTAACCGCCGCCATGCTTGTCTGGTCGGTGAGCTTGTGGCGCGTCGGGACCGTGACCACCGGCGGCGTTGTATTGACGACGACGCTCGGCTTTACCGTCCTCCACGCCTCGCGTGACCTCGCGATGGCAATGGTGGATTTGGTGCAGAACTTTGCCAAGCTTGGCGAGGCGGTACAGGTACTGGCCCTGCCCCACGAGATGGAGGATTCGCCGAACGCGAGACCGTTGATCGACCTCGGCAGCTCGCTGTCCTTTGTCAATGTCTGCTTCAGTTATCCGAATTCCGAGAGCCTGCTTCAGGATTTCAATCTGCATATTCCCTCAGGTCAACGGGTCGGTCTGGTGGGGCGCTCCGGCGCCGGCAAGTCGACGATCCTCATGCTGTTGCAGCGGCTATATGATCCCGTGCGCGGCCATGTCCTTATCGACGAGCAGGATATCGCAGAAGTAACGCAAGACAGTCTGCGGCGCGCCATCGCGGTCGTGCATCAGGATATCTCCCTGTTTCACCGGTCGCTGATAGAGAATCTGCGCTACGGAAGGCCGGACGCCACGGATGACGCCGTCTTCCGCGCCGCCGAAGCAGCGCGTTGCACCGAATTCATCGACCGACTGCCGGACGGTTTCAATACCATTGTCGGCGAACGCGGCCTCAAGCTGTCCGGCGGCCAGCGGCAGCGCCTGGCTATCGCGCGCGCCTTCCTGCGGGATGCTCCGATCGTCCTTCTGGACGAGGCGACCTCGTCACTCGACAGCGACTCTGAGCGGTCGATTCAGGAGGCGCTGGTGACGCTCACCCGGGGCCGCACGGTGTTGGCGATCGCGCACCGGCTGTCGAGCCTCGACTCCTTCGACCGCATCATCGTGCTCGAACGCGGACGCATTGTGGAGGACGGCTCGCCCGCGGAACTGCTTCGCCGACAGGGCCCCTATTGCCGGCTGTATCAGCATCAGCTCTCGGCGGCACAACGACCATGAGGCAAGTTTCCGCTTATGACCGCCGGGGTGTGCTCCTTGGCACACTTGCGACGTTGAGCGTCTTGAATGGTTCTCATGCCGAGACGCCGTCGCGACCTGGCGATGCCGGGGCGCCGCCGAATGCCGGCGACGTGTCGAAGCGTGCCAATGAATCGCCGAAGGGAACCAGCCCGCCCCAGAATCTGGAGGAGCTGTCTCCCCATGTCGCCGTCGCGATTCTGGGCAAGAAGGCGCGGGACGCGTCAGGCCACGACATGGGTCCTGTCGTCGATGTCTTGGTCGGTCGCGATGGGCTTCCGCGCGCCGCGGTGATTGATTTCGGCGGTTTTCTCGGCGTCGGCAGCCGCAAGATCGCGATCGATTGGGCGCTGCTCCAGTTCAATCCCGACGACGCGGATGCGCCCGTGGGCCTCGCGCTCGACCGAGCCATGGTCCAGGCGGCGCCTGAATACAAGCCGACCGCGCAACGGCCCATAGAAATCGTCGGACCATCGCAGGCATCGGGCGGCTCCAATCCGACCGACGGCAAATGATCAAGAGCCGGGGTTGCGAGGCCGGATCGCGTGCGATGACGGAGCGCCGGGCGGAGCGCGGGCTCGATTGGCTCAACTTGTTCGTCGCCAATATTCAGACCGGGTTCGGGCCATTCATTGCGGTTTACCTCACCACGCGGGGCTGGACGCAAGCGGCGATCGGGTTTGCCCTCAGCGTCGGCACCATGGCGGCGATGGCGAGTCAAGTGCCTGCGGGCGCGCTTGTCGATTTGATCCGGCTCAAGAGCCTGGCGGCCGCGCTCAGCATTCTCGTCTTCACGGTTAGCGCGCTCATTTTCGCGACACGTCCAGTGCCGCTCTTCATCTACTTGGCCGAAATTCTGCACGGATTCGCAAGCTGCACGCTCGGTCCGGCGATCGCTGCCATGAGTCTCATGGTTGCGGGCCGGGTGACGTTCAGCCTGCGTCTTGGCCGCAATGTCCGTTACGCGTCTATCGGCAATGGGCTCGGTGCCGCCATGATGGGCGCCTGCGGCTATTATATTTCCAATCGCGCCGTTTTTCTCCTGGCGGCGGGATTAACGATCCCGGCGCTGGCCGCACTGATTCCGCTGTCGCGGCTGGACGTTCGCGCGCAGCGCTTCCAAGCCCAGGCGGCAGGCCCGCGACAGACGATCGGCCGCGTGTTGGCCAACCCGGCACTCGTCGTTTTCGCTCTGTCCGCGATGCTTTTCATGCTCGCAAACGCGGCCATGCTGCCGCTTGCCAGCGTCGTTCTCACCAAGCGGGCGGGCGGCGTTGCCAATCTGCTGATCGCGGCCTGCGTGGTCTTGCCGCAGGTGATCGTGGCACTTCTTTCACCGGCGATTGGCGCCCTCGCTGAGGCGCGCGGACGGCGCACGGCGTTGCTCCTTGGGTTCGTGATGCTGCCGTTGCGGGGGCTGCTCTTCGCGCTCGTGACGAGCCCGGCGCTGATCGTCCTGGTGCAATCCCTCGACGGCATCGCGGGAGCATCATTTGGAATCATGGTGCCGCTTATTGCCGCCGATGTTGCCGGGCGTTCCGGCCATTTCAACCTCACTTTGGGCGTCGTGGGCTTTGCCATCGGCATCGGGTCGACCGTTGGCACGACGCTCGCCGGGCTGGTCGCCGACCGCTTCGGCGATCAAGTCGCCTTTGCAGGACTTGCGGCAATCGGGGTTGCCGCAACGATGCTCGTGTCTTTGGCCATGCCGGAGATCCGCGCGACTACGGCGTGAGCGGCGTCGAACGAGGCGCTGTGCGCACGCTGACAGATCAGTCGGTCACTACGTTGCCGGCCGATGGCCGAGGGGCGGGGCCGGAAGACCATGCGCGCGGGCAATCGGCGTTGCATCGCCGAGCCGGCGGCGGCAAAGCGGTGCCGAAAGGGCGAGACAATGTGATCAACGTCATCGATCATTTCTCGCTCCGGCTGTCGGCCAGTGTCAGCGCGCGATCACAATTGGCGGAAGCGAATCATGTCCCTTACTTCCGTCCCGACCGAGTCCGTCCCCCGCAACCAGCAGCGCAGAATTCTCGCATCAAAACGGTTCGGCCGCGCGAGTATTGGGCGCCGCTGCCATTGCGGCGGCGACAACGAGGTTGAATGGTTTAACATTCTGCTACTAACCCGCGCCCAGCCACGGCTTCCAAG
This sequence comes from uncultured Alphaproteobacteria bacterium, assembly GCA_963721625.1. Lineage (GTDB taxonomy): Bacteria > Pseudomonadota > Alphaproteobacteria > ATCC43930 > CGMCC-115725 > DATJLY01. The sequence goes on from CAVRKF010000003.1 coordinate 12,455, forward strand.
GATCACGCGTGACACGCCCCGTTCTCTTCCTGGCCGATGGTGGCCGGCAGAGGAGAAGGCTATGGGACACTCAGCGCATGATTAGGCGGCCAAAGATCGCCGACGGTGGAACACGGGCCGAAAGATTGGCGCCAAACGCCCTCTGAAGCCGCAGCAGATCTGGGCTATCGGGTTCTGGTTGGATCGAGAGCGCCGGCTGCGCGACCGACAAGTTCGGCACCGCCCGGGTTGTCAATGGCAAGGTGATCATCTAAGCGGGGCGATGCGCGCCCATACGGCCGCCAGAAGCAAGCCGCTATCGGAAGTTGACACGCATGAGGTATCTTTGCCTCGTTTTTCTCGATCAGGAGCACTGGAGCGCCTGCCCTGACCATGTGGGCGCCAGCTATGCGCAAAAATTGTCGGACCGTAGACGGCTGAGCGCCGCCGAGCCCCTGCATCCGGCGGACACGGCGACGACCGTGCGTGTCCGCAACGGACGGGTGAAGCTCTATGACGGCCCATTCGCTGCGACCAAGGAACTGCTTGACGGCTTCTATCTCGTCGATGCCAAGGAGCTTAACGAGGCCATGCAAATCGCCAGCGGCATCCCGCCGGCGAAGCATGGCAGCATCGAGGTGCGGCCGGTGCGCCAGTTGGATGTCGGCAACGCCGGCGAATAGGAATCCCCGCAGCGGTCTTATGATTGACAGACCTCCGCCAATTCGATTTGAAGGAGAGTGAAACATGCGATGCATGGTGTTGGTAAAGGCAACCAACGACAGTGAAAGCGGCGTCATGCCCAGTGCCGAATTGCTGGCCACAATGGGCAACTACAACGAAGAATTCTTGAAGGCCGGCACCATGCTGGGCGGTGGCGGCTTGCGTCCAACGTCCCAAGCCAAGCGCGTGCGCTTCTCCGGCGATAGGCGCACCGTCATCGACGGATCTTTTGCGCCGACACAGGACCAGATTGCCGGCCATTGGCTCTGGGAGGTCGAGTCTCTCGATGAGGCCGTGGAATGGCTCAAGCGCTGTCCCAATCCGATGCTGGTCAATTCAGAGATCGAAATCCGACCCGAATTCGCGGCCGCTAAATTCGCCCAGTAATGAGAGATCGCGCCCCGCCATGCGTACGGGCGTGGCGCTGCCCGCAAAGCGCAAAAACGAGGATTTCACATGAACGACACATATCTCGCCATTTTTCTTGGCGGCAAGACGAGCCCGCGCATGAAAGCATGGATGGCGCTTTCCGAAGCGGCGCGAGACGCAAAGGAACGAGAAGGCATCGCCGCCTGGAAATCGTGGATGGAGAAGCATCACACGGCGGTCGTCGGCGCGGGCGGACCGCTCGGCAAGACGAAGAAGATCACGGAGCGCGGCATCGACGACGTGAGCAACGAGATGGGCGCCTTCATGGTCGTCCGTGCGGAGTCACACGGGGCGGCGGCCAAGTTGTTCGAGAAGCACCCGCATTTCATGATCTTTCCCGGCGAGTCCGTGGAGGTCATGCCGGTTCTGCCGATACCGGGCGGTTGATCGGCGGCGACCATTCGGCAATTTCAACATAAGGAGGAACGGTCATGCCCAATGCCGTTCGTTTACACCGCGTCTTGGCAACCAGGCCGGAGAAAGTCTATCGCGCATTCCTCGAGGCCGATGCGCTCGCGAAATGGCTCCCGCCCAACGGCTTTGTCTGTACCGTCAGTCATCTGGAACCGAAAGTCGGCGGCACGTTCAAAATGTCCTTCCGGAATTTCACGACGGGCGCGGCCCATTCGTTCGGCGGCGAATATGTCGAGCTCGTTCCGAACGAACGCGTGCGCTACACGGACAAATTCGACGATCCCAATCTGCCCGGCGATATTCGGGTGACGGTGACATTGAAAAAAGTATCGGTCGGCACCGAGGTCAATATCGTGCAGGAGGGCCTGCCGGATGCCATTCCGACGGAGGCCTGTTATCTCGGCTGGCAGGAGTCGTTGCGAAATCTGGCACGGCTCGTGGAGCCCGAAATCAATCAATAATTGTCAACACTCCGACCGCGGTCTCTGAGATGAGGGTTGAGGGAAGGAATGCATCCTTGCGAGGACAAAACGATGAACGCGGCAACCAGATACGTCCTTCAAGAAGACGCGTCCTCCGTTTCGAAAGCGGTCCTTCGGCATGTAACCGCAGCCAGGTGGAATCGGCCCGGTGGCGATGACCTCATTCGTCAAAGCCTCGGGACAAATCGTTAGTGGGCTTGATGAGGACCTGATGCGTAAGGATATGAACGAAACGGCAGCTGAAGCGATTAACCTCGACGTTAACAGGCTCGGGGCACGCGTCCTGCTCGTCGCCTCGGGCGTCGCCCACGGGATCGTGAACGACATGGATCCGGCCGAATTCACGACATTTGCCATCGTGCTCGGCCGCACGGCGATGAGCGAACCCATTGCCGTATCATCTTTTATCTCGTGATGTTCGGTGTCAGTCATTGGTGGTTCACCGCGGGGATTGTTGTCTGATGATCGGTGGCGGTATCACGAAGATCACCATCTTGCCCGTTTGCAATTGGGGCGGAGATCCGGGGAACGCCCACCCGGAACAGCTCAAGAAGAAGCGGTATATGCTTGAACGCGGCAACGCCTGCCGCTCCTGGCTTGCCCTCATCTCCGTTGTTGTCATGGCGTGCCAGTTAAGCGTCGAATGGACCGCGATTGCCGTGGTCTCCTGCGTAGTTATCGCTCCTCCGTCGCTTTGGCTGGCCGACAATTTGCGCACCGAATGGCACGCACCGCTAAAGAGGAGACGCATATAGCATGAAGAAAAGCGGGTCGCAGAAATGCCCGTCTCCCTCTCAGCTGATCGATGAGAGAATCAAGGAGCTGGGTGATTGGCGGGGCGAAACACTGGCCCGGGTCCGAATGCTCATCAAGCAGGCCGACCCCGACGTGGTCGAGGACGTGAAATGGAGAAAGCCGTCGAACGCGATGCGAGGGGTTCCGGTGTGGGGGCATGCAGGAATCATCTGCACCGGTGAGACTTACAAGGCTGTCGTGAAGATGACCTTCGCCAAGGGCGCCTCGTTGAAAGACCCATCGGGCCTCTTCAACTCCAGCCTGAAAGGCAACACCAGGCGTGCCATCGATTTCCACGAGGGCGAAAAGATTGATGAAAAGGCGCTGAAGGCGCTCATTCGCGCCGCCGTAGCATTGAATACATCGGTGCGAAACCAATGACCGAAAATCGGCGACGCGCTCCGTCGTTGTCGAACGTGTGATGCCAAATCGCACGTGAGCGAAACTCACGTTGGGGATTCCCAACTCGGCGTCGAATATGATTCGGCGTGGCAGACAAGTCGAGGTTTGCCATGGCCGTTCCCATTCCGCTTCGAGACGATCACGATGCCGCGTCGCTGCGCCGACCGGCGAAAGTGTCGGACGACGCCGATCAGACCCGACGCCTGCTGGCTTTGGCGGTGGTTTATGAGGGGGCTCGTGGAACGACGCAACTCGTTGCGTGGCCGCGCGCGCCGCCAGCGCCGGCGTGAGACGCTCGCCGGTGACGCTTTCAAGTGCACCCGACGGGAGCGAGTGCGTCCGAATGCCAAGGATAATGACAAGATCGGCCACACCAACGCCGCTCGGGGGCTGCGCGAGGTACTGGCAGCCGTCCGCCCGAAGTCTGGATTGCAGGAACGTCCGGAAAAGTGAGAGCCTCCGTGACAGATCGGATGTCACGACGCGAGCCTCCCCCGCGCCGCCGAGGCCGCGCCGTTCGGCTTCTTCTCCCGGCCACCCGCATTGCGCGCGGCGCGACGCACGGCATTGCCGGAACTGGTGACATGCCAACTCGGCACGTTGTTTGGCGCCAAGGCCGCACGGCCGCGCGCGGTGATCATCCTGGACTGGTCGACCGAACCCTTCACCGCGACAACGTGCATCAGGCTCGGCATTCCGGGCTATCCAGAGACGCTCTTGCCATATCGGAGCAAGCGGACGTCTGAACCTTGGGGGGTAAGGCCGACGGGCTTTGCCCTTTCTCATCTGACCGAATCGTGTCGTCAGCACGCCCCCGAATCTTTGTCCGACAGGTCGGCCGAACCAAACGCTACCGATACGGCGGTGAGGTGCCGACCTCGCTCTTGAGCACCTGTGTGATCGACGCCCGGTCCGCAACCTGAAGCCGACGCTTCCAAATGTCGGCCAAGGCCCAATGCGCCAACGAGAAGGATGGCACCGCGAGGCGCAACGTGCTGATGCCACTGAGGCCACGCGGCATTAGGCCCTGGCAACGAGCCAAGCCTTTTCCCTCACGCCGCTTTGGCGAAGGCCTCCTGCGTTTCCTTTTCGAAGGCGAGGACCTTCTGCACGCTGGGCCGCTTCTGCATCCGCTCGAAATGCGCGAGGCAGTTCTTGAAAGGCGCGAGTTCGAGCTTGAGCTGCGTCCCACGGCGGAAGCACCAGAAGAAATGCGCGTCAGCGGCGGTGAAGTGGTCGAAGAACCAGTCGCGGCCGGCGAGCAGGTCGTCAGCGATCTTGAAGGTCTCGTACACGAGGCCCGCCGAAAGCCGTTTCACGGCCTCCTCGGTACCTGCCACATCGCACACGCGGGTGGGCGTATTGATGATGCCGAGATATGGATGGATGCCCGATGCGCACCAAGCCATCAGCGAAATCGCCTTCATCTCCTTCATTGGCTCGGCGGGGAGCAGTTTCGCCGCTGGGTAGTTGCGGTGAATCCATTGCTGGATCGCGACGTTCTCGTTGAGCGGTTCACCGTCGATTACGAGGACCGGCACCTTGTGCTTGGGATTGACCTTGAGATAGTCGGCGGACATCTGCTGCCGCTTCCCCATGTTGACGGGGCGCACCTCGAAAGGCGGGCCGGCTTCGGTCAATGTCACGTAGGGCACGAGCGAGCAAGCGATTGGCGCGTAATAGAGGACGAGATTCATTTGAAGCTCCCTTTGGCATGATCGTGCGTCTATCGCTGGCGGCGCGTTTAGGAGACCAGCGCGTTAGGAGCGTAGTTGTAGCTACCCGGTATTCCGCACTCAAGTCGGTCGAATCGTGTCGGCCACGGCGATGTCGGCGGTTCGCCAAACGCGCAAGCCAGAGCGTCACATCGCGTCGCCGATTCGTTGCCTTTCTTCCGGCTCTTCTGTTTCCTTCAAGACCCTTCATTGAGGTCGCTTTCAGGCCACTTGCTGTCTCCGGTACGACGCCGGGCACTTCGGGTTGTCAGGGTGGCTGGCAATGGCAGAACAGCCGAAGTCATGTAGCTTGTTCTTCGTGAGGTCGCCCTTTGGCGGCATGGCGATGTTCGACTGCTACAAACGGGTCCCTGGGCGGAAGACTGGCCAGAAGAGTTTCGCTCTCGGATGTAGTCAGATGAAGGTGGATGACGATTGGCGAAAATATTTCGCTCGATTTACAGCTTTCCGCGCGTCCGGTGCCGATTGCCCTGGTTATTTTCCGCTTCGGATCTGTCCGGCGCGTCAACCGCACGGCCTTGAGTAAGAACGCGACGACAGCCTAATGTGTGCCGACGGTCGGAAATTTCCTACCCCGGCTGTAACCGCGCCGATCGGATTGGAGAGATCATATCTGCTATGAAAATCACATTCACCCGCGTCGCTTCGCTGGATGAAGTAAGAGGGGGCAGCGCGGGAGCAACCACCGAGGTCGCATTCGAACTGAGGAGGCAATGATAATGACGAGCGAGACGCGCCGCGCCACATCGTCGACGCGCGGAAAACGGCCCAATTTTCTGATCATCCTGGCCGACGATCTCGGCTTTTCCGATGTTGGCGCCTTCGGCAGCGAGATTGCGACGCCGCATCTCGACAAGCTGGCCTATGCGGGCCTTCGTCTCACCGATTTTCATTCCGCGCCGACCTGTTCGCCGACGCGCGCCATGCTGCTGAGCGGCACGGATCATCATATCGCCGGCATCGGCACCATGGCGGAGGCCATGGGCCCGATGCACGAGGGAAGGCCGGGTTACGAAGGGTATCTCAATTTCAATGTGGTCCCGGTCATGGAGCTGCTGCGCGACGGCGGCTACCTGACCTTGATGTCGGGAAAATGGCATCTCGGCCTGACCCGCGAGACATCGCCTTGGGCGCGCGGGTTCACCCGGTCGTTTTCGCTCCTCCCCGGCGCCGCCAATCATTTCGGCACCTCCCCCGACACCCGCGACGATCCCCCGCAGCCGAAACTCAAGACGATCTACGTCGAGGACGATCGTCCCGTCGAAGTGCCCGCCGATTTCTATTCTTCGGATGGATTCACCGACAAGCTCCTCCAATATCTTGGCGAGCGCACCGACAAGACCCAGCCCTTTTTCGCCTATCTGGCCTTTACCGCGCCGCATTGGCCGCTCCAGGCGCCGGACGATCTTACCGCCAAATATCGCGGCCGATACGATGCCGGCCCGGAAGCCCTGCGCACCGAAAGGCTCGCACGGTTGCGCGCGCTCGGTCTTACTCGGCCGGACGTGGTACCGCATCCCATCGTCGCGCGGACCGCGGAATGGGCGCAGATGTCGCCGCAGGAGCGCCGCATCTCCGCGCGCAGCATGGAAGTCTATGCCGCTATGGTCGAGCGGATGGATTGGAACATCGGCCGCGTCGTCGCGGCGCTTACGCAGAGCGGGGAGCTCGACGACACATTCATCATGTTCTGCTCCGACAATGGCGCCGAAGGCGTGCTCCTCGAAGCCGCCCCGCTTTTCGGCACCCGTTTCATGGAGCACATCGCACGCCATTACGACAACCGGCTGGAGAATATTGGCCGGCCGAATTCTTTCGTTTGGTACGGTCCGCGCTGGGCGCAAGCCGCGACCGCGCCCTCGCGGCTCTACAAGAGCTTCACGACGGAAGGCGGCATCCGGGTCACGAGCCTGATACGCTATCCTGCCCTCGCGCGGCACCAAGGTATCAGCGAAGCCTTTTCAACGGTCATGGACGTGGCTCCAACGCTGCTCGAGCTTGCCGGCCTCACGCATCCGGGGACGCAGTATCGCGGCCGCAAAGTCGCGGCGCTGCGGGGACGCTCGATGCTGCCTTATCTGAACGGCGAGTCAGATTCCATCCATGCCGCGGATGAATCCATCGGATGGGAACTGTTCGGGCGGTTCGGTATTCGCCGTGGCCGGTGGAAGGCTGTGCGCATTCCGCCCCCCGCCGGCCCCGGCACCTGGCAACTTTATGATCTCGACCGCGATCCGGGCGAGACGCAGGATCTGGCGACGAGCCATCCCAAGGAGCTGGCGGAGCTGCTTGCGCATTGGGACGAATATGTCGCCGAGACCGGAACCATGGTCGATCCGATACCGGATCCCGTCCACGGCGTCGACTGAAGCGCTGGCGATCAGCCCTGGAGGGCGTGCGGCGCGACGTTGCGCGCATAATGCCAGGCGAGCAGCTTGCGCTCGGCGGCGAGCGTCGCCGCGTTGATCGCCAAAGCCGTCAGCGCGATCAACAGAAGCGCCGCGAGGACGTCGGCGATTTTGAAGCTTTCCTGGGCCCGCGTGAGATAGGCGCCGAGGCCGTTGGTCGATAGCAGCATCTCGGCCACCACCGCCAGCAGCAGGGACAAGGCGATGCTGAGACGGATGCCGGCGACGATGCGGGGTAGCGCCGCCGGCAGATCGATCAACCGCATGCGCTCGCCGCGGCTCAATTTGAGCGAGCGAGCGACATGCGACAGCATCGGGTCGAGGCCGCGCACCGCGTCGATGGTATTGATCAGGATCGGGAAGGACGCGCCATAGGCGACGACCGCGATCTTCGCTTCGTCGCCGATGCCGAGAAAGATCATCGAGACCGGAATGATCGCGATCGGCGGCAAGGGGCGGATGAGCTCCACGACCGGCTCTACCAGATCGCGCAGCAGCCGCACGCGTCCAAGCAGAATCCCGAATGGCAGCATGACGACGAGCGCCAGGCCGAAGCCGATAAACGCCCGCACCAAGGTGTGGGCGAGCTCCATTGCCAGCACTGTCCGATGACGCGCGAGGGTGACGATGACCGTCAAGAAATCGGGGAAGTTCGGCGATTTGATGCGGAGCGCGACGCCTTGCCACAGCAGGGCGATGAGCACGAGGAGCACGGCCCCCGGCAGGTTGAGCCGGTTGCTCACAGGTATCCTCCGCGCTCGCTCAACGCCATGTGCCATCCGACGACGCTTCGGCTCGCCGCGGCGAGCAGGAGATTGAACGCCACGCCGATCACGCCAATGACCAGCATGGCGGCGAACATTTCCGCCGTCTGCAAAGTGAAAGCCGCGTTATAGAGAACGAATCCGAGACCGTTCTCTCCGGCCAGCATCTCCGTCGCCACCGCGGCCAGCAGCGCGATCCCGGCAGCGACGCGGATGCCGGTGACGATCTCGGGCATGGCCGCGGGAAGCCGCAGCACCAGCAGGATTTCCCATTTCGACAGGCCGAGCGAACGGCCGGTCAGGATCTGCACCGGCTCCGCCGCCGCCAAAGCATTCCCGGCGTTGATGTAGATCGGCCAGATCGAGGCAAAAGTGATGATGAAGAGATAAAGCCGCGGACCGATGCCCAAGGCGAAGATCGAAATCGGCACCAAGGCGGGTGGCGGCAAGACGCGGAGGATGCCGGCGAACGGCTCGAGGCTGCGGCGCAGCAGCGGCAGGCGCGCGGCGAAAACGGCAATTCCGAGGCCGAGGACGATGGCGAGAGCGAGACCGGTAACAGCGTGGAGGCACGTCGCCGCCGCTTGCGTCAGAAAATCAGCAGACACCAGAAGCGCGGCCAGCGCCGCCGCGATTGCCGGCAGACCCGGAAAATAGCGGTCCGACACACCTCCTGAGACGGCGATCACCTGCCAAAGAGCCAGGAAGATCGCTATCCCGGCAAGCCTGCGCAGCGAGCTCACAATGCTTCCGTCGCCCGATCAGGGCGCGACGGTATAGACGACCTCGGAGGCAGGAATAGGCGCCGCCAGCAGCTTGGTGCGCACTAACGCGTCGATCAGCGGCTGGATGTCCTTGTTCTTCACCGCCATGCTGCCCGTATTGACCTGATCTTCGATCTGATCGGCCATCGGCGCGGGCATCTTGAATTCATCGACGATCAGCTTGTGATAAAGAGCCGGATCCTTGGCCAGGACTTTATTGGCGGCGACGAGCGCGCGCACGAAGCCGCTCGCGGTGTTGCCGTGCTTGGCGAGCCAATCGTCGCTGGAGAAATAGCCGTCATTCAGCAGGCTGCCGACCTCCTTCAGATTGGCGAGCATGCCGTTCGCGAGGATTGTCGCCTTGATGGCCGAAGATTGCATAATAGCGGTCTTGAAGGGGTCGATCGCACAAACGGCGTCCACCGTGCCGAGCTCGAGCGCGGCCTGCATCTGCGGGAACGGAATGGCGACCATATGAAGCGCATCGGCCGGAATCCCGGCATGAGCGGTCTGATCGCGGATCTGGAGGTCGCAGGCGCTCGTCGCGGCGTTGGACGCGACCGTCTTGCCGCTAAGGTCCTGCACCGTCTTCGCGCCCGAGCGGCCGGACGCGATCAGGAAATTCCAGATCGGCTTCGGATAGCGCTCGTTGTCCATTGCGACGAAGGCCTTGATCGGCTGCTTCTCCGCGCGCGCGGTGATCATCGGCACGGCCGCGGCGAAACCGATATCCGCCGAGCCGCTGACCACCGCCGCAATCACCGCCGGCCCGTTATTCAGGATGATCAACGACGTCTTGATGCCTTCGTGCTCGAAGGCGCCGCTGCGCTCGGCGTAAATCTGCGAGATGAGGGGCAGACCGCGCAGAGCGGCAATCCGCACCGTCTCTTCTGCGTGAGCGGCCTGAGAACCCCACACCGGCGCCGCCATGATTGCTGCGAGGGCAAAAAGCAATGTGCTGACAGACGGCATCAACTTCATGGCGAAACTCCCGGTACAAGAAATTTGACGATGGTCACTGACGGGCTGCAGCCTTCATCGCGCGGATGCGCGACAGGACGTCGTGACGGATCTGAAGAAATTTGGCGTCTTCGCGAGTCGTAAGCTGGTCGCGAGGCTTGGCGAGCGGCACCTCGATCTCTTCGACGATGCGCGTCGGACGCTGCGACAGCACGAGGACGCGGTCGGCGACATAGACCGCCTCTTCGACGTCATGCGTGACGAGCAGGCAGGTCTGGCTGAAGCGGGCCGCAATCTCGAGGAGAAGATCCTGCATTTCGGCGCGGGTCTGCGCATCGACGGCGGCCAAGGGCTCGTCGAGCAGCAGAAGCCGGGGCCGAGCGGCAAGCGCGCGAGCGATGGCAACGCGCTGCTGCATGCCGCCCGAGATCTGCCAAGGATAATGCGAGGCGAAATCTGCAAGGCCGACGCTTGCCAGCAATTCGCGGGCGCGCGCGCGCTTTTCGGCGGCACCGATATCCGCGATGCGACGCATGCCCAGGCAGACATTGTCGAGGTTGCTTTTCCACTGCAGCAACGAGCGACTGTAATCCTGAAAGACGACCGAAACCCCGGCCGGTGGCCCGCTGATCGACGAGCCGAGAAATTCAATCGTTCCGCCGTTGATCCCATAGAGCCCGGCAAGGCACATGAGGAGAGTCGTCTTGCCGCATCCCGAGGGGCCGACCATCGACAGAAACTCGCCTTCCCGAACGGAAAAGCTGACACTTTCGATGACGGCGATGCGGGCGGCGGCATCACCCAGGGATTTTGCGAGTTGACTGGCCGTGAGAATCGCGGCCCTCCCGGCTCCGGTGCTGCGCGCAGCCGCAAGTTGGGGCATCGCAATCACTACGCGAAGCCTCTTCGGCGTGGCGCTGCGAAACGGCCATAGGAATGGGTCAAAGACGTCTCCCCTCGTTTTTGTGGGTGCGATTGTCGATGCGCGTCAGAGGCATGTCAACGGCGGTACGCGATTGCGCGCCGACGGAGTTGGCTCGCTGTCAGACGCTAGACTGGCCCCTTGAGCGCCATACCAGGAGCGGCGCGTCTTGGCTTGGAGCGGCTTGGTGCCTTCCGGACACCGCAGTCCATAGAGTTCGATCCGTGGCGATACGACGCTTGGCTCCTGCCAAAGCAGATATTCTGGCATTGTTCCCACGCGGCCGCTTCCGTTCCATGTCGGCGAGCCGACGATTGCCATGTCCGGCGAGGAGGTCGCCCGCGACATCGCTGTCGCGCTCGCCGTGATCCGCCTGCCCGCACGTCCACGTCGGGCGTGGGCGCCGCCTGCCGCATGAGGCCGACGCGGAGCGGCGCAAAGTGGCTCGCGCTCATCGTCGAGCACTGCGAGCGCCGCGGGGTGTGCTGGTCCGGTGCCGGGGCGGCCGCACGGGATGTTCTGAATCTCCGGACTAAGCGAGAACTCGACGCGCCGAGCTTAGCGTGAAGCCGCCTTGCGCTTGCGCCGCCGTAGTACGCCAAGGCCCACGAGCGTCGTGCCGGTGACCTGCCCCCCGGATCGCGGCGTAGGGAAGCGCCCTGGCGGCAGCGCGGGCGTTGCTGCACGGTCCTGAGCCGGCCCGCGCTGTGCGCTCGGTTAGGCCAACCGTTAATCCAACCGAGAAAATCGGCCTATCGGCCTATTTAAATCAAACATAAATCATTGATCTAATTGGCGTCCCCGGCCCAACTCGAACGGGCGACCTACGGTTTAGGAAACCGTTGCTCTATCCGGCTGAGCTACGGGGACGTGGCTGCAAGTCTAGCGAGTTCGCGGATGGGGCCGCCATCGCCGGCGCGACCGCTAAAGTTGCAGCAGGCGCAGTTGCAGCCCGAGGACCAGCGCCAGCACCGTCGCCAGCGGGACGAGGGGCAGACCCGCGAATCCCAAGACAAGGGCCAGCCCGGTCAGTGCGGCGCTGGCGAGATAGACCGTGAAGGTCTCGATCTGCCGCCGCGTCAGCGCCGTCAGCACCGGCCGTTCGCGGGCCAGCGCGCGCTCGGCCAGTGTCCCGACGATGGCGGTCAGCGTGCTCGTGAACACCACGGTCGGGATGCCGGGGATCCGGACCGAGCGGCCGACGGCGCCTTGCAGCCCCATGGCGATGGCCGACAGCACGATGAGCCCATACACCCCCCGCGACGGCGCCGGCGCGCCGCCGGCGAACCACAGCGCCGCGAACGCAGCGAGGAACAACGCTTCGACACCGAGGGTCCGCGCGATGCCGCGGGCCGGCGCGGCGAGCGGCACGACGGCGCCGGCAACGCCCGCGACGTAGCCGAGGAAGGCGGCGAGGGAATGCGAAGCGGCGGACATCCGACCCTGCCCGAGCGCCAGGCCCAGGAGGATGGTGTTGCCGCTCATCGCCGAGGTGAAGACATTGCCGAGCGCGACGAAAGCGATGGCGTCCATGCTGCCGGCCGTGAACGCCAGCAGGGCGAGCACGACGCCGCGGTCGTGCCGCTCATTCCCGTCAAAATCGGCAGCGCAAGGACCGACCCCGCGCTGCGATGGCGCGGCGCGGCCGCCGCTTCCGGCTAGAGCCGGCGGCAAGCGCGGCTCAGGCGCCGGCCTCCTTGAAGGCGTCGCGGGCGCTGCGGAAGGCTTCGACCGCAGCCGGCACGCCGCCATAGATCGCGGTCTGGAGCAGCACCTCCATGATCTCGTCCTTGGTCGCGCCGTTCCGGAGCGCGCCCTTCACATGCGCCTTCAGTTCGTGCTGGCGGTTGAGCACGGTGAGCATGGCGAGGTTGAGCATGCTCCGCGTCTTCTTCGGCAGGCCCGGGCGGCCCCATACCGCGCCCCAGCAATATTCGGTGATGAATTCCTGGAACGGGCGGCTGAAATCGTCGGCACTCTTGAGCTGGGCATCGACGTATTCGGGCCCCAGGACTTCGCGGCGGATGTCGAGCCCACGGTCGAACATCTCCTTGTTCATCGCCTGACCTCCTCGGTTGTCGCGGATTGCAGCGGCGCCGGCGCCAGGCCGGCTCGAGCATTCTAGCCGCACGCCCCGGCGGCGCCAGCCCCTGCCCACCTGAACCCGTTCCATTCAAGGCGCTAAGGCGTCGGCCGCGCGATTGCCCACGGCCGCACGCAAGAGTATGGTCGGGCCAAGCATCGCCGCGAAACGGGGGGCGATGCGGACTGAGCCATAAACGGCTAAAGGGGAAACGTCCATGGCAACCATCTCAGCGGCCGCTGGCCGCGGCACTCAAGGTGCGACCACAAATCTGCCTTTCATCATCGCCGCCTCGTCGGCCGGCACGCTCATCGAATGGTACGATTTTTATCTCTACGGTGTGCTCGCCGCATTCTTTGCCGGACAATTTTTCCCCGGCAGCATGACGCAGGGATTTCTATACAGCCTTGGCATCTTCTGGACCGGCTTCGTGGTGCGGCCGTTCGGCGCGCTCTTTTTCGGCCATCTCGGCGACCGCATCGGGCGCAAGTTCACCTTCATGCTGACCCTGGGGCTGATGGGCGCGGCGACCTTCCTGGTCGGCTGCCTGCCGACCTACGCCGCGGTCGGCTGGCTCGCGCCGGGTCTCCTGGTGCTGATGCGGGTGATCCAGGGGCTGGCGCTCGGCGGCGAATATGGCGGCGCCGCGACCTACGTCGCCGAGCACGCGCCCGACGACAAGCGCGGGCTCTATACGAGCTGGATCCAGACCACCGCGACGCTCGGCATCGTCGCCGCGCTGCTGGTCATCCTCGCCTTCCGCATCGGCCTCGGCGAGGACGCGTTCAAGGCCGGCGGCTGGCGCTATCCCTTCCTGATCTCGGCGGTCCTGGTGCTGCTCAGCGGCTATATCCGGCTGAAGCTCGAGGAATCGCCGCTTTTCGCCCGTCTCAAGGCGCAGGGCAAGACCTCGGCCAATCCGGCGCTGGAGACCTATTCCAGCGGGCGCAATTGGGGCCACATGCTGCTCGCGCTGTTCGGCGCGACCGCGCCCGAGGGCGTGGTCTGGTACACGGGGCAGTTCTACGCGCTGTTCTATCTCACCGCCGTGCTCAAAGTGCCTTACGTCGAAGTCTATATGATGATGATACTGGCGCTCATCTTCGGCGCCCCGTTCTTCGTCTTCTTCGGCTGGCTGTCGGACCGGATCGGGCGGCGCGGCATCATGGTGACCGGGTTCGCACTCGCCGTGCTCACCTACATCCCGGTGTTCGACGCGTTCAGCGCACACAAGGACAATCCCGTCATCCTCACCATCCTGGTGTGGTACATGGTGATCCTGGTCACCATGGTGTACGGGCCGATCGCAGCGTTCCTGGTTGAGTACTTCCCCGCCCGGATCCGTTACAGCTCGATGTCGATGCCCTATCACATCGGCAACGGCGTGTTCGGCGGCGGCGTCCCCTTCATCGGCACGGCGCTGGTCCAGGCGACCGGCAACGCTCTCGCCGGGCTCTATTATCCGATGGGGATCGCAGCGCTGGGCGTGGTCGTCGCCCTCACCGGCATCCGCTCGACCACCAACGAGGTCGAGATTTGGGACGAGGTGGGCGGACCGCCCCTGGTCCCCGACCAGCCCTAATTTTCGTCACGCGGGCGGCCCGGAATCGCTTCCGGGCCGCGCCGTGCCGATGATTTCGATCTGCTCGGGAAAGCTCACGTCCATCACCGGGCGGATCTTGCCGTCGATGAAGCCGCGCACGCGCAGCCGCGCGCCCTTCAGCGCCATCGGATCCAGCCCGGCGTCGCGGCACAGCTTCAGTGCCGCACGGCCGATGCGCACGGCAAAGGCGGTGTGCCAGTCCGGCCCGAAATTGAGATAGACCGTGCCCCCGACCCGCGCCGCATCCGCCACGGTGCCCGCGACGATCTGAAAGCTGCCGCTGTCGCGCGCGGCCGCGTCGGCCTGCCGCACCGCGAAGGCTGCGCGCTGCCACAGGCCGCGTCGCGCCGCCCGCGCCTCGGCTTCCGCTGCCAGCATCGCGCCTGAGGCCAACACGCTCGTCGGCCGTGCCATGCACACGGGCGAGGCCGCTGCGCAGCAGTTCGCGCTGGACCCATTCGCCGCCGGCGAAGAGCTGCGCCACCACCCGGCCGCGGCGGTCGGTTGCGGCGCCGGCATAGGCGATCAGCGAGCGGCGTCCGCGCGGCGAACCGCGCCAGCGCCGCTCTGGCGCGCGCGGCCAGCGCCGCCGACCCGCGCCAGGTGCGGCCGGGCGTCTCGATCCCGCCGAGGCGAAGAGTGCGGCCGTCGGCCAGCGACCAGGGTCTCGCCGTCGATCACCGTGGCGACCGCGACCGTCCCGCCCGGCACGAAGGCGGCAATTGCGCCTGCGCCACGGCGGGTGCGGCGCCGCCGAGGACCGCCAGGGCCAGGACGGCGGCGGCGCGCATCGGGCTCACGCCGCGAGGCGCGCGAGGATGGTCCCGTCGGGACGAAGCAGGCGGCCGTGAGCTTGCCGCCGAAGCCGCAGCCGGCATCGAGCGAGACCGCATAGGGCGGTCTCGATCAGCCCGGCGCGGCGGCGGTGATAGCCGCACACGACCCGGCGGAACCCGGCGAAGGGCGCCTCGAGTTCGAGCACATCGCCGCGACCGCCCCACCAGAACACGTCGCGCTGCAGCTCGAGCGGCTTGCCCGGATCGACGCCGGCATTGACGAAGAGCAACGCGCCGTCGGCGGTGAAGGCGGCGCGGCGCAGCGCGGTCAGGAACTGGCGATGGCCCGGCCGGGCCGCGACCGCCGCCCGCAACGTGGCGGTCCAGCGCGTGATCGCGAGCACGCCGTCGCGGCAGGCCGCGACGCCGGGACGCGGATCGATGCCGTAGGACCCGAGCGTCGCGGCGACGCCGTGCTCGAGCATCCAGGCCAGCACCTCGCGCGGATTGGGGGCGAATTGCAGCTCCAGGAGCTTCTGCCACATCTCCTCCTGGCTGCCGCGCAGCAGCACGATATCGCCGAGGAAGGCGTTGCGGCTGGCCAGAACGGCGCGGCGGAAGGCGAGAACGGCATCGACGGCCGCCGCCGGGTCGGGCCCGTAGCCGTAGATAATCGCCGAGATAGACCAGCCGGTCGCCGGGCTCGAACCGCTCGGCCAGGCGGTCATGAAGCGCGGCGACGCCGCTCGGCCTCGCCATGGACTGCAGGCGACGGCCCAGACGCGCCGCGCGCGCACCAGCCGACCGAACGGCTCGGAATCGCAAGGTGGTGCGCCCGCCACGCCCGCCTCCGCGGGCTCAGGCCGCGCTCAGCATCTGCTCGACCCGCCGCGTCGCCGTGTTCTCGTCGATCTTCTCGACCGCGGCGAATTCGCGCACCAGCCGGTCGAGCGCCGCCTGGTAGATCTGGCGTTCGCTGTAGGACTGCTCGGGCTGGCCGGCATTGCGGTAGAGGTCGCGCACCACCTCGGCGATCGAGGCCGGGTCGCCGGAATTGATCTTGGCCTCGTATTCCTGGGCGCGCCGGCTCCACATCGTGCGCTTGGCGCGCGAGCGGCCCTTGAGCTTGGCCAGCGCCGCGTCCATCTCCTTGCGGGTCGACAGGCGGCGCAGCCCCGACCCCTTGGCCTTGGCCACCGGCACGCGCAGGGTCATGCGGTCCTTGTCGAAATGGACGACGAAGACGTTGAGCGAATAGCCGGCGATTTCCTGGCCTCGATGCCGAGAATCTTGCCGACGCCATGGGTCGGATAGACCACGAGATCGCCAGCGGCGCAAGCCGAGCTTCTCCGCCGGCAACTTTTCCTCGATGCGTCTTCGAGTCTTCTTGTCTTCGATCTTGGCGCGCGGCAAGGCTGCGGCATCCCTCGTCAGAATGGCCGAAAGCGCTACCGTCCGATCGCGCGCCGGCTTTTGCGCGCGGCGACCGGCCGAACCGCCGTACCCCCTGCCAGCGGGGACGAACGCTCCTCCCTCAATGCCATTTTGTTACAATAGCATAAGAACCGCCCTCATGCCAGGGGGCTGAGCCATGCATGAGGCGCAGATCAGCCGCCGGAACTGCGCTGCAACGGCCTCAGCGCTTGCCCGGATTTGGGCTGAAATGCGTCGGGAACTTGTCCGGGACGTCCTTCCACGCGTCGGCGTCGGCTCGGGCGGCGGGGCTTTGCGGGTGATGTTGGGCCAGGTGCTGGCGTATTCGCCGGTTGAGCTCCAGGAACTTCTCGGCCTTGGGCTCGCTGTCGGGGACGATCGCCTCGACCGGGCATTCGGGCTCGCAGACGCCGCAATCGATGCATTCGTCGGGATGGATGACGAGCATGTTCTCGCCCTCATAGAAGCAGTCGACCGGACAGACCTCGACGCAGTCCATGTACTTGCACTTGATGCAGGCTTCGGTGACGACATAGGTCATGGCGCGACACTCTTTCTCGTTCCGGTGACGGGCAGCGACGACTCCGCCTCAGTTCTTCTTCGACGATCCCCAGCCGCTCGACGACGCGAAGCCGCGCGGTCCCGCGCTCGTGATCGCTGACGTCGATCAGCCGCCGATCCGGCGCAGCAGCGCGTCCTCGAGCGGATCGAGGACTGCCATCGGCATAGGCGACCTCCCACAGCATCTCGATCAGCTCGACCGCCGCTCGCGCGGCAGGCGTTCGTTGATCGGTGCGCACGAAGCCGAAGAGTTGGGCCGAACGCTCGGCGCGCTGCTCCGCCGCTTGGCGAGAATGCCGGCCTCGTCGTGTCCCGAGGCCGAAATGCCGCTCGAGCAAGCGGCCGATCACGGCGCGCTCGCGCTCCTCGAGCGTGTCATCGACCCGCCCAGCCTCGATGAGCAGCGCCGCCACGGCGAGTTGCAAATCGTCGCGACTGCCCGAATGAACGCCCCCTTCCTCCTCGAACCAAGCCCGCAACCGATCGAACATGGCGGCTGGCCTAGCACGCGTCGTCAGACCCGTTCAACCCCAGGCGGCTTATGGATTTTGCTCGCATCCCGCGCGCTGCGCTGGCGCCGCGGCGCGGCTTTGCTATTGTCGCCCGGCGCCGTTTCGAGAACGGCGCTCGAGGAGTCGGAAGTGACGACGCGCGGCCGCGTGGTGGTGCTTCATTTCGTCGGACAGATGCCGCTCGCGGGGATCGCCTGGCAGGCCGCGCATTACATTCTCGGCCTGCAGCGGCTCGGCTACGAGGCATGGTATGTCGAGGACCACGGCGCCAATCCCTTCGATCCCCGCGCCTTCAGCGTAGTCGATGGATTGCGCCTACAACGTCGCCTATCTCGGCCGCGTCATGGAACGCTGCGGGCTCGCGGGGCGCTGGGCCTATTGGGACGCGATCAACGACGTCTATCACGGCCTCGACCGCGCCGGCGGTCGCCGCGCTCTACCGCGACGCCGATGCGCTGTTCAATCTGTGCGGCGCGGTGCGGCTGCGCGCGGAGCACATGCGCTGCCCGGTGCGGGTGATGATCGACACCGATCCGGTTTACGAGCAGATCAAATACGCCGCCGCCGACCGCGACGCCCGCGCCTATCTCGACGCGCACACGCATTTCTTCACCTATGGCGAGAATGTCGGCGGTCCCGGCTGGATCGTGCCGCTGTGCGGCATCACTTGGCAGGCGACGCGGCCGCCGGTGGTGCTGGCGGCGTGGCCGGCGGCGTCCGGCGAAGGCGACTGCTTCACCACCATCGCCACTTGGGAGAACAAGGGCAAGAACATCGAATTCGGCGGCGAGACCTATCGGTGGTCGAAGCACGTCAATTTCGTCCGCTTCCTCGATCTGCCGCGCGACCGGCCGGAATGCTTCACGATGGCGATGCTGCCGCCGAGCGCAGCGGTCGCGCGGCAGGTGACGGAGGCCGGCTGGCGCCTCATCGATCCGCGGCCGGTCTCGGCCGACATGACGTCCTATGCCGATTTCATCCGCGAGTTCGCGCGGCGAGTTCACCGTGGCCAAGGACATCTATGTCCGGCCGCAAAGCGGCTGGTTCAGCGATCGCAGCGTCTGCTACCTTGCCTCGGGCCGGCCGGTCGTGACCATGCGCACGGGCTGGCGCCGTTTCTATCCCGAGGGCGAGGGGTTGTTCGGCTTCGACGAGCGCGCCGAGGCGCGCGACGCCATGGCCGCGATCGCCGCCGACTATCCGCGCCACAGCCGCGCCGCGCGGGCGCTGGCGGCAGAATATTTCGACAGCGACCGCGTGCTCGGCGCGATGCTGGCGGGCAGCGGGCTGTGACTTTGGCGCTGGCACGCACCCGGGCACCGGCAGCGTCGGCGGCGACCGCGGCGCGTTCATGGGACCGGCTGACGATCCTGCTCGTCGTGGCGGCGACCCTGCTGGTGATCGCGACCTTCAAGCAGTACGGCGTCACCTGGGACGAGGATGCGATCAACACCTATGGCGTCTACGTCCTCCGATTACTATCTTTCCTTCTTCCACGATCGGCGCGCGCTCGATTTTCTCGATCTCACCAATTACGGCGGTCTGTTCGACATGACCGCGGCGGCGGTCAATTCGGTCTCGCCGTTCGGGACCTATGAGACGCGGCATCTTCTCAACGGCTTGGTCGGCATTCTCGGGGTGATCGGCGCGCGACGGCTCGGCCGCGCGCTTGGCGGGGCGCGCTGCGGCTTCATCGCCGCGCTGTTCCTGCTTCTCATCCCCGACTATTACGGCCAGATGTTCAACAACCCGAAGGACATCCCTTTCGCGGTCGGCATGGTGTGGTCGCTCGACGGGATCGTGCGAATGATTCCGGCGCTGCCGCGGCCGAACTTCGCCGCCGTGGCGAAACTGGGGCTCGCCATCGGCCTGACCATGGCGGTTCGCGTCGGCGGGCTGATGCTATTCGGCTATGTCGGCCTGATCCTGCTGCTGTCGGCGCTGTGGCGCGGGGTCGCGGCGCGGGACGGGCGCCGTGTCATCGCCGAGGGCTCGGTCGGACTGGCGCGCGTGCTGGTGCCGGCGGCGCTTGTCGCCTATCCCCTGATGCTGCTGTTCTGGCCGTGGGCGCAGATGGCGCCGATCGCTCATCCCCTTGCGGCGCTCGCGGCCTTTTCGCATCAGGACTTCCCCTGTCCGACGCTGTTCGACGGCTCCTCCATCCTGGCCGCCGATCTGCCCTGGGAATACCTGCCGGTCAGCATCGCCATCAAACTGCCGGAACTCGTGCTGGCGCTGCTCGTTGCGGCGCCGGCGGTCGCGTGTGTCGCATTCGCCCGCGCCGCGCGGCCGCTCGATCGCGCGCGCACGCTGGCGCTGTTCCTGCTCGGCTTCGCGATTCTCTTTCCGGTCGCCTATGCCATCGCCATCCGCGCGGTGCTGTTTGACGGCATGCGGCAATTCATCTTCGTGCTGCCGCCGATCGCGTGCGCCGCGGCGCTCGCCGCCGATCGCGCGCTCGACCGTCTGGCGCGGAGGCCGTGGCGGCGTCATGCCTACGGCGCGCTCGCACTCTATGGCTGCTACCATGTCGGGGTGATGGCGCTGCTCCATCCCGACGAATATGTCTATTACAACCTCCTGGTCGGCGGCGTGCCCGGCGCGCGCGGCCGGTTCAAGCTCGACTATTGGGCCAATTCCTACGCCGAGGCGGTCCGCGGCCTCGAGGCATTATCTCAAGGCCGAGTACGGCGCCGATTTCCTGCGCCACGACTTCACCGTCGCCGTGTGCGGGCCGCCGGCCTCGGCAACGTATTACTTCCCGAGGAATTTCACTTACGCCGACCGCGAGACGGCGCAGTTCTTCATCGCCTTCACCAAGGACGATTGCGACCGCGCTGTCCCCGGCAAAGTCATCTACCGCGTCGAGCGTCTGGGCACGCTGCTGTCGCAGGTGATCGACCGGCGTGCCGTGCTGGCGCGACGGACGCGGCCGGCCGGCGAAAAATAGGGGCCGAGGTGGAGCGCAGCGAATACGATCGCCTCACCGCGGTCGAGGACCGGATGTGGTGGTTCCGCGGCCTGCACGCCAACCTGATCGCGGCCTGGGAAAGAAGCCGCCCGCCGGCATCCGTGCGCATTCTCGACGCCGGCTGCGGCACCGGCGGGTTCCTGGCACGGTTCGCGGCGCAGGCGCCCGGGGTGACGGCCTTTGGCGCCGAGATCGATGTCGCAGCCTGTCGCCGCGCCCGGGCCAAGAGCGGCGGCGCTGTCGTCGCCGGCAGCGTCGATGCGCTGCCGTTTGCCGACCAGTCGCTCGACGCCATCTTCTCCGCCGACGTGCTGTGCCATCGCCGCGTTGACGAATGTGCCGCGCTCGGGGAATTTCATCGCTGCCTCCGGCCGGGCGGCATCGTCGTCCTCAATCTTCCGGCCTATCGCTGGCTCTATTGCGGCGCATGACGCGGCGGTCGGCAATCGGCGCCGCTACCGCCGGCAGCGACGTGCTGACGCTGCTCGAAGACGCGGGCTTCGCCGCGCCGCGGGCGACCCACTGGAACAGCGTTCTCTTTCCCCTGATGGTGGTGCGGCGTAAACTTGCGCGCAACAGCGGGGGGGCGAGCGAAATGCGGCTATTCCCGGCACCGGTCGAGCGTGTTTTCGCCGCCTGCCTCGCGGTCGAGCGCAGGCTCGTTGCGGCGGGGCTGGCGCTGCCCTATGGCGGCTCGATCCTGGCGACGGCAGTGAGGCCATGACCATGTCGCCCCTGGCGCTGAGCATCGTCATCCCGGTCTATAACGGCGCGCGCAGCATCGCCGAGTCTGGTGACGGCGCTCGCGCAGCTCGAGGTGCCGGGCGGCCACGAGATCATCCTCGTCAACGACGGCAGCCCGGACGACAGCGCGGCGATCTGCCGCGACCTCGTGGCAGGCGCGACGCTGCCGATGACGCTGGTTCACCACGCGCGCAATTACGGCGAGCATAACGCCGTCCTGACCGGGCTGCGCCAGGCGACGCGGCGCCCATGTCATCACCATGGACGACGATCTCCAGAATCCGCCGGGGGAGATCGTGCGGCTGCTGCGCTACGCCCAGTCGAGCGGCTGCGACGTGGTTTATACCTGCTATTCGCGCAAGCACCACGCGTCGTGGCGCAATCTCGGCAGCCGCTTCACCAATCGCGTCGCGGATTGGATGCTCGACAAGCCGCAAGGGGCTTTATCTTTCGAGCTTCCGCTGCATGAGCGCCTTCGTCGCCAAAGCGGTGACGGATTATGAAGGGCCGTTTCCCTATGTGGATGGGCTCATCCTGCAGGTGACGCAGAGCATCGGCCAGCTCGAGGTCGAGCATTGCCGCGCGCGGACGGACGCAGCAACTACACCTTCCGCCGCCTCGTCCGGCTGTGGCTCAACATGGTCGTCAATTTCTCGGTGATGCCGCTGCGGCTGTCGACGCTCGCCGGCTTCGCGCTCAGCCTCTTGGGATTGCTCGGTTTTGCGTCGTTCGTGGTCGAGGCGCTTTTCGACGCGACGCCGCAAAGCTGGGCGTCGATCGCCGCGGCGGTGCTGCTGCTGTCGGGCGTGCAGCTGCTCCTGCTCGGCCTCATCGGCGAATATCTCGGGCGGCTCTATCTGACGGTGAACCGCAAGCCGCAGGCGGTGGTGCGCGAGATCGTGCGCAGCGACCCGGCCGCGCCGGCGAAGGGGCCGCAACCCGCCCGCGTCGCCGAACCCGCGATCACCGTGCACCGGGCGTGACGATCCCGTTCGCCTGGACCGGCCGGCGGGGTTCGACTACGCTCGTCGCCAAATCTCATCCGCCATCAAGGAGCCCGGTCATGACAACGCCAGCTTCAGTGGAGACCAAGGCCCCGGCGCTCGACTTCGTCGGCCTCATCCACGAGGGCATCCCCGTCAGCCTCAAGAATCTCGATGCCTGCATCACGTTCTATGTCGATGTGCTCGGCCTCAAGCTGCTGCCGCGGCCGAAGGCGCTCGACGAGCGCGCCCCCGGTGCCTGGCTCGGCGATCGCCACGACCGGGTGCAGTTCCACATCATCGGCACCGACCGCGACTATCGCCCCGGCGCCGATGCCCCGATCTCGCCGACCGGACGACACACGGCGTGGATGGTGCAGGACCTCGATGCCTTCCGCGCCCGCATGCGCGCCTTCGGCGTTCATTTCGACGAGGTGACGGGCCTGATCGGCGGCGCTCAGCTTTTCATCAAGGATCCCGAGGGCCACACCTGGGAATTCCAGGAGCCGCCGCGGCCGCGCTGACCGCGCGTCTCATGTCCCGGCGCGTTCGCGCACGAAGCGCGCGGCGCCGGGATGGAGCGGCACGTCCATGGGCGTCGCCTCGCTCTCGCGCCATAGCTGCATGATGCCGGTATAGGCGCCGTCCTCCCACGGAATCTCGGCCTCGCGCGTGGCAAGCGCCGCGCACACGTCATACACGACCTGCTCCGACAGCGCGGCGCTGGCATAAAGCGGCCAGCCGCTGTAGTCGATGCAGGCATGGTCGCGCGGCGAGGCCGCGATAGCGCCCGGCCGGGATCACGACGCGGCGCCAGCCCAGCGCATTCAGCCGCGCGAAATCTCCGGACTCGAGCTCGAGCGGCACCAGCCCGCTGGCGAGCCCTTCGTCGAACCATACCACCAGCGCCTCGTCGAAGACCGCATCGAGCGTGCCGCGCCGCATCGGCTCCATCCGGCGCGCGTCGCTGGGCGAGCCGCTCATGTGCAGGCGCCCGCCCCAGGCTTCGATGTCGGCGAGGCTGAAGCCGTAGAGCGCCAGCGCCTGGTCGATAAGCACGCGGGTCGAATGGGTCGGGTCCTCCTTGACCGAGACCTGCAGCGGATAGCGCCGCTCCTTGATGTCGCGCAGCGAGCGCAGGCCGGTGCGCGGATGGACCGCGAACACGAACTGGTCGTGCGAGGGATAGACGCGCGACGATCCGCAGCGGCAGCGGTCGCGCCGAAGAGCCCGACGCCGCGATAGGCCTGGGTCAGGAGCCCCGACGGGTTGACCATCGCCATCTCGATGCCGCCCGCGACGACCTCGCGGGCGAGGATGGGCGAGCCGGTCGCCATCCGCAGCGCCGGGCGGAACGCGTCGCCCGAGCCGTTGCCGACGGTGATGCAGACATCGCGATTGCCGCCATAGGGCGTCGCCGGATTGCCCGCGACCTGCAAGCCCACCTCCCACAGCATCTTGGCGCGAAGAAAATTCGCGCCGCGCGGCAACGGCTCCATGGCAATCCCTCCCCAAATCGTGTCCTTGACCGCCATCCTAGCCCCGGCTGCCGCCGCTGCGAAGATGGCGCCGGCGCCGTCGGATCGGGGGCGCGGCTTGACCGGCAGCGGAAGTGGCGGCAGTGTGCGCCCATCGCGGCGCCCGGGGCGCCGTCCGAAACCGCCGTTCATCGCAAGGGGAGCCGGCCGATGAGCATCGTCATCGCCGAGAAGAGACAAACGCCGGCCGACCTGCGCGCGCGCAAGGGTGGCGTGCCGATCGTCTGCCTCACCGCCTACAGCGCGCCGATGGCGCGCCTCCTCGATCCCATCGCCGATCTCCTGCTGGTCGGGGATTCGCTGGGCATGGTGGTGTACGGGTTCGACAGCACGCTGCCGGTGACGCTGGAGATGATGATCGCGCATGGCGGCGCCGTGGTGCGCGGCGCACACCGCGCCTGCGTCGTCATCGACATGCCGTTCGGCAGCTATCAGGAGAACCCCGAGCAAGCCTTCCGCAGCGCCGCCCGCATCATGTCCGAGAGCGGCGCGGCGGCCATCAAGCTCGAGGGCGGCGAGACCATGGCCCCGACCGTCCGCTTCCTCGTCGAGCGCGGCATCCCGGTGCTCGGCCATGTCGGGCTGCAGCCGCAATCAGTCAACGCGCTGGGCGGATTCCGCGCCCAGGGGCGGAGCGAGGCCGAGGCCGCCCGCGTCATCGCCGACGCCCACGCCGTCGCCGAAGCCGGCGCCTTCGGCATCGTGGTCGAAGGCACGGCCGAGCCGGTGGCGCGGCGCCTCACCGCGCAGATCGCCGTCCCGACCATCGGCATCGGCGCCTCGCCGGCCTGCGACGGGCAGATCCTCGTCACCGAGGACATCCTCGGGCTCTTCGCCGAGTTCCAGCCGCGCTTCGTCAAGCGCTATGCCGAATTGGCACCGTCCGTGGCGGCGGCGGCGGCGGCCTATGCCGATGACGTGCGCGCGCGCCGTTTCCCCGGCCCCGAGCATTGCTACGGCCTGCCGGCGAAGCACCCCGCCACCACGCCGCAATAGGCCGCAAGGTCGCTGCTGCCGGTCCCCTGTCTAGGGCACCGGCGACAGGCGCTCCAGCACCTGGCCGCGCGTCTCTTCGCCGAAGGTGGCGCAGATGATCCCGCCGGCCAAAGCGAACAGCCCGAACACGACGAACACCGCGTTGAGGCCCCAATGGGGCAGGATGAAGCCGACCAGGAGCGGTCCCACCATCGATGCCGCGCGCTGCCACGCCCCGGCCATGCCGCCGCCCAGCGCCCGCATGTGGTTCGGATAGCTCTCGGCGGTGAAGGTGGCGAGGCCAAGGGCGAGCGGGGTGACGAAGGTGAAGCTCAGGCAGATCAGCGTCAGCACCTCCTCGGCCGACACCGGACCCAGCAGCGCGAAAGCGAGCAGCGGCACGCAGCCGACCAGCAGCCCGATCGCGAACAGGCGCTTGCGGCCCAGCGCATCGAGCAGGAAGACGGCCGCAAACGCGCCAACGAGGGCAACGCCGTTCAGCACGAAGCCATAGGTCAGCGATTGCTGCAGCGGCAATTTGTAAACCGTGCGGAACAGCGACGGCGCCCATGCCGTCAGCCCGTAGGTGATGATGTAGGTGCAGATCCAGATCAGCCACAGCGTGATCGTGCGCTTGGCGTAGATCCCCTTGAACAGGTCGCCGAAGCGGGTCGTCGCCTGCTGCACCGGCGGCAGCGCGGTCGGCAGCGGCGGCAGTTTTATGCCTTCGCTCACCGCCACATCCTCGATGCGCTGGATCGCCCGGTTGGCCTCGTCGAAGCGGCCTTGGCTCGCCAGCCAGCGCGGCGATTCCGGCAGCATGGTGCGCATCGGGAAGACGATGATCGCGGGGACGGCACCGATGATGAACATCGCCTGCCAGCCCCAATGCGGCACCACCCAGACGCCGACCAGGCCGAC
This sequence comes from uncultured Alphaproteobacteria bacterium, assembly GCA_963721625.1. Taxonomy (GTDB): domain Bacteria; phylum Pseudomonadota; class Alphaproteobacteria; order ATCC43930; family CGMCC-115725; genus DATJLY01. The sequence continues at coordinate 38,334 of CAVRKF010000003.1, forward strand.
GATGAACAGGCCGATGGCGAACAGCACCTGGAGGCCGAGCGAGAAGCGGCCCCGGCCTTCGGCCTTGGCGAATTCGTTGACATAGGCCGCCATGATCGGGACCTCGCCGCCGAGCCCGAGGCCCTGGACGAAGCGCAGCCAGAACAGCGCCTCGTAGCTGCGGGCGAAGGCGCAGGCGAGGCTGCCCAAGGTGAAGACCAAGAGGGTCAGCATCGCGGCGGGAATGCGCCCCCAGCGCTCGGCAAGCCAGCCCGCGGCGATCGAGCCGACGAGCTGGCCGGCGAAGCCGATCGAGATCAGCCCGCCGATCCGGCCCGGGTCGAGCTTCCACAGCCCGATCAGCACCGGCAGCACATAGGCAATAGCCAGCGAATCGAACGCATCGAAGAACCAGGCGGTCCCGAAGATGAGCCGCATCTTGGTATGCCACGAACAATAGGGCAGCCGTTCGAGGCGCGCGCTGATATCGCGCAGGCTGCCGGCGCCGCCGGCCGGCGCAGCGATTGTCGCCATACTCCGTTCCTCCCTTCCGCTCGTTCGACCTTGTCGGTCGTTGGTTCGCTTCAGCCCGATTTGCGGCCCATTCCAGTCGCGACGCGGCCGGGCCGCCGCTTATTCACCCGGCGCATAGCCCTTGGCGATCATGCAGGTTTTGACGATATCCTCGTGCTGGCGGTAATCCTCGTTCCCGAACATCGTCTGGTGCGTGCTCAGCGTGCCCGATTGCTGCCAGTCGCGGCCGCGGCTTGCCATGATGTCGGCGTCGATATTGGCGTCGCGCCGGGTCTCTTGCTGCGCCTGGCTGCGGCAATCGGCATAATCGCTCGCCGCGACCTGCGGGCTCACGCCCTCCTTGGTCCATTGCGGCGTACCGGCGCAGCCGACGAGGCAGACCGCCGCCAACAGAACTCCGCTCCTTCTCATCTCGCCTCTCTCCCGACGCCCGCGATTGCCGCAGGAGCCGGCAAGAATTGATTAAACCTTTGCCAACTAGACTAGCCCCTGGCGGGCAGCGCGTCTCGTACCGTTTCGAGCGGCCGTCCGCGGAGCGATCGTAAGCATGTCCCTTCGCGCCCTGGCGCTGACGGCCGGCGTTGCCGTCCTGTTGTCCGGCTGCAACGCCTGGCAGGACCGCGCCGAATTCGCGGCGCCGCAGAGCCGCTGGAAGGCAACCGAGCCCTCGCCCGTCGCCGCCGACGCACCGCCGCCACCGATCGCGGAGCAATACTGCTATCGCACGCTGGCGACGGTCGATTGCTTCTACTCGCCCGAGCCGAGCCGCATCACCGGCTTCACCGGCCTCTATCCCGACCCCGCCAGCCTGCCGCCCGGATCGCGGGCAAGGAACTGAGCCTCAGAACCGCCCGCCCTGGTAGTCGGCGATCGCCTGGCGGATTTCCTGCGGCGTGTTCATGACGAACGGCCCATAGCGCGCCACCGTCTCGCGCAGCGGCCGCGCCGCGGCGAGCAGCACGCGCGCGGCCTGCGCACCCCCACGCACCAGTGCCGCATCGCCCGCGCCCAGCACCGCCGCCGTGCCGCGCGGCACCGTCACGGCCGGATCACCGATCAGCGCCTCGCCCGCGAAGACATAGGCGAAGGCGCTGTGACCGCCGGGCACCGGGATGGCGACACGGCCGCCCGCCGGCACGTCGAGGTCGAGCAACAATGGCGCGGTGACGACGCCCTCGACCGGGCCGCGCTGGCCGGCGAATTCGCCCGCCAGCACGCGCACGCGCGCCCCGCCCGGCAGCGCCGCCTCGGGAATGCGATCGGGCGCGATGTCCTGGTAGCGCGGCGCGATCATCTTGTCCTTGGCCGGCAGATTGACCCAGAGCTGGAAGCCCCACATCAGGCCGTCTTCCTGCTCGGGCATCTCGGAATGGACGATGCCGCGCCCGGCCGTCATCCACTGCACGCTGCCGGGGGTAAGGAGCCCGCTATTGCCGTGGTTGTCGCGGTGGCGCATGCGTCCGGCGAGGACATAGGTCACCGTCTCGAAGCCGCGGTGGGGGTGGTCGGGAAATCCGGCGATGTAATCCGACCCTTCGCTGGAGCGGATCTCGTCGAGCATCAGGAAGGGATCGACGTCGCCGAGGTTTTCCGTACCGATGACGCGCGTGAGCTTGACGCCGGCACCGTCGCTCGCCGGCACGCCCGGGGCAAGCTTCGCCACCGGCCGCACCACCATCGTATCGTCCCGCATCGCGGTCTCCCGTCTCGCTGTCCCCGTCCCCCTAAATGGGCATCGGCGCGCGCGGCGGAAAGAGTGCGGACTACGACCCCTTCGCCGCCTCGACCACGTCGTCGAGCTTGGTCTCGAGCGCCTTGGCCTTGTCGGCGGCGATGGCGAAGACCCAGGGCTGAAACTTGGCGTCGAGCGCGGCGGCCTGCTTCGCCGCGGCGCCGCTGCCGGCGACGGCGATGCGCGCCCAGTCGGTGCCGGCCTTGTTCAGCACGCTCACGGTGACGACGAGACCGTCGAAGCTTTCGTAGCGCGCCGCGGCGACGCCCGTCTTGGGGAAGGCGAAATCTTTGGCCGGTTGCACGTCGGTCAGCTCGAGCCCGGCGAGCGCGCCCGCCGGATCGTCGAAGGGACCGTCGCCCTTGACCTTCTTGCCTGCCGGCACCGGAACCGCGAGCGCGAACGGGTCGGCGGGCTTGGCGCGCGCGAAGGCGAGCTTGGCGCCGTCCGCCTGGGTCAGCACCGCATCCTTCACCTTCGCCGCAGGGAGATCGAGCAGCTTCTGGTCGAGCCATTGCGCGGTATCGCCGGCGAGATCGAGCGTGCCGCGGGCGAGCCACGACTGCGCGCCGCCCGGCTTGCGCACATAGACGCCGTCATTGCCGCCGCCGAGCTGATCGACGCGGCGCTTGCCGACGATCACCTCGCCGAGCAGCGAGCCCTTCGCGTCGGCGACGGTGACGAGCGTCGATTTCGCATTCTTCTTGTCGGCATCCTCGACCTCGAGCCGCGGATAGAGTGCGGGCGTGCGGGTCTTCATCTCGACATAGGTGATACCGGCGAGGCCGAGCAGCGCCTGGTTCACCTTGGTATTGTTGGCGGGATAGTCGGATTTCTCCTCGACCACCCAGCCCGGGCCCTGGCGCACCAGCGTCGTCTTCACGCCGGCGTGGACGAGCGCGATGCGCCCCACGTCGTCGATGCGCTTGCCGATCTCCGGCAGGACGGGAGTGCCGGCGAGCGGATTTTCATCCGGCGTCTCGCCGCCGCGCCCGACATAGACCGCGACGGCCACCGCGGCGAGCGTGACCGCGAGCAGCGAGATCAGTCCCTGGTGGCGCATGGCGGCATCCTCTCGCGGGCTCAGGCGGTGCGGGCGCGGCGCTTGCGGCGCTCGAGCCGGACCATTCCGATGATCAAGGCGGCAAGCCCGACCAGGATCGGGATGGCGGCGATGTTGAAGAATTCCACCCACGCCTGGAGCCGGTCGATGTCCTGGCGCTCGGCGAGCTGCACGTTGCGGAGCTGCTCGCGCGTGCGGATCATTTGCGTGCGGAAATTATCGAGCGTCTCGCGCTCGCTCGCCGCTTCGGTGACGCCGGCCTTGCCGGCCGCGTCGCGCAGCGATTTGATCTTGGACTCGGTATCCTTGAGCTTGTCCTGGAGGTCCTTGGCGGTGGCCTGGTACTTTTCGTCGGCCGCGCGCTGAATGTTCGCGACCAGGGTGAAGGGACGCGCCGAGACGCCGCGGCTCCGCAGGCTGATAAGGTCGCCGCCGCCGGCCAGCGCATCGACGGCGTTGTCGACGAAATCGCCGTTGTTGGCGACGGGCACGGTGACGCGCTGACCGAAGAAGTCCTGGATGTCGACCCAGAAGCGGTCCTCGAGGATGTCGGTGTCGGCCACGACGATGACGTTGATGGGATGGACCGCCGTCTTGATCTGCGGCGGCAGCGGCGCGGGTTTTGCCGGTGCCGCGGTTTGGTCGCCGGCACTCTTGTCCGCCGCTTTCTTCGGCTCCTTGGGCGGGCCGTCGGGAAAGGCCGTGTCGGCCGGCCCGGTGACGCGCGCCGCCAGCACCAGACGCTTGCCGTCCGGCTTGAAATCGCGGAGCAGCGCCTGGATGTCGGGCATGCCCTGAACCTTCGCGACCGGGATCGCCTCGGATTCCGTCGAGGTCGAGATGAGCGGCGTGAAGCTCGTCTTGGCGCCTTTCACCCGCTCGAGAATGCCCGGGCTCGCCATGGTGATCTGACTGAGATCGCCGGTGATGGGATCGTCAGGGTTGAGATCGCTCTTGGGCAGCGTCAGCCAGGCGACGTAGTCGACCGGAATGACCTGGGTGTCGGTGCCGGCATTGACCTTGCGCGCGGCCTTGAGGTCGCCCGCCACCATGTTCGGCACCATCTCGAGGCCCCAAGCCTTGAGCAGCCGGTTGAGATCACTGCCGTTCGGGGCGTTGGGCGGGTTGAGCTGACTCGGATGCATGCGCTGCGTTTCCGAGATCGGGATCGACGAAGACGAGCGCGCGCCCGCCCTTCATCACGAACTGGTCGATCGCATAGAGCGTCTTGTCCGAGAGATTCTGCGGGTGGACGATCATCAGCACGTCGACATCGTCCGGCACCTTGTCGAAGTCGGTCGAGAGCGATTTCACCGTATAGAGCTGGCTCAGATCGTCCATCACCACATAGGGCACCATCGGCCGCCCCTGCATCGCCGCCATGATGTCCCCTTGGAGCGGCAGCGCGGTGACGAGGCCGATTACCGGCTTCTTGGGGAAGGCCAGGCTGTGGATGAGCTTGGTCAGATCGTATTCGAGGAAGCGTTCGCGATCGGGCTGGAAGAAGGGAATGATCTGCTGATCGTCGGTCGAATTCGTGGCCGCGAGCCCGAAATAGACCTGCTCGCCGCCTTGGTCGAGCGCCACGCCCTGCAGCCCAAAAGCCACCGCACGGTCCTCGGTCGGCGAGAACGGCTCGGGATTGAGAAGCTGCAACTCGAGCTTGCCGCGGGACAGCGCCGCGTATTCCTCGAGCATCTCGCGCACGCGCTGGGCGTAGACGCCGTAGGTCGGAATCTCGTTGCCGAGCCGCGGCGAGAAATAGAAGCGCAGAACGATCGGTTCCTTGATCGCGGCGATCGTCTTCCGCGTGCCCTCGGACAGCGTGTAGAGGTGATGTTGGGTGAGGTCGATGCGCGTCCCGCGCAGCGCGTGGTCGGCGATGTAATTGACGGCAGCGAACAGCACGACGGCCGAGGCGAGCGCGATGTAGGCGGCGGCGCGGCGGGAGAGGGAAAATTTCATGGCGATGCGCTCCTCAATCCGCCTTCTTGAGATCGACCAGGATACCGTTGGCGAAGAGGAAGAGGGCGATCACCGACACGAAGAACACCGCATCGCGCAAATCGATGACGCCGCGCACGATCGCGCTGAAATGCGCGAGGAAGCTGAACGAGGTGACCGCGTCGAGGACGGACTCCGGCGCCCAGCCGGTGAGAAATCCCAGAACGATGGTCGAGCCGCTCACGGTGAAGATGAAGCACAACGCGGCGGTGAGCACGAAGGCGATCACCTGGTTCTTGGTGAGCGCCGAGAGCGCGGCGCCGATCGCGAGATAGGCGCCCGCCATGAGGAAGCTGCCGATATAGCTCGCGAGGATCACGCCGTTGTCGGGCGAGCCGAGGATGTTGACGGTGATCCAGAAGGGAAACGTCAAGACGAGGGCGATGCCGGCAAAGACCCAGCTCGCGAAGAACTTGCCGAGAACGGCCGAAGCGATCGAGATCGGCAGCGTCAGGAACAGCTCGATCGTGCCGGTCTTGCGCTCCTCGGCCCACAGCCGCATCGCCAGCGCCGGGATCAGCACGAGATAGAGCCAGGGATGGAAGCTGAAGAAAGGCTGCAGATCGTCCTGACCGCGGTCGAAGAAATTGCCCAGGAAGAACGCGAGCGTGCCCGCGAGCACGAGGAAGATGACGATGAAGACGTAGGCGAGCGGCGTCGCGAAGTAACTCGCGAGCTCGCGCCGGAAGATGATCCAGGTACTGCGCATGGGACGGGGCTCCGGGACCGGACCGGTTCGGGGTCAGGCGGCGCGGCTGGTGGTGATGGCGCGGAAGACCTCGTCGAGACGGCCGCGTTCGAGCCGCAGCGCCGTCACCGGCCAGCCCGCCGCGCTGACGAGGTCCGCCACCTCGGCAACGATGGTGCGTCCCTCGCGCGGGAAAATGACGATGCCGCGCCCCTCGGCATCGTCGACCGCCTCGACCGAGGCGACGCCGGGCAGGCGCATGAGCGCGCCGGCCGCGTCGATCCCGTCATTGCCGAGCGATAGCCGCACGGCGTTGTGGTGGCGCGAGCGCGCCTCGAGCTCGCCTGGGGTGCCGTCGGCGAGAATGCGCCCTTCGGCGATGATGATGGCGCGGGTGCAGACCGCATCCACCTCCTCGAGCAGGTGGGTCGAGATGATGATCGCCTTGTGCGGGGCGAGGGCGTTGATGAGAGTGCGCACCTCGTGCTTCTGGTTGGGATCGAGACCGTCGGTCGGCTCGTCGAGGATCAGGACGTCGGGATCGTGCAGCAGCGCCTGTGCCAGTCCGACGCGGCGCTTGAAGCCCTTGGACAGGGTTTCGATCGGCTGCGCCAGCACGCTGTGCAGTGCGGTGCGCTCGATTGCAAGCTCGATGCGGCGCCGCGCCTCGGCCCCGCCGAAACCGCGGATACGGGCGATGAAGCGCAGGAACGAGGAGGGCGTCATGTCGAAATAGGCGGGCGCGCCCTCGGGCAGATAGCCGATGCGGCGCTTGGCGGCGATCGGGTCGGTGACGATGTCGCTGCCGCACACGATGGCGGTGCCGCTGGTCGGCGCGAGAAAGCCGGTGATCATCTTCATCGTCGTCGACTTGCCGGCGCCGTTGGGTCCGAGAAACCCCAGAACCTCACCCCGCGCCACGGTGAAAGACACGTCGTCGACCGCCAAAATCGGCCCAAACCACCGCCGCAAATGGCGAACCTCGATCATCACGTCCATGACGTCCCCGCCTCCCGGCACCCTTCTCCGGGGCCCACCCCGCGGCGCCATGTGGAGCATTTCCCCTGGGGAAATCAAGCCCGCGGAACGCCACGACGACTTAAATCGCTGTAATGCGGTCGCGGCGGACACAGCGTTTCCGGTTGCGCCGGAAGCCGGGGTTGCCGAGACTGGCGCAACCCGCCGGCAGGCTCCATGCTGCTCGTCACCCTCCTCAAGGGCATCGCCATCGGCATCGTCATCGCGCTCCCCGTCGGGCCGGTGGGGGTGCTGTGCGTGCGGCGCACGCTATTCGAAGGCATCTTGTTCGGGCTGGTGTCGGGCCTCGGCGCGGCGCTGGCCGATGCGTTGTTCGGCATCATCGCCGGGCTGGGGCTCAGCGTCGTCCGCGACGACATCCTGGAATGGCGCCATTGGCTTGGTGCGGCAGGCGGGATCATCCTCATCTATGCCGGGCTTCGGGCGCTGTGGCAGCGCCCGCCGGCCGCGCCCGAGCCGCTCGACGGCGAGCGGCTGTTCGGCGCCGGCGCTTCGGCCTTCGCCCTCACCCTCGCCAATCCGATCACGATCTTCGCCTTCGCCGCGATCTTTGCCCGCGTCGGGATCGACGCGGCCACACGGCCGTCCGGCATCGTCGTTCTCGTCGGCGGGGTGTTCCTCGGCTCGATCCTGTGGTGGGTCGGGCTCGCGTTGGGCGCCGCTTGGCTGCGCCGGATGGCGCGGGGCTTCAAGCTCGACTGGCTCAGCCGCCTGTCCGGCGCGATCCTGCTGCTGTCGGGACTCGGGCTGATCGTGGCGGCGCTGCTCGGCCGCGCGTGATGCGGTTGGGCCGCTGCCGCGCGGATTGGCGGTCGCGCGCGGGAGGCGCTAAGCTCGCCGCCATGTTGCACCGCCCCCGCCAGCTTTGCGGGGTCGCGCTGTTTGTGGCCGTCGTCATCGCCGTGGCGGCGGGATCGGCGCGCGCCCAAACGATCCCGTCCCCGGCACCGTCGCCGCCGGCCGCCTCGACGGCGGAATTGCAGCGTCTCGTCGCGACGCTGCAGGACCCGGCGGAGCGCGCGGCGCTCGTCGCCCAGCTGCAGGCGCTGGTCGCGGCGCAGCGCGGCTTGGCGAAGGCGCCGGAGCCGGCAAGTCCGGCCAGCATCATCGATGCCCTGTCGCAGCAGGTCGGCGCCGTCACCGGCGAGATCCTCACCGCCGCCCAGGTCGTCGTCGACGCGCCGCGGCTGGTGGGCTGGGTCGAGAGGCAGCTCAGCGATGAGAAAATGCGCCAGTTCTGGCTGGGCGTGTCGGGACGGCTGGCGCTGATCTTCGGCGTCGGCTTCGTCGCCGACCGGATCGTGCGCGTGCTGCTGGCCGGCTTGGCGCGGCGGCTGACGCGCGCGCCACCCGGCGGCGTCATCCTGCGGCTTGCCGTCATGCTTCTGGGATTTGTCGCCGAAGCGGTGCCGGTGCTGGTCTTTGCCGGCGCCGCGACGCTCACCGTGCCGCTCACCGCGGCGCATTTCCGAACGCGCCACGTCGCGGCCGCGCTGATCGACGCCATTCTCAAGGCCCGGCTCGTGCTCGCGGCGATGCGCGCGGGCCTGGTCTCGCCGAGCGCCGTCGCGCTTTATCCGCTCGGCGGCGAGACGCGGCAGTACCTCTACATCTGGGCGCGGCGCTTCACCAACTGGGCAATCTATGGTTTCGCCTTTGCCCAAGCATCGTGGTGGCTCGGCGTGCCGGGTGCGATCTATGCGCTGGTTCTGCGCGGCACCATCCTGGTGCTGGCGATCCTGGGCGTGGTCTTCGTGCTGCAGAACCGCAAGCCGGTGGCGGCGTGGCTGCGCGGCAACGACCATGGCCCGGACGGGTGGCGGATCGTCCGCCACCGTCTTGCCGATACCTGGCACGTTCTCGCGATCCTCTATGTCGCCGGCACATTCGGGGTCTTCGTGCTCGGCATACCGGGCGGGATCCTGTTTTTGCTCCGCGCGACCGTGATCACCGTCGTGGTGCTGCTGGCCGCGGCGCTGCTGGTTCGCGCAATCGAGCGGTTGAGCCGCCGCGGCTTCGCCATCGGCGCCGACCTCAAAATGCGCTATCCGACGCTCGAGGCGCGCGCCAACCGCTATGTGCCGGCGCTCTATTACGTCAGCGCGGCGATCATCGACGGCTTCGCCGTGCTGACAATTCTCGAAGCCTGGGGCGTCAACGCCTTTGGCTGGCTCGGCACCGAGACCGGGCGTCGGGCCACGACCACGCTGATCACGACCGCGATCGTGGTGGTGGCGGCGCTGTTGCTGTGGGAGATGTTCATCGCGGCGATCGAGCGTTATCTCCACGCCGCCGAAGGTCCCGGCAGGCAGCAAGCCCGCAGCGCGCGCATCCGCACCTTGCTGCCGTTGTTCCGCACCACCGTGCTGGGGGTGCTCTCCGTCATCGTGGCGCTGATCGTGCTGTCGCAGATCGGGGTCAACACCGCGCCGCTGCTCGCCGGCGCCGGCGTCGTCGGGCTCGCCATCGGCTTCGGCTCGCAGGCGCTGGTCAAGGACGTCATCAACGGCCTCTTCATCCTGGTCGAGGACACGCTTGCCATCGGCGACGTGGTCGATGTGGGGAACAATCACGCGGGTACGGTCGAGGCGATCTCGATCCGCGCCATGAAGTTGCGCGACTCCGCCGGCACGGTGCACACCGTGCCCTTCAGCGACGTGACCACGGTGAAGAACCTGACCAAGGACTATGCCTATTACGTCTTCGACGTCGGCGTATCCTATCGCGAGGACACCGACGCGGTGATTGCCGTGCTGCGCAAGGTGGCGGAAGAGTTGCGCGCGGAGCCGGCTTTCGCGCCGCTCATGCTCGAGCCGCTCGAGGTTCTGGGGCGTCGACCGCTTCGAGGATTCGGCGGTCATCATCCAGGTCCGCCTCAAGACCCCGCCGCTGCAGCAATGGACGGTGGGCCGCGAATTCAACCGGCGCATGAAGAAGGCGTTCGACGAGCGCGGCATCGAGATGCCGTACCCGCACCGCACGCTCTATTTCGGCGCCGACCGCCAGGGTGCGGCACCGCCGGTGCGCGTGGCGCTCGACCCGGCGCCACCTTCGGGCAGCGACAGCGCCTAGCACGCGGACGCTGGACCGGCGCGCCGGCGGCGTAGGAAAATGGCCGTTCGAGGCGGCTTCCGACGGGAGGACGACGGTGGCGCGAAAATTCTTCTACTTTTCCGAGATGGGCTACAACGCCTACCCGACGGAGGCGGCCGAGCAGTACGGCTTCACCAACCTTCTGTTCCCCAACCGGCTGTTCGATCCGGCGCAGGCGCGCGACCTGTGGCAGATGTTCCTGCGCGAGCACGAATTCGCCTCGGCGATGGGCTTTGACGGCGCCATTTGCAACGAGCATCACAACACGGTGCTATCGATGCAGGAGAGCGTCAACATCTCGGCCGCGGTGCTGACGCAGCGGATCAAGGGCACGATCGCACTGGTCGGCAATCCGATCCCGCTCCACGACAATCCGGTGCGCGTCGCCGAGGAGATCGCCATGCTCGATCTCATCTCCGGCGGCCGGATCATTTCCGGATTCGTGCGCGGCGGCGGCGTCGAGCAGCTCGCAGCCAACGCCAATCCGGCTTACAACCGCGAACGCTTCGAGGAAGCCTACCAGCTCATAAAAAAGGCCTGGACCGAGCCCGGCCCGTTCCGCTGGGAAGGCAAGCACTACCATTTGCGCGTCGTCAATCCGTGGCAGCTCCCGCTGCAGAAGCCGCATCCGCGGATCTGGGTCGCCGGTATCCTCAGTCCCGAAACCGTCCGCTGGGCGGCCAAGGAGCGCATCACCTATCTCGTCCTGGGCAGTGCCATGGAGGCGACCGCCGCCTGCCGCGACATCTACCACGAGGTCGCCGCGCAGGACGGCTGGACGCCGACGGCCGAGCATCTCGGCTACCTGCTCCACACCTGCGTCATGGACACGGACGAGGCGGCGTTCGAGATGGGCCGGCATCATTACGGCCCCACCTCCGTCATCGGGCGCGCTGGCCGCGCCAGCGGGCCGGCATCGGCACTGACGCAAGCCACCGGCTCGGCCGGCGCCACCGGCGGCGGCGCGCACCCGGAATGGGGGGCCCCGCCGGGCTACATGACAAAGCAGGCCAAGACCGGGGCCATGGCCAAAGAGCGGCGCATGTCCGAAGGAACCTATGAGGCGGCGGTGCGCGGCGGCCTGATCGTGACCGGCAGCCCGAAAACGATCATCCAGAAATTCAAGCACATCATCGACCGGACCGATCCCGGCTATGTTGCATTCTGGGCGCGCGAGGGCAAGAAGCCGCACGATGCGACGATGCGCGGCATCGAACTGCTCGGCAAGGAAGTGATCCCCGTATTGCGCGAGCACAAATCCGCGCTGGTCACCGGCAGGGAGGTCACGCCATGGCCGCAATAGCCCACGCCCATACCGAGCAGCTCGTCGATGCCGCGGGCATCACCACCGAGATGCGGCGCGGCGGCAGCGGGGCGCCGCTGCTCGTCATCCACGGCGAGCTCGGCGTGCCGGGCTGGATCGAGGCGTATCGGCGGCTGTCGGAATCGTTCGAGGTGATCGTGCCGTCGCTTCCCGGCTATGGCCGGTCGACGCGGCCGGATTGGATCATGGGGGTGCACGATCTCGCGGCCTGGATCACCTGGTTCGCGCGAGACAGCCGGATGGCGACGCCGGTCAACGTGGTCGGCTGCTCGCTCGGCGGCTGGGTCGCGGCCGAACTCGCCGCGGTCGCGCCGCAGTTCATCGCCAAGCTGGTGCTGGTCGGCGCGATGGGCGTGAAGCCGCAACAGGGCGAGATCTTCGATTACTTTCTCGAGTCCGGAAAGACCGGGCTGCGCCGCGCGTTCCATCGCCCCGACCAGTCGCCCGAATTCGCGCGGTATTATGGCGGCGAATGGACGCCGGAGACGATCGACCAGGTCGAGCAGCATCGCGAGATGACCTGCCGCGTGGCGTGGAAACCCTATATGCACAGCCTGACGCTGCCGTTCTTCCTGCCCGGCATTCGCACGCCGACGCTGATCGTTTGGGGCCGCAACGACGCGATCGTGCCGCTCGCCTGCGGCGAGATCTACCAGCGCGGCATCAAGGGCGCGCGGCTCGCGGCGCTCGAGGACTGCGGGCACATGCCGGAGATGGAGAAGCCGGCGGAATTCGCGCAACTCGTAAGCGACTTCCTGGTGGCCGAGGCGCCGCTCCGCGCCTAAGATCGCCGGCAACGATATACATACCGCAAGGGAGGATATGGATGCGCGTTCGTCACCGCTGCGTATCGGCTGTGTTGATGGGTCTTCTCACGACGCTCGGCCTCGGCGGCCCGGTGCGGGCCGCGGCGCCTTACGACATTCACGTGATCGCGACCCTGACCGGCATCAGTGCCTTCGTCGGCAAGTACATGAAGCTCAATTTCGACGCGTTCGAGGACTGGGTCAACCAGAACGGCGGCGTCGGCGGCCGCAAGCTGCGCTTCGTCTATGGCGACGACGAGAGCCAGCCGCAGGTCGCGGTGCAGCTCGCGAATGACATCCTGGCCGGGCATCCGACCGCGCTCATGGTCACGGGACCGGTCGCCAATTGCGCGGCCGTGGCGCCGCTCCTGAGCGACGGGCCGGTGATGTGGTGCAACTCGCCGGCGCTCCATCCCAAGCCCGGCAGCTATGCCTTCGCCTCGGGGCCGGACACCTATGACGGCATCAACGCGGTCTTGCGCTACTACCGCATAAACGGCTGGACCAAGATCGGCATCCTCAACACCACCGACGTCACCGGTCAGGACGCCGACCGCGCACTCGCCGCCGATTTGAAGCTGCCGGAGAACGCGCCCATCAAGGTGGTCGCCTACGAGCATTTCAATCCGACCGACCTCACCGTCTCGGCCCAGATCGAACGCATCAAGGCCGGCGGTGCGCAGGCGCTGATCGCCTGGGTCACGGGCTCGCCCGCCGCCACCGTGTTCAAAGGCATGATCCAGGCCGGTCTCGACATTCCCGTCGCGCCCACCGGCGGCAACGAGGTGTTCCAGCAGCTTCAGCAGTACCAGGGCTTTCTGCCCAAGCGGCTGGTCATGGCCTCGGCCCTGTTCCCGCCGCACGACGGTCTCGTCACCCTCGACCCGCGCGTCGAGAAGGCGCAGCACGACATGTACGCGATCATGGCCAAGCACGGGCTGAAGGCGGACAACAACACCGCCGATACCTGGGACGCGGCGCTCATTACCATCACCGGCCTGCGCAAGCTGGGCACCGATGCAACGCCGCAGCAGCTCCGGCAGTGGATCCTCGGCCTCCACGATTTCGCCGGCATCAACGGGCTCTATGACTTCACCAAATTTCCCGACCGCGGCCTGTCGCACGACACTTCCGTGATCGTGACCTACGATCCGCACGGGCCCGATGGCCCGCGGTGGCGATGGCTGAGCAAGATCGGCGGCGAGCCGCTCGAGAAATAGCCGCCGCCCCGATCGCCGGCGCGCGTCACCCCTCGTCCGCTTCGCGCACCAGCGCTTCGAGTGCATCCGGGCTCGCGGCGGCGAGGACGCGGCGGGCGATGTCGCGATCGAAGCCGGCGCGGGCGAGCACGCCGAGATCGCGGTCGCGGAATTCCGCGCGCGCCGCTTGCGCCCGATAGGGACCGAGCCGGCGGCGGCGTGCCAGCACGCAGGCCGCCTCGAGCTCGCCGCCGCCTTCGCCCGCGCGTTCGGCGAGCGCGGCGCGAATGAGCGCCTCGTCGATGCCTTTCTGACGCAGCCGAAAGCGGATGCCGGCGGCGGAAACGCCGCGGCGGCCGAGGCTCACCGCCTGCCTGCCTGCATAGGCGCGATCGTCGAGCAGCCCCGACGCGAAATAGCGGGCGAGAATGTCGTCGACCCAGCGCGCGGCAACGGCCGCGTCGATGCGCCCGGCGGCGTCCCAGCGCGCGACGCGCCGCAAGAGCACGCGCCTGAGATTGGCGCCCGAACTGGCATAGCGCCCGAGATAATCGAGCGCCGCCGCCTCGACGGCTTTCGCATCGACGGTGCGACCCGGGCCGCCCTCCCGCTTCTCAGGCATGGCGGAATTGTGGTCCCGCCGCTTGTGTCCTGGCAAGGGCCGCCGCTAGGCTCGGGGCATGGCGAAGACGACGATGGACGATCTCGCGCCGCGCGTGCGGCTCATGCGCGGGGTCAATTGGCGCGGGCTGTGGACGCTCTACTTGCGCGAGGTGCAGCGCTTCCTCAAAGTCAGCATGCAGACCGTCGCTGCGCCGGTGGTGACGACACTGCTCTTCCTTGCCATCTTCCTGTTCGCGCTCGGCGGCGAGCAGCGCAGCATCGCCGGCGGTCCTTTCCTCGCCTTCCTCGCCCCCGGCCTCATCATGATGGCGATGGTGCAGAACGCCTTCGCCAACACCACTTCGTCGCTGATGATCGCCAAATTCCAGGGCAGCATCGTCGATCTGCTGATGCCGCCCTTGAGCCCGATGGAACTCACTTTGGGGCTGGCGCTCGGCGGCGTGACGCGCGGGCTTCTGGTGGGATTGGTGGTGGCGGCCGCGATGGCGCTGGTGGTGCCGCTGCGGATGTTCGACCCAGGGCTGGTGCTGTTCCATGCGTTCGCCGCGTCGCTGCTGATGTCGGTGCTGGGCGTGATCGCCGCGATCTGGGCCGACAAGTTCGACCACATCGCCGCCGTGACCAATTTCATCGTGACGCCGCTTTCGTTCCTGTCCGGCACGTTCTATTCGATCCGGCAGCTCCCGGCGGTGTGGCAGGACGTGGCGCTGGCCAACCCGTTCTTCTACATGATCGACGGTTTCCGCTATGGGTTCATCGGCCGGTCCGACGGCTCGATTGCCACTGGCGTCGTCGTCATGGGCGTGCTCGATGCGGCCCTGCTCGGGCTCTGTCACGTGCTGATCGCGCGCGGCTGGAAGCTCAAGGCGTAGCGAGAGCGTCCGCCGCCGCCTTCTCCTCCGGCGCGAGCTGCCATGCAAAGGCGCGGACATTGGCCTCGACCTGCGCCGCACTGGTCGCGCCGGCGATGACGCTCGCGACGACGGGCTGCGCCTTGAGCCAAGCGAACGCGAGTTCGAGCAGCGTCCGCCCGCGCGCCGCGCAGAATCCCTCGAACCGCTCGACGAGGGTCCAGTTTCGCGGCGTGAGGAAGCGACCGGCCTGGCCGTGCCGGTAGCTGAGCCGCGCGCCCTCGGGCGGCGGCGCATCGCGCCGGTACTTGCCGGTGAGCAGCCCCGACGCGAGCGGCAGATAGGGCAGCAGCCCGACACCCTCGGCCGTCATCTCGGCGACGAGGTCGCGTTCGATGCCGCGCTCGATCAGGCTGTATTCGTTCTGGCAGGTGATGAAGGCATGGAGGCCGTTGCGCGTCGCCACCGCGCGCGATTCCGCAAGCTGCGTCGCCGTGAAATAGGAGCAGCCGACGTGCCGCACCTTGCCCTGGCGGACGAGATCGTCGAGCGCGCGCAGCGTCTCCTCGATCGGCGTCGCGGGGTCGGGACGATGGAGCTGATAGAGATCGATCCGGTCGGTGTCGAGGCGCTTCAGGCTCGCTTCGACGGCGCGCATGATGTAGCCGCGCGAGGCGCCCTGGAGGCGTCCCGCGTCGTCCATCGGCATGCCGAACTTGGTGGCGAGGACGACCGCGTTGCGCCGAGGCCCGAGAATGCGGGCGAGATATTCCTCCGAGCGGCCGCGCGCGCCGCCGGAATCGCCGCCGGGGCCGGCCGCGCGGCCGCGATAGCCGTAGGTGTCGGAGGTGTCGAAGAAGGTGATGCCGAGATCGAGCGCCTTATGCACCACCGCGCGCGTCGCGGCGAAATCGATCCGGCCGCCGAAATTGTTGCAGCCGAGGCCCAGGGCCGACACCGCCGGACCGCCTTTTCCGAGCGTGCGCTGTTCCACCTTCCCTCCTGCGCCGCGGCCCAACCCCGGCGGCGTCGCGCTTCAATTCCCGGACGCCATCGCGTAGGGATATTCAAGCTTGCCGGTCCTGAGCGCGGGCGGATCGAGGATCACCTGCACGCCCGGCTTGGCGAACTGCGCGAGATCGTGGCCGTGGACGTTCTGGTATTGGACGGTGAGGATGCGCGGCTTCGCCCACTCGCCATCGGAACCGAAGGTGATGTCGCCGTCGATGGTATGAAACGTGGTCGCGTGCATGTAATGGGCGAGTTTCGCCTGGTCGAGCGACTTCGTCCCTTCGACCGCTTCTTGCAGGACCTGGAAGGTCGCGTAAACCAGCGGCGGCACGTAATAGCCGAGCAGATCGGTGCCGGCCGACTTGGCGCGGGCCTGGTATTCCGCAATGAAAGTGTCGATGCCCGGGAAATTCATCGTCGGCTCGTGCACGAACAGCTCGTAATCGACGATGCCGTCCATG
The DNA here is from genome assembly GCA_963721625.1 of uncultured Alphaproteobacteria bacterium. Taxonomy (GTDB): domain Bacteria; phylum Pseudomonadota; class Alphaproteobacteria; order ATCC43930; family CGMCC-115725; genus DATJLY01. The sequence continues at coordinate 54,741 of CAVRKF010000003.1, forward strand.
CGGTCGCCCATCTGCTGCTTGAAGGGGCCGGTTTGCAGGCCGATGATCGGGCCGCCGAACATCCTGGCCTTGAGGCCCTGCTCCTGCACGGCGCGCAGCAGGCCGGCGCTGTCGGCCGGATATGACGCAACGAAGACGAGATCGGGATGGACCGCTTTGATCGAGCGTACGATCGGCGAGAAATCGATCTCGTTGGGCGGATAGACGCGATCATAAACGATCTTGAGCCCGTCCGCCTTGATATGCGCCTTGGCGCCGTCGATGGCGTTGCGCGAGAACTCGGCATCGGCGCCGGTGATCGCGATCGTCTTGGGCTTGGGGTTCATCGTCATCGCCGCAGCGAAATATCCTGCCGAGATGGCGGTCTTGCCATGCGGACCATAGGGCATGGTCTGGAAGTAGCGCGGGTAATGGAACTCGTCATTGACGGCGAGCGAGAGCGTGTTCAGCACCATCATCTTGTGCTGCATCAGGATCGGCATGGCCGCGGCGCTGTAATTGGTGCCCGAGGCCACGACGAGGTCGACCTTGTCGACGTCGAGCAGCTTGGTGTAGATGCCCGGATCATTGGCCGGATTGCTCTGGTCGTCGTAATGGACGAGTTCCACCTTCCGCCCCAGCAGCCCACCCTTGGCGTTGACGGCATCGGCCCAGATCTGGGCGGTGAGAAGATACTGCCTGCCGATCCCGGCGCTGCCGCCGGTCTCCTGGCAGCTGAATCCGATCCTGATCGGTGCCGCCGCTTGCGCCGGCACGCTTGCGGCCGCGGCCAACGCCACAGCCGCTATGGCAGTCAGCAGCGCCGGCGCCGCGTCACGTCTCACTCGCTTCATTCCATTCCTCCCCACAGCGGATGCTTATTGAATTGACACCGCGATGATAGAGGGGACGGGTGCGGCGATCCATGGCAGTCATCACGGACCCGACCCGCGCGGATGGCGGGCGAATTTGGGCGGAACGAGCCACCACAGCAAAAGCGCATAGACGCCAACGCCGACATAGAGCACCGCGAACACCCACAGCGGGAAGGGCCAAAAGACGATCCGCGTGATCCATGTTTCGATCAGGGGCGCGCGCGACGCCGCCCGGCCCGCTTGCGCGAGCAGGTCGCTCTCCCAGAGCGTGAGAAAGCACGCCCGCCCGAGCACGGCCTGAAGCGCGACGATGCCGAGGGCGCCGAGATGCAGCGCCCGCCACCAGAAGACGCGGACGAATGCCAGGCCGCGCCAGGCGCCGAGCGGAATCGCGATCAGGCCGAACACGTTGAACGCCATGACGCCGACATGGAGCCAGAAAATCGCGACTGCCGCGGCCGCAAGGATCTCGTGTCTCATTTTGCTTCCGAGGGAGCGCTGCGAAGCCTTCTCCCGCAATAGTTCCGTTCGACGGAATTGCACCCGTGCCCGGCCCACCGGGGCAAGCGTGGCGTTGACACCCGCCTGCGCCCTCACCATACTTCGCCGCTTCTTCCGCCGTCCGGCGGAGTCCGGAGCCAAGCGATGATGCGCGAGCACGGTCGGCCCCGCGCGGGCCATGGGGAACGGCAGATCCCGCCGCCGCAGCGGCGACGATAGCGGTTTCGCCGCATTCCGTTCCCTTTCTCGCGCAGGAGACGTTTTCCGTGATTCCAGCAGTCTTGCCGACGTACGCTCGTGCCGATGTGACCTTCGAGCGGGGCGAAGGCGCCTACCTTGTCGCCAGCGACGGGCGCCGCTATCTCGATTTCTGCTCGGGCGTGGCGGTCACGGCGCTGGGCCATTCCCATCCGCGCCTCGTTGCCGCACTGGTCGAGCAGGCGCAGAAACTGTGGCACTGCTCCAACCTCTATCACATCGCGGGCCAGGAGCGCGCCGCCCGGCGGCTGGTCGATGCGAGCTTCGCCGACACGGTGTTCTTCTGCAATTCGGGCGCCGAGGCGATGGAAGGCGCGATCAAGATCGCGCGCAAATATCATGCCGAGAAGGGCCAGGGCGAGCGCTATCGCCTGATCTGCTGCACCGGCTCCTTTCACGGCCGCACGCTCGCGACGCTCGCCGCTGCCGGCAACGAGAAATACCTCCAAGGCTTCGGTCCCGCCGCGCCGGGCTTCGACCATGTCCCCTACGGCAATCTCAACGAGATGCGCGCCGCGATCGGGCGCGAGACTGCCGGCATCGTCGTCGAGCCGGTCCAGGGCGAGGGCGGGCTGGCCACGGCGAGCGCGGACTACCTGCGTGGCCTGCGCGCCATCGCCGACGAATTCGACCTGATGCTGGTCGTTGACGAGGTGCAGAGCGGCATGGGCCGCACCGGGAGACTGTTCGCCCACGAATGGGCCGGCATTTCCCCCGACGTGATGGCGCTGGCGAAGGGGCTGGGCGGCGGCTTCCCGGTCGGCGCGGTTCTGGCGACGGCACGCGCCGCCGCCGGCATGACGGCAGGGACGCACGGCTCGACCTTCGGCGGCAATCCGCTCGCCATGGCGGCGGCGAACGCGGTGCTCGATGTGATGCTCGAGCCACAGTTCCTGCCGCGCGTCGAGCGGATCGCGGCCGAGTTGCGGCGGCGGCTCGATGCGCTTGCCGCCGCCCATCCCCGGGTCTTCGCCGAGGCGCGGGGCAAGGGGCTGCTCGTCGGCCTGCGCTGCGTCGTCGGCAATGGCGACATGGTCACGGCGCTGCGCGGCGAAGGGCTGCTCACCGTGGCGGCGGGCGACAACGTGGTGCGCCTCCTGCCACCGCTCGTCATCGACGAGACCCATGTCGGCGAAGCGCTCGCCGTCATCGACCGCGTGGCGCGCAACTGGGCGCACTGAGATGGCGGGGCCGCGGCATTTCCTCGATCTCGACGCCATCGACGCGGCCGCGCTTCGCCAGATGCTCGACATGGGCCTGGCGCTCAAGCGCAGCGCGTCGCGGCCGGCGCCGCTCAAGGACAAGATCCTGGCGCTGCTGTTCGAGAAGCCGTCGACGCGCACCCGGCTTTCTTTCGAAGTGGCGATGAAGCAGCTCGGCGGCGACGTGGTGGTGATCACCGCCAGCGACAGCCAGATCTCGCGCGGCGAGACCATGGCCGACACGGGGCGCGTGCTGTCGCGCTATGTCGATGCGGTCATGCTTCGCACCGGCCGCGCCGCCAATCTCGAGGAACTCGCGGCCTACGCCAGCATCCCGGTCATCAACGGCCTCACCGACAAGAGCCATCCGTGCCAGATCATGGCCGACGTGATGACGATCGAGGAGCGCAAGGGGCGGGCCGAAGGCAAGATCGTCGCCTGGTGCGGCGACGGCAACAACGTCGCGACGAGCTGGATCCACGGCGCCGTGCGCTTCGGCTTCGAGCTGCGGCTGGCCTGTCCGCCGGCGCTGCGGCCCGCTGCGAGGGCGCTCGACTGGGCGCGCGCCGAGGGCGGCTCGGTCAGCGTCGACGACGATCCGCTGGCAGCCGTGACGGGAGCGGATTGCATCGTCACCGACACCTGGGTGTCGATGGGCGTCGAAGCGAGCGACGGCCGCCGCACCATGCTGGAGCCCTATCGGGTCGATCGGCGGCTGATGGCGGCAGCGAAGCCCGATGCGATCTTCATGCATTGCCTGCCGGCCAAACGCGGCGAGGAGGTAACGGCCGAGATCATCGACGGCCCCCAGTCGGCGGTGTGGGACGAGGCGGAAAACCGGCTGCACGTGCAGAAAGCCATCCTGCTCTGGTGTTTCGGGCGCGGCGCCGGGCTCCCGGCCGCGTGACGACGATGTCCGACCCCGTTCCCGACGATCTCGTCCAGCCGTTCCAGATCGACCCGTTCCAGTTGCGCGGCCGGCTGGTGCGATTGGGCCCGCTCATCGACAAGATCCTGACGCAGCACGCCTATCCCGAGCCGGTCGCAGCCCTGCTGGGCGAAGCGATCGCGCTCGCCGTGGCCTTGGCGCGGGCGCTCAAATACCAAGGCGTCTTCACCTTGCAGACCAAGGGCGACGGTCCGGTCCGCCTCATGGTTGCGGACGTGACGGCGGCCGGCGCGGTGCGCGGCTATGCGCAATTCGACGGCGACAAGCTGGCCCGCGCCGTCGCGCTCGCGGAGAGCAACGGCGGCAGCGTGCACGGATCGGTGCCGCGCCTCCTCGGCACCGGATATCTCGCGCTCACCGTCGATCAGGGCGAGCACACCGATCGCTATCAGGGCATGGTCGAGCTGCAGGGCGCGACGCTCGCCCATTGCATCCATCACTATTTCCGCCAGAGCGAGCAGGTCGAGGCCGGGCTCAAGGTCGCGGTGGCGCGCTTGCCCCAGGACGGCGGTCAGCGGCGCTGGCGCGCCGGCTGTCTCATGATCGAGCGGCTGCCGGCCGAAGACCCGCTGCGGCGCGACGCCGAGGACGACGGCTGGCGCCGGGCGGTGATCCTGATGAGCTCGTCGACCTCGGCGGAACTGGTCGATCCGCATCTCGCGCCGCGCGCGCTGCTTTACCGGCTGTTCCACGAGGACGGCGTGCGCGCCTATGCGCCGCGTCCGCTCGCCGCGCAGTGCCGCTGCACGCGCGAGCGGGTCGAGACCATGCTGCGCGCGCTGACGGCGGACGAAATCGAGGACATGAAGGTCGAGGGCCGCATCCTCGTGACCTGCCAGTTCTGCAGCGCCGTCTATGAATTCGTCGAGGCCGATATCGCGGCGCTGGCCGAGCGGTAGTCGCCGCGCCGCTTGAATCGACGGCCGGCGCGCGCCACTCTCGGCGACCCTTACCCTTGCAGCGCCCGGGAGAGCCATGACCATCCTGACCCGTCCCCGCCTGATCCTGGGCGCTGGGCTTCTCGCCCTCCTCGCCGGCTGCACGCCGCCGCCGCATCCCACCTACCCCGAGCTTCGCTTCACCGCCGAGCCGCCGATACGGCTCGACGTCGCCGGCATCGACGTGCGCGACGACTACCAGCCGCCTCTGCGCCCGCCCAATGTCGATCACCTCTTTCCCGTGTCGCCGATGCGCGCCGCCGAGACCTGGGCGCGCGACCGCCTGCAGGCCACCGGAACCACGGGGCGCGCCGTCTTCATCCTGCGGAACGCCAGCGTCATCGAGACCAACCTGCCGACCAAGCAGGGCCTGAGCGGCGCACTGACGACCCAGCCAGCCGAACGCGACGACCTGACCCTTCAGGCCACGGTGGAAATCGTCGACGCGAACGGGCTCCCCGTGCGCACCGCCAATGTCACGGTGACGCGGTCGCAAAGCCTGCTCGAAGGTATTACGCCCGATCAGCGCGACCACGTTCGGTACGACATGACCAAGGCCGCGATGGCCGATTTCGGCCGGCAGATGGAGTCCGAGATCCGCAACAATTTCGGCATGTACTACAATCAGTAAAGGCGACCGCTTGGGGCGGCGTCCGGGCGCGCCTGTCGGGCGCGGCCTCATCGCTGCGACAAAAGCGCAGCAGCGCTTGAATCGGCGGCAAGCGCCTGCCAGTGTCGCACGTCGCGACCATGAGAGTTGGACTTACCATGACCATGCCACGCCGTCTGCGGCCGCTGCTATGCGCGGGACTTCTCGCCCTTGCCGCCGGTTGCTCGAGCGCGCCGCCGCGGCCGAATTTTCCCGATTTCAGCTTCACCGCGGAGCCGCCGATCCGGCTCGACGTGGTCCGCATCGACGTGCGCAACGAATACCAGCCGCCCTTCCGGGCGCCCAATGTCGATCAGCTCTTTCCCGTGCCGCCGATGCGCGCGGCAGATGATTGGGCGCGCGACCGCCTCAAGGCGACCCAGCCGATCGGCACCGGCGGCCTCGAACTGCTCGGCGTCTTCACCCTGAAGAATGCGAGCGTGATCGAAACGGATCTGCCGAAGGCGACCGGGATGACCAGCCTGTTCACGACCCAGCCGGCGAAGCGCTACGATCTGACATTGCAGGCGACGATGCAGATCACCGACGCCCGGGGCATTCCGCTGCGCACCGCCAGCGTCACGGTGAAACGCACCCAGAGCCAGCCCGAAGGCATCACGCCCGATGACCGCGACCGCGCCTGGTACACCATGACCAAGGACGCCATCCGTGCCTTCGACCAGCAGATGCAGTCCGAAATCCGCAGCAATTTCGGGATCTATTACGACCAGTAACGTCCGCGCCCGGGGCCGCGCTCAAACATGGGTTGCGGCGGCGCCGGCAGGCGTGCCGATGATCGCAAGGAATTCGCGCCGCGTCGCGGCGTCGTTGCGGAACGCGCCCAGCATGCGCGAGGTGACCATGGCGACGCCGGGCTTGTGCACGCCGCGCGTCGTCATGCATTGATGTGCCGCCTCGATCATCACCGCCACGCCCTTGGGCCGCAGCACCTCGTCGAGCGTATTGGCGATTTGCGCCGTCATCTTCTCCTGGATCTGCAGACGCTTGGCATAGACCTCGACGAGCCGTGCCAGTTTCGAGATGCCGACGACGCGCCGTCCGGGCAGATAGGCGATATGCGCCTTGCCGATGATCGCCGCGATGTGATGCTCGCAAAAGCTTTCGAAGCGGATGTCCTTCAGGACCACCATCTCGTCATAGCCATCGGTCTCCTCGAAGGTCCGCTTCAGCAGTTCCACCGGATCGACGGCATAGCCCGAGAAATATTCGTCATAGGCGCGCACCACCCGCGCCGGCGTGCCGACCAAGCCTTCGCGGCTCGGATCGTCGCCGGCATATTCGAGGAGAAGCCGTACCGCCGCCTCGGCCTCCTCGCGGCTGGGACGCGGGCGCGGCGGTGCCGGGGGTGCATCCTTGGCGGCGAGCCCGCGAAGGTCGACGGTCTTGGAAGCCATGAAGGTTCATTCCTCTCGGAAGCAGGGCGGGCTCAATTGAGCCTGATTGCCTGGTGCGGGCTGTCGAGCGAGAAAGCCGGAATTGCCACGGCGAAAGAGCGGCCGTCGCGGGTTTCCATGTCGTAGCTGCCGCTCATGATGCCCGACGGGGTGCTCAAGGGCGCGCCGCTGGTATATTCGAAGGAGCCGCCCGGCTGCAGCACCGGCTGTTCGCCGACCACGCCCGGGCCGCGCACCTCCTGCACCCGGCCGAGCGCGTCGGTGATACGCCAGTAGCGGCGGCGCAACTGGACCGTCTCGCCGCCCTGGTTTTCGATGCGCACGCGATAGGCCCAGACGAAGTGGTTGTCGCCGGGCGACGAGCGATCCTCGAGATAGACGGGCTCGACCGTGACCGTAATCGATTGGGTCGTCTCGGAATACATGGGACCCTGACCTGCCTCTCCGAGCCGTCATTTTGTATCGTATCGCCGAGCCGTCAAGAAGCAGCCGGCGCCGCGCGCGCGGCCAAGCGGCCTAGCCGACCGCCTCTTCGGCCACCGGAACGCGCACGACCCGGTGCGCCTGAAGGGCCGGCAGCACGTCGCGCGCGAAGCGGCGAATTTGCTCGAGGTACATTTCCTGCGGCATGGCGCCGGCATTGAACATCACCTGGATCTGGTTGGCGCCGGCGCGATCGACCGCGGCGATGATCCGCTCGGTCACTTCCTGCGGCGTGCCCCAGGCCAGGCGCTCCGCCATGCGCCCGACATCGTCCAGCGTCAGGTTGCGATAATCCTGGCGCGCGCGCTCCGCCTCGTGCAGGTTTTCCGGGCGGACGTAATCGATCGAGGACTTGGACATGTAGCCGGCGGCCTGGCCGAGGCTCGTCTCGGTGAAATTGCCGTGACTGAAAAGCGTGCGGTTGAAGTAAAGGAAATAGGGCGCGTTCTCCTTCACCGCCTGGGCCTTGCTGTCGGCGACATAGGCATTGATGCCGATCGAGAGATGGTCGGGGGTGACCCGCTTGCCGCGCTGCGCCAGACATTTCGCGTAATAGCCGATGATGTCCTCCTGCAAGCCCCCCGGACGCAGGCCCGGCGTGATGACGATGTCGTGTGCCGCGGCGAACTCGATCGATTCCTTGCTGCCGGTGACGGGGATCCACACCGGCGGATGCGGCAGCTGCATTGGCCGCGGCCACAGCGCCACGTCCTTGTAGGACCAGAATTTGCCGGTATAGGAGAACATCTCCTCGCTCCAGGCGCGGATGATGATGTCGTAGGCTTCCTCGAAGCGCGCGCGGGATTCGGCAAGCTTCACGCTGTGGACCTGATACTCGCGCGGAATGCCGCGCGCGAAGCCGGAAATGAGCCGCCCGTTCGACAGGCAGTCGAGCATGGCAAGTTCCTCGGCGAGCCGCAGCGGTTCGTGCAGCGGCAGAAGATTGCCGTAGATGAGGAGCTTGACGCGCTTGGTGCGCTGGGCCGCCGCGGCAGCCAGCAGATTGGGCGAGTTCATCAGCCCATAGGGCGAGCAGTGATGCTCGTTGAAGCCGACGCCGTCATAGCCGAGCCGATCGATCTCCTCCCACGCCGCCAGGTGCTCGGCATAGGTGCGAACCGCGACATCCGCCCGGTAATGCCGCCGCGGCAGCGGGTAGGGGAGGCCGCTGCCGGTGCTGAGGTGATCGAGCTGTTCGCCATAGGCCAGGAGATCGAAGACAAAAACGCGCATTTCGGGACTCCCACGGCGCCGGACATCGGAGCGCGCCCGCAGCTATAATACGGCCGCACGACGAGTCCAAATGCCCTGTTGGGGGAAAGCGGCGGTTGGTACCCCCTGTCATAAACCTTAACTTCGCGGAATTCGGTCGTTTTGCTGATCTTGGACGCCCATGTACGCGTAGTATTTTCCGCGCAATTGAATTACACTTGCGGCGGTAAGGTGTCGTTAACCCAAGCTAAGAAACTCGCTCAAAATCAAACTGGTCTGCCATTCGAAACCGCGGCGAGCGATGCGCCGCGGTCGCGCTGAAAGGGAGCATGAAGAGTAGATTGCGAAGGACGGACGTGCTCAACCTGCACGGTCGGCTGATGCTGACGGCGGCGTGGGTCGCGTTTGCCCCGCATGTCGCGTTCGCGCAAACGACGGCTCCCACCGTTGCGGCCGGCCAGGCGACGGTGTCGGGCATCGGAACCGGCGCGACGATCGTGCAGCAGACGTCGGAAAAGGCCATCCTCAACTGGCCGAGCCTTTCGGTTGCGCCGGGCAACCTGCTGCAATTCGTGCAGCCGAACAGCGCCGCGATCGCGCTCAACCGCGTTCTGGGCGGCGGGGTCTCGAACATCGACGGCAAGCCTCACCGCCAACGGCCGCGTCTGGATCATCAACCCGAACGGCGTGATGTTCGGCGCCGGCGCGACGGTCAACGTCGCCGGCCTCATCGCCACCACCGCCGATATCGGCGACCAGGACTTTCTCGCCGGGAACTACGCTTTCGGCATAGCGTCGTCCAATCCCAATGCGTCGGTGATCAACGCCGGCAAGATCAGGCGCAAGAAGGCCGGCGCGGTGGTGCTGGCGGCGCCGCATGTCGCCAACGAGGGCATCATCGAGGCGAAGCTCGGCAGCGGTCGTGCTCGGCGGCGGCAACACCTTCGCGGTCGATTTCCAAGGCGACAAGCTGTTGCGCTTCGCGATCGCGGCGCCGGTGACGCAGAGCACCGCAAGACGCCAACGGCAATCCCGTCGCGGCGCTGGTCGCGAATAGCGGGACCATCAGCGCGGCCGGCGGCTCGGTTCTGTTGACGGCGCGGGCGGCGCGCGACGTCATCGACAACGTCATCAATACCACCGGCATGATCTCGGCGACGACGGCCCATGACGACCATGGCGAGGTCGTGCTCGATGCCGGGCCGAATGGAACCGCCGAGATCGGCGGCTCCGTCGATGCGTCGGGCAAGGCGGCCGGAGCGACCGGCGGCGCCGTCGCGGCGCTGGGCGGCACGGTCGTCGGTCGGCAGCCGGCGCGGCGATCGACGCCTCGGGCGACGCCGGCGGCGGCACCGTCCTGATCGGCGGCAATTTCCACGGCGCCGGACCGCAGCCCAACGCGACGACCACCGTGGTGGCACAGGGAGCGAAGATCAACGCCAACGCCATCACCAGCGGCAATGGCGGCAAGGTCGCGGTCTGGTCCAACGCCAACACGGTCTTCGACGGCGCGATCACGGTGCGCGGCGGCGCCCAGGGCGGCAATGGCGGCTTGGTCGAGACGTCGAGCGAGGGGGCGCTTTCAGTCATAACGGGCTCGGTCAATGCGCTGGCAACCGAGGGACAAGCCGGAACCTGGCTGCTCGACCCCGCCAACATCACGGTGCAGACGGGCGGCAGCGCGTTGCTGTTCCCGCAGTCCAATGGCACGGACGAACTCAGTGTCTCGACGCTCGGGTTCCCCGTCACGGTCAACTATTACATCGATCCCTCGACGATCGCGAACGCCGCGGCGAACGTCGGTGCTGGTGGCAATCGGGAGACATCACCTTCGCCAATTCCGTCACCATGACTCAATAACGGCGTCGGACTTTCGGCCAGCGCCGGCGATTCGGTCGTCGTCGATCCCGGCGCCGTCGATCACGACGAAAGGCGGCGCATATCCAGTTCACCGCCAATCACCGGCATCGATCGCCAACGGGCTCCGGCGGCATCGTGATCGCGGCGCCGCTCTCGACCACAGGCGGCGGCCAGACCGGCGGCAGCGTCGCGCTCGCCGTGAGCGGCGGCACCGGCACGATCACTCTGGCGCAGAACATCACTACCGCTGCCGGCGCGATCAGCCTGGCCGGCCCGACCGTGCTCGGCGCCAAGTCACGCTCGATACGACGAATTGCGGCGTCTACGGCGCCGGCGCTGCCGTTTCGATCGCCGGCACGCTCGACGGCGCGGACAATCTGACCATCAATGCCGGCAACGGCAATTCGATCACGCTGCCGATGCGGTCGGCGGTGCGACACCACTCGCGAACCTGACGGCGGCGGGTTCGGCCATCACATTCGCCGCGCCGGTCGCGATCACGGGCACGCTCGAATACGTCCGGCGTCGGCCAGACCACCTTCGACGGTCGCGCTCGACGTCGGCAGCGTGCGCACCGGAGCCGTGGCGCTCGACGGCGTGAACGTGACGACGACGGGCGGGCAGAGCTACGGCGCGGCGACGATCGGCAACGACACGGTGCTGACGGACAGCGACGGCAGCGCGATCACCTTTGCCGGCACGCTCGACGGCCCCTATGGCCTGACGATCAACGATGCCGGCGGCGCGGTCACCTTTGGCGGCGCCATCGGCAACGGCAATGCGCTGGCGCGCTTGAGCGTCACCGGCGCGACCATCGCGCTCGCCGGCGCGGGCGTGACGACGACGGCGGGCCAGAGCTATGCGGGCGCGGTGACGCTGGGCAGCAACATGGTCCTGGCGGACGGCAGCGGCAGCGCGATCACGTTCGGGGGTTCGCTTGCCGGCGGCGGCAATAACCTGACGGTGACGGACGGCAGCGGCGGGACGCTGACCTTCACGGGCGCCGTGACAGGGATGGGCGCGCTGGACAGCACGGCGACGACCGCCACCGTCTTCGCCAGCACGGTCGCGGCAGCGAGCGTCAAAACGGCAGCCGTGAGCCTCGACGGCGCGAGCGTGACGACGACGGGCAGCCAGAGCTATGGCGCGGCGACGTTGGGCGGCGATACCGTGCTGACCGGCGCGTCGGTGGCATTCACTGCGAACGTGAGCGGGGCGCACGCGCTGACCGTGTCGGGCAACGGCACGTTCGCCGGGGTGGTGAACGTGGCGCGGCTGAGCGTGAGCGGGACCGCCGCACTCAATGGCGCAAGCGTGACGACGACGGCCGGCCAGAGCTATTCGGCGCGGCGACGCTGGGCGGCAGCACCACGCTGACGGACACCGGCGCAAGCGCGATCACGTTCACCGGCACGCTCGACGGCTCCGGCGCCCTGACCGTCATCGACGCCGGCGGCGCGATCACCTTCAACGGCGCAGTCGGCCACAACAATGCGCTGGCGAGCCTGAATGTCACGGGCGCGACGGCCATGTTCGACGGCACGATTGCGGTGAACGGCGCGCTGAACACATCGGCGGTCGGGCTGACGACCTTCGCCGCTGCGGTGACGGCGGGAAGCGTAACCACCGGCGCGGCGGCGCTCGACGGCGCCAGCGTGATCACGATGCGGCGGCCAGAGCTATCGGCGCGGCGACGCTCGGCGGCAACACCACGCTCGCGGACGATCGGCGGCGGCGCCATCACCTTCGCCAGCACGCTCGACGGCTCGGGCGCCCTCACCATCAACGACGCCGGCGGCGCGATCACCTTCGACGGTGCCGTCGGCCACGGCACCATGCTGGCGAGCCTGGGCACCACCGGCGCCACGGCCACGTTCAACGGCTCGGTCGCGGTCAACGGCGCGCTGGACACGGCGGCGACCGGGCTGACGACTTTCGACGACGCCGTGACGGCGGCGAACGTGAGCACCGGAGCGGTGGCGCTCGACGGCGCGAGCGTCACGACGACGGCCGGCCAGAGCTATGCGGCGCGGCGACGCTCGGCGGCAACACCACGCTGACGGACAACGGCCACGGCGCGATCACATTCGCCGGCACGCTCGACGGCACCGGCTCGCTGACCGTCAGTGACGCCGGCGGCGCGATCACCTTCAGCGGTGTCGTCGGCCACAACACGGCGCTGGCCAGCCTGACTGCGACCAGCGCCACGGCCGCATTCGACGGTTCGGTCGCGGTGAGCGGCGCGCTGAACACCGCGGCGGTGGGGCTGACGACCTTCGATGCCGTCGTGACGGCGGGAAGCGTGACCACCGGCGCGGTCGCGCTCGACGGCGGCAGCATCACGACCGGCGCCGGGCAGAGCTACGGCGCGGCGACGTTGAACGGCGCCACGACGCTGACCGATACGGGTCACGGCGCCATCACTTTCGCGAGCATGCTCGGCGGCGGCAGCAGCTTGACCGTCCTCGACGCGGGCGGCGTGGCGACGTTCGCCGGGACGGTGGATGTGGGCGGCGCGCTGAACACCACCGGCGCCGGCCTGACCAATTTCAATGCGAGCGTGACGGCGGCGAGCGTGAGCACCGGCATGGTGGCACTCGACGGCGGCAGCGTCACGACCGGCGCGGGGCAGAGCTACGGCGCGGCGACGCTCGGAACCAACCTCGCGCTCGTCGACAGCGGCGGCGCGATCATCTTCGGCGGCACGCTCGCGGGCGGCGGCAATGATCTGACGGTCACGGACGCCGGCGGCACGGTGACCTTTGGCGGCACGGTGTCGGGCGTCGGCGCGCTCGACACCGCATCCGTCGGCCTCACCACCTTCGACAGCGGCGTGATGGCGGCGAGCGTGACCACCGGCGCGGTGGCGCTCGACGGCGCCAGCGTCACGACGACGCACGGCCAGAGCTATGGCGCGGCGACGCTCGGCACCAATGTCGCGCTCAATGACAGCGCCAGCGCGATCACCTTCGGCGGCACGCTCCTGGCCAGCGGACGGCAACCTGACGTGTCGGACGGCGCGGGCGGCACGGTGACCTTCACCGGCGCGGTGTCCGGGGTCGGCGCGCTCGACACCTCATTGGCCGCGCTGACGACATTCGACGGGACGGTGGCGGCGGCGAGCGTCAGGACCGGCGCGGTGAGCCTCGACGGCGGCAGCGTCACCACGCTCGCGGGGCAGAATTACGGCGCGGCGACGCTCGGCATCGACACCACTCTTACCGACAATGGCCACGGCGCGATTACCTTCGCCAGCACGCTCGACGGCCCTTATGCCCTGACCGTCAGCGATATCGGCGGCGCGGTGACGTTCGATGGCGCCGTCGGCCACGCCACCGCGCTCGCGAGCCTGAGCGCCACGGGCGTCACGGCCATGTTCGACGGCACGGTCGCGGTCAACGGCGCATTGAACACGGCGGCGATCGGGCTGACGACCTTCACCCGCGGCGTGACCGCGGCGAGCGTGACCACCGGCGCGGCGGCGCTCGACGGCGGCAGCGTCCTGACCGGCGCGGGCCAGAACTATGGCGCGGCGACGCTCGGCGCCGGCACGACGCTCGCGGACACGGGCGGCAGCGCGATCACCTTCGCGAGCACGCTCGACGGCAACGGCAACGGCCTGACCGTCAACGACGGCCGCGGCACGGTGACTTTCATCGGCGCGGTCTCGGGGCTCGGCCCGCTCGACAGCAGCGGTACGATGAATACGGTGTTCTTGAGCTCGGTGGCGGCGGCGAGCGTCAAGACCGGCGCCGCGGCGCTCGACGGCGGCAGTGTCACGACGGATGCCGGACAGACCTATGGTGTGGCGACACTCGGCGCTGCCACCACGCTCACAGACACGGACGCAGGCGCGATCACCTTCGCGAGCACGCTCGACGGCACCGACACGCTCATCATCAGCGACGTCGGCGGCGCGATCACCTTCGACGGCGCCGTCGGCCACGCCGCCGCGCTGGCGAGCCTGAGCGCCACCGGCGCCACGGCTATTTTCGACGGCACGGTCGCGGTGAACGGCGCGCTCAACACGTCGGCGGTTGGGCTTGCTTCCTTCGACAACGCCGTGACGGCGGGAAGCGTGGCCACCGGCGCGGTAGCGCTCAACGGCGGCAGCGTCACGACGATGGCGGGCCAGCGTTACGGCGCCGCCACGCTCGGCGCCGGCACCATTCTCACCGACACGGGCGAAGGCGCGATCACGTTCGCGAGCACCCTCGACGGCGCCGACGCCCTGACCATCAGCGACGTCGGCGGCGCGATCGCCTTTGACGGTGCCGTGGGCCACGCCACCGCGCTGGCGAGCCTGAGCGCCACCGGCGCCACGGCGCGGTTCGGCGGCACGGCCGCGGTGAGCGGGGCACTGAACACCACAGATGTGGAGCTGACGACGTTCGATGCCGGCGTGACGGCGGGCAGCGTGACCACCGGGGCGGTGGCGCTCGACGGCGGCAGCGTCATGACGAATGCGGGCCAGACTTACGGTGCGGCCAATCTTGGCGCCGGCACGACGCTCACGGACACAGCTCAAGGCGCAATTACCTTCGCGAGCACGCTCGACGGCGCCGATGCCCTGACCATCAACGATGCCGGCGGCGCGATCACCTTCAGCGCTAACGTCGGCCACGGCGCGGCGCTGTCGCGCCTGAATGCCACCGGCGCCACGGCCGCGTTCGATGGCACGGTCGCGGTAAATGGCGCGCTCAACACCGCGGCGACCGGGCTGACGACCTTCGATAGCGGCGTGACGGCAGGGAGCGTGACCACGAGCGCGGTGGCGCTCGACGGCGGCAGCGTCCTGACCAGCGCGGGACAGACCTACGGCGCGGCGACGCTGGGCGGCGACACCACGCTCACGGACAATGGCCACGGCGCCATCACCTTCGCGAGCACGCTCGACGGCCCGTATGCCTTGACCATCGCCGACGCCGGCGGGGCAATCACCTTTGACGGCGCGGTCGGTCACAGCAACGCGCTGGCGAGCCTGAGCACCACGGGTGCGTTAGCCGCCTTCGACGGCACGGTGGCGGTGAACGGCGCGCTGAGCACGGCAGCGGCCGGGCTGACGACGTTTGATGCCGGCGTGACGGCGGGAAGCGTAAGCACCGGTGCCGTTGCGCTCGACGGCGGCAGCGTCACGACCAACGCCGGCCAGAGCTACGGCGCGGCGACGCTTGGCGCGGACACGGTCCTCACGGACTCCGGCAGCTTCGGCATTTCGTTCGGCAGCACGCTCGATGGCGCCCATGCCCTCAGCATCATCGACGCAGAGGGACAGGTCACTTTCAAGAACTCGGTCGGCCGCACGTCCCCGCTCGCGAGCCTGGATGTTGGCGCAACTGCGGCCTATTTCTACGGACCGGTCTCCGTGGACGGCGCGCTGAATACCACGTCGTCGGGACTTACAAGGCTTGACGGCGGCGGCGTCACCGCGGGGAGTGTGAGCACCGGGCCCGTGGTGTTCTACGACGGCGGCGTCACGACCGACGCGGGTCAGAGCTACGGCCCGGCGACGTTCGCCGCGAATACGATCCTGACCGATACGGGGCACAGCGCGATCGTCTTCAACAGCACGGTCGGCACCATCGAAATCGACGGCCTGGTTCCCGGCCTGACCGTGGCGGATGCCGGCGGCGCGGTGACCTTCGACGACGCGGTGACGCTCGCCGGCGCGTTGAACACGTCGGCGACCGGGCTGACGACGTTCGTTGGCGGCGTGACGGCGGCGAGCGTGCAGACGGGCGCGGTGGCGCTCGACGGCCGCGGCGTGACGACGAGCGCGGGGCAGACTTACGGCGCGGCGACGCTCGGCGCGGACACGGTGCTGACGAAGTCGGGCACCGCCGCAATCACCTTCACGAGCACGCTTGACGGCGCCCATGCCTTGACCATCTCCGACTTCGGCGGGGCGATCGCGCTTGACGGCGCAGTCGGCGGGAACACGGCGCTGACGAACCTGACGGCCGCGGGCACGCTGATCACGTTCGACAACTCTCTTGCGCTCAGCGGTAATCTCGACACGTCGGGGATTGATCTCACCACGTTCGACGGCAGCGTGGCGGCGGGCAGCGTCCTGACCGCGGCGGTCGCCCTCGACGGCGGCAGCGTCACGACCGCGAACGGACAAAGCTACGGTGCGACGACGCTGGGCACGGACACGGTGCTGCACGACAGCGGCGGCGCGATCAGTTTCGGCGGCGCGCTCAACGGCGCGCGCAACCTGACCATCACCGATGGCGGCGGATCGATCACCTTCACCGGCGCGGTCGGCGGGACGAGCCCGCTTGCGAGCCTCACCGCTTCCGCCGCCACGATCGCATTCGGCGGCACCGTGGCGGTGAGGGGGCGCTCGGCACGGCGCAATGTGGGCTGACAACGTTTGCGGGGCGTGATGGCGGGAAGCGTCGCCGCCGGACCCGCCGTGCTCGACGGCGGCACCGTCACGACGAGGGGCGGCCAGGTCTATGGCGGGGGCATTGCAATCGGCGGCCGACACCACGCTCGCGGCAACCGCCGGCACCATCACCATCGGCGGCTATCCTCGCTCTTCAACACCGCCTATGCGCTCAACGTGCTGGCCGGCGGCAACATCACCGTGGCGGGCGCCGTGCAGAACGCCGGTACCGGAGCGATCACCGTGGTGGCGGGCTGGGACGGCGTCACGCCCGCGGCGCAGGCCGCGAGCACGCCGGGCGCCTTCGGCCGCAACGGCGGCAGCGTCGTTATCGGCGGCGCGGACGCAACCGGCAATGCCGCGCTTCGGCAGCGCCGGCGGCACGACCACGGTTGCCGCGGCGAATCTGGCGGTGCAGGCGGTGAACGGCTTTGCCCAGCTCGGCTATGCCGGCGGCACGGGCACGTCGGGCGCGATCGACGTGACGCTGACCGGCTCGCTCGCGCTGAGCGGCGGCCGGATTCGGGCGCCTATGCCCAGATCGGCCATGGCGGCGACGGCATCGGCGGCAGCGAGAGCGGCGACATCGCCGTCGACCGCGGCGGGCAACGTGACGCTCGCCGGCGGCAGCGGCAGCCTCGCCTATGCCCAGATCGGCCATGGCGGCGCCTTGTCGAACGAGCACGCGACCGCCGCCTTCAGCGACGCCGGCGCGATCGACGTGGCCGGCAATGCGGTGACGCTGGCCGGCGGCAGCGGCAGCGGCGCCTATGCCCAGATCGGCCATGGCGGCATCGGCGCCGGCGCAGGACGCGGCGATCGCCAGCCGGCTACGATCGCCTATACCGGCAGCGATCACCGTTGCCGCCTCCGGCAGCTCAGACGCTCGCGGGCGACGGCGCCGACGGCCTACGCCCAGATCGGCAATGGCGGCTACCAGACCAATCGACGGCGCCAACCTCGCCAAGGGCACCAGCATCGCCGAAGAGGGCGACATCACGGTCACCGCCGGCACGGCGTCGTCGGGCGGCGCCCTCCGGTGATGGGCGACGCCTATGCCCAGATCGGCAATGGCGGCTATGCCGCCAATTTCGGGCGACCGATGCCCCGCCGCCATCACCGAGTTCGGCGACATCGACGTGACCGTTAACGGCGCGCCGGGACCGCGCTCGTCGCCGCCAGCGACACCGGGTCGTTCGCCTATGCCCAGATCGGCAACGGCGATGCCGCCAAGATGTCGGGCGTCAGGTCAATGTCGGCGGCAACATCGCCATCATGGTCGGCGAACCCTACGATGTTGCCGCCCAACAGCCCAATGCAGGCATCTGGAACTCGACCCCCCCGAACGGCACCATGACGGGCACGACCTTCGTCAACGGCACGATCATTGCGGTCCGGACGAGCGATTTCGCCGGCGACTCCCAGCCGCCGCTGCTGCCGCCGGCGGTGAACGCGCCGTGGCTCCTGGCGCGCCTTCGGCCTCTCGTGCTCGGACGATCGCAGCCTCACCGAGGCTTCGGCGACACGCTGGGCGGCAGCTCAACGCCATCGCGCCGAGCTCGGGCGGAAAGAGGGCAAGGGTCCGATCGAGGCATGACCGACAGCAAGGGCGGCGCGGTGACGGCATCGGCGGCGGCGGCTCGGCGCTCCCGGGCGGCAACGGCGCCGCATGGCGGCGCAGCGCCAGCGCAGGAGGCTGACGGCCTCACCAGCGGCATCGCGCGCTCGATGTCGGGCACGCCGGGACGCAGCGTCGCTCAGTGCGCGCAGACCGTCCTGATCGCGGGCTTCTGACCGAGAGCCACGCCGGCCTTGAGCCCGCGCGACACGCCGCAGGCGGTCGAAGCCCGCCGATGAGCTTTATTCGAACTGGGGCAACGAGGCGCTGTGGGACTGGCGATGAGACGCGCCGGCCGCGCCATGCTCCTTATCCTCGGCATGGCTGCTGCTGCTTTCGGTCTCGGCGGGCCGGCGCCGGCCGCGGACGCCGCTCGGGCAAAAGCCTCGCGGGCGACAGTTGCGAATGGGGCCAAGCGACCGAGACCGGCACCGCCCGCGGCACCACCAGGTCCTGCCGTTTCGATTGCGGCGAAGTGCTGCGGCGGGAACGCTTTTCGTCGTGCCGCTGCCGGCAGCCGCTCCCCGCGGCGGCGGCGGCGCGCGCAGCGGCGATCGCCGCCGCCGCCAAGACCGCGCCGGGCGGTCTCGGCGAAAGCGCGGCGCCTAGCGGAGCTGCGATGCCGGAAGCACGAGCTGGCCGGCAGCGGCGACGGCCTGCTTTATCTTCTGCGTCCTGCCAGCAGCGGCGGGCCGCGGATCGTGATGGTGACGGCGGTCGGGCGCACGCTTTACGAGGCCGAGGGCGGCCGGCGCTGCTGCCGGTCTTGCAGGCGGCGATCGCCGGCACCGATCCGGCCGCCCGTTCTCGGCCGGCGGAGACCGAAGCGGCGATCCGCATGGTCGGAGACGCGGTTACCCGGCCGAGATCGCGCGCGCCGGCGGCGTCGATGTCGCGAGCTACAAGGCGCTCATCGAGCTGGGCGGCTCGACGGCGCGGCGCACGATTATGCCGGCGCCGAGGCCGCCTATCGCCGCGTGCTGGAGATCGAGACGCGGCTGTTCGGAGCCAACGACATCGCCGTCGGCGAGACGCTGGCCGAGCTCGCGCTTCAGGTCAGCAATCAGGGCCGCTTCGACGAGGCGGCAGGTCTCTTCCGCCGCGCCGAGCCGATCATCAATGCCGTCACCCGAAATCGTGGCCTGCAGGCGCGGCTTGCTTCCTATCGCGCGCTCGATGCGGCCAATCAGCGCCATTTCGCCGACGCGCTCAAATTCGCCCGCGCGGCGACGCAGATGCGGCGCCAGGCGCTCGCGGCGGCCGGCGGACAGGACAACGCGTCGCCCGCCACCGGCTCGCGCGCGCCTCGGCGGAAGCCAAGGCGAGCTGGCGCACAGCCTGCGCATCGAGGCGATGATGGCGCTGCGTCTCGGCGATCTCGTCGACCGCGCTCGCCGATGCGACGGAAGTGCTCCGCATCGTCAACGACGATCCGAGCCTGCCGCTGTGGTGGCGGCCGGCCTCGGTGGCGATGATGGCGGAGATCGATACCCAGCGCGAACGCGTCATTCCCGCCGAGCGCGAGTTCCGCGAAGTGATCGCGATGGAGAAGAAGCTGTTCGGCGACACCGCTCCCACCGCCTTGAGCGAGATGCGGCTCGGGACCTTCTATGCCGATCAGCAAGTCTATAGCGCCGCGGTGGAAGCATATCGCCCGGCGTTCAAAATCCTCGAGGCCGATGCGGTCGCGCGCGCGGCGATCGGCCCCGACCAGATCGTGCCGTTCCTTGCCGCCACCGCGGCCCTGCATCAAGCACGAGCCGAAGCGGCGCGCGGCGCTCGACGCCGATGCCTTCCGCGCCAGCCAGCTGATCGGCTCCGACGTGGCCGACCGCACCATCGCGCGCGCCGCGGCGCGGCTCGGCGCCGACGACCCGAAACTCGCCGATCTGCTGCACAAGGCCCAGGACGCGCAGCGCCGGCGCGACGATCTGCGCATGGAGCTGGCGGCCGAGACGGTGAAGCCCGACGACCGGCGCGACCCGCTGCGCGAACGCCGGACGTACGATCAGCTCACCGAACCGCGACGCTGGCCGACGCGCTCATGGCCAAGGTCAAGACGGCCTATCCGGATTATGCGAAACTGGCCGATCCGGGCCCGGCCTCGCTGCCCGAGCTGACGCGGCAATTGCACAAGGGCGAGGCGTTCCTGTCCTTCGTCGTCGGCACCTACGGGGCGTTCGCGCTGCTGGTGACGCAAGACGGGCTCACCTTGGCGCCGGTCGAGCTTGACCACGGCGAAGCTCGACGCCGATGTCAGCGAGCTGCGGCAGGCGCTCGCGCCGCGGCTTGGGAGACCGGGCGAATTCGATCTCGAGGCGGACTATGAGTTCTATCGCCATCTGCTCGGTCCGCTGCGAGGCGGATCTGCGCGGCGTCGATCATCTCATCGTCGCGCCGAGCGGCGCGCTGGCGAGCCTGCCGCTGGCCTTGCTGGTGACATCGGCGCCGGGCGACTGGCGGGCGCCACGATTACGTGAAAGCCGCCTGGCTGGTGCGGCAGATGGCGGTGAGCGACGTGCCCTCGGCGCGCGCGTTCCTGTCGCTGCGCGCGGCGGCGCTGCATCATGTGCCGGCGGCACGGCCGCTGCTCGCGGTCGCCGATCCGAGCTTCACCGGTCGCCGCGGCGGCGACGGCTTCGGCCGCGCTCGACGCGCTCGCCGACCGCTGCCGCGAGAACGGGCCGATCGCGGCCTCATTGCTGCGCGCCCTGCCGCCGCTCAAGGAAACCGCCAACGAGGTCGAAGCGGTGGCGCGGAGCCTCGGCGCCGGCAGCGACGCGCTGCTCCTCGGCAACGCCGCCACCGAGCGCAACCTGCGCGCCCATCCGCTCGATCAGTATCGCGTGCTTTATTTCGCAACCCACGGGCTGCTCCCGGGCGAGCTGCATTGCCAGGCCGAGCCGGCGCTGGTGCTGTCGCCGCCGGCGACGACCGCGCACTCGACCGATGACGACGGCCTGCTCGAGGCCAGCGAGATCGCCGGATTGAAGCTCAATGCCGATCTCGTCGTGCTGTCGGCGTGCAATACCGCGGCGAGCGGCGGCGGCTTCGGCGGCGAGGCGCTTGCGGGGCTCGCGGGCGCCTTCTTCAATGCCGGCGCGCGTGCCGTGCTGGCGAGCCATTGGGAGGTGCCGTCGCTCGCCACCGAGCGGCTGATGGCGGGCCTGTTCGCAGGATCTGGCGCATGACGGCGGGCACGGATTGGCGCAGGCGCTGCGCCAGTCGCAGCTCCAACTCATCGCCAACGGCGCGACCGCTCATCCCTTCGACTGGGCCGCATTCACCGTCATCGGCGACGGCGATGCGGGGGTGCAGATGGCCGTGGTTGCGCCGGCAACCAAGGAAGCTGAACGGGGGCGTCTATGAGATGGATCGAATATGCCGCGGCGGCAGCCGTAGCGTTGCCGCTGCTGTGGACGGCGGCTCACGCCGAAGACATGGTCGTCGTCGCCGCGCGCGGCGTCGCGCTCGAACCGGGACAGAAGATCGACGCCACCAAGCCGCTCAAGCTGGTCCAGGGCCAGCACGTCACGCTCATCGCGGTGAACGGCCTGACCTTCAATCTCGACGGCCCGTTTGACAAGGCGCCGGCGACGGCGGGCGGTCCCGGCGCAACGCCGGCGGCGGTCACCGCGCCTTCTCACCCAGCAAGGCCCGCGCACCGGCGAGGCCGGCGTGACCCGCGCGGGCGGCAGCGTGGCGACCCTGCCGGATCCCTGGGTGCTCGATGTGAGCCGAACCGGAACGGTCTGCCTGCTTCAGGGTCATCGCCCCATCTTCTGGCGTCCGACGAGCGTCCGGGCGGCGCGGCTGTCGGTCATGCCTGCCGATCGGAGCTGGAAGGCGGAGGCGACCTGGCCGGCGGGGTCGAACGAGCTGATCCCCTCGCGCGACATCGCGATCCACCCCAATTCGGTCTTCTTCGTCGCGCTGGACGGCGGCGAGGAAGCTGCGGTATCGGTGAACTTCGTGCCGAAGAATTTGGACAACGACGCGATGCGCGTGGCGTGGCTTGCCGATCAGGGTTGCGAGGCCCAGGCCGAGGCCTTGCAGCGCAGCAGGTGATGAGGGCTTCTGCCATCGTCGTGCGAGCCAGGCTACGGCTCTCGCGCATGCTCGGGCGTGCCGGCGTGCCGGTCGTCGTGGCGCTCGTCGCGGCGATTGCGGCGAGCCTGGCGGTGGCGCATGTCGCCTTCCTCACCTTTGCCGACCGGTTCATCGGCGACTGGGAGACCGCGGCGCTGACCGCGTCCGAGCCCCAGAACCCGGACATCGTCATCGTCGCGATCACCGAGAACACGCTGAAGCAGTTTCCCTATCGCTCGCCGATCGACCGGGCCGTTCCTCGCGCGGGCTGCTCGAGACGCTGGCCCAGCGCGGGCCGCGCGCGATCGGGCTCGATATTCTGTTCGACCAGCCGACCGAGCCGGCGAAGGACAAGCTGCTCGAGCGAGACGATCGATCACCTTACCGTGCCGCTGGTGGTGAGCTACACCGATAGTCCGGACATCGAATCGTCCCAGCAGCTCGCCTTTCTGGATGATTTCGTGCCGCCGCGGCTGCGCGCCTTCGCGACCCTCGCCACCGATCAGTTCGACACGGTGCGGTGGATCTATCCCGGCCACAGCGTGCCGGGCGGCGGGTACCTGCCGAGCTTCCCCCGCGCACTCGCGGCGGATGCCGGGGTCAAGACCCCGGCCAAGCTCGTCGCCATCGCCTGGCATGGCCAGCCAGCGCCCAATATTCCGGCCTTTCGCGAATATCCGGCCGAAATCGTCGCCGCGCTGCCGGCCGATTGGTTCAAGGGCAAGATCGTCCTCATCGGCACCGATCTCACGCTGACCGACCGCCACCGCACGCCGTTTTCGACGGTCTATGCCGATGCCGGAATGCTGCCGGGCGTCGTCATCCACGCCCACAGCCTGGCCCAGCTCCTGGACGGGCGCCCGCCGCCGGCGATCGGCGCCTGGGGCAATTTCATCATCGCGCTGGGCTGCGCCATGCTGGGCGCGATGCTGCCGGCTTTCGGCGGCCTGATGACGCTGCGCGTCGGCGTCGGCGCCGTCTTTCTCTTCCTGTTCTGGCTCACCGGCGGCGCGATCTTCCATTATGACGGCCTGATGATCGGCCTGCTCGCGCCGACGCTGTCGCTGGCCGCGGCGCACTGGGCAATGGAGGCGCTGAGCGGCCGCGAGGCGCGGCGGCAGCGCGAGTTCATCACCGGCGCGTTCAGCCGCTATGTCTCGCCCAAGATCGTCCACGCCCTCATTCGCGACCCGAGCAAGATGTCGCTCGAGGGCGAGCGGCGCTTCATGACGTTCTTCTTTACCGACCTCGCCAATTTCACCACGCTCTCGGAAGCGCTCGACGCCCATGACCTCGGCCGGCTGGTGAACGACTATTTCAACGGCGTCACCGAGATCCTGCTCAAATACGACGGCACGATCTGCAAATTCGAAGGCGACGCCGTGTTCGCGATCTTCAACGCGCCGCTCGACCAGCCCGATCACGCCGAGCGCGCGGTCAGATGCGCGCTCGATATCGATGCCTTCGCCGACGCCTTCCGCGCCGACTGGAACGCCCGGCACGGCGAGGACCTGTTCGGCATCACCCGCATCGGCGTCCATACCGGCTCGGCGGTGGTCGGCAATTTCGGGTCGTGGACGCGGTTCGACTACAGCGCCATGGGCGATGCCGTGAACACCGCGGCACGGCTCGAAGGCGTGAACAAGCAGTTCGGCACGCATATTTGCGTGAGCGAGGCGACGCGGGTGCTGTGCGGCGGCATCGAATTCAGGCCGCTGGGTTCGGTCGTCGTCAAAGGCAAGAGCAAGGGCATTGCCGTGTTCGAGCCGCTGCACGCGGACCGCCGCCGCGAGGACTATATCGCCCGCTACGAGGCGGCCTATGCCAAGCTCGAGAGCCTGGCGCCCGACGCGGCCGAACTCTTCGCCGAATTGAGCCGCGAGAATCCGGCCGACCGGTGCGTGGCCCTCCATCTCGCCCGCCTCAAGCGCGGCGAACAGGGGGCCGAACTGGTGCTCACGGAGAAATAATCTCGACGCGACACACGACGGCCAAATCCATTGTCCGAGACACGACACAGTAACGAATCGTAAAGAGCTTGGCGATATGGTATGATCAATTCAATTTGTTAGCCGCCATTCCGCCATCCAGGGTCGTTGCCGCTGAGGACGTATGAATCAGCTAAATCAGCAATTGGCCAGTTTTCGCTATCACGGCCAACTGTTCACGTTCGTCGTTAACGATGCTTCGGATGTGATCCAACGCCATTATCTACTCGGGGAATTCTACGAGCAGCGCGAGTTGGAAGCGATCCAATTGTGCATTCCGCAACAGGCGGTGGTGATCGATGTCGGCACGAACATCGGAAACCACGCGATCTATTTCGATCGCGTGATGGGCTGCTCCCAAGTCATTTGCTTTGAACCAAATCCCGCGGCGATCGACATGCTGCGCGAGAACGTCGGCATGAACCACGCAACCGCCGTAGACTTGTCGCATATTGGCGTGGGAGTCGGCCGTGACAGTGGGCACGCAAAGATTCTCCTACCCCAGCCCCACAACATCGGTGCCGCAAGACTGGCAGCCTCCGATGACGCACAGGGAACCATCCCGGTCGAGGCATTGGACAACATCATTGCCGGCCTCACGGACATAAACCTGATCAAGATTGATGCGGAAGGGATGGAACTCGACGTGCTGGCAGGCGCGGCGAGGATTATTTCGGGCTACCGCCCGGTACTATTGGTGGAAGTCGCGTATGAGCACCGGCGCGCTTTTTCCGAGTGGTGCGATCTCAGCAATTACCGCGTCGAGCAAACGTTCCAGAGATATCAGGGCGTATTCAATTACCTTTGCATAGCAAAATTCTGAGCATCTCGCGATGCAGTTGCTCTACACCATTCAGGTTCACAAGGACTGCGACCAGGTCCTCGCTCTGCTGGACCTTATCTATGACCGTGCCAACGCGTATGTCGTCTCGATCGATCCCTTCGCTGACCTCGACGAAAGCCGGATTCGTCGCATTCTTCGAAGGACAGGCCGCGTTCGCGATATCATATACGGCGGTCCCTGCCGATCACGTGGGGCGGCTATTCGCAGGTCCTCGCCTGGATTGATACCCTGAACTTCGCAATCCATGGCGTTGCTCATTGGGATGTCATCATCAATCTGTCGGGGGATTGCCTACCTCTGGCGCCACAGAGTGACATTCTCCGTGTGCTACGGAAGATGGAGGAGGAGGGACTTCGGGGTGCGTTCAGCCGCTATTACACGAAGCCCTGGATGGAAGATCGCCAGCAGTTCAACGATCGATGCTTCGAGCGCGTCGACTGGATGAACGAGCGGAGATCCCCCTCCATCGTGAAGGCGCGGATCCATAAGAGCATCGACAAGGTTATCGAAGCGTGGGTCCAGCCGGCAATCGTGCCGATCTTCGACGATCCCGCTCGCAGTCCCGTTATACATTGGATTCGGCGCGCCGGCATTCATTGCACCGACACTTATGGCGGCAAAATCTTGACCATCCGCGGAT
Organism: uncultured Alphaproteobacteria bacterium; assembly: GCA_963721625.1. Lineage (GTDB taxonomy): Bacteria > Pseudomonadota > Alphaproteobacteria > ATCC43930 > CGMCC-115725 > DATJLY01. The sequence goes on from CAVRKF010000003.1 coordinate 80,632, forward strand.
TATTCCCGCATGAGATAGACCGCCGCCAGAGGTTTCTGGCGGACGTCCGGTTCGCCGGCGGCCGCGCTTGGTGCGTGATGTGGCGGTCGTTCGTCGACACGATGTTGGCTGACCCGGAATTCTTCAGAATTGTTTCCGAATTTGAGCATACAATCTGTCCCGACGAAATCGCGGTCCAGACCTATGTTGCCACTGCCGCCTCCCGTGGCCTCGTGAATGTGGCACCCTGGAACTTTCACCATGACGAGGGCAATCCCCTGGAGGTCGACGACGGGATGGTGGACGAGCTGCTCGCCAGCAAATCCGTGTTTGTGCGCAAGGTCGACTACCGCCGCTGTCCGTTGCTCGTCGCCGCGGTTACGAAAAGAATACATGCGGACCGATGATGCGAGCCCAGGACGGCGTCGCTCGCGCTAGCGCGCCGGTCGATCATCGCTCCAAGCCACGCGCCCCGCGTCGATCGGACGATCGGATATCGCGATGAACATCCTCGTGATCGGTCGCAACGGCCAACTTGCCATCGAACTGATGCGCGCACGCTGGTCCGCGGAAACTCGCGTCACCGCCATCGGCAGCGGCGAATTCGACTTCACCGCGGCAAACGACGTCGCCCGTGCCTTCGATGAGAACGCGCCGCATGCCGTGATCAATGCCGCGGCCTACACCGCGGTCGATCGCGCGGAAGCGGAACCGGATCGCGCCTTCGCGGTCAATGCGGCGGTCCCCTTGCAGCTTGCCCGGGCCGCGCGCCGGCGCGGCATTCCCCTCGTCCACGTCTCGACGGACTATGTGTTCGACGGCAGCGGCCATCGTCCCTGGCGCGAGGACGATGCGCCCAACCCGCTCTGCGTCTATGGTCGCTCGAAGCTCGAGGGGGAGCGCGCGGTCCAATCGTCCGGCGCCGCCTACCTCATCTTGCGAACGTCGTGGCTCTTCGCTGCGCATGGCCACAATTTCGTCCGCACCATGCTCCGTTTGGGCGCGGAGCGTGAAACGCTCGGAATCGTCGATGACCAGATCGGATGTCCGACGCCGGCTGCCGATCTGGCCGGCGTTATCGTCGATGCCGCCGGGCGGCTGGTGGCGGACCGGGTTCGGTCCGGCCTCTATCATTATGCCGGCGCGCCTGCCGTGAGCTGGTACATGTTCGCGCGAGCGATCTTCGAGCATGCCGGCGACCTGGTGCCGAAGACGCCGGTGCTGCGGCCGATCGCCACTGCCGATTTTCCCACCGCGGCCGCCCGCCCGGCCTATTCGGTCCTCGACTGCGGCAAGATCGAGCGGGAATTCGGCATTTCCGTCCCGCCGTGGCGGAGCGGCCTCGAGACCGTGTTGAATAAACTCCGCGAGCGCGGTGGGATTTCGTAGCTTGCACTGTCGGGCAGCGACGGCTCAGGCCGAGGCCTGAGGGCAGCCGTACTCCCGCTCGAGCCGTATGGCCGCCTCCTGTCCCTCCGCGACGCCGGCGGCGGCAGCGCGCTGGTAGAAGGCAAGCGCGGCATCGAGATCGCGTGCAACGCCGCGGCCGAATTCGAGCATCCTTCCGATATTGTAGAATGCGGAAGGACGGCCCGCGTCTGCTGCAGCGCGGTACCATTTGACCGCCTCGGCGAGATCGACGTCCGAGGCCGCCGCATGGGACAGCAAGTCGCCGAGCGCGAGTTGTGCCGATGCCTGTCCTTTGTCCGCCGCGCGTCGGTACCACCGGCGCGCCGCTTCGAGGTCGGGCGCCATGCCGATGCCGAGCTTGCAGCACACGCCGAGATTATACTCGGCGTCGGCGTTTCCCTGCGCGGCGGCGGCCTGGAACAACTTCACTGCCGTCGCGGGATCGCGGGCGGGCCCGTCGTCATGCAGCAACAGGCCGCCCAGCATCACTTGCGCCGCGCCATTGCCGTGGCCGGCCGCCGCCGTTAACCAGTGCGCGGCATCCGCCGGCGAGGCCGCCGTACCGATACCGCGCAGAAAGAAGTCGCCGACGATGCGCTGCGCCACCGTGTCGCCCGCTTGCGCCGCCTTGAGCCAGATCCGGAAGAGTGACGCCAGTTCCTCGCCGTCGGCGCGTTCCTCGAGCTTCATCCGGGTCAACACGGCGGCAGCGCCGAGATGGCCTTGCTCCGCCGCCCGCCGATACCAGGTCGCAGCGGCGGCACGATCGAGCGCGACCCCGCGCCCCTGGCTCAGCACGTCGCCGAGCCAAGCCTGGGCGAGTGCATTGCCGCCCTCGGCGGCACGGCTGAACCAGCGGAGCGCGCGGCGCTCGTCGCGCGGCATATGGCGGCCTTCATAGAGAAGGCGGCCCAAGGTCGCCTGGGCGGCGGCATCGCCCGCCTGCGCAACCTGCTCGAGCAGCGCTGCGACGCGATCCGCCGCCGGCGCCAGCGGATGCTGCTCTTCGAGCCGCTGTGCGAGCCGGCAGGCCGCGACGCCGCTGCCGAGCGCCGCTGCCTTCTCCAGCCACATCGCCGCACTCGCCGCGTCGGCCGCGACCTCGCTCCCCTCGGTATAAAGATTGTAGAGCGCGTGCGCCGCGGCCAGGTTGCCCGCCTCAGCGGCGGCGGCCAGCAGCGCCAATCCACGGTTCGCGTCTGCCGCGACCCCGAGGCCGCGGATGTAAAGGAAGGCGAGATTGAACTGGCCGTCGAGATTGCCGCGTTCCGCCGCCTTTTGGTACCACTCGGCCGCGATCGCGTAATCTTGCGGCACGCTGTTGCCGGTCGCGTGGAGCACGCCCAGCCGCAAACAGGCATCGGTGCTGCCGAGCGCCGCGGCCTTGCGATAGAACGCCAGAGCCGCCGTCGGATCGCGCGGCAATCCGAGCCCTTTCAGCTCCAGCGTGCCGAGATGATAGAGCGCGTTGGCGCTGCCCTCGGCCACGGCGCGCAGGAACCAGTCCGCCGCGGCGAGAAAGTCCTGCGGCACGCCGATCCCGTCGGCATAGAGTGCGCCGATCCTTTCATAGGCAAAGAGGTTGCCCTGTGCGGCGGCCTTGCCGAACCACCGCGCCGCCTCGGCGGGATCATGCGGCACACCCTTGCCGGCGAGACAGAGTTCGCCCAAGGCGCGCTGCGCCTCGGGATCGCCGAGATCGGCCGCCTGGCGGTAGAGCAGCGCGGCCGACGCGAAATCGGGCGACTCGGCTTCCGTCGTCAGGAGGCGACCCAGCGACGTCACGGCGCGCACGTAGCCGCGGGTCGCGGCGCGGCGCAACCACGTCTCCGCGGTCGAGGCGCTGCGCTCGACACCCCGGCCCTGACGATGAAGCTCGCCGAGATAGAACATGGCCTCGGGATGATCCTGCTCGGCAGAAGCGCGGAACAGCGCCGCCGCGCGCTCGTCATCGCGCACCACGCCCTGCCCCCGCAGATACATCACCGCAAGACAGAATTGGCCGGTCGCGTTGCCGCGATTGGCGGCCCTGTTCAGCCATTCCGCGGCCTTGGCATGGGCTTCCGGGCCGAAATGCCCGCCCGCGTACAACATGCCGAGGCCAAGCTCGCCGGCCTCATTGCCCTGCGCGGCGGCCGCGGCGAACCATCGCTCCGCCGCCGCATCGTCCTGGGCGACACCAAGGCCGGCCGCATATTGGTAGCCGAGGCGTGCCTGCGCCGCGGCGTCGCCGGCCCCCGCCGCAAGCGCGTTCCAGCGCGCCGCTTCTTCGGGGTCCGGGCGAACCGCCATTCCCTGCGGGAACAGGCGCCGCAGGACATGGTCGCGATCGTCATCGGATTCGAGCGCCGCCGCCGCCGCCGGCGTGGCGCTGCGCGGCGGGGCACGTCCGGTCAGATAGATGTCGCCGAGCTTCGCCTGGGCCCGGTTCAGCCCCTGCTCGGCCGCGGCGCGGAACCATCGTGCCGACGTAACGAAGCTTTGCACCACGCCCTGCGCGCTCTCGTAGAGCTCGCCCAACCGAAATTGAGCTTCGCCATCGCCTTGCTCGGCCAATCGCTGCAGGATCGCCGCCCCTTTTGGCGCCAGGCCGGACGCGATGAAGCGTTCCGCCCGTGCGCGCTGGGCCGCGATCCGGCCGGGACCGCGCAGCCTGTCAAGCCAACCGAAAATGCCGCTTCCCCCCATGGTCCGCCACGTCAAGGAGCCCCCGCCGCCTCGGAGCCGAAGCGCGGCGGCGAGCGAACCGATGCTTCAGCCCCATGACCCAAGACAGGACCCTTCCCTTCCGTCAACACGCGGTCGCCACACTATTAACGGAGTAACTATTGGCTCATTTCTTCCGGGCGCCGGCACGATGAACCATGGCGATTGGAGCATTCAATCACGTCGCGCGCACGCCGCCGCGACCGCGGCAAAGCAATGAATAAGACCATCTTTTGCGCGCGGCAGCAATATGCATATGATTGCTGCAATGCCTTTGCCATGCGTAACCGCGTCGGCAGCGTCCCGGCCGATCGCGCCGCCGATTATCGACCCCGCATCGTAACGCGTTTGTCGTAAAGGAATATTGCAAATGCCGACATGCGACACGTTGGCGGGCATCATGCCAAATGCGGGAATTTACATTCCTTTCCACAATGAGTAGGTGTGACGGGTTGACCAGATCGTTAACAGAGAATTGGCGGAAAATTTTACAAATCTTTGGGCGATGCCAATCGTTTACTTTGCAAGACTATGATTTTCCACAGATTTGGTATTCTGGCACAAGCATTGCAGCCTCATCGTCAATACGACGTTTTCAAAGGCGACGGCAGGAAAGTACGAAGGGAATAGCCAATGCGTGGTTTCTCCATATTGGCGCTGATGGGTGCCCTCGCTGCTTTCGGCCTCGGCGAAACGGCTGCACCGGCCGTTGCCAATCCGCTGGGTGTCGATTTCGCATCACCGCCCTCCGATTCCAGTGGGAATTGCGCGGGACCGTCGCTTTTCTGCTATGGCTACGGCGGCACGCTCGGTTACGAGTTTACCGTCGGCAATAGTGCCGTTTCGGTCGGCGGTTTGGCCGTGTTTGACGATGGCAGTCTGTCGCTCGTGAACGGGGCTACCGTCGGGCTTTGGTACGAAATCCTCCCCCAACGTCTTCACCCTCGAGACCAGCGTCATCGTCTCGAGCCTGACCGCGACCGCGGGCGGCGCAGGTGGACTTTGGGCCGTCGAGGCGATCACGCCGCTCGAGCTGGCGGCCAATTCGGTGTGGATTGTCGGCGCCGAAGGCCCCGGAGGATATCTGGCCACCTACGCCGGCGATATTCCCATCACCACCGATTCGGAAATCAAGTTCGACGAGGATCAATCCATCACTTCGTCGACGTTAAGCTTTCCGTCGCAAAGCAATGGTTCCAAGGTTGCCAGCGCGAGCTTTTTCGGTGGCAATATCGAGATCAATCCCGTCCCGGAGCCCATAAGTCTGTCGCTCTTCGGGGCGGCTCTCGCCGGCTTCGGCCTGCTGCGCCGGCGCAAGAAGGCCTGAGCGCCTTTCGTCCCGGCACGACCGGGAATTCCGCGCCGCGCGCTTCAGGTGATCGGCTCCCGCCTACGCGACATGAAAGCGCGGCGCCCGGCGCGTTGGTTGACCATCGCGGCGTCGCGCTGAAGCCGAGGCCAAGCGCGATCATGCCGCGGCCGGCATTCACAATGAATTCTGGCAGGATATCCGCACCCCGTCGCGTAAAACGGGCATCGTTCGCGCGCGGCACTGCCGATCGCCATCAGCCGCTCGCGGCGGAGCGGCTAGGTCCTTTCATCGGCGAGGTCGGCCGCGGCTGCGTCATTCGGGAGGGTGGGCGCGCCGCCGCCGCCGGATGAGCGCCCCGCGACGCCGTCACAAGTAATTCTTGCGCTATCGCAGCGGCAAACGCGCTGTTACACGTTAATACTTGGCGACGGCGTGTTTATGGCAATCGTGAATGACGGCCCTGTGCCCCGCGTGGCGCGCTACGAGCCAATTTGAACAATGAACGACGGCCCAAGCGGCAACTTTCACCGCGGCGCGGCGCCTGTTGGTGATGCAGTTCATGCAACATCTCCCTGCCGCGGCAGGCGACAACACTATTCATTTTACCGTCATTAATGATAAACGGTGTCGGGTTTCTTTACATCGTGTTAATCCGTTAACGCGCGACTCGCCAAAAAACCCTTTCAAATCAATTGAATGGCAATTTTGGCACAAGGCATGCATGACATCCCGCGAAACTCTGGTGAAATGTCGAGAAAATGTCTTCGACACGCTCAAATATATCCCGTCCGCGAGGGCGCGCGAACGAGAAGTGTGATCGCACACCGCAGTGGCGGCTGCGGTCTTCGGCCTCGATCGTGTAATCATAGGGCTGGGGACCTATCATGCCAACAACAACAACCGTCATTGGTGGCGACCATACGATTACTTGGTCGGTACCCCAGGACGTGATGTCGGCGGCGCAGCAGGCGCTGAGCCAGTTCCTTCAGGGCTGGCCCGTGACCAACATCAATCTGGATACGGTCTCTGCCAGCGATCCGCAGCCCCCGGGCAAGGCCACCATCTACAACGTGCCGGGCGGCGGCACGATCAACGCGACTGCCGGCAATGATGCGGTGATCCTGTCGGACGACCCGGCAAACACGAACCTTACCCTCACCGGCATCCACGATCTCGCAATCGACAACGACGCGGCCGCGAATTCAATCACCATTACCGGACCGGGCACCATCCCCGAGACCAGTGGCGGCGAGCTCATGGGTTCGGGGACGGTCGTGGCCGGCAACGGCAACGATACGATCAACGTCAAGGGCGATGCCTCGATCGTCGCCGGCAGCGGCCAAGACAAGATCACGGTGCAACTCGGCAACGCCACCATCACCGCCGGTAACTCGACCCAGAGCGGGACAGCAGCCGGCAACGACACGATCACGCTGGGCGGCCCGAACGACACCATCACGGCTTACGGCTCCGCGACCGTGAGCGGCCCAGGAACGCTCAACGCCACGATCCAAGGCGGGCAACTCCTCTATCAGAGTGGCGCCGGCGGCGAGTCGGTCATGGCGGGCAGCGGCGCCGCAACGCTGATGGGCGGGCTGTCGAATGTCACGTTCATCGGCGGCACCGGCGCGGTTTCGATGGTCGGCGGCGCCTCCAGCAGCGACACGTTTGTCGGCGGCACCGGCGCCCTGTCCAGCGACACGATGACGGGCGGCAGCGGCGGCCATAACATCTTCGCGTTCGATACCGGCGCAGCGCCCGAGGGCGGCACGCACGTCATCACCAATTTCGCGCAGGGCAGCGACCTCATCCAGCTCGGCAGCGGCTACGACCCGAGCACCATCCTCAATCCGGCGAACAACGAGGTGTCGGTGGCCGGCGGGAACACGACGATCACCCTCGATGGCGGCGCTACCACCATCAAGCTCATCGGCATCACCAACCTGCAGACGACCGACTTCACCCATTGATAAGCATCCCGGTTGGCTGGTCGCCGGTTCGCAGCGTATGATCCATCCGATTCTTACGTAATCCGCACATTCTCCATAGCGTCGAAACTGCCCCGGCGAGGCGATCCTGACCGACGTCCTGAACGGTGCCGGACTTGCGGAGGCCGTGCGTGACCTGCATCCGCTTCGCCTCATCGAGGCGGCGCTGCAAGCGCGCGATTTCGAGACGGCGCTGCGCTTCGCCGATCAGTTATGGCGCCACCAGCGCGACGACGGGCGCGTGGCCCATCTTTACGGTCGTCTGCTGACCCATGCCGGCGACCCCGAAGCGGGGTTGCGGCTCTTGGAGCAAGCGGCCGCGCACCAGCCCGATCCGGATGTCGAGGCGAGCGTGATCGATGCGCTTCTGGCTTCTGGACGTACCGTTTCGGCCGCCGAACGGTTCGCCGGTGCGGTCGGCCGTTATTGCCTGGCGCCGGGCGGAGCGCTCGCCGCCGTCGCCGGCCGGCTGGTCGAGCGCGCGGGACAAGACTATTGCGGCTGGTGCGGAATCGGCCCGACGCTCGCGCTTCATGGCGAAGTCATCGTCGGCGGCCGGCACGGACGCCTCGAGATTCGCGCCGGCTCGGGCGAAATTCTGGCCACTGCCATCGTCGCGCGAACCGGTACCGGACGCAGCGCCTTCGAACTCGCCGTGCCGCAGGGCGCGGCACCGACCCCTCTCGCGGTCACGTTGGACGGTGCATCGCTGCTGGGCGGCACGTTGTCCTTTCCGCCCGAATTCGAGCTTGATGGCCGCGCGACCACCGCGGGCGCCCGCATCACGGGCTGGGCGAGACTCGGCTGGCGGCCGTTCGGCCCGCTGGCGCTCATGCTTGAGGACGAGCACGGCAACAACTCGCGCCTCTCGACCCGAGACGATCCCACCGCGCCGGGGCGGCAACGCTTTGCCCTCGATCCGCGGAAATCAGGCCTGACCGGCAATCGAATTCACATCTCCGTCGCCCTTCCCGACGGCAGCATGGGACCGCTTCCCGATGCGCCCCTGCTTCTCGCCGGGGCAGTTCCTCGCATCACGGCGCCGACGCGGGCGCGCATTGCGGCCGCTTCCCGCGCCCGCGCCCGCGCCCGCGAAACCAAGGAGCGGCCGGTCGACATCATCGTTCCGGTCTATCTCGGCCGCGACGAGACTATGGGTTGTATCGAGGCGGCGCTCGCCACCCGCCGCAGCGGCGACACGATCGTCGTCGTGGACGACGCCTCGCCGGACCAGGCGCTGTCGGCCGCACTCGACGGGCTCGCGGCGCGCGGTGCGATCACGCTGCTTGCGCAATGACAGCAATCTCGGCTTCGCCGGCGCGGTGAACCGGGGCCTGGCCGTTCACGAAGGGCGCGACGCCGTCCTGCTCAATTCGGATGCCGTCGTGCACGGCAATTGGCTCGATCGCCTGCAGCGCGCCGCCTATGGCGCGGCGGATGTCGGCACGGTGACGCCGCTCACCGATTGCGGCGCCGTGGCCAGTTATCCCGGCGACGCGGCGCATCGCTGCACGAGCGCGGAAGCGCTCGCCCTCGACCGCCTTGCCGCGGAGGCAAATTCCGGCGCGACGGTCGAGCTGCCGGTCGGCGTCGGCTTCTGCCTCTATATCCGCCGCGATTGCCTCGCCGAGACCGGCAGCTTCGACGTCGCGACCTTCGGCAAGGGCTATGGCGAGGAGAACGATTTCTGTCTGCGCGCGCGGCAGCTCGGATGGCGCCATGTGCTCGCGGGCGATGTCTTCGTGCGCCATAGCGGCGGCCGCTCGTTCGGCCGGCGCGGCGCAGCGCTCATGGCCCGCAACCGCAGGCTCCTCAATCTGCGCCATCCCGGCTACGACGCGCTGGTGGAGAAATTCATCGCTGCCGATCCGGTGCACGCGGTGCGGCGACGCCTCGACGAGGCGCGGATCGCCGCCGCCGGCGGCCGTTATGTATTGCTGGTGGCGCTCGCGTTGCCGGGCGGCGTCGAGCGTTTCGTGGCGGAGCGATGCCGCGCGCTGCGCGACCGCGGCATGACGCCGCTCGTGCTGCGGCCGCTGGCGTCGGGATCGCCCGGTTGCGCGATCTCGACCGAGGACGGCGCCTATGCGGATCTCGCCTATGCCGCGCCGGACGAGCTTGCCGCCCTGCGGGCGTTGCTCGAGCGGCTCGCCATCGATCATGTCGAGCTGCACCATTTCCTCGACTGCGACAGCCGCGTGATCGAGACGGTGCGGGCGCTCGAGGCGCCCTACGATGTCTATATCCACGACTATGTGTGGATCTGCCCGCGCATCGGTTTGGTCGACGGCAAGGGACGCTATTGCGGCGAGCCTCGCGTCTCGGCCTGCGAGGCGTGCGTCAAGAAGAACGGCTCGCGTCTCCACGAACCGATGTCGGTCGCCGCCTTCCGCCGCCGCAACGCGCGCTGGCTCGCCGCGGCACGCCGCGTCGTCGCCCCATGCGCCGACGTCGTGCAGCGGCTGCACCGCTATTTTCCCGAGATCCGGCCGCATCATCGAGCCGTGGGAGATGCCGCCGATACGCGGCGCCTCGCCCGCACCGCCGGCGGGCGTCACGCGCGTCGCTTTGATCGGCGCCATCGGCTGGCACAAGGGCTATCGCGTGCTGCTCGACTGCGCACGCGCCGCGGCGGCGCGGAGCCTGCCGCTCGAATTCGTGGTTATCGGTTACACGGAGGATGACGAAAAGCTGCGCGAGACCGGCAAGGTCTTCATCACTGGCCGCTATGATGAGGCTGAGCTGGATGATTTGTTGCGACGCGAACGGCCTCACCTCGTGCTTTTTCCCGTCTGTCACGCCCGAGACTTGGTGCTATACTCTAACCGATGCGCTTCGCGCGGGTTTACGAATTGTTGCCTTCGACACTGGAGCGATCGCCGAACGCTTGCGTGCGGCCGGGCATGGCATCCTGATCCCTCAGATGAGCGATCCGGCGCGGCTCAACGAGCGGCTGCTGAGCGTGGCGGCGACACCACACCCGAATGTCCCGACCGTACAGGAGAAAGAGCCGATGCAACCCGAGCGCCCGTCCCCGTCGCAAACGACGCCGCAAGCGATTACGGGTTCGGTCGAAGTCGTCACCTTGCAGAAAGGCCTCTATCGCTTCTCGGTCCGAGCCGGCTCGCCGCAGCAGGCGAAGGGGACCGGTAACCTTACCGTACCGGCGGTTCACGTCGGCGTCGGCCCCGGCGTGCCGCAGGACGCGGTGAAGATCACGCCGCACAGCCGCGCCAACGGGCCTGGCTGGTCGCGGCCGGGGACGCGATCAGGTCAATGTATCTGCCGCGGCCGCGGCGCTGGTCCTGAGTTCGGTGCGCGGGCCGGGAGGACAGGCTCTGGTCATCGAGGTGGAACGAGGCGACGGACCAGGCGCGGCGAAGCTTCCGCCGCAGCGTGCCGCCGCGCCGCAAGCGACGGCGGCACGGCGCACCGGCCTGCCGCTGCAAATCGTGACGCATGTGCGCAACCGCGGCGACATGAGCTTTGCCGATACCGAATGGGCCGGCCGGATCGGCGCGGGGCTTTGGATCGAGGCGTTCGCGGTGTCGCCGCTCGAGGCGATTGCGGCGGGCGACATCGAATACAAGGGGCTGACCGCGACCGGGATCGAGACGCCATGGATCAGCAACGGTCTGTCGTGCGGCACGCGCGGCATGAGCGTGCCGCTGACCGGCTTTGCGATACGCCTCAAGCCGCAGGCGGGCGCCGCCTACGATTGCGAGTACAGCGGCTATTTCCAGTCCGGCACCACGGTCGGGCCGCTCCGCAACGGCGCGCCGTGCCGATCCTCGCGGCCCAACGACCCGCTCGAAGGCATCCAGCTTCGCATCATACGGCGCGGCACGATCGCGGTCGCCGTCAAGGGCGAACGTCCGCACACGGCGCCCGCCCGCGGCAACGGTCCCGACCCGGTGCCAACCGGGCCGCGCTTCAGCAAGTTCAGGGAAGAGATTTCAGCCGCGCCAGCGGAAAACCCCGCCTCCGAACGCCCGAAGGACGGCGTAGCCCGCGCGTCTGCCGCAAAATCGACGCAAAAGTCGACAAAAAAACGCGGCAGCGCGCGGGCAAGTGCACGCAAGCCCGGCACCGCAGGCAGAGCCAAGCGCACCGGCGCGGCGCGCCCCGAACCGGCGCGCCGCGGCAGGCGGGCGCCCGCGCGAAAGCAGATGCCGCGCAGGAAATCGGCCGCGTCAATTTGCCAGCCCGCGCATCGAATGTTGAGCGGGCCCCATGAGCGAAAGCGCGACGATCGCGCGCGAAGCCGGCGAACGCTTTTTCATTAATGTGGGTTGCGGCCCGGCGGGCAGCGGGTGGCTGCCGGCGCTGTTCAGCACGTGGCGCCAACTCCGTGTTGACGTCGATCCGGCGGTCGAGCCGGACGTGGTCGGCAGCGCCACCGATCTTTCCGCCTTCGAGAACGGTTCGGTCGCCGCAATCTGGTCCGCTCATTGCGTCGAGCATCTTTACGCGCATGAGGTCGCCCGCGCGTTCGCCGAATTTCACCGCGTCCTTGCCGATGACGGCTTCGCCTGCATCATCGTGCCCGATCTGCAGACGATCGCGCAGCATATCGTCTCCGACCGGCTGCACGAGGTGCTCTACCAATCGCCGGCCGGACCCGTGACGGCGCATGACGTGTTGTTCGGTTTCGGTCCCGCGATCGCGCGCGGCCGTGTCAGCATGGCGCATCGCTGCGGCTTCACCCCGACCTTGATGCTGACGCGCCTCAAGGAGGCCGCCTTTCCCGAGATCGTGCTGCGCCGCCGGCCCTCGCTCGAGCTCGCGGCGGTCATCCGCAAGAGGCCGTCGGCCGATGCGGCCGAACGCGAGGCGCTGCTCGCGCAGCTGGAGCTATGATCGTCCTCTTCATCCACCAGAATTTTCCGGCGCAATATCGGCATCTCGCCCGGCACCTCGCGCGCCAGCCCGGCAATGCCGTCTATTTCATCACCCAGCCCAACGGCAACGACGTTCCCGGCATCACCAGGCTCGTCTATCAAAAGCCGCCACGCGATCCCGCCGGTGCCATCCCTTCGTCGGCGAGCTCGACGAGGCCGTGCGCAACGGCCTTGCCGTCGCCGAATTGTGCCGTTCGGAACTGCGCGACAAGGGCATCCAGCCGGATATCGTCATCGGCCATAACGGCTGGGGCGAGACGCTGTTCGTCAAGGACGTGTTCCCCGAAATGCCGTTGCTTTCCTATTTCGAGTTCTTCTATCACGCGCAGCGGGGTCGATGTCGGATTCGATTCCGAATTCGGATCGATCTTCTCCGACCCGTCGCGTCTCAGCATCAAGGAACGCGGTCAATTTCATCGGCTTCGACGCCGCCGATTGGGGCCACACGGCGACGCGGTGGCAGCGCGGCCTCTATCCGCCCGAGATGCGCAACCGGATCACGGCGATTCACGAAGGCGTCGATACGGACGATGTTGCAGCCCGACCCCGACGCGTGGCTCAAGCTCGCCCGCGCCGATCTCGCGCTTCCCGCGAGGACGAGGTCGTCACCTATCTCGCGCCGCAATCTCGAACCCTATCGCGGCTTTCACGTGTTCATGCGCGCGCTGCCCGAGATTTTGCGGCGGCGCAAGCGGGCGCAGATCCTGATCGTCGGCGGCGACGGCGTCAGCTACGGCCATCCCGCGCCGCCGGGCACGACCTATCGCGCAATGATGCTGCGCGAGCTTGCCGGCGGGCTCGATCTTGAGCGCGTGCATTTCCTCGGCCAGATCGCCTATTCCGCGCATCTCAACCTGCTGCAGGTGTCGTCGGTCCACGTCTATCTCACTTATCCTTTCGTCCTATCGTGGTCCTTCATCGAGGCGCTTGCGAGCGGCAGCCTCGTCGATCGGCTCGGCGACGCCGCCGGTGAAGGAGGTGCTCAAGGACGGTAAGAACGGCCTGCTCGTCGATTTTTTCTCCCCGCGCGAGATCGCCGACCGCGATCGATCGCGGTGCTCGACCATCCGGACCGCATGCAGCGCCTGCGCGATGCCGCGCGCCAAACCGCGGTCGCGAATTTCGATCTGAAGCGGCGCCAATTGCCGCATTGGGAGCGTCTGATCAGCGACCTGCGCGAAGGCAGGCGCCCGCCCCTGGACCTGATGTGAGCGCGCCGGCGCTTTTGTCCCGAAACCTCAGTCGAGCGATTTTCGGAACCGCAGGACGCTGAGGCCGAGCATCGCTATGCCGAGCAGCCCCATCGCGCCGAACTCGGGCAGCAGAATAGAAATCCCCACGCCCTTGAGGAAGGCCGCGCGGATGACGACGAGAAAATAACGCAGCGGATTGATCAGCGTGAACCACTGCAGGACCGGGGGCATCGCCGCGATCGGAAAGGCGAAGCCCGAGAGGATGAAAAACGGATTGAGCAGAAAGAAGTTGAGCGCGAAGGCTTGCTGTTGCGTCCGCGAGAACGTCGACATGAGCAATCCCATGCCGAGCGCCGCCAGCAGGAAGAGCGACGTGCCCGCGAGCACGATGAGAGGGTTGCCGACGAACGGTATCTGGAACCACAGGACGCCGACGACGGTAATCAGCACCACGTCGCCGAGCCCGATGAGGAAGAACGGCACCGTCTTGCCGAGGATGAACTCGAGCGGCGTGATCGGGCTTACCATGATCTGCTCGAGCGTGCCCATCTCGCGCTCGCGCACCACCGCGAAGGAGGTGAGATTCACCACCTGCACCAGCGTGAGCGTCCCGATCACGCCGGGGATGAAGAACCAGCGATCGTCGAGGCCCGCGTTGAACCAGGGCCGCTCTTGCAGGGAAACCGCGACTTGCCGCGGTGCCGCGCCCGCCCCGACGGGCCACGCCTTGCTCGTCTCCTCGGTCTGGAACTGCGCCACGATCTGGCTGACATAGCCCAGCGCGATCAGCGCCGTATTGGAATTGGTCCCGTCCACCACGACCTGCAGTGGCGCCGACTGTCCGTCATCCAGCTTCTGCGCGAAACCGGCATGGATCACGATCGCGAGCGTCGCCTTGCCGGTGTCGATGTCGCGGGTGATCTGCGCCTGTGATTCGGCAACATCGACGATTTGAAACCGCCCCGTCGCGACGAAATGCGAGATCAGGCTGCGGCTCGCCTGGGACCGGTCGAGATCCAGCACCGCCGTTGCCACGTTGTTCACGGTGAAGGTGGCGGCATAACCGAAAATGATCATTTGGACCAGCAAAGGCACGACCAGCCGGAACATCGCCCATTTGTCCCGGCGAAGCTCGAGGAACTCCTTCATCAGCATGACGCGCAGGCGTCGCAGCATGGGCGTCTAATCCAGACGCTTGCGGAAGGCGCGCGCCGCGATCAGCACGATCGCCACGGCGTAGAGCACGAGGGCGAAGGATCGGCAGCAGCAGATCGGAAATGCCACTGCCCTTGAGAAAGACCGCGCGCAGGATCGTGACGTAATAGCGCGCGTAAACGAGCAAGGAGATGAGCTGGATCGGCGCCGGCATCTGCTCGATGGCGAAGGTATAGCCCGAGAGCATGGTGACGGGCACCATGGTGAGGAGGAGTGCCACTTGGCTTGCGCCGAGCTGGCTGCGGATCCAGACCGAGATCACATAGCCGATCCCGAGCACGACGAGCGTGAAGAGCGCCGTGGCGGCGAGTAGCGTCATCATGTCGCCGCGAAACGGTACGTCGAACCAGAAGATGGCGGCGATGAGGCAGAACGCGGCGTCGAACAGGCCGACGAAGAAGTAGGGAATGAGTTTGCCCAGCATCACCTCCAGCGGGGTCACCGGCGTCGAGATCAGCTGCTCCATCGTGCCGCGCTCCCACTCGCGCGAAATCGTCAGTGATGTGAGCTGGGCTCCGATCAAGGCGAGGATGACCGCAACCACGCCCGGAATAATGAAATTGCGGCTGTCGAGCCCCTCGTTGAACCAGACACGCGGCTCGTAATCGACGATGCCGATCGCGGAGTGGCCGGTGCGGTGCTGTGCTGCCCATTGCGCTTCGAAATCGGCCGTGGTCAGCGCGATCACGCCCTGGGCATAGCCGGTAGCGATGTTCGTCGTGTTCACGTCCGTCGCGTCGAAGACGGCTTGTACAGGTGCGCTTCCCGTGGTCGTGAATACGCGCGAGAAGTCGACCGGAATGGTGACGGCGCCGATACAGATGCCGTGATCCATCGCGTCCCTTACGTCCCGGTCGGCGTCGAGGTAGCGAACGGCCGAAAACCACCCCGAAGCGACGAAGCGCGCGACGAGGGCGCGGCTGAGCTGGCTGCGTTCCTGGTCATAAACGCAGAGCGGCACCTGCTTTATATCGAGACTCACGCCGTAGCCGAGCAGCACCATCTGAATGCAGCGGCAGGAGGAGGGCGATGGCGAGGCTGCGCGGGTCGCGCCAGATTTGCAGCGCCTCCTTGTATGCCATGGCGAGGAGCCGCCGGATGCTCATCGGCCGCTACGCTTGCCCCGCCGGGCGCGACACCAGCTTGACGAAGACATCCTCGAGGCTGGGGGTGATGCGTCGCGGCGGATTGGCCGCGATATGAAGCTGCGCGAGCGACGCCTGAATCTCCGGGCCGGCAGCCGCGCTGTCGCGCACCAGCACATGCAGCTTGTCGCCGAAGATGGACGCGTCGAGCACGGTCGATATCTGCCGCACCGCGGTCAAGCGCGGCACCGAGCGGCGCGCATGCGAGCTCCAGCAACTCGCCACCGAGATCGCGGCGGCGCAGCTCGCTCGGGCTGCCCATGGCGACCAGCCTTCCGGCATCGATGAGCGCGATGCGATTGCAGTATTCCGCCTCATCCATGTAGTGGGTCGAGACGAGGATCGTGACGCCTTCGGCCGCCAGGTGGTGGATCAGGTCCCAGAAGCGGCGGCGCGCCTGGGCTCGACCCCGGACGTCGGCTCGTCGAGAAAGAGCACCGGCGGCCGATGAAGGATGGCGCAGCCAAGGGCAAGCCGCTGCTTCCATCCGCCGGCGAGCGTGCGCACGAGCGCGTCCTCGCGCCCTTCGAGCCCCGCCATGGCGATGGCAAAGCGAATGCGCTCCTCGATCTCCGCCACGGTACGCGATAAATTCCGGCGAAAAAGAGCAGGTTCTCGCGGCACAGTCAGATCGCCATAGAGCGAGAATTTCTGCGACATGTAGCCGATATGCGCCCGCACCGCTTCGGGATGCCGGGCGACATCGAAACCCGCCACCGAAGCGCGTCCCGCGCTCGGGCGCAGCAGCCCGCACAACATGCGGATGGTGGTCGACTTGCCGGCGCCATTGGGACCGATGAAGCCGACGACTTCGCCCTTGGCGATGCGGAGATCGAGCCGATCGACCGCGGTGAAGACGCCAAACCGTTTCGTCAGCCCTTCGGCGATGACGGCAGGCGCCACATCGGTCACGCCGCGCTCTCCGGTCCCAGCAGAGCGACGAAGACATCCTCGATCCCCGGCTCGATCGCGATGATCTGCGGCGTGAGCGATCGCGCGCTCTTCGAGCGATCGCGCGCAGCTCCGGAATGCGACGTTCGGCATCATCGACGCGGACATGGACCCTGTCGCCCATCAGCAGCAGGCCCAGCACCCCCGGTGCCCCCTCAAGCGCCTCATGCACGGCGCGGGGATCGGCGGCGGTGACCGCGAGCAGCGCGCCAGGCATCGCCTCCTTCAGATCGCGACGGCGTATCGCAGCGGCGGATGGCGCCCGCGTGCAGCAAGGCGAGCCGCGAGCAGCGCTCCGCCTCGTCCATGTAGGCGGTCGAGAGCACGATCGTGACCCCGCTTTCCCGCAGATTGTAGAGAATGGCCCAGAAGTCGCGGCGCGAAACCGGGTCCACGCCGGTCGTGGGCTCGTCGAGCAGGAGGACGCGCGGCGTGTGAATCAGCGCGCAAACAAGGCCGAGCTTCTGCTTCATGCCGCCGGACAATTGGCCGGCCAGCCGGTGCTGGAAGGGGACCAGTCCGCGCCGCCTCGAGCAGCTCGCCGCTGCGATCGCGGCGGACGCTGCGCGGAACCCTGAACAGTTCGCCGTAAAAGAAGATGTTCTCGGCGACGGTCAGGTCATCATAAAGGCCGAAACGTTGCGGCATGTAGCTGAGCTCGAACTTGGCACGCTCCGGCTGCGGCGACGACATCGACGCCGTCGACGCGGATCTCGCCGGCATCGGGCCGCAGCACGCCCGCGAGCATGCGCATGATCGTCGTCTTGCCGGCCCCGTCCGGACCGACGAGGCCGAAGATCTCGCCGCGCTCGATGCGTCAGGCTGATGTCGCGAACAGCCTCGAGGTGACCGAATCGCCGGACGAGGCCGTGTGCATGGATCGGCGATGTCGCTCGGTCTCGCGTCATTGTTGCCCAGGCGCGCAACGCCGCGATCGTCGCATCGGCGGGCATTCCCGGCAGCAGCTCATGGGTCGGATTGTCGATATCGATCCGGATCCGATAGACAAGCGTGACGCGCTCGGCATGGGTCTCCACCGTCTTCGGCGTAAATTCCGCCTCCGGCGAAATGAAGCTGATCCGGCCATGGTAGACGTGGTGTGGGATAGGTATCGGTCGTCACGTCGACGGCTTGATCAAGCCGGACTTTCCCGAGGTCCGGCTCGTTCAAATAGGCCCGGAGCCAGACATGGTCGAGATCATCCAAAGTGAAGATCGGCACGCCGGGCCCAGCGAGCTGGCCAAGCTCGGCCTCGCGCACGGCGATGACGCCGCTGAACGGTGCGTGGAGCACGGTGTAGGACGAGCATGACCTGATCGAGCTCGAGCTTCGCCTGTGCGGCGGCGACATTCGCCTGTGCCAGCGTGATGTTATGCTGGGCGACCGCGACCATCGCCTGGTCGCGGGCGAGCACGGCGGCCGATTGCTGTTGGGCGGTCAGGGCAAGATCGCGCGCCTGCCGGGACGCGACATGGTCTTGAACAGCTCCTCGGCCCGGGCATAGTCGCGCTGTTTCTCGGCAAGATCGATCCGATCGTTGATCACGCTGCTCTGCGCCGCAACGAGATTGCTTTGATTCGCCGCCGACCTGGGCGGCGGCGACGTGCGAGGTTCGTGCGGTCGATCTCGCACCTGCTGCTGATAGAGACGATCGTCGATCCGGGCCAGCACCGTGCCGCGCTCGACAGAAGCGCCCTCGTCGAACGGCAGATAGACGATCGGCGCCTGGACCTGCGTGAAACTCAGGACGCTTTCATGCGCCTCGATATTGCCCGAAACCGCGATGAGGTTCGCGGCCGCCTGCGGGCCAACCAGACGCTGCCACACGCCTGGCCAGTGCCACAGCCCGTAGCCGCCGGCCGCGAGGACGGCGATGCCGGCCAGCGCAAGCCACGCGTGCCACCGCGGGCGCGTCGTCGTCCTCGGAGCCGGCGGCGGCTCCGCCGCGCGCGCCGGCGGGACGGGACGGGGCGAGACGTCATTCATAGCGCAGCGCCTCGATGGGATTGAGGCTCGCCGCCTTGCGCGCCGGGTAATAGCCGAAGAAGACGCCGACGGCGGCGGAGAACACGAAAGCCGCCGGCGATCGCCGACGCCGAGACCGGCGCCGGCCAGCCGAAGACGATCGGGATGGCCAGCGGAGAACGCGACGCCCACGACGATGCCGGCGAGCCCGCCGCTGACGCTCAGGAACACCGCCTCGGCGAGGAACTGCAGCAGCACATGCAGCCGCCGCGCGCCGATCGCCATGCGCAGGCCGATCTCGCGCGTGCGCTCGGTGACCGAGACGAGCAGGATGTTCATGATGCCGATGCCGCCGACGAGCAGCGAGATCGACGCCACCGCGGCGAGCAGCAGCGCCATGATGCGGCTGCTGCTCTCGGCCGTCTCGGCGAACTGGCTGAGGTTGCGCACGTCGAAATCGTTGAGCTCGCCGGGCTTGATGCGATGGCGGCGGATCGAGCGTGTCGGTCACCTGCGCGATCGCGGTCTGCACCTCGGGCTGGCTCGCCGCCTGCACATAGATCTGGTTGGCGAAGCCGGTGAGGCGCGGCCTGCAGATTGTAGGGGTTGGGCGGCGGCAGATAGGGCCAGTTGAGCGGCGTCTGCTGCTGGCTCGGCGCGGCGACGCCGAGCACCTTGCGCTCGGCCGTCGTGAACGGGGTCATCACGAGGTCGTCCTGGTCCTGGCCGAAGGCCGACTGGCCCTTGGCACGCAGCACGCCGATGACGCGGAGCGGCACGCCCTTCACCTGGATGGCGGCGCCGAGCGGAGTTCTCGCCGGCATCGAAGAGCTGCCGGTAGACCGTCTGGCCGATGACGGCGACGAGCGCCGCCTTGCTTTCGTCGTCCTCGGTGAATGCCGCGGCCGGCGGCGATCCGCCAGTTGGTGATCGGCGGATAGTTGGCGCTGACGCCTTGGATGGTCGTGGTCCAGTTCTGATTGCCGTACTGGACCTGCCCCTGCTGGCGGATGAGGTAGCCGACTTGGCGACACGGCCGGATCCTCGCGGCGGATGGCGCGCGCATCGTCGACGGTGAGCGTGCTGGCGCTGCCGAAGCCGGCGCGGATGCCGCCGGTCGTGACGGCGCCCGGCAGGATCACGACGACGTTGGTGCCGAGGCTCTCGATCTGCTTGCGCACCGCCTCGTTGGCGCCCTCGCCGACGGCGACCATGACGATGAGCGCCGCGACGCCGATGAAGACGCCGAGCATGGTGAGCGCCGAGCGCATCTTGTTGCGCGCCGATCGCCTGCGCCGCGGCGGCGAGGATCATCAGCGCGAACGGCGAGGAATGCCTGCCGGTCGGCAGCGCGAGCAGTGGCGCTGCCGCCGGACGAGCGGGCGACCGTGGCGCGCGCCGCGTACCGCGCGGCGCCGGCACTGCGCCGGCTTCGCCACCTGCTCGTCGGAGACGATCTCGCCGTCGCGCATCGTCACGATCGCGGTCGGCATAGGCGGCGATGTCGGGCTCGTGCGTGACCAGGACGATCGTGACGCCTTGGTCGCGGTTGAGCGTGACCAGCGTCTCCATGATCTCGTGCGAGGTGCGGGTGTCGAGATTGCCGGTCGGCTCGTCGGCGAGCAGCAGGCTCGGCGTGTTGATCAGCGCGCGGGCGATGGCGACGCGCTGCTGCTGGCCGCCCGAGAGCTGGCCCGGCGTGTTGCGCTCGCGCTCGCCGAGGCCGACGAACTGCAGCGCCGCTCGCGCCCGCTCGGTCGCGCTCGCGCGGCGCAACGGTCCCGACGCCGCGTAATAGAGCGGCAGCCCGACATTCTCGATCGCGCTGGTGCGGGCGAGCAGGTTGAAGCTCTGGAACACGAAGCCGAGCCGCTCGCTGCGGATGCGGGCGAGCTCCGGCTCGCTCAGTCCCGCGACATCGACGCCCTCGAGGAAATAATGGCCGCTCGTCGGCGGATCGAGACAGCCGAGAATGTTCATGAGCGTCGACTTGCCGGAGCCCGACGAGCCCATGATGGCGACGAATTCGCCGCGCTCGACCGTGAGATCGACGCCGTGCAGCGCCTGCACCTCGACGTCGCCGAGGACGAAGGTGCGCGTGACGCTCTCGATCCGGATGACCGGCTCGGCATTGTCAGGCATTTCGCGCGGCATCGATCGCGCTCTCAAAGCCGCGGCTGCGGCACGGCCGGCTGCCGCTCGCGCCGCGTCGCTTCGTTCCGCGGTGATCACCCGATCGCCCGGCTGCAGATCGCCCGCTGACGATCTCGGTGAAGTTCTCGTCGTCGAGGCCCGAGCACGACCGGCGACCGCGACGGGCTTGCCGTCGCGCAGCACCCAGACGCGCGCGCTGACCGCTCGTCGGCGCGGCGGCCGCCGGCACCGGCGAGGCCGCCCGGCGCGTAGCGCAGCGCCTGGTCCGGCACGCGCAGCACGTCGTCTCGCTGGTCGACGACGATCTGCGTCGACGCGGTCATGCCCGGCATCAGCGCCAGATCGCTGATTGTCGACGCTGACCACGACATCATAGGTCACGACGTTCTGAACCGTCTGCGGCGACTGGCGGACCTGGGTCACCGTGCCCTGCGAAGATCCGGTTCGGGAAAGGCGTCGACGGTGAAGGTCGGCCTTGTCGCCCTCCTTGACCCCGCCGATGTCGCTCTCGCTGATATTGGTGTCGACCTCCATCTTCTTGAGGTCGGTGGCGATCAGGAACAGCGTCGGCGTCTGGAAGCTGGCGGCGACGGTCTGGCCCTGCGTCACGTTGCGCGACACGACGGTGCCGTCGACCGGCGAGACGATGTCGGTGTAGCCGAGATTGAGCTTGGCGCCTTCGACCAGCGCCTCGTCGAGCTTGACGGTCGCTTCGTCCTGCTGAACGACATAGAGCCTGGTCTTCGGCCTGCTGGCGCGCGATCGAGTTCTGCGCCGCGAGCTTCCGATAGCGCGCGAGATCGGCCCGGTCCTTGCCGAGGATGGCCTGATCGCGCAGCAAGCTGGCCCGCATACTGGTCGAGCGTCGCCTGGTAGGGGCGCGGATCGATCTTGGCGCAGATCTGGCCGGCCTTGACCTGCGTATTGTAGTCGCAGGACAGCTGCTGGATGACGCCGGACACATAGCTGCCGACGATGATCGTCAGCTCCGGATTGACCGTGCCGGTGGCGGTGACCGATCGCGTGACCGCGCCGCGTGACGCCGGAACGGTCACGTAATGCACCGGGACCGCCGCCGAAAGCCGCCACCACGCCCCGACCGCGACCGCGACAACCGCCGCGATCGCGACGCCGGCGACCCAGAGCCGACGGCGGCCAAGGACCGAAGGAACAGCCGACAAGGATAATTCCTGTCGCGCTTCGGGCTTCAACTCCACCGGATTGCCCATCTGCTTTAGGCCCTTGATCCGCATTCATGATGGCTCGGCCGGCGACCATGCGCGCCCGTGGCGCCGCGAAAGCGCCGCTGTCGCCGCGCTACGCCGCCATCCTCTGCGAGCGCCGCGCCCGACCGTAAATTTTCAACAATTCGTCGCGTTCGGCTTCGAGGGCTGCGAGCAGGCATTGACGACCGGTCCGGGCCGCTGCGCGATCCTGACCGATGGCAGCAATGGCCGCTTCGAGGCGGCGCAATTCGCGGTCATCGCGTACGATCAGCTCGTTCATCGTCGTCTCCCGCCGCATTTCGTTGAGGCGATGTTAAGCGTCCGAGGGAGCGCGACATAATTCGGAACTTTGCGTAGGGGTTTCTACCTATATGGCATCGGCGCCTGCGCGCGGAGAACCGCCACGGCGGGCGATTGATCTGGATCATGGTGCTGCGTGCTCCGCCAACCGCATCGTGGTCGCGCCGGCCGCCGGCCGCCCGGCGACTGCGCGCCGTGCTACCGCCCTGATCTGTGCAACATCACCGGATGACGAACATGTCCATCAGATATTCCGCCGCCGTCTTCGCGTTGGTCGCTTCCCTGACCCTTTCGGGCTTTGCCGAAGAGCGCGCGGTCGCCGCCGAGGCCTATGTGCCGCGGCTCGGCGACTTCATGGGCGCGACCCAATTGCGGCATTTCAAGCTGTGGTATGCCGGCAAGGAGAAGAACTGGCCTCTCGCCGGCTACGAGCTCGATCAAATCAAGGACAACTTTCAGGACGCGATGACCTACTTTCCCGGCCTTCCGGCGGCGGACATGTCGACCATGGCCAAGCCGGCCGCCCAGATCGACGCGGCCATCAAGGCGAAGGACAGCGCCAAATTCGCCCGGGCTTTCGGCGCGATGACGAGCGCCTGCAATTCTTGCCACCAATCGCAAGGCTACGGGTTCATCCGCATCAAGGTGCCGACATCCTCGCCCTTCAGCGACGAGATCTTCGCGCCGAAATAACCGGCGCCGCGCCGACCGGCGGGACCGCGGCCGCGACCGGCACCCGCCTTTGGCTGCACAGGGACGCGAATTCGGCTAGACTATGCGGCCATGCGCATCCTCTATCATTTCTGGCTGTCGCCGCCCTCGCGCAAGCTGCGCATCGTGCTGCAGGAGAAGGGCCTCGACTTCACCATGAAGGTCGAGAAATGGTGGGAGCGGCGGCCGGAATTCCTCGCGCTCAATCCCGCCGGCGAGGTGCCGGTGCTGATCGAGCCCGACGGCACCGTGCTGGCCGATGCCGGCGCCATCGCCGAGTATCTCGACGAGACCTATCGCGACAAGCTGCTGATCGGGCTCAATCCGATCGACCGCGCCGAGACGCGCCGGCTCGCCGCCTGGTTCGACGTCAAGATGAACCGCGAGGTGACCGAGCCGCTGGTCGGCGAGAAGGTGATGAAGCGGCTCTTCGGCATCGGGCAGCCCGATTCGGCGGCGATCCGCGCCGGCCAAGGCCAATCTCGGCTATCATCTCGACTACATCAGCTATCTCGCCGAGCGGCGGCGCTGGCTCGCCGGCGATCATTTCTCGGTCGCCGACATCACCGCCGCGGCGCATCTCTCGGCGCTCGACTATCTCGGCGACGTGCCGTGGGACGAGCACGAGCCGGCCAAGGAATGGTACGCGCGCATCAAGTCGCGCCCGCGCTTCCGCCCGATCCTCGCCGATCACATTCCCGGCGCGCCGCCGCCCAAGCACTACGCCGATCTCGATTTCTGAAGCGGCCTCGCTTATCGCGGCCGTTGGCGCGTCGGCGCGCCGAGACGCGCGAGATTGTCCGGTCGCGGCCTGCGGCCTCCGGCGAGCCCGGCGCAAGCTCTCAGCACCGCGCTGCCAATCGGCGCTGCGCGCCGGCCGCGTCGCCCTTGAGGCGGCGGATGTTGCCGCGCTCGAGATGCCGCCGCGACATCGTTGGGCGCGAGCTTCAGCGCGCGCTCGGCGTCGGCGCGCGCGCGGTCGAGGCTGCCGAGCTGGCGATAGGCCGAGGCGCGATAGACGAGCGCATCGGCGCGGTTGGGTCGCAGCGTCAGCGCCGCGTCGAGATCGTCGATCGCGCTCTGCAAGTGCTTGCGCCTCGGCGTAGGCCTCGGCGCGGTCGATGAGCAGGTCGGGATCGCTTCGGCGTGAAGCGCAGCGCGGCGTCGAACGCGGCCTTGGCCTCGTCGGCCTGGCCGGCGAGGAGCCAGGCCTGGCCCGCCTGCTCCAGCGCGCCGGCGCGCAGCGTCGGGGCCGCGCTGCATCATCGCGCCGGCCAGCGTCCTCGAACTGCTGCGCCGCCTCGGCATAGCGCTTCAGCCCGAAGAGCGCGACCGCGGCGCAATGCTCGGCCGGGAAAGCCGCCGCCGGCATCGCGCCAGTCCTCGGCCTCGGCGAGCGCCTCCTGCGGGTGCGCGGCGGGCCATCGTCGAGGCAGTGCTGGTAATGCGCGCCGGCGATCGAGCGGCGGCGGCGTACCGGCGCGCGGCCGGGCAACGCGCCGGCGCCAGGACGCAGCGCGAGCGAGCAGTGCGGCGAGGCAAGCGGCCTATTCGCCGCGGCTGCTCGCCGCATGCGCGGACGGCATCGAGCGTCGCGGCGCCGCGGCCTGCGAGCGCAGCAATGCCGGCGCGAACGAAGCTCCGCGCGCGTCTCGAGATAGAGATAGATCACCGGCGTGATGAACAGCGTCAGCGACTGCGACACGACGAGGCCGCCGACCACGACGAGGCCCAGCGGCCGGCGCAGCTCGGAGCCGGCGCCGAAGCCGACCGCGATCGGCAGGCCGCCCATGATCGCCGCCATGGTCGTCATCATGATCGGGCGGAAGCGCAGCATGCAGGCCTCGAAGATCGCCTCCTCCGGCGTCGCGTTGCCGGCGCGCTGCCGCTCGAGCGCGAAGTCGATCATCATGATCGCGTTCTTCTTGACGATGCCGATCAGCATGACGATGCCGATGATGGCGATGACGCTCAGATCCTGATGGAACAGCAGCAGCGTCACGAGCGCGCCCAGCGCCGCCGCCGGCAGGCCCGACAGGATCGTGATCGGATGGATGAAGCTCTCGTAGAGAATGCCGAGCACGATGTAGATGACGAGCACCGCGGCCGTGAGCAGCAGCCCCTGGCCCTTGCAGCGCCTGCCTGGAAGACCTGGGCGTTGCCCTGGTAGCCGGTGGTGACGGTGATCGGCAGGTTGACCGCGCGCTCGAGCTGCGGCGATCTCGTCGACGGCGGTGCCGAGCGAGTATCCGGGCGCCAGGTTGAAGGAGATCGTGACCGAGGGAAGCTGGCCCTGATGGTTCACCGTCACCGGGCCGACGCCCGGTGCTGAGCGTCGCCACCGCCTCGAGCGGCACGGCCTGGCCGGTCGCGCTGCTGCAGATAGATCTTCGACAGATCGTCGGGCGACTGCTGGATAGCGCTTGTCGAGCTCGAGGATGACGTAATAGCTGTTCGAGGGCTCGTAGATGGTCGAGATCTGGCGCGCGCCGAAGGCGCTGTAGAAGGTGTTGCGGATCTGGTCGACGGTGATGCCGAGCTGCGCCGCCTTGTCGCGGTCGATATTGACGATGGCGAGCCGGTTGTGGAGCTGGAGGTCGGAGTTCACGTCCTGCACGCCCGGCAAGCTGCGCGATGCGGTCCTGCATGATCTGGGCGTAGTGGTAGAGCTCGTCGGTATCGCCGTCCTGCAGCGTGTATTGGTAGGCGCTCTTGGCCAGCCGGCCGCCGAGATTGATGTTCTGCAGGCTCTGGAAGTAGGTCGTTGATGCCGGTGACGCTGCGCCAACTTTGGGCCGCAGCTCCTGGATCACCTGGTCGGCCGACAGCGTGCGCTCGTCGCGCGGCTTCAGCTGGATGAAAAGCCGGCCGATATTGAGCGACGGGCTGCGAGCCGACCGGCGCCGATGGCGGCGTTGACGTCGCTGACATTGGGATCGTCCTTGATGACCTTGGCGACCGCCAGCTGATGCTGCGGCCATGCGCTCGAACGGAAATGTCCTGCGCCGCCTCGGTGAAGCCGACGATCTGGCCGGTGTCCTCGATCGGGAAGAAGCCCTTGGGCACGATGGCGAAGAGATAGCCCGACGCGGCGAGCGACAGGATCGTGACGAAGAGCGTCAGCGCGCCGCCACTTCAGCACCCGGGTCAGCAGCCCACCGGTAGCCGCCGAAGAGCGCGTTGAAGCCCGCCTCCGAAGCGCGATAGAACGAAGTTGTGCTGCTCGCCGTGATGCGGCTTCAGAAGGCGCGAGCACAGCATCGGCGTCAGCGTCAGCGAGACGAAGCCCGAGATCAGGATCGTCATGCTGATGGTGACCGCGAACTCGCGGAAGACGCGGCCGACGACGCCGCCCATGAACAGCACCGGGATGAACACCGCGACCAGCGACAGCGTGATCGACAGGATGGTGAAGGCGATCTCGCGCGAGCCGCGGAACGCCGCGTCGATCACGCGACTCGCCGCTTTCGACATGGCGCACGATGTTCTCGAGCATGACGATGGCGTCGTCGACGACGAAGCCCACCGACAGCGTGAGCGCCATCAGCGACAGATTGTCGATGCTGTAGCCGAGCAGCTCCATGCCGGCGAAGGTGCCGATCACCGACACCGGCAGCGCCAGCGCGGGGATGATCGTGGCGGTGACGTTGCGCAGGAAGATGAAGATCACCAGCACGACGAGCACCGCGGTGAGCAGCAGGGTGAACTGCACGTCGTTCACCGAGTTGCGGATCGAGACCGAGCGGTCGAGCAGGACGTGGAGCTGCACCGACGGCGGAAGCTGGGCCTCGAAGACCGGGATGAGCGCCTTGACCGAATCGACCACCTCGACGGTGTTGGCGTCGGGCTGGCGCTGGACCGCGAGCAGATGACCGGAACGCTGCCGTTGAGCCAGCTCGGCGACCTGGTCGTTCTCGACGCTGTCGACCGACCTTCGCCACGTCCTCGAGGCGCACCGGCGCGCCGTTGCGGTAGGCGATGATGAGCGGCTTGTAGCCGGCGGCGTGCTCGAGCTGGCCGTTGGCCTGCAGCGTGTAGGCTCTGCTGCGGCCCCATGCAGCGTGCCGACCGGCGTCGCTCGAATTGGCGGCCGCGACCGCGTTCATGCACATCGTCGAGCGTCATGGCCCTTGGCGGCGAGCGCCTCGGGATTGGCCTGGACGCGGACGGCGAATTTCTGCTGCCCGAAGACCAGCACCTGCGCCACGCCGCTCAAGGTCGAGATGCGCTGCGCGATCATGCGTCTCGGCATATTCGTCGACATCGGACAGCGGCAGCGTCGGCGAATAGAGATTGATGAACAGCACCGGGAAGTCGGCCGGGTTGACCTTGATGAAGCTCGGCGGCGTCGTCATCTGGATCGGCAGGCGCTTGGCCGCCGACGTCAGCGCCGACTGCACGTCGAGCGCCGCGCCGTCGATGTTGCGGTCGAGATCGAACTGCATCGTGATCGTGGTGATGCCCTGGCCGCTCGACGAGATCATCGAATCGAGGCCGGCGATGGTCGAGAATTGCTGCTCCAGCGGGCGTCGCGACCGAGGACGCCATCGTCTCGGGGCTGGCGCCCGGAAGCTGCGCCGATTGACGACGATGGTCGGGAAATCGACGCGCGGGATCGCCGCCACCGGCAACAGGCGGTAGCTGAACATGCCGAAGACGACGAAAGCCAGCATCAGCAGCGTCGTCATGACCGGACGACGGATGCACAGCTCCGGCAGGGTCATGACGCGGAGACCGGCTTTGGCGCTGGTCGGCGCGGGACGAATCTCGACGCGCGTGCCGTTGGTGAGGCGCAGCTGCCCGTCGATCACCACCCGCTCGCCCGCGGCTGAGGCCCTTGGCGATGACGGTCTTGCCGTCGACCGTGCGGCTCACCGTGACCGGGCGCGACTCGGCGGTGTTGTCGGGCTTCACGACGAAGACATAATTGCCGTTCTGGCCGACCTGCGACCGCGGCGGGCGGCACGACGAGCGCGTCGGGCTCGGTGCGCGTCGTCACCGAGACGTTGACGAACTGGCCCGGCCACAGCCGCTGGTCGTCATTGGCGAAGGTGCGCGCGGACGGTGATCGTGCCCGAGGTCGGTATCGACGCTGTTGTCGAAGAACGCGACCGTGCCGGTGACCGGCTGCCCGTGTCGCCCGGCGCGCGGCACGGTCACCGGCGACCGGGCCCCGCGCCATCGCCGTCGCGGAGCGCCGGCAGCTCGATCTGCGGCAGCGCGAAGCTGACATAGATCGGCTTGATCTGGTTGATGGTGGCGAGCGGAACGTCGTTGGACTTGATGCTGTTGCCGGCCTTGATCGCGATCGTGCCGACGCGGCCGTCGATCGGCGCGGCGATGGTGTAGTAGGACAGCAGCACCTTGGCGTTCTCGAGCGCCGCCTGATCGGCCGCGACGGCCGCCTCGAACGCCTGGGCGGTGGTAACCGCCGTGTCGTATTGCTGGTGCGAGACGAAGTCCTTGGCCACGAGCGGCGCGTAGCGCTCGACGTCGCGCTTGCGCATTGGCGAGCTGCGCCTGGTCGCTTGGCCAGCGACGCCTGCGGCCTGCTGGACCTGCGCCTGCGGCGGCGCGGCCATCGAGCCGGAACATCACGTCGCCGGCCTTGACGTACTGGCCGTCATGGATGAGGACGTTGTCGATGTACCCGTCGATGCGCGACTTGATGACGACGTTGGCGATCGTCTGCACCGTGCCGATGGTGTCGATCCGCACCGGCATCGGATTGGCGCGCGGCGGTGGCGACCACGACGGGCACGGCCGGGGCCGGGTGCGCGGCCGGTCGCGGTCTGCGAGCGCGCCGGCGACAAGCAGCGTCTGATAGGCAACGCCGCCCGACACCCGCCAGCACCACAAAGGCGACCGCCCACCCAGACCCGCTTCATTGCCGAACCCAAATCCCCCGATGCCCGCCGTCTCGCGGAGCGTCGCATGATACGACACATGGCACCGCAAGAGAAGTTACGCGCGGCAATATGGTCGGCATCCCCGCCGCCGCCGCGCCGCAGGCGAGCTTGCGACGCTCGGGCGCCGACATTGTCCATCCCGGCGCGCCGCGCTCTGCTAACATCGACGCCAGGGGTTGAACGGGAGGACGGCGCTTGGGATCGCTATTTTCGCGCTTGGGCTTTGCCAACGTCGCGCGGGCGCTTCGAAATCCGCAACTATCGGCTGTTCGCCACCGGCAATGGCATTTCCCAGATCGGCTACTGGATTCAGCGCGTCGCCCAAAGCTGGCTCGCCTGGCAGCTCACCCATTCGGGCACCTGGCTCGGTCTCGTCGCCGCCGCCGATCTCATCCCCAACGTGGTCATCAGCCCCTTCGCCGGCGCGCTGGCCGACCGGGTCGACCGCATCAAGCTCATCCGGCTGACACAGCTCGTTGCCATCCTGCAGGCCTGGGTCCTGGCGATCTTGAGCTTCAGCGGCATCATCACAGTGGATGAGCTGTTCGGGCTCATCTTCGCCCTGGGCTTCATCAACGCCTTCAATCAGCCGGCGCGGCTGGCGCTCATTCCCAGCCTGGTCGACAGCACGAGCCTGCCGTCGGCGGTCGCCCTCAACTCGCTCATCTTCAACCTGGCGCGCTTCATCGGTCCCGGCCATCGCGGGGGCGGTCATTGCCGCCAGCGGCGTCGGCCTCGCTTTCGTCCTCAACGCGCTGTTCCTATGTGGCATTCAGCCTGACGCTCGCCCGGGTCAAGCTGCCGCCCGAGCGGCTGGCGCCGCAGCGCCATTTCTTCCGCCAGTCGCTCGAGGGCTATGTCTATGCCGTGCGCCATCCCGGCATCGGTCAGATGATGGTGCTGTTCGCGGTCACCGCGGTTGGCATCCGCGGCTACAACGAGATGTTTCCGGGCTTCGCCGACGCCATCTACCACCGCGGCGCGCAGGCGCTGGCGTGGCTCACCGCGACGATGGGGCTCGGCGCGATGACGGGCGGGGTGTGGATGCTGCGTCGCGGCGGGGTCAAGGGGCTGACCACGCTGGCCATCAACTACACGCTGGTGATGTCGCTCTCGGTTCTGGCCTTCGCCGGCGCGACCAGCTACTGGATTCGCGCTCGCCACCGTTTTCGTCGGCGGCTTTGCCATGACGGCGAGCGGCATCAGCGCGCAAACCCTCGTCCAGACCGCGGTCGCGCCGATGATGCGCGGACGGGTCATGGCGTTCTATGCCATGGTGTTTCGCGCCGGGCCGGCGCTCGGGCGCGCTGATCTCGGGCTGGCTGGCCACGCTGTTGGATTTCCGCCTGCCGCTGGCGGCGGGCGCAATTATTTGCGTCCTCGCCTGGGCCTGGGCGCGACTGCGGCGGGATGCGATCCAGCACGCGCTCGAAGGTGAGCCATTGCGGCGCCGGACGAGCGCGATGCGCCTCGGCCCGCCGGCGCCGAATGAGCCGGCTGTTCTGCTTCGGCCTCGGCTATAGCGCGGGCTTCCTCGCGCGCGCGCTGGCCGCCGAGGGCTGGGAAATCGCCGGGACGGCCCGCGACGGCGCGTCGCTGCGCCGCGCTTGCCGCGGCGGGCTATGCCATGCATGTCTTCGCCCGCGACCGGCCACTCGCCGACGCGGCGGCCGTTCTCGCCGGGACGACCCATCTTCTGCTATCGCGTGCCGCCCGACGCCAGCGGCGATCCCGGTACTGCGATGCGCTGGCGCCGGAGCTTGCGGCGCTGCCGGCGCTGCGCTGGGCCGGGTATCTCTCGACCACCGGCCGTCTATGGCGACCGCGGCGGCGCCTGGGTCGACGAGGACACGCCGCCCTGCCCCGCAGGCGAGCGCGGCCGCCGACGCCTCGCCGCCGAGCAGGCCTGGCACGCGCTCGCCGTCCGCTGCCGGCCTGCCGCTCCACATCTTCCGCCTGGCCGGGATCTATGGCCCCGGCCGCAGCCCGCTCGATGCGGTGCGGCAGGGGCGCGCGCGGCGCATCGACAAGCCCGGCCATGTGTTCTCGCGCATCCATGTCGCCGATCTGGTCGCGGTGCTGCGCGCCTCGATGGCGCGGCCGCGCCCGGGTGCGGTCTACAATGTCTGCGACGACGAGCCGGCGCCGCCGGGCGACGTGGTGGAATTCGCGGCAACGCTGCTCGGCGTGACGCGCCGCCGCCGCTGGTGCCGTTCGACGCCGCCGCACTGTCGCCGATGGCGCGCAGCTTCTATGACGACAACAAGCGCGTCGCCAATCGCCGCATCAAGGACGAGCTGGGCGTGCGGCTGCGCTATCCGAGCTATCGCGAGGGGCTGCGGGCGCTGGCGGCGTCGTCGTGACAGCCTCAGCCGAGCAGCGGTTCGAGCGTGCGCAACAGCAGCGCAAGATCGCCGTCGCGCGACAGGCGATGGTCGCCGTCCTTGACCAGGGTCAGTTGGACGTCGGCGCCGGCAAGCGCGCTCGGCAAGAGCGAGGCTGGTCTGCCACGGCACGTCCGTGTCGTCCATGCCGTGCAGCAGGCGCACCGGGCACGCCAGCGCCAGCTCCCGATCCATGACCAGATGGCTGCGCCCTTCCTCGATCAGCCGGCGGGTGATGAGATAGCCCTCGGGCGCATAGTCCGACGGGACGCGCATCGTGCCCTCGGCGAGGATCGCCGTCGCGCAGCGCCGGCGGCAAGCGCCGCCACATCAGCGCCTCGGTCGCGTCGGGCGCGGCGGCGATGCCGACGAGGGCCCGGATCCGTTCGGGCCGCGCCAGCGCCGCGAGCAGCATGAGCCAGCCGCCCATGCTCGACCCCACCAGCACCTGCGGGCCCGTCGGTGAGCGCGTCGAGCGCCGCGAGCGCATCCGCGCGTCCAGCGCCCGACCGTCGCTGCGGCGAAATCGCCCGACGAGGCGCCGTGGCCGAAATAATCGAAGCGCAGATAGGCCTGGCCGCGCGCCGCGCAGAAGGCATCGAGCGTGCGCGCCTTGGTGCCGGTCATGTCGGACATGAAGCCGCCGAGGAACACCACGCCCGGTCCGCGTCCGGCGCGGCGGCGGTAGGCGATTGTGGCGCCGTCGTCGCGTGTTAAAATGGCCGGGCGTCTGCTCCTGATCGATCGCCACCGCCGAATCCTTTCCAGCATGACCGACACCGAGACTATCATCGCGGAGACCCCGCGCGGAAACCCGCCCGCGCGCCGTGCTGCAAGTGCTGCCGCGGCTCGTCACCGGCGGCGTCGAGCGCGGCACGGTCGATCTTGCCGCGGCGCTGGTCGCGCACGGCTGGAAGCGCGGTCGTCGCCTCGGCCGGCGGCCCGATGGTGCGCGAGCTGGAGCGCGCCGGCGCGCGGCACGTGACGCTGCCGCTCGCGTCGAAGAATCCGTTCGTCATGCGCGCCAATGTCGCGCGGCTCGCGGCAGTGATCGAGCGCCACGGCATCGATATCGTCCATGCGCGCAGCCGCGCCCCGGCCTGGAGCGCGCGCGCCGCGGCGCGCGCGCACGGGCGCGCATTTCGTCACCACCTTCCACAACGCCTATGCCGCCGGCACCTGGCTCAAGCGGCGCTACAACAGCGTCATGGCCGCGGGCGAGCGCGTCATCGCCATCTCGGACTTCGTCGCGCGCCACGCCGCGGCGACCTATGGCGTTCCGCCCGAGCGGCTGCGGGTCGTGCATCGCGGCATCGACATCGCTGCGCTTCGATCCCGGAGCGCATCGCGCGCCGAACGCGTCATCGATCTCGCGCGCGAGTGGCGCCTGCCCGACGGCGTGCCGGTGGTCATGCTGCCCGGGCGCCTCACGCGCTGGAAAGGGCACGCCGTGCTGATCGAGGCGCTGCGCCGCCTCGGGCGCGAGGCGCTCCACTGCGTCATCGTCGGCAGCGGCAGCGAACGCTATCGCCGCGAGCTCGAGACCGCGCTGTCGCGCGATCCGCCGCCCTGCTCGGTCGTGCATCCTCGACGAATGCCGCGACATGCCGGCCGCCTACATGCTGGCCGATGTCGTGGTCTCGGCCTCGACCGAGCCCGAGGGCTTCGGCCGCGTCATCGTCGAGGCGCAGGCGATGGGGCGGCCGGTCATCGCCACCGCGCATGGCGGCGCGGTCGAGACGGTGATCGCCGGGCGAGACCGGCTGGCTGGTGCCGCCGGGCGATGCCGACGCGCTCGGCACGGCGCTCGCCGCGGCGCTCGCGCTCGACGCCCGCGGCGCGGCTCGCGCTGGCGCGGCGCGCCATCGCCCATGCGCGCGCCTTCTTCGGCACGGCGCGGATGACCGCGAGCACGATCGCGGTTTACGAGGAGCTGCTGGACGCCGATGCGGCGACCGCGCCGACCCGGGGCGCGGTGGCGGCGTGAGCGGCGGCGATCGCCGCGCTCCCTGCGCCGTATCCTCGTCATCAAGCTCGGCGCGCTCGGCGATTTCGTGCAGGCGATGGGGCCGGCGGCGGCGATCCGCGCCCATCACCGCGATGCCGAGATCACCCTGCTCACGACGGCGCCTTATGCCGCGCTGGCGCGCGCGGCGCCCTATTTCGACCGCGTGTGGGTGGACGAGCGGCCGGGGCTCGCCCGCCCGCTGGCGCTGCTGCGGCTGCGGCGGCGCCTGCGCGAGGGCGGGTTCGGCCGGGTCTATGACCTTCAGACCTCCGACCGCTCGAGCTTCTATTTTCGCCTGATGGCGCCGGGCCCCCGGCCGGAATGGTCGGGCATCGCCCGCGGCGCCTCGCATCGCCATGCCAACGCCGCGCGCGACCGCATGCACACGCTCGACCGCCAGGCCGAGCAGCTCCGCCTCGCCGGCATCGCGCGGTGCCGAGCCGCCCGATCTGTCCTGGGCGGTGGGCGACCTCGCCCGCTTCCGGCTGCCGCCGCGCATCCTGCTGCTGGTGCCGGGTGGGGCGGCGCACCGGCCGGCGAAGCGCTGGCCGGTCGAGAACTTCGCCCGGCTCGCCGCGCGCGCCGCCGCGGCCGGCGTCGCGCCGGTGATCGTCGGCGGCAGCGCCGAGCGGCCGCTCGGCGCGGCCATCGCCGCCGCGGCCAAGAGCGCGCGCGACCTCACCGGCCGACCGGCTTCGGCGACGTCGTCGCCTTGGGACGCGTGGCGCTCCATGCCGTCGGCAACGATACCGGCCCGATGCACCTTCTCGTCGCCGGCGGCGCCGCCGCGACCGTGCTCTATTCGGCGTCGTCCGATCCGGCGCTGACCGCACCCCGGGGGCCGCGCGTCACGATCCTGCGCCGCGACGATCTCGCCGCGCTCGAGGTCGAGGAGGTTGCCGCGACGCTGCCCTTCGGCTAAATCGGTCGCACATGAGCGAGCCCCAGATTTCGCCTGACCCTGCCGGACGGCACCGTCCGCACCTTTCCCCGCGGCAGTCACCGGCGCCGAAATCGCCCGCGCGATCGGTCCCGGACTCGCCAAGGCGGCGGTCGCGATCAAGATCGACGGCACCCTCCAGGACCTCGCCACGCGCCTCGACCACGATGCGCGCATCGCCATCCTGACGCGCGAGGCGCCGGAAGCGCTCGAGATCATCCGCCACGATGCCGCCCACGTCATGGCCGAGGCGGTGAAGGAGCTTTATCCCGAAGCGCAGGTGACCTTCGGCCCGGCGACCGAGACCGGCTTCTATTACGATTTCGCGCGCGATACGCCGTTCACGCCCGACGACCTCGAACGGATCGAGGCGCGCATGCACGAGATCGTCGATCGCGACGAGACGATGACGCGGCACGAATGGGAGCGCGAGGACGCGGTCGGTTCTTCACCTCGATCGGCGAGAAATACAAGGCCGAATGGATCCACGAGATTCCGCGCAACGAGGCGATCAGCGTCTATCGCCAGGGCGAATTCGTCGATCTCTGCGCCGGGCCGCATCTGCCGTCGACCGGGCGGCTCGGCCACGCCTTCAAGCTGACCAAGGTGGCCGGCGCCTATTGGCGCGGCGACGCGCGCAACGCGCAGCTTCAGCGCATCTACGGCACCGCCTGGGCGAGCGAGAAGGAGCTGAAGCAGTATCTCTTCCAGATCGAGGAGGCGGAGAAGCGCGACCATCGCCGCCTCGGCCGCGAGCTGGGCCTGTTCCATCTCCAGGAAGAGGCCGTGGGCAGCGTGTTCTGGCACCCCAAAGGGCTGGACGCTCTATCGCACGATCGAAAGCTATATCCGCGCGCCGCCTCGAGCGCGCCGGCTATGTCGAGGTGCACACGCCGCAGCTCGTCGACCGCTCGCTGTGGGAGGCGTCGGGCCATTGGGAGAAGTTCCGCCAGCACATGTTCACCGTGGCGGACGAGGACGGCGGCCGCGTGCTCGCGGTGAAGCCGATGAGCTGCCCGTGCCATGTGCTGATCTTCCGCCAGGAGCTGCATTCCTATCGCGACCTGCCGCTGCGCATGGCGGAGTTCGGCGCCTGCCATCGCAACGAGCCGTCGGGCGCGCTGCACGGCATCATGCGCGTGCGCGCCTTCACCCAGGACGACGCGCACATCTTCTGCACCGAGGATCAGA
Source organism: uncultured Alphaproteobacteria bacterium (assembly GCA_963721625.1). GTDB lineage: Bacteria > Pseudomonadota > Alphaproteobacteria > ATCC43930 > CGMCC-115725 > DATJLY01. The sequence goes on from CAVRKF010000003.1 coordinate 116,220, forward strand.
TCACCGCGGAGAGCATCGCCTTCTGCGATCTGCTGCGCGCGGTCTATCGCGATTTCGGCTTCACCGACGTCACCGTCAAATTCTCCGACCGGCCGGCGAACCGCGCCGGCAGCGACGACGTCTGGGACCGCGCCGAGGCGGCGCTGCGCGACGGCCTGCGAGGCGGCCGGGCTGAGCTACACGCTCAATCCCGGCGAAGGCGCGTTCTACGGGCCGAAGCTCGAATTCGTGCTGCGCGACGCGCTCGGGCGCGACTGGCAGTGCGGCACGCTGCAGGTCGATTTCGTGCTGCCGGAGCGGCTCGATGCGAGCTATATCGGCGAGGACGGCCAGCGCCACCGGCCGGTCATGCTGCACCGCGCCATCCTCGGCTCGCTCGAGCGCTTCATCGCCATCCTGATCGAGCAGCATGCCGGGCGGTTCCCGCTGTGGCTCGCGCCCGGTGCAGGCGCGGGTGCTGACCATCACCGACGACGCCGATGCCTATGCCGGCGAGGTGACGGCGGCGCTCGCCGCGGCCGGCCTGCGGGCCGATGCCGATCTCGCCAACGAGAAGATCAACTACAAGATCCGCGAGCACAGCCTGGCCAAGATACCCGTGCTGGCCGTGGTCGGGCGGCGCGAGGCCGAGACGCGCTGCGTGGCGCTGCGCCGCCTCGGCGGCAAGGAGCAAGAAGTCCTTGCGCTTGAAGAGGCCATCGCTAGATTGAAAGCGGAGGCCGCGGTTCCGACGGGCTGAAACGCCGGGAGCCGCCGCGGTCGTGACCGGATGCAACGCAGCCGGGCGCGCGCCGCTGGTCATTAACCAATTGAAGGAGGTGCTGCATCGCCAGACTGAGCCAGACGGCGACGCCGACCCGCGACGGTCCGCGCATCAATGAGGAGATCACGTCGCCCAAGGTCCGTCTCGTCGACGAACGCGGCGAAATGATCGGGGTCGTAAGCCGCAACGACGCCCTCGCCCAGCGCCACCGAGGCCGGGCTCGACCTTGTCGAGGTGTCGGCCAATGCCGACCCGCCGGTGTGCAAGATCCTCGATTTCGGCAAATTCAAATACGAAGAGCAAAAGCGCAAGAACGAGGCGCGCAAGAAGCAGAAGGTCATCGAGGTCAAGGAGATCAAGCTGCGTCCCGGCATCGACGACCACGACTACGACGTGAAGATGCGCAGCATGCTCAAGTTCATCGACGAGGGCGACAAGGTGAAGGTCACCATGCGCTTCCGCGGCCGCGAGCTGGCGCACCAGGAACTCGGCATGAACGTGCTGATGCGCGTGCGCGACGATCTCGACAAGGTCGCCAAGGTCGAGCAGATGCCGCGCATGGAAGGCCGGCAGATGACGATGGTGATGTCGCCGAAGTGAACGCCCGCCCGGCACGGGCGGCGCCACCCGAACGCGATTTCATTCCCGCGACGCGCATACCTGATGGTGGGATACCGAATGGCGGTCACGGCGCACGCGGTCGCGCGCCCGGCAATGCCGCGCTGGCGCCGGCGCCCGGAGCGCGATCCTTGCCTTGGCGCCGGCGGGCCGCTATAACGCGCGCCTCTCCCGGGCGGCTGGCTCAAAGGGCATGCCTCGCCGCCCCCGACCATCCTTGAGAAAGGATTGAAATGCCCAAGCTGAAGACCAAGAGCGGGGCGAAGAAGCGCTTCGGGCGCACGGCCTCGGGCAAGGTGAAGGTGGCGAACGCCTATAAGCGCCATCTCCTCATCAACAAGTCGAAGCGCAGCAAGCGCAACGCCAAGGGCACCGTGACGCTGCAGAAGGGCGACGCCAACCTCGTGCTCAGCTACATGCCTTATATGCGAGGCTGAGCCATGGCACGCGTCAAGCGCGGCGTCACCGCCCATGCCCGGCACAAGAAGGTGCTGGCGCTCGCCAAGGGCTATCGCGGCCGCTCCAACTCGAGCTTCCGCATCGCCATCGAGAGGGTCGAGAAGGGGCTGCAATATGCCTATCGCGACCGCCGCAATCGCAAGCGCAACTTCCGCGCCCTGTGGATTCAGCGCATCAACGCGGGCGCGCGCGAGGCGGGCCTGACCTATTCGCAGCTCGTCAACGGGCTGAAGCGCGCCGGCATCGAACTCGACCGCAAGGTGCTGGCCGATCTCGCCGCGCGCGAGCCCGACTGCCTTCAAGGCGGTGGTAGCGCAGGCCCAGGCCGCGCTGGCCAAGGGCTCGTAGCGATGGACGCGCACGCTTGCGGGCGATTTAGCGGGGCGCTTCGTCCCTAGGCCCCGGCGTCCGGCACGCGCGACGAAGAGGGGCCCCGAGCGGCCCCTTTTTCTCGACCGGAGGAACGATGGAGAGCCTCGACCAGATCCGCGACGAGATCCTCCGCCGCGTCGCGACGGCGGCAAGCCGGGACGCGCTCGAACAGGTCCGCGTCGCGGCACTCGGACGCCGCGGCAGCGTCACCGAACTGATGAAGGGGCTGGCGGCGCTGGCGCCCGAGGCGCGGCGGGAACGCGGCGCTGCGCTCAACCGGCTCAAGGACGAGATCGAGGCGGCGATCGCCGCGGCGGAGCGGCGGCTCGAGGGGGCGGCGCTGGCCGCGCGGCTTGCGACCGAGCGCATCGATGTGAGCCTGCCGGTGAAGGCCGAGCCCGAGGGCCGCATCCATCCGATCAGCCAGACCATGGACGAGGTCGTCGCCATCTTCGGCGCGATGGGCTTCACCGTCGCCGAGGGCCCGCATATCGAGGACGATTTCCACAATTTCACCGCGCTCAACATTCCGCCCGAGCATCCGGCGCGGCAGGAGCAGGACACGTTCTATCTCGGCGCCGCGCACCCTGACGGGCGCAAGCTGCTGCGCACGCATACCTCGCCGGTCCAGATCCGCACCATGCGCGCGCGCAAGCCGCCGCTGCGCATCATCGTGCCGGGCCGCACCTTTCGCAGCGACCATGACGCCACGCATTCGCCGATGTTCCACCAGGTCGAAGGGCTGGTGATCGACCGCGCCATCCACATGGGGCATCTGAAGGGCTGCCTCATCGAGTTCTGCCGCGCCTTCTTCGACATCGACCATCTGCCGGTGCGCTTCCGGCCGAGCTATTTCCCCTTCACCGAGCCGTCGGCCGAAGTCGATATCGGCTGCTCGCGCGAGGGCGGCGGGCTCAAGATCGGCGCCGGCGGCGACTGGCTCGAGATTCTGGGCTCGGGCATGGTGCATCCCAAGGTGCTGGCGAATTGCGGGCTCGATCCCGAGACCTATCAGGGCTTCGCCTTCGGCATGGGGATGGAGCGGATCGCCATGCTGAAATACGGCATTCCCGATTTGCGCACCTTCTTCGAGAGCGATCTGCGCTGGCTGCGCCATTACGGCTTCCTGCCGCTCGACGTGCCGTCGCTGGCGACGGGACCGGCGCGATGAAGACGACGCTCGCCTGGCTCAAGACCCATCTCGACACCGCGGCGACGGCCGAGGAGATCGCCGCGCTTCTGGTCATGCGCGGGTTCGAGGTCGAGAGCATCGAGAACCGCGCCAAGGACCTGGCGCCGTTCCGGGTCGCGCGCGTGGTCAAGGCCGAGCCTCATCCCAACGCCGACAAGCTCAAGCTCTGCGTCGTCGATGCCGGCGCGGGCGAGGTCCAGGTGGTGTGCGGCGCGCCCAATGCGCGCGCCGGCATGCTCGGCGTGTTCGCGCCGCCGGGCGCGCTCATTCCGCGCACCGGCATCGTGCTCAAGGCCAGCGCGATCCGCGGCGTCGCCTCGAACGGCATGCTGTGCTCGGGCTACGAGCTGGGCCTGTCCGAGGATCGCGAAGGCATCATCGAGCTGCCCGCCGGGCTCGCCGTCGGCCAGCCCTTCGCCCAGGCGATCGGGCTCGACGATCCCGTGCTCGACATCAAGGTGACGGCGAACCGCGCCGATTGCCTCGGCGTGCGCGGCATCGCCCGCGACCTCGCCGCCGCCGGGCTGGGACGGCTCAAGCCGCTGGCTCACGGCTGGTACGCAGGACGCAGCGGCGAGGAACTCGCAACCGACCCGGTGCCGGGGCGCTTCCCCTGTCCCGTCGCCGTGCATCTCGCCGGACCGGACAAGGCGGCCTGCCCGCTCTTCCTCGGCCGGGTCATCCGCGGCGTCGCCAACGGGCCGAGCCCGCGCGTGGCTCGCCGACCGGCTCATGGCCATCGGGCTGCGGCCGATTTCGGCGCTGGTCGACATCACCAATTTCCTCACCTTCGATCTCGACCGGCCGCTCCACGTCTTCGATGCCGACCGGCTCGACGGCGATCTCGCGGTGCGCGGCGGCGCGGCCCGGCGAGACGCTGCGGCGCTCTGAACGGCCGCGTCCTATACGCTCGACGAGGACATGACCGTGATCGCCGACAACAGCGGCGCGCTGAGCCTCGGCGGCGTGATCGGCGGCGAGAGCACGCGGCTGCACCGAGGCGACGACCAACGTCTATATCGAGGCGGCGCTGTTCGATCCGGTGCGCACCGCCGCCACCGGCCGCAAGCTCAACCTCCAGAGCGACGCGCGCTACCGCTTCGAGCGCGGGCTCGACCCCGCTTTCGTCGGTCCCGGGCTCGAGGCGGCGACGCGCCTCATCGTCGAGCTCTGCGGCGGCGAGCCGAGCGCGGTCGCGATTTCGGGCGCGGTGCCGGAATGGCGGCGGCGGCTGCGCTTCCGGCCCGACCGCACGCGCGAGCTTGGGCGGCATCGACATCGCGGCGGACGAGCAGCGCCGCATCCTCGACGTCGCTCGGCGCCGCGATTGCCGTCGACGCCGACGCCGGCCTGGACGGTCGAGCCGCCGTCGTGGCGCGGCGACATCGAGGGCGAGGCCGATCTCGTCGAGGAGGTGCTGCGCATCCACGGCTACGAGCACATTCCCGGCCGTGTCGCTGCCGCGCGAGACGGCGCTGCCGCAGCCGGCGCTCGACCCGGCGCAGCGCCGCGCCGGCGTTCGTGCGCCGCAGCCTCGCCGCGCGCGGTCTGGTCGAGGCGGTGACCTATGCCTTCATGCCGACCGCGGCGGCCGCGGCTTTTCGGCGGCGGCGCCGAGGCGCTGCGACTGATCAATCCGATCAGCGCCGATCTCGACACGATGCGGCCGTCGATCCTGCCCAATCTCCTGGAGGCGGCGCGGCGCAACGCCGATCGCGGCTATCCCGACACCGCGCTGTTCGAAGTGGGCGCGCAGTATCGCGACGACACGCCCGAAGGCCAGGACCTCGTCGCCTCGGGCGTGCGCACCGGCCGCGGCGGCGCCAAGCGCTGGGACGATCCCGGGCGCCCGGTCGACGCCTTTCTCGCCAAGGCCGACGCGATGGCGACGCTCGCCGCCGCCGGACTCGCCGCCGATGCCGTCCAGCTCGGCGGCGAGCCGCCGCCCTGGTACCACCCCGGCCGCGCCGGCGGCTTGCGCCTCGGGCCGAAACTGCTGGGCTGGTTCGGCGAGCTTCACCCGGGCATGCTGGCCGCGCTGGACGTCAAAGGTGCGGCGGTGGGGTTCGAGGTTCTGCTCGACGCCGTGCCGCTGCCGCGCGCGCGCGCGGCCGCGCCCGGCCGCTGCTCAAGCTGTCGCCGTTCCAGCCGGTGGAGCGCGATTTCGCCTTCACCGTCGATGCCGCCCTGCCGGCCGAGACGCTGCTGCGCGCGGCGCGCGGCGTCGACAAGAAGCTCGTCGCCGAGGTGCGCCTCTTCGACGTTTACACCGGGCCGGGACTGCCCGAGGGCAAGAAGTCGCTGGCCATTACCGTCGTGCTCCAGCCCGAGGAGGAGACGCTGACCGACGCGGCGCTCGAAGGCTTCGCCAAACGCCTTGTCGCCGCGGTCGAAAAGGCAACCGGCGGCAGCCAGCGGCGCTAGCGCGGCGATGGTCGGCTTTGCCCGCATCCACAAGGCCGCGCTCGCCCGCCACGGCGCGAGCGAGCTGGCAGCGCGCATGCCCGCGGTAAAATCGCCGGCGGCACTGAAACGGCTCGCCGACGACCGCTATTTCTCGCAGATGTCGCTGCGCATCTTCCGCGCCGGGCTGAAGCATAGCGTCGTCGATGCCAAGTGGCCGGCTTTTGAAGAGTCGTTCCGCGGCTTCGACCCGCGCCGCGTCCGCGCCATGAACGACGAGGAGGTCGAGGATCTGATGAAGGACGCGCGGCTCATCCGCCATCTCGGCAAGCTGCGCGCGGTTCACGACAATGCCGCCGCGTTCATCGCGCTGGCTCAGGAAAAGGGCGGCATGGGCAAGTATCTCGCCGCGTGGCCGGGCGACGAAATCACGCGGCTGTGGGACGACCTCGCCAAGCGCTTCGCGCAGCTCGGCGGCAACTCCGCGCCGCGCTTCCTGCGCATGGTCGGCAAGGACACGTTCATCCTGACGCCCTCGGTCGCGGCGGCGCTCGACCATTGGGGCGCCTTCACGGGCGCACCCAAGAGCAAGACCGACCGCGCCAAGGTGCAGGCGATCTTCAATGCCTGGGCCAAGGAGACCGCCCTGCCGCTCGCGCATCTCAGCACGACGCTCGCGGCCTCGGTCGATGACGGCCCCGGCCCCGGACAGAAGCCGCCCTGACGCGGCGCTACTTCTCCGGGTTCATCTCCTTCCACGGATCCTTGATCTGGGAGATGGTCTGGAACTCGACATTCGACAGCTTGCCGCCCACTTTCTCGACCTTGCGGATGTAGATGTTCTCGACGATGTCGCGCGTCGCCGGGTCGATGTGCCACGGCCCGCGCGGGCTGGCGGGGTCGCTATAGTGGCTGAAGAAATTCATCGCCTGATCGATGTCGAATTTGCCGCCGGTCGCCTTGAGCATGGCGACGATCATCGCCATCCCGTCATAGCCCTGGACGCCGGTGAAGTCGGGCAGCGATTTGGCGCCGTATTCCTTCTGCCACAAGGCCACGAAGGCCTTGTTCTGCGGCCGGGTCGCGACGGCGGAATAGGTGCCCGAAGTGACCAGGCCCTGGGCGACATCGCCCATGTCGATGAGTTGTTCGTCGGGCACAAGATCCATGGTCGAAACGAGGGTGATGCCCTTGGCCTTGAGGTCGAGATTGGCGACCGCGCGCATCATCGCCGCGGCCTCGGCAACCGGCACGAAGATATCGAAATATTGCGGATGCGCGTCGGCCACGCGCTGCAGATAGGGAATGTAGTTGAGGTTGCCGAGCGGGAAGCGGATCGCGCCAAGCATCTTGCCGCCGCCCTTGGTGAAGCCTGCGGCGAAGGCGTGCTCGGCGTCCCAGCCGGGCGCGTAATCGCTGACCGCGGTGTAGGCGGTCTTGCCGCCCTGCGCGGCGGCCCATTCGCCGAGCGGCATCGAAGTCTGCCACAGGGTGAAGGAATCGCGCACGATATAGGGCGATTTGCGCGTGATGAGCGCGGTCGCCGCGTTGAGCACCAGGAACGGAATCTTCGCCGCGGTCGCGACCGGCGCGATCGCCAGCGCATTGGGCGTGAAAAGGCTGCCCATGAGGAGATTGACGTGCTCCCGGGTCACGAGCTCGGTGGCAAGCCGCTTGGCGACCTCGGGATTGGGGCCGGTGTCGTCGCGCTCGATGATCTCGACCGAAACGCCCTTGGGCAGGTCCTTCTCGTGGGTCTTGAGATAAAGCCGCGCGCCGCGGTCGATTTCATCGCCGGGAACCGATTCGGGGCCGGACAGCGTTATGACCTCGCCGATCTTGATCTGCTGGGCAGCGGCAGGCAGGGCCAGCATCGTTGCCACGAGGCCCGAACAAACGGCAACAGACATTCGCATGGCACGTCCCCTCGACCGTATCGTGCTTTCCGGCTTCATAAGGCCACAGCGCCCGGCGCAGGGCAATGGCCCGCATCGCGGCCGGGCGGCGTTGCGCGCGCGCGGCCGGGTGCCTATGTTCCGCATGGCCCATGACCGATCTCCGCCACATCCGCAACTTCGCCATCATCGCCCATATCGATCACGGCAAATCGACGCTGGCCGACCGTCTGATCGAGCATTGCGGCGGACTCCAGGCGCGCGAGATGCGGGCGCAGGTGCTCGACAGCATGGACCTCGAACGCGAACGCGGCATCACCATCAAGGCGCAGACCGTGCGCCTCGCCTATCGCGCGCGCGACGGCGAGGACTACGAGCTCAACCTCATGGACACGCCGGGCCATGTCGATTTCGCCTATGAAGTGAGCCGCTCGCTCGCCGCCTGCGAGGGCTCGCTCCTGGTGGTCGATGCGAGCCAGGGGGTCGAGGCGCAGACGCTGGCCAATGTCTATCAGGCGATCGAGGCGGGGCACGAGATCGTGCCGGTGCTCAACAAGATCGACCTGCCCGCCGCCGAACCGGCGCGGGTCAAGCAGCAGATCGAGGACGTGATCGGCCTCGACGCCTCGGGCGCCATCGAGATCTCGGCCAAGACCGGCCTCAACATCGAGGCGGTGCTCGAGGCGCTGGTGACCCGGCTGCCGCCGCCCACGGGCGACGCCGAGGCGCCGCTCAAGGCGCTTCTCGTCGACAGCTGGTACGATTCCTATCTCGGCGTCGTGACGCTGGTGCGGGTCAAGGACGGGGTGCTGAGCGCCGGACTTCGCATCCGCCTCATGGCCACCGGCGCCGTGCACACGATCGAGCGCGTCGGCATGTTCACGCCGAAACCGACGCCGGTCGAGGCGCTCGGACCCGGCGAGATCGGGTTCATCACCGCCGGCATCAAGACCGTCGCCGACTGCCGCATCGGCGACACCATCACCGCGGACCGCCGCCCCGCCGCGGCGCCGCTGCCCGGCTTCAAGCCGGTGCAGCCGGTCGTGTTCTGCGGCCTGTTCCCGACCGACTCGGCCGATTACGAGCGGCTGCGCGATTCCCTCGCCAAGCTCCGCCTCAACGACGCCAGCTTCGAATACGAGCCGGAGACCTCGGCCGCGCTCGGCTTCGGCTTCCGCTGCGGCTTTCTCGGCCTCCTGCACCTGGAAATCATCCAGGAGCGGCTCGAGCGCGAGTTCGACCTCGACCTCATCACCACGGCCCCTTCCGTCGTTTACCGCATCCACCTCACCAACGGCGACACCGTCGCGCTCCACAATCCGGTCGACATGCCCGACCCGGTGCGGATCGACCACATCGAGGAGCCCTGGATCAAGGCGACGATCCTGGTGCCCGATGCCTATCTCGGCAGCGTGCTCGCGCTGTGCGAGGAGCGGCGCGGCGTGCAGACCGACCTCACCTATGCCGGCAGCCGCGCCATGGTGATCTATCGCCTGCCGCTGAACGAGGTCGTGTTCGACTTCTACGACCGGCTCAAATCGGTGAGCCGCGGCTATGCCAGCTTCGATTACCAGCTCGATGGCTATGCCGAGAGCGATGTCGTGCTGATGAACATCCTGGTGAACGGCGAGGCGGTCGATGCGCTTGCGGTGATTGTGCATCGCAGCCAGGCCGACCGCCGCGGCCGCGCGCTGTGCGAGCGCTTGAAGGACCTGATCCCGCGCCAGCTCTTTCAGGTCGCGATCCAGGCGGCGCTGGGCGGCCGGATCATCGCCCGCGAGACGGTGAAGGCGCTGCGCAAGGACGTGCTGGCGAAATGCTATGGCGGCGACGTGTCGCGCAAGCGCAAACTGCTCGATAAGCAGAAGGAGGGCAAGAAGCGGATGCGCCAGTTCGGCAAGGTCGAGATTCCGCAATCGGCCTTTCTCGCCGCCCTCAAGATGGGAGACGCGTGAACTTAAGACCGCCGCCGGTGGATGGACCGGTCGCTGCGGCGACGGCCGAGCCAGATGAGGACAATGCCCGCGGCCGCGATGCTGGGCGCCGCCCAGATGTCGAGCACGACGCGGATGATGCCGGCCCACGCCCAACTCGGCAGGGTGCGCGCGACCGTCGCCTCGAACGCCGCGCGGCTCGTGGGATCGAGATCGTTCCATAACGCATCGAGCGACACGGGCGCGAAGTTCTGCGTGTCCTGCCAGGCGACGACATCGCGCCCCAAAACCACGAGCGCCGCCAGAAACAACAGCCAGCCGATCACACGGATAATGACCATGGCCTGCCCCGCCTCGCCGGAGACGATGGTGCTGGACCCGGCGCCCCGGCGCAATGGCCTCTCGGGGCGCGCCGGCTCAGCCCCTGATGCCGCGCGCCCGGTGGTAGCGCGCGAGAGTATCGAACGCCGCCAGCACGCGGCGATGGCGCGCCTCGAGCCAGGCGCGCGTCTCCTCGTGGGTGAAGACGAACAGTTCGTCGTCGCGGATCGCCTGCACCACGCGCGCGCCCACTTCGTCGGGCCTGAGCCCGTCGGCCAGCGCGATCTGGTTTGCCGTGGGCGGCGGCGGCTCGAACGGCCCGCCGAAGCGTCCCGGGCGCCGCCGCGCCGATTGGTAGATGGTCGTCGCGACCGCGGCCGGGCACAGGACCGAGACGCCGATGCCGCTGCCCTCGAGTTCCTGCGCCAGCGCTTCGCTGAACGCGACCACGGCGAATTTCGTCGCCGCATAGCCGCCGGTGCCGCGGCCGGGCCGGACCTGGAAGCCGGCGATCGAGGCCGTGTTGACGACATGACCGCCCGCGCCGTGGCGCCGGATCAGCGGCAGGAAGGCGCGGACGCCATGGATCACGCCATAGAGATTGACGCCGATGAGCCAGGCCCACTCGTCGAGATCGACGGCCGAGACCGGCTTGGGCGGCGCCGCGACGCCGGCATTGTTGACGAGGATGTGCAGCGCGCCGAACCGCGCCTCGACCGCGGCGGCGGCGCGCGCCACGGCGGCGGCGTCGGAGACGTCGAGCGGGTACGCGGCCGCGGTTGCCCCGGTCGCGGCGATCCCCGCGCAGGCCTGCCCCAGCGCGTCGCCGGCGATGTCCGCCATGGCAAGGCTCACACCCTCGCGGGCGAGCGCGCGGCAAATGCCGAGCCCGATGCCCGACGCCGCACCCGTCACGAACGCGGTCTTGCCGGCGAAATCCTTCATCGCACGCCTCTCATCGGCGGTCGCGCCATCATCGCCGCCCGGCGCGGGCGAGGCAAGGAGGGCTATTTCCTTGCCGCCGCAGCGATCCCCGCCGCAAGCGCCGCGCGCACCAGATCGGAGAGGCTGCGCGCCTCCATCTTCTCCATGACCCGCGCGCGATGAATCTCGACGGTGCGCGGGCTGATCGCGAGGTGATGGGCGATCACCTTGTTGGGGTGGCCGCCGACCAGCTCGGCCAGCACGTCGCGCTCGCGCGCGGTGAGGCGGTCGATGCGGGCGGCGGCGGCGGCGCTTTCGGCGTGGGCCGCGCGCGCTTCCGCACCCCGCTGCAGCGCACGCGCGATGCTGGCGAGGATGGTCTCGTCGCTGAACGGCTTCTCGATGAAGTCGGCGGCGCCGGCGCGCATCGCCCGGACCGCGAGCGGCACGTCGGCATGGCCGGTCATGATGATCGCCGGCACCGCGCTGCGGCGGCGGCTCAGCGCCTCCTGAACCTCGAGGCCGCCCATTCCCGGCATGCGGACATCGACGAGCACGCAGCCCTGCGCATCCGGCGCCAGCGCCTCGAGAAACCGCTCGCCCGAGGGAAACCCGGCCGTGCGGAGGCCGCTCGCCTCGAGCAGCAGCTCGAGCAATTCACGGATCGCATCGTCGTCGTCGACGATAAAGATCGTTGCGTCATCCGGCATCGGCGCGGCAGATTCTGTCCGAGATCGCGCGTCCTGGCAATCCGGTTGCTGGCGCCGCGCCGCTGGCGCGCCCCACCCGCCCGCCTTGCTTCGCCGCGACCCGCGGGTAGAATCGCCGTCGTGCCGCCGGACGATCCTTCCCATCAATCAGGCGCCGCCGCGCCGGATTCATCCGGCGGCGGCACGGCGGCGGCGCTGCTCGCGGCGATCGTCGAATCCGCGGATTCCGCCATCGTCAGCTTCACGCAAGACGGCGTGATCACGAGCTGGAACCAAGCCGCCGAGCGCATCTTCGGCTATTCGGCCGCGGAGATGGTGGGGCAGTCCTATGCCATTCTCGCCCCGCCCGGCAGCGAGGACGAGATGGCACGCAACTTTGCGCGGGTGCAGGCGGGGGAGCGGATCGCGACCTACGAGACCCAGCGGCGCACCAAGGATGGGCACATCATCGCGGTGGCGCTCACCCTCTCGCCGCTTCGCGCGGCGGACGGCCGCATCGTCGAAGTCTCGAAAATTGTGAGCGACATCAGCGACGCGCACCGCGCGGTCGCCGAACTTGCCGAGCGCGAGGCGCATCTGCGCTCGATCCTCGATACCGTTCCCGAAGCCATGATCGTGATCGACGAGAAGGGCACCGTCCAGTCCTTCAGTGCCGCGGCCGAGCGCCTGTTCGGCTACACGTCGGCCGAGGTGTGCGGCCAGAACGTGAAAATGCTGATGCCGTCGCCGCACCACGAGAACCACGACGCCTATCTCGCGCGCTATCGCGCGACCGGCGAACGGCGCATCATCGGCATCGGCCGCGTCGTCGCCGGGCGGCGCAAGGACGGCGGCACGTTCCCGATGGAGCTCGCGGTCGGCGAAGTCGCCGGCACGCGGCGTCTGTTCACCGGCTTCGTGCGCGACCTCACCGAGCGCCAGCAGTTCGAACGCCGGCTGCAGGAGCTGCAGGCGGAAATCTCGCACATCTCGCGGCTGAGCGAGATGGGGCAGATGGCGGCGGCGCTGGCACACGAGCTCAACCAGCCGCTGACCGCGGCGGGAAATTATCTTCAGGCGGCGCGCCGGCTGCTGGCGCGCAAGGACGAGGCCTCGTTCGAACGGGCGACGGCGGCGCTCGACAGCGTGGGCGCCCAGGTCACCCGCACCGTCCAGATCATCCGCCGCCTGCGCGATTTCGTGAAGAAGGCGGTGACGACGCAGCAAACCGAGGACATGCTCAAGCTGATCGAGGAGGCGAGTGCGCTCGCGCTCATCGGCGCGAAGGAGCACGGGGTCAGGGTGCAGTTCCACGTCGCGCCTGGCAGCCCCAGCGCCGTCATCGACAAGATTCAGATTCAGCAGGTCCTGGTGAACCTGCTGCGCAATGCCGTCGACGCCATGGAGACAAGCCCCCGGCGCGAACTCACGGTCGATCTGGGCGGCGCCGAGGACGGCTTCCTCCGCGTCAGCGTGACCGACACCGGCCCCGGCATCGCCCCCGAAGTGGCCGGACGCCTGTTCCAGCCCTTCGTCACCACCAAGCCCCAGGGCATGGGCGTGGGCCTGTCGATCTGCCGCTCGATCATCGAGTCCCACGGCGGCAGGCTGTGGGCCGAGCCCAATCCCGCGGGCGGAACCGTGTTCCGCTTCACCGTGCCGGCGGCGCGCTGACGCGGCCCTTCCGGCCGCCGCTCAGGTGAAGCGTGCGGCCAGCGGCGTCGGGCCGAAATGCCGCCCCGCGAGGCTCGCCGCGAAATCGGCGAGCGTCTCCCCCAGCGCCGCGAGATCGGCGGCGGCGTCTGCCGCGGTCAGGCGGCCGTCGGCAAAGTCGCGCCCGGTGAGATAGACCGAGTTCGGCAGCACCACCGCGCCGAACCAGGCCAGCACCAGGCGCAGATGGCCGTCGACGCCGAGATAGTGGTGCGCCGAGCCGCCCATGGCGACGATGCCGACCGGCTTGTCGCGCAGCGCCTCGACCGGCAGGAGGTCGAGCAGGTTCTTGAGCACGCCGGGAAAGCTCGCGCGATAGACCGGGGCGGCGAGGATCACGCCGGCTGACGCGCCGATCGTCGCCACCGCCTGTTGCGTCGCCGCGTCGTAGTCCTCGAGTTTGCGCCCGTCGCAGATCGCCACCGGGGTCGCGTGGAGGTTGACGGTCGCGATCGCCGCCTCCGGGCGCCGCGCAACGAGCGCCGCCGCAAGGCTCTCCATCGCATTGTTGAGGCGTCCCGGCGGGGTCGCCGCACCGACCACCATGACCAGTTTCATCGCTCGCCCGCTCCCGTGGCGCCGCCGCGAGGACAGGCGGCCGCGCGCGCAGCTTGGCGCAAGCCGCCGCGCCCCGACAAGGGGCCGCTCCGACCGGGAAGGCGGCGCATCACTCGCCGCGGAATTGCGGCTTGCGCTTGTCCTGAAAGGACTGCACGCCCTCCGTGAAATCGGCCGAGGAGCGCAGACGGCCATAGGCTTCGCCCTCGAGCTCGATCGCGCCGCGCAGCGGCAGATGCTGGCCGTGGTTGAGGACGCGCTTCAGCGTCCGCTGCGCCAGCGGCGAGAACGCGCGCAGCTCGGCCGCAAGCCCGGCCACCGCCGCCTCCAGCGCGTCGTCGGCGACGCATTCGGTGATGAAGCCCCAACGCAGCGCCTCCGCGGCCGGGACGCGGCGCGCGCGCATCGCCATGTCCTTGGCACGGGCGATGCCGACCATCTGGAGGAGCCGCGCCGAGCCGCCCGATCCCGGGATCATGCCGATGCGCATCTCGGGCAGCGCGAACTCGGCCGTCTGCGAGGCGATGCGGAAGTCGCAGGCGAGCGCCAGTTCGAAGCCCACGCCGAAGCAGAATCCGCGCACGGCAGCAATGACCGGCTTGGCGCAGCGCTCGGGCGCGGCGACGTTGTCGGCGAGCTTTGCCACTTGTTCGGGCGCGGCTTCGAGAAATCCGGCGATGTTGCCGCCGCTGGAAAAATCCTTGCCCGCGCCGCGCAGGACGATGACGCGGATCGCCGGGTCGCGGTCGAGCGCGGCGAAGACGGCGGCAAGCTGGTCGCGCTCGGTCATCGAGACGATGTTGAGCGGCGGCCGGTCGAGGACGATGTCAGCACGCTCCGCTTCGGGATCGTGCTCGACCCGGAAGCCGTCGAGCGCCGCGAGCGGCGCCGCGCGCGCGGCAAAGCCATAGGGAACCATGCGCGCTCCTTGCGGATGGGCGACGATCGGCGGCTCGTCCTAGCATGCAACTGCGTCATCTTCCAGATGGCCGCGATTGCGGCGGCGCGATGGCCGGGCGCGCCATTCCCGCAGGGGCATTGCAGGCGCCGCCATTTTTAATTTCCCGCATTGCGCGTGCAATGATAGTATCTACACTGTATGATAGTTATCGGGAGAGCGTCGGCGGAATCGATCCTCGTCTCGACGACGCCGAGCCGCATGAGCATCGCCGGATTGATTGCATGTCGCTTGCCGATCGTGCCGCACGCATGAAGGGGTTCGTCATTCGCCATCGCGTCAGCCTTCAGGACATGTGTCTGCTGGCGGCGGCGGTCCTGTTGTGTGTTTACGTGATGTGGGAAGTGGACGTGTTCGTCGCCGGGGGTGCCGCTCCCGTGGACCATATGATCGAGCCCGACGAGATGCCGATCATCGGCACCGTGCTCGGCCTGGGGCTGCTTATTTTCGCGTGGCGGCGCTCGAACGAGCACAAGCGCGACGCCCGCCTGCGCCTCGTCGCCGAGCAGCAGGCGCGCCGGCTTGCGCTCCAGGACCCGCTCACCGGTCTGCCGAACCGCCGCCGCTTCGACGATGCGCTCAACGCGGCCATCGGTGCGCCGCCGCGCAGCGGCGGCACGCACGCGCTGCTGACGCTCGATCTCAACGGCTTCAAAAAGATCAACGACGTTCATGGCCACGGGGCGGGCGACGAAATGCTGCGCGTCGTCGCCGCGCGTCTCGGCGCCGCCGTTCGCCAAGGCGACCTTGTGGCGCGGCAGGGCGGTGACGAGTTCGCCGTGCTGGCCGAGCAACTCGCCGGCGCCGAGGCGGTGACGAGCATCGCGCTGCGGATAATCGACAGCTTGCAGGCGCCCGTCACCATCGGCGCGACACGGCATCAGGTCGGCGCCGGCATCGGCATTTGCCTGCTGCCGTTCGCCGGCTGCACCGCCGACGAGGCCATGCGGCGCGCCGACGTCGCGCTGTACAAGGCCAAGGCTGAGCACAAATCCGCCCTGCGCTTCTTCGACGACGAGATGGACCGGCTCGTTCGCGAGCGGGACGAGCTCGAGCGTGCGTTGCAAGAGGCCGTCGCGAATGGTGCGATCGAGCCGTATTTCCAGCCGCTCATCGATCTGCGAAACAACAGGGTCGTGGGCTTCGAGGCGCTCGCCCGCTGGACACATCCGCAATGGGGCCCGATCCCGCCGGACCGCTTCATCCCCGTCGCCGAGGATCTGGGCTTGATCCAGGAGCTGACCGACCAGATTCTGCGCGCCTCATGCCGGGTTGCACTTGACTGGCCGGATACGGTGACGCTCGCCGTCAATGTTTCGCCCGTCGAGTTCGACGAGAAGACGCTCGGCACGCGCGTCCTCGACATTCTTCGCGCCGCCGGACTGCCGCCGCAGCGGCTGGAGCTCGAGATCACCGAGAGTGCCCTCGTCCGCCATCTCCAAGCGGCGCGCGAGGTGTTCGGACCGCTTCGCGACGCCGGGGTGCGGATCGCGCTCGACGATTTCGGCACCGGCTATTCGAGCCTCTACCATCTCCGGAACTTCAAGCTCGACAAGGTCAAGATCGACCGCAGCTTCATCGAAGGCATGCGCGCCGATGGCGAGAGCGAGCAGATCGTCAACGGCCTGATCGGGCTTGGCCATGGGCTTGGGCTGACGGTGACGGCCGAGGGCGTGAGCGATCGCGGCCGGCTGCCGGAGCTTCTGGCGTCCGGCTGCCAGCAGGCCCAGGGGCTCCTGTTCGGCATGGCGGTCCCGGCGGCGGCGACGCGCGATTTCTTCGTCGCCGCGCCGTCGTACGTCGCGGCCGGCTGAACCCCGCCCGGCGCGCGGTCGAGCAACCGCCCCGGCATCGCAAGCCGTCGAGCGCCGCGAACGGCACCGCGTTCGCGGCAAAGCCACAGGGGATCATGCGCGCGCCTTGAGGACGGGCGACGAATGGCGGATGATCCTCGGCATGCCGCCGCGACAAGGGCGATCGCGGCTGCGCGGAGGAAGCGTCATGGATCTCGAGCTCACCGGGAAGATCGCGCTCGTCACCGGCGGCAGCGCCGGCATCGGCAAGGCGATCGCGCGCGTGCTGGCCGAGGAAGGCTGCAGCGTCGCGATCTGCGCCCGGCGCCAGGGTCCGCTCGCCGCGGCGGCCCAGGAGATCGCCGCGGCGAGCGGGCGCGACATCCTCGCCGTTGCCGCCGATCTCACCAAGGCCGAGGACGCGCGCAATTTCGTCGCCGCGGCGGCGCGCCATTTCGGCCGCATCGACATTCTCGTCAACAATGCCGGTTCGGCGCCGGGCGGGGTGATCGAGACCCTCACCGAGGAGGATTGGGCGCAGGCGCTGCAGTTGAAGTTCATGGGCTATGTCCGCTGCATCCGCCATGTGCTTCCGCACATGAAGCGCCAGGGCGGCGGCCGCGTCGTCAACCTCATTGGCAATGACGGCATCAAGCATTCCTATTGGGAGATCGCGCCGGGCGCGGCCAACGCGGCGGGCCAGAACCTGACGATGTCGCTCGCCGGGCAATACGGCAAGGACGGCATCACTTTCGTCGCCGTCAATCCCGGGCCGGTGCGCACCGAGCGCTGGGACGGGCTGGTGCGGGCGATGGCGCGCGACATGAAGCTCGACTACGACACCGCCGACGGGCTCGCGCCGCGGAGCATTCCCTGGGCCGCATCGCCGAGACGCGCGAGGTCGCCAATCTCGTCGCCATGCTCGCCTCGCCGCTGACGCACTTCGTCAACGGCACGCAGATCGAGATCGACGGCGGCCAGCAGAAGCCGCTGATGGATCAGGCGCGCGACCGGCGCTGACGCGATCAGCCGATGACGGCGATGCCCTGGACCTCGACCAGCAACGCCGGCTGGGCGAGCGCCGGCACAGGTGATGAGCGCGCTCGCCGGGAAATCGTCGCCCAGGATCTCGCGGCGCAATTCGGTGAAGCGCGTGCCGTTGCGCAAATCGGTGACGAAAACGGTCATCGTCACCATGTCGGCGAGCGTGCCGCCCGCCTCCTCGAGCGTGCTGCCGAGGCGACGGAACACCTCGCGGACCTGGCCGTCGAAATTGCCGGCGAGCGAGCGACCGGCCTCGTCCTCGGCGCGCGGTCTGGCCGGCGAGCCAGATCACCGAACCGCCGGTCGGTGATGACCGCCGGCGAATAGGCCCGGGTCTGCGCCCGTTCGCCCTTGACATAACTCCGCTGGTGCGTGCGCGCCATATCACCCTCCCGTGTCGGCGAGGCGCCGAGCATGTCGTCTGCGCCGCAATCTGTCCATGGCGGGGCGCGCTTGCGCCGGCGCCGAACGGCGCGATAGAACGCCGCGATCACATGTCAGGCCCGTCCGATCGTGCCGCCCCGCCCGCCGCCGTGGCTCGCGACGATACGCGGCGCCACGCCGGACATTTCGGTGTCGCGGCCGCCGCCGGCGGGCTCACGGTTGCAATCGCGTGGCGTTACCCGCTCGATCCGCCGCTGTTGCTGGCGGTCCTGGGCGCCTATGCCGGTGCGCTGTGGCGATTTCCGTTGCTGTGGCTCGCGATCGTGCCGGCGGCGCTGCCGGCGTTCGATTTCGCCCCGTGGAGCGGATGGACCTTCATCGAGGAGCCGGACCTCGTCGTCCTCACCACGATCGCCGTGCTTGCCCTTCGTGCGCCGCCGCGGCGCAGCGATTTCTGCCTCCGCGGTCTGGCCGGCACTGCCGTCGCGTTGACGGTCGCGGCCGCGGTCGTCGGCATCGGCTTCGGCCTGGCGCGGCATGGCCCCGCGGGCGGCACGGCGATCGCCGAGCTGAGCCCGCTCAACGCGCTGCGCGTGGCCAAGGGGCTGGGCGCGGCGCTGGCGCTGCTGCCGTTTCTGCGCCGGGCGCTCGACGAGCGCGAAGACGCTCTCAATTGGCTCGCGGCGGGAATGACGGCGGGGCTGGCGCTGGTCGCGGCGGCGGCGATGGCCGAGCGCGCGGTCTTCACCGGCCCCTTCGATTTCCGCACGGTCTATCGCATCGTCGCCACCTTCTCGAGCATGCATTTCGGCGGCGGCTATATCGGCGTCTATGTCGCCATGGCGCTGCCGTTTCTGTTCGTGCTGCCGCCATGGCGGCGCGGCGCCGGCGTTGTCGTCGCGCTGGGCGTCGCGACCGGCGCTCTCTACACGCTCGTCGTCACCTTCGCCCGCGGCGCCTATGGCAGCGCGGTCATCGCCAGCGTCGTGGTCGCGCTGGGCGGGATTTATGCCGCACGCCGCCGCGGCGAAGGCTTGCGCGCGCTGGTGTTGCCGCTGCTGCTGCTCGTTGCGGTGGGCGCGATCGCCGCGACGGCGGCCACCGATGCGCGGTTCATGGTGCGGCGCCTCGATCGCACGCTGCCGGATCTCGATATCCGCCTGGCCGAGTGGCGGGCCGGGCTGGCGCTCGATGACGGCGGCCCGCGCGCCGCGCTCTTCGGCATGGGGCTCGGCAGCTACGCGCGGGTCGTGCTGGCGCGGCGGCCTGGGGGACGCTTTCCCACCAACATCGCGCTGCACCGTGCGGACGGACGCGAATTCCTCAGGGTGCAAGCGGGATTGCCGCTCTATCTCGGACAGAAGGTCCGGGTGGCGCCGCGCAGCCTCTATCGCGTGAGCGCGACGCTGCGCGGGCACGCGGCGAGCGATGGCCTCATCGTCCTCTTGTGCGAAAAGCTGCTGCTCTATTCGGTGAACTGCGAAAGCGTCGCGCTCGGACCGACGGCGCCCGGCCGGTGGCAGCGCGTTTCCGGCCTCATCCCCAGCGGCGCAATCGGGCGGCGCCGCGTGTTCGGGCTGGGGCGACCGGTCGAGCTGTCGCTGTTCGTGCCGGAGCCCGGCGCGGCCCTGGACATCGCCGATGTGCGGTTCGAGGACCGCGCCGGGAACGCGCTGGTCGCCAACGGCGATTTCGCCGATGGTCTCGCGTACTGGTTTGCCACCGACGACGATCACGCCATCTGGCGGATCGAGAATCAGTACCTGATGACGTTCTTCGAGGAGGGCGCGCTGGGGCTGGCTGCGTTTCTGCTGCTGGCGGCGGCGGCGTTCGCGGCGGCGCTGCGCGCGACGCGGCGCGGCCACCCGATCGCGCCGGCACTTGCCGCCGCCATCGCCGCCTTCCTCGCCAGCTCGCTCTTCGACTGCACCACCGAAGTGCCGCGGCTCGGCGCGCTGTTCTACCTCGTCGCCTTCGCCGCACTGGCGCTCGAGGCGCGCTGGATCACGCCAGCTGGGCGCCCAGGCGCCGCCGTCGCGCGTGCCACACCGTCACCGCCAGCGCCACCGCAATGAGCGGCATCGCGCCGACATTCACCCATGGCCAGCCGAAGAAATAAACCAAAGAGCCGGACGACAGCGAGGCGAACGCAACCGCGGCATAGATGAGCATGTTCGCCGCGCCCTGGGTCTTGGCGCGCTCGGCCGGGGTGCAAACCTCGGTGAGCAGCGTGGTGCCGCCGGTGAAGGTGAAGTTCCAACCGACCCCGAGCAGCGTCATGGCGACCCAGAACTGCGTCACCTCCTGCCCCGACAGCGCCACCCACACGGCGAGGCCGAGCAGCAGCAGGCCGAAAAGCACGACCCGCGTCACGCCGAAGATGCGAATGAGCCAGCCGGTGAAGAAGCCCGGGGCGTACATGCCGACGATATGCCACTCGATCACCAGCGCCGTGTCGGAGAAATCGTGATGGCACAGCGCCATCGCGAGCGGCGTCGCGGTCATGAGCAGGCTCATCACCGCCTGCCCGATCAGCGCCGTGAGCGTGCCGACGATGAAAGCCGGCTGACGCATGATGATCGCGAGCGGACGGCGCGGCGCGCTCGCCTCTTGCGGCGACAGGCGGGGAATGTCCACGAACGCGACGGCGACCGCCCCCAGCAGCGTCGTTGCCACCAGCAGGATATAGGCGCCGAGGAACGGCACCGAGACGATCATGTCCTTGCCAAGCTTGGCGAGTTCGGGCCCGACGAAACCCGCGACCACGCCCCCCGCCAGCACCAGCGAGATCGCCTGGCCGCGAAATTGCGGCGGCGCCACATCGGCCGCGGCAAAGCGATAGAGCTGTCCGAACCCGGCAAAGCAGCCGAACAGCAGGGTGCCGAAGCAGAACAGCCAGAAATCGCCGCGCGCCACCGCCACGGCGGCAACGCTGCCGCCGACGGCACCGACGATGGCCCCGAACACGAACCCGGCACGGCGCCCGACGCGCTGCATGAAGAGCGAGGCCGGCATGGTCATGATCGCGGTGCCGACGATGACGAGCGAGGTCGGCAGCGTCGCCAGCGCCTTCTCCTGCGCGATCGCGTAGGCGATCAGCGGCGCCGTCGCGACCAGGAGCGCGCGGCTCGAATTGAACAGCATCTGGCAGGTCGCCAGCACCACGACGTTGCGGCGTTCGCGCGTCATGCCCCGATGCCCTTTCGGCCGCCCATGGTCCGTTTCCCCCGCCGCCTGCCGGCGCGCGCATGTTACGCCAATTCAGCGCGCCGGCCAGAGAGGGCAAGCGCGGGTCCGCGCGGGGGGCTTGGAACCGATTTGCGGAAGCCGGATACTGGGGGTTGCGCGGGAACGGCGTGGTGGCGGGAAAGCGAATGGCCTTACGGAATAGCCATGGCGGCGGCCGAGCCCGGCAATTGCGCCTTGCCACGGTCGCGGCAAGCATCGCCATGCTCGCGGCCGCAGCTCTTCTCGGCGGCTGTGACGACCTGGCGGCTCACCGCGCGGCGCAGCGCAAGGCCGCGGAACAACAGCAACGCGACGCGGCGCGTGACCGCTGCATCCGGATCGGCTTCACGCCCGCCACGTCCGACTTTGCCGCCTGCGTTCGGGCCGAATTGGCGCGCCTCGGATCGCCGCCGCCCAATCCGGACAACGGCCCGCGGCCTTGAACCGGCGGAAATCCGGCGCGCTTGAAATAAAGTTCATGAACCGGAATTAACCACCCCCGCCGCAAGTTTGCTGTTACCCTGACAATCGGCGCAATTCGAAATTTTCGCTCGAAAATAAGCGGGAGGCCGCGCGATGAGAATTCCTTTATGGATCAAACCGGGCATCTGGGGCGCCGTGCTGGGTGCTCTGGTGTGGTGGGCCGTGCTCGCCTATGGCTTCGGCTGGGTCAGCGCCGGCGCCGCAAAAACCTTGGCGGACAGCCAAACGCAATCCGCGGTCGTAGCGGTGGCGGCACCCGACTGCGTCGGACGGTTCGAGCAGCAGGCCAACGCCGTGGCGTCGTGGCAGGCGCTCAAGAAGAGCGCGGACAACTACAATCAGACCGATTTCATCGAAAAGGGCGGCTGGATCGCGTTGCCCGGCCAGAAAACCGATTCGGATCTGTCTGGCGCCGTCGCCGATGCTTGCGCCACGCAGCTCCTGGCGTTGAAGCAAATCAAGGGCGTGACGTTGAGCAGCCTGAAATAGCGCACGCTTTCACGCACAAGAAAATACGAACGGCGGAGTGTTCCGGCGCCAAGGACCCGAATGATGTGGAGGTCCCGCCGGCCGTAGCCGAGGTGGCGAAGGCCCGTACTTGGGCGGCCTCGGAGGATGTGAAGGCGCTCATGCAAAAGAGCGGCGTTGTCGGCTCGCCCGGCATCCGCTTCGCGGCCTGAACAGCGGACACGGAGCGTTGCCGGGACGGCGCGTGGCATGGCGGCTTGGCCGCGTCGCCGTTTGCGAGAATGGAAGCCCCGGCCTGTCGGCGTTTTCCTGACGCGACGGCCGGGGACTTTTTTTTGAACGGACCCCGAGGCCGCGCGGTGCTGGCGCCGCCACGGCGACGTGACATGAGAAAAAAGGGACGATGCTGGCCCGACAAATGTTCAAGGGCCTGGCCGTTGCCGGCCAGGCCCTTGATTGAACTGGTGGAGCCACGGGGAATCGAACCCCGGACCTCTACAATGCCATTGTAGCGCTCTCCCAACTGAGCTATGACCCCGTCGCGCCCGCGCGCGGCTCGATCCGGCGATTCGACGGATCAATCTAGGGCGCGAGCGCGGCAGCTGTCAACGCTCCTCCTCGTCCTCGACGTTCTCGATCACCTCGGCCATGTCGTCCTCGTCCTCGCCGAGCTCGGAGGCGTCTTCGAGGACCTCTTCCTCCTCTTCTTCCTCCTCCTCGGCGGCCTCGACCGCGACCGCCTCCTCGTCCTCCTCGGGCTCGGCCTCGGTTTCGATCTCGGCTTCGATCTCCTCCTCGACCACGGGCTCGGCGACCTGCTTCGACCGGCGGCGGCGACGCGACGCGGCGCGTCTGCAGCAGCGCCTCGGGATCGAAGGCCGTGCCGCATTTGGGGCAGACGATCGGATCGTGGTCGCAGATCGTAATAGCGCGCGCCGCAATTCGGGCAGATGCGCTTCGTTCCCCATTCCAGCTTCGCCACACTTCGCCTCCTTTCGGGCATCGAAATCGGCGGCGCCGCGCCCTTTGCCACGAAGGCGCGGCCGCTGTCAAAAGCAAAATCGGCGCGCGCGCGCCGCTCGTGCGCCGCCTCTGTCGGCACGCGTGTCCTGTGCTAGGAGAGGCGCCCAATGCAAACCGCTGCCGGCCACGCCGCTCGTCTCGGCCGGCGCCGGCCCGCTGCGCGGGCGCTGCCGCGTGCCGGGCGACAAGTCGATCTCGCACCGCGCCCTCATCCTGGGCGCGCTCGCCGTCGGGCGCAGCACCGGGTCGAGGGCCTGCTCGAAGGCGAGGACGTGCTGCGCACCGCCGCGGCGATGCGCGCCCTGGGCGCCGGCATCGAGCGCATCGGCGACGGCGTCTGGCGGGTCACAGGGCGTCGGCGTCGGCGGCCTCGCCGAGCCCGACGACGTGCTCGATCTCGGCAATTCCGGCACCGGCGCGCGGCTGCTCATGGGCGTGGTCGCGACCCATCCCTTCACCACCTTCTTCACCGGCGACGCCTCGCTGCGCCGGCGGCCGATGGCGCGCGTGGCGACGCCGCTGCAGGCAGATGGGCGCGCGCATTCGTCGCGCGCGACGGCGGCCGGCTGCCGCTGGCGGTGATCGGCGCGGCGGCGCCGCTGCCGATCACCTATCGCCTGCCGGTGCCGTCGGCGCAGGTGAAATCGGCGGTGCTGCTGGCCGGCCTCAACGCGCCGGGCGAGACCATGGTCGAGGAGCCGCTGCCGACGCGCGACCACACCGAGCGGCTGCTGCGCCATTTCGGCGCCAGCGTCGCGGTCGACGCGACGGACGGACGGCGGGCGGCGCATCCGCCTCACCGGCGAGCCCGAGCTCGCGGCGCGCCGATCTCGTCGTGCCGGGCGATCCGTCCTCGGCCGCCTTCCCGGCGGTGGCGGCGCTGCTGCTGCCGGGCTCGGAGATCACGATCGAGGGCGTCGGGCTCAATCCGCTGCGCGCCGGGCTCTTCGACACGCTCGCCGAGATGGGCGCCGACGATCGCATCGCCGAACGAGCGCATCGAAGGCGGCGAGCCGGTCGCCGATCTCGTCGTGCGCGCGAGCCGCGCTGAAGGGCGTCGAGGTGCCGGCCGAGCGCGCGCCCGCGCATGATCGACGAATATCCGATCCTCGCCGTCGCCGCCGCCTTCGCCGCAGGGCCGCACGGTGATGCGCGGCCTCGGCGAGCTGCGGGTCAAGGAAAGCGACCGGCTCGCCGCCATCGCCGAGGGGCTCGCCGCCTGCGGCGTCGAGGTCGCGGTCGAGGGCGACACGCTCGTCGTCGACGGGCGCGGCCGCCCGCCGCGCGGCGGCGCGCGCGATCGCGGCGCGGCTCGACCATCGCATCGCCATGGCGTTCCTGGTGCTCGGCATGGCGGCGGAGCGGCCGGTGCGCGATCGACGACGGCGCCACCATCGCCACCAGCTTCCCCGGCTTCGTCGCGCTGATGAACGGGCTCGGCGCCGCGATCGCCGAGGCGGCGCCCGTGATCATCGCCGTCGACGGGCCGGCGGCCTCGGGCAAGGGCACGCTGGCGCGGCGGCTCGCGCGCCATTACCGCCTCGCCCATCTCGACACCGGCGTGCTCTATCGCGCGACGGCGCTGCGGCGCTGCTCGACCGGCGGCGATCCCGCCGATCCCGGCGTCGGCGGTCGCGGCGGCGCGGCGCGGTGCGGCTCGGCGACCTCGACGACCCGCGCCTGCGCGAGGAGCGCGTCGGCGAGGCGGCCTCGGTGGTGGCGGCGATCCCGGCGGTGCGCGCCGGCGCTTCTCGGCTTTCAGCGCGACTTCGCCCACCACCCGCCCGCCGGCTGCCGCGGGCGCCGTGCTCGACGGCCGCGACATCGGCACCGTGGTCTGCCCCGACGCCGACGCCAAGCTCTTCGTCACGGCCACGCTCGAGGCCCGGGCGACGAGGCGATTCAAAGAGTTGCAGGCGGACGAGCGCGGGGACTATATACGAGCGCGTCCTGCAGGACATGAAGGCTCGCGACGCGCGCGACAGCGAGCGCGCGACGGCCCCGCTGAGAGCGGGCCGCCGACGCGCTCGAGCTGGATACCACCGCGCGCGATGCCGATGCCGCCTTCGCGGCAGCGGTGGATTTCATCGCCGCGCAAGCTCGCCGGCAACGCGAGGCTGAGCGCCGCTTGCGGCATGCCTGCCGGATCACGGGTCCCTGCCGCCGCACCCGCGCCCTGCCGGCGGCCGCTCGCCTGCCGCTCGTCCCCGGCGGCAGCGAGCATCATTCCAGGGGACGCTCGGAGTCTTGATGGCCGTCGCAACCCAAACCGCCCCCACCGCCGGCAAGGAAAGCTTTGCCGCGCTGCTCGACGAATCGCTCGGCGCCGCCGCCGGGCTCGAAGGCACCGTGATCAAGGGCACGGTGATCGCGCATCGAGAACGACATCGTGCTGATCGACGTCGGCCTCAAGTCCGAGGGCCGCGTGCCGCTGAAGGAATTCGCGACCGCCGGCACGGCCGGCCGAGATCAAGCCCGGCGACATCGTCGAGGTCTATCTCGAGCGCATGGAGGACAAGAACGGCGAGGCGCAGATCTCGCGCGAGAAGGCGCGCCGCGAGGAGGCCTGGACCCAGCTCGAAAAGAATTTCCAGGCGAACGAGCGCGTCACCGGCGTCATCTTCGGCCGCGTCAAGGGCGGCTTCACCGTCGATCTCAACGGCGCCGTCGCCTTCCTGCCGGGCAGCCAGGTCGATATCCGCCCGGTGCGCGACATCACCCCGCTGCTGGGCTCGCCGCAGCCGTTCCAGATCCTCAAGATGGACCGCTCGCGCGGCAACATCGTCGTGTCGCGCCGCGCCGTGCTCGAGGAGAGCCGCGCCGAAGCGCGCTCGGAGCTGGTGGCCTCGCTCAAGGAGGGCCAGATCCTGTCGACGGCGTGGTCAAGAACATCACCGATTACGGCGCCTTCGTCGATCTGGGCGGCGTCGACGGCCTGCTGCACGTCACCGACATCGCCTGGCGGCGCATCAACCATCCGTCCGAGGCGCTGCATATCGGCCAGACCGTCAAGGTGCAGGTCATCCGCTTCAATCCCGAGACCCAGCGCATCTCGCTCGGCATGAAGCAGCTCGAGGCCGATCCGTGGGAGGGCGTCGAGCTCAAATACCCGGCCGGCGCGCGCTTCAAGGGCCGCGTCACCAACATCACCGACTACGGCGCCTTCGTCGAGCTGGAGCCCGGCGTCGAGGGCCTGGTCCACGTCTCGGAGATGAGCTGGACCAAGAAGAACGTCCATCCCGGCAAGATCGTCTCGACCAGCCAGGAGGTCGAGGTGATGGTGCTGGACGTCGATCCGCCCAAGCGCCGCATCAGCCTCGGCCTCAAGCAGACGATGCAGAATCCGTGGGAGGCGTTCGCCGAGAAACACCCGGTCGGCACCGAGCTCGAAGGCGAGGTCCGCAACATCACCGAGTTCGGCCTGTTCGTCGGCCTGCCCGGCGACATCGACGGCATGGTGCATCTCTCCGACATCGACTGGCAGAAGCCCGGCGAGGAGGCGATCAACGACTACAAGAAGGGCGACATGGTGCGCGTGCGCGTGCTCGACGTCGATGTCGAGAAGGAGCGCATCAGCCTCGGCATCAAGCAGCTCGCCTCCGATCCGCTCGAAGCGAGCCTCGCCGCGGTCAAGAAGGGCGATGTCGTCACCTGCACCGTCACCGCGATCACCGAAACGCGGCATCGAGGTGCAGCTTCAGGAGCGGGCTGCCCGGCTTCATCCGCAAGGCCGAGCTGTCGCGCGACCGCGCCGAGCAGCGGCCCGACCGCTTCGCCGTCGGCGAGAAGGTCGACGCCAAGATCACCGCGCTCGACCGCGCGACGCGCAAGGCGACGCTGTCGATCAAGGCGCGCGAGGTCGACGAGGAGAAGAAGGCGATGGCCGAATTCGGCTCGTCGGATTCGGGCGCGAGCCTCGGCGACATCCTCGGCGCCGCCATCAACCGCGCCCGCGACCGCCGAGAAGGACGAGAAGTAGCGCCTGCCGGCGCCCCCCGGCCGGTTGGCCGGGGAGCCGCTGCCGGGCGGCTGTTGACGGGTCGCAGGCGGTTTGGCAGGCTCCGATTGCCGCCAAGCTCGGAAGAGGCGTCGCATGACCAAGTCCGAGCTCATCCAGCGCCTGGCCGAACGCAACCCGCATCTCTATCAGCGCGACGTCGAGCGCATCGTCAGCACGATCTTCGACGAGATCACCGCGGCGCTGTCGCGCGGCGACCGGGTCGAGCTGCGCGGCTTCGGCGCCTTCTCGGTGAAGCGCCGCGAGGCGCGCCAGGGGCGCAATCCGCGCACCGGCGACAGCGTCAACGTCGGCGAGAAGCACATCCCCTTCTTCAAGACCGGCAAGCAGCTGCGCGAGCGGCTGAACGAGGGCCCGTGACCCGGCGCGCGGGTGATGCGGTGAGACTCGTCCATTGGGTGGTGACGGTGCCGGTCGCCGTCGTCGCGGTGTTGTTCGCGGTGTCGAACCGCGCCGGCGTCACGGTGTCGCTCTGGCCGCTGCCGGGCCGGCTCGAGGCGCCGCTCTATCTCGTCGTGCTGCTGGCGCTGGTCGTGGGCTTCCTCGTCGGCGAGCTCGTCGCCTGGATCAATGGCGGCCGGGCGCGGCGGGCGGCGCGCGCGCGCGCGCGGCGGATCGCGGCGCTGGAGCGCGAACTGGCCGCAACCCAAGCCCGGCTCGGCCGGCCGCGCCGCCCCGCGTTGGCGCCGGCGGCTGAGGCGGCTATCGCCGCGTGATGTGCGTCCTCATGTGCGTCCTCGGCCCGAGCGAGGTCACCGCGGCGCACCTTCGCCGCCATCTCCTTGTTGCTGCGCCTTAACAGCCTTCGAAAACTCGCGGCCGAGATCAGGCGAGGTCGAAGCGATCAGCGTTCATCACCTTGGTCCACGCCGCCACGAAGTCGGCCACGAACTTCGCTTGCGCGTCGGCGGAGCCATAGACTTCGGCAAGGGCGCGCAGCTCGGAGTTCGAACCGAAGATGAGGTCGACACGGGTGCCGGTCCACTTCAGTTTGCCGCTCTTGCGGTCGTGTCCCTCGAACACATTTTCATCCGAGGTCGCTTTCCACTCGGTGCTCATGTCCAAGAGGTTCACGAAGAAGTCGTTGGTCAGCGTCTCCGGCCGCTTCGTGAAGACGCCGTGCTGCGACTTGCCGTGGTTCGCGCCCAAGACGCGCAGGCCGCCGACGAGAACCGTCATCTCCGGCGCGGTCAGCGTCAGGAGTTGCGCCTTGTCGATCAGAAGCTCCTCTGCCGACACGGCGTATTTGGCCTTGAGGTAGTTGCGGAAGCCATCCGCAACCGGCTCGAGATAGGCAAAGGACTCCACGTCGGTTTGCTCCTGCGACGCGTCCGTGCGGCCGGGCGCGAAGGGAACGGTCACGTCGTGCCCGGCCTTTTTCGCGGCCTGCTCGACGGCGGCTGAGCCGCCGAGAACGATCAGGTCGGCGAGCGACACTTTCTTGCCGCCGCTGGCCGCGCCGTTGAACGCTTTCTGGATGCCCGCAAGGGTTTCGAGCACCTTTGCCAATTGGGCAGGCTGGTTGACTTCCCAATCCTTCTGCGGCGCGAGACGGATGCGCGCCCCGTTCGCCCCGCCGCGCTTGTCGGAGCCGCGGAAGGTTGCCGCCGAGGCCCAAGCGGTCCCGACCAGCTCGGAGATGGAAAGTCCCGAGGCGAGGATCTTGGCCTTGAGATCCGCGATGTCCTTGGCGTCGATCAGCTTGTGATCGACGGCGGGAACGGGGTCCTGCCAGATCAGCTCCTCCGCCGGGACCTCCGGGCCGAGATAGCGTGCGCGCGGACCCATGTCGCGGTGCGTGAGCTTGAACCACGCCCGGGCAAACGCGTCCGCGAACTCATCCGGATGCTCGTAAGAAGCGCCGGGAGATCTTCTCGTAGACCGGATCGATCCGCAGAGAGAGGTCGGTGACCAGCATGGTTGGCGCGTGACGCTTCGACGGGTCGAAGGCATCCGGAATTGTGCGCGGCGTCGCCTTTCGCCTTCCACTGATACGCGCCGGCCGGGCTCTTGGTCAGCTCCCATTCGTAGCCGAACAGGTTCTCGAAGAAGTTGTTGCTCCACTTCGTCGGCGTCGTGGTCCAGGTGACTTCCGGGCCGCCCGTGATCGCGTCTTTGCCTTTGCCCGTGCCGAACTTGCTCTTCCAGCCGAGGCCCATCTCCTCAATCGGCGCTGCCTCGGGTTCCGGGCCGACCAGCTTCGCATCGCCGGCGCCATGGGTCTTGCCGAAGCTGTGTCCGCCGGCGATGAGCGCAACCGTCTCCTCGTCGTTCATGGCCATGCGCTTGAAGGTCTCGCGAATGTCGATGGCGGCAGCAACCGGATCCGGCTTGCCGTTCGGCCCTTCCGGATTCACGTAGATGAGGCCCATCTGCACGGCGGCGAGCGGATTCTCGAGCTGGCGGTCGCCGGTGTAGCGCTTATCGCTATGAGGATCGGGGAACCAAGCCTTCTCCTTGCCCCAGTAGACGGATTCGTCAGGCTCCCACACATCGGGGCGCCCGCCGCCGAAGCCGAATGTCTTGAAGCCCATCGACTCGAGCGCGACATTGCCGGCGAGGATCATCAGGTCGGCCCAGGAGATTTTCCGGCCGTATTTCTGCTTGATCGGCCACAAGAGCCGGCGCGCCTTGTCGAGGTTCGCATTGTCCGGCCAAGAGTTGAGGGGCGCGAAGCGCTGCTGGCCGGCGCCCGCGCCGCCGCGGCCGTCGCCGATGCGGTAGGTGCCGGCGCCGTGCCACGCCATGCGAATGAAGAGCCCGCCGTAGTGGCCGAAATCCGCCGGCCACCAGTCTTGGCTGTCCGTCATCAGCGCGGTGAGGTCTTTCTTCAGAGCCCTGAAGTCGAGCTTCTTGAACTCTTCGGCGTAGTTGAAGGCCTTGCCCATCGGATCGGACTGGGGCGAGTTCTGGCGGAGAATCCTGAGGTTCAGCTGGTTCGGCCACCAGTCGCTGTTCGACCTCATTCCGAGATTCGTCGTCCCGTGCATGACCGGGCACTTGCTTTCATCTGCCATGGCCGCTCCCTTCGTGTTCCGCTTTTCCGGTTTCGTATTTCGCATGGAGATACGAAGATCACATGGGACGTGCTTCAGCTTCATCGCGACGGGCGCATCGCGCCATCCCCTCGCATTGCGGTGACGCCGTGCTCGTGGACGCGAGGTTACGGAAGCTGGCGAGGTGAACTATGCGCGCCCCGGCGGGCGAGGTCAATCTCACAGCCCCAAGGCAAACGGTACCTCCCTCACGATTGTCATCGCGTATCGCCGACCCGGCGTCGCCTCCATTCGCGTAAATCGCATCCGCCGACGGAAAAGACAGCCGCAGCTTGGACGGCTCCTGGTCGACGAGATCGCCGAATTCGTGCACCACCCGCGGCCACAGATCGACATACACGCATCCCGCGGTGGCCATTTGCCGACGCGCCCGGTCGGGCGTCCGCCGAACGAGGTGCGGCGGTTGCATGCGAGCTTCGGCTATCAGGCGCAGAGCCGGAATAAGCCGCGAGGCGTGGTGGCGAAGGTCGAATGGCATCCTGGCGAACTCCATCCGCGCATCGGCTTCATCGTCACCAACATGGCGCGGCCAGCGGCGCGCGCCGTCGCGTTCTATCATCAACGCCGCACCTGCGAGCAACGGAGCAAAGAGGGCAAGCGCGCGATCAAATGGACGCTGCTGTCATGCCGCTCCTTCGTCGCCAGTGCCGTTCGCCTCCAGCCTCATGCGCTCGCCTGCAAGCGCGGCAACTTCATGCGCCCGCTCGCGATGCCCGAGACGCCGGAGCCGTGGTCGCTGACCAGGTTCCGCGAGAAATTCATCAAGATCGGCGCCTCGGTACGGGGAGATGTGCGTCTCGATGATGCGAGGCGCACGCTCAGGAGGTCGGATGATCCCCATATCGCGGTTTCTCGGCTCTTGCGGCAGGCGCCGGGTCCACGAGAATGTTGCTCGAACCGATTTGAACCACGCTTCCCGGACTGATCAATTCCGTCGTTCCACCAAGTGTGATCGAACCCCCGCCCGTTTGCGCGTCCAGCGACAGCGGGTCTCCCGCGGGCGTGGTAGCGGTGACGACGGAGCCAAGCGTCCCACCGCTGGGTCCACGTCACCGCGTCAGCATAGCGTTTGCCCAGACTTGCGGCCTCCGTTATCATCGTAACCGTTGTCCACGAGTAGAATCAAATATTGCGCCCAACTGTGATTTCGGATTGTGGCGTGAGAACCTGGGATGCGGCGGTGTTTGCCAGTAGGACTTTTCCCCGATCTTTGGTAGCGGCTGATCCGGTGGCTGCCATTGGGCATGGCGCCAGCTATGCACTATTTGGCCGGCCGGTCGCGCTGGCGCCCTACGGGACGGCATATGCGCGGACGACGCATGCGGAGCTCATGTGACCGTCGCCGTCAAGATCTGCGGGCTCAGCACCGAGGACGCCCTGCGCGCGGCAATCGCCGGCGGCGCGCGTTTCGTCGGCTTCGTTTTCTATCCGCCGAGCCCGCGGCATCTGTCGATCGCCGCGGCGTCGGCGCTGGCCGCCGCCGTGCCGCCCGGCGTGACCCGCGTCGGCGTCACGGTCGATCCCGACGACGATTTTCTGACGCAGCTCCTTGCCAAGGTGCCGCTCGATCTGCTGCAGTTGCACGGCAAGGAGACGCCGCAGCGCGTCGCCACGATCAAGGACCGCTTCCGCATCCGCGCGATGAAGGCGATCCCGGTCGCCGCCGCTGGCGATCTCGCGGCCGCGCGGCGTTATTTCTCGGTCGCCGACTGGCTCATGTTCGATGCCAAGCCGCCCAGGGACAAGGCCGACGCCATGCCCGGCGGCAATGCGCTGGCCTTCGACTGGCGCCTGCTCAGCACGCGCGAATGGCCGCTGCCGTGGATGCTTTCGGGCGGGCTCGACCCCGATAATCTCGCCGCGGCCGCAACCATCTCGCGTGCCGCGGTGCTCGATGTCTCTTCGGGCGTCGAATCCGCGCCCGGCGTCAAGGACAACACCAAGATTCGCACGTTTCTGGCGCGCGCCGCCGCGCTGTGACGACCGCCCTCAGGCGGCTTGCGTCGCCGCGGCGAGCGGCAGGGTGATGGCGACGTGGGTCCCTTCGCCGGGCGCGCTGGTGATCTCGATCGAGCCGTCGTGCTGCTCGACGATGTGCCGGGCGGTTGCCAGGCCGAGACCGGTGCCGAAATTCTTGGTGCTGAACAGCGGCTCGAACACGCGGCCGAGATGTTCGGGCGCGATGCCGGGACCGTTATCCTCGAACACGACCCGAACCTGGCCGTCGAGCGCGCGGCTGGCGACGGCGAGGCGAGGTGCGGCATTGAGATTGGGTGCCGCCACCATCGCCTGGATCGCATTCTCGACGATGTTGATGACGACCTGGCAGAAGCGATCGGCGTCGAGCGGCACCCGCGCCGCGCCGGCCGCGAGGTCGAGGATCAGCGCGACCGATTCGGGAACCGACTGGTCTTCCAACGTCTCGCGCAGCCAATGATCGAGCTCGCGCGGGCGGCGGTCGAGCGCGCGCGTCCGCGAATAGTCGAGCAGATCGCTGACGATGCGGTTGCAGCGCTCGATGCTGCGCTGGAGGCGCGTGAGCGGGCGCTTGATGTCGACACTCCCGGCGGTCGCCAGCTCGCCCATGACGAAAGCGGTGTTCTTGATCGCGCTCAGGGGATTGCGCAGCTCGTGCGCGACCGTCGCGGTGAGTTGCCCCAGCGTGGCGAGCCGTTCCTTCTTGAGCAGCGCGTCCTGAGCCGCCTTCAATTCCGCGGTGCGTTCCTCGACGCGGCGCTCGAGTGCGGCATTCGCCTCCTGGACCGCGCGCGCCAGCGCCTCGGCTTCGTCCTTGGCGATGCGCAGCGCCGCTTCGAGCGTTCGTTGCCGTTCCTGGGCCTCGTGCGCCCGGGTCACGTCGCGCAGCGTGCTGACCGAGCGGAGCGGCTTTCCCGCCGCGTCGAAGATGATTTCGGCCTCGCGATAGAGGACGCGCATGCTGCCGTCGGGGCGGATGATGCGGTATTGCAATTGAATCGGAACGCCCTCGCGGGCCTTGGCAAGCGCCTCGGTCACGCGGGTACGGTCCTCGGGATGGACCAGCGCCAGCATCGCCGCCGGACTGGGCGTGAAGGTCTCGGGCGAAACGCCGAAGATGCGATAGGTCTCGTCCGACCATTCCGTCCGCTCGGCATGGAAGTCGCGTTCGACGCTGCCGGTATTGGCGATGCGCTGGGCGCGCGCCAGGTTTTCGTGACTGCGGCGCAGATCGTCGGTGCTGC
Organism: uncultured Alphaproteobacteria bacterium; assembly: GCA_963721625.1. Lineage (GTDB taxonomy): Bacteria > Pseudomonadota > Alphaproteobacteria > ATCC43930 > CGMCC-115725 > DATJLY01. The sequence continues at coordinate 149,737 of CAVRKF010000003.1, forward strand.
GGCCCAGCAGCTCCTGGGCACGGGCGCGGGCGCTGGCGTCGGGGCAGGCGACGAGCGCGAGCATGCGGCCATCGACTTCCAGCCGGTGGCGGAAGATGTCGACCGGGAAGATCGTGCCATCGGCCTTGCGGTGAAGGCGCTCGCCGGCCTTCAACACGACGCTGGCGCGATCGTCGGCCAATTGGTCCGCTACGCGCGGCGCCAGGAGGTCGGTCACGCGCAGGCGGAGAAATGCATCGTGCGCGTAGCCGTATTGCGCCAGCGTGGCGTCGTTCACCAGCAGGATCTCGAGTGAATCCCAGTCGTAGATGTAAAGCGGGATCGGGTGGCGCTCGAAAAGGAGCGGAAAATACACGCCGAACTTCGCGCCATCGTCCATCGGGAAATCGGACTTTTTCCGCCGGCGCGCCCGCCCCGGCCGTTCTTGCGACGAAAGCGGCATGTCTCCCCCGATCGTGCAGGCCGCCAGTGTGTCACGGAAGCGTAAAGAACCGGCTAAGGATCGGGCCGGGACGCGCCTCCCCGACCCCGCATATTTCGTAAATGAATGAAGGGGATATCCGGGCTGCGCCGGCACCCGGGCCGGCATTGGATTTGAAATCCGCCGCCGCTTTGCGGCTAGAACAAGGGCGATGGCGGGACCCAACACCTATCGCGCGGGCCCGGACGAGCGCGGCATGTTCGGCATCTTCGGCGGCCGCTTCGTCGCCGAGACGCTGATGCCGCTGGTGCTCGAGGTCGAGCGCGCCTATGCGGCGGCCAAGCGCGATCCCGCCTTCGCCGCCGCGATGGGGCATTATCTCGAGCATTATGTCGGCCGGCCGAGCCCCTTGTATTGCGCCGAGCGCCTCACCCGCCACGGCGGCGGCGCGAAGATCTATCTCAAGCGCGAGGACCTCAACCACACCGGCGCGCACAAGGTCAACAACACGATCGGCCAGATCCTGCTCGCGCGGCGCATGGGCAAGCGCCGCATCATCGCCGAGACCGGCGCCGGCATGCACGGCGTCGCCACCGCCACGGTGTGCGCGCTCTTCGATCTGCCCTGCGTCGTCTACATGGGCGCGACCGACATCGAGCGGCAGAAGCCCAACGTCCTGCGCATGAGCATGCTCGGCGCCGAGGTGCGCCCGGTGCATTCCGGCACCGCGACCTTGAAGGACGCGATGAACGAGGCGCTGCGCGATTGGGTCGCCAATGTCGACGACACCTATTACCTCATCGGCACGGTCGCGGGCCCGCATCCCTATCCGGCGATGGTGCGCGACTTCCAATGCGTCATCGGCGAGGAGGTCAGCGCCAGATGCACGAGGCCGAGGGCCGGCTGCCCGACACGCTCGTCGCCTGCGTCGGCGGCGGCTCGAACGCGATGGGGCTGTTCCATCCCTTCCTCGACGAGCCGGCGGTCGCCATGGTCGGCGTCGAGGCCGCCGGGCTCGGCATCGCGACCGGCAAGCACGCGGCGTCGCTCAACGGCGGCGCGCCCGGCGTGCTGCACGGCAACCGCACCTATCTGCTCGCAGACCGAGGACGGGCAGATCATCGATGCGCATTCGATCTCGGCCGGGCTCGACTATCCCGGCATCGGCCCCGAGCATGCCTGGCTGCACGATCCGGGCGCGTCGAATACGTGCCGGTGACCGACGACGAGGCGCTGGAGGCGTTCCGGCTGCTGACGCGGCTCGAAGGCATCATCCCGGCGCTCGAATTCGGCGCATGCCGTGGCCGAGACGCTGAAGCGCGCGCCGCAGCTGCCGCCGCGATCATCTCATCGTCATCAATCTGTCGGGCCGCGGCGACAAGGATCTCGACACCGTCGCGCGCGCCGCGGAGCCGGCGCCGTGAGCGCGCGCATCGCCGCGCGCTTCGCCGCGCTGCCGCGCGAAGGCCGCGCCGGGCTCGTCACCTATCTCACCTGCGGCGATCCCGACGCCGCGACCTTTGCGCGGCTGCTCGCCGGCCTGCCGGCGGCGGGCGCCGATCTCGTCGAGATCGGCATGCCGTTCTCCGACCCGATGGCCGACGGGCCGGCGATCCAGGCCGCCGGCCTGCGCGCCTTGAAGGCCGGCATGACGCTCGCCCGCACGCTCGCCATCGTCCGCGGCTTCCGCGACGCGCGATCCGGCGACGCCGATCGTGCTGATGGGCTATTACAATCCGATCTACCGCTATGGCGTGCCGCGCTTTCTCGCCGATGCGAAAGCGGCCGGCGTCGACGGCCTGATCGTCGTCGACCTGCCGCCCGAGCATGACGACGAGCTGTGCCTGCCGGCGCTGCGAAGCCGGGATCGATTTCATCCGCCTCGCCACGCCGACGACCGACGATGCGCGCCTGCCGGCGGTGCTGCGGCACACCGCGGGCTTCATCTATTACGTCTCGATCGCCGGCATCACCGGCACGAAATCGGCGGCAGTCGCCGACATCGCCGCCGCGGTCGCGCGGCTGAAGCGCCATTCCACGCTTCCCGTCGCGGTCGGCTTCGGCATCCGCACGCCGGCGCAGGCGGCGGCGGTGGCGCGCGTCGCCGATGCCGCGGTGGTCGGCTCGGCGCTGGTCGAACGCGTGGCCGCTGCGCTCGCGCCCGACGGACCGCGACCGCGGGCCTGGTCGATGCGGTGCTCGGCGCGCGTGCGCGCGCTTGCCGCCGGCGTGCGGCAGGCGCGCGGCGCGCCATGAACTGGCTCACCAATTTCGTCCTGCCGAAGATCCGCGCCGCCGTCGCCAAGCGCGAGGTGCCGGACAATCTCTGGCACAAATGCCCGGGCTGCGGGCAGATGCTGTTCCACCGCGAGCTCGAGGCCAATCTCCACGTCTGCAGCAATTGCGGCCATCATCTGCGCCTGCCGCCGGAGCAGCGCCTGGCGCTGCTGTTCGACGACGGGCGCGCGACCGCGGTCGAGCTGCCGCGCGTGGCGGCCGATCCGCTGCGCTTCCGCGACCGCAAGCGCTATGCCGACCGGCTCAAGGAGGCGCAGGCGGCAAGCGCGGCGCGCAGCGACGCGGTGATCGTGGCGCACGGCACGATCGGCGGCGTCAGCGGCGGTGGCGGCGGTGTTCGATTTCGAGTTCCTCGGCGGCTCGATGGGCGTCGCGGTCGGCGAGGCGCTCCTCGCCGCGGCCCGGCTCGCGGTGCTGCTGGAGGCGGCGCTCGTCGTCGTGCCGGCCTCGGGCGGCGCGCGCATGCAGGAGGGCATCCTGTCGCTCATGCAGATGCCGCGCACGACGCTCGCGGTCGAGATGGTGAAGGAGAAGGGCCTGCCCTACATCGTCGTGCTGACCGATCCGACGACCGGCGGCGTGTCGGCCTCGTTCGCGATGCTCGGCGACATCACCATGGCCGAGCCCGGCGCGGTGGTCGGCTTCGCCGGCGCGCGCGTCATCGAGGAGACCATCCGCGAGAAACTGCCCGAGGGCTTCCAGCGCGCCGAATATCTGCTCGAGCACGGCATGGTCGACATGGTCGTGCCGCGCGCGCGAGCTGAAGGCGACGCTGGCGCGGATGCTCGATCTGCTGACCCGGCGCGGCGCGCCGGCGCCGCCGGGCCTCGCCCCGAGCGCGTGGAGCGCGGCTTCTGACCAGCGCGCGCATCCTCGAGCGGCTGACCGACGCTCCATGTCCGGCTCATCGACCTGTCGCTCGACCGCGTGCTGCGGCTGCTCGCGGCGCTCGGCAATCCGCACGAGCGCCTGCCGCCGGTCATCCACGTCGCCGGCACCAACGGCAAGGGCTCGACGCTTGCCTTCCTGCGCGCCTTCCTCGAAGCGGCGGGATACCGCGTCCATGTCTACACCTCGCCGCATCTCGTGCGCTTCAACGAGCGCATCCGCATCGCCGGCCGCCTGATCGACGAGGACGGCGCTGGCGGCGCTGCTCGACGAGGGCGAGCGCGTCAATGCCGGCGCGCCGATCACCTTCTTCGAGATCACCACCGCAGTCGCCTTCCTCGCCTTCGCGCGCGTCGCCGGCCGACGTGGCGCTGATCGAGACCGGGCTGGGCGGCCGGTTCGACGCGACCAACGTGATCGCGCGGCCCGCGGTCACCGCGATCACGCCGATCTCGCTCGACCACCAGCATTTCCTCGGCGACACGGTGGCCAAGATCGCGTTCGAGAAGGCCGGCATCCTCAAGCCGGCGGCGCCGCGGTGATCGCGCCGCAAACGCCGACGCGCGCGCGACGTGCTCGAGGCGCGCGCCGCGCGCGGTCGGCGCGCCGCTCTTCCGCCACGGCGCCGAATGGTCGGTGCGACCCGATGCCGCCGCCGGCCGGCGGGCTGCGCTATCGCGGCCGGCGGCGCTTGACGCTGCCGCCGCCGGGCCTGCTGGGGCGGCACCAATACGACAATGCCGGGACCGCGCTCGCCTGCCTCGATTGCCTGCCGGGCTTCGCGGTCGCCGAGGCGGCGCTGGCGCGCGGCATGGACACGGTGGAATGGCCGGCGCGCTGCAGCGGCTGACGCGCGGGCCGCTGGTCGCGGCCCTGCCGCCGGGCTGCGAGCTGTGGCTCGACGGCGCGCACAACCCCGCCGGCGGCGCGGCGCTGGCGCGCGGTCGCGGCCGACTGGCGCGACCGGCCGCTGCGCCTCGTCTTCGGCATGCTGGCGACCCACGACCCGGCGGGTTTCTCGCGCCGCTCGCGCCGCATGGTCGCGCGGCGTTGCAGGCGGTCGCCATTCCGGGCGAGCCCAATGCCCGCCCGGCCGACGGAACTCGCCGCCGCCGCGCGCGCGCTCGGCATCGCCGCGGCGCCGGCCGCCGGCATCGCCGAAGCGGTCGCCGCCGCCGCCGCGCCGGGGGCGCGCGTGCTGATCTGCGGCTCGCTCTACCTCGCGGGCCGCGTGCTTGCGGAGAACGGCTAGAGCGAGATTGCTTTAAGCCCGCTCATAGCCTGAGTTTCTGAAGTAGTTTACGCATTCCTGGGGCGTGAAGCTGCCAAGAAGCTGTGCGATGGCCGCGGTGACGGCGTCGAAGTTTCGTGCGGCGGCTTTGCGCAACAGGTGTTTGAGCTTGGCAAAGACCTGCTCGATGGGGTTCAGGTCGGGAGAGTATTTCGGCAGGAAGAGGAGCTTGGCGCCGGCCGAGCGGATGGCGTGGCGCACGGCGCGGCCCTTGTGGCTGCCGAGATTATCGACGATGACGATGTCGCCCGGTCTCAAGGTCGGGACAAGAACCTTCTCGATGTAGACTCGGAACCTCTCGCCGTTGATCGGGCCGTCGAGTAGCCATGGCGCGTCGATGCGATCGTTTCGAAGCGCGGCCAGGAACGTCATGGTCTTCCACCGCCCCTGCGGCACCTTGGCCCGCAGCCGCCGGCCGCGCATGCCCCAGCCCCTGAGCGGCGCCATGTTGGTCTTGGCCCAGGTCTCATCGATGAAGACCAGGCGGGCCGGCTCAATCCGCCTCTGACGCGCCTTCCACTGCGCTCGCCGTCGCGCCACGTCGGGACGATCCTGTTCGCTGGCGAACACGGTTTTTTTTGAAGCTCAGCTTCTCGGCGTGAACGAACTTCCAGACCGCGACATAATCGGCCTTGAGGCCGCGCGCGGCGAGCTCGGCCACCAGCCCGCGCAAGGTGAACTCCCGATCTCGAATTCTTTGCCGCAACCAGGCCTCGTGCTCACCCCGGATCGCCTTCGGCTTGTGCCCACCCATCTGGCCGGGCGCCGCGCTGCCCGTTTCTCGGAAGCGCCGTACCCAGGCGATCGCCGTGCTCACCCCGATGCCGAACCGCGCTGCCGCCTCGTGTCGCGACAGGCCATCTGCCTCAACGGCCGCGATGACCCGTTCGCGCAAATCCATCGATAAGGGTTTCGCCATCCATGCTGGTCTCCTTCCCCCAGCCGGCATCTTGAATCACAAATGCCGCCGAGTTGGGAATCTGGAGGCTTCTGTGAGGTCGCGTGGCACAGGAGTCGAGGCTGGGCGAGATCGCGACGTCATTGAAGCCGGATTGAGCGAACCCGCGGGGCGGCGGGTGAGCTATGGAGATTGTGGCTGCGCCGCTTGGTCCGAGGCGCCGATCTAGACGAACCATTCGGTGATCTGGGCGAGCCGAACGAGCGCAGTAATGTCCGCGCCGCGCCGCTGGTTGGTGGAGAATGTGGCCGGTTCAGCTGTGTTGGCGTCGTTGTGGCGTCGTGCGCGATCGACGGTGCATCGGTGGACAAGACGGTGCATGCCGGCGCGCATGGCGGTCGGTGGCAGCAGTCCGGCGCTGTTGTCATGATGGCGGTTCATGAACTGTCGAACCAACGTGATGACGGATGCGGCTCTGGCCGTGGCATCGTAGCGAAGGTGATCATCGTGCCGCCGCAGCAGGGGCAGCGATCGAGTGGGAGCGTGGTGCCCGCTCGGTCGGCTGGTGCTGGCGCCGGGTTCGTGGGCGGAACGTCCAGCAGCTTCCGGCATTGCGCCAGCTTTGCCGCGCGGTGGCCGTTGGCGAGAAGGCCGTAGTGGCGGATGCGGTGAAAGCCGTCTGGCAGGGTGTGGAGCAGAAAGCGGCGGATGAACTCGTGCGCGTGGAGGGTCATGACCTTCGACGCGCCGTGCTGACGATAGTCGCGCCAGCGGAAGCCGACCCGGCCGTCCGCCAGGCTGACCAGGCGGGAGTTGGAGATCGCGACACGGTGCGTGTATCGGCCGAGATAGGCCAGCACTTGCGCGGGTCCGCCGAAGGGCGGCTTGGCATAGACTACCCATTCCACTCGGCGCAGTTCGCGCAGACGGCGGGTGAAGGCGGCGGGCTGCGCCAGTTCGGTGAGATTACCGAAGAAGCCGAGATCGCCGGCTTCGAACGCGGCGCGCAGGTCGTCGAGGAATAGCCGGCGGAAGAGGCGCGAGAGCACGCGAACCGGCAGGAAGAAGCCGGGCCGGCAGGCAACCCATCGTGTGCCGTCGAGCGAGGGGCCGCCACCCGGTACGACGCAATGGACATGCGGATGATGGTGCAGGTTCTGCCCCCAGGTGTGGAGCACGGCGACGAGCCCGATCTCGGCGCCGAGATGCTTCGGATCGGCCGCGATGGTGCAGAGCGTCTCGGCTGCCGCCCGGAACAGGATGGCATAGACCGCTGCCTTGTTCTGGAACGCGATCTCGGCGATGGGCGCCGGCACCGTGAACACGACGTGGAAGTACGGCACCGGCAGCACCTCGGCCTGCCGGGCCGCAAGCCATTCGGCGCGCGCCTGTCCCTGGCACTTCGGGCAATGCCGGTTGCGGCAGGAATTATAGGCGCAGCGGACGAGGCCGCACGATGTGCAGACCTCGCAATGGCCGCCGAGTTCCGCGGTCCGGCACAGCTCGATGGCGCTCATCACGCGGCGCTCGACGCGGCCGAGATGTCCGTCATGAGCCCGACGATAGGCCTCGCCGTGGCGGCGGAAGATATCCGCCACTTCCAGTCTCTGCGACAAGGTGCCGCCGGATCAGGCGGGCGGCACCACCTCGAGCCTCAGCCGGTCGAGCGGGCTCTCGGTCCGCCGGATCAGCCCGTTCGAGACCCGCGTATAGCGGGCCGTGCTCGACAGATTGCTGTGACCCAGCAGAACTTGGATGATGCGGATATCGGTGCCGCTCTCCAGGAGATGCGTGGCGAAACTGTGCCGCAGCGTATGCACCGTCACCCGCTTGGCCAAGCCGGCCGCCGCGCGCGCCGATCGGCAGGCGGCATGCAGCACCTGGACGTCGATCGGCTTGCTCTCGTCGCGGCCGGGGAAGAGCCAGTCCTTGGGCCGGGCCAGACGCCAGTAGGTGCGTAGAATGCGGAGCAACTGCGTCGACAGCATGACATAGCGGTCCTTGCCGCCTTTGCCCTGTTCGACCCGGATGACCATCCGGCCGCTGTCGATATCGACGACCTTGAGGCCCACGGCCTCGGACGCGCGCAGGCCGGCCGCATAGGCCGTCGTCAGCGCGGCGCGCGTCTTCAGGCTCGGCACCGCTTCGAGAAACCGCACCACTTCGTCGGCGTTCAGCACCACCGGCAGCTTGCGCGGCTCCCGCGCGTATGGAATCCGCTCCGGGATCTCGCCATGCCCCAACGTAACGCCATAGAAGAACCGCAGCGCGCAGACCGTCTGGTTCAATCCCGGCCACGATATGCCGGTCGAAACCAGATGGACCTGGAACGTCCGCACATCCTCCAGACCCAGCCGGTCCGGCGGACGACCAAAATACCGGCTGAACTTCGTCACCGCATGCAGGTAGGATCGTTGCGTCGCCGGCGAAAGATTGCGGACGGTCATGTCCTCGATCATGCGGCGGCGTAGAGGGCTCATCTCGGCCATCGGGTTCTCCTGTCTCTCGGATTGGGCTTCGACAACCGCAATCCTTGCAGACAGGAGACCTCAAACGTAGACGCTACTCCCCACTCCCGCGCCAGCGGGTTCGTTCAATCCCAAATCGACTCCGCCTGATGTAATCCCGCTCTAGGTCAGACGACCGATTGGACCCACTCGACGAGCTTGCTCTTGGGCTGCGCGCCGATCTTGGTGGCCGCGACCTGGCCGTTCTTGAACAGGATCAGCGTCGGGATGCCGTGCACGCCGTATTTAATCGGCGTCTGCGGGTTCTCGTCGATGTTGATCTTGGCGATCGTGACCTTGCCCTTCCATGTCCTTGGCAATATCTTCGAGGAAGGGCGCGATCATCTTGCACGGCCCGCACCACTCGGCCCAGAAATCCACCAGCACCGGCCCGGGGGCGCGCAGAACGGAAGCCTCGAACGTGCTGTCGGTGATCTTGACGGTGCTCATGCCGGTCTCCTGAAGAACAGGCGCTAAATCTAGGAATCCCCCCGGGAAGCGTCAATGGCCGCGGAGCCGGGAAGCGCTTACCCACATGAGCCTCGGCCCGTCGGTCCACAGCAGGGCGCAGCGCACCGTGCGGCCGGGATAAACCGTCGCCACGGCGTCGCGATAGGCGCGAGCTGGTCGAGATAAAGCGGCGGGATCGCGGCCTCGTCGGCCGGCACGGGCCGCAGCGTCTTGTAATCGACGATCAGGACCTCGTCGGTGCCCACCACCAGCCGGTCGATGCGGCCGGAGATCGCGCGCCCGCCGACGCAGGCCGACCACCGGCACCTCGGCGAGCGACTGCGGCCCGAACAGGGCGCCGCGATCGGGATCGTCCAGGACGGCGAGCGTCTCGGCCAGCAGCGCCTCCTGCTGCGCCGGATCGAGCCCGTGGACCGGCCGCGCGAGGAAGCGCCGCGCCGCCGCCGCCCGCGCTTCGGGCGCGAGCTGCGGCAGGGCTTGCAGCAGGCGATGGACCAGCAGCCCGCGGCGGAACCCCGCGCCCTGCATCGGCGCCGAGCGGCGAGCGCGGCGCGGGCTCCGCGCCCTCCGGCCGCGACGGCGCGAGCGGCCGCGGCGGCTCCGGCTCGGGCGCGGGCGCGATGCCGGCTCCACTGCGGCAGTCGCCGCGCATGGCCGCACGCGCGGCGCCGGCGCGGTCGTCGCTGCGCGGCGGCGCCCGCTGCGGCGACGCGAGGCGCAGCCCCGGCCCCGCCCAGCCGTCGCCGCCCGGCGCCGCACCGGCGGCGAAGGCGAAGGCCGCGACCGCCGTCGACCGTCGGCGAGCCCCGCCTGCACCAGCGCGTACCAGGTGCCCGGCGGCGGCGCCTGCCGCGTGCGCCAGCCGCAGACATAGAGCCGGTCCTCGGCGCGCGTCATCGCGACATAGAGGAGGCGGCGGTATTCCGCGTCGCGACGCTGCTGCGCGGCCGCGCGCGCCGCCTCGAGCGCCGGCGCGCCGCAGCCTTCATGCGCCCGCCACAGCGGCACGCCGTCCTCGGTCCAGGCCACGCTGCGGCAGGGCCGCGCGGCACTTGCATCGTGTCGGGCAGGAACACGATCGGCGCCTGCAGGCCCTTGGCGCCATGCACCGTCATGATCCGCACCTCGTCGCGCCCGCGCTGATCGAGATCGCGCTTGATCTCGATGTCGCCGGCCGCCGAGCCAGTGGAGAAAGCCCTGGAGCGACGGGCCATGCCGACGCTCATAGGCGAGCGCCGCCGCCAGCAGCTCGTCGAGCGGATCGGCGGCGTCGGGGCCGAGCCGCGCCAGCATCCGCCGCCGCCCGCCGGCGCGCCCCAGCACCTCGGCGAGAAGCTCGTAGGGCGGCACGAAATCGGCGCGGCCGAGCAGGCCCGACAGGAATTCGACCGCGGCGGCGAAGTCGGGATGATCGCTGCCGCGCGCCGGCGCAGCTCGTCCCACAGCACGCGGCTCGCGCCGGTCATGCGCCAGCTCGAAGAGCCGATCCTCGTCGAAGCCGACGAGCGGCCCCTTGAGCACGGTGGCGAGCGTGAGATCGTCCTCGGGCAGCAGGAGGAACTGCATCAGCGCCATCATGTCCTCGATCGCGAGCTGCTCGGTGAGCCGCATGCGGTCGGCGCCGGCGACCGCGACGCTGCGCTCCTTCAGCGCGCGCACCAGCTCGGCGACGAAGGGCCCGCGCCGGCGTACCAGCACCATGACGTCGCCCGCCTCGATCCGCCGGTCGCGCGCGGCCAGGCGCTCGCCGTCGCCGTTTCCAGCCGGCGATCGTCGCGGCGATCGCCCGCGGCGAGACGCGCCGGCGGCTCGCGCATCCGGTGCTGCTCGACCGGCGGCTCCCACGGCGCGAGCGGCGGCCGGATCGAGCGGCCCGACCGGCGGCCACAACTCGACCAGCCCGGCTGGCCGGCGCGCGACGGCGCGGTGGCGAATGGGCGCGCCGTCGAGCGCCACGCCGTCATTGGCCTCGGGCCGGGCGAAGACCGCATCGACCGCGGCGAGCACGGCTTCGGTCGAGCGGAACGACACGTCGAGCGCGAACATCGCGCCAATGGCCGCGCGCGGCCTCGGCGCTTCGGCGAAATGCTCGCGCATGCGCAGGAAGGCCGCCGGGTCGGCGCGCTGGAAGCTGAAGATCGACTGCTTGGCGTCGCCCACCGCGAACACCGTGCGCGGCTCGAGCCGCGCGGAAATCGCCGGCGAAGAACTCGTCGGCGAGCGCCGCCACCACGTCCCATTGCTCGGGATTGGTGTCCTGCGCCTCGTCGATGAGGATATGGTCGAGGCCGCCATCGAGCTTGAGCAGCACCCAGGGCGCGACGCCCGGCCGGCGCAGCAGGTCGCGCGCGCCCAGCACCAGATCGTCGTAGTCGAGCAGCGCGCCTCGCCGCCTTGCCGTCGGCATAACGCGCGAGCATGTCGCCGCCGAGACGCGGCGAGCGCCAGCGTCGCCGCCTTGAGCGCGGCCGCCGCGCGCCGGTCCCGGACATCGCGCAGCCGCGCCGCCTCGCGCCGCAGCGCCGCTTCGGCACCGGGCGCTGCCGTGGCGAGCGCGTTCGTCACGATGCCGTGCGCTCCTCGCCCTCGCTGCGTGAAGAAGACGGCGCAATATTCGTCGAACAGCGCGGCCGCGTTCCGCCGCAGCCGCGAATGCGCGAGCGCGGCGCCGCGCGTCGCGGTCGCTGGACGCTGGCGCTCGCCATCATGCGCGCGGCGACCGCGGCAAGCGCCGGGTCGGCGGCGCGCAGGCGGCGGCGACGATCGCCTCGGGCGTCGCGTCGGCCGCAACGCCGAGCAGCGGCACACAGCGACGGCGGAACATCTCCTCGCCGCCGGCCAAGCGCGCGGGCGAGACGGGCGCGCTCGAGCACCAGCTCCTTCATCAGATCGTCGAAGGTCGTTTCGCCGGCATGGCGCGTGACCTCGGCGAGCGCCGCGGCAAGCGCGGCATCGGCGCCGCGCGGCGCCGCCGCGAGCATCGCGTCGCGCGCCTCGGCCAGCGCCTCGGCGGCGTTGCGCTCGTCCATCAGCGTCGAAATGCGGCGCGACCCGCGCCTCGAGCGGAAAGCGGCGCAGCAGCGATTGGCAGAAGGCGTGGATGGTCTCGATCTTCATGCCGCCGGGCGCATCGAGCACGCGGGCGAAGAGGCGGCGCGCCCGGCGCCAAAAGCTCGGCGTCGGGCATGCGCCCGAGCAGCGCCTGAAGATCCTGCGCCAGCTGCGCCGTCGCCCGCGACCGCCCACTGCGACAGCCGCTCGTTGAGCCGGTTCGCCATCTCGGCCGCGGCGGCGCGGGTGAAGGTGAGGCAGAGGATGCGCGCGGGATCGCTGCCGCGCAGCATCAGCGCCAGCACCCGGTCGGTCAGGACCTTGGTCTTGCCGGTCCCGGCCGAGGCCGCGACCCAGACCGAGGCGGCGCCGTCGGCGGCCTGCGCGCTGCGCCTCCGGCCGGGATCGGGCTGCCTCATGCCTCGCCCTCGCCGGCGACCGACCATTCCTTGACGCGGGCGAGATGGGCGTAGTCGCTGTAGCGCGGCGCCTTCTCGGGACGCGGCACGGCGCGATAGGGCGTCGTCGGGATCGTCGAAGCGGGCGATGAGGCGGTGCAAGCCCGCGAGCGCCTCGTCGATGCGTCGGCGCAGTTCGGCGCGCGTCCGCCGCCGCCGGCATGCGCGCGGCCGGCGGGGTCGCCGCCGCTCAGGCGCCAGAAGGCCAGCTCCGCGACCGCTGCCGCGGCAATGCCGGCGAAGCCGCCGGCCTCGGCGATCGCCGCCTCGAGCGCGAGTTGCGGCGCAAAGCCGAGCGCGACGTCGGCCTTGTCGGGAACCGCGCCGGTCTTGTAGTCGATGATGGCAAGCCCGCCGTCGGCGCAGCCGGTCGATGCGGTCGGCGACCGCCACCAGCTCGAACGGCCCGGCCGGACCGGCGAGTGTCAGCCGGCCGCGGCACTCGGTGCCGAGATTGCGCGTCAGCGCGGCGCGGCGCTCCGCCTCGATCGCGACGAACCAGTGCGGCGATGCGCTCGAAGCGCGGCCACCAGAAGGCGTGCGACGCCGGGGCGCGTCGAGCGCGGCGCCGAACGCCGCGCGCCCGAGCGCCAGGAGCCGCGTCCACCGCATCGGCCGGCAGCGCGTCCGGGAAATTCGCGCACGAACCGGTCGAGCGCGCGGTGGATGAAGCTGGCCGCGCTCGGCCGCGCCGGGATCGGCGTCGAGCGGCTCGAGCGCCGCGAGGCCGAGCACGTGGCGCGCATAGATCGCATAGGGATCGCGCATCCAGGTCTCGATCTCGGTGACCGAGAGCCGGCGCGGCCGGGCGGCGACCGGCGGGCGCGGCTCGGGCGGCGCGCGAGCGGGATCCGCTGCGCCGCCTCGTCGAGCAGGCGCTGGCCAGGCGAGCGGCTCGCGTCGCGGCGTCGAGCGCGCCCGTCGAGCCCGCCCGCGCGCAGCACCGTGTCGAGCCGCAGCAGCCAGCGCGACGGCACGGTCGGCGTGCCCTCGACCCGCGCGGCGCGGGTCAGCACCACCTCGCGCGCGCCCAGCGCCTGGGCGAAATCATGCGCCGCCATGCCGACGCGGCGCTCGGGCGGCGGCAGGCCGAAGCGCTGCCGCATCGGCCGCGACAGCCACGGATCGCTCTGCGGCCTCGGGCGGCCACACGCCCTCGTTGAGGCCGCCCAGCACGACGCAGGTCGGCATGCTGCAGCCGCGCCTCGAGCAGGCCCCAGATGAAGAGCCGCGGATGCCGCCCGAAGGGCGGCCGCACCACCGGCCCGGTCGACCAGCGCCTCGAACAACGCCGGATAGTCGCGCGCCGGCGAGCGGCGGAAAGTCGGCGGCGGCGTCGCAGCAGCTCGCTCATCAAGTGCGCCGCCGCCTCGCCGGCGGGCTCGCGCCACAGCCGCGCGGCGCCCGGCCTCGGCATCGCTGCGCGCCAGCGCCTCGGCGGCCTCGATATGGGCGGCGACGAGGTCGCGCGAGGCTGCGTCGCGCGGCGCGAGCGACTGACCGCGCAGCGGCGCGAGCGCCGCGCCGAGCGCGGCGACGAACGCGCCGAGCCGCGCGCGTCCGCCGGTCTCGTGCCAGCGCCGCGGCGAGGCCGGCGACGCCCGGCGCCGGCCGCGGGCCGCGCAGCACGTTCGCACTCGAGCCGGCGCGCCGAGCGCGCGGCAGGTCTCGGGCGCAAGGCCGCAGGCGGCGAGCGGATGCTTCAGCAGCGCGAGCAGCGGCACCGGCGCCAGCTCCTCGGCCACCGCGTCGAGCAGCGAGGCGCAGGAAGATGCCGGGCGGCGTGCGGTTCAAGCGGCAGCCGGCGGAATCGTCGATCTCGATGTCCCAGCGCCGCAGCTCGGCCGCGACGCGGCGGGCGAGGTCGCGGTCGGGCGTGACCAGCGCCGCGGTCGCGCCCGGAGTCTCGAGCTTCTCGCGCAGCAGGAGCGCGATCGACCAGCGCCTCCTCCTGCGGGCCGGCGCAGTCGAGCCGGCGCAGCCCGGCGAGCGCGTCGTCCGGCGATCGGCGCGAGCCGCGCGCCAGCGCTCGCTCGATGCGGCCGGCCGCAGCGCCTCGAACACGATGGCGCGCCGCGCGCGGCGAGGCGCCGGCGACGCATCGGCGCCGGCCAGTCGCGCACCTCGGCGGGATCGAGCTCGAGGCGGACGCAGGAGCCGCGCCATGAGATGCTGCGGATGGGCGGGATCGGCCGCGATCTCGCGCCCAGGTCTCGGCATCGCACTCGCGGGCGAGGCCGGGCAGCACGACCATGCCCGTGCGGCAGCGCGGCGACCGCGGCGACGAGATCGGCGACCGCGGGCACGCCGCCGGTGATGCCGGCGGCGATCACCGGATCGGCCGGCGGCGCGCGCCTGCCACGGCGCCGCCTGGGCCGCGAGCACGCGGTTGCGCCGCTCGGCCGGGTCGAGGCAGCCGATCTCGGCCAGCGCCGGCGGGCCAATGCTCGGTGAGGATGGCGAGGAAGTCGAGCACGTTCTGCCAATGCTCGGCATAATCGTCGGGCACCAGCCGCGTCGAGGTCGGCGAGGTCGCGGCCCTCGGCCTGGACCTCGTCGAGGAAGCGCGCAAGCTCGGCGGCGAGCGGCGCGGCCTGGCCGGGGGTGAGGGGTCCGGTCCCCTGCCGCCGCCCCCAAGCGAGCACGAGGCGCGTCAGCATCAGGCGGCGGCGCAGCTCCGGCACCGCCGGCGGGATGTCGAGCGACTCGCCGCCCTCGCCCTCGTCGCCCAGCAGCGACAGCTCGTCGGCATCGAGATCGCCGACCGGCATCAGCCGCGGCAGCAGCAGCGCGCGCCCGCCGCCCGCGCGCAGGAACGCATCGGCCAGCGCGCGCGCCGCGCGCCGCGTCGGCAGCAGGATCGTGTGGCGCGCGAGCGCCAGCGGCTCGGCGCCGGCGCGCGCCATGAGCGCCCGCGACCAGCGTGTCGAGGAACGGCAGCTCGGGCGCGATGGTGAAGACCGCGCCCACGTCTCAGCGCTCGATCCGGTGCGGGCCGAGGCGCGCCTCGGTCAGCGCGAGGCCGCGCGGCGAGCCGACATGGAACCACTCGCCGTCATGCACCAGGCCGGCGATGCGGCCCGGCTGCGATCGCCTTGTCCCACAGCGGGTTGATCGAGAAGGCGCCGTGCGGGCGCGCCGTCGAACAGGCGGCGGTGCAGGATCTCGATGCCGGCGAAGAGATGCGGCGCGACCTCGCGCTCGCCGCGCCGGCGCAGCCTGCCCGCCGGGTCGAGCATGAAGTCGCCGCGGCCCGTCATAGCCGACCGCGCTCGTCGTCGCGCTGCAGCAGCAGCAGCGCATCGTGCCGCCCGGGGTCGAAGGCGCGGGCGAGCCGCGTGCAGCGCCGCGGCCTTGCCGTCGAGCCACAGCACGTCGCTGTTGACGACGTAGAAGACTTCGTCGAGCAGCGGCAGCGCCTTGGCGATGCCGCCGCCGGTATCGAGCAGCGTCGTCCTCGCGCGACAGGCTGATCTCGAGGTCGCGGCGCGCGGCGAGATGGCGCGCGATCATCTCGGCCTTGTAATGCACGTTGACGACGGCGCGGCGCACGCCGGCGGCGACGAGCCGGTCGAGCACGTGGTCGAGCAGCGTGCGGCCCGCCACGGCGACGAGCGGCTTCGGCAGCCGGTCGGTGATCGGCCGCAGCCGCGTGCCGAGCCCGGCGGCGAGCACCATCGCGCGTGCGCGGCGCGGCGCTCATGCGGCGGGCCGGCACGGCGGGATGCGGCGCGCGCGCCGGCGGGACATGGCGGTCGAGCCAGCGCGCGAGCGGCGCGAGCGCGGGATGGCGCAGATCCGCCTCGATGAGGCGCCAGACGCGGGGAATGTGCGCGAGATACGACGGCCTTGCCGTCGCGCACGCAGAGCCGCGTGAAGATGCCGACGATCTTGCAGTTGCGCTGCGCCGCCCAGCACCGCGTAGGAGCGCGTCGAAGGCGGCGCGGTCGAGCGCGGGAAAGGCGGCGAGGAAGCGCGCGCCGCATCGCGCCGGCGAGCGCGCCGGCGCGACGTCGCGCCGCGCATCCTCGAGCAGCGAGACGAGATCGTAGCTCGAGCGGCCCCAGCACCGCGTCCTGGAAATCGAGCAGGCCGCAGGCGGCGACGCCGTCGCGGCCGTCGAAGCCGCATCAGATTGTCGACGTGATAGTCGCGCAGCACCAGCGTCTCCGGCACGCCGCGCGCCAGCGGCAGCAGCGCGCGCCACAGCGCGAGATAGCTCGCGCGCGCAGAGCGGGCGCGGTGGCCGCGCCGGTGATCGCCGGCAGATACCAATCGACGAGCAGCGCCGCCTCGGCGAGCAGCCGCGCCTCGTCATAGGGCGGCAGCGCACGGCGCCGCGGCGCGGTCGAAGCGCCGGTTGAGGGCGATCAGCACATCGACCGCGAGCGCATAGAGCGGCTCCTCCGCCGGCGCCGGCGGCGAGCAGCCGGGTGAAGGTGTCGTCGCCGAAATCCTCGAGCAGCAGGAGCCCCGCCTCGGCATCGTCGGCGAGGATGCGCGGCGCGCTCAAGCCCGAGGCCGATGGAGCAGCCGCGCCACGGCGAGGAACGGGCCGGACATCCTCGCGCGGCGGCGGCGCGTCCATCAGCATCGCCCGCGCGCCGCGGCGCGCGCGAGCCGGACATAGCGGCGGAACGAGGCATCGCCCGGCAGCGGCGATGCCGCGCCGCCTCGCCCCAGCCGGCGGCGGCCAGAAACGCCGCGATCTGCGCGCGCGCGCTCAGCCATCGCGCCAGCCCCGCGAGCCGCTGCCGCCCAGCTCGGCGCGGCGGCAAGCGTCGCGAGCCGCGCCGCGGGCGCCGGCGCCGAAGGCGAGCGCGTCAGGACGAGCTGCTCGGCCGGCAGCAGGCTGCCCAGCCGCTCCGGCCATTCGATCAGGCTGATGCCCTCGGCGAAGGCGTCCTCGATGCCGAGCTCCCACGCCTCGTCGGGCGCTTCGAGGCGGAAGAGATCGAAATGCCAGACCGCCGGCCCGGCGTCGCCGGCATAGATCTCGACCAGGGTGAAGGTCGGGCTCGGCACCTCGGCGCCGCCGGCGACAGCGGGCGCGGATGAAGGCGCGGGCGAAGCTGGTCTTGCCGCTGCCGAGCGGACCGCGAGCGCGATCACGTCGCCGCGGCGCGCCAGCGCCGCGAGCCGCGCCGCCAGCGCCTCCGTCGCGCGTTCGTCGGGAAGGGCCATGGAGAGGGAGACGCCGTCGCTCACGGCACCGGTTTTAGGACGCGGCACGTTCCGGCCGCAATGCTTGACGCGCCTCTCGCGTTACCCGGCCGGGCGCAGCAGCCGCGGCTCGGCGCGGTCGTAGAGACAGCAGGTGACGGTGGTGCCGCTGCCCGGGATGCGAATTCGAGCTCGACCTGGCCGCCATGCAGCTCGATGAAGCTCTTGACCAGCGACAGGCCGAGCCCCGGCCCCGATTGGCGCGCATTGGGATTGCCGCGCTCGAATTTCTCGAAGATGCGCGCCTGGTCCTCGCGCGGCGACGCCGACGCCGGTATCGGCGACGACCAGCGCCACGCGGTCGCGCTCGCGCCGCGCGGCCAGCGTCACCGTGCCGCCGGCGGGCGTGAATTTGAGCGCGTTCGAGACGAGGTTGAACAGCGCCTGCTTGAGGCGCCGCTCGTCGGCGAGGATGGTGCCGATATCGGGCGGGCAGTCGAATTCCAGCCGCAGCCCCTGATTGCGCGCGCGCTCGCGCGTGAAGGTCAGGACGCTCGACATCAGCGCGTGGATGTCGACCTCGTGCGTCTCGAGCTGCATATAGCCCGGCCTCGATCGTCGCGAGATCGAGAATGTCGTTGATCAGCGACAGGAGCCGGTTCGAGCTTTCGAGGATGCCGCGGCTGTAGTCGAGCTGGCGCGGATTGAGCTCGCCGAAATACTGGTTGGTCAGGATCTCGGCGAAGCCGATGATGGCGTTCAACGGCGTGCGCAGCTCGTAGGAGACATTGGCGATGAACTCGCTCTTGAGCCGGCCCGCGGTTTCGAGCGCTTCGTTGCGCTCGCGCAGCGCTTCCTCGACGCGCGTCGAATCGGTGACGTCGAGATAGCTCAGCAGGATGTTGCCGTCGGGCAGCGGCACCGTCACCGCCTGGAGCGATCGAGCCGTCGCGGCGCTCGAGCCGCGTCGTCGCCGCGCTCGTGCGCGGTGAGGCGGGCGATGATGCGGCGCTTGAGCTCGGGCCAGTCGCCGCCGTCGTCGAAGAAGCTCGCGGGTCTTCTCGATGATCTCGGCGACATGCGGCTCGCCCGCGAGATCCTCGGGCGCGAGCCGCCAGATCTGGGCATAGGCCGGATTCCACAGCTTGAGGCGGCCGTCGCTGCCGAACACGGCGATCGCCTCGTAGAGATTGTCGAGGGTCTCGCGCTGCACCTCGATCAGCGTGTTGTAGGAACGCTCGAGCGCGAGCCGGTCGGTCACGTCCTCATAGGCGAAGATCAGCCCGCCGAAGGGATGCGGGCTCGACGACGAGGCGCAGCGTGCGCTCGTCGGGCAGATGCAGCAGCTCCTCCTGCGGCTCGATGAGCGAGGTGAACATGCGCGCGCTGCTGCTGCTTGAAGGCGCGGAAATCGGCATGTTCGGGCAAGCGGCGCCGCTCGCGCAGCCGCTCCAGCACTTCGTCCGAGGTCGGGCTCGGAGGCGAGCCAATCCTCTTCGAGTGTCCACAGCCGGGCGAAGGCGGCGTTGAAGAAGGTGAGCCGCGTGTCGGGCGCCGTAGATCGCGATCGCCACCGCGATGTTCTCGAGCACCTCGGCATGGGCGGCGATGTGGCGCTGCGAGCTCGGCCTCCTTGCTCTCGAGATCGGTGAGGTCGCGGGCCCAGCCGACGATGTCGCCGCCGGCCGACAGCGGCGCCTCGGTGAACTCGATGAGACGGCGCGAGCCGGCGATGACGACGTGATAGATCTTCGGTCTGCGCCATCGCCGGTGCTGCGCGCGCCGCAGCGCCAGCGCGCGGCCGCCTTGCGCAACGACGCCCGCGCCCAGCTCGCGCCCGTCGGCCAGCACGGCCTCGACCGGTCGCATCGACCGCGGCGGCATAGGCGCGGTTGCAATCGACGAGCGCGAGATCGCTGCCGCGGCGGCGCCACATCGGCCGCGGCAGGCGCGTCGACAAGGCGCCGCAAGCCGGTCGCGCTCGGCGTTCGCCGCGGCGCGCGCGGCGCATCGCACCCAGACGAGATCGCAGGGCCGTCGGCGTCATGGCCGAGGCGCAGGCCCACGAGGTCGAGCGCGCGCACTGTCCCGCGGCGAGTTCGCGCGGCGAGCTCGTACCGCCAGTGCGAAGCCCTGCCTTCGTGCTCGAGCCGCGCGCAAGGCCTCGGCAGCCGCGGTCCGATCGTCCGGCACCGAGCGCTGCGGCGAGCGCCTCGAAGTGCTCGCGTCCCGCAACCGCGCCAAGCGATCCGGCCGCGAGCCGGACGCTCTTTCGCGCCGGCGCGCCAGCAATAGAGCGCCGCCGGCGACCGGCGCCGACGAGCGCATCGCGCTCGGCAAGCGCTGCGGCGAGCCGTGCGCGCTCGGCGTCGAGCGCGGCAACGCGCGGCTGCGTAAAGCGCGCCACGATGAAGGCGCCGGCAACGAGCGCCACCAGGACGACGAAACCCGAGCGGCAGAGCATCGCTGCGCGCATCGAAGGCATAGGCCGGCACGGGACAGCAGGACGGCCCGCCCCAGCGATGCCGAGCCATGTCAGCCTGCGCACCCGTCCCCCTCCTTCGCCGCGCGCCCGCGGCCTGGCCCGATTATGGCCCGCCTGTCGCGGTCTCGCGCAGGCGAAAAATGCCCCGCCGCCGTCCAACCGGGCCGCCGCGTTCTCACGCCAGCGCGTTGTAGTCGTCGAGCAGCGCGGCGATGCGGCCGTCGTCGAGCTGGTCCATGATGGCGCGGGCGCGGTGCGCGGCCGAGACCGATGTCGAGCGGCGGATGCGCTCCTTGACCCGCGCGATGTTGGCGCGGCGCCATCGACAGGTCGCGGATGCCGAGGCCCGAGCAGCAGCGCGGTGTAGCGCGGATCGCCGGCCATCTCGCCGCACAGGCTGACCGGCTTGCGCGCGCGCAGCGCCGCCTCGACCGCGAACTGGATGAGGCGCAGCACCGCCGGATGGAGCGGGTTGTAGAGATGCGCGACCTGCTCGTCGCCGCGGTCGATGGCGAGCGTGTATTGGATCAGGTCGTTGGTGCCGATGGCGAAGAAATCGGCGGCGCCGGCGAGCGCGTCGGCGGCGAGCGCGGCGCCGGGAATCTCGATCATCACGCCCAAGGGCGGCAGCGGCTCGGGCAGCCGCACGCCGCGGCGGCGCAGGCGGCGCACGACCTGCGACCATCGCCTCGCGCACGCGATGGACCTCGCCGACGCTCGAGATCATCGGCAGCAGGATGCGCACCGGCCCGAGCGCCGCGGCGCGCAGCATCGCCGCGAGCTGCGTGTCGAGCAGGCGGCGCTCCTTGAGCGACAGGCGGATCGCGCGCAGGCCCAGCGCCGGATTGTTGCCTTCGCTCGCGCATCACCGCGTTGAGCGGCGCCGCGAGCTTGTCGCCGCCGATATCGAGCGTGCGGATGGTGACGGGCCGCCCCTCCATGCCGCGCACGAGCTCGGCATAGGCCTTGTACTGCTCGTCCTCGTCGGGCAGGTCGTCGCGGTTCATGTAGAGGAACTCGGTGCGCACCAAGCCCAGGCCCCTGCGCGCCGGCGGCGAGCGCCTGGTCGAGCTCGCGCGGCAGCTCGAGATTGGCTTGCGAGCACGATCTCGACGCCGTCGCGCGTCACCGCCGGCAACCGGCGCAGCCGCGCCAGGCGGCGCTGCTCGCGCTGCAGCGCATCGCGCTCCTCGGCGTAGCGCGCGACCGTCGCCGGCTGCGGGTTGAGGATGACGACGCCGGCGCCGCCGTCGATGAGCACGGTAGCTCCCGGCGTCGGCGCCGGTGAGCAGTCCGGCGACGCCCAGCACCGCCGGCAGGTTGAGCGCGCGCGCCATGATCGCGGTGTGGCTTTCGGCGCCGCCCAGCACGGTGGCGAAGCCGGCGATGCGGCGCGGATCGAGCAGCGCCGTGTCGGCCGGCGTCAGCTCCTCGGCGAGGATGACCGTGCCTTCGGGCAGCGCCTGGAACGCGGCGTAGGGCGTCTTGGTGAGATTGCGCACCAGCCGCGCGCCGACCACGCGGATGTCCTCGATGCGCGCGGCGAGATAGGCGTCGCCCATCGCGGCGAAGCTCTCGCCGATCTCGCCGATCTCGGCCTGCACCGCGCGCTCGGCATTGATGCGGTCGCCGGCGATGCGCCGCTCGACGCCGCGCACGAGGCGCGAATTGGCGAGCATGGCGAGATGCGCATCGAGCAGATAGCCCATCTCCTCGGCCGCCGCCCGGGCAGGACCGCGGCCTTGCTCTTGAGCTTGCGCAGCTGCTTCAGCGACAGCGCGACCGCGGCGCGAAAGCGCTCGAGCTCGGCCGGCAGCGGCGGCCGGCTCGACGCGGTATTCGGGCACGGCGATGTGGCTGTCGTCGCTGACGAAGGCCGGGCCGATCGCGATCCCCGGCGAGATCGCCAGCCCGTGCAGCAGCCGCTCGTGCCTCGGCAGCTCGGCTCATGACTTCATCGAAGCCGCCGGAGATCAGCGCCGCGAGCGCCGCCACCGCACGCTCGGCGTCCGGGCCCGTGGCGCGAAGCTCGATCTCGGTGCCGGGGCCGGCGGCCAGCATCATCAGCCCCATGATCGAGCGGCCCGACACCGCGGTGCCGTTCTTGGCCACCGTGACCTCGGCGTGCGAATTCGAAGGCGAGCTTGACGAAGCGCGCGGCGGCGCGCGCGTGAAGCCGCGGCGATTGCAGATGGTGACGGTGCGCCGCGCCGCGCGCCGGCGCCAGTGGCCGGGCGCCTCGTCCATCAGCGGACGTCGGCGAGAAGCTGCGAGGCGACGTTGATGTATTTGCGCCCCGCCTCCTGCGCGCCGCGCACGGCGTTGGCCAGCGTCTCGCTCTGGCGCAGGCTGGCGAGCTTGATCAGCATCGGCAGGTTGATGCCGGCGATCACCTCGATCTTGGCCTTGTCCATGATCGAGATGGCGAGGTTGGACGGCGTGCCGCCGAACATGTCGGTCAGCAGCACGACGCCGCTGCCGTCATCGACCTCGCTGACGCAGCGCAGGATGTCCTGGCGGCGCTTCTCCATGTCGTCGTCGGGGCCGATGCAGACGGCGGCGATGTTGCGCTGCGGCCCGACGACATGCTCGAGCGCCGCGATGAACTCGGCGGCGAGCCGGCCATGGGTGACGAGAACCATTCCGATCATGCGATGTCCTTCACTGGCTCTGCGCCGCCGCCGCGGCTCGCGGGCGTGCTCGGCAGAGCGGTCGAGGTCGCGATGCGCGAGCGCGACGCGCCGGCCCTTGGCGCGCAGCCAGGCCGCCAGACGCTCGGCGAATAGACCGAGCGATGGCGGCCGCCGGTGCAGCCGATGGCGATGGTGAGATAGCTCTTGCCCTCGCGCTCGTAGCGCGGCAGCAGCGTCCTCGAGCCACAGCGCAGAGCGCGATCGAACAGGCGGTGGAAATCGGGATCGCGCCTCGATATAGGCGCCGACGGCGGCGTCGCGCCCGGTCGCGGGGCGCAGCGCATCGACATAGTGCGGATTGCGCAGGAAGCGCACGTCGAACACCAGATCGGCATCGCGCGGCAGGCCGTGACGATAGGCAAAGGAGGTGACGAAGATGGCGATGCCGGGCGCGGCGTCGAGCGCGAAATGGCCGTGCAGAAGCCGCTTCAGATCCGCCGGCGTCAGCGCCGAGCTATCGATAACCAGATCGGCGCGGCCGCGCAAGGGCCAAACGCGCTCGCGCTCGAGCCTGATGCCGTCGGCCACCGGCCGCTCGGCGGCGAGCGGATGGCGCCGGCGCGTCTCGGTATAGCGCCGCTCCAGCAGCTCGTCGTCGCAATCGAGGAACACGATCTTGAGATCGAGCCCGTCGCGCGCCGACGAGGCGGTCGAGCGCCTCGAGCAGCGCCGGCACGGCGAAATCGCGCGTCCGCACATCGACGCCGATGGCGAGCGGGCGTGCCGCGCCGGCTGCGGCCCGACCAGGTTCGGCAGCAGCGACAGCGGCAGATTGTCGACCGCCTCGTAGCCCATGTCCTCGAGCGCCTTGAGCGCGGTCGAGCGCCCCGCGCCCGACATGCCGGTGACGACCAGCACATGGCCGCCATCCGGATGCGGTACGCTCGCTCATGGCGCCGCCAGCGCTCGGCGATCGCCTGCACGGCCCGGCCAGCGCCCTCAGCGCAAGGCGCAGCTTGGCCGGCGCCGAGGCCGCGAAAGGCGCCAGAGCCAGCAGCGGCAACGGACAGGCCTTCGAGCGTCGCGAAGCGCGGCTCGGGCATGCGCTCGATCGCGTCCTCGGCGACGAGATCGACGACGAGGCGCAGCGGCGCGTCGATCGACACGCGGGCACGCGAACGATGCCGAGCCCGCGCACTTCGATCAGTCCCTTGAGCACTGGCGGGGCCCGCAGCATCGAGAGTATGTGCCGATGCGATGCAGCTCGGTCTGGTCGTCGGCCACGAGACGCGCGCCCGCATCGATGAGTCGCAAGGGCAAGATCCGATTTGCCGCTGCCCGAAGGACCCCGCAGCAGAACGCCGTCGGCGCCCGAGCGCGACCGAAGTGCCATGGACTCGGATCATCGGTCGCTTTAGGTGCGCCGCCCGCCGGTTAAAGTCAATGGCCTTGGCAGTGCACCAAACCCTGCCAAGCGAAATCTTGCAAGCCCTGGTTGCCCAGAAAATATCGTCCACTAGTGATGGTATAGGCACCCGGGTCTTGCCATGGCTTTGCTGCTATGCACAGGCGGCAATGGTGTCACGCGCACCGGCAGGCCGACGGTGAAACGGGCGCCGATCACGCGGCCGTCGAGGTCGCGCCGGTTCTCGGCACTGATGGTGCCGTGATGGGCCTCGACGATCTGCTTCGAGATCGACAGGCCGAGGCCCGAATGCGTGCCGAATTTCTCGCCCGCCGGCCGCTCGCTGTAGAAGCGATCGAAGATCGCCTCGAGCTTGCCCTCGGGGATGCCCGGCCCTTCGTCCTCGATCGTCACTTCGACGCGGTCGCCGCGGCGCTGGGCGGCGATGTGGATGGTGCCGCCGGGCGGGCTGAACGAGAGCGCGTTGGCGATGAGGTTGCGGAACACCTGGACGAGCGGCTCTTCGATGCCGACCACCGCTGAGCTCCGCCCGCGCGCCCGGCCCCCGGGCAGCGCCAGCACGAGCTGCGGCGCGCCTTCGGCCGCCGGTCTCGCGATAGACCTCGACCAGCGCCTCGAGCATCGGCGCGATCGCGACCGGTCCGAGCTCGTCGCGCGACAGCTCGGCATCGAGGCGCGAGGCGTCGGAGATGTCGGTGATCAGCCGGTCGAGCCGCGCCACATCTTCGAGCACCAGCGCCAGCAGCTTGCGCTGCTTGGCCGGATCCTCGACCCGCGCCGCGGTTTCGACCGCGCTTCTGAGCGAGGTCAGCGGATTCTTGATCTCGTGCGCGACATCGGCGGCAAAGCGCTCGATCGCGTCCATGCGCTGCCACAACGCACTCGTCATGTCGCGCAGCGCGCCCGAGAGATCGCCGATCTCGTCGCCGCGCGCGGTCGAGATCGGGGATCGCCACCTGGCTGCCGTGGCCGCGGCGCACGCGCTCGGCCGCGGCGGCGAGCCGGCGCACCGGCTGCGCGATGGTGCCGGCAAGATAGATCGACAGCAGCACGGTGACGCCGAGCGCGAGGACGAAGACCTTGAGGATCTCGAAGCGCACCGCGCGCACCGCCTGCTCGATCTCGCTGCTGCCCTTTGGAAAGCAGCACGACGCCCAGCACCTGCTTGTAACGTTGCACCGGCACCGCGACGGTGAGCATCAAGCCCGCCCTCCTCCCGGTCCGCGCGCACCGCCGTGCCGATATCGCCATCGAGCGCGCGCTGGACCTCGGGATAGTCCGAGGCCCGTTGCGGGTCGTGCTCGCGGTAGGGCGGATAATGGCCGCTCCACGACACGGCGCCGACCGACGAAATCGTAGATCGCCGCCGCCATGCGGTGGACAGCGCCGATCCTCGCCCGGCGGCGGCAATTCCGCCACCTGCACGGCGCTGCCCGCGCCGCACATGCACGCGGGTATCGCCGACGAGCGCGCCCTGGGCGTCGAAGAGCCGCGCGCGCGTGTGCGTGGGCTCGACCAGGCGGCGCATCATGTCGCGGCCCAGTTCGGGGATCAGCATCCGCGCCCATCGCCGACCACGTCGATGACGGCGCCCTCGCCCAGCGCCGCGGCGAAGATCTGCTCCTGCGTCTTCAGCGCTTCGAGCTCGGCAGCGATCAGGCTCTGCTGGTACTCGCCGAGATAGAGCAGGCCGAGCGCCGAGCAGCGCGAGCGCCAGCACGTTGACCGCGAGGATGCGCCGCGTCAGCGGCGACAGCCGGCCGCGTCGGTAGCGCCGCGCTCTCGCCGGCGCGGCGGCGACGGGCGCGGCAGGCCGGCGCCGCTTCGGCATCAGCGGTCGCGGTAGCGATATCCGACGCCATAGAGCGTTTCGATCTGCGCGAACTCGGGATCGACCGCCTTGAACTTCTTGCGCAGGCGCTTGATGTGGCTGTCGATGGTGCGGTCGTCGACATAGATGTGCTCGCCATAGGCGCCGTCCATGAGCTGGTCGCGGCTCTTGACGTGGCCGGGCCGGAGCGCCAGCGACTTGAGGATCAGGAACTCGGTGACGGTAAGATCGACATTCTCGCCGTTCCAGGCGCATTGGTGGCGGCCCGGATCGAGCAGCAGCTCGCCGCGCTGGATCACCGGCTCGGCCTCGCTCGCGCCGGTTGCGTCGCGCGCCAGCTCGCCGCGCCGCAGCAGCGCGCGGATGCGCTCGACCAGCAGGCGCTGCGAGAACGGCTTCTTGATGTAGTCGTCGGCGCCCATGCGCAGGCCCAGCACCTCGTCGACCTCGTCGTCCTTCGAGGTGAGGAAGATCACCGGCATGGCGCTGTCCTTGCGCAGATGGCCGAGCAGCTCCATCCCGTCCATGCGCGGCATCTTGATGTCGAGGATGGCGAGATCGGCGGGCTGCTGGGCGAGGCCCTTCAGGGCCTCGGCGCCGTCGGCATAGCAGCGCACGGTGAAGCCCTCGGCCTCGAGCGCCATCGACACCGAGGCCAGGATATTGCGGTCGTCGTCGACCAGGGCAATGGTGTTGGCCACGGATGCTCCTCTCTGCGCGCGTCGCAGGACCGGGGCAGTTCGTCAGCGATTGTGGCGGATTGAGGGCACGCCGCGCCGCCCGGTTCCTGGCCCGCGTCAGTTACATTCCCATTATATAGGGCGCCGCGGCGCGCCGTGCCCGTTCGCCGCTCTACCGGGGATTGCCCGGGCGCGCGGCCGGCGTTAAGGAGGCGCGATGGCGGCGAGCAGAGCCCGGAACGGACGGCGCGGCGGCGTGCTGCGCCAGGCCGATCGCGCCACGCTCGCGACCGCGCTCGCGGCGGGGCCGGAGACATGGCCCTATGCCTCGCTGGTGCTGGTGGCGCTCGATCTCGACGCGGCGCCGCTCCTGCTCCTGTCCGACCTTGCCGAGCACACCAGAGAACCTGAAGCGCGACCCGCGCGCCTCGCTCCTGTTCGATGCCACGGCGGGACTCGCCGATCCGCTGGCCGGCGCCCGTGTCACGGTGCTGGGCGAGATCGCCCCGGTCGCGGACGCGCGGCTGCTCGACCGCTATGTCGCCCGCCACCTCGGCAGCGTCGGCCTATCGCGGTTTCCACGATTTCCGGCTCTATCGCCTCGCCCCGCGCGCGTGCCCATCTGGTCGGCGGGATTCGGCCGCATCCACTGGATCGAGGCGACCGCCCTGCAGCCGGCGGCGGCAGCAGCGGCGGCACTGGCCGCGGCCGAGCCCGGCATCCTCGCCCACATGAATCGGGACCATGGCGCAGCCGTCGACCTCTATGCGCAACGGCTTCTCGGCCTGCCGGCGAGGGATGGCGGCTCACCGGGGTCGATCCGGATGGCGCCGATCTGCGGCGGGAGACGTCGTCGCGCGGCTCGAATTCGCGGCTCCCGTCGTCATGCCGATGAGGTGCGGCGCGAATTCGTGCGCCTGGCTGCGCTCGCGCGCGGCACGCCCCCGCGCCACCGTCCTAAAGATTAATTATGTCATTAGGTTAGACCAGCCTCGCGGAACTCGCTGTTGCGAGCGAAGGCGGGCCGATCGTAGAATGCGCCTGGGGAAGCGCTTAAGGCCCATGCTGCCACGGCCAAAACGGCCGCGCATGGTAGGTCGAACCGGGCGCGCGTCGTAGAGACGCCGTGGAAGGCTGGCCATTCCCCGCGGGACGGCAGGTGCAGAAGGCTGGTCGAGCCGTCTGCCACCGGGAGCCGTCGCGCCATTTCGACCCGTGGCCGGCAGCGCGTCGGACGAGGCATGGAGAGGACGGTGATGAGCGTGACGGCGCGGACGCGCAACAGAAAGCTTCTCGCCTGGGTCGAGGAGGTCGCCCGCAAATGCAAGCCCGACCGGGTGCATTGGTGCGACGGCTCGCAGGAGGAGTACGACCGGCTCTGCGCCGAAATGGTGGCGCAAGGCACGCTCATCCGGCTCAACCCGGCAAAGCGCCCGAACTCCTATCTCGCCTCGCTCCGATCCGAGCGACGTGGCCCGGGTCGAGGACCGCACCTTCATCTGCTCGGCGCGCGAGGAGGATGCCGGTCCGACCAACAATTGGGTCGATCCGCACGAGATGCACGCGACGCTCGACCGGCTGTTCGAGGGCGCGATGCGCGGGCGGACGATGTATGTCATCCCGTTCAGCATGGGGCCGCTGGGCTCGCCGATTTCGCATATCGGCGTGCAGATCAGCGATTCGCCCTATGTCGTCGCCAGCATGCGGCTGATGACGCGCATGGGCCAGAAGGTGCTCGACCAGCTCGGCGACGGCGATTTCGTGCCGTGCCTGCATTCGGTCGGCGCGCCGCTGGCCGAAGGCGAGAACGACGTGGCGTGGCCGTGCAACTCGCAAGCACAAATACATCGTCCAGTTTCCCGAGGAGCATTCGATCGTCTCCTACGGCTCGGGCTATGGCGGCAACGCGCTGCTCGGCAAGAAATGCTTCTCGCTGCGCATCGCCTCGATCCTCGGCCGCGAGCAGGGCTGGCTCGCCGAGCACATGCTGATCGTCGGCGTCGAAAGCCCGGAGGGCGAGAAGACCTATGTCGCCGCCGCCTTTCCTTCGGCCTGCGGCAAGACCAATCTCGCGATGCTGGTGCCGCCCAAGGCGTTCAACGGCTGGAAGGTGCGCACCATCGGCGACGACATCGCCTGGATCAAGCCGCAGCCCGACGGCACGCTGCGCGCGATCAATCCCGAGGCGGGATTCTTCGGCGTCGCGCCCGGCACCAGCCTCAAATCCAATCCCAATGCGATCACGACGCTCGACCGCGACGTGATCTTCACCAACTGCGCGCTGACCGATGACGGCGACGTGTGGTGGGAAGGGCTGACCGACGAGCCGCCGGCGCATCTCATCGACTGGCGCGGCCAGGACTGGACGCCCGGCTGCGGCCGCCCGGCCGCGCATCCCAACGCGCGCTTCACCGTGAGCGCGGCGCAATGCCCGAGCATCGATCCGGCCTGGGAAGATCCCGGCGGGCGTGCCGATCTCCGCCTTCATCTTCGGCGGCCGGCTGTCGCGCACCTTCCCGCTGGTGTTCGAGGCCTTCAACTGGCAGCACGGCGTCTATCTCGCCGCCACGATGGGCTCCGAGGCGACCGCCGCTGCCGACAACCAGGCGGCGATCCGCCGCGATCCCTTCGCCATGCTGCCGTTCTGCGGCTACAACATGGCGGATTACTGGAATCACTGGCTGTCGATGGAAAAGCGCGTCAGGAACCTGCCGCGCATCTTCCGCGTCAACTGGTTCCGGCAAGCGACGAGAACGGCAAATTCGCCTGGCCCGGCTTCGGCGAGAACATGCGCGTGCTGCAATGGATCGTCGATCGCGTGCGCGGCCGCGCGCCGAGCACCGGCCGCCGGTCCCTTCGGCTACATGCCGCACTACCAGGATCTCAACTGGCAGGACCTCGCCTTCTCGCCGGAGCGCTTCTCCAAGATCATGGCGATCGACCGCGCCGAGGCGCGAGCCGAGGCCCGCGACCAGGAGGAGCTGTTCGACCGCTTCGGCAGCCGCCTGCCCGCCGAACTCGAGGAACAGCGCCAGCAACTCATGCGCCGCCTCGAAGCCCCGAGCGTCGCGGCGACGCCCTAGACCGCGACCGACCGCCGGGGCTAGAGTTCGAGGAGATCGCGCAGCAGCCGGCGCAGGGCCGGGCTGGCGCCGACGGCAAAGCCCGCGGCGAGGATCGCGGCAAAGCTGGCGCCGCGGTGCGAACGAAAGAGCGTGCCGAGCTCCGCACCCGCGAGCATGCCGAGTTCGCTCGCGAGCCCGCCCGCGCCTGCCGGTCCTTCGGCCGGGCGCCGCCGCCACTGCCGGCGCTTGGACGCCGCGATCATGCGCCCCGCGAGGCCACCGAGCACGACGACGATGACGGCCAGCACAACCGCCGCCAGGCCGGTCGCCAGCGCCGCCAGCGGCGGCGTGAGGGCCTCGCCAAGCGCAAGGTAGAGTGCAATGCCGAGGAAGCCGGCGCCGACCGCGAGCGCGAGCGCGGCAATCAGCAGCGCGGCGCCATAGACGATCAGCCGCGTCACGTAGCTTTGCAGCATCGTGGTGTCCCGTCGCGCCCGACCGGCCGGACTAACTGCGCCGGCTGAACAAGGCGCCGAGAACCATGCCGGCGACGAACGCCATCACGGCCGAAGCGACCGGCCGTTCCTCGAGCTCGTGGGCGAGGGATTGCCCGGTCCGCTTGGCCTCGCTTTTCACGCGCGCCCCCGTTTCGCGCAATTTGTCGAGCGCCTCCGACCCGCCATGCCGCAGCAGGGCCTGCAGCGTTTCCGACAATTTCGTGATATCCGCCCGCATCTGCCCGATGTCGCCGCGCAGCGTTTCGAGATCGGCGTCGATTTGCTCAACCATTACTCACCTCCGATGACGGGGTGCAAACGCAAAACAAGCCCGGTCGGCACCGTCTGGCCCGCCGAATTTCGCCCAAAAATAGAGAACCGGCACGCCCGGCGCCCTGACCTGGATCAAGCGCCGCGATTTATCGCGACGGGCGCGGCGCCGTCAGTGCGCGTCGTCCCAGTTGCGCGCGGTGCCGGTCTCGACCACGAGCGGCACCGACAGCTCGCGCGCCGGGGCGCAGGCGCCCTCCATCACGCTCTTGACCAGGGCGGCGGTCGCCGTCGGCCTCGGCCTCGGGCGCCTCGAACACCAGCTCGTCATGCACCTGAAGCAGCATGCGCGCCTTCAGGCCGGCCCCGGCGAGGGCCCCCGGAATGCGGCGCATGGCGCGCTTGATGATGTCGGCGGCGGCGCCCTGGAGCGGCGCGTTGATCGCCTGGCGCTCGGCGCCGGCGCGGCGGGCGGGATTGGCGTCCTTGATGCCGGATATGTAGCAGCGCCGCCCGAACAGCGTCTCGACATAGCCCTGTCGCGCGCGCCTCGGCCTTGGTCCGCTCCATGTAGTCGCGGATGCCGGGGAAGCGCTGGAAATAGGCGCTGGATGTAATCGGCCGCCTCGCCCTGCGGCACGCCGAGCTGCTGCGCCAGGCCGAAGGCGCTGATGCCGTAGATGATGCCGAAATTGATCGCCTTGGCGCGGCGCCGCACCATCGGCGTCCATGCCCGCGACCGGCACGCCGAACACCTCGCTCGCGGTCAGCGCGTGGATGTCGGCGCCGGCGCGGAACGCTTCCTTGAGCGGCTCGACGCCGGCGACATGCGCGGCCAGGCGCAGCTCGATCTGGCTGTAATCGGCCGAGATCAGCACATGGCCCGGCGCGGCGACGAAGGCGCGGCGGATCTTGCGCCCTTCCTCGGTGCGGATCGGGATGTTCTGCAGATTGGGATCGGTCGAGGACGAGCCGCCCGGTCGAGGTGGCGGCGAGCGAGAAGCTGGTATGGACGCGGCCGGTCCTGGGATTGATCTCGCCGACCAGCGCGTCGGCATAGGTGCTCTTGAGCTTCGCCAGCTGGCGCCAGTCGAGCACCCGCGCCGGCAGATCGTGGGTCAGCGCCAGCTGCTCGAGCACGCCGGCATCGGTGCCGTAGGCGCCGGTCTTGCCCTTCTTGCCGCCCGGCAGGCTGAGCTCGTCGAACAGCACCTCGCCCAGTTGCTTGGGCGAGCCGATATTGAAGGGATGGCCGGCGAGCTTGTGGATCTCGCGCTCGAGCGCGGCGATGCGCCCGGCGAAATCCGCCGACAGCCGCTCGAGCTCGACGCGGTCGACGGCGATGCCGGCGCGCTCCATCGCCGCCACCACCGCGGCCAGCGGCCGCTCGACCGTCTCGTAGAAGGCGAGCATGTGCTCGGCGATGAGGCGCGGCTTCAGCCGCCGATGCAGGCGCAGCGTGAAATCGGCATCCTCGGCGGCATAGTCGCGCGCGCGTTCGAGCGGCACGGCGGCAAAGCCGATATGGTCCTTGCCGCTGCCCGCGACATCCTTGTAGTTGATGGTGTCGTGCCCGAAATGGAGCTTCGCCAGCTCGTCGAGCCCGTGGCCGTGCAGCGCGCCGTCGAGCACGAAGGACATCAGCATGGTGCAATCGGTGGGCGCGACCGTGATGCCGCAGCCGGCGAGCACCTCGATGTCGTATTTGATGTTGTGCCCGATCTTGAGCACGCTCTCGTCTTCGAGCAGCGGCTTGAGCCGCGCCAGCGCGTCGGCGCAGCGGAATCTGCCGCGGCGCGCGGCGCCGGCGCCGGCGAGGTCGAGGCTCGCCGTGTCCGTGGGCGCGCCATGGCCGAGCGGGAATGTAGCAGGCATGGCCCGGCGCGAGCGCGAGCGCGATGCCGACGAGCTCGGCCAGCGCATGGCATCGAGCGAGGTCGTCTCGGTGTCGATGGCGACGAACCGCCTGTGCGCGCGCCGCCGCGATCCAGCGGTCGAGCGCCGCCACATCCTGGACCAGCTCGTAGCGCTGCTCGACCGGCGTGCGTGTCGGGCGCCGGCGCGGGCAGCCGGCAGCGATCGCGCCGTTGGCGGCGGGCGAGCGCGGCGCCGGCCGGCGTCGGCTCGCTCGCCGAGGCGCGCGATGCGCGCGAGCAGGGTGCGGAAGTCCTGCGGCGTGAGGAACGCCAGCAGCTTGTCGCGGTCCAGCGGCTTCACCGCCAGATCGTCGAGCGGCACCGGCAGCGGCACGTCGCCTGATCGAGCGTGACGAGGCGCTTCGACAGGCGCGCCTGCTCGGCGAAATCGATCAGCGACTGGCGCCGCTTCGGCTGCTTGATCTCGGGCGCGTGCGCCAGCAGGGTCTCGAGATCGCCATAGGTGTTGATGAGCTCGGCCGCGGTCTTGACGCCGATGCCGGGCACGCCCGGCACGTTGTCGACGCTGTCGCCGCACAGCGCCTGGACGTCGATCACCTTGTCGGGGCCGACGCCGAATTTCTCGCGCACCTCGGCGGCGCCGATCGGCTTGTCCTTCATCGGGTCGAACATGGCGATGCGGTCGGAGACGAGCTGCATCAGGTCCTTGTCGGACGAGACGATGGTGACGATCGCGCCGGCCGCCGCGGCGTGGCGCGCATAGGTGGCGATGAGATCGTCGGCCTCGAAATCCGGCCGCTCGATGCGGCAGACGTTGAACGCGTCGGTCGCCTCGCGCACCAGCTTGAATTGCGGCACGAGATCGTCGGGCGGCTCGGGCCGGTGCGCCTTGTAGTCGTCGTAGATGCGGTTGCGGAAGGTCGATCTTGGCGGTGTCGAACACCACCGCGATGTGGTCGGCGTCGGTGCCCTGCAGCAGCTTCAGCAGCATGTTGGAGAAGCCGAGCACCGCGCCGACCGGCGTGCCGTCGGCGCGGCGTCAGCGGCGGCAGCGCGTGATAGGCGCGGAAGATGAAGCCCGAGCCGTCGATCAGGAAGACGTGGCGCGGCGCGCTCAAGGCGTGGCCGGCGCGAGTCGTGCGCTGCGGCCCGGTCGCCGCGCCGTCGGGCTGCGTGCGCTACCTGGCCGCGCCGCCGCCAGCACGAAGAGGCGCGAGCAATAGGGGCACTCGACCGAGCCGCTGCCGGCCAGGTTGAGATAGACCTTGGGATGGCCGCCGACGCCGCCGCCGCCGTCGCAGGCGACGACTCGGCTGTCCACCTCGACGGTCTCGAAAGGCTGCATGCGTCCGATCCCTGCGCGGGAGCTGGCTCCCGTCTGGCGCGAGCAGATATCGGTGAATCGGAGCGCCGCCGGTTGACCAGCCGGCGGCGCGGATGATACCCATTGCCTCGGCATACAATCAATGACGACATACCCTGCTTTCATCGAGCGACCCCGGCGCTGGACCCGCCGGCCGCACCGCGCCGTGCCCGATCCCGCCGTTGCCATCGCCGGCCTGACCAAGATCTATCGCGGCGCGCGCCATGCGCCGGGCGAAGACCGCGCTCGACGGCATCGACCTCGCGCATCCCGCGCGGCTCGATCTTCGGGCTGCTCGGCCCCAACGGCGCCGGCAAATCGACCCTCATCAACATCCTCGCCGGGCTGGTCATCAAGACCGCGGGCAGCGTCGACGGTCTGGGGCATCGACATCGACCGCGCGCCGCGCCAGGCGCGCGCCGCCATCGGCGTGGTGCCGCAGGAGATCGTCATCGACTTCTTCTTCACCCCGCGCGAGCTGCTGGAGCTGCAGGCCGGGCTCTACGGCGTGCCGGCCGCCGAGCGGCGCACCGACCGCCTGCTCGAGATGCTCGGCCTCGCCGACAAGGCCGACGCGCCGGCGCGCACGCTGTCGGGCGGCATGCGGCGGCGGCTGATGATGGCCAAGGCGATGGTGCACCAGCCGCCGGTCCTGGTGCTCGACGAGCCGACCGCCGGCGTCGATGTCGAGCTGCGCCAGCAGCTCTGGGGCCATGTGCGCGACCTCGCCGCCGCCGGCACCACCATCCTGCTCACCACGCATTACCTCGAGGAGGCGGAGCGGCTGTGCGACCGCATCGCCATCATCGACAAGGGCCGCGTCGTCGCCTGCGACACCACCGCGGCGCTGATCGCCAAGATCGACGAGAAGAGCCTGACGCGTGACGCTCGACGCAGCCGATCCAGACGCTGCCGCCGCGCTCGACGGCGCTGGGCGCTGACGCTCGCCGCGCCGGGGCGGCTCGTCTTCCACTATCAGCCGACGCGCAGCTCGCTCGCGCCGGTGCTCGCGGCGATCGCGGCGGCGGGCCTCGGCAGTGCGCGACGTGACCAGCGAGGAAACCGGGCTCGAGGACATCTTCCTGCACCTGACCGGCGGCGGCGGGAGCGGCCGATGAGCAGCGCCTGCGCCGCACGCGGCTGGCTGCTCGTGGCGTCGCGCTGCTGCTCGGCGCGTGCGCGGGCGCCGGCATCGCCGGCCGCCGCCGGCGCATCGCCGCGGCACCGGTCGAGCCGCGTGCTCGCCGCCGACTGCGTTCCGTCGCCGACGACGGCGCCGGCTGCCGCTGCGCATCTGGCTGCCCGACGGGCAGGTCACGGCGACGATCCTGGCGGTGCACGGCTTCAACGATTATTCCAACGCCTTCGCCGGCCCGGCCGACGGAATGGGCCAAGCACGGCATCGCCACCTATGCCTATGACCAGCGCGGCTTCGGCGCAGGCGCCCGACCGCGGCCTTTGGGTCGGCACGTACCGGCTCGACCAGGATCTGGCGATCGCGAGCCGCCTGGTCGCCGCGCGCCATCCCGGCGTGCCGCATTATCTCCTCGGCGAGAGCATGGGCGGCGCCGTGGTCGATGACCGCGGTCACCGGCGCCGCCGGCGCCGAGCGGCCGGTCGCCGACGGCATGATCCTGGTCGCGCCGGCGGTGTGGGGCCGCGCGACCATGAACGTGTTCGAGCGCGTCGCGCTGTGGGCGCGCCGACCGTGTCGTGCCGGGCATGACGCTCACCGGCAGCGGCCTGCACATCATGCCGTCCGACAATATCGCGATGCTGCGCGCGCTCGGCGCGCGACCCGCTGGTGATCAAGGCGACCCGCGTCGACACGATCAAGGGCCTGGTCGATCTGATGGATCTGGCGCTGGCCGCGGCGCCGCGGCTCGACGTGCCGATGCTGCTGCTCTATGGCGCAGCACGACGAGATCATCCCGCGCGACGCCGGTCGCGCCTGATGATCGCCGAATTGCCGCGGAGCGACGCGGCGACGCGGCGCATCGCCTGGTATCCGCGACGGCTATCACATGCTGCTGCGCGACCTCGACGGCGCCGCTGGTGCAGCGCGACGTCGCGAGCTGGATCGCCGATCCACGCGGCGCCGCTGCCCTCGGGCGCCGACCGACAAGCCGGCCCGCTCGTCGCCGCGCGCGAGTGAGGCGGCGCGCAGTCTTGAAGCGGCACGGCCGAGCGACTATCGTCCGCTCACGGCGCACCCGTAGCTCAGCTGGATAGAGCGCTGCCCTCCGAAGGCAGATGTCAAGGGGGTTTCGTTAGTGAGTAACTGAAGAAAGGTTCGTGAAAACAGTAGCTTGAGTAATCCTACGAACGCCGCCAAACCCCGAGAAATTTTCGCGTAAGCACCGCGTAAGCAGTTTTCGGAGAACGGGCGGAACAGCGGATAGCGGGGCGTAGTCACCCGGCGACCGTGATGTGGGACTGGTTTGTGAAGGCCGAATCCGTTGACCCTCATAGGTCAGTCGGGCTAGGCAAATTGAGATGCACCCGTAGCTCAGCTGGATAGAGCGCCACCCTCCGAAGGTGGAGGCCACACGTTCGAATCGTGTCGGGTGCGCCAACCTCCCTAGATTTGCGCCTTGTGGCGCGACTTGGGTTAGGGTGGTCGCGGGCTCGAAGATGTCGAGCCAGACGACATCCTCTCCTGTCGTGCTCCCAATCGCCGCCCTTGCGAATGTAGCGTCACGCCGGCAGCCTGGAATTAGCCCCGCGCGTTATTAAGATATAAGCGGGACATGCTTTAATAGCGGCGAGGCTGATTTGAAAGAATAGCATAACTAACAAGGAGAGAACCAAAGGCTCTGGGCATATGTTGAAGACGACAACTGGCAGGCGCATTGCTTGGCCTATGCCCTGGCCCACTAAACGAAGCCGCCGCTGGATCTGGGCCGGTTCATGCACGTCTACGAACGCGCCATCGCGCGGTCGGTCGCCTCGACGGCGTGACGACGATCCTGGGCACTCGAAAACTCACCTACATGCTCATACCGCTGGAAACCCTCCTGTCCTCGCAGATCGAGGGCACGCGATCCTCGCTGTCCGACCTGCTGCTGTTCCGGGAACAGCGCAAGTGGTCAGGCTGTCGAACTCGACGACGTAACCGAGGTTTCGAACTACGTCGCGGCGATCGAGCATGGCGTCTCCCGGATGCGGGGCGGATTTCCCCTGTCGCTCCGGTTGATCCGCGAAATGCACGCCATCCTGCTCAAA
>CAVRKF010000004.1:0-213062 GCA_963721625.1 uncultured Alphaproteobacteria bacterium
GCGGCCAAGCTGCATCCTGGCCTGTCTTTCTTCGAATGCACTCTGGATCAAGGCGGTATGACCGTTGGTTTTCGTCCTGATACGTCGATACCCGAAACTGCAACGGGATAAAGGCCAGCGATGAGACCGAGCATTACAGCCGAGAAATTGCCCAACGGTGTCAGGCCCTGATCCGCCATTTGCAGCCCGTTGTCGAGCGCGGTCTTCCCGACGACGCAATGTTCGGCGGACCGTTGGGAACGACTTTCCTATTGGCGATGGCAACACCGATGATCGTTCTTCCAATCGAACGCATTCAGGTGGCCAAATATAATCTCTCACAGGTTGGCAATGACCGAGACCTTGATCCCGCTCTCGCCAAAAAGATGTCTGCTGTGCTCGACGGTAAATGCAAGTTTTCTGACGCGCCTTTTGGGGCGGGTGGAAAATGGAGTTACGTAACTTCCTATACCCCCATCTTCAACCTTGCCGATGGGTGTCCGGATGATCTGCTCACCGCGCTAGGCACTAAAGAATTGGCGGCTCGTGCCAACGATGCCCCGGCAGATGAAATCCTGCATGTCGTGCGCAATGCTCTGGCCCACGGCGGCGTTGCTTATCTCGACAAGAACGGAAGGTCCACGGAGCGTGACGCCGCAATGCTGGCATTCATCGCGACTGAAAGAGATAAGCGGCGGCATGTGACCGGCCTGAATGTTTTGCGGGTCGGCCAAACGGATTTCTACTCATTCCTGATGGCGTGGACAGATTGGATCATACATTGATCGCGCTCAAGGACGTAGAAAAGAGAGTTTGAAACCATGCTTCAACATTACGAGGATATTCTTTCACGCATCGCCGAACCGCCGCGCTGGTTCGACGAACAGGGCGTGCCGCGCTATTGCGATTTCGCGCCGGATCGCATCGCCAACATCCACGCCCAAGAATGCGCGCTCCTCGCCATCGAATGCCAGAGTTGCGGGCGTCCCTTCATTGTCGCGCTCGATGCAGGCACGGCAAATCATAACGTCATCCGCAGACCCGGGCAGGAGCGGGAGTGGCGCTCGCTCGCCGACATCATCCGCAGCCACCAGATCGAATACAGGGACCCGCCCAATGTCGCGTGCTGTGGTGTCGGAGCGATGCAGACGAGCATAACCCGCCGCGTGCTCGAATACTGGGAGCGTATTCAGGAAACCTACAAGGACCCCGACACAGGCATACTCGCGATCCGCGGCTGGCGCGATTGGACGCGCGACCACAGCCTTGAAATCGAGATACCGGATCAGGGAATAGATCTCCCTCTGTTGGCGCATCCCCTCGGGCAGAAATTCCAAATCTTTCAGTGAGATTGGCGCATCTGGCCCGCCCGGCAGTTCCATGGCCTTGTTATCAAGAATGAGCGGAAAATAAGATTCGAGGGTCCGCTGTGCGGCTACAACCTGTTGTGCCAAGATAGCCGCGCCTGATTACCGGGGATACAGCACATGGACATGTCAGACCCTGTAAACTTGGCTGAAGATTTGCTTGAGCGCGTTGCGCAGGGCAACCTCACCTTCACCAAAAGCGAAATGAAGAAGGACGCGGGTCAGCTTTCAGTTTTACGCCGTGTGCGCGCCTTGGGGCGTGGCGTTGTTTCCTTGCTCTTGCCCGATTTCTTGCTCTTCTGCGTGGCGTCGTGCGCCTCGTTCAGGATTGTCCCCAGCACCTTGTGCATCCGCTTGTCCTCATTGCCGAGCCCGAGCGCGAAACCCATCATCATCAGGTGTTTGAAGGAAAGGGCCATGTCCAGTTGCTTGTCCGGCATGAACAGATTGTACGTGCCGTCTTCGCGGATGATGACGGCCCCGTCGCCGGACGTGAGTTCGATGTGCGTTGGACCCTTTTTCTTTTCTTTTGCCATGTTCGTCTCCTGTACGACCGTATGCCGCCGCCGCCGCCATTCTAATCAGATTATCGCCAGACAGGTATCGTGATGGCGCATCCGGCCCCGCCCGTATGGCGCGGGCCGGACCCGGCTCTAGGCTGCGCCCCGAGTTGCGTATGCGTCTCGGCCCATGCGGGTCACGATCCGTTGCGCAAGAATCCAAGGCATGAGCCCAAGGCTCATAGGTTCTTTTTTTGAGCGCTAGGGGCCGCCGCCCCCCGCGCGCGCAAGGCATCCCAACGTCTCCCTGAAGGGAACCCTCGTTCGGAGCCTCCTTGCGCTTGCTACCCCCGCTCTCGCCGAGGGGCAACCGGTTGCATGCGCAACCCGTCTTTCAAAGGAAGGAAGGGAGAAAGCCGCGATGTCGCGGTCTGCGCTCATCACCGAAGGAGAAAGTCATGACCATGCAATCCGTTTCGTTATCAGCTTTGGAGGCATCCGCCGCGAACCCGCGCCGGAAGATCGACCGCAAGACCATCGAGGGACTTGCGGCCAGCATCAGGACCGATGGCCTGTTGCACAATCTTGTCGTCAGCCCGGTTAAGGGCAAAGGCAAGAGCCAGCGTTTTCAGATCGTCAGCGGTGCGCGGCAATTCCACGCCCTCAAACTTCTGGAAGATCGCGGCGAGTTGCCGGAGGATTTCACGGTCGCGGTGGAGGTCCGCGACGACCTGTCGAAGGACCAGACGCTGCGCATTGCCACGGTCGAGAATTTGCAGCGGCAGAACATGACGCCGCTGGAAGAAGCGGCGGCGTTGACGAAGCTGGTTCACAAGGGCGTCACGCTGGACGATGTGGTCGCGCAGACGGGATTGAGCGCCACCACCATCAAGCGGCGTCTGGCGCTCAACAGTCTGTGCAG
Source organism: uncultured Alphaproteobacteria bacterium (assembly GCA_963721625.1). GTDB lineage: Bacteria > Pseudomonadota > Alphaproteobacteria > ATCC43930 > CGMCC-115725 > DATJLY01. The sequence goes on from CAVRKF010000004.1 coordinate 2,769, forward strand.
GGAAGCCAAGGCAGCGCTGACCAAGGGAGAAATCACCCTGTCACAGGCCGAGGCCCTGACCTTGGGCAGCGACGAGTCACAGCGGTTGATTCTTGGGAGGATCGAGGGCGGGTACGATGACAGCGCCGAGGATATCAAGGCGACGATGATCGACGACCGCCCGACCGTGGCTTTGGCGATCTTCCCCGCCGAGAACTATACCGGGACCATCACCACCGACCTTTTTGCCGCCGACGAGACTTCGTATTTTGACGATGCGGAGCAGTTCCTCGCCTTGCAGAAGGAGGCGGTGGCGCAGCTTGTGAAGCATCACGAAGCCAGCGCCGCATGGGTCGAATTGACCGAGTCGCACCACATTCCCGACTGGCAGTACCGCAAGGCATCGAAGCGTCAGAAAGGCGGAGTCCTTATCAACCTCTCGCCCTCGGGCCGGGTCGAGATCAGGGAAGGTCTGGCCAAGCGCAGCATCGACAAGCAGACCGCAACGCAGACGCAGGACCATCCGGCAGCGCCAGCGAAGCGCAAGGCCGCGTATTCATCGGCGTTGTGCGCCCACATCGCCCACCACAAGACCGCCGCCGTGCAGGAAATGCTTCTCGCCAGCCCGCGCAAGGTCAGGGAGGTTTCCGTGGTGGAACGCCTGATGAAGTTCAAACCGCATGAGGCGATCCCGAGTTTGGCGAAGGAAAGCGAAGCGCAGAGCGCCTATGCCGTCCTTGAAGGACTGGCCCGGCAGTTCGCAACCAAGCTTGGTTGCGCCATCGAGGAAGGTGAGCCAGCGTGGAAACAGCTTCGGTCGCCGGATGCGGACGACCTCACTGTTTACGAGGCCGTGCGGGGTTTGAGCGATCACGACCTTGACCAGCTTGAGACGTTGCTGATTGCGTTGACCTTCGGTCAGGGCAATTGTCAGAAGCTCGAACTCAAGGGACAGCCTGTTCAACCGCGTGGCGCGTGACCTTGCCGTTGACATGCGCAACCACTGGACCCCCGACCGCAGCTTCCTTGAGCGGCGCACCCGCGACCAGCTTGTCGCCATCGCCGCCGACTGCGGCTATGCCGAGGGGGCGGGTCAGGTGTCCTCATACAAGAAGGCCGACCTTGTGAATTGCCTTATCAGGCACTTCCAGAGCGCGAAGACGGCGGCGGCACCGACCCCGGCGCAGCAGAAGGCCCGCGACTGGCTCCCCGAGGCGATGCTGTTTCCCGCCGTCGATGCGGACGCACCAGCCGAGACAGAGGACGAAGCCGACTCTGTTGAGGAAGTGTCCGACGAGGACTGACTCTCCCACTGCTACGGCGCGGCTGACCCGTTGGTCAGCCGCGCCGCTTTGCGTTCTAGGGAAGCGCCAGCAGCGGGCCATCCTTGCGCAAGCCCGATCCGGTATGCAGCTTCGAGGCGGTCCCGCCGGGCGGGATTTCGCAGAGGATCGCCACAAACTGGCTGATCGTGAATTCTTCTTCGGGCCGCCACAGCGCCGTGAAGACTGGCAGGTCGTCTTTCAGCCCAAGCCGGTAGCTCCGCACATGCCATTTTACCAATTTTGAATCGCCGCCGCCGAGCGCGGCGAGCCTGTCCGCGTCCGCGCTGTTCAGCGCGAGGCCGCGCACATGCAGGTAGAACCCGTCGCCGAATTGCGTTTCGTAGACATCTTCGTCCAGCACCGCCCAGACGGTGAGGATGCCGCCCTCTTCTTTGATGCGCTGGCGCACGCTCTCGACCATCGCGGGCGTGATTTCGGTTTCGCCGAGAAGCTCTGGCGGACCGGTCCGCAGGACGTTACGCTTGTCCTCAAACGACATGGGCGACCTCGCTCGGGCGGCAAGATTACCAAAAACGGGGGATTCCTCGCTATATGCCGCGAATTCCCTTCGTTCTCGGAAGGATCAAAAGTCTCGCCTTCGCAAGGGATTAAGCCCTATAACCGCAAATAGTCTATCAAATTGGTTGCAGGCCCCCGCAACCGCTCGAACTTGCGTGATAAAAGCCAACTCAAATCGCGACTGGCGGAAAAGTCAACTGTCGGTGGTTGCACTCCCCCGCAACCAGATAATCGAGAAATATCAATATGCTGAGAGCATCGCCCGGCCATGCGCCGGGTGGACGGCGTTTCATGGCCGACAGACGTCCGAAAAAACCTCGTCCGCGGGTGACCGCGAATGGCTCGAATTGACGCAATCTGGGACGCGCCAATTCGTCGTTCGTGCCGGCACCCCGGCGGATGGGTCCGGCTGCTCACGGCGGCGCGAGCAGCGCGATCGTCCGCTGCGCCAGCGGGTGCGATGCGATGCCCAGCGCCGTCGTCACGGAAAAATGGTTTTCGCCGGGACAGACAAGGTACTCGGTTTGTATCCCCTCGCCGCGCGCTTTTTCCGCCAACGAAGCCGACATCGCCTGCCACGGCGCGGGCTCACCGCCGCCCACCGCGATCAGCAATTTTCCGCAAAAGAGCGGCGCCTGCCGCCGCAACGGCGACAGCGGTTCGACATCCTCTTTGACGAGACGCAAAATCGCATTGATCGATATGCGCAGGATCGGGTCGAGATCGAACACCCCGGTGACGAGCGAGGCGAGCGGCGGCGCCGGCCACGCCGCCGGGCCGTCCTGCAACAGCATGGCCGCGAGGTGCGCACCCGCAGAACTGCCGCTGACGATTATCCTGCGGGGATCCAGGTCGAGTTCCGCCGCGCGGTTAAGCAGCAGATCGCGTGCGGCCCGCGCCTCGGCGACGATCGTCGCCAAGCTCACCGCGGGACAGAGATCGTATCCGGCGATGGCGACAGCGAGGCCGGCCGCAAGATAAGGCCCGGCAATGAAGCGCGATGCGGCAGCGTCGCCCGAATGCCAGTACCCGCCATGGAAATAAAGCAAGACCGCCCGTTTTCCCGGCATCGTTGGACGGTAGAGGTCGAGCGTCTGGCGCGCGCCCGCCCCATACCGCAAGCGCGCAGCGGGCGGCGGCACCGCGCGCGCCAGCGCAGCGCGCCGCGATAGCTCGGGCTCGAGATCGGCGACCGCGGCAGGGTTGAAGGATTGTTCGAGCGACTGCGTCATTCGTCCCCCGGTGGCACCACGGTAGCATCGCCGAGCCCGAGCCAAGGACTTCAACGGCGCGGCGCTTGACAGTACTGGGAGGCGGGCCGATAAGCGCCGGTGTTTCCCTTCACATCCGCGGGTGCCATCGATGATGCAAGAGAGGGCGCGCAGTTGGGCCGAGCCGCCGAACCTGCCCCACACCCATTATCTCGATACGCGGATCTACACGGACCCCGGGCTCTTCGAGGAAGAGCGGCGCGCGATCTTCGCGCGCTGCTGGCGTCTCGTCTGCCATGTGAGCGAGCTGCCGGCATCCGGCGATTATCGCGCGATCGAGGTGGCCGGCATTCCGCTCATCGTCGTCCGCGGCGAGGATGGCGTTGTGCGCAGCTTTTATAACGTTTGCTCGCATCGCGGGGCCCGGCTCGTGCGCAAGCTGCGCGGCAATGTAAGCGGCGGGTTCGAATGTCTCTATCACCTTTGGACCTACGGCCTCGACGGCGCCTGCACGGGCATCACGCGCCCCGACGCCTATCGGAACTGCGGCCTGCGGCGGGAGGGGCTTGGGCTTCGGCCGGTGCGGACCGAAATCCTGTGCGGCCTGGTCTTCGTCTCGCTCGACGATGCGCCGCCGCCGCTGGAGACCTTCCTCGGCGGCGCAGCCGATCACCTCAAAGAACACCTCGGCGACGAGCTGGAAGTCTTCCACTATCACGCGGCAGAGATCGGCGCCAATTGGAAGCTCTTCGTCGATAATGACGCCGAGCAATATCACGAGTTCCTCCATGTCCTGAACCGGACGACGGGTATGCGCCACCCGTCCTATCACCAGCGGCGCTGGCTCCTCTATCCGAACGGGCATAGCGTCATCGAGCAGAACGAGATCGACTATGGCGGCTTCGGATTTCGAGCGGCGCAGCGAGAACCTGATCAAAGGCATGCGTCCCGATGGCATGGTTGTCATGCTGCTCTTCCCAGATGTGATGGTGAACATCCGTTCGACGGTGGTGCGCATCGACACGCAAATACCGCTCGCGCCGGGACGGACGCTCGTCGAGTGGCGCGGCCTCGGCGTCAAGGGCGATAGCGAGGAGGTACGCGCGATGCGCGTTCGCCACCACAACCAGGTTTGGGGCCCGGCGGGCCGCAATCTCCCGGAGGACGTGATCGCCGTTGAAGCGCAGTGGAAGAACATGGAATGCGGCGCCTCTCGCTTCAACATCATCGCGCGCGAGGAGGATCTGAAGCCGCAGGACGACGCCAACATGCGGAGCTTTTATCAGGAATGGGGGCGGCGCATGGGACGCGCGCCGAACGACCCTTTTGCCGAGCGGACGCGCGAGGACGCGCGCCAGCCGGCGAGAGCATCCCATGCCGAGTGACGACGAGCAGGCGATCCGCACGCTGGTGGCGCGTTCCGGCCGTTTCCTCGACGAAGGACGCTTTTCCGACTACCTGGACCTCTATCGCGGAAGACGGTCGCTACCAGCTCGAGGCGCACGCCTCGGAGATCGGCCGCGACATGGTGTGGCTGTCGCTCAACCGCGCCGAGTTGGCCGAGCTATTTCGCGAATGGCCGCTGCATGTGCGCGACGAAGCAGTCCGCACGCATCTCGCAACGCCGGAGGAGGTCACGCTCGCCCGCGCCGCCGCCGCCGCGCTTTCGACCTTCGCGGTCTTCCGGACCGATGAGAAAGGCCGATCCGAACTCTATTGCGTCGGCCGCTACGAGGACGAGCTTGAAGCGGTCGCCGGCACGTGGAAGCTGCGCCGGCGGCGCGCGCGGCTGATAACGCGGCTCCTCGTCACGCCAACGCCGCTGCCGCTCTGAAGGATCAGCCCGAATCGCTTCGCCGCCTCCTCGACGAGGCTCAAATCGGCATAGCGCGCGACGTCGAATGCAGATTTGATGAAGCCCAGCTCGTGCTGCGCGTCGACGTTCCCTTGTAGCGCCTTGAGATCGGGCTTTCCGTCGGGATCGTGATAATAGTCACCGCGCTCGCCGTCCTTCTTGAGGAACCAGCTGTCCCACTTCGAGGCCGGCGATTTGCTGATGCGGGCGGCGATCGCGACGGCCTCGGCGTGGTTCTTGGGGTCGAGATACCACCGTTCGTTGCGTAGCGCGTCCTCCATGAAGTCGCCGAGCGCTTCGCGATGCGTCTTGATGAACGACTTCGCGCGCCGCCCAGACCACCATCTGCGTCCGCCCGATCGCGGCCTTCTGCGTGAATAACGTCCGCGTCATCTCGCGGATCCTGGGGTCCTGCGAAAACGGCGTAACGCCGGGGAACATGACGATCTTCCCATCCTGCAGCATCGCCGGCATCGTCGGAAAGGGCGCTTCCACGATCGTCACGTTGCGTTTGTCTTGAAGTCCGTGTTTTTTGAGCATGCCCCGCATCGCGATGTCGACGGCACTCCCCGCGACGTTGGTCGCGATCGACCTTGCCCTTCAAATCCTCGATCGTTTTGATCGGCCCGTCCTTCGCCACGAAGAACTCGTTACTGTAATAATCCGGCGCGCCGTCCTGGAACTCGTCGGCGATGATGCGAAGGTCGCTCATGCCGGCGTTCTCAATCGCGAGCGCCAGCGACGAATAGGCGTGCGCTGCGATCTCGAGCTCACCCGCGGCCTGCGCCTGGATGAGTTGCGGCGTCCCCTGGAAGCGAACCGCTTCGAACGTGTAGGACTTGTCGAGATGGCGCGCGAGCCCTTCCTTCTGAAACAGCATGCTCGCCCAGTTCCCCGGAACGACGTAGGAAAGCCGGATCTTCACCGGCGCTGCGCTCGCGCGCGACATGAGGGCCGCGCTCAATCCGGCGGCGCCGGCGCTGGCGATCAGCGCGCGCCTTGTCAGCGTGGGCGAGGATCTTTTGTTGCGCCGCATTGAGTTTGCCATGTTTCTTCTCCTATTCCGTGTCGAATGCACGCCCCGCCCGGAGGGGGCGCGAGACGGATTCGCTCCCCCGTGATCGCCCAACGACGGTATCGCAACTTGTGCCTCGGTGAAAGCGCGAGCCGCCGCAGGGAAGCGTGGGCACGCTCGGGGGCCTGTCCGGAGCCGAGAGCCCATTCTTCCGCATGCTTGCGCGCGTGGCAGGGCTGCATGCGACGCCAGCCCTCCCTTCTGCATAAGGATCGATGCGCGGCGCCAGTCAGGCGGCGCCGGAGTTGACCCCACTAGACCGGACATGCGGCGGGTTGGAATTGGGTGCTGATATGTTCCCGCGGCGAGCGGTAGCCCAGCCGCGAGCGCGGAAGTCCGCAGACCGGCGAAATTTGCGGGTCCGGCGGAGACTTAACCTGTGGTTCAACCCTTGCGCACGAGAAGTCTCTAGACTTCTTCCCAGGGTCTCGGAGAATGAGACATGGACGCGAGGTTCTTTCACGTGAGACCAACTGCCGGCCAGCGTAGGGAAACGCGCCGAACAAGGGCATCGAGGCGAGCCGGGATCTTCCCGGGCATCGCCATTTCTTTGGGAAGACGCTCATGACGACTCAATCGACGAAACGCCGTTGGGACCAGCCGCCCCCGCTACCTTCGACGCACTATGTCGACAATCGCATCTATACGGACCCGGACATCTTCAGGGACGAGCAGCGGCAACTTTTTGCCGGGGGATGGAAGCTGATCTGCCACGAGAGCGAGTTGCCGAGAACGGGCGATTATCGCGTGTTCACCGTCGCCGGCATGTCGATTGTCATGGTGCGCGGCGGGGACGGCCAGATTCGATCCTTCCTCAATACCTGCGCGCATCGCGGCGCGGAACTGGTGCGCGAGCTTCGCGGCAATGTCGGGCGCGGGTTCACCTGCTTCTACCATTTGTGGACCTATGACCTTGAGGGTCGGAACACGGGGATGACGCGGCCCGAGGGTTACCGGAATTGTGGCTTGCGGCACGAGGATGTCAGCCTTCGCTCGGTTCGGACCGAGTGCGTTGCGGGGCTCGTATTCGTGTCGCTCAATGATGCCGTCGAGCCGCTTCGGGTCTATCTCGACGGGATGCTCGGCCGTCTCGAACAGCATTTGGGCGGCGTGCGGTTCGAGGTGTTCCACCACCATTCCGCGGTGATCCAGGCGAACTGGAAGCTGTGGAACGAAAACAATACCGAGGTCTACCACGAATTTCTGCATGTTCTCAATCGTCGGACGATGATCGAGCAGCCCGGGTATCACGACCGAACCTGGAATCTCTATCGCAACGGCCACGCCACGCCCAATCAAGTCGATTCACGTTATGAGGCGGTCGGGCTCGAAGAGCGCGCCGAGCATCTGCTTCCCGGCTTGCGGCCGAGCGGGCTCATGCCGATGGCGATCTTCCCCGACGTCCTGGTGATCGTCCGCGGGACCGTGATGCGGATCGACACGATGACGCCGCTGGAACCCGGCCGTACGCTCGTGGAATGGCGCGGGCTTGCGCCGGTCGACGACAGTCCCGAGGTCCGTGACATGCGGGTCCGCCATCACAACCAGGTATGGGGGCCGGCCGGCCGAAATCTGGCGGAGGACGTCGCGGCCGTGGAATCGCAGCAGCGCAACGCGGCCAACGGCGCGTCCCGATACAGCATCATTGCGCGCGAGGAGGATTCTCGGCCGCACGACGATTGCAATCTCCGGGCCTATTATCAGGAATGGGGCCGTCGCGTCGGCCGGTGGGCGCATGACATCGGGGCGCCGCGCGCGACGGCCGGTTCGGACCGGCGGCAGGACACGCGAATGGAACATGCGTGAGACATCCACGGGGGACGGTCCCCGGCACGGGCAGCGGGCCGGCGAGGGAGTATGACGTAGCGCTGAGAATTCCGCGAAGTCTCTGCGCCTGCCGCGAACGATCGGCGGCCGCAACCCGCCGGATCACACTGCCGCGAAAGCCCGAGAACCGGATTTTGGTTGCGGAGGGGAGACCAGAATGAAACGACGTTCCTGCATCGTGTCCTGGATGCAGGGCAAGCCCTGCAGACATGCGGTTGACCTCGCGCCCACCGCCATGCCTCGATCAGCCATGTGGCGCCGCTCCTGGCAGATAGTGGCCATGGTGGCAACCTTCGCGCTCGCGCTGCCGATGGCGGCATGGTCTGCCGATTCCGTGACGTTCAAGCTCGACTTTTCGCCGGTCGGATATCACGCGCCGTTCTATGCCGGCGTGTCTCGCGGCGTGTATCGGAGCCATGGCTTGGCGGTCGATATCATTCCCGGTAACGGCTCCTATCCGGCCGTCCTGGACGTTGCCGGTGGAAAGACCGATTTTGCGTTTGCGGACACGAGCTTGCTTGCGCTCGCCGCGATGCAGGGCGGCCTCTCGAATGTCAAAGTCGTCGCCATGGTGTTCGAGGTCACGCCCTATTCCATCCTTTACCTGAAGAACAAGGGCATTGCGAAACCCGCGGATCTTGCCGGCAAGACCGAGGCGAATTTTCAAGGGAGCGGGGTCGGACGCCTGTTTCGCGTGTTTGCACGGATCAACGACGTCGATATTTCCGGCGTGAAGGAAATCTTGAGTGCGCCGGCGACCTATCTCAATCCGCTCGTCGTCGGGCAGGCCGACTTCTCGCCCTCGACGGTCAACCAGTTCGTAAGCCTCCGCGGGCCGGCGCGCCAGGCGGGCAACGACCTCGCCGAATTTCGGTTCATCGACTACGGTATCAATATGTATGGCGCGGCGCTGCTCGCGAACGCCAACACGATCGCCAAACGCAGCGACGTGGTGAAGCGCTTCGTCGCGGCATCGCTCGAGTCGGTGCAATGGGCCGGCAAGCATCCCGAGGCCGCGATCGACGAAATGCTGAAAAGCAATCCGCAGCTCGACAAGCAGCGGGCGCTCGACGAGTTGCGCGTGATTCTTTCCGTTTCCATTCCCCGCGTCATGACCGCGGCCAAACCTCTGCAACTGGGGTGGGTCGACGCAGACAAGATGACGCGGACGATCGCTCTGGTGCGCGAGGCCTACGGCTTGACGCGGGCGGTGGCGCCCGGCGAACTCTATACGAACGAGTTCGTCGCCAAACCGTGAGCATGGGTGTCATCGCGCGCTACGCGCCTGCCGCATGCCTTGCGATCGCCGTATTGGCGCTATGGCAGTGGCTTGTGCGGTTCCTGCACGTGCCGGCCATTATTCTTCCGCCGCCGTCCGCCGTCGCCGCCGTTTTGGTCGAACGCCGCATCGACTGGCCCTATCACATCGGCGTGACCAGCGCCGAGATCGTGATCGGTTTTGCTCTCGCCGTTTTCTTCGGCTTGGCTCTTGCCATCATGGTCGTCATGTCCGCCTGGCTCGCCCGGATCCTGATGCCGTGGATTCTGTTCGCGCAGATCGTGCCCAAAATCGCGTTCGCGCCGATCATGTTTCTGGCGTTCGGGTATAACGAGCTCCCCACCGTCCTGATCACATTCCTTGTGGCATTCTTCCCGATGGTCGTCGATACGACGACGGGTCTCCAGTCCGTCGACCCGCGGATGAAAGACCTGCTCTACTCCTATCAAGGCAGCCGCTGGGATGTCCTGTGGAAGGCGCAGTTTCCCGCGGCGCTTCCCTTCATCTTCACCGGGCTCAAAGTGTCCTCGACGCTCGCCGTCGTCGGCGCCAATGTCGCGGAATTCGTAAGCGCGCGCGCCGGACTCGGGTTTCTCATCATCAACGCGCAGGTCAATTTCAACGCTCCCTTGGCCTTCGCGGCCGCGAGCTATCTCATCCTCGTCGGCGTCGTGTTCTATGCGCTCATCGCGGCCGTCGAGCATTGGGCGATGCCCTGGGCTGCGGCCCATCGAACGCGCTAGGCGCTTGCGGTGGCTCTCATTCGCTTGCAGCGGGTCGGGAAGACCTACGACACCGCCGCCGGCGCCAGGCTCGAGGCGTTGCGCGATATCGATCTCGCCGTCGATCGCGGCGAGTTCGCGACGGTCGTCGGACCGAGCGGCTGCGGCAAATCCACCTTGCTACGGATCATCGCTGGTCTCGATCGACCGACGACGGGCAGTGCTGAAGTGGACGGTGCGCCTGTCGCGGGTCCGGTGGCGAGCGCCGGCATCATGTTCCAAGACCCGTTGCTGATGGCGTGGCGGACTGCCATCAACAATGTCCTCCTGCCGATCGAGGTGCTGCGACGCAATCGATCGCTCTATCGCGACCGTGCGATAGAAATGCTGCGCTTGGTCGGCTTGGCGGGCTTCGAGCAGCGCTACCCGCACGAGCTTTCCGGCGGCATGCAGCAGCGCGTGGCGCTGGCGCGCGCGCTGATTCACGATCCCGACCTGCTTCTCATGGACGAGCCGTTCGCGGCTCTCGACGAAATAACCCGGGAACAGATGGGGCTCGAACTTCTCCGGATTTGGAGCAAGACCGGCAAGACCGTGCTGTTTGTCACTCATTCGATCAGCGAGGCCGTTTTTCTCGGCGATCGCGTCGTCGTTCTGTCCGCGCGCCCGGGCCTGCTGCGCACCGAAATCCGCATCGATCTCCCGCGGCCGCGAACAGCGGTCCTTCGCGGCGACCAGCGCTACACCAACTATTGCCAGGAAATCCGGCGGCAGCTTGGCCTCGTTGCGTAATCGCGACGGTGCGCCTCAAATCGAATAGATGTCGAAATAGCCGTCGATCACGTGTTCGAGCAGAAATATCTTCTTGCGGGCGATTCGGAAGGACGCGCCGTCGCGCCGGAGCGCGTATTCGTAACCGCCGCTGCGAATCTGCTGGCCGCGCCCCTCGCTGAAGGACACGACCTGCCAGTTCGCGGACGCGCGAAGCTCGCCGGCGCCCGCGTCCTCGACCATGACATTTGTGATGAAATGGCGCGTCCGCGGCGGCGGCGTTGAGGCCATCGAGCTGTTCAGGCCGAGGCGGAAGATGCGCGCCTCCAGGCCGACGCGCCCTTTGATGTAGATGAAATTGAGTTCGCGTTCGGGATCGTTCGTATAGCTGCCGTCCATCCTGGTCGCCGGCGCCCAGAAGACCGCGTCGTCGCTAAGGAGATCGAGCCAGGCAGACCAGTTCTGCTCGTCGAGCGACCGCGCCTCGTGGAAGAGGAACTGCGAAACCGCGGCAAGGAGTTCGAGCTCAGCCATGACGCAGCCTCGCGCCGCGCTCCATCATTTCGAGCCAGCGCCGGTACACTCCCCGGATCGCGATTTCGTGATCCCAACTGTCGCCGCTGACGCGCGGCGCGAAGCCGAGCTCGCGCGCGGCATCGTCCGGCCCGTCCACGGCGGACGCAAACCCGCGGCTGAGGACGTTCCAAGGTGCCGCATGGGCGTGGCTCGCCCTCTGAACGCCTTCGGCGATCGCGACGTCGTCCGGTGTGGCCATGCCGCTCGGCAGGAAGAAATCCTCGAATTTCCTGAGACGCGCGGTCCGCGCTTCGGCGGGTTCGCCCACCGGCGCAATGCACCAGATGATCGTCTCCATCCGGTCGACGCCGAGCGGGCGATAGCACCGCAAATGCGTGCTCGCAAGATCGTTCAACAGAAGATTGGGAAAGATCGTGACGTGTCGTCCACGGCCGAGAATCCAGTCGAGCCGGGCGGCATCGAAGCGCTGGGCGAGCGCATCTTTCTGGGCGTGGATCGGAAACGATTGGGGCGACGGACGCTCATGCCAAAATCCGGTATGGCCGTTGCCGAGGTCGTAATTGGCGGACGTGATGCGCGCGGTGAGTCGGCCGGTATCCGTCTTGTTCAGCCCGGTGGCGCCGGAGCGCCGTTCGCGATAGGCGATCGCCGCGGCGAAATTATTGTGGACGATCGGTGCATGGAGCGCGTCTGGGCCGTTCTCGTGCATGACCTTCCAGTTGCACGCGCTGACATAGACGCTATAGCCGCTGACGATCTCAAGTGGTTGCGGCGCCGGCGCGACGAAGATGTCGATGAGCGCCGTCGCCGCGCCGAGATGATCTTGCAATTCGGGCACGTCCGCGGTCAGGCTGCCGAACACGAGGCCGCGATAGCAAGCGATCCTCGCGATCGGACGCAGATCGAAACGCGCGATATCGAACGACTCCGGCCAGCCGGTCTCACGCTTTGGCAGCGACACGCAGCGGCCCCACGCGTCGAAGCAGAACCCGTGATAGGGGCAGCTGAAGCTCTTCGTATTGCCCGAACGCGCCTTGACGAGGATCGAACCGCGATGGCCGCAGGCATTGAGATAGGCGCCAAGCGAACCGTCCTCCCGCCGCACCACGAACACAGGCTGGCGACCCATATACGTGCTGAAGTAATCGCCGGCGTTCGGGACGATCGAATTCATGGCAAAGAAAGAGCCATCCGCCCTCGAAGATGTAGCGGTATTCCGCCTCGAGGATGTCCGGGTCATTGTAGATCGAGCGGTCGATGCGGAAGACGCCGTCTTCCGGCTGGTCGTCGATCAATGCCGCAAAGCTGCGACGGCCGGCCGCCGGCGTCGCGATTTCGTCCCGCACTAGCGAATCTCCTTGCCGGTTGCGCGATCGACGACTTTGCCGATCGTCTCCTTGGTATGATAGTTCGGTGCTTCGTAATAATGCGGACCGTCGTAAAGCTCCAGCAGCAGGCATCGCTTATGCGCGCGCGTCGGCCCGTGCGGATGGTCCTTGGGGTTCATGTAGAAGTCGCCCGGGCGCAGCACGATCTTCGAATCGGTGTATTCATATTCGCCTTCGAGGCAATACATGAATTGATTCGAGGCATGCGTGTGCTTGTCGGGAACGCCGGAGCCCTCGGGAAAATCGAGCAACGCGATCGATGCGCCGGTCTCCGGATGCACCCAGAGCGTGTAGGACCTGAGCCCCGTTCTCGGGAAATGCAGCCATTTCGCCGGATCGAGATCGGATTTGCTGATCTTGACCTCGCCCAACGGGGTTCTGATGTGAATTCTGCTCTCATCCATGGCCATCGTCTCCTATGACACATCCGGTAAAGCTTCGACTAGGTCGCGCTGCTCGCCGTTTCCCGCATCGATGTTACCATCAGCTGCGCGCTCGGTGATAGCGGCCGGTCCTTCACCCACATCGCTCCGACGGCGCCCGCGATCGGGGCAAGCGGAACGCGAAGCGGCGCGATGCCGCCTTGCGTCGCGTAGAATTGCTGCGATCTGCTTCGTGAAGAAGCCGACGGCGTCGGTGCGAACGATCAACATTCCGTTGGCGACAATCGATCCGGACTCGACCCGATCGCGCGGCATTTCAATGCGGCGCTTGACGATGAACTGGCGGAACGATTCGCCCATGGACGTGCCCGCCGGCGGGATGATCCACGGATAATCCAGCAGCCGCTCGAGTTGGATCGACCGCCGCCGTTGCAGTGGGTGGCCGTTCCGCGTCACCGCGACGACGGTTTCGTCCTGATCCAGGACTTCGATCGAAAGCCCCGAGGCGAGATGGGACAAGGGGACCGTACCGACGACGAGGTCGAGCTTGCCGAAATGCAAATCCGGCAACAGCGCATCGATGGTCCCTTCGCGCAACAGGACCGTGACGAACGGCGCACGCTCCTTCAGCCGGGCGATCCCGAGCGGCGCCAGCAGCGGCGCCGCGGCCGGCAGGACGCCCAGCGCGACATTGCCGAGCAGGCCGCTCCGCAGCGCGCGCAGCTCGCTTGATGCGTTCGCAAGCTCCGCCATCACGGTTTGCGCGTGCCGGATCATGCAAGCGCCGAGCATCGTGGGCGTGACGCCGCGCGGACCGCGGTCGAACAGCTTGGCGTCGAGTTCCCGCTCAAGCTCGCGCAAGGCTTTCGAGATCGCGGGCGGCGTGACGTGGAACCGGTCGGCCACGCGCGCAAGATTTCGATGCTCATCGAGCGCGATCAGGATTTTGAGATGCCTGTGGTCCATTCGGCCTCCGGCCAAGGATAACCTACAGGTTATCTCTAACGCCGTATTTGTCTCTATAAAGTTAGCACAAACCAGTGTTAGCGTTCCAGCCACACAAAGGTAAGGAGCGCATATTTGCAAACGCGATTGCTGCCATGCCGATGGAGCGAGACGCCGTGCATTCGCGCGCTCCGTGCCGCCGATCGGGGCTGCGGGGCTGCCGATGGCTGAGCCGGCTCAGCTCGAGGACTATGAGCGAATCCGGGCGGTGATCGCCCGGTCCGGGCGGCTTCTCGATGGCGGGCAGTGGAACGAGTATGTGCGGCTCTTCGCGCCGGACGGCGTCTATCGAATGGAGACGTGGAGCGCGGAGCTCGGCAAGGACATGACATGGATGGAGCTCGGGCGCGACGAATTGCAGACGCTCTTCGACGAATACCCGCGCCATGTGCGCGACCCCGCGCGCCGGACGCATCTCATCGCGCCCGAGGAAATCACCATAGGCGGCGCGACCGCGGCGGCGCAGGCGACGTTCGCGGTGTTCCGCACCGACCTCGGCGGCGAATCCGCGATTTATGCCGTCGGGACGTATGACGACAAGCTCGTCCGTGACGCCGGCGGCTGGAAGCTCACGTCGCGTCGGGTTCGACTTGACACGCGGCAGTTCGTCACGCCGACGCCGCTGCCGCTTTAGAGACATCGGGGGATCACCGTGGCGATGGGGGCTCTGCAGGACCGATGGCCGGCGCCGGAAGGGCGGATCATTGGCGCGACGGTCGTGCCGCGTGCAACGCAATCGTCGGCGCAAGGAAGGAGCTGCAATGGTGGCAAGAGATAGACCTATGGCGCATGCGCAATCCGCATTCGGCGCCAAGGCCCTGTCGAAGAAGCAGGTCATTATCGTCCTGATCGCATCCGGCCTCGGCTGGATGTTCGACTCCGTCGTGATCAATCTCTACACCGTCGCGCTGCCGCAACTGCAAAAGGAGTTCAGCCTCACGGTGCAGGCGATCGGTGGAATTTCGTCGCTGTTCCTGCTGGGGTACTCGCTGGGCTCGCTCGCCGGGGGAACGATGGCGGATTATCTCGGCCGCCGTCTCAGCCTTGGCATTTCGATCGTCTGCTACACCGCGTTCGCGGCCTTGACAGGCCTCGTCGGCAGCGTTGCGACGCTGAGCGGCGCACGGTTCCTCACCGGGATCGGCGGCGGCACCGAGCTTCCGGTCGGTAGCACCTATGTCGCGGAGGTCGCGCCGCCGCGGTGGCGTGCGCTGTGCGTCGGCTTGATGAATTCCTTATTCTCGCTCGGCATCTTTGTGGCGAGCGTGCTGGTGACGGTGGCGGGAAGCTGGCGCTGGGCCTTTGTACTCACGTTGCCCATCGGCGCCGTGGTCTGGCTCATTCGTCTCGGCGCCGAAGAATCGCCGCATTACCAAAACGTGCGCACGGCGATGAACGATTTGGGCATGAAACGCCGCAATACCACCTTCGCCGAGCTCATGCGGCCGGAATATCGCTGGAACACGATTCGTCAAACCGTCCTTTGGTTCGGCTATTGGACGTGCTGGTGGACGTTCGTCATTTTCTTCCCGCGCTATTTGCAAATGAACGGCGTGCCGGGAAACGGGGTGGCCTGGTACATGGGCGCCTACGGCATTGCCGGGATGTTCGGCCTCATTCTGTGCGGCTATCTCGCCGATGTGCTGGGTCGTCGTGTCACCATCACGCTGTTCTGCGGCATCGCCATCGCATCGGCGTGGGCCTGGACGCTCGTCACGGGGCCGGTGCTGACGCCTCTGATCGGCGGCATTCTCTTCACTTTCCTGGTTGCGCCCGGGAGCGCGATGCTGCCCTATACCGCTGAGTCCTTTCCCACCACGGTCCGCGGCACGGGACAATCCGTCGCCATCGGCCTGTCCCGCCTGGTGGCGGTCGGAGCGCCGTTCGCTGCCGGCTGGATCGTCGCCGCTGTCGGGCAGGCGGTCGAATTCTGGATCTCCGCCGCCTTTCTTCTCGTGACCATTGCGGCGGCGTGGAGCGGCCTTGAAAGCACCGGCGTCGGCCTCGCGGATGGGATCGAGGAAGGGGCTCTGGTGCGTGTCACCGCGAACGCGAGCGGCACGCAATCCGCCGATTGAGCATCCACCGGGTCCAGCAATCATGCCGAAGGCAGTTGACGTTTCGCATGTTATCTATCAAGCGACCGATCTCGATCGCATGGAGTCGTTCTTGCGCGATTTCGGGCTCGTGCGCGGAGGCCGCGAGGACGGCGTTCTCTACATGCGCGGGACAGGCCCGGCGCCTTATATCCACATGACCCGGCAGGGTGAGACGAGCCGCTTCATCGGCGGCGCGTTCCGCGTGGCCTCGATGGCCGATCTCGACGTCCTGGCGAAGCTCAAAGGCTCTTCTGCGGTCGCGCCGATCGAGGCTCCGGGCGGCGGTTTTGCCGTGCAGATGACAACGCCCGACGGCGTCGAAATCCACGCCGTTTGCGGGATCGAAGCCGCACCGGCATTGCCAATGCGCGATCCCTATCGCTTCAACGCGGCCTCGGCCAAGACGCGCCGCAATGCGATCCTGCGGCCGAAGCGCGAGCCGTGTCCGGTTCTTCGCCTCGGCCACTTCGTGCTGCGGGTGAGCCGTCACGACGAGACCGTGGCGTGGTTTCGAGAGCAATTCGAGCTTCTTCCGACAGACTATTTCTGTGTGCCGGGCGACGAGAGCAGGGTCGTCGGCACGTTCCTGCACTGCAATCGCGGCGCCGAATTCGTCGATCACCATTCGCTTCTGATCATCGAGGCCAAGGAAACCGGCGTTCATCATTCCTCCTTCGAGGTGCAGGATTTCGATGCAGTCATGGCGTCTCACGATTATCTCGAACAACACGGGTACCGGCTCGATTGCGGCGTGGGTCGCCACTTGATCGGAAGTCAGATTTTCGATTACTGGTTCGACCCGTTCGGCTTTCGTCTCGAGCACTACACCGACGGAGACGTCGTCAACGACGCCTTCACGCCCGGGCGCTTCGCCGGCACGGCGGACCAGACGACGCAGTGGGGTATGAACCCACCCCGCGAATTTTTCGAGTGAGCATGGTCCGGCTCGGCGAGCCGATGCCGCGTGTCGAAGACGCGCGGCTGCTCCGCGGGCGCGGCGTCTATGCCGACGACCGCCGGATCCCCGGATGTCTCTTCGCGGTGATGGTCCGGTCGCCAGTCGCGCATGCGCGGATCGTGTCGCTCGACCCGGGTATCGCCCGCGCGGCGCCGGGCGTGGTCGCCGTGCTCACGGGCGAGGACTGGGAGCGCGACGGGCTCGGCCCCGTTCCGTGCGTCAGCATCCCGCCTTCCGTGATGGGCGGGAAATGGTTCCGTACGCCGTTTCCGGCGATCCAGCGCGATCGCGTCCTCTGTGTCGGTCACGCCGTCGCCATGGTGGTCGCGGAAAGCCGGCAACAGGCGCTCGATGCCGCGGAGCTCGTGGCGGTCGAATACGATGTCCTGCCGGCCGCCGCGACCGTCGTCGCGGCGCTGGCGCCGGGCGCGCCGGCGGTCTGGTCTGCGCGTCCCGACAATATTTGCTTCGTGCACGAACTGGGCGATCCGGCGCGCGTCGGTGCCGCCTTCACGACCGCAAGTCACGTCGCGCACGCGCGCATTTACAACCAGCGGCTTGCCGGCAATCCGCTCGAAGCGCGCGTGGCGATCGGCACCTTCGATGAAGCCGAAGAGCGCTACCGCCTCGTGACGTCCACCGCCAATCCGCATCGCATTCGTCAACTCATGGCGGAGCATGTCTTCCGCGTTCCGGCGCACAGAATTCACGTGATCGCGGGCGATGTCGGGGGCGGGTTCGGAACGAAGGGTGGCCTCTACCCCGAGGAGATCGCCGTGTTGTGGGCGGCGAAGACGCTCGGCCGCCCGGTCAAGTGGGTGAGCGACCGCAGCGAGGCGTTCCTCGCCGATTTCAACGGCCGCGATCAGCTTGCCGATGCCCAGATGGGCTTCGATGCGGGCGGCCGCATTCTCGGATTCCGCATCGCTCTCTACCACAATCTCGGATGTCAGGTCGGGCCGTCGGGTGCCCATCCGCCGCTCACCGGCGCGCGTATGCTGTCGGCAGTTTATGATATTCCTGCGATTCATGTGCGGGTTCACGGCGTGCTTACCCATAGCCGCACGCTGACCACCTATCGCGGTGCCGGTCGCCCCGAAGCGACGTTTCTTGTCGAGCGCGTGCTCGACCAGGCGGCGCGTGAACTGGGAATTGACGCGGTCGAGCTGCGCCGGCGCAATCTCATTCGCCCCGATCGGATGCCATATAGAACGGCGCTCGGCGAGACCTATGACTGCGGCGAGTTTCCGCCGCTCCTGGACGTGGCAAGGAGTTTGGCCGATTGGGACGGTTATTCCTCGCGCCGGGATGCGAGTGCCACCAACGGATTTCTGCGCGGACGGGGTCTGTCGCTCTATATCGAAGTATGCGCCACGGTCGCCGATCGGATGGAAATCCGGTTTGATCCAACCGGCGGCGCGACCGTGCTGGCCGGCACCTTTTCTTACGGCCAGGGCCACGAGACCGTCTATACCCAGATGCTCGGCGACTGGCTCGACCTCGCACCGGACAAGATCCGCATCGTTCAGGGCGATACCGACAAGGTCGCCTATGGCCGCGGCAGCTTCGGCTCGCGCAGCATGACGGTCGGCGGCTCCGCGCTGCGGGTTGCCGCCGACGAGATTGTCGGTCGCGGCCGGCGCATCGCAGCGCACCTTCTCGAGGCCGATCTGCGCGACATCGTGTTCGAGCGCGGCAACTTCACCGTAGCCGGCACGGACCGCACGCTCTCTCTCGGCGAAGTGGCAAAGGCAAGTTTTGCCTATGGCAACAGGCTTCCGGCCGAGTTGGCGTCCGGCCTAGAAGGTGTCGGCTATTGGACGGCCAGTCCGCAAAACTATCCGAACGGATGCCATATCGTCGAAGTCGAGGTCGATCCCGACACCGGGACGGTGCGTCTCGACCGCGTGACCGCACTGGACGATTTCGGCGTGGTGATGAACCCGCTGCTGCTCGAGGGGCAGGTCCATGGCGCGATCGCGCAAGGGGTGGGCCAAGCGCTGATGGAACAGGTTCTGCACGATGCGGCCGGACAGCTCGTGACCGGCTCGTTCATGGATTACGCGATGCCGCGGGCGGACGACTTTCCGTCGTTCACGCTGGGTACCCGCAATGTGCCGACCAAGGGAAACGTGCTCGGCGTCAAAGGCGGCGCCGAAACCGGCACGGTCGGAATTCCACCGGCCGTGATTTCCGCCATCGTCGATGCGCTGCGACCGCTCGGCGTCAGCGACGTGCCGATGCCGGCGACCCCCGAGCGCGTTTGGCGGGCGATTGAAACGGCGCGTTCGGCCGAAGCGCGGACGCGACAGCCAGACAGGTGAGGAGAGGCTCATGACCGAGAAGAAAATGCGTATCCGTTCCCCCGAGGTCGCCGAATATCCCGAGGGGCATTGGTCGAACTGCCTCCGTGTCGGGGATATTGTGTATGTCTCGGGATTCACCTCGCGCGGGAATGACCTCAAGACAATTCACGGCAAAGACGCCTACGAGCAGACGAAAGTCATCTTCACCAAGATCCGTCACTGCATCGAAGCCGCCGGCGGCACGATAAACGATGTCGTCAAGATGGTCGTCTATGTCACCGACATGAGGGACAATGCGCTCGTTTGGAAGGCGCGTCGCGAATTCTTTACCGGTGATTTCCCGTGCTCAACCCTCGTTCAGGTCGCGGCGCTCGCGACGCCGGAGATCCTCGTGGAGATCGACACGATTGCGCATATCGGCTGCTCCGCCGCATGACCAGGTGAGAGCCCGGCCGGTTCGAGTCGCCTGGCGCGGCTGGCATCGGAGCGAGCTTCCGACGTTTTCTCGCGGCTCGGCGGCGTCCGTTGCGCTACCGATTGGTCTATGGGTATCGAGGAGCCCAGTCAAAAATATCGTGGCCGCCGATCCGAGCGAGTTGCGGATTCCGATTGAAGCAGGCCGGGTATGCCGAGGTGAAGCCACGCGCAATGCGCCTTGGCGACATTTCTCGCCAACAAGCTGGATCGCCTGAAGGGCGAAGTCACTCCGAGGGAGAACGCCGCGAACGTCGCGCCATCCCAAGAGCAACATTATCTCCATGGTCAAGACTGGCGAGACCAAGGTGCCGCTCGCCATCATCGTCTCAGTCCAAAACGCGCTACCCTAATACCACCAGAGTCGGATTGGCGCCGCATCGCCACGCGCAACGACAAACCCGCCCGAAACTTCCTTGCCGCCGCGGCCCTCGTCGGCGCACTCTATTGGATCAAACTGCGAGTCCGGACCCTAGTATCGGCCGGCGTGGCGGCACGCAGCAACAGATCAACGCTTCGGCATGGAGAGCAGAAGAAGAGTCCCTGCCGCCAAGTGTCGGCCGCCCGCCGGGCGAATGGCCGGAATGGACGCGAAAGAGCAATGATTGGCCGCGGAATGGCCGCTTTGAACTGCGCAAGGCCGACAAGAAGACGTTCGTCTTTGCGCAGGCCGGCGGCACCAGATGCGATCCGGAGGTGCGCTCGTCCACTTCGACCGAGCGACGGAATGCGATCGGCAACGCCTACCCTCTCGATAAAATCAGTTATCATCACTAGGATCATCCGGGTTAGCTGTTTCAGCCTCGTGTGCCGTCGAGACGAATTCCAGAAAGTCCTCGATCTTGTCTTCCGGGTTGGTAGCTGACGCATAGGCGTACAGCTTCAACGAAAAAGCTGCGACCAAATCCATACACAAAAATTCGAGCAACCGCCGGCCGCCGTCGCAAAGCTGGGGCGTTTCTCAGGAACCACCTCGCCGCGATCACCGTGGCAAAATCCATATCTTGAACGCCTCATCGGTTCCATCCGGCGCGAATGTGTCGACCATATGATCGTGACCGGCGAGGCTCATCTGCGCAGCATCCCAAAATCGTACGCGCCTCTATAACGAGGCGCGGATGCACCTATCCCTGGGCAAAAACTCACCGAACCATCGGCCAATCCAGTGTTTGGGCAGATCGTCGCCGTCTCTGCGCTTGGAGGATTGTGAATACGCGCCGAACCCCGACCCCGCCTGACTCCATAATCAACGTTTTGGAACTGCTTCCCTTTCTTGACAAACGTGGTGTGCGGATCGGCGCCGATCGTGACCCCTTCACAAGCACGCAATTTTGGCCGTAGTGCAATGGGTTGATCACTGTTGGGGGCAGGGTCAACATTCGGTGCGTATTCACACCATGGGGTAGGAACGTGAGTCACACCGCTAATCAACACGCGGCGGATGCTCCGTTGCTTGGCCTCCTCGAAGGCCTTGAAGAGGTTCATGGCAACCGAAGGATCCCGGTCGAGCACCGGCTTTCGAATGGCGACCGTGTGCATGATATTCTATGGTCTCGCTTCGCCAGGACCGGAGGTCTCCGCATGAGCGCGTATCTGCGATTTTTCGAGCGGCGGACAGAAAGGAATCTGGCCGAGAATGCGACGCGAGGCGTCGTGCCACCGGCGTCGGCTTCGCACGGCCCGTCGCCCGGCGAACGCGATAGCCGGGATTGGCGGGCCCTCGTCCCGTCCCTCGGCCTTCGCGAATATTGGTATCCGGCCGTTCCGGCGCGCCGGGTGCCGCGCCGAAGGCCGCTTTATTGGCGAATGCTAGGGGACGAGATCGCGTTCTTTCGCACCAAGGATGGCTCGGTCGCGGCAGCAAGCGATATCTGTCCGCATCGCGGCGGCAGCATGTCGCGCGGCTTCTGCTTCTACAAGGGAACCATCTCCTGCCCTTATCACGGCGCGACCTTCGACGAGACCGGAGAATGCAAGGCCTTCCTCGCCGAGGGTCCCGAATCGCGGATGGTTGGTGCGCTCAAGATCAAGGTCTATCCCACGCGGGTCTTGCGCGGTTGGGTGTTCATCTGGATGGGCGAGACGGCGCCCGCGCCGATCGAGGAGGACGTCCCGCCGGAACTTTTCGAGGGCGCGGACAACGAGACGCTTTTCCTTACCACCTACACCTATTGGCGCTGCAACTGGATGCTCGCGATCGAGAACCAAAGTGACTCCCACAATTACTTCTACGCGCACCGCAATTCGATCCTCCAGCTCACGCGGAACCGCGCGCGCCCGCGCACGCCGATCGGCGGCGCGTCCCGGATCATCAACGGGCGGAGCCTGATCGCACTGATGAAGGAAAAGAGCCATTACGCCGATCCAAGCGGCAAGGAGCCCTACCAGCTCTACTATCCCGGCATCGGCGGCTATTGGCCGATCGGGCAATGGCGTCGGTGGCTTTGGGCGCTGTTCGCCCCTTGGTACTGGCTCGTCTATAACCGCTGGCGCAAGCGTTATCGCGCGGCCGGGGAATGGGACCCGGGTGTCGGCTTATGGCATCTGCCGTGCGCAGTGCGGATCAATCTCGGCTTTTATGCCCTCACCCGTTTCGCAGTGCCGGTGACGGAAGACGTGTCGCGGATTATCTATTTCCACCATCGCCCGAAAGCACGGTGGACCGTGGGGCGCCTGGCACAGATCGCGTGGTACTACGCGTATTTCAACTGGTGGTTTCATTATAATTTCTCGTCCCAGGATGGCGACATCGCCGCACCGTGCCGTTACTGGACCAGCGAGCATCTCTCGTCGACCGACTCTCACCTCGTGGCGCTTCGCAAGCTTATCACCGAGGGTTCGCGCGACGTCCAACGATCGTCCAGAACGGCAAAAGCGACCCAGGAGGAAAAACAATGGTGAAAAGTTGGGCGGCGGCTTTTGGAATGTTGGGGCTGCTCATGTGCGCCGCACAGGCCAAGGAGGAAGCCGTCACAGTCGAACTGGTGAAAAGCATCTCGCAGGCGCCATACTACATAGCGCTCGGTAAGGGCTATTTCGAACATGAAGGAATTGAGATCGAGGCAGGCGACGTGCGCAGCGCGCTCGATACGGTGCCCTCGCTCGCCACCGGCCGCCTCGACGTGAGCATGGGCACGGCCACTGCCGGCTTCTTCAACGCCGCCCATGGCGGCTTCGATCTGCGCATCGTCGCTGCGCTCGGCGTCCAGGGCCCGCTCATGGCAACGCAGCCGCTCGTGCGCAAGGCGCTCTGGGACAGCGGGACCATTCGTAGCGGAAAGGACCTGAAAGGGCGTAAGGTCGCCATCAACGCGCCCGGCGACATCACCGAGTATTTCCTCACGCTCATCCTTGAGAAGTATGGAATGGAGCTGAAAGATGTGGACGTGACGCCGCTCGCGTTCGCCGAGCAACTCGTCGGCTTCAAGAACGGCGCGATCGACGCTGGCTTCCTGCCCGAGCCTTTGGCCACTACGGCCCGAATGGGAGGCAGCGTGGCGCTGCTTGAGCCCGATACAGGTATCGGCCAAGGAACCATCACCGGCTTCGTGTTCTACAGCGAGAAGTTCATTCACGACCGCCCGAAAGTGGCG
This sequence comes from uncultured Alphaproteobacteria bacterium, assembly GCA_963721625.1. GTDB lineage: Bacteria > Pseudomonadota > Alphaproteobacteria > ATCC43930 > CGMCC-115725 > DATJLY01. The sequence goes on from CAVRKF010000004.1 coordinate 26,075, forward strand.
CTTGCCTTTCTGCGCGCTCTCATCCGCGCCGCCCGCGAGACCCAGGGGCCCTACAACAAGAACCCGGAACTTGCCGCGATCATCGCCAAGGAGATGGAGATCCCGGTCGCGGCGATCGAGCGCAGTACTCCCTATCTCATCGATCCCAATCTCGACATTACGAAATACGAGGCGAGCCTGCGCCAGGAAGAGACCATCCATCGCAAGAACGGGCGGCTTAACTACAAGGAGCCGCTCTCGTTCAAGAACGTCATCGACGCGAGCTTGGTGCACGAAGCCGCGGCAAGCGTGAAATAGGGTCTGGCCTGCTGCCGGTTTGTTTGACACCGCTTAAGCTAATCCGACCTGCATCTCGAGCTCCACGGGGTGTGAATACGCACCGAACATTGCCCCACCCTGACTATTGATCAACCTATTGATTTTCACGCGCAAATGAACTCTTCCGGAGGAGTCACGATCGGCGCCGGTGCTGACCTCGCGAAGATCGAGAAAGGAAAGCGAATTCAAGCTTTTGATGATCATGTCGGCCGGGGTCAGTGTTCGGGGCGTATTCACACGCCAAGGCACATGGCGGTGCCTCAACTTGGTCGTATCTCTCCGCCGAGGGCCGCCTGGACGATGGTCGGTTGATCGCGGGACAATCGAGATAGCGTCGTGACACGATGATCGTGTCGACGAAGCCGTAATGGACACGATCGCTAATGTCGGTGTCTGCACGAGAGGGGCGAACGGCGCCGCCGCCGGCTTTGGTCCGATGAAGGGGCTACGTGCCGCTACCTTAAAAGGAGGAGTTGCCCGATGACCTACTGGGTTAAGCGAATTGCTTTGAAGAGCGGGGAGATTGTTACCGAACGTAAGAGACTTTCGCAAGATGAGCGGGGCATTCCGCGCACCGCAACCGTCTCACGCGCCGACGACGAACTGCACCGAGCGCGCAGGCCGCGGATATGTGGCACCTATTGGGTCAGCAGAAGCAACAAAAATAATTTATATATCAGATAGTTGGAGGCTGGCGGAGAGGGAGGGATTCGAACCCTCGGTGCCCCGCAAAGGGCACAACGGTTTTCGAGACCGCCCCGATCGACCACTCCGGCACCTCTCCGCAGGGCGGGCGCGGCTATAGCGCAGGCGCACCCGCGCCGCAACGCGCCCCCCGGGCAAAGGCACCCGGGCGACGGCGATTGACAGCGTGGCCCTCGCCGCTATAGTGCCGCCGGCCGCGGACGGCCGTTCCCGTCCGTTCGGTTTCCCGCACCAGCGCTGGTTTCCCATGTTCGCAGTCATCCGCACCGGCGGCAAGCAATACCGGGTCGCCGAGCAGGACCTCATCGAGGTCGAGAAGCTGGCGGCCGAGCCGGGCGCCACCGTGACCCTCGACGAGGTGCTCATGATCGGCGACGGCGACGGCGCGCGCGCGGGCACGCCCATGCTGGCGGGGGCCGCGGTCACCGCCGAGGTCGTGGCGCAGCGCCGCAGCGACAAGATCCTGGTGTTCAAGAAACGCCGCCGCCACAACTACCGGCGCAAGAACGGGCACCGCCAGGCGCTCACCGTCTTGCGCATCACCGGCATCTCGGCCGGATAGGAGCAACGCCATGGCCCACAAGAAAGCTGGCGGCTCGTCGCGCAACGGCCGCGATTCCAAGGGGCGCCGCCTCGGCGTCAAGAAATTCGGCGGCGAGATCGTGATCCCCGGCAACATCCTGGTGCGTCAGCGCGGCACCAAGTTTCATCCTGGCCGCAATGTCGGGCTCGGTCGCGACCACACCATCTTCGCCACCGTCACCGGCGCGGTCTCGTTTCACGCCACGAGTCGCGGCCGCATCTTCATATCGGTGGTGCCGCAGGCGGGCGAGGCTGCCGATTAGGCGCCGCCCGGCGGTCTCGCCCGAGACCCCGCCATGAAGTTCCTCGACCAAGCCAAGATCTACGTCAAAAGCGGCGACGGCGGTGCCGGCGCGGTCAGCTTCCGGCGCGAGAAATTTATCGAGTTCGGCGGCCCCGACGGCGGCGATGGCGGCCGCGGCGGCGATGTCGTGATCGAGGCGGCCGACGGGCTCAACACCCTCATCGACTATCGCTACCGCCAGCATTTCCGCGCCGCGAACGGCCATCACGGGATGGGCGCGAACCGCACCGGCGCCGACGCCGCGGCGGTGGTGCTGCGCGTGCCCGCGGGGACCCAGATCCTCGACGACGACAACGAGACGGTGCTGCTCGACCTGACCCGTCCCGGCGACCGGCACGTGCTGCTGCGCGGCGGCGACGGCGGCTTCGGCAACGCCCATTACAAGAGCGCGACCAACCGCGCGCCGCGCCGTGCCGGTCCGGGCTGGCCCGGGGCCGAACGCTGGATCTGGCTGCGCCTCAAGCTGATCGCCGATGCCGGCCTGGTCGGCTTGCCCAATGCCGGCAAATCGACGCTGCTGGCGGTCGTCTCGCGCGCCCGGCCCAAGATCGCCGACTATCCCTTCACCACGCTGCGGCCGCAGCTCGGCGTCGTGCGCGTCCACGACGAGGAATTCGTGCTCGCCGATTTGCCGGGCCTGATCGAGGGCGCGAGCGCGGGCGCGGGGCTCGGCCACCGCTTCCTCGGCCATGTCGAGCGCTGCGCCGTCATCCTTCACCTCGTCGACGGCACCGGCGACGACGTGGTCGGCGCCTGGCGCACCATCCGCCGCGAGCTTGCCGCTTACGGAAACGGCCTCGACGCCAAGCCCGAGATCATCGCTCTCAGCAAATCCGACGCCGTCCCGCCCGAATTGCTGGCCGAGCGGCGCCGCAAGCTGCGCCGCGCCGCGAAGCGGCCGGTGCTGACGCTTTCGGGCGTGAGCGGCGCGGGCGTCGCGGCGGCCATGGCGGCGCTCCTTTCCGTCATCCACGAGACGCGCCCCAACGCGACAGCGCCGTCTTCCGCAATGGTGGAAACGTCGTGATCTCCCGGCGCGTCATCATCAATCCCGTGATCTATGGCGCGATTTCGATCCGCTTCTCGCGCATCGATGATCTTGCGGCCGCCGTGCCGCGATCATCATTCGACCGCGGGCACAGCTCGCGGTGATGGCGCCATGACCGAAGCGCTGGCCACCGCGCGCCGGCTGATCGTCAAGATCGGCTCGGCGCTGATCGTCGACGACGCGACCGGCGACATCCGCCGCGCCTGGCTCGACGCGCTGGTTGACGATGTAGCCGGTTTGCGCCGCGGCGGTCAGGAATTGGTGATCGTATCCTCGGGCGCGGTCGCGGTCGGGCGCCGCCATCTCGGTCTTGCCGGACGCACGCTGCGCCTCGAGGAGAAACAGGCCGCCGCCGCTGCCGGCCAGATCCGCCTTGCCCATGCCTGGCTCGAGGCGCTGGGCCGCCACGGCATCGGCGTGGCGCAAATCCTGCTCACCCCCGACGACACCGAGGAACGGCGCCGCCATCTCAACGCCCGCGCCACGCTCGAGCAGCTCCTGGCTTTGGGCGCGGTGCCGGTCGTCAACGAGAACGACACCATCGCGACCTCCGAGATCCGCTTCGGCGACAATGACCGCCTTGCCGCGCGGGTGGCGCAGATGATCAGCGCCGACACGCTCGTTCTGCTCTCCGACATCGACGGGCTCTACACCGCCGATCCGCGCCGCGACAAGAACGCGCAGCACGTGCCCGAGCTGCGCGACATCACGCCCGAAATCGAGGCGATGGCGGGGCGTGCGCCGCCCGGCTACAGCTCGGGTGGCATGGTGACCAAGCTGATGGCGGCGCGGATCGCGATGGGCGCCGGCTGTCGCATGGCAATTGCCAAGGGCGACGGGCTGCACCCGCTCGCAGCGCTCGCGTCGGGCGCGCGCGCGACCTGGTTCGTTCCGTCCGCCGAGCCGCGCACGGCGCGCAAGCGTTGGATCGCCGGTGCCGTCAATCCCGTCGGCGCCTTGACCGTCGATGCCGGCGCGGCCGCGGCGCTGCGCCGCGGCACCAGCCTGCTTCCCGCCGGCGTCGTCGCGGTCGCCGGCGAGTTCGAGCGCGGCGATGCCGTGGTCGTGCGCGGCGGCGACGGGCGCGAGCTGGCGCGCGGCTTGAGCGCCTATTCCAGCGCCGATGCCCGCGCCATCGCCGGCCACCAGAGCGCCGAGATCGAAGCCATCCTCGGCTATCGCGGCCGCGACGAGATGATCCATCGCGACGATCTCGTGGTGAGCGCCTGAGGCGCTACCGTTTCCTTAACGCCTTCAATCAACTATCCTGCGCGTGAAGAGGGCGGCGATGAGCGTGCTCGAAGGTTCGGCCGGCGATCTCGCGGAGACCATGCGCGGCCTCGGCGCGGCGTCGCGCCAGGCGGCGGCTGCGCTTGCCCGGCTCGCGCCCGAGCGGCGCACGGCGGCGCTCCAGGCCGCCGCCGCGTGCCTGCGCGCGGACCGCGAGGCGATCCTCGCCGCCAATCGCCGTGACATGGCGGCCGCTGCGGGAAGGTCGCAAACGGCGGCGATGCTCGACCGCCTGGCGCTCGATGCGAAACGCGTCGAGGCGATGGCACAGGGCATCGACGATGTCGCGCGTCTGCCCGATCCCATTGGCACCGAGCTGGCGCGCTGGACGCGCCCCAACGGGCTCGACATCGCGCGCGTGCGGATCCCCCTGGGCGTGATCGGCATCATCTACGAATCGCGCCCCAACGTCACCGCCGACGCCGCGGCGCTGTGCCTCAGGGCCGGCAATGCCGTGATCCTGCGCGGCGGCTCCGAGAGCTTCCATTCCTCTCACGCCATCGCCGCCAGCCTGGCGCGCGCGCTGTCACTGTCGGGCCTGCCGGCGGCGGCGATCCAGCTCGTGCCGACGCGCGACCGCGCCGCCGTGGGCATGATGCTCGCCATGTCCGAGTTCATCGACGTGATCGTGCCGCGCGGCGGGCGCTCGCTGATCGAGCGGGTGCAGCGCGAGAGCCGCATCCCCGTGATCGCGCATCTCGAGGGCCTGTGTCACACCTATGTCGATCGCGGCGCCGATCTTGCCGAGGCGCGCCGCATCGTCCTCAACGCCAAGATGCGGCGCACCGGCGTCTGCGGCGCGACCGAGACGCTGCTGGTCGACCGCGCGGTGGCGCGCACCCACCTGCCGCCGATCCTCGCCGATCTCCATGCCGCGCAATGCGAGATCAGGGGCGACGAGGCGACCCGCGCCCTCGATCCCGCGGCCCAGCCGGCGACCGAGGCGGATTGGACCACCGAATACCTCGATGCCATCCTCGCAGTGCGCGTGGTTGACGGCGTCGACGGCGCGATCGCCCACATCAACCATTACGGCTCGCACCATACCGACGCGATCGTCACCGCGGACGCGGCCACGGCCGCGCGCTTCCTCGACGAAGTGGACAGCGCCATCGTGCTATGGAACGCCTCGACCCAGTTCGCCGATGGCGGCGAGTTCGGCATGGGCGCCGAGATCGGCATCTCGACCAACCGGCTGCCGCCGCGCGGGCCGGTTGGCGCCGAGCAGCTCACCACCTACAAATACGTGGTCCGCGGCAGCGGCCAGGTGCGGCCCTGAGCAAGAACACGGCGCGGCCGCGGCCCGGGCCGGGCGGGCTTGGCATCGGCCATCCCGTGCCGCGTCGGGTCGGGTTGCTGGGCGGCTCGTTCAACCCCGCCCATCCCGGCCATCGCCATATCAGCCTCGAGGCGTTGAAGCGGCTCGATCTCGACGCGGTGTGGTGGCTGGTCACGCCGCAGAACCCGCTCAAGCGGCGGCGCGGCATGGCCAGTTTCGCGCACCGGATAGCGAGCGCGGTGGCGCTCACCGCCCACCATCCGCGCCTTGCCGTGCTCGACCTCGAGGCGCGGCTGGGCACGCATTTCACGGTCGACACCCTCCGGGAGCTGCGCCGCCGCTTTCCCCACGTGCACTTCGTTTGGCTGATGGGCGCGGATATCCTGGTCGAGCTGCGCCATTGGCGGCACTGGGGGGAGATCTTCTGCCGCACGCCCGTTGCAGTCTTCGCCCGGCCTACCTATTGTCATAGGGCGCTGGCCGAGATCGCGGCGCATCGCTTCCGGCGCTATCGCGTGACGCCGGGCGCGGCACGCCGTCTCGCCGAGATGGCCCCGCCCGCCTGGACATTCTTGCCGGTGCGACTGGATCCGCGCTCGGCGACCGAAATCCGCTCGCAGGCCGTACCGCGCCGGCGGGCGCCCAAGAAGGAGCCTGGTATCAAGGGTGGCAGCCATCGCCCGTAGCACGACCAAGCCGCGCCGCCGCGCGGCCGGGAGCGAGGCGTTACGCGCGCTCGCCGAAAGAATCCTCGAAGACGGCAAGGCCGAAGATGTCGTGGTCATCGACCTCACCGGAAAAACCGACATCGCCGACTACATGCTGATCGCCACCGGCCGCTCGCAGCGCCAGGTCGTGGCCTTGGCCAACCGCCTGGCCGAGGCGCTGAAGGCGGAGGGTTTTGCCAAGCCCTCGGTCGAGGGTCTGCCGCACGGCGACTGGGTGCTGATCGACGCGGGCGACATGATCGTCCATCTCTTCCGCCCCGAGCCGCGCACCTATTACAACCTCGAGAAGATGTGGGGGGCGGCGTTCGCCGAGGCGGCGGGAACTGCGCCCTAACCGCCGCGCGGCTGCATGGCGATGCGGCTTGTGCTGATCGCGGTCGGACGCCTGCGGGCGGGGCCGCTCAAGGCGCTGGAGACCCATTACGCCGCGCGTATCCGCTGGCCGTTCGTCATTCACGAGGTCGAGGAGCGGCGCAAGCTGCCGCCGGCCCAGATGAAGGCGCGCGAAGGCGCCTTGCTGCTGGCGGCGCTGCCGCGCGACGCCGTTGCCGTGGCGCTCGATGAAGCGGGCACGGCACTGTCGAGCGAAGCATTGGCGGCAAGGCTCGCGTCCTGGCGCGACCGCGACGCCGCGGTGGCGTTCCTGATCGGCGGCGCCGACGGGCTCGACGCGGCGGTGCGCGCGCGGGCCGAACTGACGCTCTCGCTTGGCCCCATGACGTGGCCGCATTTCCTCGTGCGCGGCATGCTGCTGGAGCAGCTCTACCGTGCCCAGCAGATCCTCGCCGGTCATCCCTATCACCGCGCGTGAGCACGCATGGGGCCGGGCGTCCGGCGCCTGTTGGCCCTGTCATCGGCGCGGCGCGTCCACTATATAGCCGTCATGCCGGAATCCCGCCGTCCCCGCCCCGTCATCCTGTGCATTCTCGACGGCTGGGGCGATCGTGCCGAGCGCGCCGACAATGCGATTCTGCTGGCGCGCACGCCGAACTGGGACAAGTTCCTGTCGCGCTGCCCGCATGCCGATATCCAGGCGAGCGAGGATTTTGTCGGCCTGCCGCATGGGCAAATGGGTAATTCCGAGGTCGGCCACACCAATCTCGGCGCCGGCCGCGTCGTAATGCAGGACCTGCCGCGCCTCGATCGGGCGGTTGCCGACGGCTCGCTCGGCCGCAATGCGGTGCTCGAACGCTTCGGTGCCGCGCTCAAGGCGAGCGGCGGCACCGCGCATCTCCTCGGGCTGATCTCGCCCGGCGGCGTGCACTCGCATCAGGACCACATCGCGGCGCTCGCCCGCATTCTCGACGCGGCAGGGGTCAAAGTTGCCGTGCATGCCTTCCTCGACGGGCGCGATACACCGCCCAAGAGCGCCGAGGACTATCTCCGGCGTTTCGCGGAAGCCACATCCGGGTGCGCCCGCGTGGCCATCGCCACGGTAAGCGGCCGCTACTACGCCATGGACCGGGATCACCGCTGGGACCGGATCGAAGTCGCCTACCGCGCGCTCGTCGCGGGCGAAGGGGTTGCCGCGCCGGATGCGGCGGCCGCGGTCACGCAGTCCTATGAAGCCGGTAAGAGCGACGAATTCGTGGCGCCGAGCATCATCGGCAACTATCGCGGCATGGCGGACGGCGACGGCCTCCTGATGGGGAATTTCCGCGCCGACCGCGTGCGCGAGATTCTGACTGCGCTGCTCGATCCGGGCTTCGACGGATTTCAGCGCCGCCGCGTCGTGCGCTTTGCCGCCGCCGCCGGCCTGACCGAATATTCCGCCGAGCTCACGCGCTTTCTCGCCGCGCTATTCCCGCCCGAGGCGCTCAACGACACGTTCGGCGAATGCGTGGCCAAGGCCGGCCTCAAGCAGCTCCGCATCGCCGAGACCGAGAAATATGCCCATGTCACCTTCTTCTTCAACGGCGGCCGCGAGACGGAATTCCCTGGCGAGACGCGCATCCTGGTGCCGTCGCCCAAGGTCGCGACCTACGATCTGCAGCCGGAGATGTCGGCACCCGAGGTGACCGACCGTCTCGTCGCCGCAATCGACGCCGGCACGTTCGACGCGATCGTGGTGAATTTCGCCAATGCCGACATGGTCGGCCATACCGGCGATCTCGGCGCCGCGATCAAGGCGGTGGAGACGATCGATGCCTGTCTCGGCCGGATCGCGGCCGCGCTCGATCGCGCGGGCGGGACCATGCTCGTCACCGCCGACCACGGCAATGCCGAGATGATGCGCGATCCGGCGACCGGACAGCCGCATACCGCTCACACCACCAATCCCGTGCCGGTGATTTTGGTCAACCCGCCGCCGGGCACCGCCGGCCTCGGCGACGGCAGGCTCGCCGACATCGCCCCGACGCTGCTGGCGCTGCTCGGACTCGATTTGCCGCGCGCGATGACCGGGCGCTCGCTGCTTCGCCCTGCCGCGCGTGTCGCGCCCTGAACACCGGCGTCCGCTACTGCTGCCGCTCCTCCTCGCGGGCGTCGCGTGTTGCGCCGCGGCGCGGGCCGACCCGTCGCCGCAGACGCGGCTCGATGCGGTCGAGAAGGCGATCGACGCCGCCCGCCAGAACCAGAGCAACGCCGCGAAACTGGCGGACAAGCTCGCGGCCGAGCTGGCGCAGTTGCGCGCTGCCTCGATTGCCGCGGCTGCCGCGGCCCAGGCGCACGAGGCAGCGCTCGACCGAAGCGACGCACAGCTCACCGCGCTCGCCGCCGACGCGCGCGCCAAGACCGTGGCGCTCGAGCGCGGCCGCACGCGCGAAACCGCACTCCTCATGGCGCTGGCGCGGCTGGCCTCGGCGCCGCCTGAAAGCTTCGTGCTCGCACCCGCGCCGCCGGTCGATGCGCTGCGCGGGGCTCTGGTCCTGGGACGCGCCGTGGCGCCGGTCGTGGCCGAGGCGCGCGCGCTCAAGGCGTCTTTGGCGGCGCTTGCGGCCGTACGCCGCGCGATCGAGGCCGCGCGCGCGCATCAGCATGACGAGCAAGTAGCGCTCGCCGGCGATCAGGCGCGGCTCAACCGGCTCATCGCCCGGAAGGCGGCGCTGCAACAAACGGCGAGTGCGAGCGCCGACGCTGCGGCCAAACGCGCCCAGGCCCTCGCCGGCGAGGCCGCGAACTTGCGCGACCTGGTCGCGCGGGTCGAGGCGCAGCATGAAAAGGCCGAGGCCGAGCGACGCAAAGCGGCGGCCGAGGCGGCGGCCGAGCAGCGCAAGGCCGAGGCCGAAGCGAAGGCGGAAGCCGCGCGCAAGCCGCAAGCGGAACCCGAGTCCCAGCACGACACGGCGGTCGCGGTGGCCGCGCCGCCGCCGGTGCGGCCCAACGCAGCTGCACCGCCTCACATCCGTTCCTTTGCCGCGGCGCGCGGCGCGATGGTCTATCCCGTGACCGGGACGCTGCTCCGTCGCTTTGGCGCGCCCGACCAATACGGCCAGCCCGCGCAAGGGCTATCCTTCGTGACCCGGCCGGGCGCGATCGTCGTGGCGCCGTTCGATGGGCAGGTTCTTTTCGCCGGTCCGTTCCGCGGCTACGGGCAAATCTTGATCATTTCCCATGGCGACGGATATCATTCGCTTCTGGCGGGACTCGACCGGATCGAGAGCAGCGTCGGACAATGGCTGGTGGCTGGCGAACCGGTTGGGACAATGTCCGATGCAGCGGACAAGCCTCGCCTTTATCTCGAGCTGCGCCATAACGACCAGCCGATCAACCCCGCGCCGTGGCTCCCGACACGCGTTGAAAAGGTAAACGGATGATGCGTCCAACAGTGACCGCGGCCTGTGCCGCAATCGTTCTTGCATTCCTGGCCCGGCCACTGGCGGCGGCCGATCAACCGTTGCCGCCCGCGAACTCCGACACCTATCAGCAACTCGACCTGTTCGGCGAGGTGTTCGAGCGGGTCCGCGCCGACTACGTCGAGAAGGTCAGCGATGAACAACTGATCGAGGCGGCGATCAACGGCATGTTGACCTCGCTCGATCCGCATTCGAGCTACATGAATGCCAAGAGCTTCCGCGACATGCAGGTGGAGGTGCAAGGCGAGTTCGGCGGCCTCGGCATCGAAGTCACGATGGAAAACGGACTCATCAAGGTGGTGTCGCCGATCGACGGCACGCCGGCGGCCAAGGCCGGCCTCAAGCCCGGCGACTTCATCACCCAGATCGATGGCGTGCCAGTGCTCGGCTTGAGCCTCAATGACGCGGTCCAGCGGATGCGCGGCCCGGTCGGCAGCCCCATCAAGCTCACGGTGCGGCGCCAGGGGCGCGATCCCTTCGACGTCACCATGCAGCGCGCGGTGGTCAAGATCCAATCGGTGAAGTCGCAGCTCGAAGGCGGCGACATCGGCTATATCCGCATCTCCAGCTTCAACGAGCAGGCCGATAGCGGCGTCAAGGCCGCGATCAAGTCGTTGAAGAGCCAGGCCGGGAGCAAGCTCCACGGGATTGTGCTCGATCTGCGCAACAACCCGGGCGGCCTGCTCGACCAGGCGGTTGCCGTGTCCAACGACTTTCTGAGCCAGGGCGAGATCGTCTCGACCCGCGGCCGGCACGCCGAGGACGCGCAGCGCTATGACGCCCAGCCGCCGGGCGACCTCTCCAACGGCTTGCCGATGGTGGTACTGATCAATGGCGGCTCGGCCTCGGCGTCCGAGATCGTCGCCGGCGCGCTTCAGGACCATCACCGCGCCGTGCTGCTCGGCACCAAGTCGTTCGGCAAGGGCTCGGTGCAGACCATCATCCAACTCCCCGGCCATGGCGCCATGCGCCTCACCACGGCGCGCTACTACACGCCGTCGGGCCGCTCGATCCAGGCCAGGGGGATCGAGCCCGACATCGTCGTCGAGCCGGCGAAGATCGAGCGCATCGCCCAAGCCGAGAGCGAGCACGAGGCCGATCTGCCCGGCGCGCTGAAGAACACCGACGCGCCGGTGCCGGGCGAGACGCCGGCGAAGCCCGCGGGCAATCAGAGCACGGCGGCGCCTAACGTGCCGCCGGGCACGACCCCCACGCCGCAACCGGCCGAGGTTGCCGATGCCAACGTGTTCGGCACGCCCGAGGACTACCAGCTCGCGCGCGCCGTCGACATGCTGCGCGGTCTGGCGCTGTTCAGCCACAACGTCGCGCAGTGAGCGAGACTGCGCCGGAGCCGCGCCAGCGTCCTGCCTGGCGGCGCTTCCTCTGGGCCATCGGCGCGGTGACGGCGGCAGGACTGGGGGCGGCGCTCGCCGTGTTCATGCTCGGGACCACGGGCCCCGCCATGCGCGGCGACCGGGTCGTGATCGCGCTGCCACCGCTCGTCGCGGCGCCGAGCCTGGCGCCCGACCCGGGGCTGGTCGAGCAGAGTCCGGACGGGCCGCTGCCGATCATCGGCCGCGATGGGCGCGAGGCCTGGCAGGTCTATGCGCGCCCTTTCGCCGCCTCCGATCACCGGCCGCGCGTGGCGGTGGTGATTTCCGGGCTCGGACTCGACGCGGCGGCGACGCGCGCTGCCGTGACGCGGCTGCCGGCTGCGGTGACGCTGGGCTTCAGCCCCTACGCGCATGATCTCACGGCCGGCATCGCGGCCGCACGCAAGGCCGGGCATGAAGTGCTGATCGGGTTGCCGCTCGAGCCCGCCGACTTCCCGCGCCAGGATCCGGGGCCCGAGACCCTGCTGACGACGCTCGATCCGGCGCAGAATGTGCAGCGGCTCAAATGGGTGATGAGCCGCGGCGCCGACTATGTCGGTCTCGTCGGCATCATGGGCCAGCGCTTCAGCGCGGTGCGGACCAGTTTCGAGCCGGTGCTCGCGGCCCTCAAGCAGCGCGGTCTCATGTATGTCGACAACCACGCCGCCGATGCCAGCGTCGCCGCCGAGATCGGCCGCGATCTCGGCATGGCCTGGGCGGTCGCGGATCGGCGTCTCGACGGCGAGACCGATGCCGCGGCAATCGACCGCAGCCTCGCGGAACTCGTGACCGTGGCGACGCAGCAGGGGTCGGCGCTGGGAATTGGCGCGCTTTATCCGGTGACGGTCGAGCGCGTCATCGCCTGGGCGCCGACGCTCGCCAGCAAAGGGATCGCGCTCGCACCGGCGAGTGCGATCGCCGGCCGCCAGCCGGTGCCGTCGCGGCCCACGCCGTGAGTGCCGCATCGCCCTGGCGTCGCGGCGTCGGCATCATGCTGCTCGACGCGGCCGACCGGGTCTTCGTCGGCCAGCGCATCGACACGCCCGGCGCCTGGCAGATGCCGCAGGGTGGCATCGATGGCGGCGAGACTCCGCTTGCGGCCGCCTTCCGAGAGCTCAAGGAGGAGATCGGGACCGATCGCGCGGCGATCATCGCCGAGGCCCCGGACTGGCTGCGCTACGAGCTGCCGCCCGAACTGCAGGGCAAGCGGATCTGGGGCGGGCATTACCGCGGCCAGGAGCAGAAATGGTTTGCGATGCGCTTCCTCGGCCATGACGGCGACATCGATCTGGCCACCCATCATCCCGAGTTCGACGCTTGGAAATGGGTCCCGGCGGCGGCGCTGCCCGGTCTCGCCGTCCCGTTCAAGCGCGCGCTCTACGAGGCGGTGCTGGCGGCGCTCGGCGGCGTCTTCGACACCTGAGCGCGGGCTGATGCCGCCAGCCGATGCAGCCGCCGGCTGCGGCGGGCGATATTCCACCAGGCGAGGCGCGCGGCGACGCGGTTGAGGCGGCCGTTCGGCTTCAGCCCGACCGCCTTCATGATCATGGCGGTGCCGCGCTCGACGTGATGCGGCCGCACCAGCGCATAGGCACGCCGCGCATAGGCTTCGACCGCCTGATGGCGGTCATAGGGGCGGTCGGGCTGGTTCGCGACGTGATAGGCGAAGGCCAGCTCGTCGTCCTCGGCTTCGGCGACGCGGCCGAGCGCCACCCGCGCCCGGCCCCACAGCCCCAGCCTCTCGCGTTCGAGATAGCGCTTAGATGCGTGTAGAAGAGCTTGTAGTGCCGCAGTTCGTCGGCGGCGATGCGATGGCAGATGTCCCTGAGTACCGGCTCCGCCACCGCTTCGCCGAGCGCGGTGTAATAGCTGCTGGTGCCGGTCTCGACGATGCAGCGGGCGACGAGTTCGCCGGCGCGCGATCCGCGCACCGACGCCTTGGCTTCGAGCGGCACGCGAAATCCTGCGCTGAATCGGGCGCAGGCGGCGGCGTGATCGAACCGGGGATCGGCCAGCGTGGCCCAGCGGCCGAGCGCCTGCCCGTGCTGGGTCTCCTCCGCGCCCCAGCGCCGGACCACGGTCTGGAAGCCGGGATCGTCGGCGAAGACGTTGCAGAGATAATGCGCGTAGTCGGCGCCATTCTGTTCGACCAGGCTCGCCGCCTTGACGATGCGCACGATGTCGGGATCGACCTTGTCCGGGTCAAACCTGCGCCACGGGATGTCGTCAAGCGTCCAGTGGCCCACGGTGCTGCTCTCCGTCCAATGCGACCGTCGTCGGTCCTTTGGAGTATAGATGAGCGCGTCGCGCTTGGGGAGCGCAGCCCGCGCCGGTGTCGTCGCTGTCCCCGTTTTGTTCGTTTGTGGCGCGGCCTTTGCCTCGGCGGCAAGATCGATCTGGACAGACCCGGCAAAGACTGGCAGTTGTTCTCGCCAACCCCGGGCTTGGCCGAGCCAGGGGGCGGGCCTGGAGGCGAGCATGACGGCGATCACTACCACGACGGCAGTCAAGATTGTCGATGTCAGCGAACGCAAGCGGGCCAACGCCAAGCGCCGCGATCTCATCATCAGCATCGCCTCGCCGCTGGGCCTGCTCGCCGCCTGGGAAATCGCGGCGCAACTCAATTTCATCGACGTGCGCTTCTTTCCCGCCCCGAGCAGCATCATGCGGGCGCTCTTCACCATCGCCCAGTCGGGCGAACTCTGGGACAATACGTCGATCAGTCTCGAGCGGCTGTTCTTCGGCTTTCTCCTCGGCGGGATACCCGCCCTCGTCCTCGGCATCGTCATGGGTATTTCGCGGCCGGTTCGCGCTTTCGTCGATCCGCTCGTCGCCGCGACGTATCCCATTCCGAAAAGTTCGATCCTGCCGCTCATCCTCCTCATCTTCGGACTGGGCGAGATGTCGAAGATCATGATGGTGGCGATCGGCGTGTTCTATCCCATCGTCATCAATTCGACCGCCGGCGTGCTGCAGATCAATCGGGTTTACATCGACGTCGGCAAGAGCTTCAAAGCGAACCCCTTTGAGACGTTCCGCACCATCGCGCTCCCCGGCGCGCTGCCCTTCATCATGACCGGCGTCAAGCTCGGCGCCGGACTCGGGCTCATCCTCATCGCCATCGCCGAGATGGTGGGAGCCAAGAGCGGCATCGGCTATATGATCTGGAGTGCCTGGGAGACCTTTTCGGTGGAGCGCATGTATGTCGGCCTGTTCGTGATCGCCATCATCGGCTTCGTCATGACGCTTGGCCTCAACGAACTGGAGCGATGGCTGATACCGTGGAAGACGAACTCCTGACCGGGCCGGGTGCGGTCAAGGCGGCGGCGCCGGAACGCCCCGCCAAGATTCGCATCCGCAACCTCTACAAGCATTTCGGGTCGCTGCAAGCGATCGACGACGTGTCGATCGAGATCGCCGAAGGCACGTTCTTCGTCATCGTCGGCCCGTCCGGCTGCGGCAAGACCACGCTCTTGCGCATCCTGGCGGGCTCGAGCAGGTGACCAGCGGCGTCGTCGAACTCACCGACCCCGCGTGTGGCCGGCCGCAATACTCGATGGTGTTCCAGGGCGATTCGATCTTCCCGTGGATGACGGTGTGGGACAACGCCGCCTATGGCCTGCGCATGCGCCGCGCGCCCAAGCATGAGATCGATAGGTGGTGCGCCACTGGCTCGACCGCACCGGCCTCACGCAATTCGCCCAGCACTATCCGCATCAGCTCTCGGGCGGCATGCGCCAGCGCGTGTCGATTGCGCGCGCCTTCGCCAACGATCCCGAGATCCTGCTGATGGACGAGCCGTTTTCGGCCCTCGACGAGCAGAACAAGACGATCCTGCAGCAGGAGCTGCTGCGCATCTGGGAGGCCGACAAGAAGACGGTCGTATTCATCACCCACAGCGTCGACGAGGCGGTGACGCTCGGCGACAAGATCATGGTGATGACCGCGAGCCCGGGCCGGACCAAGACCATCATCGACGTGCCGCTGGAACGCCCCCGCCACGTGCTCGAACTGCGCCACGATCCGCGCTACGGCGAGATCGTTTACGGCATCTGGGGCCACCTCAAGGACGAGGTCGAGCGCGCGCGGAGCTGAAGGGCGAAGCGGCCGGTTCGCACGGCGCCTGCGCCGCACCAGGGCGCAGCGACGTCGCGCCGATGAATAAATCGCCGGTGCCGGCGGTCTCGTTCGACTTGCGCCGGAGATCTCGTGGTCGCGCTCATAGAATCCGGCAGGTGTCGGGCAGGGGTGGCCTTGGCGCGGGATCGGCGTTCCGCCGCCCGGCGCTGCTGCCGGTTGAGCGCTTGCGGCGCCGGTTGCTGCACGACTTGCTCCGGTGGCGGGCGGGTTGCACCGAACGTTTCGACGCGGACCTCGACGATTGCACCCCCATCCGCGTAGGCGACCCCAAAGACCGGCAGGGAGTCGACCTTGAGCTCCCACGCCGTCGCTTCGGCGATCTTTCGGAACTTCGCCGCGGGCATCGGCTGCACCGAAAGATATTGCACGAAGGCGACGAAGGGCGGGCGCAGCGGATGGACCCGGTTCACATTCTGCGGCGTGAGCTGCGTGAGGCCGCGCGCGAGGAAAATCGCGAATTGCCAGCGGATGTCGTCGTCGAAGGCGCGGAGGCAAGAAGCGGCCTCGCTCCAGCCGTCCGGTCGGTGTGTCTCGAGCCAGTCGAGGATGTCCCGCAGTTCCTGCGGCGAGTC
This sequence comes from uncultured Alphaproteobacteria bacterium, assembly GCA_963721625.1. Taxonomy (GTDB): domain Bacteria; phylum Pseudomonadota; class Alphaproteobacteria; order ATCC43930; family CGMCC-115725; genus DATJLY01. The sequence goes on from CAVRKF010000004.1 coordinate 42,208, forward strand.
GTCGATTTCCCGCGGTGATCTCGGCCGTCTTGTCTGCGAGCGAAACGATCTTCCCGTAGGCGAGGATCTTGTGCTTGTAGTCAACCAAGCTGCGGCTCGCGCGCAATGCCGCGAACTCGGCGATGCGAGTTTCCAGGGATTTCAGGCGGTCGATTTCGCGCTCGCCACCCTTCACGTCGTCGAACGGATTGACCACCTGCACGCGGTCGATGATCGCGAATTTTCCGAACGTGTCGAAATTCAGCACGTTCATGTACCAGCAGTCGATGCCGCGGGCCGAATGCACGCCGTCATAGACGGCAAGGAACTCCAGCAATTTCTCGCGGCGGAAGATCGGCGTATTTTCTTCGATGAAATTGACGATGTGGAAGTCCCATTTCGGGCCGGTGGGATAGGTGAACCAAAAGGAGATCTTGCCCTCCACGCGGAACGCGGGCTGCGCCACCCAGAAGTCGAAACCGTCGGCAATGGCGAAGCTCTCGTCGATCTGCGCCGGCGACATGAGGATGTCGTCGTCGCACACCCAGACATGCGAATAGCGATCGAAAAATCCCGGCTCGCGCAGCAAGAGCTGCCGGAGATTCTGGAACTTGCTGCCTTTTTGGCGAAAGGCGTGCGCCGCGCGCTTGCCGAGATCGGCGAATTCCACCTCGCTGTCGCCGTAATAGGCGATGACAAGGTCCCACCGCCGCGGCGCGTCGCTCTCGGTCCAAGCGCGGATGGCGTTCCTGTCGCCGGCGCTCGTGAAAACGCACCAACGACAGCCGTTCTCACTCGACATGTGCCGGATTCTACCCGTTCGGCCTCACGAATGCAGCCCCGCGCAGGTCCGTACGCCGCCTATGACCGCGGCTGAGCGATGGCCGCAAGCTTGGCCTGCGCCACCCCCAGACGGCGTTCGGCGATCGCGCGTTCCAGCACGGCGATGTCGCGCTCCTCGCCCTGCAGCCGCGCGACCTGGTCGCCGAGCGCCGCCACCGTGTTCTCGAGTGCGCGGGCATCCGCCTCGATAGCGGCGCGGTCGAGCGCGGAGAGCGGGACCGCCTCGTCGGCAAGGACGGTGCAGCGTTCGGGCGTCACTTCGGCGAAGCCGCCCGAGACGAAGATGCGCTCGCTCACTGCGGCGTCCTCGTAGACGTCGATGACGCCTGGTCGCACCGTCGAGATGAACAGGGCATGACCCGGCAGCGCGCCGAAATTGCCTTCCGTCCCCGGCACCACCACCATGCTCACGGGTTCCGAGAGCAGCAGCTTCTCCGGCGAGACCAGCTCGAATTGCAGCTTGTCGGCCATCGTGCTCAGGCCGCCTCGGCGGCGATCTTGCGCGCCTTCTCGACCGCCTCCTCGATCGTGCCGACCATGTAGAACGCGCTTTCCGGCAACTCGTCGTATTCGCCGGCGACGATGCCCTTGAAGCCCTTGATGGTGTCCTCGAGCTTGACGAACACGCCGGGCGTGCCAGTGAACACCTCGGCGACGTGGAACGGCTGCGACAGGAAGCGTTGGATCTTGCGTGCGCGCGCCACTGTCAGGCGGTCCTCCTCGGAGAGTTCGTCCATGCCGAGGATGGCGATGATGTCCTGGAGCGACTTGTAGGTCTGCAGCACGCGCTGCACGTCGCGCGCGATGCGGTAGTGCTCGTCGCCGACGACGCGCGGGTCGAGCATGCGCGAGGTGGAATCGAGCGGATCGACCGCCGGATAGATACCGAGTTCGGCGATCTGCCGCGACAGCACCGTGGTCGCGTCGAGATGTGCGAACGAGGTCGCGGGCGCGGGATCGGTGAGGTCGTCCGCGGGGACATAGATCGCTTGCACCGAGGTGATCGAACCCTTGCGCGTCGTGGTGATGCGCTCCTGCAGAGCGCCCATGTCGGTGGCGAGCGTCGGCTGATAGCCCACCGCCGACGGGATGCGGCCCAACAGCGCCGACACTTCGGAGCCCGCCTGGGTGAAGCGAAAGATGTTGTCGACGAAGAACAGCACGTCCTGTCCTTCCTCGTCGCGGAAATATTCGGCGAGCGTCAGCCCGGTCAGCCCGACGCGTGCCCGCGCGCCCGGCGGCTCGTTCATCTGACCATAGACGAGCGCCGCCTTGGAGCCCGGCCCGTCGGGGATGATGACCTTCGAATTCCATCATCTCGTGATAGAGGTCGTTGCCCTCGCGGGTGCGCTCGCCGACGCCGGCGAACACCGAATAGCCGCCATGCGCCTTGGCGATGTTGTTGATCAGCTCCATGATGATGACGGTCTTGCCGACGCCGGCGCCGCCGAACAATCCGACCTTGCCGCCGCGCGCGTAGGGCGCAAGGAGATCGACGACTTTGATGCCGGTGATCAGGATCTCGGCCTCGGTCGATTGGTCGACGAATTCGGGCGCGGGCCGGTGGATCGGCGATCTTAGCTTGGTCATGACCGGCCCGCGCTCGTCCACCGGCTCGCCGACGACGTTAAGGATGCGGCCCAGCGTTTCCGGGCCCACCGGCACGCTGATCGGCCCGCCGGTATCGACCACATTGGCGCCGCGCACGAGCCCGTCGGTCGTGTCCATGGCGATGGTGCGCACGGTCGCTTCGCCGAGATGCTGCGCCACCTCGAGCACGAGCGTCTTGCCCTGATTCTGCGCGTGAAGCGCCGTCAGGATCGGCGGCAGCTCGCCCTCGAACTTCACGTCGACGACGGCGCCGATGACCTGGGTGATGGTGCCGGTATTGTTCCTTACCATGGTCTTGCCCTCTAGAGCGCCTCGGCGCCGGAGATGATCTCGATCAGCTCCTTGGTGATCGAGGCCTGGCGCGTGCGGTTATAGGTCATGTTGAGCCGGTCGATCATATCGCCGGCATTGCGCGTGGCGTTGTCCATCGCCGTCATGCGCGCGCCCTGCTCGCTCGCCGCGTTTTCGAGCAACGCGGTGAAGAGCTGAACCGCGAGCGCCCGCGGCAGCAGATCCTTGAGGATCTCCTCTTCGTCCGGCTCGAATTCATAGATCGCGCCCGCCGTCGGCGGCGCGGTCGCGGCGGGCGGGGCGAAAGGGACGAGCTGCTGCTTCGTCACGACCTGGCTGATCGCCGAGCGGAAGCGGTTGTACACGATGGTCGCGCGGTCGAACTCGCCAGCGCCGAAGCGTAGAACGAGGCGCTGGGCGATGCCTTGCGCGCTCTCGAAGGTAAGTCGCGGCCGGCCGACATCGATGAGGCTGTCGATGATCAGCCGCGCATGATCGCGCCGCAGCAAATCGCGGCCCTTGCGGCCGATGGTGACGAGCTTCACGGTCTTGCCCGCGCCGTGCAATTCGCGGATGGTGCGCCGCGCCTCGCGCAGGATGGTGGCGTTGAACCCGCCGGCGAGACCGCGGTCGGAACAGGCCACGACCAGAAGGTGGGTCGCGTCATTGCCGGTGCCCGCGAGCAAAGGCGGCGCATTCGCCATGCCCGCGAGATTGGTCGCGAGCGAGCCGAGCATGCGCTCCATCCGCATCGAATAGGGCCGCGCCGCCTCGGCCTGCTCCTGCGCGCGCCGCAAGCGCGAGGCGGCCACCATCTTCATCGCCGAGGTGATCTTCTGGGTCGAGCGAACACTGCGGATGCGAAGCCGCAAATCCTTGAGGCTGGGCATGGCCGGCGCGCCCGCTCAGGCGAAGGTCTGGACGAAGCCGTCGAGGAAGGCGGCGAGCGCCTTCTCGGTCTCGGGCAGGATCTCGCGCTTGTCGCGGATCGATTGCAGCAGCTGCGGCGCCTGCGCGCGCATCTCGCCGAGCATTGCTGCCTCGAACCGCGTCACCGCGTCGACCGCCACCTTGTCGAGATATCCTCGCGTGCCGGCGAAGATCGAAACCACCTGTTCCTCGACCGGCACGGGCGCGAATTGCGGCTGCTTCAAGAGTTCGGTCAGTCGCGCGCCGCGCGCGAGCAGGCGCTGCGTCGCGGCGTCGAGATCGGACGAGAACTGCGCGAAGGCCGCCATCTCGCGATATTGCGCGAGCTCGAGCTTGATGCGCCCGGCGACCTGCTTCATCGCCTTGATCTGCGCCGCCGAGCCGACGCGGCTTACGCTCAGGCCGACATTGATGGCCGGGCGAATGCCGCGATAGAACAAATCGGTCTCGAGGAAGATCTGGCCGTCGGTGATCGAGATCACGTTGGTCGGGATATAGGCGGACACGTCGCCCGCCTGGGTCTCGATCACGGGAAGCGCGGTGAGCGAGCCCGAGCCGTGGTCGGGATTCATCTTCGCCGCCCGCTCCAGGAGCCGGGAATGGAGATAGAACACGTCGCCGGGATAGGCCTCGCGTCCCGGCGGCCGGCGCAGCAGCAGCGACATCTGGCGATAGGCCACGGCCTGCTTCGACAGATCGTCATAGACGATCACCGCGTGCATGCCGTTGTCGCGGAAGAATTCGCCCATGGCGCAGCCGGCATAGGGGGCGAGGAATTGCAGCGGCGCCGGCTCCGATGCGGTTGCCGCCACCACGATGGTGTATTCGAGCGCGCCGTAATCCTGCAGCGTCTTGACGATCTGCGCCACGGTCGAGCGCTTCTGGCCGATCGCGACGTACACGCAATAGAGCTTGCGCGTCTCATCGCCCGACTGGTTGACGGTCTTCTGGTTGAGGAAGGTGTCGATCGCCAGCGCGGTTTTCCCGGTCTGGCGGTCGCCGATGATGAGTTCGCGCTGGCCGCGGCCGACCGGCACCAGCGCGTCGATCGCCTTCAAGCCCGTCTGCACCGGCTCGTGCACCGACCGGCGCGGGATGATGCCCGGTGCCTTGACCTCGACCCGGGTGCGGGTCACGTCGGTGAGATCGCCCTTGCCGTCGATCGGATTGCCGAGCGCGTCCACGACCCGGCCCAGGAGCCCGCGTCCGACCGGCACGTCGACGATGGCGCCGGTGCGCTTCACCGTGTCGCCTTCGCCGATGCCGGTATCGTCGCCGAAGATCACCACGCCCACATTGTCGGTCTCGAGGTTGAGCGCCATACCCTTGACGCCGTTCGGGAACTCGACCAGCTCGCCGGCCTGGACCTGGTCCAGCCCATAGATGCGCGCAATGCCGTCGCCGACCGACAGCACCTGCCCCACCTCGGCGACGTCGGCTTCGCTGCCGAAATCGGCGATCTGTTGCTTCAAGATGGCGGAAATCTCCGCCGCCCTTATGTCCATCTAGCGAACCCCCTTCAATGCCATCTCGAGGCGCTGGAGCTTGCTCTTGAGCGAAGCGTCGACCATGCGCGAGCCGAACTTGACGACGAGCCCGCCGAGCAGGCTCGGATCGATGCGAATGTCGACCGCGACCTTCTGTCCGACCGATTTGCGGAGCTGCTGGTCAAGGCTGTCGCGCTGTTCCGGCGTCAGTTCCCGGGCCGCGACCACCTCGGCCCTGACCTCGCCCCGGCGCTCGGCCAGTGTCGTAAGGAAGCGCTCGATCATCGCCGGCAGCGCGAACAGCCGCCGGTTCCGGGCGAGAAGACCGAGAAAGTTCTGGGTCAGGGGATCGACCCCGGCGCGCGCGGCGATCGCGGCGATCGCCTTTCCCTGCGCCTCGCGGGCAAGGACGGGGCTGCGGATCAGCCGCTTCAGATCGGCGCTCTCGGTGACGAGCGCGCGCAGGCCGCGCAAATCCTCGGCCACCCGGTCGAGCAGCTTGCGCTCGTCGGCGAGCTCGAAGAGCGCGATCGCATAACGCCCGGCAAGCTCGGCTGCGCCTGTCGCTTCGGATGCCACGCCTGATCAGTCCTCGTTTGCCCCGGGGCGATGAGCCTGTTGCCGACGGAATGCCTGAAGGGCGGGCCATTCCGCGGCTTTTTCCTTGCCGAACCGCCCGCGCAAGACCCCCGCCCGGAAAACGCGGCGCGTTCTAACACAGGCCCCTCGCGCATGCAACCTGGCCCGCCCGCGGCATTCCGCGCATCCGGGCGCGGAGGAGGCTGGCAATCGCCGCGGCGGCGGCTTATCTCGGGGCGCGCGCGCGCGCGGCAAGGGGCGGAGGCGTCAGTGGCAAGCATCGAGGACGGACGCGGCAGGCTCGGCCCGGCCCAGATTTTCCTGGTATTCTTCAAGGCCGGCTGCGCCTTCGGCGGCGGTCTCGGCATTCTCGCGCTGCTCGAGGAGGAACTGGTCGCGCGTCGCCGCATCATGTCCCGCAGCGATCTCATCGCGCTGTGGAGCATCGGCCGCATCGTCCCCTGCGGCACCATGACCGCGGTGACGGTCGCGGTCGGACACCGCCTCGGCGGACTGACCGGGAGCGTGGTGGCGCTGGTGGCCGTGATCGTTCCCGGCTTTTTCACGACCGTCGCGCTGGCGGCGGCCTATGCGGTGCTTGGCCACGGCACCGCGCTCGACTATGTGCGCGTCACCCTCATCCCCGCCTCGCTCGCGCTGATCCTGGTGTCGGCGATCCGGCTCGGCAGCGAGATCGCCAAGCCGTCACCGGAACTTGCGCTCGCGGCGGCGGCGCTGGTGGCGGCGGTCGTGTTCCGCGTCAATCCGACGGTGTTGCTGCTGGCGGGGGGCGCGATCGGCGCCGTGTTTTTCCGGCGGCCGGCGCGGAACAGGCCATGAGCCTCGGCGCGCTGGTCGGGCTCATCCTCGGCTTCAACCTGCTCACCTTCGGCAACGGGCCGGTGATGGTGCCGCTGCTGCAGCACCATCTCGTCGAAGGGAGCGGCCTCCTCACCCTCGACCAGTTTCTCTACGCCTATGCGATCGGCCGGGCGACGCCGGGACAGGCCAATCTCTATGTCGCGGCGATCGGCTACATGGCCTATGGCTGGCTCGGCGCGGCCGCGGTCGTCGCCGCGATCCAAGTGCCGGGCTACCTCGTGCTGCCGCTCGTCAAGGGCTACGAGCGCTTCCGCGAGGTGCGGGCGGTGGGCGGCTTCACCCGCGGCCTCACCGCCGTGTCGGTCAGCCTGATGTTGTCGGTAACCTTTGATATCGGCCGCGACACCCTGACCGATCCTTTGACCTGGGTGGCGTTCGCGCTCACCCTGGGGCTGATCACGGTCCGGCGCTGGAACGCGCTTCTGGCGATGGTCGCGGCAAGCGCCGTCGGCGCCGCGCTCAAGCTCGCGATCGGCTGATCACCCCGCCAGGGCGCCGGACCACTCGCGGACGAATTGCTGGACGCCGGGCTCGTTGGGCGGGATTGCCGGCCGGCCTTGCGGCGTGCCGAGATACATGAAGCCGACGATCGCATCCGCGGGCGCAAGGCCGAGCGCGGTCTTGACGCGCGGGTCATAGGCGGGATCGCCGGTGCGCCACATCGCGCCGAAACCCATGGCGTGGGCGGCGAGAACGAGGTTCTGGGCCGCGGCACCGGCCGCCAGCACCTGTTCGATCACCGGGATCTTGTGGCCTTCGATCAGGCTCGCCGCCACCACCACCATGAGCGGCGCGCGCAACGGCTTTTGGCGCTCGCGGCCGAGAACGTCGTCCGGCACGTCCGGTGCCCGCGCCTTGAGGGCATCGGCGAGCACCGTGCCCAACCGCTCGCGTGCTTCGCCGCGCAGGACGATGAACCGCCACGGCCGCAACCTGCCGTGATCGGGCGCGCGGATGGCGGCGGCGAGGATTTCGGAAAGCTGCGCGTCGTTGGGCGCCGGCTCGACCAGCTTGGGCGGGCTGCGGCGCGAGATGAGGGCTTGCAAGGCGTCCATGATTGTCCCGTGCGGCGCGAGAAGGTCCGGGCACCATACACGGTCAGTAGTCGAGCTTCCAGTTGAGGCCGATGCCGCTGCCGCTGCTCTGCCCGGCCTCGGTATCGATGCTGATGTGGCGGGTCACGTCGATAGTGACGTTGACGCTGCTCGAATTCGACGCCATCCCCTGGCTCACGCCGACATAGACGCCGTTGGCAATATATTTTCCGGCGCTGAGCGCGGTGCCGGTGATCGCGGCGCCGGTGCTGCCGGTGCCGGGCGTGAGCGCGGTGGTGCCGAGTCCGGTTAGCTGCGGCTGGCCCGGCTGCGAGGACAGCGACGGCGCGCCGATGTTTGACACTACCGAATTGGGGGCCGCGCCCAGCGTCAGCCGGTCGAGACCGAGCCCGCGCCGGATCCGGCTCAAAACGTCGAGCCCTTCGCCGCCGGCGAGCGAGGCGGCGGCGCTGGCGATCCCGATCGCCTGCGCCGGCCCGACCTGGCTCAAGCTGGTGCCGAACAGGACTCGGGCGAGGATCTCGTCGCGCGGCAGCGCCGGCGCCGAGGAGAGCTGGATGGTCGGCCGCGTCGCGGTGCCGGCGAGGGTGACAATGGCGGTGATATCGCTCGATTGCGCCCGCGCCTCGATGTTGATGAGCGGATTGATTGTGGTCCCGCCCAGGAAGGTGATCGTGCCCTTGCTCACGACGAAGGTCTTGCCGAGAAAATCATAGGTGCCGCGCACCACATCGAGCCGGCCGACAATGACCGGCGCGCCCGAACTGCCGGTGATGTGGACGCGCCCGCGCCATTCGCTGTCGAGGCCGCGGCCGCGCACGAAGATCTGGCCCGGGAAATCGACCGTCGCATCGAGGTGCAGCGCGAGCAGCACCGGCGGTTGGGTCGGTGCGGGCGCCGCAAGCGTGGCCCCGGTCAGGCTGTTGACCACGGTTGCGCGCACCGGCTGCTGCGATTGCGGCAGCCGCTCGGGGATGGCGATTGCGGCGCGGCCGATCGTGACCGCCGCCGTGACGCGCGGCGCGGTGACGGGACCCTCGAGCCGGAACGTGCCGGTCGCCGTCGCCGTCGCCTCGTCGCGGTTCAGGGCACGGAATTGACGGAAGGTCGCCGACACCGCCAAGGTCGGCACGACGGTCGCGCCGAGATCGACCGAGCCGCTCATGGCGAGGCTCCCGCCGGCCCCGTCCTTGGCGGCGAAATCGTGCAGCACCAGGCGCTCGCCCTCGCCGGTGAGGGTGAAGTTCACGTCAGTGAGAAGCGCGCCGGTGGCAAAGCTCTCGTAACGCCCGGCCGTCACCTGCATCCGCCCGTTCGCCGCGGGGTGCGCCACGGTTCCGGCGACGCTCACGTCGATGGTGAAGCGACCCGAGATCCGGTCCTCGGCGTTGGGCAAAACGTCGGCAAAGGCGCCGAGCTCGCCGGCGCCCTCGAGATGTGCCGCGACGGCGCCCTCTTCCGGCACGACGAACGCGAACCGGCCGCGTTCGAGCGCGAGCGGCAGTTGCGCGGTCCAGCCGATGGCCGTACCTTGCGGTCCGGCGAGCCGCCCCTTCATGCCGAGCCGACCGTCGCGCCAATCCGCCTCCGCCACGATGCCGACCGGCGGAACGGCATGCCCCACGGCGACCGTGGCCAGCGACTCGGCATCGAGCACGAAATGCGCACGCGGCGCGGTCCGTGTCCCCGACAAGGATAGCTCGAACCCGAGCGTGCCATCGAAATCCGCCCCGGCCAGCTGAGCGAGGGCGTGCACCGGCAGATTGCTGGCAACGAGATGCAGCGCGACGGTGCTGTGCTCGATCGCGCCGTCGCCGCGAACGCTGCCGCTGCCGACGGCGAGGTTCAATCCCGAGACCCTTGCCCCGCCGTTGCGCCAGGCGAAGGCGAGCGGCGCGCCGAGCCCGATCCTGAGGGGGCCGATCGTGCCGGCGAGCCGGTCGAGGTCGAGCGCGACCGCGCCGTGCTCGAGCCCGAGTCTCGCACCAAGGGCGAGCGCGAAATTTTTCGCGGTCCTGTCCGTGCGCGGTCGCGTCGAGAATGAAATGCCCGGGCCGGTCGCTCTTGGCGCCGAGCGTCACCGTGCTTGCCGTCATCCCGCCCGCCGCGATGGCGGTCACGGTGAGATCGGCTTGTCCGCTCGGGCGGCGCAGCGGATCGGCGATCGCCGCAGTGCCGTGAATTCGCCCGACCGACGCCGTACGACCGACCTTCAGGTCGCCGGCATCGAGCGTCGCGGTGAGGCGGTTGCGGGCGAGGGCGGCATCGATCGCGACGCGGCCGCCGAGCGGCATGGTGGCGAAGCGCGACCAGGGGCGAAGATCGGGAATGGTGCCGTGGAGCTTGCCCGCGACGTCGCCCGCTCCAAGCGCGAAGCTGCCCTCGATCCGCGCGCCGTCGGCCAGGGCGGCGAACCGGGTGACGCGGATCCCGCCGCCCGGTTCGAGCCCGCCCGCGGCCGTCACTGTCGTGTCGATCCCATCGGCGCGGAAATGCGCCTCGATCGTTCCCTTGGGCGGAACGATGGCGGAGAGCGCGACACGCGCTGCCAGCTTGTCGATGTCCAGCGTGCCCGCGCGCAGCACCGGCGCTGCGACGTCGATCGTGCCGGCGAGCGAAGCCGGCGCTCCGGCGATGCGACCCGTCACGGTCATCGTCCCGGCGAGCCGCGGATCGAGCGCTGCGAGCCGCGGCACGGCGAGGCGGAAATCCGTGCCGAGGGTGCCATCGCGCTGGCGCTGTCCTTTTGCCGTAAGTTGCAATGCCGCCGCCGCCGCCGAGATCTCCGTGGCCGCGATCGTGCCGTCGCGGCGGCGTTCGATCGTGCCGGCAAACGTGATGCGCTTGCCGAGCAACGCATCGAGTTGCGCGACCGCGCTGCGCGGGGCGGCGACAGTGCCGGAAAGCGACGCGATCGCCGTGCCATCCGCCGCCGCGCGGAAATCCGCCGCCAGATCGAGCGCGCCCGCCAGCGTGCCGCGGTCGAGGGATGCCAGTTCCGGCACCGCGAGGTCGAGTGTTCCGACGGCGCCATCCGGCGTCGCCGTCACGCGCGCCGTGAGCGCAGTGCCGTGAGCGCTGATGACGAGACGCTGCGCGGCGATCTCGCGTTTCGCCGGATCGACGCGTGCCGCGATCTGCCAGCCGATCATGGCGCCGAGTTGCGCCGGCAGCACGGTGCCGTCAACGCGTAAGTCCGGCGACGGTCCCGGTTCCCGTTACGGCGATCGGCGCGGCGAGACCGCGCGTGTTCAGCGCCGCGCTGACATCCGTCTGCCGCGAGCGGACCGGCGCGCAGCTTGTGCAGTTGCGCGGCGGCCTCCAGCGTCGGCTGCGCGAGCGTGCCGCCGACGGTAAAGCTTGCCTCGCCGCTGCCGCCCAGCGCGGGGTCGCAGCTTGGCGAGATCGGCGGCGCGCAGATGTGCCGTTGCGGCGAGGGCATCCCCGTCACGCAGATAGCGCCCTTGCGCGGCGAGACTGAATCCGCCGGCGGTTATGTCAGCCGATCGACGGCGATGCTCTCGGGCGCGAGCGCGACCATCGCGTTCACGGCGACCGTCTCGCCAATCAGGGGTCGCAGCGTCGGCGGAAGCAGCGGCGCCAGATGCGCTTCGCCGCTGGCCGACAGGCGGTAGGGTGTGCTGCCGGCGATACGGAACGACGCCGCGACCGATGCCGCGCTTCCCGCCGTCGCCTGCAACCGCCCGCGCCAATCGTCGAGCGGGCCGTCGCCCGACAAGGCGAGGGCCAGCGGCAGGCTTTCGTCCGCTGCAGCAGCGCCGCGAGCACAGTCCCGGTGGGTTCGCTCAATTGCGGCGCGCAGGTGAAGCAGCGGCACGGCGCCGCCATAGGCGACATGCAGCGTCGCCGATCCTGGCGTGCCGTCGGTTCGTTGCAGCGCAAGGTCGGCTTCGGCGCGGCCTGCGCCGACCGCGAAGTCGCCGTGCGCGGCAAATGTCATCGCGGTGCCGAGCACCGGCTTTGCCAGCACGATGGCGCCGATGTCGAGCGTGCCGATGGTCACGGGCAGCGGCGGATGCAGCAACGCCGCCCAATCGGTTTGGCCTTCGCGCCGTGCTCGGGCGCAGGATTTCGACCCGGGCGATGGACAGCCGTGGAATCGCCACACGGCCGGCGACAAGGTCGCGCGCCGATAATGAAAGCCGCACGTCCTCGACACGCATGCGCGGACCGGCGGCATCGGCGATCACGATGGCGCCAACGCGCAGATCGAACGGCACGAGGCCCGAGAGGCCGCTCACCGTCACCGTCTCGCTCGGGTCGGACAGCGCGCTTACCGATCGCGCCGGCCAGCCATGCCTTGCCGGCGCCGGTCTGGATCGCGGCGAAGGCGAGCGCGAGCACGAGCAGCGCCGCCACGCCGGCGCCGCCTGCGATCCATAATGCCCGCTTCACCATGCCTCGCAACCCGCGATCAGAACGCCTGCCCGATGCTGATGTAGACCTGAACCGCGCTGTCGCTCGCCGCGCTTGTCGATGGGAAACGCGAGGTCGAGGCGGATCGGCCCGATCGCGGTGTAATAGCGCAGGCCGAGCCCCGCACCGTAGAAAAGGCTCGCCCGGTTCGGCAGGTTGGTCGGATAGACATTGCCGGCATCGAAGAACGGCACGAGGCCGATGGTCGGCGTGATGCGATAGCGCAGCTCGGTGCCGAACTCGAGGCTCGAACGGCCGCCGATCGGCATCGCCGCTCGCTGTCGAGCGGCCCGGCGAGCTGATAGCCGTAGCCGCGCACCGAGCCGGCGCCGCCGGCATAAAGCCGCTTGTCCGCCGGCAGGCCCTCGAGGCTCGCGCCGACGATCGAACCCAACGCCGCATAGCCCGCGAGCACGACCGTGCCGTTCTGGCATCGAGGCTGTCGATAGCCGCGCTCCTCGATGCGCGCCGAGAAGAAATTGAAATCGTGCGCGAGCAGCCCGTGATAGGGCGTGAAGGTCAGCGTCGTGCGCGTGCCGGTGGTCGGGATCGAGCAGGTCGTTGCTGGTATCGCGCCGCACGATAGAACGGCAGGCCCAGCAGCAGATAATTCTCGTCGCGCGTGGTTTCGGCAAGATAGGCGCGCTCGATCGACACGCCGCCGCCCAGCGTATAGGGCGGCTGCGCGACATCCTCGAGCCCGACATAGCCGCGCCAGCGGCGGCTGTCATAGGCCGGCGGTGGACTCGCTGCAGCAGCCCGGCATTGGCGACGAGGTCGATCTTGCGTCCGAGGAAATCGGGCCGGCGGAAATCGGCGCCGAGCCCGAGCTGGCTCTGCGCCGCGCCGGCCGAGAACCGCAAATCCTCGCCCTCGCCGAAGAGATTGCGGTGCTCCCAGAAGGTGCGCGCGCCAAGGCCGAGATTGGTGTTGTAGCCGATGCCGGCGCCGACCGAGCGCGGCGGACCCTCGGTCACGTCGATGGTCATCGCCACCGTGCCGTCGGCAGCGGGTTCGGCGGCGTGGCGGATGCGAATGGCGCTGAACAGGCCGGAGCGCACCAATTCCTGGCGGGTCGCCTCGACCTTGCGCGCATCGAAGGTTGCATCTTCTTTCCAGGCGACGCGCTCGCGTCACGAAATCGCGCGCGACGCGGTGCAAGCCGTGGATGGCGGTGGCGCCGAACCGGGCCGGCGCCCCGGATCGATCGTATAGGTGACCGCCATGGTGGCGGTCGCGACATCGACCACGACGTGGCGGTCGCTCACCCGGGCGAAGGGATAGCCGTTCTGGCCATAGAGCGCGACGATGCGGTCGTTGCCGGCCTCGACCGGCGCCGAGCGCGCGGCGCCGCCCGGCGTAAGACCGATGGCGGCCGCGCCCGTGGCCGCAGCCAGCGCCGCCGGCGCTCCCGAAGCGAGCACGAAGGCGACCCGGGCAAGATGAAAAAGCGGTCCCGGCGTCACCGTCACGCGTGACGCGGGCGGGGTGCGCGGCGGTATCGATGCGGTAGGCGACCCTTGCCTGCCAATAGCCCTCGGCATGCATCACCGCTGCGAGCCGGGGCAGATCGTCATTGGCGCGCCGGCGCAGCGCTGCGGGCGAGTCCGGCGGACGGCCCGCCAGCGCCACGAGCTGCGAGGCGTTCTTGAGCGCATCCTGGACGGGCCGGGACGGCGATCCCGGCGAAATCGACGCGATAGGGCTCATCCGCCGCCGCCGCCGCGAGCGGCGAGCAGCCAGCACGACCAGGACGAAAAGCCAGAGCGCGATGCCTGCGTCCATGACCCTGCCGCCATGCCCGCGCCCGCGCGGATTGCCGAGAGATGGCGCCATGCCGGCCGCTGCCCGGCCCGAGGGCGGATGCCGCGAAGCGGACGCGAGCGGTTATAGAACGTCAGCCGTGGCGATGGGTGCGGCTGAACTGGTCGAGCGCAAGTTCGAGCCGCTCACCTCGGTCTCGATCTTCTCGAAATAGGCCGATGCCCGCCTGGCGCAGGTCCTTGGCCGTCACGTCTTCGAGCGCGGTGAGCATCTGGCACAGCCGCGCGCCGCCGAGATTGGCGGCGCCGCTGCGCAGCGAATGGGTCAATTCGGCAAACTCGCCGATCTCGCCGCGCTCGATCGCCTGTTTGAGCCGCGCCAGAATCCGCGATGCATCGGCCCGGAACGTCTCCACCACCTCGGCGACGAATTCGCTGCCGCCCAGCCCGCGCAGCAATTCGATGCGGGCGATGGTCGATGACCTCGATGGCTTCGCTGCCGAAACGCGGATGGTCGGTGATCGGCGTCACCACCGGCGTCGCCTCGAACGGCGGCGCGGCGATGCGCGCGCGCGCAGGTCTCGTCGATGGCGGCGAGCAGGCGCGCGGCTTCGACCGGCTTGGTCAGCACGGTATCGAAGCCGGCTTCACGGCACACGAGCTCGGTCCCCTCGGTCGCATCGGCGGTGAGCGCGATGAGCGGCACGAAGTCGCCGGGATGACGCAACCGATGAAGTTTCGCCACCGCGTCGCCGCTCACGCCCGGCATGTTGAGGTCGAGCAGCGCCAGGTCGAACCCGCCCTTGTCCAGCGCGGCGAGCGCGGCGCCGCCTTCGGTCGCGAATCTCGATCTGGTGCCCGGCCCGGCCGAGCAAGTTCCTCAGGATCTCGCGGCTCGCGGCGTCGTCCTCGGCGATCAGGACCTTGAGACGGCGCGGCCTCGCCTCTTCGGGCGGCGGTGCGGACGTTTCTTCCGTCGCCACCGCGAGCACGCTCAAGAAGGCGCTGGCGAGCGCCGTCTCGGTCACCGGCTCCTCGATCGCCGCGGCGAGCTGGGTCGCGGCGAGACCCGCCACCGCTTCGCTCGCCTGCGCCGGCGCGATGAATACGACCGTCGGCCGCAGCGCCGCGCCGCTGGCGAAGCGGTGGGCAAGGCTCAGCCCCGCGACCGGGTCGGCGCGCCCGTCGATCAGAAGGATGTGCCGCGTCGTGCCGTGCTCGCCGCCAAGCACCGTGAGCGCGTCCTCGCCGGTGGCGTACCATTGCGTCTCGGCACGCCAGGCGCGCAGCCAGGCCTGAAGCGTCGCGGCCAGTTCGCGGTCGGGGGTGACGATGACGACCCGCCGGCCGATGAGATCGGGCGGCCGCAGCGTCGCGTCTTCCTCGCAGGCGAGCGGAAGCTCGACGGTGAACGTGCTGCCCGCGCCCAACTCGCTTTCGAGCGTGATGGTCCCGTCCATCAGGTCGACGAGTTGCTTGGCGATGGCGAGGCCGAGGCCGGTGCCGCCATAGCGGTCGGAAAAAGTGTCGTCGCCCTGGGCGAAGATCTGGAAAATGCGCTCGCGCGCGGCGGCAGGAACGCCGATCCCTTCATCGCGCACCGCCAGCCGCAGCCGCACCGTGTTGGCGCCGCGGCCGGCCAGCGTGGCGGCGACCCCGACATGGCCGCGCGGCGTGAATTTGAGCGCGTTGGCGAGCAGGTTCATCAGCACCTGGCGCAATTGCAGCGGCAGGCCGCGGCAGACATGGGGCAGGCGCGGATCGATGGTCAACGCGAGCTCGAGCCCCTTGGCCTCGGCCTGCGGCCGTAGGATCGCCACCGCGCCGCCCAACACCTCGCGCAGCACGAAACTCTCGGTCTTGGGGGCAAATTTGCCCGCTTCCAGCTTGGAAAGATCGAGCAGATCGTTGATCAGCCCGAGCAGGGTGCGGGCCGAAAGCTGCATCGTGCCGAGCATGTCGCGCTGCTCGCCGTCGAGGCGCGTGCGGGCCAGCAGCGAGCCCATGCCGATGAGCGCGTTGAGCGGCGTACGCAACTCGTGGCTCATGACAGCGAGAAGCCGGCTGCGCGCCGTGCGCGCCGCCTCGGCCTCCGCGCCGGCGGCACCGAGGCGACGCGCGAACACGGCCGCCGATCAGCGCCGGCACGATGAGCGCGATCATCACGCCGCAATAGACGCCGGGCATGTCGCGCCAGAACGGCGTGACGAGGACCACCCCTGCAAATGCGAGGACGCCCAACAGCGCGGCGCCAAGCAGCACCGGCGCGCCATAGCGCCAGCCATAGCCGAGACTGACCCAAAGATAAGCCGAGACCCAGGGCGCGGCCGCCGCCGCGCCGTAATGGAGGAAGACCGAGATCAGCAGCACGTCGCCCGCCAGGGCGGCGGCGCGGCGGCGCGGCGCCGGCGCCGGTCCAAGCATGACGCCGAGGAAAATCAACCAGGAAGCGAGCGCTCCGACGACATCGACCGCCAAGAGCGGCTGGAGCCGGTCGAGCGGCGTCCCGGCGGCGGCGAGCGTGGCGATATAGGCGAGCGCCGCGCCGGAGACGAAGATGCGGATGAGCGCCTGCTGCGGCTCGCCGTCGGGCCGTGCGGACAATTCCTGGGCGATGACTCCCAGCCCGCGCCATCCGACCAGAATGGTGGCGAGCCCCGGCCCGAGCAGGCTCAACGCCAACGCGAACGTTCCGATGTAACGGAGGGGCAAGGGCCCGGCGAGCGCCGCCACCGCGAGCGGGGCGACGACCGCGCAAAGCGCGAGGCCGGCGGCCGCAAGCCTCTCTCTCCGGCCCAGCGGCGGGGCAGGCGGACTCGCTGCCTCTTGCCGTAGCGTCATTCGGAAGTTGCTTTCGGCCTTTTCCCCACGCTTCCCGGTTTCGTCCCCGGCCGCCCTCAGGGATGGCCGGACGCCCGGGAATCGCACACCGATTCTGACGGTATTTGGAACAAAAATCTATAAGTTGTTAGGCCGAACGAAAACTTCCACGAGATATTGGATCAGATTGCCGCGTGGAGCGGTCAGGCGGAAGCCGCTTCCTGGCGCCGAACGACGCGTTCGCGAGGCAGGCGGACGGTCACGACAGTGCCGGCGCCCTTGCGGCTTTCGATACTGAGCGCGCCGCCATGGAGCTCGACCAGGCCGATGGCCAGCGGCAGGCCCAAGCCGGTACCGGGGTGCTTGCGGCTCCACGCGCTCGCGACCTGGCCGAAGCGGCTGACCGCGGTGGCGACTTCGTCTTCGTCCATGCCGATGCCGTTATCGCTGACCGCAACGACGATCCCGTCCGCGCCGATGCGGGCACGCACGATAACCCGGCCGCCGGCATGGCTGAACTTGATGGCGTTGGTGACGAGGTTGAGCAGCACTTGCTTCACCTTCAGCACGTCAACGCGGACCGGCGGCAGCTCGTGGGGCATGTCGACCTCGAGCGCGACTTCAAGCGCGCGGGCGCGCTCGCGTACGAGCTGGAACACGTCGCCGACGATGCCGGCGATCTCGCTCTCCTCCTCGTCGAGCTCGGCCTTGCCGGCCTCGAGCTTGGAGACGTCGAGGATGTCGCTGATGATGCCGAGAAGATGCTGCGCGCTCGAACAAATGTCGCGCGCATAGCCGGTATAGCGCTGGCTGCCGAGCGGGCCCATCAGCTCGTCCGCCATCACCTGCGAGAAGCCGATGATCGCGTTGAGCGGCGTGCGCAGCTCGTGGCTCATATTGGCGAGGAATTCGGTCTTGCTGCGGCTTGCCAGTTCGGCCTCTTCCTTGGCCGCGAGCAGCGCCATCTCGGCGCCCTTGCGGTCGGTGATGTCGAGCGACACCGTCACCACCAGCGTCCCCGGGCCGGACCGGTCCTGCAGCAGCGCCTTGGTGGTGAGAAGGACGCGGCGCTCGCCCTCGGGGCTGGCCACCACTTCCTCGAACGTGCCCGGCGCTTCGCCGCGCGCACCGATGCGCCGGTCGCGTTCCATCGCCGCCCGGGCCTGAAGATCGTCGCGCACCTGGGCTGGCGTCAGGCCGATAAGCGCGGCGGCGGGCCGGCCGGCGCGGCGGGCGTAGGTCTCGTTGACGAAGACGAAGCGGCCGTCGCGGTCGGTGGCGCTCACCATCACCGGGACCGCGTCGATCACCCGCATCAGCAGCTCGTGGCTCTCGCGCAGCGCATCCTGGTGGCGGCGCTGCTCGGCCGCCATGCGCTCCTCGAGCGAGGTGGCGCGCGCCGCCAGGGCGAGCTGCTGCCGGCGCAGGGTCAGGAGATTGCTCGCACGAACGCGGAATTCGTCGTGATCGATCGGACTGTGCAGGAAGTCCGTGGCGCCCGCCGCCAGCGCCTCGAGCCGCAGCGCGCGATCGTCCGAAGCGGTCAGCGCCATGATCGGCACCTGATCGCAATCCGCCAGCGCGCGGAAGCGGCGGATCAGCGCGATACCGTCGAGGTCCGGCATCTTGAGATCGGTGACGAGCAGATCGGGCGGGCGGTCCTGGATGGCAGCCAGCGCGTCCTCCGCCCGGTCGAAAGTCTCGACCTCGGTGTCGTCGCCGAGCGAACGCGCCAACCGTTCCAGGATCTTGAGGTTGGTCAGGCGGTCGTCGACGATGGCAATGGTCTGGTGCTGGGAAATGGGCTCCATCCTGGGCGCGGCGCGTGCCGCCGGGGGCGGGATTAGGTTTCGGCCAAGGTTAATTTTGGGCTCAACATGCTTAACGAATCGTTAGCGGCGCTCGGCCGGGCCGGCAAGCGTCAGTGTGGCCTCGCCCAGCCCCGCGAACCGGACCGTGACGCGCGCACCCGGCGGCGCGATGGCGACGCCGGTGTGGCTTCCCGTGGTCACGATGTCGCCCGAACGCAGCGGTCTCCCGCAACTCGCCGCGTGGTTGGCGAGCCACGCCAAGAGCCGGCGGGGGTGTCCGGCGGGATTGCCGCCGACCGCGTGCTTCACCTCGCGCCCGTCGAGGGCGAGGCTCGCCGCCGCCGCGAGGAAGTCGATCGCGCGCCAGCCGGCAATGGGTGGCCCATAGCAAAATCCGCCATTCGAAAGATTGTCGGCGAGGAGGGCGGGCGGCGACATCTTGCCGCGGTCGGCATAGCGGGTATCGAGCAGTTCGATCGCGACATGGGCGGCCGCGACCGCCTCCCAGGCCTCGTCCTCGCCATAGGGGCGGGCGCGCGCCGGCAGATCATGGGCCAGCGACAGCGCCAGTTCGGCCTCGACGGCGCGGAAGTCTTCGGGCGTGACGGTGAAGACCGCCGGGCTCGGCCGCACCAGGGGTGCGAATAGCGGCGCCGCGCTGGGTGCGGCCGTTTCGTTCGCGGCGCCGACTTTCCAGCCGGCGACGGCGACTCCGAGGCGGCGGATCACCGCTTCCTGGATTTCATAGGCAGCAGCGTCGTCGCGCGGCAGGAGATCGGTGCCGCGGCCGGCAACGCGCCGGCCGCTCTGCCGCGCCGCGACCAGCAGCGACGCCGCGTCGCCCGCGGCTTCGCTCACGGCGTTCCGGCGCGGTTGCCGCCGAGATAGTCCATCGCCGCCCCAACCCCGCCTTTGCGGTGCGGCACGCCGGCCGCGCCGAGTCCCATCTCGACGCCGGCCAGCGTGCCCATCAGCATGAGCTCGTTGAACCAGCCGAGATGGCCGATGCGGAACACCTTGCCCGCGACCTTGCCGAGCCCGGCGCCGAGCGAGAGATCGTAGCGCTCGAGAATGACCGCTCGGAGCGCGTCGGCATTGTGCCCCTCGGGCACCATCACGGCGGTGAGCGAGCTCGAATGCTCCTTGGGATCGACGCTGAGGAAGTCGAGGCCCCAGGCGCGCACCGCGCGCCGCGTCGCCTCGGCGAGCCGGTCATGGCGCGCAAAAACGTTGTCGAGCCCTTCCTCCTCGAGCATGGCAATCGATTGCTTGAGGCCGAAAAACAGCGTCGTTGGCGGCGTATAGGGAAAGAGGCCGTTTTCGTTCGCGTCGATCATCGGTTGCCATTCGAAATAGCCGCGCGGCATCTTCGCCGTCTTGTGCGCGGCGAGCGCCTTGGCCGAGACCGCATTGAAGCTCAGCCCCGGCGGCAGCATCAGCCCCTTCTGCGAGCCCAGCACCGTCACGTCGACGCCCCATTCGTCGTGGCGGTAGTCGATGGCGCCGATCGAGGAGATGCCGTCCACCATGAACAGCGCGGGATGCCGGGCGCGATCGATCGCCTGGCGCAGCGCCGCAACGCGGCTGGTGACGCCCGTCGCGGTCTCGTTGTGCACGACCATCACCGCCTTGATCCGGTGCCCGGTGTCCGCGGCGAGCTTCTGCTTCGAGCACGCCTGGCATCGGCGCCGTGACGCCAGTCGCCCGGAACGAAATCGACCTCGAGCCCGTGGCGCTTGGCCATCACGTTCCAGAGCGTGGCGAATTGCCCGGTCTCGAAGGCGATGACGCGGTCGCCCGGCGACAGCGTATTGAGGATCGCCGCTTCCCACGCGCCGGTGCCGGAGGAAGGATAGATCAGGACCGGACCCGAGCAGCGCAGCACGCGTTTGAGCCCGTCGATCACGGTGCGGCACAGCGCCACGAAGTCCGGACCCCGGTGATCGATGACGGGATTGTCGATGGCACGCTGGATGCGGTCCGGCACATTGGTCGGACCGGGAACTTGCAGGAAATGCCTGCCGCTGCGGGCGGTCATATCGTTCGTCTCCTGGCGTCGGGTTCGGGGCCAATGTGCCGGCAAAGACTGCCACACTTCAAGTCCCAGTCCGTACGGTGCCGCACGATACCAGCGGCGATTGAAACCATCGAGGCGGGACTCTGCCGCGCGGAGCGCGGCGGGAAGCTGGCGTTTTGCCGGCCGATCCCGTTTAATCCGCCGCCGCAAGGAGGGTCGCATGGCGGTAGGGCCGGGCGATCCACGGCTGGCGGCGCGGCTCAAGACCGCGCTCAAGGGCGAGGTATGGTTCGACGCCTTCTCGCGCGGGCGCTATGCCACCGACGCCTCGATCTACCAGGTCGAGCCCGTGGGCGTGGTGGTGCCGAAGGACGCCGCCGACGTGGCGGCGGCGCTGGCGATCGCGCGCGAGGAGGGCGTGCCGGTGCTGCCGCGCGGCGGCGGCACCTCGCAATGCGGCCAGACCGTCAATCGCGCGCTCGTGGTCGATTGCAGCAAATACATGAATTCGGTGCTCGCGCTCGACGTCGCGGGCCGCACCGTCCGGGTCGAGCCGGGCGTCGTGCTCGACCGCCTCAACCGTGCGCTCCGGCCGCGCGGCCTGTTCTTCCCCGTCGACATCTCGACCGCGAGCCGCGCCACCATCGGCGGCATGGCCGCCAACAACAGTTGCGGCGCGCGTTCGCTGCGCTACGGCAACATGGTGCACAACGTGCGGGCCATCGACGCGCTTCTGGCCGACGGCACCGCCGCAAGCTTCGGCGCTGTGGCCGGCAATTTCGACGAGGCGACGGGACCCGAACGCTACCGCGACCTGGTGCGGCGAATGCGCGCGCTCCACCGCAGCGAAGCAGCCGAGATCGATGCACGCTTCCCCAAGCTGCTGCGCCGCGTCGGCGGCTACAACATCGACATGATCGACGATGCCGGCCACAACATGGCGCATCTCCTCGTCGGCTCGGAAGGTACGCTCGCGTTCTTCACTGCGATCGAACTGCAATTGCAACCGATCCCGAGCGACCGCGTGCTCGGCATCTGCCATTTTCCGGGCTTCCACGGTGCGATGGCGGCGACCAAGGCGATCGTGGCGCTGGGGCCGACCGCGGTCGAGCTGGTCGATCGCACCATGATCGACCTGGCGCGCGACATTCCCATGTTCCGCCCGGTGGTGGAGCGCTTCGTCCAAGGCGTGCCCGAGGCGCTGCTGCTGGTCGAGTTCGCGGGCGAGGATCCCGCCGACAACCGTCGGCGCTTGGCACAGCTCGTCGCGCTGATGGGCGATCTGGGCTTGCCCGGCGCGGTGGTGCAGGCGACGGACAATGCGTTCCAGTCCGCGGTGTGGGAGGTGCGCCAGCACGGGCTCAACATCATGATGTCGATGAAGGGCGACGGGAAGCCGGTCTCGTTCATCGAGGATTGCGCCGTGCCGCTCGACGACCTCGCCGACTACACCGCGCGGCTCGATGCCGTCTTCCGCAAGCACGGCACCTACGGCACCTGGTACGCGCACGCCTCGGTCGGCACGCTCCACGTCCGGCCCGTGCTCAACCTCAAGCAGGAGCTCGAGGTCAAGAAGATGCGCGCCATCGCCGAGGAGGCGTTTGCGATCGTGCGCGAATACAAGGGCTCGCATTCGGGCGAGCACGGCGACGGCATCGTGCGTTCGGAATTCCACGAGCCGATGTTCGGCGCGCGCATCGTCCGCGCCTTCGAGGCGGTGAAGGACGCGTTCGATCCTGCAGGCTTGCTCAATCCCGGACGGATCGTGCATCCGCCCAAGATGGACGACCGTTCGCTGTTCCGCTACCCGCCCGGTTATGCAACCGAGACGCGGGAATGGGCGCTCGACTGGTCGGAATGGGGCGGCTTCGGCGGCGCGGTCGAGATGTGCAACAACAACGGCGCCTGCCGCAAGACCGATCCCGGCGTGATGTGTCCCTCCTATCGCGCCACCTTCGACGAGCAGCATGTGACGCGCGGGCGCGCCAACACCCTGCGCCTCGCGCTGTCGGGGCAGCTCGGCGCCGGTGCGCTCGCCTCGGACGCGATGCACGCGACCATGTCGCTCTGCGTCTCGTGCAAGGGCTGCAAGCGCGAATGCCCGGTCGGCGTCGATATGGCGCGGATGAAGATCGAGTTCCTGCATCAGTGGCGACAGGAGCATGCGCTCAGCCGGCGCGAGCGTCTCGTCGCTTATCTGCCGCATTACGCGACGGCGGCGGCGCGGTTTCGCGCATTGCTCAATCTGCGCGATGCCATTCCCGGCCTCGCCGCCGCGAGCGAGCGGCTCACGGGGTTGGCGGCGCGGCGACCGTTGCCGCGCTGGCAGGCGCCCTATCGTGATCCGCCGTCCGCGCCGAGCGGGGCGGGGCCGGGCGCCGTGCTGCTCGCCGATTGCTTCAATCGCTGGTTTGAGCCCGAGAATGCGCGCGCGGCGGAGCGGGTGCTGCGCCGCGCCGGCTACGATGTGTGCGGTCCCGCGCATGACGGCGCCCGCCCGCTGTGCTGCGGCCGCACGTTCTTGAGCGTCGGCCTGGTCGGCGAAGCGCGCGCCGAGGCCCGGCGGCTCGTTGCGGCGCTCGCGCCGGTGGCCGCGGCGGGCATTCCCATCGTCGGGCTCGAGCCCTCCTGTCTCTACACCTTGCGCGACGAGCTGGGGGCGCTGCTGCCGGGGCCGGATTCCGCGGCCATCGCCAAGGGCGCGCGGCTGTTCGACGAATTCGTTGCCGAAGAGGCCGAGGGCGGCCGCTTCGCGCCGCCGCTTGCGCCGGTCGCCGCCAAGGCCGTGCTCCACACCCATTGCCACCAGAAGGCATTCGCCGCTGCGGGCGCGAGCGTGGCCGCGCTGAAGCTGGTGCCGGGCCTGGCGGTGGAAAGCTTCGATTCGACTTGCTGCGGCATGGCCGGCGCCTTCGGCTACGAGGCCGAGCATTACGACATGTCGCTCAAGATCGGCGAATTGGGCGTGCTGCCGAAGCTGCGCGAGGCCGCGCCCGGCGACCTCCTCGTCGCCCCCGGCACGAGCTGCCGCCACCAGATCCGCGACGCCCTCGGCCGCGAAGCGCTCCACCCCGCCCGCGTGCTCGACCGGGCGATGGGGTGAGACCGATTCCCCGGCCGCCTCGGGGCAGGACCGGCGTTCCCGTTGCTCGCAGCCTGCAATCGCAGGTAGCAGGGCGAAAGCAGCCGGCGCCGAAGCCGATGACCGTCACATCACCCACGGCTTAGCCGGGGTCCTACCCTTTGTAGCCTGTCGGAGAAATTTACACATATGTGCCGGCGCGAATTTTGCGTCGCCGCAGCGCGTTGATATCGCATAACTCATGGTTAATGGCATTAACTTTGCATTAATTATCGTGAACCAAGCGATCTACCGAGCCAACAGTTGTCTAAAGACAACGAAAGCGGAATGTCGGGCTTCGTCGCTGGAGTTTGATTACAGAGGTGGATGATGCGCACAATTCTGACGAACGGCCGGTTCCCATTGGCGATTCCCGCGTTGTGCTTCGCGGCGGGACTTGTTGCCGTCGCTGGTCAGGCGGCAGCCTCGACCATTGTCGTCGATCCGTCCAACATGGGAAACTGGATCTTCCAGCAGGATTCGGGACAACCGGCGCGGGATCGTTCGTGCCCGGTCCGGGCACGCCGCCGCTTGGACACGGAAGCGCGCAGCTCTCGGTCACCGACTCTGCAAGCAGCGAGATTCTCTTCAATTATTTAACGGACGTGCGGAACACCGCTTAGCGACATTTCGGCACTTTCATACGAAAGCTATGTGGTCTCGAGTTCCTCCTCGGATCAGTCGCCGTCGCTGCAATTCAATGTCGTGCTCAACAATAGCGCGTCGAGCTATGAGGGCCGGCTGGTGTTCGAACCCTATTATACCAATACCATCACCTCGAGTGAATGGCAGTCGTGGAACGCGATCACAAGCGGAGCCGACTGGTGGTTTAGCAATGGCTCCTATTTCGCCAGTGGCTGCACGATCGGCAGTCCCTGCACCTGGGCTCAGGTTCTTGTCGACTATCCTAACGTTGAAATTAATAATAAGTTCGGCGGATTCGGCTTCAAGGTAGGCAGCGGCTGGACGAGCTTCCTCGGCAACGTCGATGAGTTCACGATGACGGTCAGTGGGGATACGACCACTTACAATTTCGATCCGAACCCCGTCCCCGAGCCTGCATCACTCGCGCTCTTCGGCACGGCGCTCGCGGGCTTCGGCGTGATGCGGCGGCGGAAGAAGGCGGCGTAGGCGCCGCGTTAACCCTCGAGTCCCACCAGGCTCCGGGCGAACTCCTCCGCCCTGAAGGGGCGCAAATCCTCGGCCTTCTCGCCGACGCCGATGAAGTGGACGGGGATGCCGTAGCGCTCGGCCAGCGCGACCAGGACGCCGCCCTTGGCGGTGCCGTCGAGCTTGGTCATGACGATGCCGGTGACGCCGACCATCGCGCGGAAGGTCTCGGCCTGGGCGTGGGCGTTCTGGCCGACCGTGGCGTCGAGCACCAGCAGCACCGCGTGCGGCGCCGTCGCGTCGAGCTTCTTCAGCACCCGCACGATCTTCTGCAGCTCCGCCATCAGATCGGCCTTGTTGTGGAGCCGCCCGGCGGTGTCGATGAGCAGGAGGTCGATGCCCTTGCGCCGCGCCTCGTCGAATGCGTCGAAGGCGAGCCCGGCGGCGTCCGCATCCCGCCGGCCGCGACAGCACCGGCACGCCGGCGCGCTCGCCCCAGATCTTGAGCTGCTCCACCGCCGCGGCGCGGAACGTGTCGCCGGCGGCGATCATCACGCTCTTGCCGGCATCGCGATAGAGCTGGGCGAGCTTGCCGATGGTCGTGGTCTTGCCGCTGCCGTTGACGCCCACCACCAGGATCGCGAACGGCTTCTGCGCGCTTTCGGTCTTGAGCGGCCGGTCGACCAGGGCGAGCGACTTCGCCACGTCCTCGGCCAGCGCCGCGCGCACTTCCTCGGGTGCCACTTCCTGATTGAAGCGCGTGCGCCGCAGGCGCGCGACGAATTCGCTCGCGAGCGCGGTGCCGAGATCGGCGCCGATCAGCAATTCCTCCAACTCGTCGAGCGTCGCATCGTCGAGGCGGCGACGGCCGACGATCGCGCCGATCCCCTCGCTGAGGCGCTGCGATGACCGCTGCAGCCCGGCCTTGAGGCGCTGGAACCAGCCGCCGCCCCCGTTCACGCGCGCTCCCCCGCGAGCAACCGCGCCGGCGCCGGCGCCAAGGCGCACGCGCACGATCTCGCCCGGCGCGCCGTGAATGCGCACCGGCGCGTAATGCTCGCTGCGGCCGAACCCGTCCTTCTCGATCAGCACGTCGGCCGCGGCGCCGATACGCGACGGCCAGCGCGCGCGCGGTTGCCGCAGCGCCCGCCGCGCGCAGCCGTGCCGCCCGCTCCTGCACGACGGGGCGCGGCACTTGCGGCATGCGGGCGGCGGGCGTGCCCGGGCGCGGGCTGAACGGAAAGACGTGGAAGTAATCGATGCCTGCCTCGTCCATCAGCGCCAGCGTGCGCTGCGAACATCGCCTCGTCCTCGGTCGGGAAGCCGGCGATGAGGTCGGCGCCGAGCGCGATCCCCGGCCGGAGCTGGCGCGCGCGCGCCGCCACCTCGAGCACCGCTGCGCGCGAATGCCGCCGCTTCATCCGCTTCAGCACGAGATCGTCGCCGGCCTGGACCGAGAGGTGGAGATGCGGCATGAGCCGCGGCTCGGCCGCGACGAGCCGCCACAGCGCCGCGTCGATCTCGGCCGGGTCGAGGGACGACAGCCGCAGCCGCCTGAGCCCCGGCACCAGCGCGAGCAGGCGGCGGCAGAGCTGGCCGAGCGTCGGGCGCGCCGGGCAGATCGGCGCCCCAGGCGGTGAGATCGACCCCGGTCAGAACCAGCTCGGCATAGCCCGCCTCGACCAGCGTCGCGGCGCGGCGCACGACCTCGCCGGCCGGCACCGACCGGCTCGGGCCGCGCCCCAGCGGGATGATGCAGAACGTGCAGGAATGATCGCAGCCCTGCTGCACCTCGACGAAGCCGCGGGCGCGGCCCTCGAAGCCGTCGACCGGCAGCGGCGCGCTCTCCTTGAGCCGCGCAAGATCGCCGACATCGATGCGCGCCGCGTCGCGATAGCGTGCGGTGTCGAGCTTCTCGCGGTTGCCGAGGACGCGGTCGACCTCGGCCATCGCGGCAAAGGCCTGGGGGTCGATCTGCGCGGCGCAGCCGGTGACGATCACCGTCGCTCCGGGAGAGCTACGGCGGGCGCGGCGGATCGCCTGGCGCGCCTGGCGCTCGGCCTCGGCCGTCACCGCGCAGGTGTTGACGATCACCGCATCGACGAGCGCCGGCGGCGGCGGCGGCGCGACGGATCGCCTCGGATTCGAAGGCATTGAGGCGGCAGCCGAAGGTGACGATCTCGACCGCCATCACCCGCCCAGAAGCGAAGGATCGAGCGTGCCGCGAAAGCTCACCGCCACCGGCCCGGTCATCATGCACGTGGCCGTCGTCGCGCCATTCGATGACGAGCGCGCCGCCATCGGCGATCGACTTCGCGCGCGCCGGCCGGCGAGGCCGCGCCGGTGCGCCGCGACCAGCGCCGCGCAGGCGCCGGTGCCGCAGGCGGGCGTGATGCCGGCGCCGCGCTCCCACACCCGGAGCCTGATGCCGGTCGCGGCGCCAGCACCTGCGCCACGCCGATATTG
The DNA here is from genome assembly GCA_963721625.1 of uncultured Alphaproteobacteria bacterium. Taxonomy (GTDB): domain Bacteria; phylum Pseudomonadota; class Alphaproteobacteria; order ATCC43930; family CGMCC-115725; genus DATJLY01. The sequence continues at coordinate 69,410 of CAVRKF010000004.1, forward strand.
GCGCGCTCGGGAAAAAGCGGATCGTGCTCGAGCCGGGGGCCGAGCGCGGCGAGATCGACCGCTTCGGCGTCGGCGACGAAGAAAGTCGCGTGCGGATTGCCCAGGCTCGTGCACACCGCGTCGCCGAGCGGCCCCGCCGCCAGCGGAACATGCAGCGTATCGGCCGCGCGCGCGAGCGGGATGTCGCGCCAGTCGAGCCGCGGCGTGCCCATATCGACCGTGACCTCGCCGTCGCCGCAGGCCTGCGCCGCGACGGGCCCGCCGCCGTGTCGATGCGTGACGGACCGCGCCCCGCTCTCGCGCATCAGGAGCGCGGCGACGCAGCGTGCGGCATTGCCGCATGCCTCGGCCTCGCCGCCATCGGCGTTGCGGATGCGCATGAAGGCGGCGGCGCCGTCGCGCTGCGGCTTCTCGATCAGCACCAGCTGGTCGCAGCCGACGCCGCGATGGCGGTCGGCAATGGCGCGCGCGGCCGCGCCGTCGATCGCCAGCGCGTGCGCACGCATGTCGAGCACGACGAAATCGTTGCCGAGCCCGTGCATCTTGATGAACGCCGCGCCGTGCATGGCGCGGTATATAGGGTTGCGCTCTGGCCCTGTCCAACGCGCTCGGGAAACCGTGATATCATCACGGCGGAACCGCGGCAGCGCGCCGCGCGACATGGAGGCAAGGGGATGGCGCTCACCGCCCGGCCGCTGCATCCGAGCTTCGCCGCCGAGATTGCCGGCCTCGACATGCACCGCCCGTCCGATGCGGCGACGCTTGCCGCGGTGATCGCGGCGATGGACCGCTTCGCCGTCTGCGCCTGTCGCAACGATCCGCCGCTCACGGACGAGGAGCACATCGCATTCTCGCGCCGTCTCGGTCCGATCCAGCGCTCGCGCCTGCTTGCCGTCTCCGGACGCAACGGTGCCGCGCGCGTCCCTCATCCCGAGATCATCGATCAAAGCAATCTCGACGAGGACGGCGAAATCTATCCGCGACGGCGACCGGCAGTTATTGTTCAAGCGCGCCAACCGGCTGTGGCACACCGACATGTCGTTTCACCCGGTGCGCGCGACCTATTCGCTCCTATCGGCGGTGGCGCTGCCGCCGGGCGGCGGGCCCGACACCGAGTTCGCCGATCTGCGCGCGGCCTATGATGCGTTGCCGGCGGCGATGAAGACGCGGATCGAGGACGCTCGTCGCCGAGCATTCCTACTGGCATTCGCGCGTCGCGGGCGGCGGGCCCGAGGCCACGGCGGAGGAGCTCGCCTCGCGCCCGCCGGCGCAGCACCGTATCGTCCAGCTCCATGCGGGCTCCGGCCGCAAGACGCTCTATCTCGCCTCGCATGCCCACCGTATCCTCGGCATGAAGCTCGAGGAAGGCCGCGCGCTGCTGGCGGAGCTGACGTCGTTCGCGACCCAGCCGCGATTCGTTTACGCGCACAAATGGCGCCGCGGCGACGTGGTGATCTGGGACAACCGCTGCACCATGCACCGGGCCATGCCGTTCGACGATCGCCGCGAGCGCCGCGACGTCCGCCGCACCACCTGCCGCGAGCGCGCGGTGGAGTAGAAGCTCAGGCCGGCACAGTCACGGCCTCGCGCACGGTCGTGCGGCGCATGTCGCGCGGATTGGCGACATCGGCGAACGGCGTGGCCCGGTGCATGGTGCAGCGGTTGTCCCAGATGACGAGATCGCCCGTCTGCCATTTGTGGATATGGACGAAGCGCGATTGGGTGGCGAATTCGATGAGCTCGTCGCGCAGCGCCCGGCCTTCATCCTCGGGCCAGCCGATGATGTGGTCGATATGCGCGGCGATGTAGAGCGTCTTTCGCCCGGAGCCGGGATGGACCCGTACCAGAGGATGGTGCGCCGGCGGCCGCTGCCGGCGCTCCTCGTCATTGGGAACGTAGCCGACGCTGCGGCGCGAAACCCAGATCGAATGCTCGGCGACGAGGCCGTCGATCCGCCGCTTCATCGTTTCGGGCAGCGCGTCATAGGCGGCGCGCATGTCGGCGAACTCGGTGTCGGCGCCATCTTGCGGCACGGTCCGCGCCGACAGCATCGAATAGGTGGCCGAGACTTGGCGGAACGAGCTGTCGGTGTGCCACAGCCGATTGCCGCGCGAATAGTTCCGCCGCTCGTCGTCCGCGGGCAGCATGTTGCCGCGCGCGTCGAGATTGGAGACGTCGAAAATCTCCCTGAGCTGGATGCGGTCGCCCGGCTCGCGGCACGCGCGGACGCCCGCGCATCGATGGCGCAAGCTCGGGATCGCCGAAGAGAAGCGTGAAGCGCAACTGCTGCGCGTCGTCGATGAACTGGCCGGGCAGGCAGGCGACGGCATAGCGGTCCATCACCGCCGTCACCTCCCGCCCCAGCGTCGGGGCCGGCGGATCGCGCAGATCGACGCCCGTCACCGAAGCCGCGAAAACGGGATGAAGCGGCCGCACCTGCAATGCCATCGCGTCCCTCCTGCCATGGGGCGCCACGCTACCGCCGCGTCGCGTCGGCGACAAGACGGCGGCGCAGCGCGGCCCCGGGGGCCGGCGCCGCAGCGGTCGCGTCAGATCTCGACCTGGCCGCCCAGTTCGACCACGCGGTTCGTGGGGATGCGGAAATATTCCGTCGCGCTCATCATCGTGCGGTGCATGAAGATGAACAGGCTCTTGCGCCAGTCCCAGAATCGCGAGCGCTTGCCGATCACCACCTTCTCGCGGCCGACGAAGAACGAGGTCTCGAGCAGGTTGAAGCGGAAATTCATGAGGCGGAGCTGGGCCAGCGTGCGCGGGATGTTGGGCTCGTCCATGAAGCCGTAGCGCACCGTGATGGCGTGGAAATTGTGATTGAGGTGGCGCATCGCGATGCGCTCGGCATCGGGTACGTGGGGGATGTCCTCGGTATCGACCTTCATCAGCACGACGCGCTCGTGCAAGACCTTGTTGTGCTTCAGATTGTGCAGCAACGCGGGCGGCACGATGTGGTCATTGGGGACCATGAAGACCGCGGTTCCCGGCACGCGCAGCGGGTGATCGGGCCGCAGCGTCTCGAGGAAGGTCTCGATCGGCAGGGCTTCGCGCCAGCGCTCGACCAGGAGCCGCTCGCGCCCGCTGATCCACGTCACCATCAGCACGAAGATGACCAACCCCACCGCCAGCGGAAACCAGCCGCCCTCGACGATCTTGAGGAGATTGGCGCCGAAGAAGCCGAGATCGACGCACAGGAAGAACCCGAAGAGCAGCGCCGCTCCCAGCGGCTTCCACCGGGCCACCCCGATGGCATAGACGAGCGCAAGGACGGTGGTGAGCGACATCGTGCCGGTGACGGCGACGCCATAGGCCGCGCCGAGATTGTCCGAGCTCTTGAAGCCCAACACCAACGCCAGCACCGCCACCAGCAGGAACAGATTGACCTTGGGCACGTAGATTTGTCCGATCTCCTCCTCGGAGGTATGGCGGATCTGGAAGCGCGGCAAATATCCCAGCAGTACCGCCTGGCGCGTTACCGAGAACGCGCCGCTGATCACCGCCTGCGAGGCGATCACGGTCGCTGCCGTCGCCAGCGCCACCAGCGGATAAAGCGCCCAATCGGGCGCGAGCCGATAGAACGGGTTCTGCAGCGCGCCCGGCGCGGCGAGCAGCAGCGCGCCCTGGCCGAAGTAATTGAGCAAAAGCGCGGGGAAGACGAAACTGAGCCAGTCGAGACGAATGGGCCTTCGGCCGAAATGGCCCATATCGGCATAAAGCGCCTCGGCCCCGGTGACGACCAGCACCACTGCGCCGAGCAACGGGAAGCCTTCGCGCGGGTGCCGCGCCAGCAGCGCGATGCCGTAATAGGGATTGATCGCCTTCAGAATCTCCGGCTGCTTGACGATCTCGACAACGCCGAGCCCGCCAATGGTCACGAACCACACCACCATGACCGGACCGAACCAGAAGCCGACCTGCGCGGTGCCATATCGCTGCATGATGAAGAGCCCCAGCAGCAGCAGCATGGTGATCGGAATGACGTAAGGCTCGAACAGCGGCGTCGCCACATTCAGACCCTCGACGGCGCTCAGCACCGAGATCGCCGGCGTGATCACGCCGTCGCCGTAAAACAGTGCCGCGCCCAGCAATCCCGCCGCAAGAATCCACCAGTGCCATGCGCTCTTCCCCTCCGCCGCGCGCAGGGCCAGCGTCGTCAGGGCCAGGATCCCGCCTTCACCGCGATTGTCGGCGCGCAGGATGACGGCGACGTATTTGATGGTGACAACGACCGTCAGCGCCCAGGTGATCAGCGACAGCACGCCATAGACCGCGGCAGGCGAAATCCCGCCGAGCTCGTTGAAGCACTGCTTGACCGCATAGAGCGGGGACGTGCCGATGTCGCCATAGACGACGCCCAACGCACCGAGCAGGAGCTGCTGTTGCGCGCGGCTTCGCGTTGCCGTCCGGTCGCCCGTGCTGGTTCGTTCCATGCGCCCCCAATCCGGCGGCGCTGTTTATATCCTCGGCCCACCCCGTGCAATACGGGTTTCACATTACCCGCGTGGGTCAGAATTTCTGGTGGCAGAGCGTAATCGAGCCGATCCGCAGGCCCCATCTGCCGATCCGCATCCGGTCGAGCGCAATGGCAGGGCCGCGCCGAACCACCCGATCGTCGAAACCGACCAACAGTTCTCGGGCGCCGATCTTGAGATTGAGGCGATAGCGCCAGTGGATCGCGTGGCGGCTGTGGCGGCCGAAGGCGCGCCCGACCCGGCCGAAGCGGTCCGCGAACCCCCCCGGACCCGCGTTCGCCCGAGCATGAAGCTCTCGAGCGAAAGCGCTCCGTTCGCCGGTCCTCCCATGGGCATGGTCTTGCCCTCGCGGCCGGTATACGCGCGAGGCGTGCGATCGGATCACCCGCGCGGCCGCTTTACCGCTCATGGCCGCGCGAAACCATGCTGTGGCGAGGCGATGCCCCGGTGTTCAGTTAAGAACGGCCTAAAAAGGTTTCACGAAGCGAAGCGAGCGCCTGTGGTATTATAATTCTACACATTCTGGGGCGGGGATTGCAGTTAAGACGGAGCGGCGGACATGGCCCAACAGCAATCATTACGCGAGGACGAAGCGCGGCAGATCTCCGAGGAAACCGCGGTCATCGAGCATCTGGTGCATATCTTTCATCCCGACCGGCTGGCGCGGACGGCACCGTATTGCTTGTGCTCGAAGCCCGTCTTCGAACGGATCAGGAGAGCCGACAGCCGCACGTCTTGACGCCAGCCCCGACCGCGGCGGCGGCGGAAGCCCCGCTCGTGCGGCCTTGGGGCGCGCCGGCCGATCCCGGCTGAAGGCGCGCAGCGACGCGGACCCTTGGGCACGGAGGCCGCTCGGACTAGAACTTTTTAAGCGCGAGGCATGATCATTGGCGGTCGAGCGGGAGCGGAGGGCACGGGTGGAGACTGAGGTTCGGAAGCCGGCCGAAGATCCGCGCCGTCTTCTCGGCGAATGCTTTCTTTTTCAGGCACTTGGAGCGGAAGAACGGCGCGAGCTCGTGGCCCGCGCGCATGTCCGCCGCTTCGCCGCCGGCGACACGATCTTTCTCATGGGATCGCCGGGCTCGAGCATGATGGCCGTGCTGAGCGGCGAGGTGCGCATCAGCATTTCCTCGCCCGAAGGTAAGGAACTGCTGCTGGCCATCCTTCAGCCGGGCGAGGTGTTCGGCGAAATTGCCTTGCTCGACGGCAAGGAGCGCTCCGCCGACGCCAAGGCGCATACCGCCTGCAGCCTCGCGATCCTCGAACGGCGCGACGTGCTGCCGTTCCTCGACCGCCATCCCCATTCCTGGCCGCGCATCGTCGAGGTGCTGTGCGAGCGCTTCCGCGACAACACCCAGCATGTCGCCGAGGTGGCGCTGATGCAGTTGCCGGCGCGGCTCGCCAAGGCGCTGCTGCGCCGGGATTCGGAGCGCAAGGCGACGGAGACCCGCGGCGCTCGCGGCCAGTTGTCGCAGCGTGAACTCGGCAACCTGGTCGGTGCGGCGCGCGAGAGCGTCAACAAGTGTCTCAACGAATGGCAGCGCGGCGGCATCATCCGCATCGAGGAGAACATGGTCACGATCCTCGACCGCGCCGCGCTCGAACGCCTCGCGCGCTGACGGCGTTCAGGCAGCCTCGCGCGACGGCAGCGGCGCGGGCGGGGCGCTGACGGGCGTGTCGGCCGCGAGCGCCAGCCGCAGCCGCTCGAAGGCGAGGCGCAGGCGGGATTTCGCCGTGCCAAGCGGGATGTTCAGCCGGCTCGCGATCTGGCCGTGCGAATGGCCGTGATAGAAGGCAAGTTCGACCACTTCCGCCTGTTCGGGCGGCAACAAGGCGACGGCCGCGCGGACGCGCCGCTGCTGCTCCTGCACCGAGGCGGCGGCGTCGGGCGGCGGCGGCGGCTCGGGCGCAAGCAGCGGATCGTCGAGGTCGAGCACCTGCCGTTGACCGCGGCGCAGGGCGTCAATGCGCAGATTTCGGGCGATCGTGAAAATCCAGGAACTGACGGCGGCGCGGGCGGGATCGTAGGTGGCCGCCCTGCGCCATACGGTGAGCATCGCCTCCTGGGCCAATTCCTCGGCCTCCTCGTCGCCGACCCCGAGCTTCTTCATGAACGCCTTGAGGCGCGGTGCGAAATGATTGAACAACGCGATGAAGGCGTGGGTGTCGTGCCGTTCAATGATGGCGGCGAGGTAATGCCGGTGCAGATCGGTGACCGTGACGGCGATCGGGCCGTCGCGATCGCGACCCGGGCGGGGCTCCGGTGCAGGCAGACAATAACGAAGTGCGGGTGGCATCGGGCTTTCCTCGTCTCTCCCACCGCGTCCACGTGACGCGGTTCGTGCGGCTCATAAGAGCAAGGATTCGCCCGGACGCTTGTGACGCGCGTCACTAAAGCGCGAGGTTTGTTGGGCCGAATCGGTGACCTGGCTCACAGGGCGGCACAAGCCACCCGGTCCCGGCGGCAGGACGGGCGCGCTATTGCGCCGGTTCGGGGGTCAGCTCGAAGCCGCGATATTCCTTGTCGGTCAAGGACTTGATCGCGGGCATGACGTCGGCAGCGAAGCGCCGGATGTTGCGCTCGGTGAGATCGCCGGGCAAGGTGCCGAATTGCAGCATGGCGATGAATTCCTGGAAGCCCATGCGGTGATGCGCGGCTTCGATGCGCCGGCGCACCGTGTCGGGGCTGCCGCAAATGAAGATGCCGCGCTCGATCAGATCCTCGATCCGCGCACCGCCGCGATGGCCGCGCTTGTGCACCAGCACGCGCTTCAGCGAGTCGGCCGACATGTAGCCGGGCGGGAAGAACATCAGCTCGGACAGCTTGGGCAGGAACAGGTTGAACAGCGCCTCGATATGCGGGCGCGCCTCTTCGACCGCGGCGGCGTCGCTCGCGCCGACATAGATGGGGGCGCACCAGCCGATGCGGTCGGAGGCGGCTTCATAGCCATAACGGCGCAAAGCGGTCTCGCGATAGAGATCGAGATAGCGCGCGACCGACTCCGTCGGCGAGAAATTCTGCAGATAGACGTATTTGCGCGTGGGATGCGCCGCCCATTCGATGGTCTCGCCGCTGCCCATCGACGGGCACCAGATCGGCGGATGCGGCTTCTGATAGGGCCGCGGCCACAGATTGACGTATTCGAAATGATAATGCTTGCCCTCGAAGGCGAAGGGGCCGGGTTCGCTCCAGGCGCGCACCACCAGCTCGCACGCCTCCTGGTGACGCTCGAGCGAATGGACGGGATTGGCGCCGAGCGAAAAATATTCCGAACCGACGCCGCGGACGAAACCGCTGATTAGCCGGCCGCGCGTCATGACGTCGATCATCGCGTGCTCTTCGGCCAGCGTCAGCGGGTGGTCGCGCAGGCAGAAGGCGTTGCCGAGAATGGCGATGCGGCACTCGCGCGTGCGCCGCGCCAGCGCCGCCGCCATCACCACCGGCGACGGCATCAGCCCATAGGCGTTCTGGTGATGCTCGTTGACGCAGATGCCGTCGAAGCCCAGCTCGGCGCACAGTTCGAGTTCGTCGAGATAGCGGTTGTAGAGCGCCGCCCCTTTTTCCGGATCGAAATAGCTGTTGGGCAGCACGAGCCACACGCTGCGGTACTTGTCGCGCACGCTCGGATCGAGATCGGCATAAGGCATGAGATGAAAGCACATGACCTTCATGGCTTCTCTCCGAGGAAGGCGGCGATCGCCTGGGCGACCCGGTCGGGGCATTCGACATGCGGCAGATGGCCGGCACCGGGCGCGAGGGTGAGCGACGATCCCGGGATGAGGCGATGGAGCGCCGCCGCATAAGCGGGCGGAATGAAGCGGTCCTCCTCGCCCCAGATGATGTGGGTCGGCACGTCGATGCGGTGCAGCCAGCGCTCGAGGCGAGGATTGAAGAAGCGCGGCTGCCAGCCGAGCCGCGCGCTGGCGATGCGGTTCTGAATCGCCTCCTCGTGGTATTTCTCGGCCGCTGCCCGCTCGGCCGCCGCTGCGGCCCGGGCGGGATCGGCATAGACGAGGCGCGCCTGCTCCTCGGGATCGATCAGGAAGATATCGGCCTTGGGCACGCCCTTGACGTGAATGCCGGCGGCGTCGATGAGGATCAGGCTGTGCAGCCGCGCTGTCGCCCGCACCGCTATTTCGAGCGCGATCCAGCCGCCGAGCGAATGGCCGACGAGACGCACATCCCTGAGGCCGAGCGCCGCCAGCGCGTCGAGATAGAAATACGCCATGTCGGAAATGTCGTCGATCCAGGGCGGCGCCGGCGTCGCGCCGAAGCCCGGATGGTCGGGCGCCAGCACCTCGAAGCGGGCGGCGAGCCGGTCGAGCAGCGGCGGCCACTCGCCGAGCCCGTCGGTGCCGTGCAGGAACAGGAGCGGTGGCCCGCGCCCGACGCGGCGCAGCGCGAGCTTCAGGCCATTGACTTCGATCGTAGCGGCGGCCGGCGACATCCGCCGCATTCTAAATTCGCCGGGCCGGCAAAGGAAGCGGCACCGCGGGCGGCCACGCCGGCATGAAACGGAAAGAGCCCCGCACGAGGGCGGGGCTCTCCAGCGGCCAACGCCGGTAAAGCGTTGGCCCAGTCACTTTCCCATCGCTACATCGTGAATTGGCTCTTCCAGTATGCCTCGATCTGCGCGACCAGTGCCGGCGGCAGCGGAACATAGTCGAGCTCCTCTGCCAGCTTCTGCCCATTGTTATAGGACCACGTGAAGAATTTCATTGCGGCCTTGCTCCGCGCCGCATCCTTCGGCTGCTTGTACATGATGATCCAAGTGGTGGCAGTGATCGGATAGGCTTTGGCGCCCGGCGCATTCGTCATCACCAGGTCGAAGTCCTTTGCATCCTTCCAGTCCGCGGTGGCGGCGGCCGTTTGGAAGCTCGCGACGTCGGGTTTGACGTAGTTTCCGGCTGCGTTCTGAACCAGCGCGTACGCCATCTTGTTCTCGATCACATACGCGTATTCGACATAGCCGATGGAATTCTGGACCCGACCGACATATGCGGCGACGCCTTCATTGCCTTTTCCGCCGACCCCGACGGGCCACTCGATGGAGGTGCCTTCCCCGACCTTCTGTTTCCATTCGGGACTGACCTTCGAGAGATAGTCGGCCCAATTGAACGTGGTGCCCGAGCCGTCCGCGCGGTGGATGACCGTGATCGCCGCATTCGGCAGATTGATGTCCGGATTGAGCTTCTTGATGGCTGGATCGCTCCAGCTCTTGATCTTTCCGAGATAGATGTCGGCAAGAACCGCGCCGGTGAGTTTCATCTCTCCGGCCTTGACGCCCTTGATGTTGACGACAGGGGCGATGCCGCCGATGACCGATGGAAATTGACCCAACCCTGCCTTCTCCAGTTCCTCCGGAGACAGAGGCATGTCGGAGGCACCGAAATCGACGGTCCCCGACGTGATCTGCTTGATGCCGCCGCCGGATCCGATCGATTGGTAGTTGAGCGCGTCGCCGGTTAAGGCTTGGTAGGCGGCCGCCCACTTTGACAGCACCGGATAGACGAATGTCGATCCTGCGCCGGTGATCTCCCCGGCAGAAGCTGCGTTCGCGGCAACCGCACCGCAAATGGCGATGACGCTCGCCATAAGCCAGCGACGCGAATTGAAACCCATCTTCCCATCCCTTTCACGTCTGCTTCGTTCCGTGATAAGCCCGCCAAGAGCCACCCCCGACTTTGCAACGAGCCACTTCCCCGTCATGTTGTCCCTCCTCAGCTGATTCGATCGGCGCCCAAGCTTCGACCAAGGGCCGCGCGCCGCGAGCGTGCATGGAGCCGGATGCCACCCGTCTGCGGCCGCATTGCTCGCGCAACGGAGCCAAGCGGCAGTCGAAGCGCGGCCATCCTGGGGCTTGGCCATTGCGTCTGCGTGACAATAATGTTGCGCTTCCATGACAAAGGCCGCCTCGGCTTGCGGCCGGCGGGGCCGGCAAGCCGGGCTCTGTGAGCGACGTTGTCTCGCCGCCGCAGGGTGTTAGAGTTTGGCGGCGGAGGTGCGCATGCTCGATTCTCTGCGATTTGCGGGCGAGGTGGTGGTCGTGACCGGCGGCGGCGGCGGCATCGGGCGCGCCTGTGCCGAGATATTGGCCGAGCTGGGCGCCACGGTCGCCGTCGTCGGGCGCACGGCGGCCACGCTCGACGCGACGGCCGCGCTGATCGCGGCCAAGGGCGGGCGCTGCGACTGCTTTGTCGCCGACGTCGCCGCCGCGGCCGAGGTCGAGGCGCTGGGCGCGGCGGTCGCCGCGAAATGGGGACGCGTCAAGGCCGTCATCAACAACGCCGGCGACAATTTCCGCAGCAAGATCACGGCGCTTTCGACCGAGAAGTGGCGCGCGATCATCGCCGTCGATCTCGATTCGGTATTTTATATGTGCCGTACGTTCATTCCGCTGCTGCTCAAGGCCGAGAAGCCGGCGATTCTCAACGTCGCATCGAGCTTCGCCGTCATCGGCAATGCCGAGATGCCGGCTTATTGCGCCGCCAAGGGCGCCGTGGTGAATCTGACGCGGCAGCTCGCGGTCGATTACGGGCCAAGCGGTCTGCGCGTCAACGCGCTTTGCCCCGGCCCGACCTTGAGCCCGCGCTTCCGCTCCTATCTCGAGCGCGGCCTGACCAGCCGCGAGCGGCTGGAGCGGCAGGTGCTGCTCAACCGCCTCGCCGAATGCCGCGAGATCGGCAACGTCGCGGCCTTTCTGGTGTCCGACGCCGCCTCGTTCGTCCACGGCGCGACGGTGATGGCGGATGGCGGGCAAACGGTCCACTGAAGGCGGGAGGCGGCTGGCCGATGCTCGAGGGAATTCGCGTCATCGATCTCGGCGCTTTCATCACCGCGCCGCTCGCGGGCATGATGCTTGCCGATCTCGGCGCCGACGTGATCAAGGTCGAGCCGCCCGAAGGCGATCCCTTCCGCCGCGGCCATGGCGGGCTCTATGGCGCGACCTTCGTCGCCTATAACCGCAACAAGCGCAGCCTCGCGCTCGATCTCGGCACCGCCAAGGGACAGCGCAGGCTGGCCCGCCTGGTGGCGCGCGCGGACGTGCTGCTCGACAATTTCCGCCCCGGCGTGCTGCAGCGCCTCGGGCTCGACCCCGCTGCGCTGGCGCGCGATCATCCTCGTCTCGTCCATTGCTCGATCACCGGATTCGGCACTCTCGGTCCCTACCGCGACCGGCCCGCCTTCGACGCCGTCGGCCAGGCGCTGAGCGGCATCGCGAGCCTCTTCGTCGATCCCCGCGACCCGCATTGCTTCGGCCCGACCATCACCGACAACGTCACCGGCATGTATGCCTGCACCGGCATCCTGGGGGCGCTGGTCGAGCGCGACCGCACCGGGCGCGGGCGGCGCATCGAGGTCAACATGCTCGAAGCCTCGATGGCCTTCATCCACGACGCCTACACCAACTATACCTGCGCCGGGATCGAGGGCGACCGCTTCAGCCGGGTCACCCGATCGCAATCCTTCGCCTTCCGCTGCGGCGACGGCGGGCTCATCGCGGTCCAGCTTTCGACGCGCGAGAAGTTCTGGACCGAGCTGCTGGGCGCGCTCGAGGCGGAGGATCTCGCCGCCGACGAGCGCTTTCAAACGCATCAGCGCCGCGTTGCCAATTTCGTTGCGCTCGAGACGGCGCTCGCCCAGCGCTTCGCCGCGCGGCCGCGCGCGGCGTGGCTGGAGCGGCTGGTTGCGACCGATGTGCCGTTCGCGCCCATCCACCGCCTCGGCGAGGCGCTCCACGACCCGCAGGTTGCGGCGCTGGGGACGGTGCTCGCACTCGATCACCATGAGGCGGGGCGCGTCGTCACCATCGCCTGTCCCGTGCGCGTCGACGGCGCCCGTCCGCGGGCGCACAACTTCGCGCCGCCGCTCGTCGGCGAGCACAATGCCGAGATCGAAGCCGAGCTGGGCGCCGACGACGCCGGCTGATGCCGCCGCCGCGCCCTCGTTCTCGCTAATGCGTGGCCCGGGCCGCTTCCGCCAGCGTATCGCGGCGGTGCAGACCCATGCCGTGGAAGCGGGTGAAATAGAGCCGCGCCAGGATGAAACTGCAGATCGTGCCGATCGCCAACGGCAGCATCAGGAACAGGAAGAGATGCGCGATCGACAGCTTCATGCCGATGAGCACGCCGGCGACGATCGGCCCCGCGACCGAGCCGAACCGTCCCACCGCGAAAGCCCAGCCCGAGCCATTGGAGCGGATCGACGTGGGATAGATCAGCGCCGAGGTGGCATTGAGCCCGAACTGCAGGCCGAGCAGCGTGAAGCCGCAGAAGAAGATCGCCGTCCACAGCATCCACTCCGAGCCGGCCGTATAGCCGAGGAACGGCGCAACAATGAGGGAAAGCACGAACAGGACGCAGACCGGCGCCAGCCCCATCTTGTCGATCGGCCGGCTGAGGGAGAGGCCGCCCAACGTGCCGCCGATCTGGAAGATCGTGGTGCTGAGCACCGCCGTCGACATCGGCATATGCGCCGCGGTCAGCACCGTCGGCAGCCAGGAATTGACGAAATAGAACGACATCAGGTTGCAGATGAAGCAGATCCACAAGAGCGGCGTGATCCATTTCAGCCCGTCGGCAAAGAGCTGAACTCGGGCGGAACGATTGATAGACCTGCTCGTCGCCGACGACGAAGCGGGTTCCGGCGCCGATCCGCACCGACGGCGTCATCTCTCGCAGCATCCGTTCGACCTTGTCGCGGCGATCGGTCTTGACCGCGAGATATTTGAGCGATTCCGGCAGGAACAGCAGCGCCAGGATGGCCATGATGATGGGCGCGACGCCGCCGATGAAGAACAGCACCTGCCAGCCATAGAGGGGGATGAATTCCCGCGCCACCGGTCCCGGCACGGCGCCGCCGAAGGTGATGCCCGTGAACATGACGATGATCATGGTCGCGCGTGCCCGCCGCGGCGCGAATTCGGCGTTGAGCGCGATCACGTTGGGCAGCATGCCGCCGATGCCGATGCCGGTGAGGAAGCGCAAGGCGATGAGCGAGCTGAGACCGGTCGCCCACATGGTCGCCAGGCTGAAAATGCCGATCACCAGGCACGAGGCGACCAGCGCCTTGATGCGGCCCATATTGTCGCCGATCCAGCCGAAAATCGGCGAGCCGAAGAGTATGCCGAAGAGGCCGGCGCTGAACGCCGTGCCCAGCGCCGCCATGCTGGTGATGCCCCAGGCCTTGACCAGCGACGGGCCGGCATAGCCGACCGCGCCGATGTCATAGCCGTCGAACAGGATGATGAAAAAGCACAAGATGACGATCTTGGCGTTGAACCAGGTCATCTTGCGCTCGTCGATGAATCGCGCGATGTCGAGCGTTTGCGCTTGCGCCATTGTTTCCTCCTTCGCCGGCCGGTCCCCGTCCGGACTGACGATTTTGCCCAAGGATAGCAAGTCTTTGCGGAACGAGCGATAGATTGCGTTCGTCCTATTTCCGCGGCCCAACTTTGGCATTGCGCCTTCTGCCGCAACCCACAGTGGGCGCAGCAGCCGCGTGTCGTGTGGCACGTCGCGGCGGCACGTTCCCTCCGGGCGCCGCGGCATGTTCTATCCGACGCCGTTTCGGTTCGGCCGCCTCAGCGGCGCCGATGCGGAGCGGCGCCCGTTCGAGGACATCGCCGCTCCGCTCGGCTCCCGCGCGTGGCGCTACTTGGCGTCGTAGGGATACTCGAGAGTACCGGTCTTGAATTCCGCCGGAGCGAGGACGACCACTTTCTTGGGATCCTCAAACTGCTTGAACGATGCGCCCGTCGTGATGCCGCGGAACTGCTCGGTGACGACCCGCGCCTTGGTCCACTCGCCGTCGGGCCCGAAGGTGACGTCGCCGGCCACCGTCGAAAACGTGTGGGTGTGGATGTATTGCGCGATCTTCTTTTGGTCGAAGCCGCCGGTGGCGGTGACGGCGTCGCCCAGGATCTGCAGCGCGCCATAGGCGAAGGGGATGTAGCCATAGCCGAGCGGGTCGGTGCCGGCCTCCTTGGCCCGTGCCTGATACTGCGCGAGCACCGCCTGCAGCCCCGGGAAGGTGAAGGCCGGCGAGAATGCGTCGTTATAGACAATGCCGTTCGCGAGCGCGCCCATCTGCATCCGTCCGGTGGTCGAGGCGAGCCCGACCATATTGCCGCCGAACATCTTCGCCTTGAGGCCGACTTCATGGGCCGCATTGATCATGCCGATCGTGTCGGGGTTGTAGCCGGAATCATAGACGATGTCCGGATGGGTCGCCTGAATCGCGCGGATGATCGGCGCGTAGTCGGTCGTGCTCGGCGGATAGGATTTGTCGTAGACGATTTTGAGCCCATGCGCCTTGGCATTCTCGCGTGCGCCGTCGGCCGAGTTTTTGGCGAATTCGGCGTCCGCCGCGGCGATCGCCACGGTCTTGGGCTTGGGATTCATCGTCATGGCGACGTCGAAGAACCCCTGGGAGAAGGCAAGCTTCGGTTGCGGCCCGCTCGGCAGCATCACGAAGTAGCCCGGATAGTGGAACCGGCTGTTGGCGGCGAGCGCCGTGACCGCGATGGTCGTCATATTGTGCTGCATCAGCACCGGGATTGCCGGCACCGCCATGTTGGTCGCGTACGGGCCGGCGGTGAGATCGACCTTGTCGATCTCGATGAGCTTGGTATAGATGCCCGGGACCAGCGACGGGTTGCTCTGGTCGTCGTAACAATCGAGTTCGACCTTGCGGCCCAGCAGCCCGCCCTTGGCGTTGATGTCGTCGCGCCAGATCTCGAACCCCATCATCACCTGCTTGCCGTTGACGGCGACGCCGCCGGTGAGCGACATGCTGCAGCCGATCTTGACCGGCTCGGCCGCCGTCGCCGGCCACTGAAACGCGAGCGCGGCGATCGCGCCAACGCCCGTTGCAATTGCGATCATGGTCTTCATGGGGATTTCCTCGCTTCTGCTGTTGTGATTATTTCTTGGCCTTGTCATAGGGATAGACGAAGTCCGCGGTCTTGTATTTGTCCGGCCAAACGATCGCCTCGTGTTCCATGCTGCGGAACTGATCGATGTCGTTGGGGACGACGTGGCGGAACTGGGTGAAGAGCCGCCCGAATTCCGTCCATTCGCCGTCGCTGTTGAAGGCGATAGGGCGCAGAACGGTCTCGACCGTGTGGGTGTGCAGATACTGGGCGAGCTTGGCCGCATCGAAGCTCTTGGTCGCCGTCACCGCCGCGGCAAGGACCTGGCCCGCGGCATAGCCGAACGGCGGGAAGACATAGCCCAGGGGATCGACGCCCTTTTCCTTGGCGGCCCGCGCCTGGTAGAGCTTGATCAGCGCCGCCGCTTCCGGCGTCATCAGCGTCTTCGCCGGCGCAAACACGGTGTTGTTGATCATGCCGTTCATCAACGGGCCGAGCTGGAGCTTGACCGAGGTGATGCCGAGACCGACAAGCGCGCCGCCGAATATCTTGGTGTCGAGCCCGATTTCGGCCGCCGCCCGGACCACGCATACCGTGTCGGGCGGATAGGCCGCGACGAAAACGATGTCGGGATGGGTCGCCTGGACCGCGCGCATGATCGGCGTGCAGTCGGTGACGGTCGGCGGATAATAGCGGTCGTAAACGACGTCGTAGCCGAGCTTCTTGGCGTTCTTGCGCGTGCCGTCGATGGCGTTGTGGCCATACTCGGCGTCGGCGCCGAGCATCGCGACCGTCTTGGGGCGCGGATTCTGCGCGCCGGCGATCGCGAAGAAGCCGGTCGAATACGAGCCCTCGGGGTCGGGCCCGGTCGCGTTCATCGAGAAATAGCGGGGATAGTGGAACTCGTGATTGGCCGCGTTCGCGACCAGCCCAACCGTCATCATGTTCTTCTGCATGATGACCGGGATCGCCGCGCGCAACCATGTTGGTGGCATAGGGACCGATCAGGAGATCGACCTTGTCGATGTCGATGAGCTTGGTGTAGATGCCCGGAACGTTCGCCGGATTGCTCTGGTCGTCATAGCAGTCGAGCTGAACCGGCCGGCCCAGGAGCCCGCCTTTGGCGTTGACCTGGTCGCGCCAGATTTCCAGCGCGATCATGATCTGCTTGCCGATTCCGGCGACGCCGCCGGTCATCGCCATGCTGCACCCGATCTTGACCGGCTCGGCCGCCGCCGCCGACCCGTGCCACAAGAACCCGGCCATCGCCGCAGCGGCGACGGCGCCGAGGATGGTATCCCCCACGCGCATATTTTCCTCCGTGAATTGTCGTTTCAGTCTTCGATCGGTTCGGCGACGAAGCGGTTGCGCATCCGGCCGAGCCCCTCGACCTCGGTCTCCATCACGTCGCCCGCCTTGAGAAAAGTGTTGGTGCCCTGGCCGACCCCGCCGCAGGTGCCGCCGTAGAACAGGTCGCCCGGCTCGAGCCGCAGAATGTTCGAGACGAACTCGATCTGCTCCTCGGGCGAATAGATGAACTGCGACGTGCTGCCGTTCTGCCTGGTCTCGCCGTTGACGATGAGCTGGATCCGCAGCTTCATGTGATTGGGCACGAATTCGCGCGGCACCAGGAACGGGCCCATCGGGGCGAAATTGTCGTGGCACTTGCCGCCGAACCAGTCCGAGCGCAGCCCGGGGCGGTCGGGACGAATCTGGAGATCGCGGCACGACACGTCGTTGCCGGTCAGGAACCCGGCGATGTGGTCGAGCGCGCGCCCGGCCTTGATGTGCTTGCCTTTGCGGCCGATGGCGAAGCACAGCTCGGCTTCCCAGTCGATCTTGGTCATGCCGCGCGGAATGGCGATATCGTCATAGGCGCCGGCGAGGCACGTTCCGCGCCTTGAGGAAGAGATAAGGATGCGAGGTCGCCTTCTCGCCGGTGAAGGTCTTGCCCTGGGGCGACATGCCGGCACGGATCATCTCGTCGACATGTTCCTGGAAATTCTGCGCGGCGTTCAGGATCTTGCCGCAGCGCAGCACCGGCGCGCGCGGCTTGAGATCGCCAAGCCTCGCGGACGCGCCCGCGAAGCGGTCGCTTTTCACGCCCTCTTTCGCGATGAAGGCGACCATCTCCTGCAGCACCGGGAAATTCGCGTCCCAATCCTGGAGCAGCTCGAAGAGGCCGTCGGTGGCGGCGAGCGCGCCGCCCTTGCCGCCGCGCGCGTCGCGGAACGCGCGATGGGCAGAAGCGATGCCGATCGCGTCGTCGCCCAGCACGATGGCGGCGAAATTGCCGCCGCCGGTGGCGGCAAAAGTCGCGAGCTTGAATGGCGTGCCGTTCATGCGCCCCTCCCCGGGCCTAGGATTTATGCAATCCTAGACGCAAAGCGGGCGGCGTCAAACCCTCCGGCTATTTGACGATCACCGTGCCCTGCATGTACGGGTGGACCGAGCAGATATAATGAAACGTGCCGGCATGATCGAACGTGTAGGCGAAGCTGTCGCCTGAATCGAGCGCCGGCGATTTGAATGGTTTTGGATCGTCGGTGCTCGTCACCGAGTGCACGTCGCCGTCATCATTGGTCCACACGACTTTCGTGCCGCGCGCGATCGTCAACGGCGTGGGACTGAAGGCGAAGTTGTCGATCGTGACGGCTTGGGCGCTTTCGGCCGCGACGCTGCGCCGGTCTAACCATGAGGCGGTGCCCACGAGAACCGCTGCCGTCGTCGCGGCGACGAGGACCGCGCGGCGGCCCGGCCGGAAGATCGTCATGCCCGCCTCCTCATCCGGCAAGCGTGGCGTCGGCGATGGTCACGCCCTGGTCGTGGACGTAATCGACGCGGCGCAGGCCGAGGAGCGATTTCAGCTTCTCCGCCGGCACCTTGAGCGGGCCGGGACCGGTGCCCTCGCCGGGCGCCGGCTGCGGGAAGGCGGTGGAAAGCGCGGTGCGGAACGTGGCGTTGCCTTCGACCTTCTGCACCACCTGATGGATATGGCCGTTGAGCACGGTGACCGAGCCGAAGCGCTTGAGATAGCCCAGCGCCGGCGCGGCATCGGCGGTGCCCCAGCCCCATTGCGGATAGATCGACCACAGCGGCATATGCGCGAAGACGACGATCGGCGTGCTGGCGCTTTTTCCCTTGAGGTCGTCCTCCAGCCATTCGATCTGCGCGGCGCCGAGCTGGCCCTGGCCGCCGGCGGCGAGATTGACGACGTTGACGAGACCGACGAAATGGACGCCGCCGGCGTCGAAGCTGTACCAGCCGCCGGTCCCCTTGCCGTGTCCGAAGCGCGCGAAGAACTCCTTGCCGTCGTCGCCGATCACGTCGTGCTCGCCCGGCACGTACCAGGTCTCGAGGCCGGCGCCCCGCGATGAGCGCCGCGGCGATATCGAACTGTTCGGGCTTGGCGAGATGGGTCACGTCGCCGGTGTGGATCATGAAGGCCGGGCGTATGCCGGAACCCGCGCGCGCCAGCGCCTCGCTGCAACGTCGCCCCGGGGTCGGGATTGGGCGCGACCTTGAAGCCGATATGGGTATCGCTGATCTGCACGAAGCTCAATTCGCCCGCGGCCGGCACGGCCGCCGCCGCCGTGCCGTCGAGCCGGAACGGGCTCGGCACGCCGCCGTTCACGGTCCAAACCACGCCGGCACTGCCCCACATCATGCATTGCAAGAGGCGGCGGCGGCCGATCGATTTCAGCTCTGCATCGAGGTCTCCTTCGTTGCGCATGCATTCATGCGTCGCGGATGGAGACTGCGGCCGACCCGCCACTATTCGCGCCGGCGGCGAAAATTTTTCCGGGAATAAAATCGCCGCATCCGCGATCATGGATACTCTATGACGCAGGAATCCGGCACTTTCGCCGCGGTGGCTCTGCCGCATCTCGATGCGGCCTACAACCTCGCGCGCTGGCTCATGGGCAGCGCGGCGGAGGCGGACGACGTTGTCCAGGAGGCGATGCTGCGCGCGCTCACCTATTTCCCGAGCTATCGCGGCGTCAATGCGCGCGCCTGGGTGCTGCAGATCGTGCGTAATACGGCCATTGCCGCACTGCAGGTGAAGCGCGGGATCAGGCTCGTGCCGCTGGCGGCCGAGGAGCCGGGCATGATCGTGCCCGAGCCGGCCGATTCCGGTGACGACCCCGAGGCAGCGCTCATCCGCGCGCGCGAGCGCAATGAGCTCGACCGGCTGATCGAGACGCTGCCCGCCGGAACTTCGCGAGGCGCTCGTGCTGCGCGAACTCGAGGAGCTGTCCTATCGCGAGATCGCGCAGGTGACCGAGGCGCCGATAGGCACCGTCATGTCGCGGCTGTGGCGCGCCCGCCGCATGCTTGCGACCGCGGCGCGCCAAGGAGACGGATCGTGAGCCGAATTGCGACAAGGCGCTCCTCGTCCAGGCCGAATTCGACGGCGAACTCGATGCGGCCGAAGCGGCGCGGCTGACGGCACACCGCGCGGATTGCGCGCAGTGCCAGCGGCGCTGGCGCGAGCTTGCCGCCGCGCGCGCGGTGCTGCGGGGCGGCGCGACCCGTTACACGCCAAGCCCGGCGCTCCGTCACGCCGTCGCAGCGAGCCTCGCGGCCGCTGTCGCGCCTCGCCCGCGTCGCCGACCGATCCGGTGGTGGCGCGAGGCGCTGAGCTTCGCGGCAGGGGCCGCGCTGGTCGCGGTGACCCTGGTGGCGATGCCGTCGGGCGGGCAGAGCCTCGTCGCCGCCGTCGTGGACGATCACATCCGCGCGCTCCAGCCCGGCCATCTCCGCGATGTCGTCTCGACCGACCAGCACACGGTGAAGCCGTGGTTCGACGGCAAACTCGACTTTGCGCCGCCGGTGAAGGATTTGGCGCAAGCGGGTTTTCCGCTCGCGGGCGGGCGGCTCGATTATCTTGCCGGCCGCACCGTCGCGGCGCTGGCCTACGACCATGGCAAGCACACGATCGATCTCTTTGTCTGGCCCGACCGCGGCACCGTGACCGCTCCCGAGAGCGCCGCGCGCAACGGCTACAACGTCATTCACTGGCGGCAGGACGGCATGGCGCTGTGGGCCGTCTCCGATCTCGAGCGCGACCAGTTGGAAGAATTCGTTCGCCTGTGGCGGCAGATGCCTTAGGGCGGCCTCACCGCGCCGCGGGGACCTCGAAGTCGAGATCGGTGCCGAGAATTTCGTCGAGCATGGTGAAGATGCTTTCGAGCGCCTCGTGCGGATGGACGCGGCGATGAGGATAGCGCCGGGTGATGCGGTCCCAGCAATAGACCGCCTGGTCGATCTTGCCGAGCGCGTCGCCGATCTCCCAGAACGCCGCGCGGCAGTTGCGCAGGAAGGATAGGAACGGACCGGTCTCGGACTTGCGCACGAACATCTTGTCGTAGCCGTCCTCGTAATCGGCGAGGATCGCTTCGATGCGATGCCATTGGGTGCGCAGCTCGTTGCGGACGGACTGATGCAGGCGCGTCATCGCGTCGCGCACCGGCCCCGTCGCGATGGCCGCGATCGCCTCGCCCGCCTTGACCCATTGCGCCAGCTCGACGAGGTTCGGCTTGAGCCGTTGGTACTGGTAGGAATAGAAGGTGATGACCTTCCACGAATAGAGAATGTCGAGCGCGCCGTCGTCGGGAAGCCCGAAGGCGGTGATGATCGGCGCGAGCGTCACCGCGTCCCGCGCCTCCCATAGCGTCTCGATCAGCCGCCTGGCCTTGGCGCGCGACGAACTCGCCTCGGGATAGGCGGCCCGCACGATCGGAACGAAGCGCTGCTGAATGAGGCCCTGAATCTCGGTCCAGTGATCGTCGGTGATGTCGAGATAGCGGTCGTTGACGGGAAGCCCTTCGGCTTCGAGCACGTCGCGCAGCAGGAAGGGATCGAGCGTCGGCAGCCGCGACATCAGCCGCAGCAGCCGCATATCCTCGTCGAACGCTTCCTCGCCGGCGCTGCGGCTCAGCCCGCAGCGCTCGTTGAGCACCAACTCGAGCCGGCGGTCGTGCAGGAAGATGGTGCTGCCGCCCTCGGACGGGTCGTGCTCGTTGAAGGGAAAGAACAGCTTGGTCCCGACCGGCGGATCGCGGCGCGAGCGCCGCTCCGTCGGCAGCAGGCTGTGCTTGATGACGACGACGTTGTTGAGCCGCGGATGACGAAAGAACAGCTCGTCGCCGCCCGGCTCTTCACCGAGAAGCTTGAGCGTGATCCCGTTGCAATCGAAGACGCGCGAGGACCCCGCGTCGATCATCGGGCGGAAGCCGTCGTCCTTCATCCCGTATCCGGAACTTGTCGGTCTGCCGAGTGCTCTATACGAACGCAGGAACGTTAAGATTGGTGTAACGTCGCCGTCCCGGCGCGCGGTAATCCTTGGTTACGGCAGACGCGGCGCCTGGGCGGCGACGGCACAGGCGTGATCCTGCAGTTCCTCGCCGCTGCCGCCGTCCCCGGCCGCGGGATCGGCGCGGTGCGCGAGCAGGACGAAGCCCGGCCTTCCATCGCCCCACATCATGCCCGCGACGACCAGCGTCTCGCTTCCCATGGGCTCTTTCCGCGGCGCGAGGTCATCGGCCAGAACGACGAAAGGGTTGACCGCGCCGAGTTCCGCCTGCTCGACCCGCAAGGCGCGATAGCGATGGTCCTCCAGCGTCTCGCCGAGCGGCGCCCAGCGCGTGCCGATCGCGGCGGCATTGCGGCGCAGCGCATCGCGAATGCTGGCGCGAATGCAGTCGATGTGGATGTGAAGCTGATTTTGCGTGCGCCCGGTCACCGCATTGACCGCGAGGCTGATATCCTCGCGCGGCAGCGCGCGATGCGCGGCCGCCGCGACGAAAGTACGGGCGCGCCAGGCCGCGGCGAAATAATTGGGCACATTCGGCATGAGAAGCTGCGGGCTCTCGATTCCGCTCATGCGCGCGGTCGGCAGCAGCAGGTACTGCGTCTTGCCGTTGATGTCCTTGAGGAGGACGTGGCCCTGGTCCACGCCGTGCCGCAGATCGACGCGCGCGCAGGGTGCCGGATTGCCGTGCTGCTGCTGGTCCGGCACGCACAAATAGTGGACGATCTGCCACAGCGCATTGGGATCGACGCGGGCTGCGCCGGCGTCCGCGATCATGAGGACGCCGAAGATCGCAAGGACGGCCGCGACCAACGCATAGGAGCGCGGTCCCCGCTTCGGTCCGTTCGTCCTGGAATGACGCGGTATCACGGGGCGCGAGAATGCATCGCCGCGACCGTCGCCGCAAGCCGCGCGCGCAATTGCCGCGGCACGGCGGATCGGGTAAGAGCCGGCACGTGCTGCGGCCGTTGCGTTCCGGCCGCGAGCGGCGCGGTTTCGCACGGAGGCATGACATGGCGGCGGAGCTTGGCTTGCATCACATCGGCTGGATCGGCACCGGCCGCATGGGGTTTCCCATGGTCGAGCGGCTTGCCAAGGCCGGCTGCCGCGTCAGCGCTTATAACCGCACCCGCGCCAAGGCCGAACCGCTGGCAAAGAGCGGCGTCGCGATCGTCGGCCGGCCCGCCGATCTCGCCGGCTGCGACATCGTCTTCACCATGGTCGCGGCCGGCGGCGATTTGAAGCAGGTGACGCTGGCGCCGGGCGGGCTTCTGACCGCCGATGCCAAGCCGACGATTCTGGTCGACTGCTCGACCCTCGACGAGGCCGCCTCGCCCGCGGTGCGCGCCGAAGCGGAGCGGCATGGCACCGCCATGCTCGCCGCGCCGGTGAGCGGCAACGGCAAGGTGGCGAAGGCCGGGAAGCTCAGCCTCGTCGTCTCGGGTCCGCAGGATGCCTTCGCGACGGCGCTCCCCTATCTCGAACGCCTTGGCCGCGGCGTGAGCTATGTCGGCGAGGGCGAGCGCGCGCGCATCGTCAAGATCTGCCACAACGTCTTTCTGGGCGTGGTGATCCAGTCGCTGGTCGAGGTCACGGTGCTGGCCGAAAAGAGCGGCGTCAAGCGCCACGCCTTCCTCGATTTCATAAACAAGAGCGTCATGGGATCGATGTTCACGCAGTACAAGACGCCGGCGCTGGTCAATCTCGATTTCACGCCGACCTTCACGCCGATCCTGCTGCGCAAGGATCTCGAGCTCGGGCTCGATGCCGGGCGCAAGACCGGCGACGCCGATGCCGGTGACGGCGTTGACGCGCGAGATCATTCAGAATCTCATCGGCCTGGGCTTCAAGGACGTCGATTTCGCGACGCTCTCTGGTGCAGCAGGCCGCGCAATTCGGGCTATGACGTGAAGCCCGAGAACGTGCCGGTGAGTGACGGGCTCGCGTGAACCCGCTCAGTGCATGAGGCCGCCCGGCGGATAGGGCGGGTTCGGCGGCGCGCCCGGCATCTGCTGCATGCCGCCGGTGCCGTAATTCGTGATCGGCCCTGTCGGGAGGCCCGGCGCGAACCCGCCCTGCGGCGGGACCGGGGGCGGGGTAATCGCCGTCGCGGTCCGGCGTGGCGGCAGAACTGCGGCGCCGGAAGATAGGGCGGCACGCGCATCGCCGCGCGGCACATCGCTAGGGCAGGGTCGGTGGCGGTGCCGGCGGGGCCGGCGCTGCGACGGGACCGGCCGCGGTCCGGCTGCGCGGCGCGCGGTATCGGCGGCGGCGTGCTGCACAGCCGCAAGCGGCGGCGGCGAGGATCAGGGCGCAAAATTACGGAGTCTGATGACGGGCGCATCGGCATGCGGCGTTCTTGCGGGAGGGTTGTCGCGCCTTATATGGGGACTCAGGGACGCGCGGCAGGATCGGCCCGCGTGCGGAGAGGAGTTCCGCCATGTCCATCCGCAATCTCGACGGGCTGTTCCGGCCCGCTTCCGTCGCGGTGATCGGCGCCAGCCCGACGCCCGGCACCGTCGGCGGCGTGCTCGTCGCGCAACATCGTGCGCGCCGGCTTCAAGGGCCGCATCATGCCGGTCAATCCCGCATCACGACGACGATCGACGGGCTTCCCGGTCTATCCCGACGTGGCGCATCTTCCCGAGGCGCCCGGATCTCGCCGTCATCGCGACGCCGCCCGAGACCGTGCCGGGGCTTCTCGGCGAACTCGGCGCCCGCGGCACGCGCGCCGCCGTGGTGATCACCGCGGGCTTCGCCGAGCTGGGCGAGCGCGGGCCAAGCGCTGCAGCAGGCGGCGCTCGAGGCGGCGCGGCCCCATCTCCTGCGCATCGTCGGGCCCAATTGCGTCGGCGTGATGGTGCCGGGGATCGGGCTCGATGCGAGCTTCTCCCATATCGCGCCGCCGGCGGGCGATCTCGCCTTCGTCAGCCAGTCGGGCGCGCTGATCACCGCCGTGCTCGACTGGGCCGCGCCGCGCGGCATCGGCTTTTCGCACGTCGTCTCGCTGGGCGACATGGCGGACGTCGATTTCGGCGACATGCTCGATTATCTCGCCGCCGATCCCGGCAACGCGCGCGATTCTGCTCTATGTCGAAGGCGTCACGCATGCGCGCAAATTCATGTCGGCGGCGCGCGCGGCGGCGCGCGCCAAGCCGGTGCTCGCGGTGAAGGTCGGGCGCTTTGCCGAAAGCGCGCGCGCCGCGCGTTCGCACACCGGCGCGCTCGCCGGCTCCGACGCCGTTTACGACGCGGCTTTCCGCCGCGCCGGCATGCTGCGCGTCGCTCAGCATGGCCGAACTGTTCGACGCGGTGCGAGACGCTGGCGCATGACCGGCCCGCAGCGCGGCGACGCGCCTGGCGATTCTCACCAATGGCGGCGGGCCGGGCGTGCTCGCGACCGATGCGCTCGTCGCGACTGGGCGGGCGACTCGCGCAAGCTGTCGCCAGCGACGATCGCGCAGCTCGACGCCGTGCTGCCCCAGACCTGGAGCCGCGGCAATCCCGTCGACATCATCGGCGATGCCGACGGCGCGCGCTATGCCCGGGCGCTCGAGATCCTCGCTCGCCGACCGCGCGATCGACGCGGTGCTGGTGCTCAATTGCCCGACCGCGCTCGCCTCGGCCGACGATGCGGCGCGCGCGGTCATCGCCACGTCGGCGAACGCCGCGCCGCTGGCGCTCGCCGGCCGCAACGTGCTCACCGCCTGGCTCGGCGAGAGCACGGCGGCGGAGGCGCGGCGGCTTTTCTCCGCTGCGCACATCGCGACCTACGAGACGCCCGACAGCGCCGTGCGCGGCTTCATGCATCGCGTGCACTATCGCCGCAACCAGGAGCTGCTTGATGGAGACGCCGCCGGCGCGGCCCGAGGAGCCGGGCCCCGACGCGCCGCGCGCTGCCGCCGCGATCGCGCAAGCCGTCGCCGCCGGACGGCAATGGCTCGATGCCGAAGAGGTGGCGGACGGTGCTCGACGCCTATCGCATTCCCGTGTCCCGCCTGCCGCGTGGTCGCCGACGCGGCGGCGGCGGCCAAGGCCGCGGCGGAGATCGGCGGCCCGGTCGCGCTCAAGATCCGCTCGCCCGACATCACGCACAAGAGCGATGTCGGCGGCGTGGCCCTCAATCTCGGCGGTCCGGACCGCGTGCGGCGCGAGGCCGAGGCGATGCTGGCGCGCGTCGCCGCCGCGCGTGCCGAAGGCGCGGCTCGAGGGCTTCCTGGTGCAGCAGATGATGCGACCGGCCGGGCGCCGTGGAACTCATCCTCGGCATCGTCGAGGACGCGATCTTCGGACCGGTGATGCTGTTCGGTCAGGGCGGCACGCTGGTCGAGCTGCTGGGCGACACGACGCTCGAACTGCCGCCGCTCAATGCCGCGCTGGCGCGGGCGCAGATGGCGCGCACCCGCGTCTTCCGGCTGCTTCAGGGCTATCGCGGCACGCGCGCCCGCCGATCTCGACGCGGTGGCGCAGGCGCTTGTCGCGGTGGCGCAACTGGCGGCCGAGCAGCCTGTGCTCAAGGAGCTCGACATCAATCCGCTGCTGGCCGACAAGGACGGGGTCATCGCGGTCGATGCGCGCATCCGCGTCGGCCCGCTGGCGGGACCGGCCGCTTCGCGCCTCGCGATCCGGCCCTATCCCAAGGAACTCGAGCTGCGCACCAGCCTGCGGGACGGCACGGCGCTGATGGTGCGGCCGATCCGGCCCGAGGACGAGCCGCTGCTGCAGGATATCGTGCGCCACATGGATCCCGAGCATTTGCGGCTGCGCTTCTTTGCGCCGGTGCGGGCGCCGCTGACGCATCAGCTCGCGGCGCGCCTGTCGCAGATCGACTATGACCGCGAGATGGCGCTGGTGGCGCTCACGGCGGCGGGCGGCACGGCGCTCGGCGTCGCCCGCTTCGCCGCCGATCCCGACAACCGTCGCGGCCGAATTCGCGATCGGCTTGCGCAGCGACTGGCAGGGGCGCGGGCTCGGCATGCTGCTCATGCAGCGGATCATCGCGGTCGCCCAGGGGCGCGGCATCGCCGAGCTCACCGGCGATGTGCTGCACGAGAACAAGGCGATGCTGCAGCTGTGCCGGTCGCTGGGCTTCGCTTTCGACGCCCATCCCGACGATCCCGCCGTCGTGCGGGCGACCAAGAATCTGACGTAGAATTCAGGCGCCGACGCCGTCGAGCGAGTAACCGGCGGCGCGGACGGTCCGGATGATGTCGGGCCGCCCGCCGATATTGAGCGCCTTGCGCAAGCGGCGGATGTGGACGTCGACCGTCCTCAATTCGACCTCGGCGTCGCGGCCCCAGACGCCGTCGAGCAGTTGCTCGCGCGAGAACACGCGGCCCGGCCGCTCGAGCAGGAAGCGGAGCAGGCGGAATTCGGTAGGGCCGAGATGAAGCGCCTCGCCGCCCCGCGTCACGCGATGGGCGGAGAGGTCGAGGGCAAGATCGGAAAAGCGCAGCACCTCGGCGGCGGTGCTCGGGCGGGCGCGGCGGATGACGGCGCGCAACCGCGCGATCAGCTCGCTGGTGCTGAACGGCTTTACGACATAATCGTCGGCGCCGCTGTCGAGGCCGCGCACGCGGTCGCCCTCCTCGCCGCGGGCGGTGAGAATGATGACCGGAAGATCGCGCCAGGCCGGCGCGCGGCGGATCTGGCGACACAGTTCGAGGCCCGATACCTGGGGCAGCATCCAGTCGAGCAGCACCGCGTCGGGCTTGGCCTCCTTGAGCTGAAGCAGCGCTTCCTCGCCGTCGTGCGCCTCGCTGACGTCGAAGCCTTCCTTTTCCAGGTTGTAACGCAACAAGGTCGAAAGCGCCGGCTCGTCCTCGACCACCAGCACCGATGGCCGCATCAACTGCGCTCCTCCGCGCTGGCCGTGGTCTCCGGCGCCGGGATCACGCCCAGGCTGGTGCGGTCGCCCTTGGGCCGCATCTGCGTCATCGGCACGCCGTTCACGAGGAAGTAGAGCGTCTCGGCGATGTTGGTCGCGTGGTCGCCGATGCGCTCGAGATTCTTCGCCATGAACAGAAGATGCGTGCCGGCGCTGATGTTGCGCGGGTCCTCGATCATGTAGGTAAGCAGCTCGCGAAAGAGGCTCGTGTACATCTCGTCGAGCTCTTCGTCGCGCAGCCACACCGCCATTGCCTTGTCGGCATCGCGCTGAACATAGGCGTCGAGCACGTCCTTGATCATCGCCGCGCCGATCCTCGCCATGCGCGGCAGTGCGTGGATCGGCCTCACCGGCGGGATCTGATCGAGCGCGATCGAGCGCTTGGCGACGTTGGTGGCGTAATCCCCGACGCGCTCGAGATCGGTCGAGATCTTGAGCGCGGCGACGATCTGGCGCAGGTCGCGCGCCATTGGCTGGCGCAGCGCCAGAAGACGCACCACCAGGCTTTCGATCTCGCGCTCGAACTCGTCGATCTTGGTGTCGCTCTCGATCACCTGCACGGCGAGATCGGAATCGCGCTTCACCAGCGCTTCCATCGCCGAGGCGAGCTGGCTCTCGGCGAGACCGCCCATCTCGGCCACGATGTTGTCGAGGCGCGCCAGTTCCTGGTCGTAGCTCTTGACGATGTGCTCGGAGGCCATCGCGTTCTCCTTCAGCCGAACCGGCCCGTGATGTAATCCTCGGTCTGGCGCATCTTGGGATGGGTGAACAGCGCTTCGGTCTCGTCGAACTCGATCAGCTCGCCGAGATACATGAAGGCCGTGTAGTCCGAGCTGCGTGCCGCCTGCTGCATATTGTGCGTCACGATGACGATACAATAGTCGGACTTCAATTCGGCGATCAGCTCCTCGATCCGCTGCGTCGAGAGCGGATCGAGCGCCGAGCACGGCTCGTCCAGCAGCACGACCTCGGGCTTGACGGCGATGGCGCGCGCGATGCAGAGCCGCTGCTGCTGGCCGCCCGAGAGCGAAAGTCCGCTCTGCTTCAGCTTGTCCTTGACCTCGTCCCAGAGCGCGGCGCGGCGCAGCGCACCTTCGACGCGTTCGTCGAGATCCTGCGGCCGAAGCTTCTCGTAGAGGCGGACGCCGAAGGCGATGTTGTCGTAGATCGACATCGGGAACGGCGTCGGCTTCTGGAACACCATGCCGACGCGCGCGCGCAGGAGGTTGAGGTCCTGGCCGGGGTCGAGGATGTTGCGGTCGTCGATCAGGATCTCGCCGGTCGCGCGCTGGTCGGGATAGAGCTGGTACATGCGGTTGAAACAGCGCAGCACGGTCGACTTGCCGCACCCCGAGGGGCCGATGAAGGCAGTGACGCGCTTGTCGTACAGTTCGATGGTCACGCCCTTCACCGCCTCGAACGTTCGGTAATAGAAGTGGAGGTCTTTGACCACCACCTTGGGCGTCGGCTTGTCCACGTGGCGCGGCTTGTCCTTCGGCACCGTCGGTACGGTGAGGGGAGCGGGCGCCTGGGTCACGGCGTGGGTTGGCGCGGGCGAGACTTCGATGGTCATTGCGATACGATGCTCCGGCTCGCCACCCAGCGGGCGAGGATGTTGATGACGAGAATCGTGAATGTGATCAAGAACGCGCCGCCCCAGGCCAGCACCTGCCAATCGGCGTAGGGGCTCATCGCGAACTGGAAGATCACCACCGGCAGGTTGGCCATCGGACCGTTGAGGTTCGCGGTCCAGAACTGGTTGTTGAGCGCGGTGAAAAGCAGCGGTGCCGTTTCGCCGGCGATGCGCGCCACTGCCAGCATCACGCCGGTCAGAATGCCTTGAAGCGCAGCGCGATAGGTCACCTTGACGATGACCTTCCATTGCGGCGCGCCCAGGGCGGCAGCGGCCTCGCGCAGGGTCGCCGGCACGAGCAGGAGCATGTTCTCGCTGGTGCGCACCACCACCGGCACGACGATGATGGCCAGCGCCACGATCCCGGCCCAGGCCGAGAAGTGACCCATCGGCACCACCATGATCTGGTAAACGAACAGGCCGATGACGATCGACGGCGCGCTGAGCAGGATGTCGTTGATGAAGCGCACCACCGGCGCGAGCCAAGTGCCGCGCCCGAACTCCGCGAGGAACGTGCCGGTCATGATGCCAATGGGCGTGCCCAGCGCCGTCGCCGCCGCGGTCATGACGACGCTGCCGTAGATGGCGTTGAGCAGTCCGCCCTTGTTGCCGGGGGCCGGCGTCATGGCGGTGAAGAGCGGCCCGCCCAGCGCGGCTACGCCGTTGTAAACCAGCGAGCCCAGAATGAAGAACAGGACCAGCAGCCCGACCGCCGTCGCGGCGAAGGCGAGCGCCACGGTGGCGGCGTTGGTGGCGCGGCGGCGGCCGTAGATGCTCATTTGGCGGCCTGTGACTCGAGTCGCATGAGCAGGAGCCGCGCCACCGCCAGCACGATGAAGGTGATGACGAAGAGGATGAGCCCCAGCTCGACCAGCGTCGCGGTATAGGTGGTGCCGACGGCTTCGGTGAATTCGTTGGCGAGCGTCGCCGAGATGGTCGTGCCGGGCGCCAGTAGCGAGGCCGCAATCCGGTGCGAATTGCCGATGACGAAGGTCACCGCCATGGTCTCGCCCAGCGCGCGGCCGAGCCCGAGCATGATGCCGCCGGCCACGCCGATCCGCGTAAAGGGCAGCACGATCTGGCGCATCACCTCGGCCGTGGTCGCGCCCATGCCATAGGCGCTCTCGCGCAGCACCGACGGCACGGTCAGGAACACATCGCGCGACACCGATGCGATGAAGGGCAGAACCATCACCGCCAGGATCAAGCCCGCGGTGAGAATGCCCAGCCCCAAGGGCGGGCCGGCGAAAAGGAGGCCGAGGATGGGAATGTTTCCGAGCGTGTCGACCAGGAAGGGCTGCACCGTCATTTGCAGTACCGGCGCCAGCACGAACAGGCCCCAGATGCCGTAAATGATGCTGGGAATGGCCGCCAGAAGCTCGATCAGCGTACCGATCGGCCGCCGCAGCCAGGGCGGGCACAGCTCGGTGAGAAACATGGCGATGCCGAGCCCGACCGGCACGGCCACGACCATCGCGATGAGCGAGGTGACGAGCGTGCCGTAGATGGCGGGCAGTGCCCCGAACGTGTCCTTGACCGGGTTCCAGGTATCGCTCCACAGAAACCCGAGGCCGAACTTTTTTATCGTCGGTGCCGCACCGATCACCAGCGCCAACAGCACGGCGAGCAGCAGCGCGGTCACGCCCAGGGCAAAGGCGCGGGCTGCGCCGCGGAAGAGCGCGTCCTCGACACGCTGGAAGCGGAGCCGGCCCGTCGCCGAAGGGGGCGTCACGGTAATCTGTGCTGCCGCGTCGCTGATCATCCCGACAGCCTCTCCTCGTCTTGTGCCAGAGGAGTACAGGGCCACCGTTGCGGTTTTATGACAGTCTCGGGGCGATATCGTAACTCACTGACCTGCAATGACAATATCACCCATTTTGCGATGCCGCGCCGGGCTCGGCCGGGAGGTGGACGGTGAAGACTGATCCCTTGCCGGGCTCGCTGTCGATCTCGAGCAGGCCGCGATGGTGGCTGACGATGTGCTTGACGATGGCCAGTCCAAGCCCGGTGCCGCCCAGTTCGCGCGAGCGGGCGGGATCGATCCGATAGAAGCGCTCGGTAAGGCGCGGGATTTGCTCGCGCGCGATGCCGCCGCCGCGATCGCGCACGGACAGCGTGACCGTTGCGCGCGAGCCGGTGCGGAAGCCGGGCAGCATGTGGGCCGTGCGGTTCGCCGCCACGGTGACCGCGGTCCCCGGGGCGCCGTATTTGATGGCATTGTCGATGAGATTCTGGACCACCTGGACCAGCTCGTCGGCGTCGCCCTGCACCGGCGGCAGATCCGCCGGAACGGCGAGCTCGATGCGCATGTCGCGGGCCGCGGCGCGCTGTTCGAGCGTGTCGGCGACGCCCTGGATCACGGCGGCGACATCGACCGCCCCGGTGGGGGGACGGTGCTCGTTCATCTCGATACGCGACAGCGACAGCAGGTCGTCGACGAGGCGCTGCATGCGGCTCGCTTGCTCCGCCATGATGGCGAGGAACCGCTCGCCCGCTGCCTTGTCGTCGCGCGCCGGCCCGCGCAGCGTCTCGATGAAGCCGATGAGCGAGGCCAAGGGCGTGCGCAGCTCGTGGCTGGCATTGGCGACGAAATCGGCGCGCTGCTGCTCGCTGCGCTTCAACGCGGTGCGGTCGTTGAGCAGCAGCACCGCGGCGGCGCCTTCGGCGGTATGCGGCGCCAGCGGCGCAATGAGAGCCGAAAGATGGTGCTCGACCGGGCTGGTCAGCTCGAATTCGATGATCCGGTCGCCGTCGCCGTCGCCGTCGCCGTCGCCGTCGCCGCGCAGCACGGCGTCGACGGCGGCAAGGACCGCGGGATGGCGCAGCGCGCCGGCGAGGTCGAGCCCCAGCAACCGCTCGCCCAGAAGCGCCTCGGCCGCGGCATTGGCGCGGACCACGCGGCGGTCGGGATCGAGCAACAGCAGCGGCTCCGGCAGAGCCGCCAGCACCGAGCGCTCGGCATCGAGCTCGCCCTCGCGGGCGCGCAAGCGCTGGCGCGCGCCCCGCGCCCACCGCCCGACCGCGATCCACAATTCGCGCACTGATGGCGCCCAGCTCGCCACTTCGGGCCCGGCGCTCTCATCGGTCGCCATGGCTTCGAGCGCCGTCTGCACTGCGGCGATGCCGAAGATGAGCGGCTTCACCACCAGCAGCACGCCGAGATAGGCAAAGAGCGCCGCCGTCGCCGCCGGACCGGGCGCCACCAGATCGAGCAGGACGAGGACGAACAGCGCCGCGAAGGCGGGCAGCGACAGCACCAGGGCGCCGAGCAGCAGGCGCGGCAGGGCGACACGCCACGGCGTCGCCAGCCTCACCCCGGCTGCTTGCGCCCAACGCCGGTCGGTTCGAGCCATCGGCGTCCCCTTCACCGCAACTCTAGTAAAACCGCAGCGGTTGCGCAAAGCCGCGCGGCGGCGCTTGCGCGAACATGCAAGAGCCGGCAGGCAAGAAAAAGCCCCGCCGGAGCGGGGCTAGTCGGGGGAAATGTCGCGGGGGGAACGCGACACGGCCCCTGAGTAATACGCCCGGCCAAGGCCGCCGGTTCACGCGCGCCGAAAATTTATCGGCCGGAACCGGCCGGGCAGGAACCAGGACGAAGCGCCCGCCGGGCGCCGCCGCTAGGGCGGTGCCTTGGCGAAGTCCGCCAGCACCGTGGCGAGCGGGTCGGGCATCACCTTGACCGAGCCCGCGAAAGGATGGTCGATGGCAACGACGACGAACAGCGTCGAAAAGATCATCGCCGCGAGCGCGCCCGTCATCGCCGCCTGGGCCAGCAGGTTCTCGCTGCCGAAGAAGTACGTGAAGCAGATCGTCAACATGGCGCCGCCGAACAGCACGAACCAGATGACGCCGGGGACGGTGCCCGCGGCCATCACCAGCCGGTCGCGCCGCGCCTGGGTCAGAATGCCGAGTTGGCGAAGCATCTCGGTCAGGATGCTCGCCTGGCGTGCGTCGCCGGGATGGAGGGTCAGGAGCGCCGCGTAGAGAGCGCTGAACGCGCGCGTTCCGGCGGGGCTTAGGCGGCCCTGTTCCATGGCCGGCCAATCCTTGGCGATTGCGGCATCGAGATAATCCGACAGCCGGTCGCGCAGCACGGCGCCCGGCCCGTTGCCGATGCCATCCGCGAGGCGATAAAGCGTGGCCGCAGCGCCGGCCTCTTGCGCCACGGCATGCTCGGCTTCGTTGAACCTCTCCCAGACGACGACCACCACGAAGGCGAGCAGCACGGCATAAAGGACGCCGAGGGTATGGAACTTGACTCCGGCAACCTCGTTGTTGGCGCTAAGGCGCTCGAAGCCGACATAGCGGCGGACGACGACCAGGCCGATGACGGCGAGCAGGGTCGCCAGCGCGACCACGAGGCCCAAGACCCACAATGGCTGAACAGTGAGATAGATCATGGTCGGCCGGTTTCCCCGCCATCCGGTTTGTCATGCACGATAGCGCCATGGTCTGTCAGCCGGAAAGCGGCCGGGCATGGACATGGACGAAGCGGCCCCCGGCTTCCTCGAGGATGCGGGCAGCCTGCGTCGCGCGCGCCGGGTCATCGGCGCCGACCCACAAGAGAACCGCCCCCGCCGCGAGCGCGGCGGCGAATTCGGCGCTGTGCCTATTGGCGGTGTAGAGGTCCAGTACCTCCTTGAGCGCGGCGCCGCCGAGCCCCGCACCGATGAGCGCCGCAAGTGCCACGGCCACCGGCCCGCCCGAGACCAGCACGAAGCCCGCGAGCGTGAGCGGCGCAATGAAATTGACCTCGTCGGTAAGGCCGGCGAAGAGCTTTTCGCCGGCGCTGCCGGGATAGCCCGGAACGTCGCCGGCGACCTCGAGAATTCATGCGTCGCCAGCACGGAAAGATCGTCGGGCGCGAACCCCGTCGCCAGCAGCCTTGAGACCGCGCCGCGGAACGCCTCCTTGCTGGCGAATGACCCGACCGCCTCGTGCCGTGTGGAACGCCCCGCCTCGTCCTTTGCCGCCATGGTTCCGCCGCCGCCGCTCATCCTGACCTCCCAAATGCGCCTTTGACGCGCGCGCTGCAAGCCTTGCCGGCGCCCCATGTTTCGCCTTTCGCCGCGGGGTGCTAGGGTCGCCGCCGAGACCGCCCCTTGGTGCGATGAACGACATCCCGCAGGCTGCGCCGGTACCGGCATCGACGGACGCGACGCCGCTGATGGCGCAGTATCTCGAAATCAAGCGCGCCCATCCCGACTGCCTGCTGTTCTACCGCATGGGCGATTTCTACGAGCTGTTTTTCGCGGACGCCGCCCGCGCCGCTGCCGCGCTCGACATCACGCTGACGAAGCGCGGCAAGCACGAGGGCGAGGACATCGCCATGTGCGGCGTCCCGGTCCATGCCGCCGACGCCTATCTCTCCCGGCTCATCCGCCAGGGCTTCCGCGTTGCCGTGTGCGAGCAGACGGAGGACCCGGCCGAGGCAAGGAAACGCGGCGGCAAGTCGCCGGTGCGGCGCGCCGTGGTGCGGATCATCACGCCCGGCACGCTCACCGAAGACACGTTGCTCGACGCCCGCCGCCACAATTACCTGGCCGCCTTGGCCGAGGCCGGGGGGATGCTGGGGCTTGCCTGGCTCGATCTCTCGACCGGCGATGTCGAAATGCAGGAACTCGCTACCGCCGCACTCGCGTCCGCGCTGGCGCGGCTGGCGCCCGGCGAGATCCTGCTGCCGGAGCGGCTGGCCGGGCGGCCCGAGCTGTTCGAGCTGTGGGGCGAATGGAAGAGCGCGCTCAGCCCGCAGCCCAATCTCCGCTTCGACAGCGAGGGCGGGCGCAAGCGGCTCGAGGCGCTCTATGGCGTGCGCACGCTCGACGGGTTCGGTGCCTTCGGCCGTGCCGAACTCGCCGCGGCGGGCGCGCTCGTCGACTATGTCGCGCTGACGCAGCAAGGCAAGGTGCCGCCGCTGCTGCCGCCGCGGCGGCTCGCCGCCGGCGCCTTCATGGAGATCGACGCAGCGACGCGGCGCAATCTCGAATTGGCGGCGGCGCTGACGGGCGAACGCGGGGGCTCGCTGCTCGCCTGCATCGACCGCACCGTGACCGGAACCGGCGCGCGGCTGCTGGCAGCGCAGCTGGCCGCGCCCTTGACCGATCCCGCCGCGATCAACGCCCGGCTCGATGCGGTCGAACTTTTGGCGGGAGACGAGCGGCTGCGCGCGGCGCTGCGCCAGGCACTGCGCCGCACCGCCGACATGGCGCGGGCGATGGCGCGGCTGGGGTTGGGGCGCGGCGGGCCGCGCGATCTTGCTTCCCTGCGCGACACCTTGGCCGAGACCGCGAATTTGCGCGCGCTCATGGGCGATGCGGCCCGGCCGCCGCTTCTGGCGACGGCGTTCCGCGATCTCGGCGCGCATTGGCCGCTGGTGGACCGGCTGCGGCGCGCGCTTGCGCCTGATCTGCCGCTCCTGGCGCGCGACGGCGGCTTCATCGCGCCCGCCTATCTGCCGGCGCTCGACGAGCTGCGGATGCTGCGTGACGAGAGCCGGCGCATGGTCGCGAACCTGCAGGCGCGCTATGCCGCGGAGACCGGCGTCGCCGGGCTCAAGATCCGCCACAACAATGTGCTCGGCTATCACGTCGAAATTGCGCTGCAGCATGCGGCCAAGCTGGGCAGCGCGTTCATCCATCGCCAGACGCTCGCCTCGGCCGCGCGCTATGGCACGGTCGAGCTGTCCGAGCTCGAAAGCAAGATCGCGAGCGCCGCGGACAAGGCTGTGGCGCTCGAGCTCGCATGTTTTGACGACCTTGTCGCCGACGCCACCGCCAACGCCGCGGCGATTGCGCGCGCCGGCGCCGCGCTGGCCGTCCTCGACGTGGCGGCGGGCCTGGCGGAACTCGCCGCGACCGAGCGCTATTGCCGGCCCGTGGTCGATGACGGTTTCGGATTCAACATCGCGGGCGGTCGCCACCCGGTGGTCGAGGCGGCGCTACGGCGCGACAGCGGCCCGGCCTTCGTCGGCAACGATTGCACGCTGGAGCCGGGCCGGCGGCTGTGGCTTCTCACCGGGCCCAACATGGCGGGCAAGAGCACGTTCCTGCGCCAGAATGCGCTCGTCGCCGTGCTGGCGCAGATGGGCTCCTTCGTGCCGGCCGAGGCGGCGCGGATCGGCGTCGTGGACCGGCTCTTCAGCCGCGTCGGCGCGGCCGACGATCTCGCGCGCGGGCGCTCGACCTTCATGGTGGAGATGGTCGAGACCGCGGCGATCCTCAATCGCGCGACCGAGCGCTCGCTCGTGATCCTCGACGAGATCGGCCGCGGGACCGCGACCTTCGACGGGTTGTCGATCGCCTGGGCGACGATCGAGCATCTGCACGAGGCCAATCGCTGCCGCGCGCTGTTCGCAACCCATTATCACGAGCTGACCGCGCTGGCGGCGAAGCTGCCGCATCTGGCCTGCTATACCATGCGCGTCAAGGAATGGCAGGGCGACGTCGTGTTCCTGCACGAGGTGGCGCCGGGCGCGGCCGACCGCTCCTATGGCATTCACGTGGCCAAGCTCGCGGGGCTGCCGGCGCCGGTGGTGGCGCGCGCCGAGGAGGTGCTGAAGATCCTCGAAGCGGGCGAGCAGAGCGGCGCGCTCGCCCGGCTCGCCGACGATTTGCCGCTATTCGCGGCGTCGCGGGC
Organism: uncultured Alphaproteobacteria bacterium; assembly: GCA_963721625.1. Classification (GTDB taxonomy): domain Bacteria; phylum Pseudomonadota; class Alphaproteobacteria; order ATCC43930; family CGMCC-115725; genus DATJLY01. The sequence goes on from CAVRKF010000004.1 coordinate 106,236, forward strand.
CGCGCCGCCGGTGCGAGCACCCTCGGCGCTCGCTTCTTTGTTGCGCGACCTCGATCCCGACGCGCTGTCGCCGCGCGAAGCGCTCGAGCTCCTCTACCGGCTGAAGGCGCTGGCGCCGGACGCGTGACGCCGTCCCCGGGTCGCGGAGGCAGGTGACCGTGGCCAAGCGAAATGTTACGTTCGCCGCCGCCGCAAAGGTGAATTCGGCGAATACAAGGGGAGGACGACGTGAAACCATCTGTCGCCGGCGGGCTTGCGCTCGCCATCGGTCTCATCGCGCTTGCCGCCGTGCCCGGTGCCCGCGCCGCCAAGCAATACGCGCCGGGCATCACCGACACCGAGATCACCATCGGCCAGACCTTGCCGCTGAGCGGCCCGGCCTCGGCCTATGCGCAGATCGGGCGGGCCGAGGCGGCCTATTTCCAGCATGATCAACGACGCGGGCGGGGTGAACGGTCGCAAGATCGACCTCATTCAGCTCGACGACGGCTACAGCCCGCCCAAGACGGTCGAGCAGACGCGCAAGCTCGTGGAGGAGGATCACGTCGCCTTCCTGTTCAGCTCGATCGGCACGCCGACCAACATGGCGGTCCTCAAATATCTCAACGGCAAGAAAGTGCCGCAGCTCTGGGTCGGCTCCGGCAGCAGCCATTTCGACGATCCCAAGCACTATCCCGTGGACCATGGCGTTCCTGCCCAGCTATCCCGTCGAAGGCCGCATCTACGCGCGCTATCTCCTGGCCACCAAGCCCGACGCGAAGATCGCGGTCCTCTACCAGAACGACGATTACGGCAAGGATATCCTGAACGGGTTCCGCGACGGCTTCGGCGCCCAGGCGAACAAGTTCATCGTCGCCTCGGCCTCCTACGAGGTGACGGATCCGACCATCGATCAGCAGATCGTGACCCTGCAGGCCTCGGGCGCGAACGTGTTCGTGGCGATCGTGACGCCCAAATTTTCCGCGCAAGCCATCCGCAAGGTCTACGACCTCGGCTGGAAGCCGCTTTACATCGTCAACAATGTCGGCAACTCGGTCGCCGCCGCGCTGAAACCGGCGGGTCTCGAGAAGGCCGTGGGCCTGGTCTCGACCGCTTACGAGAAGGACCCGACCGATCCGCAATGGCAGAACGATGCCGATTACAAGGCGTGGCGGGCGTGGATGGCGAAATACATGCCGGACGGCGACGTGACGAACTGCTTCAACGTCACCGGCTATGACGAGGGCGCGGTGCTCGTCCACATCCTCAAGGAATGCGGCGACGACCTCACGCGCAGCAAACATCATGAAGCAGGCGACGCACCTGCAGAATTGCGATCACCGATGCTGCAGCCGGGCATCACCATGAACACGACGCCCGACGATTACGTGCCGGTGAAGGAGATGCGGCTCGTCCGCTTCAACGGCAAGACCTGGGTCCCGTTCGGCGACGCGATCAACGGCAAGCTGACCCAAAAATAGGCCGCGGTGCCCCTTGCCGCCGTGGGCTCAGATTGCGGCGGCAAGGGCGGCGGGCCGGCCCTCGACCGTGGTGCGGCGCATGTCGCGGCGATAGGTGAGGTCGTCGAATTTCGTGCCGCGATGCATGGTGCAGCGGTTGTCCCAGATAACGAGGTCGTGCGGGCGCCACTTGTGCACGTAAACGAAGCGCGGCTGGGTCGCAAACTCCATGAGTTCCCGCAGCAGCGCGCGGCCCTCGGCCAGCGGCCAGCCGATGACGTGCGAGGCGTGCGAGGCAAGCACCAGCGAGTTGCGGCGCGATCCCGGATGGAGGCGCACCAGCGGCTGCGGCACCGGCGGCATGGTCTTGATCTCGTCCGCGCGGAAATCGGTGCCGCCGGCAAGGGCGCGCGAGTACCACACCGAATGCTCGACCGTGAGCCCGTCGAGCCGGCGCTTCATGGCGTCGTCGAGCGCGTCATAGGCGGCGCGCATGTCGGCAAAATGGGTGTCGCCGCCCTCGGGCGGAATGATCCGCGCCGACAAGAGCGAATAGGTGGTATCGGCGGCGATGAACGACCGGTCGGTGTGCCACAGCCGGTCGCCTTCGCGCCAGTGCCAGCGCCGATCGTCGCGGTCGAGAATGTCGTGGTTCTCGTTGAGATTGGAGACGTCGAACAGCTCGGGCCTCAAGCGCGCGTTCTGCCCCTGCTTGCGGCCGTGATTGAGGGCGACGGCCAGGCTGCCGATCTGGCGGCTGAAGGCGATCTGCGCCTCGTCGTCGAGCGCCTGGTCGGGCAGCACGGCGATGGCGAACTGGTCGAGCGCCGCGACGATCTCGGCGATCGCCGTGGGCGCGATCGGCTGCCGCAGGTCGACGCCGGTGATCGCGGCGGCGAAGACGGGATGAAGCGGCCGGACGGCGATGGGCATGCGCGTCTCTCCAGGCTCGGGCACGGCCCATCCTAGCATGGGCGCCGTTGCCCTTCGAGCCTCAGGGGACGAAGCTGTTGGTATAGAGCCCGGCGAAGGATTTGAGCATGGCGTCGGGCTTGATGATCCCGGCGGCGACGTTGAAATGCTCGGAATTCTCCAGCGCCACCGGGGCGACCTTGGGCTGGGGCGGCGTGGCGGCCCGGACCGTCTCGATGGAGCGGTGCAGCACGTCGTCGGCGATGTTGGGGAAGCGCTTCTTCAGGATCGGCACCGCCGCCTGCGGATGCTCGCGCAGGAACGTTCCCGCCGCCGCATAGCCCGCCGCCATGCGCTCGCAGATCGCGGGATGGTCGGTGCAGACCGCCGGCCGGGTCATCAAGACCGAGTAGGCGAACGGCAACAATTCCGGCAGGTCGCCGCGCGGGCTCGAGGCGACGAGCACAGCCTGCCCGGTGGCGACCGCAGCGACCGTCCAGGGGAGCGACGCGCTGAAACCGTCGATCGCTTTCGCCGCCATCGCCGCGGGCATGTTGGGAGCGATCATCGGCGCTACGTTCAGGTCGGTCTCGGGATCGAGCCCGCCTTTGCGCGCCACCAGTTGCAGAAAGGCGTGGATGTTGGTGTAGATGCCGTCCACGGCCATGGTCCGGCCGCGCAACAGCTTGGCGCGGTCCGCCAGCGGCGCTGCCGGATCGAAGCCGCCGGCCTCGGCCAGGTCCTTGCGCAGCACCACTTCCATCATCGGCCGGTCGAGGGTGTTGGCGATGATCAGCTCGCGCTGGCCGCGCTCGGCCGCGCGCGCGAAGGTGCTCGCGGTGGTGAGGGTGAAATCGACCGAGCCGGCGATCACTGCATTGGGTGCGCCGACGCCGGCGATGACCACGACCTTGACCGCGAGCCCCTGCTTGTCCCAGAAGCCGAGATCCTGGGCGATATAGGTGGTCGAGAAGGTGAGGCTCGTGGTCGGCAGGGCGATGCTGGTCTCGAGCCTTGCCGGCGCCTGCGCCGCGGCCGGCATCGCAAAGGCGAGCGCCGCGAGCGCGGCGGCTGCGCACCGGATCGGCAAGCTTGTCATCGAACGGCCCCCTACTGGATTTGCCGTAAAGGACAATGCGCCGCCGGCCGGGTCAAGCCCCGCCATGAGGTTAACGGACGCCCACCGTTCCGGCCGCAACGGCGCCGCGGCCGGGGTAGTGGGTCAGTTTAGATTGTAACAGGTGTCGGAATGGTAGCAAACGCACCTATATATGCAGGGCATTGATGTGCGGGCGGAACGCCTTCTCCAGCGCGACCATGTGATCGGCCATCCACTGGTAGACCTCGGGCCACTTCTCCGGATTGCGGTAGCCGCCGATGTCGGAAGTCGCACAAATGCGGCAGGCCGCGCTTTCATCCAGCCGCTGCCAGTCCAGTTCCGGCGACCCGAAGGCCGCCTGTATCTCGTCCTTCTTCGTGGCGAGCGTGTCGAATATCTGCTTGTTCTCGGCATCCTGTCCTGGCCCGCGGGCGATCCAGACCTCGACCCGAACGTGGTGTTGGCGGATCACGTAGTTGTAGTCGATGCCCCGCTTGCCGGCGCTGGTCGATATCCACGAATCCTTGGTCGGTGATCGGCCCGAATGCAGTGGCGTCTTAATGTTCGCGACGGCCAGCAGCCCTTCCCAGAACTGGCGTCGCTCGCCGTAGCGTGCGGCGATTTCCTGCTTTTCCTCCGTGATGGTCTTGGTGCCCTCACTCGGCCCGACGATCAGCGTCATTAGCGCCGCAACTTCTGAATCGCCGATTTTTACCGCCTCCAGCTTTACCATGTAGAAGTCGGCCGACGATGACTGGTTAAGCCACGCCATCGCGTTGACGTGTTCGACGCGGGGCGTTTCCATGATCCAGATTGCCGCCTTGGCCTCGAATGCCGTCAGGTAGGTGAGAACCTTGCCGAGATGGTCGTGATCGCTGCGGCCGAGCTGATTCTCGATGACGACTGATGCCGCCGTCGGTGACCTCGGCGATCAGATTGACGCTGAAGTCGCCAGCCGGCCGCTCCCTTCCGGGATTGGAGAGTTCCATACCCACGACGCGGCCGAGTTCGTCGATGTTGTCGTGGAGCCAACGCGAGAAGTCTCTGACTTCTGACGGGAAGGCTTTCCTGAGTTCAACACGTTCTAGTCGTGCAACCATCGTATATATCCTTTGTTGCGTTTCGACAAACTGTGGTGTTAGTTATGAAGCAAAAGATCACGATGCTTATTGAGGTACTTCCAGGCCCAAGGTTGAATATTGTAGGCAAAAGCGAAGCCGGTAGCACCGATACTGGAAGCACGGTAAATGATTTTTTCAGCAACCAAGCCATTAACGATGCCGGACTGAATGTGGAGATGCATAGTTCTTGTTTGGCCTTCGATATAGCCCCGGAGGATTTGCTTCTCCTCAACGGTGAGGAGGTTGAGTTGCTTCTTTCCGGCACGCAGGAAAAGGTAGTTGTTGTATCTTTGAGCCAAGAACCCAATGCCGCCAGAGATGGCTATCGCGATGCAAAGCAGGAGAGCGACGCCAAGATAAAAATTACCTTCCTCCCTGTATTTCAGAAATCCCAGTTTATCAATAACGGAATTTGGCGCGAAAAGAACCAGAGACACAACAATGCCGAGCGCGATCACACACCTAAGCGGGGCCTTAAAAAGATCGAAAATTTTTGCCAAAATATCCAAATGTGGTTCCGCTTCCATAGATCACATTAGTACATTTATCACTTCAGTGCTCGATTTGCTCTCTGGTTCGTATGGCAACGTCCAGGATAGCGAAGGGGCGGTCGGGGTGCGAATCCCCGGCCGTCCTACCGTCTCCCCTTCCTAGCCGATCACCAACTCGCCCAAGTCCATCGGCTTCTGCGCCGCGTGATATTCATCGATCATCGCGACCATATCCGCGAGTTCCCAGAGCTTCCCCGTGACGCCAGCCGCCATCGCCGGTGACATCCGTAGCGTCTGGTGGATGCGCGCGAAATTGTAGAAGATGAAGTTGAGCGCGACCGAATGCTTGTGGTTCTCGACCTTCTTCGAGAACGCGTTGGTCAGCCGGGTGAAGCGCCGGTTGTGCATCCGGATGGTGAGGTTCGACCGTTCCACGTAGGACGTGCTGATGTGGTCCGGGTCCGGCTTGCCCTCGATCTCAGTCTTCTTCGCACCGATGCACTCTGCGGGGCTGTAGCGGCGCTGCCCTTCGTGGTGCGGGGCCATAGAGCTTTACGAGCATGCGCATAGTCCACGTCGCCGCCGAACGCACCATCGACCGCTTCGAGGTATGCCTTGTGCCCATCCGACGTGAGCTGAACGCGGTTCGCGAGCCGGGCGCGAAGATCGTCCATGAGCACGATGGCGTAATCGCTGTCCACGGCCGCCGACTAGGTAGGAGATGACGAGTTTGCTGTCCGCGTCGATCGCGGTCCACGTCCAGGCATCGCCATAGGCCAGGTCCGTTGCGCCTTCGCCGCCGCGGCGTTCTTTTGCTTGGCTGTAGATGAAGCTCCAAATCTCGTCGCACTGGACCCGGCGCGCACCTCACGTTCCGGACGTGCTCGGTCGTGATAGGCAGCACACGCCTCTCCGGCATCGACCAGGAACTTGAGGACCGTGTTCTTGCTGGCGCCGGTCAGTCGGGTGATTGCACGGATGCGGACATGCCCTCGACCATCATGCCGAGGATTTGGACGCGCTTGGCGGAAGGGAGTTTGTTCATACGCATGGTTATACGCTCCCATGCCTTGCCGCGCAAGCACGAAAGGTCAGTTTATGCGAGGGATTTTACTTTACTTTTGCGGTAGACGCGCGCTAGAAAGCGTACGCCCGAGCCGAGAGGCCCGAGCGCAGAGGCTTAGTGGCGTGAATTAGCTACGCTTTTTTCATGTACCACCTGCCTTTCGAGGCCGCGGCTAACGGCCTGCTACACTTTCCTAGGGGTTAACGTTAAACCGGGGCCGCCACAGCCCCGGTTTCCCCTTGCGGGGAATCTCTCTGCTTCTTCATGCACATACCACTCCGCGAGACCGTACCCCTGGCCCCTGCCGCCGTCGAACAGCGATGACCGACTGAGCCGCGATGATACGCCGTACTCGTCCCTCGTCGTACCGGCTGGAAGCACGCCGGCTTCGGCGAGTGCCCTGACGATCTCCGACGTTCCAGCGCGTGATCCCTTGCGGCGCAGGTATTCGGCGGCACCGTCCACGATACGCTGCGCCATAGAACCAGGCTGCGCTCCCACACCGTCCCGGCTGGGGTAGGGGGCGCGCCGTTGCATAGGCGGTCTCCTGGTCGAGACTTCTTTCGGTTCGTACTCCTTGAGCAGGTCGCGAATTTTACCCGCGCGTCGCTGTAGAACGAACAGCTCTGCGATCTGCCGTTCGAGATCGGCAAGTTCGTCGCGTAGGATATGAACTACATCGCTCATGGCGGCCGTCTTAGAGCGCCGCCGATCCTACGTCAAGTACATTCACGTACTAGGATTTCCAGCGCTTCTTGGCCGCTTCCCGAGCGATTTCGGCCCGGCGCTCGGGTGATAGCTTGCTAGCGCGTGCCTTGCCGCCCTTCTCAGCACCTAGCTTGCCGAGTGCTACGGCGGCGGGATTCTTGCCTTCGTATGAAGGCTCCGGCACACGATCCTCGACTTGACCCGTGGCGATATCGACGATGAGTTTGGCGAGCTGAAGCGGGTCGCGCGGGCGGGGGAGTTGTTTAGGGGTCATAATAGGAATATAGCACCGGACGGCGGGCCACGCTAAAGATAGCGAAGGCTGTTACAATTCAAACTGACCCACTACCGCGGCCGGGCGCGGGTGGCGCCAGGGGACGGCACGGTGTAGGATCGCGCCGCCATGAACACGATTTTGCGCCAGCGCGAGATCATCGACCGCCGCGCGCTCCAGGCCGAGCTCGAGACAGCTTGCCGACGGCCGGCGGCGAGCCGCCGCGCGCCCGCGTCGCCGAGGCAGCTGAAGGCGCGCGCTCGCCGCCGGCCGCGCCGAGGTGCGGAAGCGCTTCGAGGCCGGCGCCTCCGGCACCGAAACGACGCAGGAGCTCGCCTTCCTGGTCGATCAGGTCATCCGCGTGCTCTACGACTTCGTCGTCGACGCGCATCTATCCGCTCGCCAATCCCACCGCCGGCGAGCGCATGGCGCTGGTCGCGGTCGGCGGCTATGGCCGCGGCGAGCTGGCGCCCTTCTCGGACATCGATCTCCTGTTCCTGCTCCCCTACAAGGAGACGCCGCACACCGAGCAGGTGGTCGAGTACATGCTCTACACGCTCTGGGACGTCGGGCTCAAAGTCGGGCAGGCGACGCGCTCGGTCGAGGAGACGCTGGCCCGCGCCAAGGGCGATCTCACCATCTGCACCGCCGTGCTCGAGGCGCGCTATATCTGGGGCGAGCAGGTCCTGTTCATGGAGCTGAAGCGCCGCTTCGAGACCGAGATCATCAAGGGCACCGCCGCCCGCTTCGTTCAGGCCAAGCTCGACGAACGCGACAAGCGCCACGCCCGCCTCGGCGATTCGCGCTATCTCGTCGAGCCCAACGTCAAGGAAGGCAAGGGCGGGCTGCGCGACCTGCACACGCTGTTCTGGATCGCCAAATACATCTATCGCGTCGACAGCGTCGACCAACTGGTCGAGCGCGGCGTGCTCTCGGCCGAGGAGGCGCAGCGTTTCGCCCGGGCGCAGAATTTCCTGTGGACGGTGCGCTGCCATCTCCATTTCCTCACCGGGCGCGCCGAGGACCGCCTGACCTTCGACCTCCAGAGCGAGGTCGGGCGCCGCATGGGCTATACCGACCACGCCGGCGCGCGCGGCGTCGAGCGCTTCATGAAGCACTATTTCCTCGTCGCCAAGGATGTGGGCGATCTGACGCGCATCTTCTGCGCGGTGCTCGAGGCCGAGCAGCAGCGTCTGCCGCGGTTCTCGTGGCGGCGCTGGGGCCTGCGCAAGCGTTCGGTCGCGGGCTTCAAGGTCGATGGCGGCCGCCTCGACGTCGTCAACGAGCACGCCTTCCGCGACGATCCCGTCACCTTCATCCGGCTCTTCCACGCGGCCGAAGAAAACGGGCTCGACATCCATCCGCATGCGCTGCGGCTGATCACCCAGTCGTTGAGGCTCATCGACGCCAATCTGCGCGCCAATCCCGAGGCGAACCGCCTCTTCATGGAGATCCTCACCTCGCACAAGGATCCCGAGACGACGCTGCGGCGCATGAACGAGGCCGGCGTGTTCGGCCGCTTCATCCCCGATTTCGGCCGCGTCGTCGCGCAGATGCAGTACGACATGTACCACGTCTACACCGTCGACGAGCACACCATCTTCGCCATCGGCATCGCTGCACAAGATCGAGACCGGCGAGTTCAAGGACGAGATGCCGCTGCCGACCGCGCTGATGCCGACGATCGATTCGCGCCGCGCGCTCTATCTCGCCGTGCTGCTGCACGACATCGCCAAGGGCCGCGGCGGCGACCATTCGGTGCTGGGCGAGAAAGTGGCGCAGAAGCTCGGCCCCCGCGCTCGGCCTCACGGCCGAGGAGACCGAGACGGTCGCCTGGCTGGTGCGCTGGCATCTGCTGATGAGCAGCACGGCCTTCAAGCTCGACATCGAGGATGCCGGAGACGATCCGCGGCTTTGCCGAACGCGTGCAGTCGCCCGAACGGCTGAAGCTGCTGCTCATCCTCACCGTCGCCGACATCCGCGCGGTCGGGCCCGCATGTGTGGAACGGCTGGAAGGCGACGCTGCTGTTCGAGCTCTATCACCGCGCGCTCGAGGTGATGTCGGGCGGGCTCGTCGCCGAGCGCGCGGCGTGCGGATCAAGGCGAAGCAGGAGGCGGTGCGGACGCTGCTCAAGGACTTCACCGACGCCGAGTTCGACGCCTTCCTCGCCCGGACCTATCCCTCCTATTGGCTGTCATCCGATGCGCCGACGCTGGCGCGGCAGGGCCGGCTCACCCGCGAGGCCGAGCGCAGCGGCGCGCCCCTGACCGTCGATACGCGCGTCGATACGGCGCGCGCCGTGACCGAGATCACGCTCTACACCGCCGACCATCCCGGCCTGTTCTCGCGCATCGCCGGCGCCTTGGCGCTGGCCGGCGCCAACATCGTCGATGCCAAGATCCTGACGCTCGCCAACGGCATGGCGCTCGACACGTTCCTGGTGCAGGACCAGCGCGGCGGCGCGTTCGACCGGCCGGAGAAGCTGGCCAAGCTCGCGGTGCTGTTCGAGAACGTGCTGTCGGGCCGGGTCAAGCCGCATCTCGAATTGAAGGAGCCGTCGGTGCTGGCGAGCCGGACCCGGATCTTCGCCGTGCTGCCGCGCGTCCTCATCAACAACACGGCGAGCCGCACGCCACACGGTGATCGAGGTCAACGGCCGCGACCGGCCGGGGCTGCTGTTCGAGCTGACCCGCGCGCTGACCCAGCTCAATCTGCAGATCGCGAGCGCGAAAATCTCCACCTATGGCGAGAAGGTGGTGGACGTCTTCTATGTCAAGGATCTGTTCGGCCACAAGGTCGAGCACGAGGAGCGGATCAAGGCGATCCGCGAGAAACTGACCGCCGTGCTCGCCGAACCCGCCGCTGCGCCGGGGCCGGCCCGCCGCCGCGCTGCGTGCCGCACGCGGCGGCGGAATAGTCCGCTCTGCCCCCGGTCAGGCCGCCTTCTGCTGCGTCAGCTCGCGCACTTCTTCGAGGCCCTCGGTGACACGCTTCGAAATGACGCCGAGCGCGTCGCTGTTGGCCTTGGACATCAGCTCCGTCAGGTCGCGGATATTGGCGAAGCCTTTCTCGATTGCCTTCTTGGAATATTCGGCCTGACGCTGGAGTCGGTCCTCGATCGAGGTCGTGGGCCTGGTGAACTCGCTCAGCATTGCCGACATCTCTTCCATGGTCTCGCGGGCGAGTTCGAGATTGCGCCGCATCCACGCCTGCGTGCCCTCGAGGGCGAGCTGGTTCGCCTGGGTGATGGCCTCGATGTTCTTGCGCTGGTATTGCGCCACCGCGTCGAGGTCGAAGCCCGGAAGCCGCCACTCGCCCATCATGCGGCGAAAATCGGAGAACAGTTCGCCGTTGCCCTTCACATCCGCCATGAATGCCTCCACTGGCTGGAGGCGGCCTGGGGCGGGGGCCCCTCGCCGCCGTCCGTCATGGGGAGGAGCATAAGACGCGCCGCCCCTGCGCTACAAGAGGCGCATGCAGGCCCCGCCCCAAAAGACCCGGTCGGCGCCGCCCGTTCCGGCCTAACGCCTGGAATTCACGGCTAGTTCAGGCTCGCCGCCGCCTTGTGGATAAGGCTCGCGTCGATCAGCCGGTCCATCGGCAGCGGCGTCTTGTAGTTGAGCCGGCCGTTCATCATGTCGATGCGTTCCTGGCGGCGGATGCTGTCCGCGAATTGGCGATGTCGAGATCGGGATCGAAGGCGAAGGCGTGCTCGCCTTCGATTGCTTCGGGCTTGAGCTTGGTCGCCTTGGCGATGATGGCCGCGATCTTCGGGTCCTTGGCGTAGGCGCCCTGGGTTTCGCGCGCCCCCCGCAGCATGGCGCGCAGGAAGCGCTGCGGCGACGTCGGTGCGGTCGCGCATGAAATGGCCGCTGAAGAAAGCCATCGTCGTGACGTCGCCGGCGCCGGCGCCGGCTTCGGGCTTGATCAGCGCGGCGAAGCCCGCCTTGATCGCCGTGGTCGCGAAGGGCTCGGGCAGAAACGCAACGTCGATCGCCTTGTTGCGCAGTGCGATCACCTGTTGCGGGGAAGGAAGCGTCGTCTACGTCCACATCCTTGAGCCTGTCATCTGATATTTCTCGAGGATGAGGGTGAGAAGATATTCGGGATCGAGCCGGGCACGTTGACGGCGACCTTGTGGCCTTTGAAATCGGCGCCGCTGCGAATGGCGCCGCTGTCCGACAAATCCTTGCGCGCCACCGGCGGCGTCGCGATCACCGGCGACGGCTGGATACCGAGCGCCGCCACCGCGCGCAGATCGAGATTGCGCCCTGGGCATTGAAGAAGCCGGCGCTGATCGCGCCCAGGCTGACGTCGAGCTTGCCGGTGGCGAGCGCCGAAACGGTGTCCTGCGCGCCGGAAAGCTACCGGAATGATGACGATGGCTTCGGCCGTGAAATAGCCCTTGCCCTCGGCGATAAGAACGGCGACTGCGACGGGTGATGACATAGCCGACCGTGACCTTGTCGTCCTTTGCTGTGCGCGACCGCCGGAATGCGGCCATCACCAGCAGCGCCATCCCGAACGCGAACTGACCTGATCATGTGTTCCTCCCTACCGAATCGGCGTTGCACTTGGCCCTGCCTCCTTCACTTAGCAGGCTCGCCGCCGCCTTGTGCACGAGGCTCGCATCGACCATCTGGTCCATCGGCACCGGCTTGTCGTAGTTGAGCCTTCCGTCCTTCATGTGCTGCTCTTCCTGGCGGCTGACGCTGTCGAGTATTTGGCGATGTCGAGATCGGGGTCGAAGCCGAAAGGAACGGCCGCCATGATCGTCTCGGGCGCGATCTTCGTCGCCTTCGCGAGCATGGCGACGATCGCCGGATCCCTGGTGTAGAAGCCCTGCGCCTCGCGCGCGCCGCGGATCATGGCGCGCAGGAAGCGCACGGCGACCTCGGGCCGGTCGTGCAGGAACTTGCTGCTGAAGAAGAAGACCGTCGTCATGTCGCCGCCGCCGGTTGCCGGCCTCTACCGACACGAGCGGGCGGAGCCCTGTTTGATCGCCAGGGTCGCAAACGGCTCGGCCGGGAAGGCGGCGTCGATGCTCTTGTTCTGAGCGCGATCACCATCTCGGCGAAAGCCGATCATGGTCTCGTCCACGTCCTTGAGCGTCATGCGCGTGGCGCGCGAGGACGAGCGAGAGGAAAAATTCGGGGCTGGCGCCGGGCGTGTTGACCGCGACCTTGCGGCCGCTTGAGATCGGCGCCGCTGCGGATGGCGCCGCTGTCCCACAAATCCTTGCGCGCGATGAGCGGGCGTCGCGGTCACGGGGATCGGCTGGATGCCGAGCGAGGCGACCGCGCGCAGTTCCAGTCCCGCATGCGCCGCATTGAAGAAGCCGGCGTTGATGCGCGCCGAGATCGACATCCATGTGACCGGTTGCCAACGCCGAGACCGCGTCCTGGGCGCCGCGGAAATTGCCCTAGTTGCGTGGCGATATGCTCGGCCGCGAGATAGCCCTTGGCGACGGCGATGTAAAAGGGCGCCGTCGCCAGCGACGGGGCGCGTGCCGACCAACACCTTGTCGGTCTTTTGCGCCCGCGCCGGCAGCGCCAAGCGCAGCAGCCAGCGCGCATCCCAGGACCAAACGCTTGACCATGTCGCGCCTCCCCCTGCGCGGCGCCCGCTTGACAGTCGTCAGGCGCATTCCCGGCAGAGGGGTACTTCAGGAGGCGCGGCGATTACAAGCTTGCGCCGGCGGCGGGCTATTCCCGCAAGTCCTCGAAGAATTCCTTCACCTTGGCGAAGAAGCCTTCGCTTTCGGGCTGGGTGCGCGCGTGCTCGCCGGCATTTCTCGAACTCGCGCAGCAGCTCCTGCTGGCGCTTCGAAAGATTGACCGGCGTCTCGACCACCACCTCGACATACATGTCGCCGCGCGAGGGCGAGCGCAGCACCGACATGCCCTTGCCGCGCAGGCGGAACTGGTGGCCCGACTGGGTGCCCGGCGGGGATGGTGAGCTTGGCGCGGCCGCCGTCGATCACCGGCACCTCGATCGCGCCGCCCAGGGCCGCCGTCGGCATCGAGATCGGCACGCGGCAATGGATGTTGGCGCCGTCGCGCTGGAAGATGCGGTGCGGCTTCACCGCGAGGAAGATATAGAGATCGCCCGGCGCGCCGCCGCGCACGCCGGCCTCGCCTTCGCCGGCCAGCCGGATGCGGGTTCCGTCCTCGACGCCCGGCCGGGATCGACACGGCGAGCGACTTCTCCTTGCGCATGCGGCCCTGGCCGCCGCAGCTCCGGCATGGATTCTCGATGACGCGGCCGGCGCCGTGGCACGACGGGCAGGTCCGCTCGATGGTGAAGAAGCCCTGCTGCGCCCGGACGCGGCCGCTGCCGCGGCAGGTCGGGCAATCGGTCGGCCGCGAGCCCGGCGTCGCGCCGCTGCCGCTGCAGGTCTCGCACGGCGCCAGCGTGGTGACGCGGATGGTCGTTTGCTTGCCCTTGAAAGCGTCCTCGAGCGTGATCTCGAGATTGTAGCGCAGATCGTTGCCGCGGTTGCTGGCGCCGCCGCCGGCACCGCGGCGCTGGCCCATGAAGTCGCCGAACATCTCGTCGAAGATGTCGGCGAAACCGGCGGCGAAGCCGAAATCGCCGCCCGCCGGGCCGGCCGCCGCCGTTCTCGAAGGCGGCATGGCCGAAGCGGTCATAGGCGGCGCGCTTCTGCTCGTCCTTCAGGACGTCATAGGCCTCGTTGATCGCCTTGAACTTCTGCTCCGCCCCGCGGTCGCCCTGGATTGCGGTCGGGATGATGCTGCATCGCCAGCTTGCGATAGGCCTTCTTGAGATCGTCGGGCGAGGCGTCGCGCGGGACGCCCAAGAGTTCATAGAAATCCTGCTTCGCCATCGTTTATTGCTCTTGCTCTCGATCTCGCCCCTCGATGCGCAAACCGCCCCGCAGCGACCATCGGGGCGGTTTGCCGGTGCGGCAGCCGGCGCTCAGCCCGCGCCCCGCTTCTTGTTGCGCTCGTCGACCTCCTCGAAATCGGCATCGACCACCTTGTCGTTGCCGCCCGCGGCGGTTCCGCCGGCCGGTCCGGCCTGGCCCGCCGGCGTCGCCCGCCGGGGCTCGCCTGCTGCGTCTTGTACATGGCTTCGCCGAGCTTCATCGCGATCTGGCCGAGCGCCTCGGTCTTGGCTTGGATCTGGCGCGGCATCGTCGCCGCCCGTCGCCGTCTTGAGGTCGCGGATGGCCGCTTCCACGGCCTCGCGGTCGGCGGCCGGGATCTTGTCGCCGCTCTCCTTGAGCGTCCGCTCGGTGGTGTGCACGAGCGCCTCGGCGTGGTTGCGGGCCTCGACCAGTTCGCGGCGCTTCTTGTCGTCCTCGGCATGCGCCTCGGCGTCCTTCACCATCTTGTCGATGTCGGCGTCGCTGAGCCCGCCCGAGGCCTGGATGCGGATCTGCTGCTCCTTGCCGGTGGCCTTGTCCTTGGCGCTGACGCTGACGATGCCGTTGGCGTCGATGTCGAAGGTGACTTCGACCTGCGGCACGCCGCGCGGCGCCGGCGGGATGCCGACGAGGTCGAACTGGCCCAGGATCTTGTTGTCCGCGGCCATCTCGCGCTCGCCCTGGAAGACGCGGATGGTGACCGCGGTCTGGTTGTCCTCGGCGGTGGAGAAGATCTGGCTCTTCTTGGTCGGGATCGTGGTGTTGCGGTCGATGAGCCGGGTGAACACGCCGCCCAGGGTCTCGATGCCGAGCGACAAGCGGCGTCACGTCGAGCAGAAGAACGTCCTTCACCTCGCCCTTCAGCACGCCCGCCTGGATTGCCGCGCCGACGGCCACGACCTCGTCCGGGTTGACCGAGCGGTTCGGCTCCTTGCCGAAGAACTGCTTCACCGTCTCGATCACCTTGGGCATGCGCGTCATGCCGCCGACGAGGATCACCTCGTTGATCTCCGACGCTTTGAGGCCGGCATCCTTGATGGCGTTGCGGCACGGCTCGATGGTCTTCTGGATGAGATCATCGACCAGCGCCTCGAGCTTCGCTCGCGTCAGCTTGATGTTGAGATGCTTGGGGCCGTGCTGGTCGGCGGTGATGAAGGGAAGGTTGACTTCGGTCTGCATCGACGAGCTGAGCTCGATCTTGGCCTTTTCCGCGGCCTCCTTGAGGCGCTGCAGGGCGAGCCGGTCGGTCGCGCAGGTCGATGCCCTGCTCCTTCTTGAACTCGTCGGCGAGATAGTCGATGACCCGCTTGTCGAAATCCTCGCCGCCGAGGAAGGTGTCGCCGTTGGTGGATTTCACCTCGAACACGCCGTCGCCGATCTCGAGCACCGAAATGTCGAACGTGCCGCCGCCCAGGTCATAGACGGCGATCGTGCCCGCGCTCTTGCGCTCCAGCCCGTAGGCGAGCGCCGCCGCGGTCGGCTCGTTGATGATGCGCAGCACCTCGAGCCCGGCGATCTTGCCGGCGTCCTTGGTCGCCTGGCGCTGGCTGTCGTTGAAATAGGCCGGGACGGTAATGACGGCCTCGGTCACCGGCTCGCCGAGATAGGCCTCGGCGGTCTCCTTCATCTTCTGCAGGACGAAGGCGCTGATCTGCGAGGGCGCGTATTTCTTGCCGCGGCTCTCGACCCAGGCATCGCCGTTGTCGCCCGCCAGGATCCTGAACGGGACGAGTTCGCCCTCTTTTTTCACCATCGGGTCGGCGAAGCGCCGTCCGATCAGGCGCTTGATGCCGTAGAACGTGTTCTCGGGATTGGTCACGGACTGGCGCTTGGCCGCCTGTCCGACGAGGCGCTCCCCGGTTTCCGTGAAAGCGACCTGGGAGGGCGTCGTGCGCATGCCCTCGCTGTTCTCGATCACCTTGGCGGCTTTGCCTTCCATCACGGCGACGCAAGAATTGGTCGTCCCGAGATCGATCCCGATAACCTTTGCCATTTCCACCTCTTGTTGCAGCAGGGCCGCGCAGCCCGTGCAGGCGCTGCCACAGCCCCCTAGGATTGGTCGCCCACAGGTATCCCTGGAGTGTGCCTCGCTTATATATGGGCGCTCGCCCCGCGCTACAACGGGTCGCGACGGGCGCCGGGCGCCGCGCCGCCCGGCCCACGCGTATGGGAAATGGGCGTGGGCGGCCGCAAGATGGGCGAATGCCTATACCACCTCGTCAACGCGACGCGGCTCGCCCGCGCCCGGGGCGGCCTTGGCGACCCCGACCATGGCCGGGCGCAGCAGGCGGTCGTGAAGCAGGTAGCCCGGCTGCAGGACCTGGACGACGGCGCCGGCCGGCTGGCCGGTGTTCTCGACCTCGAACATGGCTTCGTGGAGATTGTGGTCGAAGCGGTCGCCCGGCCGCGGCTCGAGCTTCTTGATGCCGTGGCGCTCGAAAGCGCTCAGCAGCTCGCGTTCGGTGGCGGCGACGCCGGCGAGGAGGGTGCGGGTGCGATCGTCGGCGGCCTCGGCCTCGGGCAGGCTCAGCAGCGCGCGGCGGAGATTGTCGGCGACGCTCAGCAGATCCTTGGCGAAATTGGCGGCGGCGAAGCGCTGGGCGTCGTCGCGCTCGCGCTGGGCGCGGCGGCGCACGTTCTCGGTCTCCGCCAGCGCCCGCAGCAGCCGGTCCTTGGTGTCGGCGAGTTCGGCCTCGACCGCGCCGAGCCGCTGCTCGGCCGTCACGTCCGCCGCCGAAGGCGCATTCGCTTCGGCGCCGTCGGCGCCGTCTCTCTCCTCGTTCATGCGATCCCTCGCGGTTATCCGATCAGCCGGCCGATCACCTTCGCGGTATAGTCGACCAGCGGGATGATGCGGGCATAATTGAGCCGGGTCGGGCCGATCACGCCGATCGCCCCGACCACCTGTTCGCGCGAATTGCTGTAGGGCGCAACAATCATCGAGCAGCCGGCAATGCCGAACAGCGGATTGTCGGCGCCGATATAGATTTGCACGCCCTCGCCCTCGCGGGTCGCGTCGAGCAGCCGTACCATGGCCTCGCGGGTCTCCAGCATGTCGAACAGCGTCCGCAGCCGTTCGAGGTCGCCGAGCGCCGTCACGTCGTTGAGAAGCTGTGCCTGGCCCTTGACGATGAGTGCCGTCCCCTGGGCGCCGCCCGCCCATGACGCGAGCCCGGCCTCGACCAGCCGCGCCGTCAAGGCGTCGAGCTGCGCGCGCCGGCTGTCGATGTCGGCCAGCACGTCGAGCCGCGCCTCGTCGATGGTGCGGCCGATCAGCCGCGCATTGAGATAGTTGCTCGCCGCCATCAGCGTCGAAGGCGGCGTCCCCGCCGGCACGTCGATGAGGCGGTTCTCCACCAGCCCGTCCTCGGTCACCATGACGACGAGCGCCCGCGTCGCCGAGAACGGCACGAATTCGATATGCTTCAGGGGCCGCTCGATCTTGGGTGCGACCACCATGCCGGCGCAGCGCGCGAGCCCCGACAGTGCCGTCGTCGCCGCCTCGAGCGCCTGGGCCAGGCTCTTGCCGGTGGCGGCGAGGCGGCCGTCGATGGTCTGCCGCTCGTCCTCGGTCAGGCCGCCGACTTCGAGAATGCCGCTGACGAAAAGTCGCAGCCCCGCTTCGGTCGGCAGCCGCCCCGCCGAGGTGTGCGGCGCAAACAGAAGCCCCGACTCCTCGAGGTCGGCCAGGACGTTGCGAATGGTCGCGGGTGACAGGTCGAGCGTGCCGCGGCGCGACAGCGTGCGCGATCCGACCGGCTCGCCGGTCTCGACGAACGCATCGACCACGAGCCGCAGAATTTCGCGGCTGCGTTCATTGAGTTCGGTGATGACCGGTCTCGCCACAGGCGCATTCATCGCGCGCCGAAATGTAGGGAGGGCAACAGGGAGCGTCAACCGGCCGTCCCATTGCGCATTCGATTGCGCATCTTTACGTTCCCGCCGCCGCGCCCTAGGTTCAGCCGAGCACGCGATTGAGGAAATGCCATGCCGCGACCCTCCGGGCGCGCCCCCGACGAAATGCGCCCGATCGCGCTCGAGCCCGGCTTTGCCAAATATGCCGAAGGCTCCTGCCTCGTGCGTTTCGGCGACACCCACGTGCTCTGCGCCGCCACGGTCGAGGACAAGGTGCCGCCGTTCCTGCGCAATTCCGGGCGCGGCTGGATCACGGCGGAATACGGCATGCTGCCGCGCTCGACCCACACCCGCACCGACCGCGAAGCGGCTCGCGGCCGGCAGACCGGACGCACCCAGGAGATTCAGCGCCTCATCGGCCGCTCGCTGCGCGCGGTGACCGATCTCACGGGCCTTGGCGAGCGGCAGATCCGCGTCGATTGCGACGTGCTCCAGGCCGACGGCGGCACGCGCACCGCCGCGGTGACGGGGGGCTATGTCGCCCTTTACATCGCGTTGAAGAAGCTCGTCGCCGCGGGCGCGCTGCCCCGGCTGCCGCTGACCGATGCCGTGGCGGCCATATCCTGCGGCATGTGCGGCGGCGCGGCGGTGCTCGATCTCGACTATGCCGAGGACTTCGACCGCGGCGGCCGACGCCAATTTCGTCCTGACCGAAGGCGGCGGCATCGTCGAGGTGCAGGCGACCGCCGAGACCGCGGTCTTCGACCAGGACGAATTCGCCACCATGCTGGCGCTGGCGCGGGGCGGGATCGCGGCGCTGCTGCGGCTGCAGCGCCGCGCGCTGGGGCTCGACTGAGAAGTGGCGCGCCGTCTCGCTGGCGGGCGCCTGGTGATCGCCACGCACAATGCGGGCAAGCTCGGCGAGATCGCGGTGCTGCTGACGCCCTTCGGCATCGCCACGATCGGCGCCGGCGCCTTGGGCCTGCCCGAGCCAGAGGAAACCGGCGCGACCTTCGAGGCGAATGCGGCCCTGAAGGCGCGTGCCGCCGCGACGGAAAGCGGCCTTCCGGCCTTGGCCGACGATTCGGGACTGGTGGTGCCGGCGCTCGGCGGGGCGCCGGGCATCCACTCGGCGCGCTGGGCCGGGCCGGGCAAGGATTTCGCCGCGGCGATGCGACGGGTCGAGGCTGAACTGGGCGCGGGCGACCGCAGCGCCGCGTTCGTCGCCGTGCTGGCGCTGGCCTGGCCCGATGGCGAGGTCGCGTGCTTTCGCGGCGAGGTTCTGGGACGGCTGGTGTTCCCGCCGCGCGGCACGCGCGGTTTCGGCTACGACCCGATCTTCGTGCCCGGCGGTGATACCGAGACCTTCGGCGAGATGGCGCCTGAGCAAAAACACGCCATCAGCCACCGCGCCGCCGCTTTCGCCAAATTCTCGGCCGCATGCCTCGCCGGAGCGGCGCCGTGAACGATGACCCGCTGGCGCTTTACGTGCACTGGCCGTTCTGCCGGTCGAAATGCCCCTATTGCGATTTCAACAGCCACGTCCGCGGGACGATCGACGAGGCGCGCTGGCGCCGCGCGCTGTTGGCCGAACTCGATCATTTCGCTGCGGCGACGCCGGGGCGGCGTCTCGTATCGGTGTTCTTCGGCGGCGGGACGCCGTCGCTGATGGCGCCCGCTACGGCAGAGGCGGTGCTCGAACGGGCGTTCTGTCATTGGCGCGCGGAAGCCGCTCTCGAGGTTACGCTCGAGGCCAATCCCACCTCGGTCGAGGCCGGCCGGCTCGCGGATTTCCGCGCCGCCGGCATCAACCGCGTTTCGCTCGGGGTCCAGGCGCTCGACGATCGCGCGCTCAAATTCCTCGGCCGCGGCCATGACGCGGCCGAGGCGCGAGCCGCGGTGGCGATCGCGGCGCGGCTTTTCCCGCGCTATTCCTTCGACCTCATCTATGCCCGGCCGGGCCAGAGCGTGGCGGATTGGGAGCGCGAACTGGACGCGGCGCTGGCCATGGCCGGCGATCATCTCTCGGTCTATCAGCTCACGATCGAGGCCGGCACGGCCTTTGCCGGCGCCCATGCGCGCGGCGCCTTCAGGCTGCCCGATGACGAACTGGCCGGGGCGCTGTTCGAGACGACGGAAGCGCGGCTCGCGGCGGCGGGGCTTCCTCCCTATGAGATCTCGAACCATGCGCGGCCGGGCGGCGCGTGCCGGCACAATCTCGTCTATTGGCGCTATGGCGATTATGTCGGCATCGGCCCGGGCGCGCATGGCCGCCTGACCGAGGCCGGGGCCAAGCTCGCCCTGCGCCAGCGCCGGGCGCCCGAAGCCTGGCTCGCCGCCGTCGAGGCCCAAGGCCATGCCACCGAGGAACGCGTGGCGCTCACCTCCGGCGAGCGGCGCGACGAGATGGTGATGATGGGGTTGCGGCTCACGGAGGGGATCGCGCGCGCCCAATTCCGCCGCGAGAACGGCTGCGAGATCGAAGACGGGCTCGACCCGGCGGCGCTCGCCGACCTCGATGAAGGCGGGTTCCTGGTGTGCGACGAAGCGGGGCTGCGCGCCACGTCCTCCGGCCGCCAGCGCCTCAACGCCGTGCTTGGCCGCCTGCTCGCCTGAAGCGGCGCGTCATCGGAGGAACGTGGGATGAGCGCGGGTCTAATGCCGATCTCCCCAACGCAATCGCGATGGACTGCATTCCCGTGGTTTGTCGCGAGCCTTCTGATCGTGGCCGGCTTCTTGATGACGAGCCTGCGGGCGCCGCTCTGGTATGACGAAGCGAATTATCTGACGCTGGCGGAGGCCATCCGGCACACCGGATATCCGATCAGGTTTTGGGACCCGTACACACCGAAACTGTTCGCCAACAGCCCGCCGGCGATCATCTATCTCATCGCGTTCCTGTCGCGCAGGGTGTCGCACGATGTGGCGGTGTTGCGGCTCATCTTTGTGGCGCTGTTCGGTGTGGCGCCGTTCGTTTTCCTGGCCGTGCGCGCTGCCAGAAATGGCGAGTCGCTGTTCGCGGTAGCCGTCGCAGCGGTGTACGCCGCGTGCTCGGGCTTCTTCGTGATGGAATTTATTCAAGTTCGCTTTGACCTGGCCCTTGCGTGCGAGAGCTGCGTCGCCGTGGCGTTGTTCGCCAGCGCGACCAGCCAACGCCGCGGCCGTCGATCCGGCGTCGTCCTTGCCTTGCTCTTCGGCGTATCCGCTTTGGCGATCCTGACCAAATTCCAAGCCGTATGCATAACCGCGGCGCTGCTCCTCGACGGCATGCTGGGTTACATCTCATCCCCGCGCCGGCCGGTTCCATGGTTGGCGCTCTTCAGCCACTTGGCAGGGATGGCCGCGGGACTCCTTGTCCTCGTCGCGTGGGCTTCGCTGAGCGATTATGGATCAGGCTCGGCGGCGCTTTCAGGCGCGCTGAAGTCGAACATCTTCGACCGCATCCTGCCGGGCCATGATCTCGGCGGCGAGGCGGTGGTCCTGGTGAGTGTGGCCAGGCGGATCGCTGCGATCACGCTCCTCCCCGTGACCATGCTGTTGATCGCTAATGGCCTTGGGAAAATCGACTGGAACGACGGGTTGCTGCGGCTTTTCGCGGTTCTGGCGGCGGTGGTCGTGGCGTTCAATCTGGCCGTTCACCGCATGCCCGGCGCCGGCAGCTTTTACATGGTTCAGGCTGCGATTCCGTTAGGTTATGTAGTCGGGCGGTCGTTCGAGTCGGTGTTTGCGTTCGCTCGGCGCTCGGCTGCTGCACTCGTACTCGCGGTTTTGCTCGTTGCCTACGGCATTCTCAACGGACCGCACGTGACCTGGGCGCGCAACCCAAACGTCGACCGCGCCATTGCCGATGAAATCGCGCCGTTTCTGCGACAAGACGACCTGCTCCTTCTGGGCGATGAAACCCAGAGCCGGGCCATCCCTTTCTGGCTTCACCGATACGATCGCTATGGATTCCTGTTCTACATGGGAGCGGCCGAGGCCGCGGACCTCCTGCAGCGGGACGGGCCCGGCAGAGTCGAAGCGTTGGTCTTACCGCAAGATTCTTCGGCAAAGCTGTCGCTGCGAGACTGGTCGGCCGTCGCTGCTCTGATCGAGCGCAAGTTCTATCGCCTGCCGCAAGCGGGAGACATGAAAGGACAGGCGGTTTATCTTCGCCGTCCCCGCGACGACCGCCGCAGCTGAAACGGGCCATAGGAACGTCGTTGCGGCGCCAGTCTCAATACCAGATTTCCATCCTGAGCCCCCGGGCGTCGGTCTCGGTGGGGCACGGGACGGTGCCGTGCGGCGCGGCGGCCGCGAGCGCCAGCGCACAGGCATCGAGGAGATCATCCGCTCCGGCGCCGCTGCCGCGGAGCGCCGCGAGCCAGCGGTCGATCGCGGCAAAGCCGTGCGCGGCGACAAGCTCGCGCCGCTGTCGCCGGCCCTCGGGCGATTTCTTGGGCGGCAGCGCCGCGCCGCCGCCGAGACGCTGAAACACCAGCTCGGGATGCGCCTCGCAGATCGTCGCCTGCAGCGCGGGCGTCATCAGCGCATCGACCTCGGCGATCTTGTTCAGGATGTGGAAGCATTGGCGCGACAGGCCCTTGCCGTCGGCCTTGGCCCATTCGTTGGCGGCGCGGTAGTCGTGCCGGTAAAGCAGCAGCGGGCGTCTTGCGCCGAGGAAGACGCGCGAGCGCGCGGCGCCGAGAAGACGGCGAGCGGCCCAGTCGCAGGCGCGATTGCCGCTGTCCGGCACCCCGATCGGGATGTCGATCAATGCCCGTGCCGCGCCCAGCGATATGATCGCCTCGAACCGTGCCAGCACCGCGAAATCGCGCCGCCCGAGGGCGTCGATCGTGACCGCGATCCAGCCGGCGCGGCAGCCGTCGACGCCGGCGCAGGCGGCTTCCGGCAATACCTCAGGGATTGCCGAAGCGCTCGAGGGCATAATCCGCCATCTCGCGGGCGGTGTGCAGTTCGCCCATCACCACGCGCCCGACCGACTGGCCCGCCAGCCACGCGGCCTCGTCGCCGTCATGGGTGCGGATGACGACATCGATGCCCGGATTGGCGTGGCGCGCCCGGGCGAGAATGCGCCGCGCCGCGCGCTTGTCGGGAATGGCGATCGCGAGCAGCCGCGCGCGCTCGATGCCCGCGCCTTCCAGCACTTCGGGCCACGCGGCATCGCCGTAGATGACCGGGATGCCGTCGCGCCGCAGCAGTTCGGCAAAGCGCCAGTTCTGCTCGATCACGACATAGGGTATCCCCTTGCTGCGCAACGCCTCGGCAACGACGACGCCGACCCGGCCGTGCCCCACCAGGATCGCGTGCCCCGCCAGCGCCGCGATGCCGTTGCGCCCGGCCGCGCTTCGCGTCGCATTCCAGCGCCGCAGAAACTGCACTTTCTCCAGCGCCTGCCCGACCCGCCCCATCAGGCGAAACATCAGGGGCTGCATGAGAATGGAGACGAGCGCCGCGGCGAGCACGAGGTCGCGCCCGGCCGCGGGCAACAGCCCGCTGGCCACCGCCGTGCCGCTGAGGATGAACGAGAATTCGCCGATCTGCGCCAAGGCGGCCGCCACCTCGGCGGCATCGCGCGGCGCCGCGCGCAGCCCGAGCAGGATGAGCAGCGTCACCAGCAAATTGCCGACCAGGATCGTCGCCGCCACCGCCGCGATTTGAAGCGGCATGCGCAGCACGACGGCGGGGTCGAGCAACATTCCGACCGAGACGAAGAACAGCACCGTGAACACTTGCTGGACCGGGAGGGACTCTCCCGCCGCCTGATGGCTCACATCGGAATCGGCGATGACCACGCCGGCGAAGAACGCACCCAAGGCCATCGAGACGCCGACGAGCTGCGATGACAGATAGGCGATCCCCAGGGCGACCGCGATCACGGTGAGCCGGAACAGCTCGTGCGATCCGTCGCGCGCGGTGCGGGCCAGCACCCACGGAATGACGCGCCGGCCGAGGATCAGCATGGCGGCGACGAAGACGACCACCTCGACCAGCTTCAAGCCGATGTGTAGCGCGGCGCCGGAGGCCGCGAGCGCGACGCCCTCGTGTTCCGGCATCAGCACGAGCACCGCCACGACGATGAGGTCCTGCATTACCAGCCAGCCGGTAGCGAAGCGCCCCGCCGGCGTCGCCATTTTCTGCCTCAGCTCCAGCGCCCGGGTCGCGACCACGGTGCTCGCGACCGCGAGGCAGCCGGCCAGGACCAGGGCCGCGCCCGGAGCAAAGCCGATGAAGCGGCCGACGCCGAAGCCGAGCGCGCCCGAGACCGCCACCTGCATGAGGGCGCCCGGAACGGCGATGCGCCACACGGCGGCGAGATCGCGCAGCGAGAAATGCAGCCCCACCCCGAACAGCAGCAGCGCCACGCCGATCTCGGCGAGATCCTCGATGATGGTTTGGTCGGCAATGAAGCCCGGCGTGAAGGGACCGATCACCATGCCGGCGAGCACATAGCCGAAGAGCGGCGGCAGCTTCGCCTGCCGTGCCGCCATCCCGCCGATGGCGGCGAGCACCAGGCTGATGATGACGGTCGCGACGAGCGGCGAGTGGGCAGGCATGGCCGGACAATACCCGACCGGTCCCGCCACCGGCAGCGGCGATCCGCTTGGCTCAGGTGGCGAAAGCGGCGGCGCGGCCGGCCAGCCGGCCCGACGTCAGCGCCCAGCCGAGGCTGTGGCCGTGATAGAGGCTCGAGAACCCGCCCTGGCCCGCGCCGCCGGCGGCGTAAAGCCCGGGAATGGGCCGGTCGTCGCCGTCGAGCACCTGCAGCTCCGTGTTCACGGCCAGCCCGGTATGGGTGAGCAGCAGCCATGCCTTCAGCGGCCCGAGCGCCACATAGGGTCCGGCGCCGAGCCGGCTCTTGCCGATGGTCGCTTCGAGCGCCGCCGCCGGCAGCGCCAGGGCAGCAGCGAGCGCCGCCGGCGTCGCCGCCTCGTGGAAGATGTCCGGTCGCACCTTGCGGTAGTCGTCGATATAGGCGAAGGCTACGCCCGGCGCGGTCGAGACGTAATGCGGCCAGCGCTCGAATTTCTGCGCGATGCGTCCATCCATGATCAGCAGCGCCTCGCCGCCGGGCTGGGCGGCGATCTCCTGGGCCGGCAGGCCAAGCTCGTCGGTGAAGCGCTCGCCGTTGCGGTTGACGAGAATGGCGCCCTCTTCGTAAAGCGCGCGCTCGGGGGCGAGCGCGGTCATCGCCGCGCCCAGCACGAGCGGCCGCAACAGCGCCGCCGGAAGATAGGTCAGGGCGAGCTTCATGCCGCGCGTGACCACGCGCCACGGCGGCAGCGATCCGACCAGGCTTTGACGCGGCGGCGGCGCGAACCGCGCCTGGGCGAGCCGGGCCGGCGACAGATCGGGGCGCAGCGCGAGCTTGGCGCCCGCCGCGACTCCCATGCGCTGCCCGTCCCCGGTCGCGAGCGGATTGATCGGATCGAGCAGGTCGCCGCCCGGTCCCAGCAACGCGCGGCGCATAGCGCGATCGGCGCTGAAATCGCCGCTTGCGAGGATCACCGCGCGGCCGTCGATCCGCACGTTGCGGCCGTTATGCTCGACCTCGACGCCGCCGACGCGGCCCTCGTTCACGACGAGCCGCTGCGCGCGCGTGTCGAGGCGGAAGGCGACCCCAAGCTTGCGGCAATGGCGCGTGAGACGATGGATATAGGCCCGGCCGCCCGGAAGCGCCTGGTAGAAGCGCTCCGTCGCGAATGGCGGCTGCAGCAGCGGGCCGATGAAGTCGACCCCGATCGCGGCGAGGAAATTCACCGTGTCTGGCACGTTCTCGACCAGGAGGCGGCGCAGCGCGGGGTTGTCGGTGAGCCCGAGCCTCTGGCCGAGCGCGACCAGTTCCGCCTCGTGCCGGCGCGGCGAATCCTTGACGCCGGCGCGGCGTTGCATGGCGGTGCAGGACGCCATGAGCGAGCCGACCGCGATCGCGGTGGTGCCGCCGAGGCGCGCGCCTTTTTCGATCACGATTACGCGCCGGCCGCGCCCTGCCGACTCGGCCGCGGCCGCCAGCCCGGCACCGCCGCCGCCCACGACCACGATGTCCCATGCGGGCTCGGCCATGGCGGCGGTCAATAGGCCGGGTGCTCGAATGTTTGCGGTGGCGGATCGATCACCACGGTGGCGCTCTGATGGATTTCGAGCACGGCGAGACCGCGCTCGACGATGCCGTCGGGAAGCAGCCGGAAGATGCCGTTGAGGCCGGCAAACCCGCCGGGATTGGTGAGCGCGGCGACGGAAAAGCCGCCGCCTTGCGCCAGATACCCGGCAAGCGCCGTCGCGTCATAACCGAGCGTTGCGAGAAGCGGCGGCGGCTGGCCGTAAAGCTGCTTGAACCGTTGCTCGAAAGCGGTCCGCGTCGCGGGGTCGGGCCCGGCATACCATGCGCCCTGCAGCGCCGGTTCGGTGCCGAGCCCCGGCACGGCCCAGAGCCCGGTGCCGAGGAATTTCACCTGATCGGGATCGATGCCGTAGAACGGCAGGAGCGGTGCCAGCGACTTGAGCGCCGGGCCGCCCTCCGGGATCAGGACCGCGTCGAAATCGCCGCCGCCGGCGGCGAAGGCCTGCACGGTCGGACCGAGGCTTTTCGCCGCCGGATCGTAGCGGACGATCGGCCCGACACTGGCGCCGGCGAGGGCCACGGCGTCGCGCAGTGCCGCGACGGCGATGTCGCCATAAGGGCTGGTCGGGGCCAGCGCCGCGAAGCGGTTGCGGCCATGGGCATGGGCATAGACCACGACGCGCGCGATTTCCTGGCGCGGATCGAAGCCGAGCAGCCAGGTCCCGTCGCCGGCAAGCTGGGCCGCGGTGGAGAACGCGATGACCGGCACTTGCGCATTCTTGGCCACCGGCTTGACCGCCGCGACCTCGGCGGCGAGCAACGGCCCGAGAATGAGCTTCGCGCCATCGGCGATGACCGATCGCGCCGCCGCGGCCGCTGTCATTGCGTCGCCGCCGCTGTCCCGCGGCAGCAACTCGACGCGGTCGCCGCCGGTCTCGAACAGCGCCATCTGCGCGGCATCGAGCATCGCCTGACCGAGCGCGGCGCTCGGCCCCGACAGCGGCAGCAGCAGCGCCACCCGCGTCTTGCCGGCGGTTGCCGGCGGGCTCGGCGCGACGGCGCTCGGCGCGGTCGGGACCGGCGCGGTCGTCGCCGCCGGCGCCGGCGCCGGCCGGGCAGCGGGCGCCAAGCCGATTGACGAGCAACCGCTCAGCGCCGAGCCTAGGATCAGAAGCCATGCGGCGAGCGCGAGACCGAAGAGGCGAGGCGGGAATCCAAGCGGGCGGAGCACGCGCGATGTCCCTCGATACGAAGAGCGGCCGGGAGCCTATCGGCCCGGCTGCGCGAAGTAAACACAACGAGCCGCACGCCGACGCCCTCGCGCCCGGCCTCTATGTGGTCGCGACGCCGATCGGCAATGCCGACGACATCACGCTGCGCGCGCTCGACGTGCTGCGCCGGGCCGATGTCATCGCCTGCGAGGATACGCGCGTCAGCGCCAAGCTGCTGCGCCGCCACGCCATCGCCACGCAACGCGTGTCCTATCACGATCACAACGCCGTGCGGATGGGCCCGCTTCTCATCGACCGGATCGAGCAGGGCGCTGCCGTCGCGCTGATTTCCGATGCCGGGACGCCGCTCGTCTCCGATCCCGGCTTTGCGCTGGTGCGCGCGGCGATCGCGCGCGAGATGGCGGTGACGGTTCTGCCTGGCCCGTCGGCGCCGGTCGCGGCGCTGGTACTGTCCGGGCTGCCGGCGGAGCGCTTCCTGTTCGCGGGGTTCCTGCCGTCCAAGGCGGCGGCGCGCCGGCGCGCCCTCGATGCGCTCAAGGCCGTGCCGGCGACGCTCGTCTTCCTCGAGACCGCGCCGCGGCTTGCCGCTGCGCTCGCCGCCATGGCGGAGGTGCTGGGCGACCGCCCCGCCGCGGTGGCGCGGGAACTGACCAAGCTGTTCGAGGAGGTGCGACGCGATCGGCTTGCGGCACTGGCCGAGCGCTATCGCGCAGCGGGCGGACCCAAGGGCGAAATCGTGGTCGTGGTGGGAGCGCCGGAGGGCGCACCGGTGATCGGCGATGCCGACCTCGACGACGCGCTGCGGGCCGCGCTGGGCCGGATGAGCGTCAAGGATGCGAGCGCTGCGGTCGCCGCCGCGACCGGCTTGCCGCGCCGCACCGTCTATGCCCGGGCGCTGCAGCTGGCGGGCAACGGGCCGTGAGCGCCGCGCATCGTGCCGCGTGGCGCCGCGGCCTCGCCGCCGAGCTGCTCTGTCTGTGGTCGCTGCGCTGCCGCGGCTATCGCATCCTCGCGCGCCGCTACCGCGTGCCGGTGGGCGAGATCGATCTCATCGCGCGCCGCGGCCGTGTCGTCGCGGCAATCGAGGTCAAGGCGCGGCACGATTACGACACGGCGAGCGCGGCCGTGCTGCGACGCCAGCGCCGGCGCATCACCCGCGCGCTCGAGCAGTTTCTCGCCATGCGTCCCGATCTTGCCCGCCTCGATGCGCGCTTCGACGTGATGGTGGTGGTGCCGCGGCGCTGGCCGCGCCATCTCCGCGACGCCTGGCGCAGCGACGAGTGAGCGCGGCCGCCGCATCGTTTCGCCACAAACGCGCTCTTCTCATCGGCGCCGCCGCGCGCCACAATCGCCACCGCCTCGCCACGGGAGACCCGCCTTGCCGCATCGCGCCCTGCTCCGCAGCACCGTTTTCATCGTCCTTGCCGGCGCGGCGGCGGCGCTCGAGGGCTGCATTCTCGTCGCCGCCGGCGCCGGCGCGGGTGGCGGCTACCAGCTGACGGCGGAGCGCTCGATCTCGGATCAGGTGCGCGACGCCGGCCTCCATGCGGGCATCACCCAGTCCTGGAAGCAATTCAACGTCAAGCTCGCCGACGATCTCGACAACACGGTTTATGAAGGCGGCGTGCTGCTCACCGGCGAGGTGCCGAGCGAGGACTGGCGCGCGGAGGCGGTTAAGCGCACGTGGCAGGTCCAGGGCGTCAAGGCGGTCTATGACGAGATCAAGGTCGGGCCCGACGAAGGCTTCATGGGCGATGTGAGCGACGACACGATTTCGAGCAAGCTCAAGACCCAGCTCATCGCCGACGGCGACGTGAAATCGATCAATTACGTCATCACCACGGTGCGGGGCGTGGTTTATCTCCAAGGCACGGCGCGGAGCCCGGCCGAGCTCCAGCGCGTGATCGACCATGCCCGCAACATCGCCAACGTGAAGAACGTCATCTCCTACGTGAAGATCCGCGAAGGCGAGCCGGCTTCCGCCCAATCCGCGGCCCCGCCACCCGCCGGCGCGCCGTCCGCTCCCGCGTCCGCACCGCCGCCGGCGCCGCTCGCCGCTGCGCCAGGCAGCGATCAGCAGAATTCGCTGCCGCCGCCGCCGCAATCGATCGAGACGACGCCGCTCAAATAGGGGCGACGGCGGGCCTACTCGATCGTGACCGACACGGCGCGCTTGGCCTCGTGGTCGTGGCTGTCCTTGATCTCGAGGGTGATATCGTGGCTGCCGCTCGGCAGCTCGGCGTCCTTGACGGTGAGGCCGGCAGCCGTGATCGCGGCGTGCTGGCGGATGCGGTCGGTGATGTCGATCCCGAGCCAGCCGTAATAGGCGCGGAAGGTGTCCGGCAGGATCACCGCGCCGTCGGTCGGGACGAATTTGAGTTGAATATTGACCGGCGACTTGACGTCCTTGGCCAGCGACGGGCTCACGACCTCGATCCGCGGCAAGGCGTCGGGCGGCGGGATCGGCAGGAGGGCGCGCAGATGCGGCGCCTTCGCGTCGTTCGCGGCCTCTTGCGGGGTAATGAGCTCGAATGCAGCCGCCGGCCGGACGTTCGCGGCGGCCAGGAGCGCCAGGACGAGAGTGGTGCGGATCGAGACGCGCTGGTTGGGCATATCCGCTCCCTCGGGCAAATATTCACGAGGAACGCGCAGCGATTATCGGTTGCCCGCGACCGAGTCAATTCGTTCGGCCGCAACCGCGCGCAAGCCTTGCGGCGCCTTCACGCGGCCGCGATACTCGCGCCGTCCCGAGCGAGGAGGACGAGGCATGGGGCTGGCGGTCGCCATCCAGATGGACCCGATCGAGTCGATCAACATCGATGCGGATTCGACCTTCGTGCTCGCACTCGAGGCGCAGGCGCGCGGCCACGCGCTCTGGTACTACGGGCCGCGGCACCTGACGCTGGCTGACGGGCGCCTCTATGCCAAGGCGCGGCGGCTCGAGGTCCGGCGCGAATACGGCAGGCATCACACTGTCGGCGCCGTCGAGACGCTCGATCTCGCCGGCATGGATGTCATCCTGATGCGCCAGGACCCGCCCTTCGACATGGCCTACATCACCGCGACCCACCTCCTCGAGCACGTACGCGATACGGTCCTGGTGGTGAACGATCCGGTCGCGGTGCGCAACGCGCCCGAGAAGCTCGTCGCCACACGGTTTCCCGGATTGATGCCGCCGACGCTCGTCACCAGCGACCGCGACGAGATCGCGGCATTTCGCGCCAAGCATGGCGATATCATCCTCAAGCCGCTCCACGGCAATGGCGGCGCCGGCGTGTTCCGGCTCCGGCCCGACGACGAAAATCTCAACGCCTTGATGGAGATGTTCACCCTGCTCTATCGCGAGCCGATCATGGTGCAGCGCTATCTGCCGGCGGTGCGGGAGGGCGACAAGCGCATCGTCCTCATCGACGGCGAGCCGGTGGGCGCCGTCAACCGCATCCCCGCCGCGGGCGAGGCGCGTGCCAATCTCCATGTCGGCGGCCGGGCGGTGAAGACGACGCTTACGCCGCGCGAACGCGAGCTGTGCGCCGCCATCGGGCCGACGCTCAAGGCGCAGGGCCTCATTTTCGTCGGCATCGACGTGATCGGCGAGCATCTCACCGAGATCAACGTCACCTCGCCGACCGGGCTTCAAGAGATCAACCGGCTCGACGGCGTGATGCTCGAAACGCGCGTTTGGGATGCGATCGAGGCCCGGCTCGGCGCTCGTCGCGCGGCATAGTCGCGATGTTCCACCGGGCGGCGAGACATGCGATGGTATGCGCGGGGGAATTTTTGGGTTCGGAACAAACCACAAACTTTGCTGCCCCGCGACCCGCCCACTTCGGTCATGGGCGGATTTTGCGGTTGCATCCCACGCCCCCTTTGCGTCGAATGGGCGCAGGACTCTGCCGACCGACCAAGGATTATGGATGATGACGGAAATGCGGACCGATTGGGAAATCGCCAACGCGGCGCCGATGCGGCCGATCCTCGACATCGCCCGCGAGCGGCTCGGCATCCCGGCCGAGGCGGTCGAGCCTTATGGCCACTACAAGGCCAAGATCGGCATGGATTTCGTCGCCCGCTGCTTCGCCGAGCGTCCCGACGGCAAGCTCATCCTGGTGACGGCGATCAATCCGACGCCGGCGGGCGAGGGCAAGACCACGACCACGGTCGGGCTCGGCGACGCGCTCAACCGCATCGGCAAGAAGGCGATCTTGTGCCTGCGCGAGCCGAGCCTCGGCCCCTGCTTCGGCGTCAAGGGCGGCGCCGCCGGCGGCGGCTATTCGCAGGTCGTGCCGATGGACGAGATCAATCTGCATTTCACCGGCGATTTGCATGCCGTCGCCGCCGCCAACAATCTGCTCGCGGCGATGATCGACAACCACATCTATTGGGGCAACGAGCCGGTCGTCGACCCGCGCCGGGTGTCGCTGGCGGCGCTGCCTCGACATGAACGACCGCGCGCTGCGCCAGGTCGTCTCGTCGCTGGGCGGCGTCGCCAACGGCTTCCCGCGCGAGGACGGGTTCGACATCACCGTCGCCTCGGAGATCATGGCGATCCTGTGCCTGTCGCAGTCGCTCGACGATCTGCAGCGCCGCCTCGCCAACATCATCGTCGGCGCGACCCGCGAGCGCGCAGCCGGTGCGTGCGAGCGACCTCAAGGCGCAAGGCGCGATGACGGCGCTGCTCAAGGATGCGCTCAAGCCCAACCTGGTCCAGACGCTCGAGCACAACCCCGCCTTCGTCCATGGCGGCCCCTTCGCCAACATCGCCCATGGCTGCAACTCGGTGATGGCGACCAAGCTCGCGCTCAAGCTCGCCGATTACGTCGTCACCGAGGCCGGGTTCGGCGCCGATCTCGGCGCGGAGAAATTCTTCGACATCAAGTGCCGCAAGGCCGGGCTCAAGCCGGACATGGCGGTGGTGGTCGCCACGATCCGCGCGCTCAAGTTCCACGGCGGCGTTGCGCGCGCGCGATTTCGGCAAGGAGAATGTCGCCGCGGTCGAGCGCGGCATGGCCAACCTCAAGCGCCATCTCGCCAACATCAGGGGATTCGGCGTGCCGGCGGTGGTGGCGTTCAACCGCTTCGGCTCGGACACGGCGGCGGAGATCGATGCCGCCATGAACGGCTGCGCCGCGCTCGGCGCCAAGGCGTTGTTGTGCGAACACTGGGCCAAGGGCAGCAAGGGCGCCGAGCCGCTGGCCCGCGCCGTGGTCGACGGCATCGCCGAAGGGCGCGCCGACTTCAAGCTGCTCTATCCCGACGACATGCCGCTCGCCGACAAGATCAGGACCATCGCCACCAAGATCTATGGCGCCGGCGAAGTGGCGATGCCGAAGCCGGTCTCGGATCGTCTTGCCGAGCTGGAAAAGCAGGGCTTCGGCAAGCTGCCGATCTGCATGGCGAAGACGCAGTACAGCTTCTCCGCCGATCCCGATCTGCGCGGCGCGCCCGAGGGCTTCGTGCTGCCGGTGCGCGAGGTGCGGCTGTCGGCCGGCGCCGAATTCGTGGTCGCGATCTGCGGCGACATCATGACCATGCCGGGCCTGCCGCGAGTGCCCTCGGCGCAGGGCGTCACCGTCGACCCGTCGGGATTGATCGTCGGCCTGTCCTGACGGCATGAGCGCCGCCGAACGCGCCTGGCCGGAAATCGCGGCGTGGCGGCGCCAGCAGCGCCAGGCGCTGATGGCGGCGCGGAATGCGCTTTCGCCTACGGCGCACCGTCAGGCGAACCGCGCCATTCTCGACCATCTGGCGGCGGATTTCCCCGACCTCAAGGCGCGGCTCGTTGGGTTCTACTGGCCGATCCGGCGCGAGCCCGATCCGCTGCCCCTCATCCGAAACCTGATCGCAGCGGGCGGTGCGGCAGCGCTGCCGGTCGTGATCGGCAAGGGAATGCCGCTCGAATTCCGTGCCTGGCGGCCGGACCTGAAAATGGCAGTCGGCGTCTATGACATTCCCTATCCCGCCGAGGGTCCTGCCGTCTTGCCGCAAGTCCTCATCGTTCCGCTCCTGGGTTTCGACGCGGCGGGCTACCGGCTCGGCTACGGCGCCGGGTTCTACGATCGCACGATCGCGTCTTTTGCCGCCAAGCCGCTCTTGATCGGGGTCGGTTTCGCGTTGGGGCGCCTGCGCACGATCACGCCGCAGCCGCACGACATTGCGATGGATTTCGTCGTCACCGAAGACGGCGTGTTCCGTCGCGTCGCCGGTCGGCTCGTGGCGGCGGCACCGTGACGACGCAAGGCGCGGGACGAGAACGTTGTATTTGCCCGGGCGACTTGCGACCATCGCCAGCGTGACGGCCTCATCGGGAAGGACGGGGGATGGCACGGATCACCGCGGCGTTCGGCTCCTCGCACAGCGTCATGCTGACCTGCGAGGCCGAGGACTGGATCTCGCGCTTTCGTGATCGCGATCACGTCCTGCCGTTCTACGACAAGCAGGGAATCGCCATCACCTATGACGCCGCGCTCGCGCGCGCGCCCAAGAATGCCGCCGAATATGTGACCCCGGCGGCGATCGCCCGCCGCTTCGCCGAAACGCAGGAGGCGATGGACCGGCTGCGCGACCAGATCACGGCGGCGCGGCTCGACGCGCTCGTCATCATCGGCGACGACCAGTACGAACTGTTCCACGACGACCACATGCCGTCGATCGGCATTTATTACGGCGACACCATCGCCAATGCCGCAAAGCCGACGGCGCCGGAGCCGGATTGGTACAAGCGCGCGCAGATCCGCCGGCTCGAGCCGGGCCGTGCGGTCGAGTACCCCTGCCACGGCGCGCTCGCGCTGCATCTCATCCACGGCCTCATCGAGCACGACTTCGACGTCTCCGCCGTGAGGCACCTGCGCGAGGGCCAGGCCGAGGGCCACGCCTATTCCTTCGTGCATTACCGCTATCTGCACGAGCATGTCGTGCCGATCGTGCCGGTCTTCCTCAACACCTATCATCCGCCGAACCAGCCTTTGCCGCGGCGCTGCGTCGCCTTCGGCCGCGCCCTCGGCGAACTCGTTGCCGCCTTTCCCGAGGATATGCGCGTCGGCGTGATGGCCTCGGGCGGTCTCAGCCATTTCCTCGTCGAGGAAGAACTCGACCGCGGCGTGCTTGACGCGATCGCGCGCAAGGATCTCGATCATCTCGCGCGCCTGGATCCGAAGCGGCTGCAGGCGGGAAGCTCGGAAATCCGCAGCTGGATCGCGGTCGCCGCCGCGGCGACGCATCTCGATCTCGGCTGGCGGGCCTATATCCCCGGCTATCGTACCTTGGCATTGAGCGGAACCGGTCTCGGCTTCGCCGCGTGGACCTGACGATTCAGCATGAGGAGGAAGCCATGAGTTCAACGACGCTGCGCCAGAAGAGCATCGAGGTGGCGAATATCGGTCATTCGGCGCCAATTCCGACCGGGAGTCGCGTCGGCCCCGTGCTCGCCACCTCGGCGATCGGCGGGCGCGATCCGAAGACCGGCAAGCTCGCGCCCGATGCCGACGGCCAGGCGCGCAACGCTTTCGAGGGCCTGAAGCTGATCCTCGCCGAAGGCGGTCTGGGCCTCGGCGACGTGGTGAAGCTCGACGTCTTTCTCGTCGACGACGCCCACCGCGACACGATCAACAAATACTGGCTCGAATGCTATCCCGACCCGCACCGCCGGCCGGCGCGCCACACCGTCGTGCTGCCGATGCGGGGCGGGGTGCTGTTGCAAATCTCGGCTCTCGCCGTCGCCCCGAGCTGACGCCGGCGCGGCGGCATCCGGGGACGGGGTTGTCCGAGGGGGCGAACTCGTCCATCATTCCGATGAATGCTTGGTCATTCGGGGCGCGTCGGCCGAGACCGCTAATCGGGGGATGTTGGGTCGATGCCGCCACCTGTCAAAGCTCCGGTAGCGACCGTTTCCATTATCATCCCGTCGCGGCTCGCGTCGGCCGGCGGCGCGGGGAAACGGTTTTTCCTCGAGGATGCCGTTCACTCGATCCGCCAGCAGGCGGGCTTCGGCCGCGGACGCGTGCAGATCATCGTTGGTGTCGATGCCGGCGCGGTCGCTCTCGCCGGCCCGGTGCAGCGGCTCGGCATCGAGTTGGTGGAGAGCGGCGGCCGCAGCCAAGCCGCGGCGCTCAATGCCGCGGCGCAGCGCGCGGAGGGCGAGTTCCTGGCAATTCTCGAGGACGACGACATTTGGGACCGCATGTTTCTCCGCACCGCGCTCGATGCTCTTGGCGAGGCAGAGTTCGCGTCTTCCACCCAGCTCGAGGTGAATGCCGGCGGGGAGGTGTTGCGCATTAACGATTTTCCGACGCCGTCCGGTTGGATCATGCGGCGGGAGACGTTTCAGGTGATCGGCCGCTTCGACGAAAGCTATCGCTGGCATCTCGACAATGACTGGCTCGGTCGCCTCGGCGAATCGGGCCGATCGCGCATCCACCTCGTCGAGTCCACCGCACCGATCACGCCGCATCTTGCAGCGCAGGTGCGGCCGTGGCTCCACAACGTACAGCGTCTGGGCGGACCGGCGGTTCGCCTCATGCGGCACGCTTCTCCCCTACCCCTCGTCGTGCGTCGTTCCCATGCCGGCTCCGGCATGCAACGTATCGCCCATGAAGCGGCGCTGCAGGCGGAAAGCCAAAATGAGCTTGCGCGCTTGAACCAAAGATACGGCCGCATCCCCTGGTGAGCGCGTCAAGTCCGCCGCACCGGGCGTTGGCCGGCGCGAAATCATGCATGGCATTATGGTCGCGGCTCGGGCGCGACGGCAAAGCCGGCGGGCGGCTCGCCGCGCTGATGGCGCTGCCACATCGTCGCATAGGCGTTCTCGATGTGGCGGCGGAAGCGATCGGTGTCGAAGAGCGGAAAGGTCTCGCGATTTTGCGCGAGCCGCGATTTGAGGGAAGCGAGCCTGGTCCGGTCGTTGGCCAGCGCCAGCGCCAGCGCCTCGTAATCCTCAAGCGAGCGCGCGATCAGTTCCGGCAGCCCCACCGCGTCGAGCAGGCTGGCGGCGACCCGCCCCGCAAAGGTCGACCCCAGGCAGGTGACGAGCGGCAGTCCCGCCCACAGCGCGTCGCTTGCCGTGGTGTGCGCGTTGTAGGGGAGCGTATCGAGGAACAGGTCGGCGCGGCGATGCCGCGCCAGGTGATCTTCCAGCTTCATGCGCGGCGCGAAGACGAGCCGGTCCGGGGCGACGCGGCGTTTCTCCGCCTCGCGCCGCAGATTGCGAACGACGGCGGCGTTGCCCTCCAGCAGCCACAGCACGCTGCCCTCGACCTGGTGCAGAAGCCGCATCCAGATGTCGAACATGAACGGCGTGATCTTGTAGTTGTTGTTGAACGAGCAGAACACGAACCCGGTCTCGGGCAACCCCAACGCGGCGCGCGCGGGCGTGCGCTCGCCGATGCGCCGCTTGCGGTCGTTCACCTGGTAGGTGTCGGGGAGATAGACGATTTTTTCGGCATAATGTTGTTGGTCCGCTTCGGGGATGACCCAGCGGTCGGCAAGGATGTAGTCGATGTAGTCCGCGCCCATGGTGCCGGGATAGCCGAGGTAGTTGACCTGGATCGGGGCCGGGCGCAGCGCGAAGATGCCGGTGCGCGCGTCGGCCGTGAACCCGTTCAGGTCGACCGCGATGTCGACCTCCAGCGCCCGCATCATGGCGGCCACTTCGCGGTCGCTCTTCGGGCGAATATCGATGAAGCGGTCGAAGGCCGCCTCGAGCCGCGTGCGCATTTCCCCGGCGCTGTCCGGGCCGAAGGACAGGGCGATGGTCTCGAAGCGCTCTCGGTCGTGGAGCTCAAACAGACCCGCCATCAACCACGCCAAGGCGTGATCACGAAAATCGGCCGAGAGGTAGGCGATGCGGATGCGGTCGTGGCGATAGCGCTCTCCCTGCCAAACGGGCGACGCGGACGGCGGGCAATCGTCGCGAACCCAGAGCCGCGAACAGAGCAGCTGATCCGCCGGCGATCGGGAAACGGCGAGGAACCGGAAGGGCACCATGCATCGTCTGCCCGCTTGCACATCGGTTGCGGCGCGCGCCGCATCCGCGTCGAACGAGCTCCAATCGCAACAGTACGACCGCGAATGCAGAAGTTTTCCGAGCGCATATTCGTAAACAGCTTCCAGACCAAGCACGCGCTCGAAGTCCTCTGTCGCCTCCTCGTAGCGACGTAGAGACAATAACGCACTGCCACGGTTGTACAGCGCCTCGATATAGTCGGGCTTGATCGCCAGCGCGCGATTGCAAGTGACGAGTGCGTCCTCATGACGCATGAGGAGGTTCAAGGCGTTGCCGCGGTTGTTCAGCGCCTCGGCGTAGTCGGGCCTGAGC
Organism: uncultured Alphaproteobacteria bacterium; assembly: GCA_963721625.1. Lineage (GTDB taxonomy): Bacteria > Pseudomonadota > Alphaproteobacteria > ATCC43930 > CGMCC-115725 > DATJLY01. Next base: position 143,694 of record CAVRKF010000004.1, read on the forward strand.
GCCAGCGCGCGGTCATAGCTGGCAAGCGCCTCGTCATGGCGCTTGAGACCATTCAAGGCATTGCCGCGGTTGTTCAGCGCCTCGGCGTAGTCGGGCTTGATCGCCAGCGCCCGCTCGCAGCTGGCGAGCGCCTCCTCGTAACGCTCCAAGTCGTTCAAGGCATTGCCGCGGTTGTTCAGTGCATCGACGTAATCGGGCCTGATCGCCAGCGCGCGGTCGTAGCTCGCGAGCGCCTCATCATGACGCTCGAGGCCGCTCAAGGTATTGCCGCGGTTGTTCAGCGCATCGACAAAGTCGGGCTGGATCGCCAGCGCACGGTCATAGCTGGCGAGTGCCTCCTCAAGACGCTTGAGGCCGCTCAAGGCATTGCCAAGGTTCGAATGAGCGGCGGCAGATTTTGGATTTGCTTTCAAGGCCTGGCCAATGAGCTGCACCGCCGTTTCGTAGTTTCTCCGCTGATTTTCAATCACGCCGAGCAGGTGCAGGGCGTCACCGTGACCCGGCACCTTTTTGAGGATTTCGCGATATAAAGGTTCCGCTTGCGCGAGCTGTCCTTGACGGTGGAAGGCTAGAGCCTTCTGCATCGTGATCAAAATTTCGGGTGATTGCACCGGCCCAGTACGCGCGGACTGACCGAATTGGCGGCGCCCCTTGCTCTTGCTCATCAAACTGCCGCCGGTTGGGATATCGATGGCTTATCCGCCACGCAGCGTGTGCCAATTCGGCCTTCCTGACAAGGCTATTGCCGCGGCTCGGGCGCGACGGCAAAGCCGGCGGGCGGCTCGCCGCGCTGATGGCGCTGCCACATCGTCGCATAGGCGCTCTCGATGTGGCGGCGGAAGCGATCGGTGTCGAAGAGCGGAAAGGTCTCGCGATTTTGCGCGAGCCGCGATTTGAGGGAAGCGAGCCTGGTCCGGTCGTTGGCCAGCGCCAGCGCCAGCGCCTCGTAATCCTCGAGCGAGCGCGCGATCAGTTCCGGCAGCCCCACCGCGTCGAGCAGGCTGGCGGCGACCCGCCCCGCAAAGGTCGACCCCAGGCAGGTGACGAGCGGCAGTCCCGCCCACAGCGCGTCGCTTGCCGTGGTGTGCGCGTTGTAGGGGAGCGTATCGAGGAACAGGTCGGCGCGGCGATGCCGCGCCAGGTGATCTTCCAGCTTCATGCGCGGCGCGAAGACGAGCCGGTCCGGGGCGACGCGGCGTTTCTCCGCCTCGCGCCGCAGATTGCGAACGACGGCGGCGTTGCCCTCCAGCAGCCACAGCACGCTGCCCTCGACCTGGTGCAGAAGCCGCATCCAGATGTCGAACATGAACGGCGTGATCTTGTAGTTGTTGTTGAACGAGCAGAACACGAACCCGGTCTCGGGCAACCCCAACGCGGCGCGCGCGGGCGTGCGCTCGCCGATGCGCCGCTTGCGGTCGTTCACCTGGTAGGTGTCGGGGAGATAGACGATTTTTTCGGCATAATGTTGTTGGTCCGCTTCGGAGATGACCCAGCGGTCGGCAAGGATGTAGTCGATGTAGTCCGCGCCCATGGTGCCGGGATAGCCGAGGTAGTTGACCTGGATCGGGGCCGGGCGCAGCGCGAAGATGCCGGTGCGCGCGTCGGCCGTGAACCCGTTCAGGTCGACCGCGATGTCGACCTCCAGCGCCCGCATCATGGCGGCCACTTCGCGGTCGCTCTTCGGGCGAATATCGATGAAGCGGTCGAAGGCCGCCTCGAGCCGCGTGCGCATTTCCCCGGCGCTGTCCGGGCCGAAGGACAGGGCGATGGTCTCGAAGCGCTCTCGGTCGTGGAGCTCAAACAGACCCGCCATCAACCACGCCGTGGCGTGATCATGAAAATCGGCCGAGAGGTAGGCGATGCGGATGCGGTCGTGGCGATAGCGCTCTCCCTGCCAAACGGACGACGCGGAGGGCGGGCATCGGTCCCGAACCCAGAGCCGCGCACAATGCAGCTGATCCGCCGGCGATCGGGAAACGGCGAGGAGACCGAATGGCATGGTGCTGTGCCTGCCCGCTTGCACATCGGTTGCGGCGCGCGCCGCATCCGCGTCGAACGAGTTCCAATCGCAGCAGTGCATCCGCGAATGCAGACGTCGTCCTCGAGCATATTTGTAATCAGTTTCCAGACCAAGCAAACGGTCGAAGTCCTCTGCCGCCTCCTCGTGACGCCGAAGCTGCGCCAACGTATCGCCACGGTTGTTCAGCGCCTCGACATACCCGGGATTGATCGCCAGCGCACGTCCATAGCTGGCGAGTGCCTCTTCATGGAGCTTGAAGCAATTCAGGGCATTGCCACGATTGTTCAGCGCCTCGACATAGTCGGGTCTGAGCGCCAGCGCGCGCTCGCCGCTCGCGAGCGCCTCCTCATGGCGGTTGAGGCCACTCAAGGCATTGCAGCGGTTATTCAGTGCCTCGACAAAGTCGGGCTTGATCGCCAGCGCGCGGTCATAGCTGGCGAGCGCCTCGTCATGACGCTTGAGGCTATTCAAAACATTGCCGCGGTTGCTCAGGGCCTCGGCATCGTCGGGCCTGATCGCCAGCGCGCGGTCGTAGCTGGCGAGCGCCTCCGCATGACGCTTGAGGTTCTTCAGGGCATTGCCGCGGTTGTTCAGTGCGTCGACATAGCCGGGATTGATCGCCAGTGCACGGTCATAGCTGGCGAGCGCCTCGTCATGACGCTTGAGCTCGCTCAAGGCGTTGCCGCGGCTGTTCAGTGCTTCGGCATAGCCGGGCTTGATCGCCACCGCACGATCGTAGCTGGCAAGCGCCTCCGCGTGGCGATCAAGCCCCTTCAAGGCATTGGCACGGTTGTTCAGCGCCTCGGCACAGTTGGGCATGATCGCGAGCACACGGTCGGAATCGGCGAGCGCCTCCGCATGCCGCCGGAGGCTGTTCAAGGCATTGGCACGATTGTTCAGTGCCTCGATATGGTCGGGCTTGATCGCGAGCGCGCGGTTATAGCTGGCGAGCGCCTCCTCGTGACGCTTGAGGCTGTTCAAGGCGATACCGATGTTCGAGTGCGCCGATGCGGACCTTAAATTCACTCTCAGGGCCTGACCGATCAGCCGCACCGCGTCTTCGTAATGTTCCCGCTGGTATTCGATCACGCCCAGCATGTGCAGCGCGTCAAAATGTCCCGGCACGTTCTCGAGGACGGCTCGATACAACGGCTCCGCCCGTGCGATCTGTCCTTGCTGATGAAACGCCATCGCCTGCCGAATCACGCTCATGATCTCGCGCGTCTGCGGCGGAGCCGGCGCGGGCGCAGGGTATGCGCGGTGCGCTTGTTGATTCTTGTTGTTCATTAAATCGCCGCCGGTTGGGATCACGCCTTCTTATTGCTGCCGTCGTTTGAGCTTCGCGCCGAGCCGCGGGAACACCTTGAGCGCGTTGCCTTCGAAGATCTTCTGCTTGTCGGCGGCGGGGATATTGAGGGCGTCAACATAGCGCTTGGTGTCGTCGAAATAATGGCCCGTTTCGGGGTCGATGCCGCGGACGGCGCCGACCATCTCCGAGGCGAAGAGAACGTTCTCGATCGGCACGACGCGGGTAAGCAGCTCGATCCCGGGCAGATGATAGACGCAGGTATCGAAATAGACGTTGTTCAGCAGCAGTTCCTTGAACGGCGGCCGCTTCATATCCTGCGCCAGTCCGCGATAGCGGCCCCAATGGTACGGCGCCGCGCCGCCGCCATGCGGAATGATGAAGCGCAGCGTGGGGAAGTCCTTGAAGATGTCCGAGGTCAGGAACTGCATGAAGGCGGTGGTGTCGCCGTTGATGTAGTGGGCGCCGGTGGCATGGAAGTTGGGGTTGCACGACGCGCTGACATGGACCATCGCCGGCACGTCGAGCTCGACCATCTTTTCGTAGAGCGGATACCACCACTTCTTGTCGGTGATCGGCGGGTCCGTCCAATATCCGCCGGATGGATCGGGGTTGAGGTTGCAGCCGACGAAGCCCAACTCGTTGACGCAGCGCTCGAGCTCCTGGATGCAGTTCAATTCCGCGGGCGACACGCCCGGCGTCTGCGGCAGCATGCACACGCCGATGAAATTCTCGGGGAAAAGTGCGCAGACGCGGTAGATGAGATCGTTGCACGCAACCGACCACTCGGCGCTGGTCTGGGCGTTGCCGAGATGGTGCGCCATGCCGGCCGCGCGCGGCGAGAAGATGGTGAGGTCGGTGCCGCGCTCGCGCTGCAGCTTGAGCTGCGCACCCTCGATGCTCTCGCGGATCTGGTCGTCGGTGATGTTCGGCCGGGGAATGCGCTGGGACGGGTCATCGAGGGCGGCGATCTGACGCTGGCGCCAGCCTTCATGCTCCTTGGGCGCGGTGGTGTAATGCCCATGGCAGTCGATGATCATGCCGGCCTCCCCAGTCGAAATATGGTCAATGCTATGGATCGGCGCCCCGCATGTCAAAGCCTGCGCAACGCCCGGCGTCCGGCTACACCCGGCGTTCCGGTTCTGCTACGATGGGTGCTGGCTGCCGCAGGACCGGCGCACACGGAGGCAGAATGACGGACGTCCCGCGATTGAACGGCGTTATCCGCGCGCTCGAGCAGGGCCAGGCGTTCACCGCCTTTGCCACCGCCGATGTCGATGTCGCGCTCGCCTACAGCACGGCGAAGTATGACGGTATCGTGTACGAGATGGAGCACAATCCGTGGGACGTCCGCGCCCTCAGGGACTGTTTCCAATACATGCTCAACCGACGGCAGATCGCCACCTCGGGCTCGGTCGCGCCTGCGGTGACGCCGATGGTCCGCATCCCGCCCAATGGCGACGAGAAGAACCAGTTCTTCGCCAAGCAGGCGCTCGATCTCGGTTCCTACGGCATCGTCTGGCCGCATATCAGCACCGTCGAGCAAGCCTATAATGCCGTCGCGTCCTGCCGCTATCCGCGCCTCAAGACCGCGCCGCTCTACGAGCCCGCAGGGGTTCGCGGCGACGGGCCGACTGCTGCGGTGCGCTATTGGGGCCTGACGCAGCCCGAATACTACCTGCGCGCCGATGTCTGGCCGCTCGTTCCCCAGGGCGAGATCCTGGTGATCCTGATGATCGAAGACACGGTCGGCATCGCCAATCTCCGCGACATCCTCAAGAACGTGCCGGGGATCGGCGTCGTGCTCATCGGCGAGGGCGATCTCAGCCAGGAGCTCGGCTATCCGCGCCAATACGAGCATCCCGTCGTGCTCGAGGCGATGGCCCAGGTGGTGCGCACCTGTAAGGAGTGCAATGTCGCGGTCGGGCATCCCCATGTCGATGCCCGCAACGTCGAACGCATCCTCGGCGAAGGCTACCGCTTCCTCATGGCCGCGCCGGTGCGCAGCTACGCCGCGCTCGAAAAGGGCCTGCAACTCTCCGGCCGCGCCAAGGCGTAGCGGCCCGATCCGGCGTGGCGCAAGGGGTACGCGGGTCCGGTGTTCGCGCGATCAGGCGGTCGACGCTCGAACGGGGTCCTTGCGACGCTCCATGGCGACGGTTAGGTTTCGCCAAACGCCGAGGAGAAAATCATGACAGCCGAGCCCGAAAACTGGACCACCGTTCCGGCCGATTACCGCGGCGATGCGCTGGTGGCGTCGATGGCGCTGGGCGGCGTCGATCACGTCTTCTTCACCTCGGGATCGGAGCTCGCGTTCTACCAGGAGTCGATCGCCAAGGCGCGCTACCACAATCGCCCGGTGCCGCGGCTCATCACCGTGACGCATGAGCATGTCAGCCTCAACGCCGCCCTGGGCTATGCCGCGGTCAGCGGCAAGACGCCGGCCACCGCCGCCCATGTCGATGTCGGGACCCAGCATTACGGCTGTGCCGTCCATACCGCGTGGCGCAGCGGGCTGCCGGTGCTGATCACGGCGGGCGCCGCGCCGACCGCCTATCCCGGCAGCATGATCGGCTCGCGGACCGAGGGCGCGCATCTCTGGGCGCAGCAGGTGGTGGATCAAAACAGTATCGTGCGGCAATACACCAAGTGGGACAAGCGGCTCGAATATCAGGACAATCCCGGCCTGATGGTGAGCCGGGCGCTGCAGGTGGCGAAGGCCGAGCCGTGCGGCCCGGTCTATATGAGCCTGCCGCGCGAGATCATCCTTTTGCCGATGACCGAGGCGCAAGTTTCCGACCGTGGACCAGCTCGGCGTGCCGCGCCCGCCCGCGCATCGACGCCGACAGCGCGCGCGAGATCGCTGCGCGTCTGGTCAAGGCGCGCAATCCCTTCGTCGTCGTCGCGGCTTCGGGCAAGAACCCCGAGACCGTGCCGGCACTGGTGCGTCTGTGCGAGCTCTTGGGCCTGCCGGTGGTCGATGCCGCCGGGCGGCTCTACGGCTCGTTCCCGATGAACCATCCGCTGTTCCAGGGCACGGTGAGCCTCAGGGACGCGGACGCGGTGCTGGTGCTCGAGGCGAACGTGCCGTGGATGCCGGGGCCGAACGCGCCCGGCCCCGATGCGTGGATCGCCGTGGTCGATCACGATCCCGCCAAGCTGCGCTATCCCACCTACGAATTCACCGCCCAGCGTGCGGCTGCTGGCGAGCCCGCTGCTCGCGATCCGCGCCATCACCGCGGCGGCGGAGAAGCTGCTGGGCGCCAGCGACCGCAGCCGCGCCGCCGACCGGGCGCAGAAATGGGGCGATGCCTCGCGCGCGCAGCGGCGCAAGGTCGAGGAGGAGGCGCAGGCCAAGGGCAAGAACACCCCGGTCGATCCGACCTGGACCAGCTATCAGCTCGCCCAGGCGCTCGACGACAACTGCCTCATCATCGACGATTCGATGCCCTCGCCGCGCCTCAACACTTTCCTGTCGATGTCGAAGCCGGGCTCCTACTTCCACAATCCCGGCAGCAGCGGCGGCTGGGGGCCGGGCGCGGCCCTGGGCGCCAAGATCGCCGCACCCGACCGCGATGTCGTGCTCGCCAGCGGCGACGGGTTCTGGCAGTTCGGCGTGTCCAACGCGGCGATCTGGTCGGCGGCGCATCACCGCGCGCCGTTCCTCGCCGTGGTGTTCCAGAACCGCAGCTACACCACCGGCACGCATCGGCGTCACCAACGCCTTCGGCAAGGACAGCTACGCGACCAAGTACGATTACGAGGGCGGCTATTTCGATCCGCCGATCGATTTCGCCAAGGAAGCCGAGGCCGCGGGCGCCTATGGCGAGAACGTGCGCGATCCGGCCGAGGTCGGCCCGGCGATCCGCCGCGGCCTGGCGCAGATCCGGCGCGGCACGCCGGCCGTCATCGCCGTGTGGCAGCCGCGCCTTCTGCACAGCGACTGAAGGCGCGGCGCCGCCCGCGTTTCACGCCGTGGCGCCGCAGCGCCGCGCCCAGTATTCCCAGGCGCGCGAGGTCGGCCCGTGCACGAGCTTGGACATCTCGGCGATCTCGCCCGGGGAGAGATAGCTCACATCGCCGAAGCGCATCGCCTCGGCTTGCAGCCGCGCGTTGACCTTGAGATAGACCGAGGTGTGGACCGCGTCATAGACCGAAAGCCCGGCGACAGCGCAGCCATGGCCGCGCATCAGCACGACGCGGTTCGGGCCGAGCGACTGGGCCAGGTCGCGGCCATGGTCGAGCGTCGTCACCAGCATGTTGGTGTCGCCGAACTTGGTGCGGATGTCCCAGACCGGGATCTCGGCGCCGATCGCGGCGGCGGTGTGCAGGACGGGGCGGAGCTTCGCGGCCTTGCTGACGCCGAACGGGATCAGGTCATAGGCGTGGTTGTGCACCACCGAATTGATCTCGGGCCGTTGGCGGTAGATGCAGCCGTGGATCGGGCGCTCGGTGTACATGGCGCGGCCGCGCTGGTCGATCGGGTTGCAGTCGAGATCGTATTCGATGATGTCGTCGACCGAGACCAGCTCCGGGCTGCGCGAGCCCGACAGGAAGAACCGGTCGGGCCGGTCGGGATGGCGGAAGCTGATATGGCCATAGGCATCCACCACCTCCTCGTGCGCGAGAATATGATTGGCCACCACCAGATCGTGCAGCAGGTCTTGCAAGGCGCTCATCCGTTCCCTCCTCGGCGATTGCGTTCGGCCACTCCCTAGCACAGGGCGGCTCACCGTGGCACGCGGTTGATCATGCCGGCGATGTCGCCGGCGAGAAAATGGCTGAGATTGGTCGCGATGATCGGAAACGCCTTGTCGAAATAGGTCTCGTTGAAGCCGGCGATGTGCGGCGTGATGATGAGGTTGTCGAGGCTCCAGAACGGATGCAAGGGCGGGAGCGGCTCGGTGGCGAAGACGTCGAGCATCGCCCCGGCGATGCGGCGCTCGGCCAGCGCCGCCAGGAGCGCGGTCTCGTCGACGATGCCGCCGCGGGCGAGATTGATCAGAAACGCCGACGGCTTCATCGCCGCCAGCACGGCCGCATCGACGAGGTGATGCGTCGCGGTCGAATAGGGCGCCAGCACGACGAGGTAATCGAGCTCCGGCGCGACGGCGCGCAGTTCCCCGCGCGGCGCCATCCGGTCGAAGCCCGGAACCGGCCGCGGCGCCGCGGTGATGCCCACCACCGTCATGCCGAAGGCTTGGCAGCGCGGCGCCAGCGCCGCGGCAATCGCGCCGACGCCGAGAATGCCGACGGTCTTGCCCTCGATGACCTTGACCGTCCAGCGCTCCCAGGCGTGGCGCTGCTGCGCGCGCAGGCTGCGCGGCAGCTCGCGCGTCAAGGCGAGCAGCGCCAGGAACGCCGCTTCCGACATGGCCGCGTCATGGATGCCGTGCATGCTGGTGACGATGACCTCGCGCCGCAGCGACGGCAGGTCGATGATATTGTCGAGCCCGGCGCCGAGCCCCTGGATCCAGCGCAGCCGCGTCGCGCCGCCGATGAGACGGTCGGCATCGGGACCCAAGGCCGGGCCGAAACTCATCAGCACCTCCGCTGCCGCCAGCAGCGGCGCGAGCTTCTGGTGCTGGTCGATGACCGTGACATTCACCGGGAAACGCTCGCCGAGAAAACGCGCAAAGCGTTGCCGCGCCGCCTCCGGCAGCGTCAGCAGAACGACCACGTTCGTCATCTGCGCCTCATCCTGGCCGGTCGCGGGGGGCACGGCCGAGGGGATCATCGACGATCGCGCCCGCACCTTGGTATTCTAGCAGTGCGGAGGCGATGCCAACGAGGTCCCGATGAACGATCGAGTGATGACGGCCGCCCGCGCCGCGACCAAGGCGGCCGCGCGGCCGTCGCGCGAGGAGCTGCTGGAGCGGGCGGCGGCGCTGGTGCCGGTGCTGCGCGCGCGGGCGGCGGCGGCCGAGACGCTGCGGCATTGTCCGGCCGAGACGGTGGCGGATCTCCACGCCGCCGGGCTTTTGCGCATCTGCCAGCCGGCGCGCTACGGCGGCTACGAGCACGGCTGGGACGTGCTGTGCGAGGTGAGCCAGGTTCTGGCCCGCGGCTGCGCCTCGCAGGCCTGGGTCGGCAACATCTACAACGACCACACCCAGATGCTCGGCATGTTCGAGCCCCGCGCCCAGGACGATGTCTGGCGCAACAATCCCGACGCGCGGCTGTCCGCGGCGATCGAGCCCGCGGGCAAGGGGCTCCCCGTCGCCGGCGGCGTCGCCTATTCCGGCCGCCACCGCTATTCGAGCGGCATCGACCACGCCCAGTGGCTGCTGTGCGGCGGCCACATCCAAGAGGACGGCAAGGCGCCACGGCGCTGCTTTTTCCTGGTCCCCAAGGAGGAAGTGACGGTGATCGACGACTGGCACGTGATCGGCCTCGCCGGCACCGGCAGCAAAAGCTTCGAGGTCAAGGACCGGTTCGTGCCGGCCCATCGCATCCTCGACGGCGATGCCTCGGACGAAGGCACCGGGCCGGGAACGGCGGTCAACACGGCGCCGGTCTATCGCATGCCGCGCCACGACATCGCCGGGACCGGCTTTGCCGCGATCGCCGTCGGCGTGGCCGAGGGCTTCATGGAGGAATATCTCGCCTATACGAGGAAGCGCGTTTCGCGCGGCGAGGCGATGGCGCAGCTCATGGGCACGCAGATCAGCCTCGGCCATGCCGCCGCGGAAATCCGCGCGGCACAGCAGATCTGCATCGACGGCGCGCGCCAGGCGATGGCCGTGCTGGGGCGCGGCGAGCGTCTGTCGGTTCCGCAGCGCCTCGAGACGCGCCTGGCGTCGTCCTATGCCGCCCAGCTCGCCCTCGCCGCGGTGCAGCGCCTGTTCAACGCCGCCGGCGGCCGCGCGCTCTTCACCGACAGCCCGATGCAGCGCTACCTGCGCGACCTCTACGCGGTCGCCGCGCATCGCGGGCTCGCCTGGGATGCCGCCGCTGCCGGCTTTGGCGCGGCCCTGCTCGCGACCGCGGGCGGCGTGCCATGACGGACGCGAAACCGGCGCCGGCGCTGGCCGGGCTCAATGTCGTCGACCTGACGCGGGTGCGGGCCGGCCCCACTTGCGTGCGCCAACTCGCCGATTGGGGCGCGAGCGTCATCAAGGTCGAGATGCGCGAAAGCGACCCCGCCAACAGCAGCCAGGCCGATTTCGCCGCCCGCCACGATCCCGATTTCCAGAACCTGCATCGCAACAAGCGCTCGATCGCGATCGATCTCAAGCACCCGGACGGCATGGCGATCTTCCGTCGCCTGGTCGCGCGCGCCGATGTCGTCGTGGAGAATTACCGCCCCGACGTGAAGCATCGCCTCGGCATCGATTACGAGGCGCTCAAGGCGATCAATCCGCGGCTCGTCTATGCCAGCATATCCGGCTTCGGCCAGGACGGTCCCTACAAGGACCGCCCCGGGGTCGACCAGATCGCCCAGGGGATGTCGGGACTGATGTCGGTGACGGGCGAGCCCGGACGCGGGCCGATGCGCACCGGCATCGCGCTCGCCGATCTCTCGGCCGGCATTTTCGCCGCCTTCGGCATCATGGCCGCGCTCTACGAGCGCCAGCGCTCGGGCGAGGGGCAGCGGGTCGAGACCTCGCTGTTGCAGGCGCAAATCTTCATGCTCGATTTCCAGGGCGCGCGCTATCTGATGAAGGGCGAGGTCGCGCGCCAGGTCGGCAACAACCACCCGACCGGCGCGCCCACCGGCGCCTACCGCACGCGCGACGGCTTCATCAACATCGCCCCGACCCCGCCGATGTGGCGCCGCTTCTGCGCCGCGATCGGGCGGCCGGATCTGGTCGACCATCCCCTCTACGCGACCGCTGCCGCGCGGCGCAAGAACCGCGCCGGCCTCAACGCTCTGATCGAGGCGATCACGGTCGAGGCGGATGCGGCCGCGCTGATCGACAAGCTCAATGCCGCCGGCATTCCCTGCGGCCCGATCTATGCCATCGATCAGACCTTTGCCGACCCGCAGGTGCGCCATCTCGGCATCGCGCAGCCGGTCGCGTCGGCGAGCCTCGGTCCGATCACGCTCATCGGCCAGCCGGTGGCGTTGAGCCGCACGCCGAGCCGGCTCGAGACGGCGGCGCCGGAATATGGCGAGCACAGCGATGCGATCCTCGCCGAGCTCGGCTACGACGCCACGGCAATCGCCGCGTTCCACCGTGCCGGCGCCGTCTGAGCCGTCATGCGGTCACGACTTCGCCCGTCGTCGCGTGCGCAGCGACGTCATCTGCCCGTCGTCGGAAGATCGCTTCGTCCCTCCGCTCCCGGCGATGACGGCGATCAGGCGTTCGGTTTGGCGATGACGCGATTGCGCAGCGTGCCGATGCCGGGGGATTTGACCTCGACGGTGTCGCCGGGCTTGAGGAAGCGCTCGGCCGAGGGCGTGCCGTCTGCCAGGAGCGGGCTCGAATCGGCCGCGGTGCCGGCGGCGGTGCCGCCGCTGATGATGTCCCCCGGATGGAAGGTGAGGTCGCGCGACAGGAACTCGAGATACTCGCCGAACGAGAACACCATGTCGCTGGTGTTGAAGTATTGCCGGCGCTCGCCGTTGACGAGGGTCTCGACCTGAACATTGAGCGGGTCGAGTTCGCCCACGACGATGCACGGGCCGAGCGAGACCGAGGTGTCGAAGTTCTTTTGCATCGCAAAGCGCAGCGGTCCCGGCTCCGATGCGCCGCGGATGCTCCAGTCGTTGACCAGCGTCACGCCCCAGACGTGGGATTTGAGATCGCCGGGCTTGAGGTCCTTGCCTTGCTTGGCGATGACGATCGCGGCCTCGCCTTCGTAGTCGAGCCGGTGCGCGCGGGCGGGATAGATCACCTCGCCTTCCGGATCGAGCGCCTCGCGCCCCACCTTCCAGAAGCCCCAGATGCCGGTCTTGCGGATCTCGTCGCGCGCATTGCCCGAAAAGGCGCGCATCTCGCCGCGCGCCGCGGCGCGCTTGGCCATCGCCTCGGCGTGATCGGCGAAATTGCCGCCGGCCATGGCGATCCGCGCGGCTGCGGGGCGCGGCGCGTGCAGGATCACCTCGCTGGCGACATGGATGATCTGCTCGCCGCGCGTGCCCTGCTGGTCATGCACGTCGCCGAAAAGGTAATCGACCGCCTTCTGCGTCTGCTCGAGCGCGCGCGGGCCGGCCTCGATGAAGCGCGCGAGATCGGCCGGCGCGAGCGCGGCGGCCAGTTCGAGCGGATGACGTTCGCCTTGGCGCTCGTAGAGGAGCTTGGCGACCGCGTAGGAGATGTCGACGACGGTCTCGTCGCGCAAAATGCCGACGCGCCGGTCCGGGCCGAATACGACGATCTTCATGGTTTCCTCCTCGACATCGGCGTTCAGGCTTCGCTTGGCCGTCCGCAGGCGGCGGTTCGTGGCGGCGTGAACCCGGTCCTTTTGCGCAATAAGCGCCCGAGGGTCAAGCCTCGCGCTCGGCCGGCGTCGGCCAGCCATGCTCGAACTTCACCGTTTTCACGACTTCCTTGACCACGCCGCACATGGGCACGCTGACGCGCACGCGGTCGGCCTCGGCGAGGACGATGCGCATGTCCTTTTCCGCCCACGGCATCGGCGCCTCCTCCGGGCGCGTCTCGAGCGCCCAGTTGCCGGCGCTGCTCTCGATCAGGGCCGCGCGCAAGCTGTCGCGGTCGACGCCGAGCGTCGCGGCCAGCTTCAGCCCCTCGTGATTGGCCGAGATGCACGACCACAAGATGAGATTGTTGACCATCTTGCCGACCTGGCCGGCGCCCAGCGCGCCGAGATGGAAGATGTCGTCGGCGAAGGTCGCGATCGCCGGCCGGCACGCGGCGAAAACATCCGCTTCGCCCCCGGCCATGACCAGGAGCTTGCCCGTCTCCGCCGCGGGTTCGCCGCGCATCAGCGGCATGTCGATGAGCGCCACCGCGCCGCCGACGCGCGCGGCCAGCCGGGTCATGGTATGCGGCGCGACGGTCGAGGCGATGCCCACGATCAGGGCCGCCGGCGCGGCGGCGACAATGCCGTCGGCGCCGAACATGACCTGTTCGACCTCGGAATCGAAGCCGACGGCGACGATGACGAAATCGCTCGCGCCGGCCAGCGCGCGCGGCGTCGGCGCGAGCGCAATCCCCGCCGCCGCCGCCGCCGAGCAGGCGGCGTCGCTCGCATCGTGCCCGGCCACGTCGAAGCCCGCGCCGGCGAGGTGGCGCGCCATCGGCAGCCCCATCTTGCCCAGCCCGACGATACCGACACGGCGAATGGTGGCGACGCTCATGATCCGGCCCCTCCTGACGATGATGCCGCCACAATGCCGCGCCGCGGGCCGCCGCGACAAGGGTGTGCCCGGGTGCGACGTTGACACTCCATCATCACCATGCAGAATTGCCGCGCGTGTCGCGCGCCCGCTGAGGGGAGGTCGCCCGTGTTCCGGTCCGTCGATGCCCTGCTGCGGCCGAAGGTCATCGCCATCGTCGGCGCCACCGAGCGGGGCGGCGATGGCTGGTCCAAGGCGATCTATGACAATCTCGGCCATTGCGGCTTTCCGGCCCGGGTCTATCTCGTCAATCCGCGCCGCGAGGAATTGTGGGGCGAGCGGGTCTATCCCAATTTCGCCGCCATTCCCGAGACGGTCGATCTCGCGCTCACCATCATTCCGGCGCCGTTCATTCCCGACACGCTCGCCGAAGGAGCGGCGAACGGGCTCAAATGCGCGCTCATCTATGCTGCACGCTTCGGCGAGGGCGGCGATGAAGAGGGGGCACAGCGCGCCGCTCTCGTGCGCGGCCTGTGCGCGCGCCACGGCCTGCGCGTGTCGGGCCCCAACTGCATGGGCTCGGTCGCGCTGCGCGAGAAGCTTCTGATGTATCCCGCGGCGCGGGTGCGGGCGCTGCCGGTGGGCCCGGTCGGCGTCGTGTTCCAGTCCGGCGGCACGTTCCAGTTCTGGCTGCAGCAGGCGGCGACGCGCGGGCTCGGATTCTCCTACGCCGTGTCGAGCGGCAACGAACTCGATCTCGACCTCGCCGACTACATCAACTTCCTCATCGAGGACGAGCACACCAAGATCATCGCCTGCATGGTCGAAGGCGTGCGCCGGCCCGACGCCTTCATGGCGGCGGCCGCCAAGGCGCTCGCCGCGAAGAAGCCGCTCCTCGTCCTGAAGCTCGGCCGCAGCGAGCGCGGCCGGGCCGCCGCGGCGAGCCATACCGGTGCGCTCGCCGGCGACGATCAGGTCTTCGATGCGGTGTGCCGCCGCTATGGCGTGCTGCGCTGCCCCACGCTCGACGATCTCATCGAGGGATGCCTGGCCTTCAGCGCCGGCCGGCTGCCGCGCGGGCCGCGCGTCGCCATCGCCGGGTTTTCCGGCGGCGCCAAGGGGCTCTTGCTCGATTATGCGAGCCAGGAAGGCACCGAGTTCGCCGTGCTCGCGCCCGCGACGTCGGCCGCGCTCGGCCCGCGCATCGACCCCGGCCTGCCGCCCGAGAATCCGCTCGATGTCGGCGCCTCCACCGGCGTGCAGCCGCAAAAATTCAGCGCGATCTGCCAGATCATCGTCGCCGATCCCGCGGTCGATCTCTTCATCATCCAGGGCCAGCTGCCGTTCACGCCGGAAGAGAATTATTCGCCCGATCCCTTCCTCGACGTCATGGCGGCGACGGACAAGCCGGTGATCGCCTATGGCCGCACGGCGCAGAACGTCACCGAAGCGGGCCGCGATTTCCAGCGCAAGGTCGGCGTGCCCTTCATCCAGGGCCTGCCCGAGACCGTGCGTGCCGCCCACAACCTGGTCCGCTTTGCCGAGGCGGTCGCCGCGGGCGTGGCGCCGATCACGCCGCCCGCCGGCACGGCGGCCGCGCTCGAAGGCGCGGTTTTCGCCCGGCTGTTGTCTTCGCACGGTCTGCGCGAGCCGAAGAGCGCCGCCGCCCGGACGCCGCAGGAAGCGGCGCAGGCGGCGGCTGCGATCGGGTTTCCGGTGGCGCTGAAGCTGCAATCGGCCGAGCCGCTGCACAAGACCGAACTGGGCGGCGTCGCGCTCGGGCTCAATGACGGCGGCGGCGGTGCGCGATGCCGCCGAGGCGATGCTGCGCGCCGTCGAGGGCCGCGCGGAGGCCGTATCGGTCACGGGCTTCCTCGTGCAGGAGATGGTCCACGGCGTCGAGATGATCGTCGGCGTGCGCGAGGACCCGCTCTATGGTCCTTTCATGGTGGCGGGGCTGGGCGGCGTTCAGGTCGAGGTGCTGAACGACGTGGCGATCCGCCTCCTGCCCGTCGACGCGGCGGAGGCGGGAGCGATGCTGCGCGCGCTCGCCGGAGCGCGAAGCTGCTCGGCGCGTTCCGCGGCCGCCCGGCGCGCGACGCGGCGGCGCTGACGCGGGCGATGGCGGGGCTGTCGCGGCTTTTCCTCGACCACCGCCCGTTCCTGCGCGATCTCGAGATCAACCCGCTGGTCGTGCTGCGCCGAGGGCGCAGGGCGTGCGCGCGGTCGATGTGCGGCCGGTGAGGAGATGAGGGACATGGAGAGCATGAATTTCGAGCTGCCGGAAGAGCTGCGCCTCCTCAAGGAGACGGTGCGCCGGTTCGTCGACAAGGAGCTGATCCCGATCGAGCGCACCGCCTGCGACGGGCCCAAGCTCAAGCCCGACATGCGTCAGCATCTGGAGACCAAGGCGCGCGAATTGGGCCTTGTCCAGTACGACGTGCCGCAGGAATACGGCGGGCTCGGCATGGGGCTTCTGGCGCAGGGTGGTGGTGTGGTCGGAGATGGCGCGCAGCGTCGCGCTGCCGTCGCGCGCGGGCGAGATCTTCGGCCCCACCGTGAGCCCGATCCTCTATCACCTCGCATCCCGAGCAGAAAGAGCGCTTTCTCCTGCCGACCATTCGCGGCGAGATGAAGTGGTGCTTCGCCCAGACCGAGCCCGATGCCGGCGGCGATCCCGGCAGCCATGCGCACGATCGCGGTGCGACACGGCGACCACTATGTCATCACCGGCATCAAGCGCTTCATCACCGGCGCCGACGAGGCCGATTATGGCCAGGTCTTCGCCGCGACCGATCGCGCCAAGGGCTCCCACGGCGGCATTTCCGCCTTCATCGTCGATATGAAATCGCCGGGCGTGAAACTCCTGCGCGCGCAGGAGACGATGATGGACGACCGGCCCTGGGAGATCGCCTTCGAGGACGTGAAGGTGCCGGTCGGAAAACCGCATCGGCGCGGAGGGCGACGGCTTCAAGCACGCGCAGAACTGGATCAATGCCGGCCGCGTCCGCCACGGCGCGCGCGGCATCGGCGTGATCGAGCGCTGCCTGGAACTGGGCACCAGCTATGCCAAGCAGCGCGTCACCTTCGGCCGCCCGCTGGCCGACCGCCAGGCGGTGCAGTGGATGCTGGTCGACAGCTTACATGGAGCTGCACATGCTCCGCCTCATGGTCTATCAGGCGGCCTGGAAATACGATCAGGGCGCAGGACATCCGCGTCGAGGCCTATATGGCCAAGATTTTCGGCGACACCAAGTCCTTCCACGCCGCCGACCGCTGCATGGAGATGCATGGCGGCATCGGCCTCACCACCGACCTTCCGATCGAGAAGTTCTGGCGCAACCAGCGCAGCTTCATGATCACCGAGGGACCGATCGAGATCCTCAAGATGACGCTGGCGCGGCACGTGCTGCGCAGCTTCGGCTGAGACGCCAAGAGACAGGAGAACGGGCATGGCTGAGTACACCTACGACTACGAATGCGTGAAGGTGGACAATCAAGCGACGGCATCGGCTGGGCGATCCTGAACCGGCCGGAGAAGCGCAACGCCATGAGCCCGCAGCTCCATTACGACATGGACGACGCGCTCGCCAATCTCGAGGTCGATCGAGCGCGTGCAGGCGTCGTCGTCACCGGCGCCGGCGGCAATTTCAGCGCCGGCCAGGACCTGCGCAAATTCTTCCGCGAGCTCGAGCAGAATCCGCGCGAGCGGAAGCGCGCGGCCGAGGCGGCGAATCGCTGGCGCTGGGCGCGGCTCTACAACTTCGACAAGCCCACCATCGCCATGGTGCACGGCTATTGCGTCGGCGGCGCCTTCATGCAGCTCTCTGGGCTGCGACTTCGCCGTCGCGGCCGAGAACGCCACCTTCTCGCTGTCGGAAGTGAACTGGGGCATTCTGCCGGGCGCGCTCGTCTCCAAGGTGGTGGCCGACATGGTGCTGCCGCGCCACGCGCTCTATTACGCCTGCCTCGGCAAGCCGTTCGACGGCAAGGAGGCGGCGCGCATCGGCATGATCAATTTCGCCGTGCCGCTAGGCGGAACTCGAGGCGGCGACGATCGAGCTCGCCGGCGAGCTGATGAAGAAGAGCCCCAACGTGCTGCGCGCCACCAAGCAGGCGATCAAGCACGTGCGCACGATGGATGTCGACGCAGGCCTACGACTATCTCGCCGAGAAGGGCAAGGCGATCAAGGTCGGCGACAAGGAGGATTCCTACAATACCGGCCTGAGCCAGTTCCTCGACGACAAGAGCTACAAGCCGACCTACGAGGCCTTCCGCCCTCGGCGAGAAGGGGAAATAGCGCCTCCGGCTTAACAGGAACATGTCCCCATCAAATCGAAGTTGAACGCTCCTTTTGGTTGTCATTGCGAGCGCAAGCGAAGCAATCTCCTCATCGTGCGGGAGATTGCTTCGTCGCTACGCTCCTCGCAATGACAGCGCCAATCGATCGAACGAATCGGCCATGCTCAAGGTGACGTGCGCGCGGCGGCCGGCTTCCAGCCGACCACCTGCATCAGGATGTTGACGGCCTGGCGGAAGGGCGGCGAGCCGACCGGGATGAGCGCCGCCTCGAGCGCCTCGAGGATTTCCTGCTCGGTGCAGCCCAGCCGCAGCGCGCGCTCCATGTGCGACTTGACGCCCCACATCCGCGCCTGGCCGATCATCGCCCCGATCGCCACCAGCTCGCGGTATTTCGCCGGCCAGCGCCTTGCCCTCGCGCGGCACGCCCTCGTGCAGCAGGCCGAGGCCCGAGAGCCGGTTATAGGCCTCGAGAAAGACCGGGTCCCGCTCGGCCAGGTATTCCCATTCAGGATAGCTATAGCCGCGCGCAGCGCCGAGGCGGCGGGCGGTCTCTTCCGGATTTTCCGGCATGGGTTCCTCCTTGATCGCTGTGCCCGGTTCGTCGCGCCGCGGCGTTTGCCAGCGCCCGCACCACCGCGGCCGATTTCCCGACCCAGCCGAAAATGCCGCCCTGGGCCTTGATCATGGCGAGAGCGGCGGCGTGCAAGTCCGGGAAATACGAGCCGACGCAATCCTCCAAGACGAGACAGTCATAGCCGCGATCGTTGGCCTCGCGCACGGTGGTGTTGACGCAGACCTCGGTGGTGACGCCGCAGACGACGAGCTGGCCGATGCCGCGGCTCTTGAGGATGGCGTCGAGATCGGTGGCGAAGAACGCGCCCTTGCCGGGCTTGTCGATCACCGGCTCGCCCGCGACCGGCTTCAACTCGTCGACGATGTCGTGGCCGTATTCGCCGCGCACGAGAATGCGCCCCATCGGCCCCATGTCGCCGATGCCGCGTTTGAGCCGGCCGCGGCGCCGCTTGGCCGGTGCGAGGTCGGACAGGTCGGGGCGATGGCCCTCGCGGGTGTGGATGACCAGCACCCCGGCTGCGCGCGCCGCCTCGATCACGCGCTGCGTCGGGCCGAGCGTGCGGCGCAGCAGCGCGACATCGTTGCCGAGCGCTGCGCCGAACCCGCCCGGCTCGAGGAAGTCGCGCTGCATGTCGATGACGACGAGCGCCGCGCTCTCCGGCGCGAAGGCAAAGGGATAGGGTTCCGCCGCGATCGCCCGTGCCATCTCGTTCCTCTCTCGCCCGCGCCGGGGCGGCAGTATCGCATGCAGGCGGCCGAACGACCATGGCGGCAGCGCCCAATTGTTGGGCAGCGCGCCGCCCACGATGACAAATTTACGGGCAGCGCGCCGCGGCTTGCGGCGTGGGCACGGCCGCAACCACCAGCGCGGCGACCGCGGCAAGCCATCGGTCGGCGAAGGCCGGCGCCATCATCGTCACGCCGAAGGGCGCGCCGTCGCGGCGAAATCCCGCGGGCACGGCGATCGCCGCCAAGTCGAGCAGATTGACGAAGGTGGTGTAGCGGCCGAGCTGGACGTTGCGCCCGAAGGGATCGGCGGCAATCTCGGCCGGGGTGAAGATCGTTCCCGCCGTGGGCAGGAGCAGGACATCGATCGTGCGCCACACCGCCGCGGTCTCGCGCTGCAGCGCCGCCAGCGCATAGGAGCCCGCGAAACGCGGCGAGCGCACTGAACTGACGCCCGCGCTCGATGATCGCCCGCGTCACCGGCAGGACCGCGTCCGGCGCGCGCGCGAGCAGCGCCTCGGTCGCCTCGAGCCGCTCGGCCAGCCACGGACCGCTATAGAGCAGCTCGCCGGCGCGGCGAAACGGCGCCAGCGGAATCTCGACCTCAACGCCGCCCGCGGCGCGACACCGCGCCACCGCCTCGGCGTAGAGCCGCGCGTAATCGCCATCGCCGAAGAATTCGCGCTCGTCCGGCGCCGGCACGCCGAAACGGAACGGTCCGGCCGCGTCCGGAACCGCGCTGTCGCGGGGCCATTCCCGGGCGAAGGGATCGGCGTCGTCGCAGGAAGCGGCGACCTCGAGCACGGCGCGCGCATCGGCGATGGTCGCGGCGAAGATCGAGACGCAGTCGAGCGAGCGGCACGCCGGCACGACGCCGCGCGTGCTGACGAGGCCGCGCGTCGGCTTGAGCCCGACGATGTTGTTGAACGCAGCGGGCACGCGGCCCGACCCCGCGGTGTCGGTCCCGAGCGCGAATCTCGACGAGACCCGCGGCCACCGCGACCGCCGATCCCGAACTCGATCCGCCGGGGATGAAGCCTGGCGCAATCGACGTTGCGCGGCATGCCGTAGGGCGAGCGCGTGCCGACCAGCCCGGTGGCGAACTGGTCCATGTTGGTCTTGCCGACGAACACGCCGCCCGCCGCGATCAGGCGCTCGACCACCGGCGCGCTGGCCACGGGCACATAGGCGAATTCCGGGCACGCGGCCGTGGTCGGCAGCCCGGCCACGTCGATATTGTCCTTGACGGCGAAAGGAATGCCGAAGAGCGGCAGGCGTTCCACGGCGCCGTCCGCAGCCGCGAGCGCATCGAGCGCGCGGGCGCGTGCCGCGATCTCGTCCGCATGCGGCCGCGCGATCCACAGCGCCGGATCGTCCCAGGCAGCGATCCGCGCGAGCGTGTCCGCGACCATCGCCCCGACCGTGCATGCGCGCCGGCGATAGGCCTCGCGCAGCGCCGCGATCAGCATGCGCCCCGGCTCACGCCGCGACCGGCGCCGCCGCGACGCCCGCCTGTTCGAGCGCACGGGCGGCGCGCAAGGCGTCGGCCTCGCGCCACGGCGCGGCGATCACCTGAATGCCGATCGGCAGCCTTCCCGGCCGATGCACCGGCACGGCGACGATCGGCAGCCCGATGAACGACAGCGGCTGCGTGAACATGCCGAGATTGGGGCGCACGGCGATGTCGGCGCCGCCCACCCGCATCGTCTCCTGGCCGATGAGCGGGGCGGAGATCGGTGTCGCCGGCGCGAGGATGATGTCGATGTCGCGGAAGATCTCCATCATGCGGCCGTGGAACCAGCGGCGAAAGCGCTGGGCCTGCAGCACCCAGGCGGCGGGCGTGAGCGCGCCGGCGAGAAAGCGGTCGCGCGTCGCCGGATCGAAATCGCCGGCGCGGCGCTGCAAATCGCCAAGATGCCGGCTTGCCCCTTCGGCCGCGGTGATGACGAAGGCGGCGGCGCGCGCGCGTGCCGCCTCGGGAATGGCAACGAGGCGCGCCCGCGCCGAGCGCCGCCGCCGCTTGCGCCACTGCGGCCTGCGCCTCGTCGCTGCCGTCGGGCGCGAAATAGCCGGAAGCGACGCCGATGCGCAGACCTTGCGCGCCGCGCCCAAGCCCGGGCGCCGCCGGCTCGGGCGGCGCGTCACGGCACGCCGGATCACGCCGATCGGGGCCCTGCATCGCGTCATAGCAGGCGGCCAGGTCCTCGACCGAACGGGCGAAAGGGCCGATATGGTCGAGGCTGGCGACGAACATCGCGCTGCCCGCGCGCGACAGCCGGCCATAGGTCGGCTTCAAGCCGAATATGCCGCAGAACGACGCGGGCACGCGGATCGAGCCGTTGGTGTCGGTGCCGAGCGCGAGCGGGACGAGGCCGCCCGCCACCGCCGCGGCCGACCCGCCCGAGGAGCCGCCGGCCACCCGCGCGATGTCGTGGGGATTGCGCGACGCACCGTAATGGGCGTTCTCGGTGGTGAAGCCGTAGGCGTACTCGTCCATGTTGAGGGCGCCGACCAGCACCGCGCCCGCCGCCTTGAGACGCGCGATGGCGGTGGCGTCGGCGCGCGCGGGCGGCTTCTCGGCCTCGATCTTGGCGCCGGCAAGCGTCGTCACCCCGGCGATGTCGAAGAGGTTCTTCACCGCGTAGGGCACGCCCGCGAGCGGCCCCGGGTCCTCGCCGCGCGCCCGCTTGGCGTCGATGGCGGCCGCCTCGCTGAGCGCCCGCGCCGCCGTCACCGCGGTGAAGGCGTTGTAGCCCGGGTTCAGCGCGGCGATCCGCGCCAGCGCCGCGGCGGCGACATCGCTGGCGCTGCGTCGCCCCGCGCGCACCGCGGCGGCGATGGCGAGCGCCGTTTCGGCGCCGCTCATGGCCGGAAGACCGGCGCCGGTTCTTCCTCGTCCGGCAGCGGGAACGACATCACCGTCCCGGCCAGGACGGCGATCCGCTCGAGATTGAGGATCACGCCCGGCCGATGCGCGGGCGCAATCGCGAGGCCGATCGCCGTGGCTGCGGCGTCGAGAAAGGCTTCGGGATCGATTCCGGCCGGCATGTCGTCCTCCGCTGGGGCGCCTTGGGCCTTGCGGCCCCCTGTGGCAAGGCGAGTGCAACCTGCGTGCCACCGCGCCGGTTGCGCCGCCGGAATCGGAACCCTATCTTCGCCGGCGCCTGACGGAATTCATCATGACGCAGGCGGCGGCGGCACGCGCGCGAATTCGCATTGAACGCCAACGAGACGGGAGCTCGCCATGGGAAACTTCGTCCTGGTCGTCGAACTCGAGTTCAAACCCGAGGACGCCGAGCGCTTCCACGCGCTCATCGCCGAAAATGCGCGCCAATCGGTCGCGACCGAGCCCGGCTGCATGCAGTTCGACGTCGTGCGCCCCGAGGACGGCGCCTCGCGCGTCCTGCTCTATGAGGTCTATGCCGATCGCGCGGCTTTCGAAGCGCACGCCAAGATGCCGCACGTCGCCGCCTTCTTCGCCCAGGCCAAACCACTGATCCTGGGCCAGAAGGCGACGCGATGCGAGCGTCTCACCGGCGCGACCAAGCCGTCGTGATTGGGCGCCGGCCGCCGCGAACGGCTGCGGCCTAAAGCTTCATCTCCGCGGCCATCGCGACCACCGGGCGCGACACGCGGGGCTCGGCCTCCTCGGTGGAGGGCTGGGCCTGGACGTCGCCCGAGATCTGGCCGCCGCATTCGACTTCGAGCTGGCCATAGCGCACCGTGCCGGTGATCTTGCCGGTGGCGCGGATGAGCAGGCGCTTGCGCACGGTGAGGGTGCCCTCGAAGCGGCCGCGGATCTCGGCGTCGTCGATCGCTGCCGTGCCCTTGAGCAGCCCGGTCTCGGCGATCTCGACTTCGCGGCAGTTGTTGAGATTGGCCTCGACGCTGCCCTCGACGATGAGCCGGTCGCACGAGGTGATCTCGCCGGTGAGCGAGATTTCGCGGCCGACGATGAGCCGGCGTTGCTCGGTATCGCGCTTGGGCGTCGGAATCATCGGCGTGGTGTGGCCATCGCCGCTGCGCCGCGGCGTCGTCTCGAACGGGCGCGGCGGCGACAAGGGCGTGGCGAGCGGCGTCGTGACCGCGGCGGTGGCGGATGGCGTTGCCGTCGGTGCCGGCTTTGCCGCGGCGAAGGTGCCCGCGGGTCGGACGAGTGATCCGGGGAGGGGTTTCGAAGCGTCGAGACCGTCGGTCGCATCGGTCATGGCAGGACCTCTTTCCAATTCATTTTGTTTGCGGCGGAACATGGGTTCTGCACCTGAAAATTCGGTTGCAATGGCCGGAATTCTGGTCCGGCGGGGTTAAGCTTTCGTTAACCCTTCCCCGCGTGGCGTAAATAAGTGATACCGGCCCGTTAACCATAAGCTACCAGCCGCCGGTTGACCAAGCGGAATGTCGCACCCGAATCGATGCGCTTGCCCGCGCGGGCCCAGTCCCTATACTCCCGCGGCTTTCAATCCGGTGTGGAAATCCGCATGGCAGCGCCTTCCCTCGACGTCGTCGGCATCGGCAATGCGATGGTCGACGTGCTCGCCCGCGCCGACGACGCATTTCTCGAAGCGCAGCGTCTGGTCAAGGGCACCACCGCCCTGATCGACGCCGCCCGCGCCGAATCGCTCTATGCGCAGATGGGGCCCGGCATCGAGATGTCGGGCGGTTCGGTCGCCAATACCATCGCCGGCATCGCCTCGCTCGGCGGCGGCGGCGCCTATATCGGCAAGGTGCGCGACGATCAGCTCGGCGACGTCTTCGCCCATGATCTGCGCGCCCTCGGCGTGCGCTACGAGACGGCGGCGATGCGGGACGGGGCGGGCACGGCGCGCTGCCTCATCCTGGTCACGCCCGACGCCCAGCGGACCATGAACACCTATCTCGGCGCCTGCGTCGAGCTTGGGCTCGAGGACATCGACCCGGCGCTCGTCGCCGCGGCCCAGGTGACCTATCTCGAGGGCTATCTCTTCGACCCGCCGCGGGCCAAGGCGGCGTTCCGCCGCGCGGCCGAGATCGCCCACGCGGCCGGCCGCAAGGTCAGCCTGTCGCTCAGCGATCCCTTCTGCGTCGAGCGCCATCGCGCCGATTTCCGCGCCCTCGTCCGCCACCACGTCGACATCCTGTTCGCCAACGAGATCGAGATCGGCTCGCTCTACGAGACCCAGGACTTCGATGAGGCCGTGCGGGCGGTGCGCGGCGAGTGCGACATCGCGGTGCTGACGCGCAGCGCCAAGGGCTCGATCATCGTCGACGGTTGCCGGATACCGTCACGGTCGCGGCGCAGCCCGTCGCCGGCAGTGGTCGACACCACCGGCGCCGGCGATCTCTATGCCAGCGGCTTCCTCTATCGGCCTGACCCATGGCCGCGATCTCGCCGTCTGCGGCCGGCTCGGCAGCCTCTGCGCGGCCGAAGTCATCGGCCATTTCGGCGCGCGGCCCGAGGTGCAGCTGCGCGATCTCGCGGTCAAAGCGGGCCTCATGTGAGGGCGCTGCCATTGCCGCGGCGCCCGGCAATCCCCATCTGACGCCGGTCCCGCCCCGTTCGATTTTCAAAAAATTCCTCATGGACATCCGCAACATCGCCATCATCGCGCATGTCGATCACGGCAAGACGACGCTGGTCGATCAGCTCCTGCGCCAGAGCGGCGCCTTTCGCGCCAATCAGCAGGTGATGGAGCGGGCGCTCGATTCCAACGAGCTCGAGCGCGAGCGCGGCATCACCATCCTCGCCAAATGCACCTCGGTGGTGTGGCAGGGCGTCCGCATCAACATCGTCGACACGCCCGGCCACGCCGATTTCGGCGGCGAGGTCGAGCGCATCCTCAGCATGGTCGACGGCGTCCTGGTGCTGGTCGATGCCGCCGAAGGGCCGATGCCGCAGACCAAGTTCGTGACCATGAAGGCGCTGCGCCAGGGGTTGCGCCCGATCGTCGTCATCAACAAGGTCGATCGCTCCGACGCCCGGCCGGTGGCGGTTCACAACGAGATTTTCGACCTCTTCGCCGCGCTCGACGCCGATCCGGAGCAGCTCGATTTCCCGACCCTCTATGCCTCGGGCCGCGCCGGCTGGGCGGTGGCGGACCTCGACGCGCCGCGGCACGATCTCACCGCGCTTTTCGACCTGATCGTCGAGCCACGTGCCGCCGCCGGCGTCGCGGCGCGATGCGCCCTTCGCCATGCTGGCGACGACGCTCGAAAGCGATCCCTATCTCGGCCGCGTGCTGACCGGCCGCATCGCCCAGGGCGAGGCGCGCATCAACATGCCGGTCAAGGCGCTCGCCGGCGACGGCCGCGTCATCGAGGAGGCGCGGCTGACCAAGCTCCTGGCGTTCCGCGGGCTCGATCGCCGCCCGATCGAGGAGGCCGAGGCCGGCGACATCATCGCCATCGCCGGGCTCGCAGACCGCGACCGTCGCCGACACGATCTGCGCCGCCGAGCAGGAGACGGCGCTTCCTTCCATGCCGATCGATCCGCCGACCCTGGCGATGACGTTCTCGGTCAATGACAGCCCGCTCGCCGGGCGCGAGGGCAGCAAGGTCACCTCGCGCATGATCGTCGCGCGCCTGCGGCGCGAGGCCGAGGGCAATGTCGCGATCCGCATCAGCGAGAGCGACGAAAAGGACGCGGTCGAGGTCGCCGGGCGCGGCGAGCTGCAACTCGGCGTGCTGATCGAGACCATGCGGCGCGAGGGCTACGAGCTCGCGATCTCGCGCCCGCGCGTGCTGGTCAAGGACGATCCCGCGACCGGACGCCGGCTCGAGCCGATCGAGGAGGTGCAGATCGACGTCGACGAGCCCTATACCGGGATCGTGGTCGAGAAGATGAGCCAGCGCAAGGGCGAGCTCGCGCGACATGCGCCCGTCGGGCGGCGGCAAGCAGCGCCTCGTCTTTCACGCGCCCACGCGCGGGCTCATCGGCTATCAGGGCGAGTTCCTCACCGACACGCGCGGCACCGGGGTGATGAGCCGGCTGTTCCACGGCTATGCGCCGTGGAAGGGGCCGATCGAGGGCCGGCGCAACGGCGTGCTCGTCTCGAACGGCGACGGCGTCGGCGGTGGCCTACGCGCTGTGGAACCTCGAGGAGCGCGGGCCGATGTTCATCGTGCCCGGGACCCAGGTCTATCAGGGCATGATCATCGGCGCCCACACGCGCGGCAGCGACCTCGTCGTCAACCCGCTGAAGGGCAAGCAGCTCACCAATATCCGCACCACCTCCAAGGACGAGGCGGTGCGCCTGACGCCGCCCATCCAGCATGACGCTGGAGCAGGCGATCGCCTATATCGACGACGACGAGCTGGTCGAGGTCACGCCGAAATCGATCCGCATGCGCAAGCGCCTCCTCGACCCCAACGAGCGCAAGCGCGCCAGCCGCGCCGCCGAGGCCGCGGCGGGGTGATCCGGCACGGTGCCGATTGACGCTGCCGACGCGGCGGCGGTAAGGTCGCGCCCCGCCCCCGGGGGGCCGACGTAGCTCAGTGGTAGAGCAACTGATTCGTAATCAGTAGGTCCGCAGTTCGAATCCTGCGCGTCGGCACCAAATTCCCCCAGACAAATCAACGATTTAGAGGACTGGCCTTCGCACGGGAGGGCAAATAAGCGTAGTCGAAATAAGCGATAAATAAGCACTGGCGAGGAGGCGAGCCATCCGTGGCCCAGTGGGAGGGACACCTATTGGCAACGTCCGAGATCGCCCGACCCGCACGGCGGCGGGGTTGAGGCTGGGCGCTTCTCGCCCTTAGGGCCGCGGGGCATCAATGGGTTTCCTTGACAGCAAGTGCTTTCAGTGCTTGCCACCCAATCGTGCGACCATGCGGGTCAATGATTGTGACCTTTTCATCGCTGGCCATGAGTGCCTGAACTTGCGCCCACGCTTTCGCGGCGGTCTCTACGTCAGTCGTTTCGGGCTTCACACCCCTGATGCGGTTCAATGGCTCGTAGGTAATCTTAAAGGGCATCGTTTTCACTTCCCATCCCGAGCGCTAAGCATGGGGCCGGAAGTTCCCAGGTCAAGAGCCGCGCGCCAGCGCCGCCTCGAACTGGTCCTGAGGAATGTCGGCGAGCTTCTGCCACTTCGATGACTGATCGTGGGAGATGCCCATATCGGCCAAAGTTGACGCGCTCGTGTCACGCGAGGGCGTCGCACCGCGATTTGTACCTGGTTCTGTCGCCCCTTTCACCTTCTCCATCACCGCCAGCAACGCGCCCGCCTTGCGCTCGGCGCGGAGGCCCGCAGAGCGCGGGAGACGCGCTTGCAGCGCGATCTGCCTCCCCTCGCCTGGAGCGCATGGCCCGAGCGCCGAGATGCCCGCGAGCGGGCGTCTCTCAGCGTCCTCGCGGGTCGGTGCCCACCTGGGCGATGCGGCGAGCTGGGTGCGGCCGCTCCACATTTTCGACATGGAGTTGTCGGCCACCACGCACCGCGTAGATCGCCGCCGGCCGATCCCGGATGAGTTCGCGCGCTGCGATCCGCGCCTCGGCGAGCGAGAACGCCACCCGGCGCTCGTAGCGCCCCCGGCCGCGGAACACCGTCGAGACAAAATAGTCGGGTGCGTCGAGCAGCACTTCGTCTCGGGGATCGGTGCGGTGGCGGTTCATGGCTCACTCGACCGCGAACCAGCGCATCACCACCCCGAGCGCCTCGCCATAGCTCTTGGAGCCTGTGACCGCCTCCGCAAACTTGGCGATCTCCTCGGCGGACAATTCCGCCCGTCGAGCGATGGCTCGCGCCCGGCCGATGATGGCGAAGATGTCGCCGTCCTTCCCGACGAGCGGCACCGTGATGTTGGGGTACTTCGGCTCCGGTCTGGTCATATCGACAACGCCAGCGGCCCGCGCGAGCGCTTGACGACTTCCGACAGCGTCTATCTCAATTCCCCTCGCGGCTGAACACCTTTTCTATGCAGTACAGCAATTCAGCAATTCGGAATGGTTTATCCAGTAGAATCGCCCCCGCGCGAGCCACGGCCCGGATTATCCTCGCATCAGGCTTTCCCGTCATGACGATCGCGGGGATCATTAAGCTGCCGCGGCGAAGTTGGTCGAGGAGCTCGAGGCCGTTCATGCCTGGCATATGCACGTCGACCACCAGGCAGCAATTTGCTTCCGGATGAGCCTCTCGCAAAAACGTCGTGCCGGAAGCGTAAGCGTGAACCGTAAAGCCCTCGCACTCGAGCAGCATGCGAATCGAGTCTCTGACGGCGTCATCATCATCAATGACATAAGCGGTGGGCCTCTGGGCCGAAGACGTCATCTTTCGTCTCCCTGGCCTTTATACGTCGGGAGTGTCCTGGGACTCCTTGATCTATCGCAATCGTCAGAAGGATCACATCTTGTCGCGCTGACGACATCTACGGTCCGTGCAAGTAAACCAAGGCATCAATTTCGTCTGGGCCGGCGGCGGGGCAATTCGCGCTTATCGCTTCGCGACGCGATATCCTCCAATTGGGAACGGCTGTTGATCTTCACGTGCCGACGATCTCTGAGCGTGATCACCTTTTGGCTGGCGAGGGTTCTGAATGATCGGCTCACGGTCTCGAGCGACATGCCGACATAATCGCCGATATCGGACCGGCTCATCGGCAGATACAGCTCTGCTGCGCCTCCGCCTCGGGCGGTCTCGTAGTTTTCGAGCATCTGAAGGAACAATGCAACCTTGGCTAAGGCGTGATGCTTGCTGAGGAGGAAGGCATGCCGTTGAGCCTCGCGTAACTCATGACACAGTTTGCAAATGACGTGAAACTCGAGACCGGGAATTTTTTGAATTCGGGTCTCCAGAGCGGCTACTGGAATTCTGTATCCCGTTACGGCCGTCACTGCCGCTGCGGAATTCACATATCTTCCGTCCTTGGCCAGCCCAATCAGATCATCGGGAAACAGGAAGGCGGCGATATCCTGGGTCCCATCTCGTGAAGTCCGGTACGACTTCACGACGCCACTGATGATGTTGAAGACGGCAACGGCGCGAGTTCCTTCACGGTAAATCCTGGTCCCCTTCTTGAAGCGGACAACCGAGGAAATGACCGCGAGTTGCGCGCGTTCTTCGTCTGTAAGCAGCGGCATCCGCCTGCCATCGGAGGAGCCCCATAAGGCCACGGCGGCGATGGATGGACCGCGACCGGGCGGATCATCGGTACTGGCGGTTCTTTTCCTTTTCAAGTTGCCCTCGCAGTGGCCGCGAATGACCTCCAGGCGAGAGAACCATGCGCCGAGAAATCGACTGCGACCTTGATCCTTGTCAAGGATTCCGGTGTAGCAGTGCTCGCCCAGAGAGGGGGCGTGGCTTAGATTTTTGAGCCGATCGTGTTCCTCCGATGCGGCCGCTGAGACGGGTAGGCTTCTCTTTCGTTCAGAATGGAGCAGCCGTGGCTTCGAATGATGACATTGCTGGTGGTGATAGAGGCTCCCCGAAAGACCGGACGGCAGAAGGACTTGCCCTTGTCTACGAGCTGATTGAAGCGTTGACGGCGGTCCGTAATTACCTTGCGGCGGCGAAACACATATTCGGTGCGGAGGCGTGCGCAGTGCAAAACACACTGCAAGAAGCCCTCGAAAAGAGCTTGGCGCAGTTCGAGCGTGCCAACGAAGCAGCCCACCTGCTGCGAGATTTCTTACACCACGAAGCTGCGATCGACGATGGCGGCCCGTAAGCGCTCCCGTAAGTCGGCTGTTAAGAAGGGAGTCGGACGCCAGCGTTCGCTAAAGCGAAGACCACGTCAGGAGGAGAAGATCATGAAGGACAAAACACCCATGGCAGGCGGTGACCCTACGCGCGGCTTGCTCGGATGGTTCGCAACACCTAGCCCAGCCAATGGCGAAATCGAAGCTCAGATGAAGCGGGCTCAGTCGTTCGCGTCGGAGATGCAGAAGGCGTATCTCGAGGCGTTCAGTCGACACATGGAGTCCGTGAATGCGGCCAACCAGAAATTTGCCCACTTGTTTCAGGGCCTGGCACAGGTGCGTCAACCCCAGGAGGCAATGGTTGAAGCCGCGGACCTCATGGCGGCTCTCATCGAGAGCGCATCCGACCAAAGTCGGACATGGGTCAATTTCGCACAGACGCTGCAAGACCGCTGCGCAGCAGTGGCCAAGGAGACGGCCGTAGATATGCGTAAGCGCACGGCTGAGGCGGCTTAACCACGGCCATCGGCTGGAGCATTCAGAGCCGGAAGTCAGGCCGCGGGGTGACTCGTGAAGCGGTAGACATGATATGCCCTCGGCTCGACAGTCTTAGGGTAATGTCCGAGTTTGTGCAGGTTTACGGACGAGCCAGTTGCCTGCCAACGCGTCCGCTTTCTAAGGTCTTGCGGCCATCCCCTTCGCCCGGTCCCGGGTGGGGCAAAAAATGGCAACATGGCTGCACTGGCAGCCTAGTTGCCTTCCCTCAGCGAGCGACCCGTCATCCCGGACAGTTGGCCTAGTAGTGTGAACCGTAAGCCGACATCAGTTCCCCGCTCTCTTTCTGCAAAAACGCAACTGTCACGCCTCCGGCTGTCTCATAAAAGATACATTCGGCGAGCGAGAGGCCATGGCGCGCAGCGAATTCAACGAGGGCAGCATATGTGTCCGGAGCCTTTCGCTGCAATGCGAGCGGATCGAAAAACTTGCTTCCGGATACAGCTCACGCGTTGCCGCCATCATCAGACGGCACGCGCGGTACAGGTTGGCGGTCGCTCCGTCTTCCATTGGCGCCGGTCTGTCGCGCCTTCGATTTCATCTCATATTCGCGCTCACGCGTCGCCCGCATCGACGAAGGGCCTCAGAGCGGCGCTGATCTCCTCGCGCATGGCGGCCAGGTGGTCGTCGTCGCCCTTGCCGGCGTGGAAGACGCGGATCGCCTCGCACAGGTCCGCCAAGTCGAGCACGGCGCGCAACCGGCCGCGGCGGTTCTGGCGGTCATCCGGGTCCTTGGTCTCGGCGATGATCCAGGCCAGCGCGACACTCGCACGCTGCAAGAGCGCGGGTATCTCACCGCAGGTGTGATCCGCCACGAGCGTGGCGGCGTCCGTGGCGAGTTGGATGACCGATTTCTTGAGCGCAGTGCCTTCCAATTCGTCGGCATCATCGAGGAAGGTGCCCAGGATTTCGGCGAGCGTCGCCATCACTACACGAAGGTCCTGATCGCCAGGACGGGATGCGTCCGGTCGAGCTTGGCCGTGCCGCCGCGCCACGTACCCTGCCCCTGCGCGCAGGGCACGTCGACGTCGAACCTGCCGCGGCCTCTGATCCTGTTCTTTTCGTCCAGCAGCGCCGCCAGGGCGAGGACGAGGGAACGCTCGCCGTCGCCGAACGAGCGTTGGTAGAAGCGGCCGAGCGCGTGAAGGCCGACGATGACCGTGATCTCGGTCCGATCGTCCACGGCGACCCTCGGCCTGACCTGAACCGCGACGCGGCGAACCACCAGGGCGATGCTCGCTTCGTCCGCATCGGCGGCCCATGTGGCGTCTCGAATGCTGTACGGGATCGCCCTGGCTTCGACGATGCGTGTCGGATTGCCGCGGGCGATGTCGAGGTGCAGACACCCGTTGGTCGGGAGTGCCTTCCAAGCCGTTGGCAGTCTCGCGAGCAACGTCCCCCTGGAAAGCCGGCCGGTGTTGGCGGCGCAGAACGGCGCGAGGAGATCGACGCTGCCACGCGTCCAGGCGAGGCTCGAGGCGGCGAGCCGCGCGCGCAACGATCTCGCCCGGCCGACGAACTCGGCAGGGATGCGCGATCCCGGATCAGGCCGCGCGCTTGTTGTCGCTGCCGCGGTGTGCATCGTCGGGCTCGTTTGGCGGCAAGCCGGGCAGTTCCGCGTCGGGGTCCTCGCGCAGACGGGTCAGGGCGTCGGTCCAGGCGCGATCGGGCACGAAGGCCGCCTCGGTCCAGGCGATGCGCGAGACCTCGTTGCCCGAGCCGAGCAGCGCGCCGATCACCTCGGACAGGTGGGCGCGCGTCCGCTCGAATTCCGCACGCAGGGCGGCCAATGCGGGATCGCTGGCGACGACCTCATTGACGGCGCGGTTCAGCGCCCGTTCGGCCAGATCGAGCGAGAACTTGGCCTGACGCTGCTCACCGTCGAGCACCTGGGACGCGTAGCGGCTGGCGTCGAGCGAAGCCTCGGCCTTGTCGAGCATGGCCTGCGCTTCCTCGGGGTCCGGCAGGTCGGGCGGTTCCTCGCCCAACGCGTTGGCGATGATGATCTCGGATCGGCCCGTGGCTGCGATCTTGAGCGCCTCCCTGGCACGCGAGATGGCGACGCGGTCGTTGACGCGATCGTCCGAAATCTTCTGGATCGCGGCCTCGACGCGCGCCAGTTGCTCGGCTGCATCGGCGTGGCGCTCGATGACGGCGGCCAATCTCGCGCGCTCGGGCAGGCGCTGGGATGCGGTGGGTTTCGACATCAGATTTTTCCGATCGAGGCGGCCTGACTGCCGAACGCAAGCTCGAAGTCGGAGCGGGGATCGGCGTCCATCGCGTGACGGCGGCGGTCGATCGCACCCAGATTCCTCGCGCTGGCTGGGGTGCTCGTCGCGGTCGTGGTACATCCGGCCACCAGGTTCGGGCATGCCCTCGAACGGCGGTGGGTTGTCGCGGCCCGTGATCCCGAACTTGCGAGCGCGCATGGCGTCCTTGGCGCGCAGCGCGTCAGTGGCGTGGCGACGTTCCGCACGATCACGCGCCCAGCCCTTCGGCCCCCGGTTGTCGGCAGCCATCTCGCGCATGGCGGTGCCCATGAGTTCGGGATAGTTCTCGGCCAGGGCCTCGATCACGTCCTGGATATCGTCGTCGTCAAGATCGGCGCTGTCGGCGGCCCTGCGCATCACGTCGCGGCATTGCTCCTGACGCTCGCGCTGCTCAAGTTCCGCATCGCCCATGCGGGGGCGGCGCATGTCTCGTGTCATGGTTCGGTCTCCTGTCTCCGTTGCACTGTGAATGACGCGCTCCGCTTCTGCGTTGGAGGCGTCCTGGGCGATCAATCCCCTCCTCTTCAACGCGGCGACGGCGGCGAGTGCGGCGGTGTGTGACATGGACATGGTGGTTCCTTCCAAGAGTGAGGGTGAGAGCCCGAGGTGGCGAAGGCAATCCTGGGGTGAGGCGAAGCGACGGCGCAATGCGGAAACCAGTTTCGTTGTCATGTATGCCTCTCATTCACCGCGACCACCGGCCTGGGCGCGGACCCTGAGGCGGACCGAGCGCGCCGCCGAAGCGCTGGCGCGGTGGCATGCTCGCGGCCTGGCGCAAGCCTTTGTCCGACAGGATCATCTTTGAGGACGAAGCCTTCGATGCCAGCAGCACGAGCGCACCGCAGACCACGTTGGCGAGATCGTCGGCACCCGATCGCGGATGATCCACCGAGTCGTGTCCGCTCCGTGCCGTGCGCCGTTCCAACGCCGCGATCTGGAGGACGATCCGCGGGCTGTCGGGAAGGCGCGCTCGGCCGCTGGTGAACAAGCCGATGACGTTCAAGTAGATTTCACTGCGGCTGATCTTGGCCCGGTCATCACCGGAGCCGAGCATGGGGCGCCTGTAGGTGAGGCCGCGGCGGCGGAACGCACTGACCGTCAGGTCCGCGCCGTAGTCGTCTCCGAATACCTCGTGTGCGCCGTAGGATTTGGCGAGCGCACAGACCTCGGTGATGGTCTGGTCCGAAATCGAAGGGGGCGCGGCGCTCGTACACGCAATCGATGACGAGCAGGTTGCCCTCGATGTGGCCGACTGCGGCGGTGAAGCTGTCGCCTCGTCCGCCCGATGGATCGACGAACACGAGATAGTGGATTCCGCGCTGCGGTGGCCGGCTCACGACGCCCTTGCTGATCGCGGCCTCGATCAGCTCGCGGTCGAGGAAGGTCTCGATGTCCGTCCTGAATTCGGCACCGTACTCGGCCGCGGCGCGCGCCGGATCGCGCTCCATCTCGCGGTCGATGAAGGACTGCGGCACCGTTGGGTTCATCGTTCGCGTCGGTGCCTTCCAGACGAGCACGTCGCTGGTCTGGCCGAAGTGCTGCCGGTACGCATCGTAGAGTGCGCCGCGTTTGGCATAGGGCGATGAAGCAACCAGCAGCATCGCTCCTGGCACCGTCGCCATCGACGGACGGATCGCAGCCAGGATCTCCACATCCACATTGGCGGCGAACTCGTCCGTTCGGGCGTAGGCGAACTCGTCGAGCAGTCCGGCTATGATCGTGTAGGAGCGAGTGCCCCGGAAGCTCGCCGTCTGGACCTCGATCACGACGCTGTTGGTCAGTGCGATCTCGTCGTCGGTGTCGCGCTCGATGAGGTCCGCGAAGGCCGGGACTTTGGTCAGCAGCGCCCTGCAATACCGATGGATCGCCCTGGCTTGTTTTCGGTCGCAAGCGATGATCTTGACGCATGCGACCTCGCCCGGCGCCAGGTAAGGTGCCCAATCGCGGAACACCGCGAGATAAACCGCGACCAACGCGAGCGTGAAGCTCTTGCCGGCACGGCGCCCGCAGATCAGCCAAGCCTCAAGGAAGCCGCCGGCCGGTGGTGCTGTGCGCCCGGTACACTCGCGAAAGAGCTTGAGGCCGGCGGCGTCGAGTGGCAGCTGAAACAACACCGAAAGAAACACGCGCCACGGTTCCCACGTCCGGCGATTGCGGAACCAGCCGGCCCAGATCGACGGGCTGTCTATGGCGGCGAGGATGGAAATATCGCCGAGCGTCATGCGGCATGCTCGCGCTCGCGGCGCACCTGCTCGGCGAGGCGCTGCATCGGGTCGGTGGGTGTTGCGGCGGCGACCTGGGGAGTAGGCGTTGCCGCGACGAGCTCGCGATTTCAGAGGAGGACTTGCTTTCGCGCGTCGGCGCCGATGCGCATGGCCTCCGTCCGGGTCCGCGGATCGGTGGCAGTCTTGGCGTCGTGCTGGGCGACGATCAGGCTCCACTCGGCATCGATCAGCATGTCGATCGTCAATGCCTGCCGCTCGTCCGGTGGGCCGCCGATCCGCTGTAGCAACGCCGCACGCCGGTCGCGCACGAAGCGCCAGCGGCTATGTGGCGAGACACTCGCCGGGCTGTAGCGGCCGGTCAGGTTCCGCGCGGAGATTTTGTGCCTGCAACCATGCGCGCTAATTTGCAATTAGCACGTTTCACACGCAATCCGTTTTGTCTTTTAGATTATTTCTGACTGTCAGCACCAAATAAGCAAAAACGGCGCGTGGAGCAGCGAAAACACAGGTGGGGAGATGAGTGCGGCCGGGTCAGGCAAGAGGTGCTACGTGCGTACGCGCGCGAGGCGTCAGTTTGCCAGTTGTGCGAGGGTGCTCAAACTGGAGGGTCTTATGGACAGTCGCATAGCGGGGCTCAAGCCAACCTCCGAAACCCATACTTCCCCGTCGTCCGCCTACCACGTTGCCGCAGGCTGCGGCGGACGAGCCGATCAAGCTCCATACTCATCGCGGCGACGGCATTGACGTTGCGAGCGAAGTTGATGACCGGACAACAGGCACCACCCCGCGACATCTCCAACACCACCTCGAGCGCGTTCTCGTTGCCACGCAGCCGCTCGATCGCGTCGAAGGACCCCGCGAAGTTGAACACCGCTTGTGCGGGGTCAACGTCTGGCGGGAGACGGTTCACGAGATTGTTAGCGATCTCCATCATGACCGGATCGAAGCTGCGCAGCCTCCTACGCCACGGGTGTAGTCGGTGCGAGATCGTGATCATGTCAGGTTACTCCTTTCAGAATCGCGTTGGGCGGCGTGGAGCACTTTGTCACGGAAGCGACCTTGCCGACTTTTATTGTGCGCGCGCGAGGAAGCGGTACCCACATCGTCACCTGATGCGGGTGCATCCTCACCTTTATTAGTTTTATTACGCGCGCGAGCGCTTGCAGCGGATGCGGTGGTATCCTCACTCGCTTTGTTAGAAAAAGGGGCTTCCCCAAAATTCCTATCCGCGCGCGCAATAAAAGTCGCAAAGATTTCCCTCGCACTCGCGGCCTGCGCCCGCGCTTGCGCGGCGCGCTCGGCGAACTGCGGATAGATGGACTGGTTCACTTCCCACGCACGTGCTCGCCGCTCGTCGTTGCCCTCGGGGCTGAGCCAGTCCATCGTGACCAGGGGCGACACCGCATCCCGTATCTGATCCGCCTTGTGGGTGTGCAGTGCCCGCACGTGCTGGATCACATCGGATGCCGTGATCCTGAGGCGCTGCTCGCGCAGGAGGAAGCCAGCGACCGCCCGCGTGATCTCCACACCCTCGCCGCCGCCACCCAGCATCTGGTAGAACGCTCCGAGGTTGGGCAGCACGCTCTCGAAGATCAGCTGCTCGGCAAGCTCGGCCGCATCCCTGCCAACCTCTCGCACCTCGTCTGGTTCCTCCGCCATGACGTGCGCGAGCGTGAGCGCGAGCCTGCCCCACGTGCCGTGTAGCTTGCCGACGGCCGTCATGAACCCCGACCCCAAGGCCTCCACCTGCTCGATCGTGAACAGGTGCTGCTCAACCCGGGCGCGGATCACCTCGGCCGCCTCGGTCAGTTGCAGCGTGCGCGGTCCCTCCATGGCCGCGAGGTGGCGGATCAGAACCTCGTAGTCGAGAGTGGCGCGCGTGTTCCCGGTGGCCTCGCCCAGCGCGGCTTGCCCATCAGGATCGGGACGCACCTTTGCAGCATGCCGTCCTGGGTCAGGGCGCCGCCCCTGTTCATCTGGCGGAGCATGTCCGGCTGGACGCCACCCACCACCGTGATAAGGAGGTTGGGGACCACGATCCGCTCGCTTCCCTTGCGGTTCGCGCGGTTCGTCACCCACTCGCCGCCGCTGTACGCGACGTTGAAGAACGCCCTATCGCCCGCGCCGGGGTCCTTGCCGCCGCTGTATCGCCCCATCGAGGCGACGTGGCGGGACCATTCGTCGTTGTAGGCGATCACGCCGCGCTCCTGAGTTGCCAACAGGTCACGCAGGCCCTCGGTCGTCGCATCGTGCGTGATCAGCTGCTCGAATGTGGGCTTCGGGCCGCGCGTCTCGGGGTCCTGCTTCTCCCACAGTTGCACTTCTCGCTCGCACGCCCGGATGCGCTCGCCCTGGACCTTGTGCAAGGGTGCGAAGGCGGTTTCGAGCGTGGGGGACTTCCGCACCGACGGGTCGCCGGTCAGCACCACCCACAACGACGGTGGCACCGTGAAGCCTGGGTCCGATCGCTTCATCTGGAGGCGGATGGTCCCGTCGATGGCACCCGAGCAGGCAGCGAGCGCCGCCCATGCGACGCTTGCCGCGTCAACGCCAATCATCGCCGCTCGTCGCCGTGCGAAGCGGCGCAGCACGGCCGGCAGCATCCCCGCATCGAACTCCGGTGCCGAGGGATCGGACCACGGGTCGGGCAATTTCTCGGATGGCGTGCCCACGGTGGCGATGCGCCAGCCGGCCATGCGGGCCTTCGCGAAGTCATTGCGTTCCGCCGCCTCCGCCGCCTCCTCGGCCGCGACCTCGATGGTGCGGCGGTTCAGATAAGTGATGCTGCGGTCGAACGCGTAACCCACATCGAAAGAGGCGGGGGCACCGCCGTACCGGACGCTGTCGGCGTCGTACATGTCGCTGAGATACTTCAGCACGTCCTGTATGAATCCCGCCTCGTCTTTCGGGATAGCCTCGGTCTTCAACTTCTCGTAAAACAGGTTGCCGAGGTGCTCCGGGCCGGGTGCTCGTCCGTATTGTTCGAAGTGGGTGACGCACCACCCTGCGAGGCGCGCATATTCCGGACTGCCGAGAAGCTCGCGACGGAAGATCGGCCGCAAGCGTGCGGCGAAGTCGCTCGAGACGGCGAGGCCGATCACGATGAGGCGCTCGGCGTCGGTGTCGGATATTTTGCTCATCGCGCGTCTCCCTGCGATGGCAGCAGAGCCTCCGCGCCCGCAACCGCTTCTCTGCCGCCGTGCCTGACGATCAGATAGGCGACGGATTTCCCACGTCAGGTCGAGTACGGTCAGCAGGTTGCCGAGCTGCGCGGCGGCACTCGCCCTCACGCCTGGGTCGTTACTGCCGAGCGCGCGCAGGATTTCACAGAGCAGGTAGAATTTCGCTCCCGTCTTGCTCACAGCATGCGGCAAAATCAAGTTACCATCTGGCATGATTGCACACTCCTGATGTTAAGGGTGTGCTGCGGGCTTGCGATGCTGCTCGCGGGTATATATGCTTTGCAGCGTCGTTGCTTGTCACAGCACGTCGTCTGTTTTGGAAGTCACATCAACTGAAAGGTCGGCGTTCACGCGCCGGCCTTTTCTTTGCCGTTATACTCGCGCGTGTGTTGGTGTTCGCGCTCGCGCAACCAGTCCAGGACGCTGGACCGCATGTAGCGGACCCGCCGCGCCGAGAGCCTGACGAATTTCGGGCCGAAACCGCGGCTCCGCGCGATTTCCAACCATTGCGTCGAGATGCCGATCCATTCGGCGACCTCGGATGTAGCGAGCAATTCGTCGCCGTCCTCATCCTTCGCTTCTATGATGAGGTCTCCGGCGCGGCGGTCTAAATGATGGCGCTGCGGCACGTCATCGGCACCGCCGCTCGGGCGTGCGGGTGACGGCGAATTTCTGGTGAAGGTCATGAGATAGGGCTCCCGGTATTCGATGCTCGGGAAGCCTATTGCCGGGCAGTGCGGTAAAAATCCGGCTTTGACCGCATTCTTTAGGTGTGACGCGATTATTTTTTAGACTTGCGGCGGTTCGGCGCGCCAAACGGTGCGAACGCCGATAGAGCTTCCAGTCGTTCATCTACGACGGATATGCACTCAACCCGATGGGCGTCTCGCCGTTCTGGCGTCGGCTGCTTGAACAGGTGGCGATAATGCTCCCGCAGCCGATCGCGGTGTTCGGTGGCGTAGCGCGTGCCGCGCTCGATGTTGAGTTCGCGTCGCCAGCCTTTAATCTGCTCGGCCGTCAGGTCATCGTTTCCAACCGTGAGCACGCGTCCGCGCGTGCCCCTCGCGACGTGAGCCGCCGCGTCACCGACCTTGAACCGAAGCCCTCGGACCAGCAGGTCGATGCAGAATGCCGTCGTGCCTTGCACACAGTCGCCCGGCGTGTCGGTCGGGCGCCCCCTGAGATCGAGCGTCCTCCACAGCGCATCCTGGGCGAACACGAGCGGATGCAGGAGACGCGGATCGGACCTGACCTCCGGGTCGGCGCGCAACAGCCGCATCAAACCTTCGAGCACGGCCGCACTGGCTCCCACCTGCACGGCATCGTCGTTGGCATCGCGTGCGTTCGCGAATGCGGCGGCGTTCTTCATCAGCGCCGATCTGAAGCTCGGGTAGAGGAGGGCGACCATCGCGGCTCCGTCGTCCGCCGTGAATGGTGCTTCGGTCGTCTCCAGATCGGTCGTCACGCGCGCTCTCCAATG
Organism: uncultured Alphaproteobacteria bacterium; assembly: GCA_963721625.1. GTDB lineage: Bacteria > Pseudomonadota > Alphaproteobacteria > ATCC43930 > CGMCC-115725 > DATJLY01. Next base: position 183,193 of record CAVRKF010000004.1, read on the forward strand.
CGCGCCACGTTGTCGCCCTCAGGCGCCGCGATGCCGCAGAGTTGCTTGAGCCGGTCGGCCACGCGCTGCGCCGGCTCCCGCAGGCGCTCGACGGTCATTTGGACGTAGTTCGCGGTCACCTCACCGCCGACGGCGTGATTGACAAGCCCCTTGAGCGCGAGTGGTGATGTCCGTGCCCTCGGCGTGGGTAATGAACGTCCGGCGCAAGTCATGACAAGAGATCACGATGCCAAACTTGTCGATCACATCCTGCGGCACGTCGTCGTCATCGTCGATCTCGACCCCGGCCGCCCTGGCGCCCGCGATCGCCGTCGCCTTGGCGATTTCCCCGAGTGCGAAACTAGGCTCCTCCAGATGTCCACTCTCAGAATCGGCTGAAAAGACCCATGGCCCGTCATCGCCGAGCGCGCGGCGTGCCACGAACAGGTCGCGAAGGTAATCCGTCATCGGTAAGTCGAGCGGGCGTTTGCCGCCCTTCAGTTGCTTCGCCGGTAAGCGGATCACGCGCGACGCGAAATCGACCTGCTCCCACCGCAGGGCCATCGCCGAGGTGCGCCGTAAGCCGGTGAACAGCAGCAGCCGCAAGAAGTCCGCCTGTATCTGGTTGTCCAGGTCGCCGAGCGCAGCGTAGAAACGGGGCAGCTGATCACCATTCAAGAAGCGCTCGCGCGGCGCGACGTTGAACCACTCGTTTTCTTCAGCCGCACCGGGTTGGGCGGCAGCGTCGCGTCTTGGTCGGCCGCGTAGTTGTAGATCGCCCTTAGCGCGACCATCACGCTGTTGGCGGTGGCTCCTCCCGTGTTCTCGCCGCCCCCCAACCGGCCGGGCTTGGCGACCTCCGCAGCGATGTCTCGATGGCGTGCCTCGACCATCTCGCGCGAGAGGTGCGCAACGGTTGGTCGAGCCATCCCGCGAGGTGGCGCTCGACGCACTTGCGGTAGCCGTCGCGCGACCGCTCGGCAAGGCGCTTGTTGCCGATCAGGTAGGCGTCGAGCCACTGGCGCAGCGACCGGTCGCGCGCCGCCGCCTTGCGGCGTTCCGCCTTCGGGTCCCGGCCCTCGCGCAGGCCGGCCAGGATGCCACCTGCCTTGCTGCGCGCGTCCTCGACGCGCTCGAACTCGCCGACCGCTCCGACCGTGACGCGTCGGGTCCGGCCGTCGGGCATGCGCCTCTGCACGATAAATGTCTTCGTGCGTAATGCCCAAGCGAGCACGCCGAAGCCTTTTAGTTCGGTATCCCAGTGAATAACTTGGGCACCGTCCGGGTCGGGCGCCGCGATCTTATCGTCGATGTAGGCCTTCGTGAGTTTGTGGGTGGGCATCGACCCTCTCCAAATAAGCGCTAAATAAGCGACGCGACCCCCGCGCCGTCTTTTAGCTCAGCATCAAATTAGCAGGTCTAGCCCTAGGAATAAAGGAAATACGCGGGTATCTCGCGCATGACGCCGCAAATAAGCTATCGCGTGTTTTAGCTCTAGGGGGCGTTGAGCTAATTCGTAATCAGTAGGTCCGCAGTTCGAATCTGCGCGTCGGCACCAGCAAGATCAAAGACTTAGCAAAAATATTCGCCAGTGCGCCGAGGAACAGGTACCATATAGGTACCACCGAAAGACTGCCGAGCACCGCAAGGCCGGTGGGGTTTTCCGCCGCTTCGCTGGCCCCGATCTCGCAGGCTCATAACCTGAAGGCCGGAGGTTCAAATCCCCCCCGCAACCAAACACAAGCCCCTGATAGATCAAAGAGAAGCCCGCCTCACCGAGCGGGCCTTTTGGTGTGCACGCGATGCCCGTGGAAGCAAGGCGGAAGCACGCGGCGGAGAAAGTCGGGGCATTACCGGCAGGCAAGGTCGCGGTAAGCGGCCAGCCGAGGCCGTTCAGGCTGCGCGATAATTCCACGGCATGAGGGCGTCGAGTTCGCGGTTGGACCATCCGCCGGCGATGCGCTCCAGGGTGAGTTTGAGCCAGGCGTGAGGATCGACGTCGTTGAGCTTTGCGGTCGTGAGCAGCGTGGCGAGGATCGACCAGGTCCGTCCGCCGCCGTCCGATCCCGCGAAGAGCGAGTTCTTGCGCGTGATGGTTTGCGGGCGGATGGTCGCGCTCGACGGTATTGTTGTCGATGTCGAGCCGGCCGTCGTGAAGGAAGCGTTCGAACTCGGCGCGGCGCCGTATTCCGTAGCGGATCGCTTCGGCCAGTTTGGATTTGCGCGGGATGCGCCTGAGCTCGGTCTCCCAGCGCTCGAACAGTTCGGCCACGATCGCGGCGGATGTCGCACGCCGCGCCGCCAGGCGGATCTCGGGTTTGCTGCCGCGGACTTCCTGCTCGACGCGCCATAGGGCGGCCATGCGCTCTACCGTCCAGGTGGCGGTGGTCGACAGGCCGGCAACATGGAGCTCGTAGAAGTACCGCCTCAGATGCGCCCAACAGGCCGCGAGCATCACCGGGCCGCCGGCGCGATGGGCATCGGCGAGCCGCGGTGTAGGCGCCATAGCCGTCGATCTGCAACAGTCCGGCGAATCCGGCGAGGTGGTGCGCGGGGCATTTGCCGCCGCGACTGTCCTCGAACCGGTAAGCCACCATCGGCGGGCCGGTGCTGCCGAAGGAGCGGTCGTCGCGCGCGTAGGTCCAGAGCCAGGCGATCTTCGCCTTGCCGGCGCCGGGCACCAGCGTCGGCAGCGTCGTCTCGTCGGCGAAGATGCGCTCGCCGCTGCGAATGTGATGCAAGACACGATCGGCGAGCGGCTCCAGATGGAACCCGATCCGGCCCATCCAGCCGGCCATCAGATTGCGGGGGAGCTCGATCTCGCTCGCGGGCATAGATCGCCTCCTGGCGATAGAGCGGCAGGCCGTCGGCGTACTTGGCGACGGCGATATGGGCCAAGAGCCCCTCGGTCGGAATCCCCGCCTCGATCAGATGTGGCGGCGCCGGCGCTTGCACCACGCCGCCACGGCAGGCGGCACAGGCATAGCGCGGCCGGCGCGTCACGATCACCCGGAACCGCGCCGGGATGACGTCGAGGCGTTCCGATACGTCCTCGCCGATCTTGACCCGCTCGGCGGAGCCGCAAGCGCCGCACGCCGTCGTCTCCGGCTCGATCACGACCTCGACCCGCTCGAGATGGGCCGGCAGCTTCTTGCGCGGCCGCGGTGCGCGGGCTTGAGGCGTCTTGGCTGTCGCGTCCAGCGTCGCCTCGATCGCGCCGAGGCCGGTCTGGATCTCTTCGAAGGCGAACTCATGCTGATCGGGATCGAGCGCTTCCGATCGCCGCCCGTAACGTGCCCGTTCGAGCGTCTTGAGCAGGGCGTAGCAGGCGCTCGATGCGGGTCTCCGCTTCGAGCGTGGCTGCCCGCAGCATGCCGCCTCGGCCGCAATCGCCGCCGTCTCGGCGCGCGCCGTCGAGCACCATCGCCTTCAGCGTCTCGACGTCATCCGGAAGCTCGACCGCGGCATCGGCCATGGCCGACATTGAAGCATGATTCGTCGCTCGCCGCCGCCGCGAAGTCGGCCCTGAGTCATCTCGCCGCAGCTATCCGACCGACATCGGGTGACGCGCCTCGACCGCCTTCACCCGGGTCCAATCCATGCCGTCGACCAACGCCATGAGCTGCGCCGTCGACAGGCGGATCACGCTGTTCTCGATCCGCGGCCAATGAAAGCCATGCTCGTCGAGCCGCTTGGCGAAGAGACAAACACCCGAGCCGTCCCACCACACGATCTTCACGCGGTCGGCGCGCTTCGAGCGAAACACGTAAAGCGCGCCCGAGAACGGATCGGCGCCGCCGTCCTGCACCAGGGCCACCAAACCCGACGCTCCCTTGCGGAAGTCCACCGGCTGTGTCGCCACGAATACCGAAGCGCCGGTCGGAATCATGCCGAACGAACCGCCCGCAAAATCTCCTGCACCCGGGCCGCCGGCACTGTCGGACCAATGCGCAGCGTCACCCCGGCGACCGACAATCTCCACAATGCCGCCGGCCTCCACGCCATCGAGCGCAACCATGGCAAAGGACGGACCCGCCGCTCCCGTCGCTCTTCTGCCCGGACTTGCCCGCCGCCTGGCGCCGCCATGTAAAAACCTGCTGCGGCGACAGCCCATGAGTTCGCGCAATCGCCGAGACGTTCGCCCCGCGCTCCATCGACGCCGCCACGATCCGCTCCTTCGCCGCCGCAGACCACCGCCGCCGTGGCGTCGCAGGACTGGCATCAAGACGCGAAACTTGCGCCTCGATCACTTCAAAGCTGCTTGGTGCTGGACTTGTGTTCAGACTGCAAATCAACCTCCCGAGCCAATTCCGCCGAGAGGCCAAGCATCCCCCAACCTCAAACCCCATGCTACATGGGGCCGCCTGATCGCTTACGTTACTACGAAATTGGCTCGCAATTTTCGGGGATGGGCCCTGGTGCGGTGTGGGAAGACTTTAGGCTTGGAATCGACAACCTATTGCGTTGGGAGCGGGTCGCGGTCGTGACCGATGTGGACTGGATCCGGGTCGCGGTGAAGGTCTTTCGGTTCCTGGTTCCCGGCGAAATCCGGGTGTTTCGAATGCACGAAGTCACAGAGGCGCGGCTTTGGGTCGTGTCCGACTAGCGCCGGCGCGAGGTGCTCGCGTGACTTTCCTGAACGAGGGTGCCTATTCTGTGGTCGAGCGGCGGACCCATGGGACACGAAGCGGTGCTGACGAGATCGAGGCAAGCGCGGTGAACGCCCCCCAACCGGCCGTGGCGACGATCGAGGGGCTGCAGGCGTTGATTGACGCGCTGCGGCGGCGGGGCTATCGCGTGGTCGGTCCGACCGTTCGCGACCAGGCCATCGTCTACGACGATATCGTCTCGCTCTCCGATCTGCCGCGGGGCTGGACCGACGAGCAGGACGGCGGGCGCTACCGGCTCGTGCGCCGCGACGACGAGGCGCTTTTCGGCTATGCCGTCGGTCCGCATTCGTGGAAGAAATTTCTGCATCCGCCGGTGCTGCGCCTGTGGCACGCCGAGCGCGACGCCGACGGTGTGCGGGTGGTGCCGGAGCCCGTCGCCGCCGAGCGGTTCGCCTTCATCGGCGTGCGCGCCTGCGAGCTGAATGCGATCGCGATCCAGGATCGGGTGTTCCTCGGCGGCGCCCACGTCGATCCGCACTACCAGGCGCGGCGCGAAGGCGCTTTCATCGTCGCGGTCAATTGCGGCACGGCGGGCGGCACGTGTTTTTGCGCGTCGATGAACACGGGCCCCAAGGCGGACGCCGGGTTCGACCTCGCACTCACCGAGATCTTGGTCGAGCGCGCCATTGTTCGTCGTCGAGGCGGGAACCGATGCCGGACAGGCGGTTCTCGCCGAGCTGCCGCAGCGTGCGGCGACGGCGGCCGAGACGGCGGCTGCCGCATCAGTCGTCGCCCATACCGCCGCCAGCATGGGCCGCGAGATGCGCGCCGACGACCTCCACGCGCTGCTCATGCGCAATCTCGATCATCCGCGCTGGGACGACGTGGCCGAGCGGTGCCTCACCTGCGGCAACTGCACCATGGTATGTCCGACCTGCTTCTGCACCTCGGTCGAGGATTCGAGCGATCTCGCAGGTGACAAAACCGCGCGCACACGGCGCTGGGATTCCTGTTTCACCATGGATTTCTCCTACATCCATGGCGGCAGCGTGCGCCCTACGGCACGCTCGCGCTACCGCCAGTGGATGACCCACAAGCTCGCCACCTGGTTCGATCAGTTCGGGACGTCGGGTTGCGTCGGCTGCGGACGCTGCATCACCTGGTGCCCGGTCGGCATCGACATCACCGAAGAGGTGCGCGCGATCCGCGACAGCGAGCCGCAGTGAGGAGCGGGACCATGGAGATCGAGGGGCTCGAACGCATCGTCAGGGAGCATCCGTTCTTCGCCGGGCTGGAGGAAGGGTTCTGCAAGTTGGTCTGCGGCTGCGCGAAGAATGTGCGCTTCGAAGCGGGCCAGTACCTGTTTCACGAAGGCGAGCCGGCCGACCAATTCTACCTGCGTTCGGCACGGGCGGGTGGCGCTTGAGATCACCTCGCCCGGGCGTGGCGCCATGACCTTCGAGACCCTCGCGCGAGGGCGAGATCGTCGGCGTTTCCTGGCTGATCCCGCCCTATCGCTGGACCTATGACGCCAAGGCGCTCGAACTCACCCGCGCCATCGCGATGGATGCCGCCTGCCTGCGCCAGAAATGCGAGGCCGACCACGATCTCGGCTACGAAATGATGAAGCGCTTCATGCCGGTCCTGATCGAGCGCCTGCAGGCGACGCGGATGCAAATGCTCGATGTCTATGGCGCCCATGCCTGACCAGCAACCGCCGATGCGGGCGCCGCCGATCCGATGGTGCCGCGGATCGCGCGCGTGCGCCGGCGCCGGCGCGACGGCCCGGAGGTGTGGACGCTCGAACTCGAGCCGGAAGAGTCGGATGGCGCGCGCTTCGCGCCGGGCCAGTTCAACATGCTGACCGTGTTCGGCGTCGGCGAGGTGCCGATCAGCTTCAGCGGCGATCCCGCCGAGCCCGGCCGTCTCGTCCACACGGTGCGCGCCGTCGGTCCGGTGTCGAAGGCGCTCAGCCGGCTCGGCCCCGGCGACGTCATCGGGCTGCGTGGCCCGTTCGGCGCGGGCTGGCCGATGGCGGAGGCGGTCGGGCGCGATGTGGTGGTCGTGGCCGGCGGGCTCGGCCTCGCGCCGCTGCGCCCGGTGCTCTACCGCCTGCTCGCCGAGCGCAGCCGCTACGGCAAGATCGTTCTTCTCTACGGCACGCGCAGTCCCGACGACATCCTGTTTCGCCGCGAGATCGAGGCGTGGCGGCGGCGGCTCGACATCGACATCGAGGTCACGGTCGATCATGCCGTCGGCGACTGGCATGGCCAGGTCGGGGTCGTGACGACGCTGATTCCGCGCGCCGCCTTCGACCCGCTGCACGCCATCGCGCTCGTCTGCGGGCCGGAAGTCATGATGCGCTTCGCCATCGCCGCGCCTGCGCGATGCCGGCGTCGCGGAGGACGCGATCTATCTCTCGATGGAGCGCAACATGAAATGCGCCGATCGGCTTCTGCGGCCATTGCCAGTTCGGTCCCGTCTTCGTCTGCCGGGACGGGCCGGTCTTTCGCTACGACCGGGTGCGCGAGCCTGCTCGAGGCTGAAGGAGATCTGACGTGGCGGACGAGAAAGCGCAAGCCGAGGCTCGCCGTCTGGAAATTCGCCTCGTGCGACGGCTGCCAGCTCAGCCTCCTCGACTGCGAGGACGAATTGCTCGACGTCGCCGGCGCGCGTCGACATCGCCTATTTTCCGGAGGCGACCCGCGCGGACGGTGACGGGACGCTACGACCTCTCGCTGGTCGAGGGCTCGATCACGACGGCGCACGACGCCGAGCGCATCCGCGACGTGCGCCGGCGCTCGCGCGTGCTCGTCACCATCGGCGCCTGCGCGACGCGCGGGCGGCATCCAGGCGCTGCGCAACTTCGCGGACGTGAAGGAATATCGCGTCGGTCGTCTATGCCCGGCCCGACTACATCCATACGCTCGCGACCTCGACCCCGATCGCCGATCACGTTCCGGTGGATTTCGAGCTGCGCGGCTGCCCGATCAACAAGCGCCAGCTGCTCGAGGTCGTCTCGGCGTTTCTCGCCGGGCGCCGCCCGGTGACGCCGCCGCACAGCGTCTGCATCGAATGCAAGCTCAAGGGCAAGGTCTGCGTGATGGTGGCGCATGGCACGCCCTGCCTCGGACCGGTCACGCATGCCGGCTGCGGCGCGCTGTGCCCGTCCTACGACCGCGGCTGCTACGGCTGCTACGGGCCGAAGGAAACGCCGAACGCCCCGTCGCTGAGCCGCGCGACTCGCCGGGCTCGGCATGGACGAGCGCACGCTGCGGCGCGTCTATCGCACCTTCAATGCCGATGCCGAGGCGTTCCGCAAGGAGAGCGAGCGCCATGGCGGGTAAGACGATCAAGGTCGACTATCTCGCCCGCGTCGAGGGCGAAGGTGGGCTCAAGGTCGTGGTGCGCGACGGCATGGTGCAGAGCGCGCAAGCTCAGCATCTTCGAGCCGCCGCGCTTCTTCGAGGCCTTTCTGCGCGGGCGCGCTTTCTCCGAGGCGCCCGACATCACGGCGCGCATCTGCGGCATTTGCCCGGTCGCCTATCAGATGAGCGCCGTGCACGCGATGGAGAACGCGCTCGGCGTCACCGTCGTCGGGCCCGTTCGCGACCTGCGGCGCCTGCTCTATTGCGGCGAATGGATCGAGAGCCACACGCTGCACATCTACATGCTGCATGCGCCCGACTTTCTCGGCTATGCCGGCGCCATCGACATGGCGCGCGACCATGGCGAGGCGGTGCGCCGCGGGCTCGCCCTCAAGAAGGCCGGCAACGAGATCATGACGCTGCTCGGCGGGCGCGAGATCCATCCGATCAATGTGCGCGTCGGCGGGTTCTACCGGATGCCGCGGCGGCGCGAGCTCGAGCCGCTCGCCGAACGGCTGAAATGGGCGCGCGACGCGGCGCTGGAAACCGTGCGTTGGACCGCGGGCTTCGACTTCCCCGACCGCGAGCGCGATTACGTCTTCGTCGCCCTGCGGCATGCCGAGGAATATCCCTTCAACGAGGGCCGCATCGTCTCGAACCGCGGGCTCGACATCGCGGCGTCCGAATACGACGAGACATTTCGAGGAAATCCATGTCGAGCGCTCGACGGCCTTGCACTCGCGAATGCGCGGCGGCGGCTCCTATCTCGTCGGGCCGCTCGCCCGCTACAGCCTGAATTTCGACCGCCTGTCGCCGCTCGCGCAGGAGGCCGCGCGCGAGGCGGGGCTCGATCGAACCTGCACCAACCCCTACCGCAGCATCGTCGTCCGCGCGGTCGAGGTGCTCTATGCCTGCGACGAAGCGCTGCGAATCATCGAGGCCTACGAGGAGCCGGAGCAGCCTGCCGTCGTGGTCGCGCCGCGGGCCGGCACCGGCTTCGGCGCCACCGAGGCGCCGCGCGGGCTGCTCTATCACCGCTATCGGCTGGAAGCGGACGGGACCATCGCCGAGGCGCGCATCGTGCCGCCGACCTCGCAGAACCAGGCGAGCATCGAGGAGGATCTTGACGAGCTTCATCGGCGGCTTCCTCGACCTGCCCGACGAGGATCTGCGCCACCGCTGCGAACAGACGGTGCGCAACTACGACCCCTGCATCTCCTGCTCCACGCATTTCCTGCGGCTCGAGATGGATCGAGGCTGAGCCATGGCAAGCGACCGTCCCCGCCGCATCGTGATCGGCATCGGCAATCCCGATCGCGGCGACGACGCGGCCGGCCGGGCGGTGGCGCGGCGCTTGCGCGGCACGCTGCCTGAGGATGTCGAGCTCATCGAACATGACGGCGAGACGACCGGACTGCTCGGAGCGGCTCGACGGCGCGGCGGCGGCGTTTCTGGTCGATGCCTGCGCGTCCGGCGCGCCGGCCGGGACGGTCCGGCGATTCGACGTCGCCGTGACGCCGCTGCCTCAGGCGGCTTTTGCGGATGTCCTCGCACGGACTCGGGCTCGCCGAGGCGGTCGAGCTGGCCCGCGCGCTCGGCCAGTTGCCGCGATCTTGCGTCGTCTATGCGATCGAAGGCGAATCCTTCGCGGTCGGGGCGCCCTTGTCGCCGCCGGTCGCGACGGCGGTCGCCGATGTCGCGGCACGGCTTCGCGTTGAGATCGATGGACAATCCGCAGTCGGAGGATCGGTGCGATGCATGAAGCCACGCTGATGGCTGATCTCATGCGCCAGATTGAAGCCGTCGCGAAGGCGGAGCGCGCGCGGCGGATCGTCGGCGTCTCCGTTCGGCTCGGAGCGTTGAGCCACATTTCGGCCGAACACTTGGCGGAGCATTTCAAACGAGCCAGCGATGCCACCATCGCCGAAGGCGCGCGGCTGAATGTGATGGTCTCCGATGACATGCAAGACGTGAATGCCCAGGACATCACGATCGAGGATGTCGAGGTGGAGACCTGACCGACCATGGAGATCGCGGCGCCGCGGCCGGATACCAAAGCGATCGCGCGCATGCGTCTTCGCATCCTTGTACGCGGCGCGGTGCAGGGCGTCGGGTTTCGGCCTTTCGTCTACCACCGCGCGACTGCGCTCGGGCTTGCGGGCTGGGTCGGGAACTCGTCCGAGGGCGTGACCGTCGAGGCCGAAGGCGATCCCGACCGCGTCGCGGCGCTGGTGCGCATGATCGGCGCCGAGCCGCCGCCGCACGCCTCGGTGATCGCGCTCGAAACGCAAGAAATCGAGCCGCACGGCGACGACGCCTTCGCGATCCGGCCAAGCGACGGAGCCGGCGCGCATACTGCGGAGGTGCTTCCCGATCTTGCGACCTGCGCCGATTGCCTGAACGAGCTTTTCGATCCTACGGACCGCCGCTACCTGTACCCCTTCATCAACTGCACCCAATGCGGGCCGCGCTATAGCATTATCGAGGACATCCCTTACGACCGCATGCGGACCTCGATGCGGCATTTCCCGATGTGTCCGACCTGTCGCGCGGAATACGAGGATCCCGCTGACCGCCGCTTTCATGCGGAGCCGAACGCCTGTCCCGTTTGCGGGCCTCGTCTCGCGCTGTGGACCGATGCCGGGGAAACGCTCGGCTGGGATCACGCGGCGTTGCTTGCGGCGGCGGCTGCGGTGCGGCAGGGGCAGATCGTCGCCGTGAAGGGAGTGGGCGGATTTCATCTCGTCGCGGATGCCCGCAATGAGGCGGCCGTCCGTCGACTCCGGAGCCGCAAGCGGCGCCCGGACAAGCCCTTCGCCGTGATGTATCCCACGCTCGCCGATATCGCCAAGAGCTGCCGCGTGTGCGCCGCGGAGGAGGCACTGCTCATCGCGCCCGCGCGGCCGATTGTCCTCTTGCGCCGGATGCGATGGCACCGTCGCGCCTTCCGTCGCGCCCGGCAATCCGTGGCTCGGTGCGCTGCTGCCTTATGCGCCGCTCCATCATCTGCTGCTGCGCGAGCTTGGCTTTCCCGTGGTCGCGACGAGCGGCAACGCGAGCGACGAGCCCATTGCCACCGATGAGACCGAAGCGCTCGCGCGGCTTGGCAGCATCGCCGACCTGTTCCTCGTCCATGACCGCCCGATCGTCCGGCCCGTCGACGATTCGGTCGCGCGCATCGTGTGCGGCCGAGAGCTCGTGCTGCGCCGCGCGCGTGGCTATGCGCCGGCGTCGATCGCGGTGGACGGCATCGCTTCCGGAATCCTGGCCATGGGCGCGCATCTCAAGGCGACGATCGCGGTGAGCCGCGCGGGCGGCGTGGTCCTGAGCCAGCACATCGGCGATCTCGAGACAGTGGCGGCGCGGGCGGCGCATGCCCGGACGGTCGACGACGTCACCCGTCTCCATGCAGTGAGCCCGTGCCTTGCGGCGCGGGATCTCCATCCCGACTACGCCTCGAGCCGGGCGGCAGAAGCGGCGGGGCTCCCGGTCGTGACCGTACAGCACCATCTCGCTCATGTGCTTGCCTGCATGGCCGAGAATGCGATCGCACCGCCGGTGCTCGGCGTCGCCTGGGACGGCACCGGCTTTGGGCCGGACGGCACGGTCTGGGGCGGCGAGTTCCTGCTGGTCACGAAGGCGGGATGGCGCCGCGTTGCGCGGTTGCATCCCTTTCGCCTTCCCGGCGGCGATGCCGCCGCGCGCGAGCCGCGCCGGGCGGCGCTCGGGCTGCTATACGAGGCGTTCGGCGCGGACGCCTTCGCCATGACCGATCTTGCACCGGTGGCGGCGTTCTCGCCTTCCGAGCGCAAGGTGCTGCACACGATGCTGGCACGAGCGGTCAATGCGCCGCTCACGTCAAGCGCGGGCCGGCTCTTCGACGGCTTCGCCTCGCTCTGCGGCCTGCGCCAGCGCGCGAGCTACGAGGGTCAGGCGGCCGCCGAGCTCGAATGGGCGGCAGAGGGGCAACCGAGCGGGCGATCCTATGAGCTTCCGCTGCGGGAGACGAGCGCAGAGCCGGGCCTGGCCGTGGACTGGCGACCGGCGCTTGCGGCAGCACTTGCCGATCTGCGCGCGGGAAACACCGCGGGCGCCATGTCGGAAGCATTGCACCAGGGTCTTGCTGCCGCGATCACGGCCGTCGCGTGCCGCAGCGGGCAGCATCGGGTGATCCTTACCGGTGGCTGCTTCCAGAACGCGCGGCTAACCGAGACTGCGGTCTCCGCCCTTCGTGCCGCGGGGCTGCAACCGATCTGGCACCAGCGCGTGCCGCCCAATGACGGCGGAATTGCCCTCGGCCAGGCCGTATGGGCGGCCTGGCCCGAACGAGGAGGCATCGCACCATGTGCCTAGCGGTTCCGGGCAAGATCCTGAGTCTTTCCGGCGACGACCCGATCCTGCGCGTCGGGCGAGTCGATTTCGGCGGCATCGTCAAGGAGATCAATCTCGCTTACGTGCCCGAAGCGCGGATCGGCGACTACGTGCTCATCCATGTCGGCTTCGCTATCACGATCATCGACGAGGTCGAGGCCGCGCGCGTTTTCGAGCACCTGCGCGAGATCGGCGAGCTCGCCGAGGAGACGGAGGCGCCATGAGGTTCCGCGAGGAATATCGCGATCCCGCCGCAGCGCGGCGCCTTGCCGCGGCGATCGCCCGCACTGTCACGCAGCCCTGGACATTGATGGAGGTCTGCGGCGGCCAGACCCACGCCATCGTTCGATTCGGCATCGACGAGTTGCTGCCGCAAGAGGTGTCGCTGGTGCATGGGCCGGGCTGCCCGGTCTGCGTCACTCCGGTCGAATATGTCGACAAAGCGATAGAGATCGCCGCGCGCAAGGGGGTGATCCTCTGCTCATTCGGCGACATGCTCCGCGTGCCGGGCACGGAGGGCGACTCTGTTTGCCGCGAAGTCGCGCGGCGGGGATATTCGCGTCGTCTATTCGCCGCTCGATGCGGTCGCCATCGCCCGCGCGCGAGCCCGCTCGCGAGGTGGTGTTCTTCGCCGTCGGATTCGAGACGACGGCGCCCGCGAACGCCATGGCCGCCTACCGGGCAAAGCGCGAAGGGATCGCCAATTTCTCAATGCTGGTGTCGCATGTTCTCGTGCCGCCGGCGATGCGCTCGATTCTCGGCGGCGCCTGACAACCGCATCCGCGGCTTCCTCGCCGCCGGCCATGTCTGCACGATCATGGGTTACGAGGAGTATGAACCGATCGCCGCCCAATACCGCGTGCCGATCGTCGTGACTGGCTTCGAGCCGCTCGACATTCTGGAAGGCATCTATCTATGCGTGCGCCAGCTCGAGTCGGGTCGCGCCGCGGTGGAGAACCAATACAGCCGCTCCGTTCAGCCGCGACGGCAACCGCCCCGCCCAGACCGTGATGCGCGAGGTGTTCAGGGTGATCCCGCGACGCTGGCGCGGCATCGGCGACATCGCCGAAAGCGGGCTCGGCCTTGCCGAAGCCTATGGCGATTTCGACGCCGAACGCCGGTTCGGCTCCGTCCGCATCGACGCCGAGGAAGCGGGCGAGTGCATCAGCGGGCTGGTGCTGCGCGGCGAGCGCAAGCCTCCCGATTGTCCCGCCTTCGGCACGCGATGCACGCCCGAGCACCCGCTCGGCGTCACAATGGTCTCCTCCGAAGGCGCCTGCGCCGCCTACTATCGATATCGCGGCGACGCGCGCGACGGAGACGGATCGATGACGGACCGACGACGGACTTCGCGCTCGTCCTGCCCGGCTCCGTCTGGCGACGGCGGAAACCATCCAGCTGGCCCATGGCGGCGGCGGCCGCGCGATGGCGCGCCTGCTCGATACGATCATCCGCCCGGCCTTTGCCGATCCGGAGCTCGATCGGCGCCATGACGGGGCGGCGTTGGATGTCGGCGGCCCGATCGCTTTCACGACCGATTCCTACGTGGTGCGGCCGCTCGTTTTTCCCGGCGGCGACATCGGCACCCTCGCCGTCAACGGCACGGTCAACGACCTCGCCATGTGCGGCGCGCGCCCGCTCTATCTCAGCGTCGGCTTCATCCTGGAAGAGGGTCTGCCGCTCGACCTGCTCCGCAGGATCGTGGCATCGATGCGCGCGGCCGCGCGTGGCTGCCGGCGTCCGGCTCGTGACAGGCGACACCAAGGTCGTCGATCGCGGCAAGGCGCGACGGCATGTTCATCAACACCGCGGGCATCGGCCGGATCGTGGCGCCGACGCCGATCGGGCCCGCGAGCGTGCGGCCCGGCGACGCCGTCATCCTCAGCGGCGATATCGGCCGGCACGGGATCGCCGTCATGGCGGCGCGCGAGGGATTCGGCTTCGAGACCGTCGATCGAAAGCGACTGCGCACCGCTCGCCGCACCTGTGCTTGCGTTGATCGAAGCCGGCATCGCCGTGCACTGCCTGCGCGATCTCACCCGCGGCGGGCTCGCAAGCGCGATGGTCGAGATCGCGGAGACCGGCAGGTCTGTCCATCGCCCTCGACGAAGCGGCGATTCCAGTGCGCGACGACGTGGCCGCCGCTTGCGAGCTTCTCGGTCTCGATCCGCTGCATGTGGCGAACGAAGGCCGGTTCATCGCGTTCGTCCCATCGGCTGATGCGGAACGTGCCGTCGAGATGCTTCGCCGCCATCGTGTGAGCAATGGCGCAAGGGTCATCGGTTTGGTTTGCGATGTGCTGCCCGGCAACGTATCGTGCCGCGGCGCGCTTGGATTTCGCGCGTTATCGACATGCTGGCCGGCGAGCAACTGCCACGGATCTGCTGAGGTTCCGGAATAAGAAATCCAGAACACCCGTCACCGCCGGTCAGGCTGATCAGAACTTAAGGTCGTGTCCCGCCGAGTGGTGTAGGAGCTGTAGGTAAGTAGCCGGCCCTCAGCGGCGCTCAAGAAGTCCGCGGCGGATGGTTTTTGGAGGGAGTGCGGTCGTCCATGCGCTCCCCCGATGCGCCTTGAACGTACGCATCCGGCCAAGGCCGCGGGTAGCCATAGGCACTGCCATAGGGATGGCCGTAGGGACAATTCCTAGATTTCAGCGACCCACCTGTGATTAGGCGTGGAATAAGGACCCCGTTTTGGAGTGCGCCCCTCGGGGTGGACAGTTTCAGGCTGCGGGTTTGACCGTCTGCCGGGCGTGTTGATCCTCGAACTTTACAGGACTTAGATATCCGAGCGCGGAGTGGAGCCGCCGCACGTTGTAGACCTCGTCAATGAAGCGGGGAAGGTCGGCGCGCAGCTCGGCGACCAGTCGTTTCATCGCGTCGCGGAACGGCGCGGCGCGACCGGTCGGCAGCTTCAGGGACAGCGGCCGGTGCGGATCGGCGAAATTGTTGACATAGCACCAGTCGGGCGGCGTCTCTTCCGTGGCCGCCCGTTCGGCGAGAATGCCTTGGACAAGCGTATGCTTGCCGGTCCCCGCGGGGCCGAAGGCGAAGATGTTGAAGCCTTGGCGCCGCATCGCCGTGCCGAACCTGACGGCGTCGATCGCGCGTACCTGGCCGACGAGCCCGGCAGGTCGGCAGCTCGTCGGTGGTATTGAAGGGCAAGGCCGAGGCATCGCAGCAGCGCCGCAGCAGCGCCGGCTGAAGGGCCGCGCCGCAACCCAGGCGGGATCTGTCGCCGGCAACTGGAAGGGTCGTATCCATGCTCGCGCTCCACACGCTCGGGGACAGGCTCGCCTAACCCGGCGAATTCGGCGTTGATCCACCTCAACCGGTAATGAGGGTCCCGGACGCGGCCCTCGAGGATGGCGGAGGCGCTCTCGACCGCCCGATGGCGGCCCAGCGCCCAGTCGCTTCGACGAAGCGGCAGGCCGCCTCGACCTTCGGGGCCCCATCGATCCGGCGCGCGAAACTCATGCGGCGAAGCGCGGCGGGCGTCGTGCGCCCGATCGGCCGCCGTCGGGCCAGCGCGTCAAGACCGCCGGAACGTCGGTCAGAAGCAGCAGGCTCGGCGCCGAGCGCTTGCGCCAGCAGCGAAGCCGGCAAGATCCTTGTCGATCACGGCCTCGACGCCCGCGGATGCCACATCCGCGGTCACGACGACCGGAATTCCGCCGCCGCCCGCGCAAACGACGATGACGCCCGCATGCGACGAGGAGCTGGATCGATCGATTTCGCGGATCCGTCTGGGCTCCGGCGAGGGGACAGCGCGCCGCCATCCGGCCCCGTCGCGCATCATCGCCAGTCGAACTTCTCGTTCGAGGCGCCGCGGCCTCTTCATCGCCGTAAAGCGGACCGATCGGCTTGTCGGCCGCGCGAAGGCAGGATCGGTGGGATCGATCTCGACTTGCGTCAGCAGGGTCGCGACCTCTCGGTCCGGCAGCGCATTCGCGAGAGCCGATTGATCAGATAGCCGATCATCCCCTCGGTCTCGGCACCCAGCAGATCGAGCGGTCGGACTGCGCCCCTTGATAGGCGGCGGCCTGGAGCGCCAGAAGACCGATCTGCGGGCCGTTGCCATGCGTGATGACCACGTCGTGCTCGCGGGCGATCGGCGCCACCGCCGCGCGACGCGCTGCGAACGTTGCGGCGCTGGATTCCGCATCTGGCGGTTTCCCCGCGCCGCAGCAGCGCATTGCCCCCAAGCGCCAGGACGATGCGCATGCGTCGCGGCCGGTAGCGCCAGCTGCGACGAACCCGTCGACGAGGCGTCGAGAGGCGCGGTCCCCCAGCTCGGCATATTCATAGCGCGCCCGCACGAGCGGCTTCGCGATCGGGATCAGCCGGGCAAGATCGATCGGCGTAGCGGAGACGACGATCGTCCGCAGTGCGGCGGCGATCGTGTCCGCCAGCGCCTCGAGCTCCGCCTCGCCGTAACCGAGTGCGGGCAAGACACGGCCGATATGCGGATAGGCCGATGAAGGCCGCGCGGATTTCGCGTTGTGGCCGCCGGTCTTGGATCGACGATCTCGCGCGGCGCCTGCCGCAATCGCCGCGACATAGCCGGCGCCATAGGGCATGCCGCCATGGGTGATCGTCGGTCCATCCTCGATGACGAGCACCCGCCTGCCTTTGACCGCGGCCGCATCGTCGAGCCGCACCGGCGAGGCCGACCGGACGATCGGTCGCCGTCGCGTTGAGGCGCTCGCAAGCCATCGATGACGATCCGCGGTATCGGCGGACGCGGCGGCGTCGACTTTGGTGACGACCAGGATGTCCGCCATGCGCAGCACGGCCTCGCCCGGATGATGCGTCGCGAGCTGCCGCGGCCGCAGCGCATCCGCCAGCGCGATGTGGAGGTCGGGGCGGATGAACGGAAAGTCGTTGTTGCCGCCGTCCCACAGGATGATGTCGCACTCCTGCTCGGCGGCTTTGAGGATGGCGGCGTAATCGACCCCGGCGAAGACGACATTGCCCGCCGCGATGTGCGGTTCGTATTCCTCGCGCTCCTCGATGGTGCAGTGCGCGGCATCGAGATCGGCGGCCGAGGCGAACCGCTGCACGCGCTCGGCCGCGAGATCGCCATAGGGCATCGGATGGCGCAGCACCGCGACGCGCTTGCCGCGGTCGCGCAGGCGGCGCGAGAGAAAGCGCGCAACTGCCGACTTGCCGCAGCCGGTACGCACCGCGGTGACGGCGATGACCGGGCGGGACGACGCAGCATCGTCCGTTCGGGCCCGAGCAACACGAAATCCGCTCCGATGGCGAGCGCGCGCGAGCCCAAATGCATCACTTGCTCGTGCGTCACGTCGCTATAGGCGAAGACGACTTCGTCGATTGCCGCCGTCCGACAGCGACTTCGAGCTGCGCCTCGTCGACGATGGGGATGCCATCGGGATAGAGCGCACCGGCAAGCGCCGCCGGATAGCGGCGGCCGGAGATGCCGGGAATTTGCGCCGCGGTGAACGCGACAACTTCGACCGCCGGGTCGTCGCGATAGACCACGTTGAAATTGTGGAAGTCGCGGCCGGCGGCGCCGAGGATGACGACGCGCCGTCTCGGGCGCGCTCAGATGCAGTAGGTGCGGATCGGGGGGAAGCCATTGAACTCGACCGAGGCATAGCTTGCGGTGTAGGCGCCGGCGGAAAGAAAATCGATAGGATCGCCGATCGCGAGATCGCGAGCGGCAGCAGATAGTCCGTTCTCTGATAGAGAATGTCCGTGCTGTCGCAGCTTGGTCCGGCGAGAATCGCGTGCTGCGCCGGGCGCGCCGTCATGCGGCGTCCGGATACGGTATTGGATTCGCTCGTCGTATCGTCTCCGGCAGGCCGTTGTAGCGGCCGGCATCGAGATAGACCCAGCGGCGCTCGAATGCCGCGACTTCAATCGCGATCAGCAGGACGGTGCTGCGCAGCAGGCCGGCGTCGCCGACCATGTAGCGGCCCGGCTCGATCAGAGGCGGGGCGCGCGACCCCCGAATTCGAATCGCAGCGCGCTTTCGATCGTCTCGGCATAGGCGGCGAGCGGCGGAATGGACGAGCGGTATTGCGCCGGCAGCCCGCCCCCGACATTGAGCAGCTCGAGCGTCGAGCCCGGCCTTGGCGCAGGCGCGGAACACGCCCGCCGGCGCCGGTGATCGCCAACGCCCATTCGTGCGGATCGGTCTGCTGCGAGCCGACATGGAACGAGACGCCGACCGGGCGCAGACCGCGCGACCGTGCGGCCTTAGGAGGAGATCGACTGCCATTTCATGAGAGCAGCCGAACTTCCGGCTCAAGGGCCATTGCGAGCCCGTATTGGCGACGAGAAGGCGGCAGAACACGCGTGCGCCGGGCGCGAGCCGCGCCAGCTTGTCGAGTTCGCCGGCGCTGTCGAAGGCGAAGAGGTCGAGCCCCGCGCGCGCCGCGCGCCCGACATCTTCCGCGCTCTTGATCGTGTTGCCGAAGGAGCAGCGAGCCGCCGGAACGCCGAGTCCGAGGCAGCGATCGATCTCGCCGGCGCTTGCGAGATCGAAATTGGCGCCGAGCTCAGCGAGCGCCGCGATCACGGCAGGCGCGGGATTGGCTTTGACGGCATAGATGATGGCGGCTTCCGGGAGAAGCGCCTGAAGCGCGCGATACCGCGCCCGTACCACATCGAGGTCGACGACAATGCAGGGCGTCGGCGCCGCAGTGTCGCGGAGGAAGCGGTCGATGCGCTCGGTTTCCAAGGGACGGGCCTACTGTGAATAAGGGGTGGCTACTGCGCGGCGATCCTGGTCGAGGCGCCGGCGCGCGGGCCGCACTCGCCGGTCACCTGCGCCTCGCCCGTCTTGCCCCCGAGCCGGCCGGTGACCTGGTAGCCTTCCCAGGACGCGGTGAAGGAACCGTCGGCGGCAACCGTGCCCGAAACGGGTTCGGCCGCGGGCCCGTTCGTGTTCTTCACTTCAAGCGGATTGTCGCGCTCGTGACGGAGCGAGGCGTGGATAGCTTCGTCCTTGATGTCGATGACGAGTTGCAGCGCGGGACAGCCGCCGCCCTGCGTCGTATAGCTGTTGAGGGTGACGGACGGGAAATCGACCACCCATTTTCCGTCGTACTGTCCGGCCTGCGCCGGCAGGACCGGCAGCACCAGCGCCGCGGCAGCGGCCAAAATCCATTTCGACATCGAAGCGATCCTCCTCCGGGTTGATGGTGGAGCGGAGCGTGTACGCGAAAACGCCGGCCGGCCTTGAGATACATCAAGGCGCGGGGCGGCGGCGGGGCCCGAAAGTGGCGTCACCATCAACCTCCCGAGGGAGAGCTCTCATGGCCGTCACACCCGTCGAAGTGAAGAAGACCCCGGCGCCCCGCGCCGCAATCGATCCCTGGCAGAGCGTCCGCAGCGAGTACGACCGGATGTTCGACCGGCTCGGATTCGGACTGCCCTCGATGCGCCGCAGATTCGAGCTGGCGCCCGCGGACACGAGCTTCAGCTTCAATGTGCCTGCGGTCGACGTGACCGAGGACGACAAGGCCTACAAGATCGCGGCCGAGCTGCCGGGCCTCGAGGAGAAGGACATCGAGGTGTCGCTGACCGGCGACCTGCTGACCCTGAAGGGGGAGAAGCGGCAGGAGAAGGAAGAGAAGAACAAGAACTGGTATATGTCCGAGCGCGCCTACGGCTCGTTCCAGCGCGCCTTCGAGCTGCCGCAGGGCATCGATCGCGACAAGATCGCGGCCGACTTCGCCAAGGGCGTGCTCACCATCACCCTGCCGAAGACTGCCGAGACCCAGCAGCAGAAGAAAAAGATCGACGTGAAGGCTGCCTGACGCCTCGCGTTCTCGCCGAGACCAGGGGATCGGCCGTGCCGCGTAACGCCATCGGGCGCCGCGAACCGGCCGAACCCGGTGGGGCGGTCCAATCGTTCAAGGCGTCGCTGCGCCTCCTGCGCACGCGGCGCTTTGGCACGTTCTGCTCCGCAAGCCTCTTGTCCAATCTCGGTATCTGGGCGCAGCAGGTGGCCGAGCCGTGGCTGCTCTTGAGCATCGGCGCGTCGTCCTTCCTGATCGGGCTCGATTCGTTTGCCATGGCCGCGCCGGTGTGGATCTGACCCTGATCGGCGGCGTGCTCGCCGACCGGACCGACCGGCGCGTCGTCTTCACGATCTGTCAATCGATCCAGATGCTATGCCCGGTCACGCTTGTCGTGCTCCTGCTCGCCGGGTCGGTCGCGTCGTGGATGGTGATTGGTCTTTCCGCCATCGTCGGCATTACCGACGCCCTGTCGATGCCGTCCTTCTCCTCGATCGTGCCGTCGCTCGTCGAGAAGCGGCAAATCCCGACCGCAATCGCGCTCAATTCCACGCAATTCAATCTCTCTCGCGTCCTGGGGCCGGCGCTGGCCGGTGTGCTGATGGCGAGCGTCGGCGCCGTCGGCTGCTTCGCGCTCAATGCCGCGTCCTATCTTCCGTTCATCTGGGTGGCGATCTGGATCCTGCCGAAACACGTGCGGCCGCGGGCGGACGACGAATCATTCGACCGCGAGCATGTCTTCGCCGGCGTGCGCGAAATCGCCCGCACGCCCGCACTGCGCGGCGCGCTTCTGACGGTGCTGATCAGCAGCACGCTGTGCGGTCCGCTCGTCGTCTTCTGCCCGGTGCTCGTCAAAACGGTGCTCAATGGGACGGTCGACCAGTTCAGCCTCGCCATCGGCGCCTTTGGCGTGGGCGGCGTATTCGGCGCGGTCGCGCTGCTGGCGGTCGATCCGGGCCGCCACCGGTGTCGGATCAGCACGCGGTTCGCCGTCCTCTACGGCGTAATCCTTGTCCTCATTGCCCTTACGCCCGTGTTTCAGGGACTGGTTCTTCTGATGGCACTTGCCGGGCTCATGATGACGGTCAGCAACACCTCGGCGAATTCGCTGTTGCAGTCGACGACCCTGCCGCGGCTGCGCGGTCAGACAGCCAGCCTTTACATGCTGGCGATGCGCGGGGGCGTGTCGGTCGGCAGCCTGTTGACTGGGCTTTCGATAAACGCGCTTGGCGTGCGCGAGGCGCTGCTCATCAACGGCGTCCTCGCCATTGCCGGGCAGCTCACCATCGGACGGAGCGAGGGCGATTGATGGCCGCAAAGCGGAACTTCGGAAACCGACCCTCAAACACGGCCGCGGGCAGAGGAAAAGCGAGCCCGAGAAGAGCGACGTCATCTCGATCATCAGGTACGCGGCGACGGTTACGCCGACCAGCAGCGCCACGATTTTCGCGCGGTCGTTGACGAGCAGCTTGTAGCCAAGACGCAAGATGCCAAGCACCGGATGCCCTCATGGTCCGTGCGGGGCACGCTACAGCGGCAGATGCGGTGCAGCATTGATGCAGGGCAAGCCATCGGTCCGGCGTTGACTTGGATCAATGCGTAGCATCGCGAAACTGAGAAAAACTCGACCGTTCTGCCGTGGGAGTTTCATCCATGTCCTTGCCAATTCGTGCCGCCTCGGTCGCACTTGCCTTTGCGGTTGGTTCCGGTCTCGCGCCGGCTCAGGCGAGCACCCCCTATGACGGCGTCTGGATCGTCGATTTTCCTCCGAGCGACTTGATTTCCGGGGAGAGCGAATATGTATGCCCGGCGCTTCGTCTCCGCGCGGACGTGAAAGATGGCCGGATTTCCGGTACCCTCGCTCGCTTCCAACCCGGCAATGTCGTTGAAAACGCGACGGGCTATGCCGCCTCGCCGGTGACCGGTTCGGTTCGTCCCGACGGGTCGGTTGAGGCCTATTGGCTCGGCTGGATCGTGAAGGGGCAGATTAGCGGCGATCATGCCGATCTTACTCTGCTGTTCGGCCAGTGCGGACCACGGCACATGACCGGCACGCGAGCCGCCCAGGATTAGATTTGCGGTGCGTCTTGGCCACCAGCTCTCGGCGTCTCTGGCGGCCTCGAAGATACGATAGCCTTGCTGGCGCGGCCCCGAAATGTCTTTCTGCCCGTGTCCTCCGGAGCCGATCGATCTCCGGCGGCGGGGCCCTGCGTTTGGGCCGAGCGCGGCCACCGATCCCGAGCGCCGCGCGAAAACGGTAACTGCGCGGGCATTGGGTTTGATCTGCCGCAAGGCAGAACGCCGGGAATCCCTCTTCAATCG
The DNA here is from genome assembly GCA_963721625.1 of uncultured Alphaproteobacteria bacterium. GTDB lineage: Bacteria > Pseudomonadota > Alphaproteobacteria > ATCC43930 > CGMCC-115725 > DATJLY01. Next base: position 205,617 of record CAVRKF010000004.1, read on the forward strand.
ATCCCGAGAGGAGGAGGAAGTCCATGATAGCGACCTCGGATGCTTTGCGGCACGAACTCCGCCGCATCGACGCACTCTTGGATGCGCTTCGAAATGGTGGCGAAGCCGCCGGCGACGATGTCGAGGATTTCGGTTGGCTCACAGAGCAGCGGATCCGTGTGGGGTCGCTCTTGGCAATGCGGCGCGCGCAGCGTGGAAAGAGGTTGGTCAGTCTCGCAGTTCGGCGCAGCGGCTGCGCGAGCCGGCCGACTGCAGTTGCCGGGAGATCTTCGCTCATCTCTGTCCCAAAGGACATTGTCTCATGAAGATGAAAAATTGCCATTTCGCCTCGCTGCTGGCGCTCGGCGCCGGCTTCGCGCTCCTCGCAAACGGCGCAGAAGCCCAGCATCGCGCCGCGCCCGATTTCCACGGCCGCGATTTCGGCCATTTCAGCCGCGGCGATGTCGCAACTTGGCGCGGCGGGCATTGGGTGCAGGATTGGCACGATGGCCGCTTCGCCTGGTGGTGGGTCGTCGATCCGTTCTGGTACTTCTATCCGGCGCCCGTCTATCCCTATCCCACTTACGTTCCGCCCGCGATCGTCGTGCAACAAGCGCCGCCCGCGCCCGCCGGCATGCCGCCGGAGCAGTACTGGTACTATTGCGACAACCCACAGGGCTATTACCCCTACGTCGCGTCTTGCAACACCGCATGGCGCGGGGTCCCTGTGACGCCGCAGCCCGCGCCGGCATCTCCCTCCATGCCGGCACCACAGAAATAACGGGCCGATCCATGAAGAACCCCGCACTCGCGCTCATCGGTGCATCGTTGCTCTCGGCGTGCGCATCGCAGCCGATGGGGCCCACGGTTGCCGTGATGCCCGCGCCGAACAAACCGTTCGATGTGTTCGCCCAGGACCAGGCGGCATGCAAGGAATTCGCCAACAGTCAGGTCGCCGGCGGCGCCCAGGTCGCGAACAACCAGACGATCGGCACCGCCGTGATCGGCACCGCGCTCGGCGCGGGCCTCGGTGCCGCAGTGGGCGAAGGCCGAGGTGCGGCCGTCGGCGCCGGTACGGGCGCAATCGCCGGCACTGCGATCGGCTCGGGCCAGTCGGAACGGGCGCAAATGAGCCTGCAGCAGCGCTACGACATCGCTTACTCACAGTGCATGTATGCGAAGGGCAATCAGGTGCCCGGCATGGCGCCGGCGGCGGTCCCGCCGCCTCCCCCGCCTCCAAGCCGCCAGTAGAGGTCGGAGCGTCTCATGGACGACACCGTCGCGCGGTTCGAGATCGAATTCTCTCGCTTCATCCATGCAAACGGTGGAGCCGTCAGGGCGCTCCCTGACAGCGTTCGCGATCCGACGGTCCTGAAAGCGCTCTATCGCGCGCTCGTCCGGACGCGGACGTTCGACGCGAAGGCCATCGCCTTGCAGCGCACGGGCCGGCTCGGCACCTATGCCTCCTCGCTGGGCCAAGAGGCGGTGTCCGTCGGCAGCGCCGCGGCAATGCGGGACACCGACCTGCTGTTGCCGAGTTTCCGCGAGCACGGCGCGCAACTGTGGCGCGGCGTCAAGCCGCTGGAGCTCTTTCTTTACTGGGGCGGCGACGAGCGTGGCAGCGATTTCGCAGGGCCGCGCGCAGGACTTCCCCATCTGCGTGCCGGTCGGCAGCCATGCGCCGCATGCGGTCGGGCGTCGCGCTCGCGTTCAAGCTGCGGCGCGAACCGCGGGTCGCCGTCTGCATTTTCGGCGACGGGGCGACCTCGAAAGGCGATGTCGCCGAGGCAATGAATTTCGCCGGTGTCTGGCGCCTTCCGGTCGTCTTCGTCATCAGCAACAACCCGTGGGCGATCTCGGTACCGCGGCGGCAAGCAGAGCGTCGCCGAGACGCTTGGCGCAAAAGGCAGTCGCCGCGGGCATTCCCGGAACGCAAGTCGACGGCAACGACGTAGTCGCGGTCCGCGCGTGTCGTGGGCGCCGCGATCGAGCGGGCGCGCGAGCGGCGACGGGCGCGAGCCTCGTCGAGGCCGCTGACATATCGCCTCGGCGACCACACCACGGCAGACGATGCGAGCCGCTATCGCGACGGATGCGGAGCCGAGCCGCCATTGGCCGGAGGAGCCGCTGCTGCGCCTGCGCCAGTATTCTGACGGCGGCGGGATAGTGGAGCAAGGCCGACGAAGAGCATCTGCTCGCAGGAGGCGACGGCGGAGATCGATGCGGCGGCCGCCGCCTATCTCGCGACCCGCCGCAGGACAGGACCACGATCTTCGATTACACATTCGCCGAGCTGCCGGCCGAACTTGCGACCGCAGCGCGCCGAAGCGCTCGCCGTCGCGACGGAACCGCTATGAGTGAGATCAGCCTCGTTCAGGCGATCAATCTTGGCACTTGCTCGCGCCATGGCGGAGGACGAACGGGTCCTCGTGCTGGGCGAGGATGTCGGCGCCGACGGCGGCGTGTTCCGCGCGACCGATGGGCTGTTGCAGCGCTTCGGCGCCGGGCGCGTATTCGACACGCCGCTCGCCGAAGCGGCCATCGCGGGCGTCGTCCGTCGGTCTCGCCGCGCAAGGCTTTCGCCCGGTCGCGGAGATCCAGTTCAGCGGCTTCATCTATCCGGTCGATCGACCAGCTGGCCAGCCATGCCTCGCGCTTCGAACGCGGACACGCGGCCGGCTCACCTGTCCGATGGTGCTGCGCTCGCCCTGCGGCGGCGGCATCCGCGCCCTCGAGCACCATTCCGAAAGCAACGAGGCGATGTTCGCCCATATCCCCGGGCTGCGCGTCGTCATCCCGTCCTCGCCGCGCCGCGCTTATGGGCTTCTGCTCGCCGCGATCCGCGATCCCGATCCGGTGGTGTTCCTCGAGCCAACGCGGCTCTATCGCGCCGCGCGCGAGGAGGTCGACGGACGACGGGCAATCGATGCCGCTGGACCGCTGCTTCGTGCTGCGCGAAGGCAGCGACGTGACGCTCGTCGCCTGGGGCGGCATGGTGCCGGAGGCGCTCTCCGCCGCGGATAGGCTTGCGGCTCAGGCGTGGCAAGCGCCGAGGTGATCGACGTGGCGACCTTGAAGCCGCTCGATGCGGCGACGATCGTCGCCTCGGTCCGGAAGACCGGGCGCTGCATCATCGCGCACGAGGCGCCACTGACCGGCGGCTTCGGCGGCGAGATCGCCGCTCGCGTGGCCGGAGAGGCGCTCCTGTCGCTGCTCGCGCCGATCGAGCGCGTCGCCGGGCTTCGATACTGTCATGCCGCTGCCGCGCCTCGAGCAGCATTACCTGCCGAATGCCCGCGACATCGCCACGGCGGCAAGCCGTGCCATGGCCTACGCATGAGCAGCTTCGCACTCCCCGATCTCGGCGAAGGGCTGCAGGAGGCCGAACTCGTCGCCTGGCATGTGGCGGAGGGCGACCACGTCGTTGCCGACCAGCCGCTGGTCTCGGTCGAGACCGAGAAGGCCGTGGTCGAGGTGCCGTCGCCGCAAGCGGGCCGGATCGCGCGGCTCATCGGCAAGCCGGGCGACCGCGTAAAGGTGGGCACGCCGCTGGTCATCTTCGAGGAGGGCGCGCACGCCGACGCCGGAACGGTCGTGGGCGAGCTCGGCGGGAAGCCGACCGCCACCTCAGCCGCGCCGTTGCCGGCTGTGGCATCCCCTGGGATCGAGGCATCCCCCGCCGTGCGCGCGTTCGCTCGCGAGCGCGGCGATCGATCTCGCGCAAGTGCCGGGCACGGGACCGCACGGCACCATTACGCGCGCCGATGTGGAACGAGCCGCGGTTCGCCCGCGCGACGAAACCGCCGGCGAAGCCTTGAAGGGCATGCGCCGCACCATGGCCGTCAATATGGCGCGCGCGCACGCGCAAGTGGTTCCGGCAACGATCTGGGATGAGGCGGACATCGAAGCTTGGTGGGCGACCAACGCCGACGTGAGCAGCCGACTGATTCATGCCATCGCCCGTGCGTGCGCGGCGGTGCCTCAAGTTAATGCGTGGTTCGATGGCGCGAGTTTGCGACTGGAGCACCTGTCGCGCGTCGATCTCGGCATCGCGGTCGATACGGAGGACGGGCTGATCGTCCCGGTGCTGCGCGACGTCGGACAAACGAACAACGTAGCGCTCAGGGCCAAACTCGATGCAGTGAAGGAAGCCGCGCGAACGCGGCGCCTGGCACTCGCCGATCTCAGGGACCCGACCATCACGCTTTCCAATTTCGGCATGCTCGGTGGCCACCAGGCCGCGCTGGTGGTCGTGCCGCCGCAAGTGGCGATCGTCGGCGCCGGCCGCATCCATGCCGTTGCGGCGCTGCAGAACGGTGCGGTGGCATTTCGACATGTCCTGCCCTTGTCGCTCACCTTCGACCACCGCGTTGTCACCGGCGGCGAGGCCGCACGCTTCCTAGCCGCCATGATCGCCGACCTTACCCCAGCAGCACAGCCGTCCCCTTGACCGGAGGCCACTCGTGGAAGAGCCGTTTCGTTTTGCCGATGAGCTTGGGCCGCTCAAGATCGTCCATATCCATCGTCCTTCGACCGGCCTCAGGGCGGTGGTAGCGGTCGACAACGTCGCTTGCGGCCCCGCCATCGGCGGGGTTCGGATGGCGCCCGACGTGAGCGCCGAGGAAGCGTTCCGCCTCGCCCGCGCCATGACGCTCAAGAATGCCGCCGCCGGGCTTCCGCATGGCGGCGGCAAATCCGTCATCTTCGGCGACCCGAAGCTGAAGCCGGCCGAGAAGGAGCTTCTCATCCGCAGCTTCGCAGCAGCGATTGCCGATATCACGGACTACATCCCTGGACCGGACATGGGAACCGACGAGCTCGCCATGGGCTGGATCAAGGACGAGAATGGGCGCGCGGTCGGCCTGCCCCGCGAGGTCGGCGGCATTCCGCTCGACGAATTGGGCGCGACCGGCTTCGGCCTCGCGGCGGCGATCGACGTGGCGCGCCAATTCATCGATCTCGAACTCGAGGGGGCGCAAATCGTCGTTCAGGGATTTGGCTCGGTCGGCAAGCACGCCGCGCGGTTGCTTGGCGAGAAAGGGGCCGTTCTCGTCGGTGCCTGCGACTCTGCAGGCACGATCGCGGACGATAACGGGCTCGACATCGCGGCGCTCATCGCGCTCAAAGCCGAGGGGCGGCCGCTCGCGGATCATCCGCGCGGCCGCAAGCTCGACCGCGACGCGGTCATCGACATCCCCTGCGACATCTGGATTCCAGCGGCGCGTCCGGACGTCATTCACGACGGCAATGTCGGCCGTCTCACGACGCGGCTCGTGGCCGAGGGCGCCAACATTCCTTGCACCGAGAAAGCCGAGAAAACTCTCGCAGGCAAAGGCGTCCTCGTCCTCCCCGATTTCATCGCCAACGCCGGCGGCGTCATCTGTGCCGCGATGGAATGGCACCAGGCGACCGAAGCCGCGGCCTTTGCCGCGATCGACGAAAAAGTCCGCGCCAACACGCGGGCCGTACTCGCAGAAGCGAAGCGCTCGTGTACGTTGCCACGGGCGGCGGCCCTGTCGCTCGCTCTCGAACGCGTGCGTGCCGCCATGCGCACGCGCCGCTGGTAGCCCCCTCGTGGCCGACATCCTTAATATCATTCGGCGACGACACTCGTCCCGAGTGGACTTCGATCCGACACGTCGGGTTCCGGAACGTGATCTCGCCCGGATTCTGGAGGCGGCGCGCTGGGCGCCGACCGCCCACAACATGCAGAATTTCGAAATCGTCGTCGTCGACAATTCCGCAACGCTGGCGGCAATCGGCGCGATACGATCGCGCCCCTCGGCGACATTCCTGCGCGAGAACTACCTTCAACTCTCGTTCTCAGAAAAGGAACTGCAGCAACGCAAGACGGGCCTGCTCGCGACCATGTTTCCACCTTCTTGGCGAACGGCCGCGGCAACGCCGGACGAGGCCGTCGACGCCGAGCACGCCTTTCTCGGCACGTCCCTGCGGAACTGCCCCGCACTGCTGGTCATCGTCTATGACGCGCAGAAGCGGGCGCCCGCCTCCGAGGGAGATCTGCTCGGCTTCATGAGTTCTCGGCTGCGTCATGCAGTCCATCTGGCTCATGGCGGAGGCGCTCGGGCTCGGTCTGCAAATCCTGAGCGCGCTTGGCGCCCCCGAGGTCGAAAACCAGCTACGCAGGCTTCTCTCATTGCCAGGCCACATTAACATCGGTTTCGCCTGCCGGCTTGGGTATCCCGCATCCGCGCCCGGCCCATATCTCCGCGTACGGCGCGAGGCAGCAATGTTCGCGCACCGCAATCGCTACGGTTGAGGCCAGCAGATGGCCAAAGGAGCGACGATGATGACAAGACGTGATGCGGCTACCGGACTCCTCACGAGCGCAGCGCTCGCCGCAGTTCCAGATACTACCCGGGCACAAGAGCTGATGCCGATCGCATTGCCCGGACCCCGTGGCGATGGCGGGATGCCGCTCACCGCGGCGCTCAAGCTCAGGCGTTCGACCCGCGAATATTCGGACAAGCCGCTGCCGATCCAGGTCCTGTCCGATCTCCTGTGGTCGGCCTTCGGTATCAACCGTCCGGGCGGCGACCGTACCGCGCCCTATTGGCGCCACGTCATGGTGATGGATGTCTATGCCGCATTGAGGGACGGCGTCTGGCTCTATCAGCCCAAGGAGCACGCGCTTAAGCCGCATCTCAATGCCGATATCCGCGCCGAGACCGGGCAGCAGGACTTTGTCGCAATCGCGCCACTCAACCTCGTCTATGTCGCCCATGGCGAGCGCATGACCGAGATCTCGCCGGAGGAACGCCGGCTCTACGCGTCGGTCGATACCGGGTTCATCGGCCAGAACGTTTATCTGTTCTGCGCGTCGGAAGGTCTTGCCACCGTGTTTCGCGGCGCGGTCGACACCGCTAAGCTCGCGCGGACGTTGAACCTGCCGGATGGGCAGTTTGTCACCTTCGCACAGACGGTCGGTTATCCGCGCGCGTGAGCAGCTTGCGCGGATCAAAGCATCACGGCGCGGATCGCTGGTTGGCCCAATCGCGCGCCCCCACTTGAAAAACCTGAGATTCCTCATCGTGGACCGGTTTCTACAATGACGGTCCGCCGCGCCTATGCGCCAGTGTCCAGGAAATCGCGTCGCTGCGGACAATGCCCTCGACCCGTTTATCAATGTTTCGCCCAAGCGAAGATCAACGCGTCCTACATCGGCCGCGTGCTGCGGCTGACGCTGCTCGCACCGGAAATCGTTGAGGCGATGCTGGATGGGCGGCAGCCGGCGGAGATGACGCTGGCGGTGCTGATGGAGCCGCTTCCTGTGGGGCGGGCGACACAGCGCCTTCGCCTTCCGGCTGTTCCATGAGCGCACTTCGGAAGACCGCCGACCTATCGCAACGACGAACGGTCGGCGTGTGCCTCAACGTTTGCGCCCACGCCAGTCCTTCAGCCGAGCGGGCCGATGTCTCCGAAGCGGACATGCTGGGCAGAGAGGCT
>CAVRKF010000005.1:0-14500 GCA_963721625.1 uncultured Alphaproteobacteria bacterium
GTCGACATGGACATGAGATGGCATCACCGATCCCGCCAGGACGAAGAATTCCGACGCCCAAACGTCGATGTCGCGCACCGCGCCGTCGGTGACAACGCCGATGCAGCCCAAAGCCTTGTGCAGATTTGACTGGACCTCGCCCCAGAAGCAGCCCAATCCGGCGTCGGGACCGTCCACGTCCTGCATGACGCAAAGGCTCGGGAGCGGCGCCTGGGCGATGTATTCGTAGTACCGCAAACGCGTCGCGCGCGCGTCGGCCTTGGCGCGCGGATGCGGCTCGCGCGAGCGGATCGTGACCGTGCGCGCAAAGCCGACGACCGGCTTCGCGCCGGCAACGGGCGACAACAACGGCTTGCGGTTGAAGCCCAGCGCCCGCCGCTCGGGGGCGACCAGTTCGAGGGCGTTGCAGATCGTGGGCGTATCGAACCCGGCCAGCGCGGCCAAGAGTTCGGCGCCCAGGGGCTGAGACACGGGGGTCACGCCGGCTCGACCGCCGCTTCCAGCGGCAGGAGCAGGGTCGCAGGGTCGGCGCCGGCATCGAAGCGCTCGACCAGTTCGGCGAAATCGAACAAGACGCCGATCGGGTTGTCGTTGAAGCCGCGCCGCGCCAGCCAGGCGTTGAGCTTGTCCTTGGAGGCGAACGCGTTCACCTGCAGCTCGACCCGGTTGTTGTCGGGATCGAGATAGTAGTTCGACACGGTGATGCCGTGATGGATCGTGCGCACCGGCACGATGCCCTGCGCCTTGAGCCGCGTGTAAGTGGCGACGAGGTCGGCGAGCGAGCCATAGGTGAAGGCGATGTGGTGCATGCCGGCGGTATCGGCGGCGGCCGATTTCTCCTTCAGCCGGTCACGCTGAAAGATCGCGACGCGATGATGCTCGTCGTCGAAGGTGATGAATTCCATTTCCTTTCCGGACATCATCGCCGCCCCGCCGAGCACCGCGCGCCACCACCGGCGCATGTCGTCGATACGGTTGGTAAGGAAGACGATATGCGCCAGAAAGGCCGGACGCACCACGTCGTCGGCAAGCTCGGGGACCCGGGCGGTCGGCGTCGCGTCGAGCTCGGAGCAAAAGGCGAGCTCCGCGACCGGCATGGCGGCGGACGCAAACGTGCCCTTGCCCGCATCACGCTGTGCCATCGACATCTCCTCGGTCATGCATTCGCTCGCGATGATAGATCGGGCGGCTGAGCGTGTGAAGCCGCATCCCCGGATCGCCGATTGCGCTGGTGATTCCCCCTCGCGAACCCGCTACAACGAAACCGCGGATTTCAGGGAGTTCCGACCATGTCCACAGCCGGTCCGGCCGCAACGGCCGCCCGCAGCAACGAATTTCCCATCCCCACGACGATGAAGGCGTGGGTGCTCGGCGGGCCGGATGAGCTGTCGCTGGTCGAGAAGCCCGTGCCCGAGCCCGGCCGGGCCGAAGTTCTGGTCCGCATCGATGCGATCGCCGTCTGCGCCACCGACATCGAGATCATCAAGCATGGCCTGCCGGCCATGATCGAAGGCGAGGCGCCGTTCAACAGGAATTTCACCATCGGCCACGAATACATGGGCACGGTGGTGAAGCTCGGCCCGACGGTGGACGAGTTCCAGATCGGCGATCGCATCGCGGTGGAGGTCCATGCCGGCTGCGGCCGCTGCCCGCGCTGCCGCGAGGGCATGTACACCTCGTGCCTCAATTACGGCTTCGCCTCGAAGGGCCATCGCGCCAACGGCTTCAGCACCGATGGCGGCTTCGCCGAATACGCGGTCAACAACGTCAATACCATGGTGCACGTGCCGGACGAGATGTCGACTGAGGAGGCGACGCTGATCGTCACCGCCGGCACCGCGATGTACGGGCTCGACGTGATGGGCGGGATCATCGCCGGCGAGGGCGTCGTCGGTGATCGGCCCGGGGCCGATCGGGCTGATGGGCGTGGCGGTCGCCAAGGCGCTGGGCGCCGCGCCGGTGATCCTCACCGGCACGCGCGAGCGCCGCCTGGAGATGGGACGCAGGCTCGGCGCCGACGCGGTCGTCAACGTCGCGCAATGAGGACGCGGTCGCTGCGGTCCAGCGCATCACCGGCGGCAAGGGCGTGCAGTACGTGCTCGAATGCTCCGGCGCCGCCAATGCGCTGAACGAGGCGGCGAGGATGGTCAATCGCGGCGGCCGCATCTGCCTTGCCGCGTTCCCGCGCGAGCCGGTGCCGGTCGATCTGGCCTACATCGTGCGCAACAACATCTATGTCTTCGGCATTCGCGGCGAGGGCAAGAGCGCCACCCATCGCGCCGCCGCTTTCATGGCGCAGAAGCGCTTCGACGCCAAGATCATCCACACCCACACCTTCCCGCTCGCGGAGGTGCCGACCGCGATCCGCTATGCGCGCGAGCGGATCGAGGACGCGATCAAGGTGGTGGTGAAGATGAATTGAGGCGGCGGTCGCGCCACGTCTCAGCGGCCGCGCGCGACCACGGTATCGACCAGGGCGGGGCGGCCTTGCTTCACTTCGGCGATGGCGCGCGCGAGCGCTGCGGCCACGTCCTGCGGCCGCTCGACCGGGCCTTGGGCGAACCAGCCCATCGAGCGCGCGAGCCCGGCGAAATCGGGCGGCGGGTCGACGATGTCCTGGCCGACATGGGCACGCTCCAGCGGCGAGCCGCGGTGCTCGGACACGTGGATCTGGTGTTCCCAGTCGTTCATATAGGCGCGGTTGTTGTACATGACGACCAGCATCGGGATGCGATAGCGCGCGGCGATCCACAGCGCGCCGGCATCGAACATCAGATCGCCGTCGGGCTGGAGATCGACCACGAGCCGCCCCTGGTCCTTGTGCGCCAGCGCCACGCCCAGCGACATGCCGATCTGGGTGCCGGTGCCGAGATAGCGGCCGGGATGGCGATAGGGCCGGTCGAAATCCCATACCTTGCGCGCCCATTCGTTGAGCGTGCCGGCGGTCAGCACCCAATCCTCGTGGCGGATCACCTCCCACACCTCGTGCGCGAGCCGCGCGGGCGTCATCGGCACCGCGTCCCAGTTCTTGCGCGAATCCTCGCGCAGGCGCGCGTGCATGGCATCGTGCATGGTGGCGACGCGCCGCGTCCGCTCGGCAACGCGCGCGGCGAGCGCCTTGTCGCCGGCGATCCGCTCGCGGCAGAGGCGCGTGAGCGCGGGGATGGCGAGCGCGGTGTCGGCCAGCACGCGCAGGCTGCATTCGGGGATGCGCTGATAGTCCATCGACCATTTGCTCACGCCGATGTCGCCGAAGCCGATCTCCATCCATTCGCAGGACGGCGCATAAAGCGGGCGCTTCGTCCGCTCGGCGCCGCGGATACGCCCATGCGTCGGCTTTTCCCAATCGCGCAGGTCGAGGCCCAGGATGAGATCGGCGTCGCGGAAGATGCCCGGTTCCCAGGTCAGGTTGAGCGCATGGCGGTTGGGGAAGTTGAGCCGCCCGTTCACGTCGTGGACCGGGGCGCCGACCGTTTCCGCCAGCGCCACCATGTCGTTGAAGCCGTTGGCGGCGCGCCCGACATATTCGGGCAGCAGCACCGGGGATTTCGCCGCGAGCAGCCGGTCGGCCGCTTGTTCGAGGGCGGCGGGATCGGGCGCGATCGCCGTCGGCACCGCGGGGCCCGATGGCAGCGCCACCGATGCCGTCAGCGGCGCCTCCTGCAGCCACGCGTCGTAGCACATGTAGATCGGGCCTTGCGGCTCGCTCATCATGATCGAATAGGCGCGCGCGAAGGCATCGGGCACGCCTTCGACGCTGGCGGGCTGGTAATCCCATTTGACGAAGTTGCGCACCGCCTCGCCCTGGACGTTGGCGGTGTGGATCCAGTCGATGAAGGGCCGCCGCTTGCTTTCGTCCATCGGCCCGGTGGCGCCGATGACGAAGATCGGCGCGCGGTCGATATAGGCGTAATAGATGCCCATGGTCGCGTGCAGAAGCCCGACCACGTCGTGCACGATCGCGATCATCGGCCGCCCCGTCGCCTTGGCGTAGCCATGCGCGATCTGCACCGCGATCTTCTCGTGCTGGCACAGCAGCATCGGCGGCTCGTTGCCGTTGTGATTGACCAGCGAATCATGCAGTCCGCGATAGCTCGCGCCCGGATTGAGCGCGATATAGGGAAAGCCGAAACGCCGGATGCAATCGGCGATCACGTCGGATTGCCAGCTCTGGCGGTTGCTGCCGCCGCTTTCGCCTTCAGCCATCGCTTCTCCCATCCGCCCTCGAACGACGCACGCCGCGCCGCATTCTAGCCGACACGATAGCGCGCAATCGCCGCGGGGTCGAAAGCAAAACCCCAGCCGGGCCGGTCGGGGACGATGGCGCAACCGGCCGCGTCGAGGGCGATGCGCTCGGCATAAAGCAGCTCGCACCACGGCATGTATTCGAGGAACATCGCATTCGGAACGGCGGCGAGCAGCGCCAGGTTCATCTCGGGGAAAAGATGGGACGCGACCGGCGTGTCGAACGCCTCGGCGAGATGCGCGGCTTTGAGGAACCCGCTCGGGCCGCCCATGCGCTGCAGATCGGGCATGAGGATGTCGGCCGATTTGAGGCGCAGCATCTCGAACATGCCGCGACTGGTATATTCGGTCTCGCCGCTCGCGACGGGGGTGTCGAGCGCCGCTGCGATCCGCGCCTCGCCGTCGTGGTCGTGATAGGCAACGGGTTCCTCGTACCAGGCGAGATTGAATTCCTCGAGCATCCGCCCGAGGCGGATCGCCTCGGTCACGGTCCAGCGCTGATTGGAATCGACCATCAGCGCCACATCCGGCCCGATCGCCTCGCGCACGGCGCGGACGCGGGCGACGTCCTCCTTGGGATCGGGCTTGCCGAGTCGCATCTTCATGCCGCGCCATCCCTGCGTGACGAAATCGCCGGCCTCGCGCTGCAACTGGTCGATGCTGCGGTCGTACCAGAGGCCGCCGCTGTGATAGACCGGCACCGCCGTCCGGCACGCGCCGAGGAGGCGCGACAGGTTCAATCCCGCCGCCTTGGCGCGCATGTCCCACAGCGCCTCCTCGACGCCGGCGAGACCGATGATCGATACGCCCTTGTGACCGATGAATCCGACATCGCGCCAGGCCTGAAGCGCGAAGCTGCCGGAGAGTTCGGGATCGAGCCCGATCACCAGCGGCTCGAGGCTCAACACCATCTCGTGCAGCAGCTTGAGACGGTTGCCGTTGAGGGTGAAGACCAGCCCTTCGCCGACGAGGCGCGCATCGGATTCGAGGAACACCGCGACGCAATCGCTCGAGCGCAGCGCGCCCAAGGCGCTGCCGATCGGCGGCGCGAACGGCATATGGACGATTTCGGTGCGCAAGCGCGTGATCTTCATGGTTCACCCCTCCGCCGCGCTGCAACGCTAAAGCCGGTTCGCGCGCGCGGTCAAGCGGCGCTCGCGCGTGCCGGGCATGGCGTGTATCCTGCCGGCGATTTCCACCCGCGAGGCGCTCGCATGGCAGGGATCGGCGATACTGTGCGGGTCGAAAGCGGCCGTCTCGTCGGGCGGCTCGAACCGGACGGCACGGTGCTGAGCTTCAAGGGCATTCCCTATGCGCGCCCGCCCCTCGGCGCCTTGCGCTGGCGGCCGCCGCTCGCCCCCGAGCCTAGGGACGGCATTCGCGCGGCCGGGCATTTCGCGCCGCGTTGCGTCCAGCCCGAGCGGCCGGCAACCGCGATCGGTTCGTTCGCGCCGGAACGCGACAGCGAGGACTGTCTCTATCTGAACGTCTGGACCGAAGCCGCTGCGGACGATGAAGCAAGGCCGGTGATGGTATGGTTTCATGGCGGCGGCTATGCCGTCGGCTCCGGCGCGGTGCCGCTCTTCGCTGGCGCGAAGCTCGCGCGCAAGGGCGTGGTCGTCGTCACCGTGAATTACCGCCTGGGGCGTCTCGGCTTTCTCGCCCATCCTGAACTGAGCCGCGAATGCGACGCGCGCACCTCCGGCAATTACGGGCTGCTCGATCAGTTCGCAGCGCTGCGCTGGGTGCAGCAGAACATTGCGTCGTTCGGCGGCGATCCCGGCCGCGTCACCGTTTTCGGGCAATCCGCCGGTGCCACAAGCATCCAGTGCATGATGGCGTCGCCCCTGGCGAAGGGCACGTTCCAGCGCGCGATCGGACAGAGCGGCGGCGCACTCGGACAGCGCGCCCTGGTGCCGCTCGACGCCGCCGAGCGCGCCGGGCGGGAACTGGCGCGGGCGCTGGGCGCTTCCTCGATCGCGACGCTGCGGGCGCTCCCGGCGCGCGAGATTCAACTCGTGCGGCCGAACGAGGGCGGAAGGCTCAAGGAGATCTATGATTCCTCCGATCCCGGCGGGTTGGACCGGGAAACCTCATGGGCGGTGATCGACGGGCATGTGCTGCCGGAACCGGTCCACGACGTCTTCGCGCGCGGCGGCCAGTGCGACGTGCCGCTTCTCACCGGCTCGACCCGCGACGAAGGCTCGACGCTGCCGCATGACCGCGCGCGCAACGACTTCGTCGCGCGCGCCTGGGCCGAGTTCGGCGCGACAGCGGATCGCTTTCTCGATCTTTATCCCGCCGTGAGCGACGAGGCGGCCGAGCGCGCCGCCGCCGCCGCGGTCGGCGACCGCACCTTCACCTGGGAGAATTGGATGTGGGCGCGGCTGCAGGCGAAGACAGGGCGCGCCCCAGCCTATTACTACCGCTTCAACCGCGTGCCGCCGCGGCCGCTGGAGAGCGGTGGCGGTGACCGCTCGCGTGAACTTGGCGCGTTCCATACCGCCGAAATTCCCTATGTCTTCCACAATCTCGAAGTCCGCAACTGGCCGTGGCAGGAGACGGATCGCCGGCTCTCGGACACCATGTCGTCATACTGGGCGAATTTCGCGGCGACCGGCGATCCCAATGGTGCCGGTCTGCCGCATTGGCCGCGCTTCGACGAGAAACTGCCGACGGTGATGCAATTCGGCGACGAGCCGCGATTGGGTGCGCTGCCGGATGCGGCACGGCTTGAATTCTGGAGCGAATTCGACGCGCGGTTGCGGAAAGGATGAGGCGGTGAAGATCACCACGGTGGAACCGATCCTGGTCGCGCTGCCTTACGAGCATGGCGGACCGAAGCCGATGCAGGCCGGCGGCACCTGGGCGACCATGGACACGGTCTTCGTGCGCGTCGAGACCGATGCCGGCATCACCGGCTGGGGCGAGGCGTTCGGCTTCGCCGCCTGTCCCGTCACGATGACGGCGCTGACGCGGGTGGTCGGGCCGCTTTGCATCGGCAAGGATCCGGCCGACATCGCCGCCGTGATGGCGGACCTGCAGCGCAAGGTGCAGAACATGGGCGGCAATGGGCCGGTAGGCTTCGCGCTCTCGGGCATCGACATCGCGCTGTGGGACATCAAGGGCAAGGCTGCGGGGCAGCCGCTCTATCGTCTTCTCGGCGGCGCGCCACGCGCGCAGGTTCCCGCCTATGCCAGCCTCCTGCGCTATGGCGCGGCTGATCTGGTGGCGCGCCATACCGACGAAGCGCTGGCGCAGGGCTATCGCCGCGTCAAATTGCACGAGACCACGCCCGAAGCGGTCGCCGCCGCCCGCCGCGCGGGCGGGAACGCGCTGCCCTTGATGGTGGATGCCAACTGCGCCTGGGATCGCGATGCGGCGGTGGCGATGGCGCGGCGTCTGGCCGAATACGATCTCGCCTGGCTCGAGGAGCCGGTTGCACCGCCCAACGATTTCGCGGCGCTTGCGCAGGTGCGCCGCGACGGCGGCGTCACGATCGCTGCCGGTGAGAATCTCGGCAACGCGATCGAGGCGACCGTCATGGCGGAGAAGGGCGCGGTCGACGTGATCCAGCCCAGCATCACCAAGATCGGCGGCGTCTCGACGCTGCTCAAGGTGATCGCGATGGCGCGCGGCCTTGGCCTCCGCGTGGCGCCGCATTCGCCCTATTTCGGACCCGGCCTCGTCGCCACCATCCATGTGATCGCGGCGCTGGGCGAGGGCGCGGCGTGCGAGCGGTTCTACCTGACGCTGGGCGCAAGCCCGCTCGGCGATGCCGTCAATGCGGCCGACGGCGCAATGCGCGTGCCGCAAGGACCGGGCCTCGGCGTTGCGGTGGACGAGGATATCCTCGCGCGCTACCGGGTCGGGTGAGGGAGCGCCGCGCTCGAGCGGGTGCGGCCGGCGCGGTTCAGCCGGTGGGCGAAGGCTTCATGTCGCCGACCATCGTGGTCTGCCAGCCCGAGACCTCGCTCAGGGTCTCCCAGTCGCCCGGCACCCAGTTGTCGTCGATCTGATCGATGTCGGCGGAAAGCTCGAACGCGCCGCCCATCGGCGTCACGAAATACCAGTAGTAGTTCGAGCCGAGCACGTGGCGCCCCGGCCCGCGCGCCGTTTTCCAGCCCTGCTGGCTGATATAGGAGCCGGTGACGACCACTTCCTGGAAGTCGCCGAAGTGGCATTCGAGATGCTGGAAGCTGGTCGGCGTGCCGGGCTTGCCGATGAAGAACAGATTGTGGTGGTCCCTCGATCCGGGCGGCGCGGGCGAAGACGCCGATCTTGTTGCGGACGTGGTCGGTGACGCGAAAGCCGAGCCGGTCGATATAGAACTTCATGCTCCGGTCGGGGTCATCGCTCCAGAATACGATGTGCCCGATCGAGCGCGGTTGCCCGCGCGCGGTGAAATCCACGCGGCTGTTGATCGGCCGCTGCGGCGGCAGGCCGGGGACGTTGAACGGCACGGGTTTCGCGTCATAGGGATGGCGCGCCGTTACCTGGAAGGCGATGGCGAGGCCTTCGTCGTCGGTGGTGTGCAGCACGCCGGCGGCATCGCGGCGGACCTGGCGGTCGCCGCTCAGCTCGGCGCCCACGCGCTCGAGCGCGTCCTTGCTGCGCACGCCCCAGATGGTCTCGCGGCCGGTCGCGCCGGCGACATTGGCCGGCGGCAGCGACGTGTCCGCGGCGTGGCGGAGAATGATGCCGGTGCCGTCGAGCGCTTCGAACTGCGCGCCGGCGGCGCCATGCTCGATCTCCTTAAAGCCGTATTGCCGGCAGAAGCGCCGCGCGGCCTCGAGGTCTTCGACGCCGAAGACCGCACGATCAACGCCAACGATATCCATGCCTGCGCTCCTTGAGCCGAGAAGGCGAGGGCGCGCTGCCCCAGGCGCTCCGCCAAGCCGGCGTAAGGCTCGTCCAACCGCGGTGCGGTGTCAATGGCGCGGCTCATCGAACAGGGACAGGTCGATCGCATCGCCCATGTGCAGATAGCCGGTGTCGCTCGGATGGAGATGGTCGCCGCAATCGTAGATCGGCAGCATCTGCGTCGGGTGGCCGGGGTCGCGCAGCGCCTTCTCGAAATCGATCACCGCGTCGAAGGCGCCGCTGCTGCGGATCCAGCCATTCACCTGCTGACGTTTGGCTTCGCCCGCCTCGGTGTAGAAGCCGGGGTTGAAGGTCTCGTATTCGAAGGTCAAGAGCGTGCCGGCGAAAATCCTGAGCCCCTTGGCGTGCGCGCGCACGGCGAACTGATTCAGTCCGGCGATCATTTCCGCGGCCGTCACCACCTCGTCGGGCTGCTGATTGCGGTTGCGGATGTCGTTGATGCCGAGCAGCACGATCACGTGCGTCGCGCCGCTCTGCGCCAGCACGTCGCGGTCGAAGCGCTTGAGCCCGCTGTCGCCGCGGATGTCATGGAGAATGCGGTTGCCGCCGATGCCCTGGTTCATCACGCCCAGCATCCGCCCGCCGCGCCGTGCGGCGAGGCGGCGCGCCAGCTGGTCGGGCCAGCGGTTGTTGGCGTCGAGCTTGGAGATGTTGCAGTCGGTGAGGGAATCGCCGAACGTGACGATGCCGCCGGTCTCGCGCGGCGCCAGCACCTCGACCGCGCTGACGATGACAACGGCCTCCGTGGTCTCCTGCACCGGCATCGACGCGGCGGCGCTGAAATTGCCGGGCGGCGAGATGTAGTTGGTCTGGTGCGCGTTGCCGTGACCGGTGATCGGCAGCGATTCCGGCACGGCGCCGGGGAGATGGATGCTCACCGCGAGATCGGCGAGCGCCGGGACATCGAAGTCGAGCGGATCGCTGACGACCAGGCTGCCCGCGGCGATGGTGGCGGAGGGCGAGCCGTTGAAACTGAGCGCGCGGGCGGTGCCGGGGACGATGGCGGCGCCGTCGCCGCGCAGCGCCACCTGCGCCGCGCCGATCGGCAGCTTGCGCGTGCCGCACGCATTCGACAGCCGCACGCGCAGGCGGCGGCCGCCGATGCTGACGCGCGCGATCATGCGCAGCGTCTGGTTCTCGAGCGCAATGCCCTCGGTCGGCGCCGGCGTCGTGGTCCAGGTGCCGACCCAGTGCTGGTCATCGTGAGCTGGCAATGGCCTTCCTCCCTTCGGCCGCGGCTTTATGAGCGGGCGCGGGCGCGCGCTACCATTGCGCCATGGCGGCGCCGGCAAAGGCCGCCCGCCAGTTGCCGCCCGCTGGCACCAGCCCGTCATGGGGCCGGACCGCACGGTAGGTTTCGGGATCGGTGCCGCGCGGGGTTTCGCCGCGTTCCACCGCGCGCGTCGCTTCGAGCAGCATCCGGCGCAGCACCATGATCGCGCGGTCGGAGCTGCCGAGATATTCGCGGCTGCGGTCGGTGATCGCGCCCATGCCTTCCTGGACCGCCAGGTCCTGGGTGTTGATGCCGGTGATGCCGGTGAAGCTCGTCGTCTTCTGGGCCGCGCGATCGACGAAATAGTCGTTCGACGCGCTGCGCTTTCAGATGATACGTGCCGGGGACAAAATCGTCGCTGCCGCGGCCATAGCCGGCCTCGAGCCGCTCGACATGATCGGGATCGAGCGGCGCGGACGCGTCGTAGCCGCACATCCAGTTGTAGACCCAGGTCTGCTCGTCATCGATCGGGACCCAGATATGGCCGTCATAGCGCGGCACCTTGAAATTCGCCGACAGCCCGGTCTGGGTCACGTTCGGGCGCATCTGCTGGAACGGCAGGATGTATTGATAGACGCGGCACGAAATTCTGGCCGGCGTCGATCTTGCGGGTGCGCGACGTAGTGGTAGCCGTAATCGGTCTCGAACACTTCGATCGCGGGCGCGCCGTCGCGGGTGAAAAGATTGTTGCGGTCGCCGATCCGGTTGTTGTGAAGATATGAGACATGCGCGGTGTCGAGCCCGCCTTCGAGCGCTTGCAGGTAGTTGCAGGCTTTGATAGGTCTTGGACACGGCGCGGTGCGTCGCGGGCGCGCGGGTCCATTCATAGTCGGGCGCGGCGCGGCATCGCCTCGCGGCGGCCCCATATAGGCCCAGACGATGCCGCCGCGTTCGACCGTCGGGATAGGCCTTGAGCCGCGACCTCGTTTTCAGCGGGCTGTCGGCCGGCTCCGACGGCATGTCGACGCAGGCGCCGGTCGACGTCGAACTTCCAGCCGTGATAGACGCAGCGCAGCCCGCACTCCTCGTTGCGGCCGAAGAACAGCGGCGCGCGGCGGTGCGGGCAAAACGCGTCGACGAGGCCGACCCTGCCCGTCGCTGTCGCGAAACGCGATCAGATCCTCGCCCAGCAGCCGCACGCGCACCGGCGGGCCGTCGCGCTCGGCGCATCTCCTCGGCGAGGCAGCGCCGGCTGCCAGTAGCGGCGGAACAACTCGCCCATCGGCGTGCCCGGCCCGACCCGGGCGAGGCGTTCGTTGTCTTCGGGGCGAAGCATGCGTGTCTATTCCAGCAGGTCTCGCGTGGTGAAGATGGGCACGAGATCGATCCCCTCGCGCCGCAGATTTTCGGCGGCTCCCTCCAGGCGATCGACGAGGGTGATGACGGTCTTGACCGTGGCGCCCTGTTCGCGCACGGCGCGCACCGCCTGCATCACCGAGCCGCCTTTGGTGGTGACGTCATCGAACAGGACGACGGTGGATTGGGGGCGAAAATTTCCCTCGATCCGCTTGGTCGTACCGTGATCCTTGCGCTCCTTGCGCACGACGAAGCCGTTGATCGGCCGCTCCGGCCAGCTGCGCGCGCACACCGTCGCGATGATCGGGCACCGCGCCCGAGTTCGAGCCCGCCGATCCCCTCGACCGCGGGATCGCGCTGCAGCAAGCCGAAGATGATGTCCGCGGCCAGCGCGGCGCCCTCGGGATCGAACGTCGTCGGTTTCATGTCGAGGTAGTAGTCGCTGACCGCGCCCGAGACGAGGGTGAACTTCCCCTTGAGCAGGGACTTCGCCCTCACGATCTCCAGCAGGCGCTGCGTTTCCTGCACCATTTCCGCCGCCCCGGCTTGCCGCATCGGCCGCTTCTCCCGCACTCGGCTCCATGTTATCCCCGCTCGCGTTCGAGCGGGATCGACGGTAGCGGGCGCGCGGCGCCGTGTCATCGCCCTTCGCGGCGGCCGCGCGGCCCGGGTCTTGCGCCGGCGCGAGCGGCGACCGATGGTCGCGCACAATCTGCGTGGGACGAAGGAGACGAAGATGAGCTATGGCCTCGACGCGTTCTCGGCCGACCTCCACCGCATCCTCAAGACCCAAGGCCTCGCCGGCCTGCCCGAGATCGCCGAGAAGCTGAAGGGCCTCCTGGTCGATCCGGGCTTCGTCGCCGCGACCTGTGCCGCCGCGCCGGTGCCGCAGCGCGAGCTTTATCACGACGCCGATTCCGATGCCTATGTCCTGGCCCATGTCCAGGAGGCGGGCAAGAGCGGCCGGCCGCACAGCCACGGCGCCTCCTGGGCGGTGTACGGCAATGTCCGCGGCACGACCGAGATGACCGAGTGGCGGCGGGTCAACCCTGAGAGCGAGGACCATGCCGAGCTCGAGCCGACCGAGCGCTACCTGCCTCGAGCCGGGCCAGACGCGCGCCTATCGGCCGGGGGTGATTCACTCGACCGCCCATCCTCACGGCGCGCTGGTGATCCGGGTGACCGGCACCGATCTCAATGCCATCCCGCGCTATCACTTCCGGCCGAAGAAGGACAAGATACCTGCAATCCGCTACGGCCTGAAGCGGCTTCGATGCGCCGGCTCGGCTCAAGCGAACCGGCGTTGGGCCGCGGGATTGATCATGAAAATCGTCATCCCCGACGACTACCAGGACATGGTCGATCGGCTCGCCTGCTTCGAGCTGATCCGCCATCACGAGGTGACGCGCTATCGCGAGCCGGCGCGCGATCTCGATCACCTCGTCGAGCGCCTGCGCGAGGCCGATGTGGTGGTGTCCATCCGCGAGCGCGTCGCCTTCTCGCGCGCGCTGATCGCGCGCCTGCCGAAGCTCGCGCTGATCGCGCTGGTGGGGCGGCTTCGAGCCGGATCGATTTGCCGCCTGCACCGAGCTGGGATCATGGTCTCCACCGGCAGCAGCAACTCGCCGGACGCGCCGGCGGAATTGACGGTCGCGATGATCCTCGCATCGCGCCGCAACGTCGCGCTCGAGGCGGAGCGGATGCGGCACGGCGACTGGCCGTGCACGCTATCGCACCGGCTGCGCGGCAGCACGCTGGGCATTTTCGGCCTCGGCGCGATCGGTCAACTGGTGGCGGCGGCCGGGCAGGGGCTCGGCATGAACATTCTCGCCTGGGGCCGGCCATCGACGATCGAAAGGCGCGCGGCGGCCGGTTACGCAGCGCCCGCGACAAGGCGGATCTGTTCGAGCGCGCGGACGTGCTGTCGCTGCATGTGCGCTTGACGCCGGAGACGACCGGCATCGTCGGGCCCGACGATCTGCGCGCATGAAACCGACCGCGCTCATGGTCAACACCTCGCGCGCGGAGTTGATCGCGGCCGGGCGCGCTGCTCGATGCGCTGCGCCGGCCGGCCCGGCTATGCGGCGGTCGATGTCTATGAGGAAGAGCCAATCATGGGCGGCAATCATCCATTCTGTCCATGCCGAACGCCCTGTGCACGCCGCATCTCGGCTGGGCGGAGTGGACAATTTCGAGCTCTATTTCCGCGAAACCTTCGCACAGATCGCCGCCTACGAGCGCGGCGCGACATTGCGCCTCGCCAATCCGAACGTGACGCCGCGCCGCGCCTGAGACGCGCTCAGGCGCCGGCGAATTCTCCGACGGCAAGCGCCACCGCCTCGCGGCGCGGGGCATAACGCGGCACCAGGCCGCGCGGCCCGCAAACCTGGTTGTCGGCCTGGCCGGGGTAGCGCTGCGTTCCGGCCCAGCCATTGTGCACGAGGTCCAGGATCTCGCCGTTGAGGTCGTGAAACTTGACCTCGTAGGCGGCATTGTGGCGGAAGTCGGGTTCGCCCATGAGCCATTCGCCGCCGGCGCGCTCGATCAGGCGATGGGTCTCGTTCACGTCGTCGACCCACATGCCGAAATGGTGCAGGCCGACGAACTCCTTGCCCTTGCCTTGCGCGGCCTTGTCGGTCTTGAAATCGAGCAGCGCCAGCCCGAACACACCGTCCGACAGGAACACGCCCTCGGCCAGGCTCGAATCGGTTTCGCCGACGACCGCGAAGCCGAAGATGCTCTGGTAGAACGCGGCCGTCGCCCCAGGGATCGCGCACGGCCATGGCAAGGTGGGGGTTTTGG
>CAVRKF010000006.1:0-309860 GCA_963721625.1 uncultured Alphaproteobacteria bacterium
GTCCCGCACACCCATCGATATCACCTCACCGAGGCCGGTCGTATCGCGGTCACCGCGCTGATCACCGCACGAAACGCGAGTACACAGGAACTTACGAAATTGGCGGCCTGAAAAAATCATCGCAATCCGCGGGGATTTTTGGGGTTAGTGGTCCAGAGGGGCCTCAGGGAAGAAGATACAAGCCACAGAGTTCACGGAGAAGCACTATTGTTCAATGAACAAGGTATGCAGTGATGCTTGGGATCAGGTAATTTTCTCTGTGAACTCTGTGGCTTATATTTTTCTTCGTGCTCTCTGTGTTAAATTCTTACTTGCTTTGCCCAGCTACGCTCCGAGTTGGGAGGTACAGCGCAGTGTTCCGCGCCGCTCCACGCCCGCTTATGCAGTCACCCTGGTGAAGCCCCGGGAGCAAACGGCGCGTCCCAAATCCAATCGCGCGGCGGAGCAAGTTTGCGCTGACGCCGACCGCGGCATCTGTCCAACGGGCCGCCCTCACAATCAACGACGCTGGGCACTGACAAGAAACAGAGGTCTCTCCGCACCTTTGAAGGGAGGGGCGTGCCTTGCCTACCCTGGCAACCCGAACGGTTTCATCCAAAGGCGGCTCGGCTGCGGCGTTTCTCCTGAAAATAGTCTTTGACTTTCCAGGAAAAATTTGCTAGACAATCGACGTGGACCCCGCCCCCACCTCGGCCGGTCACGCTACAAGCTCCGCTCCCCCAAGGATCGGCCCGGCAGGCCCGTGCCGCGCATCGGGCCGTCCTCGCCATCGTGTCCATCCTCGCCACCTATGGCCGCCACCTCGCGCAGACCCTCGAACAACGCGCCGTCCGCGCGGCTTCGCCACGATCGCGCGGTATTTCGGCACCGTCGCGCTCGACACCATCCTGGCCCACATCCACCGCGGCCTGATGCGGGCGATCGCGCTGGAGCGCATGCTGCTGCCCGCGCCGCGCGCGGCCGCGACCTGCAGATCCTGGCACCGCGCGCACCGTCCCGCCGCGCGCCGCCGGCGAAAGACGCAGCGGATGCCGCGCAGGCCGCGGCACCGGCGCCGCCAGAGGCACTAACGCCGGAGCAGGTCGCCGCCGCGCAGGCCGCCGCCGCGCTCGGGCCGGGGAGCGGCTGGCCCGCCGCATCGCCGCAAGGAGCCGCTCACGCTCGACAACCTGCCCCGCATGGAGGCCATCGAAGCCGAGGTCCGCCGCAGCCCGGTCGGGCGCACCATCGCGGCGATCTGCCGCGATCTCGGCATTTCCCCGTCGCTGTGCGACGGCGTGTTCTGGAACCGGTTGTTCGACGCGATCCGCCTGTATCGCGGCAGCCTCGGCGAGCCTTGTGCTGGAAATGAAACGTCGGGAGCGGCGGTTCGAGAAGGAAGAATGGAAGCATCCGGGGCTGGAATTGCCGGAGGAGACCCGCGACGGCATCCGCCGCGTGCTGGGCTTCTTCATCGGGGAGAGCCGTCTGGTCGATCGCGTTCGCCGTTGCGGCAGGGGCCGGGGGCGGCGGTTGCCGCTCGCCGCGACCGGGCCGCCCTGAAGGCTGCGTGCCGGGTGGTGGAGGCTGATGCAACGGGGCCAGAGGTCATGGCTGGCCCCGGCGTTTAATTTGAGTCTACTTGGTTTGACGCCGGCCGCTCCGGTGCGCCACGCGAGTTCCTGGAATCACGGCGGCGTGGAGGAGTTCGGCGGTCTGGTCGGTCCAGGATTTTTTCACAGATTAAGGCACGGATTGTTTTAATGCTTTGATCTATGAAATCAGTGAAATCTGTATTTCAAATCTTTGCTTTTTGGGGCCGCGGCCAGAAACAACGGTCCGGGGTCCCTCAATTCAACGTGGGCGCCATTTCTGCGGCACAATCAGTAACATCTCACTTCGTAAACTCCCTTCATGCCGCAATGGGACACCAAAAGTATAATTTAGCATCGCTTTGAAGGCAGCTACGGGAAGATTAAATTCGTGGTCTTCGGAGATCGAGTGGGTGGTTCTGGGGGGTGGTAGCGGAAGCGTGCGTGAGGACCTAGGCGGAGGTATTCCTCATCCTCAGCCCGTCCAGCTGGCGCTGGAACACTCTTATCTTGTTGCTAGAGCACTTTCCGACCCGGTAAATCGCCGGTTGCAGCGGCGCTTCCGGTGACTCGGAGAGATGTGCAGAGTCTCCCTGAGACGATAGAGCAGGGAGAGCAGCCATGCCGACCGCCTATTCGCTAGACCTCCGCTCGCGGGTCGTCGCGGCCGTGAAGCAGGGCGCGACGCGCCACGGCGCCGCCCGCCAGTTCGGGGTGAGCATCAGTTCAGCCGTCCGCTGGGCGATGCGTTTCGTGCGCACCGGGAGCTGTGCCGCCACGCCGAGCGGGGGCGACCACAGGTCCGGTGGCTTGGAGGCACACAAGGACTGGCTGCTGGAGCTTGTACGCAGCGAGCCAGACCTTACCCTGACCGAGATCCGGAGCCGATTGCTGGCCGCCCATGGGCTCAGGAAAAGTCCCTCCTGCCTGTGGCGCTTCTTTGCCCGCCACAAGATCACGTTCAAAAAGAAGACCCTGCAGGCGGCCGAGCAGGACCGCGAGGACATCAAGGCGGCCCGCGAGACGTGGCGTGCCGGTCAAGCCTCGCTCGACCCGAAGCACTTGGTCTTCATCGACGAAACCGCGGCGGCGACAAACATGACGCGGCCGCGCGGGCGGGCGCCGAAGGGCGAGCGATTGATCGGCAAGGTGCCTCAGGGGCACAGGAAAACCACCACGGTCATAGCGGCGCTGAGGTGCGATGCGGTCACGGCGCCGTTTGTCGTGGATGGAGCCGTGAACGGTGCAATTTTCCTGGCATATGTCCGTCAGGTCCTCGTCCCGACCCTGAAGCCGGACGACATCGTCATCATGGACAACCTCCCTGTCCATAAGGTGTTCGGTGTCCAGGCGGTGCTGCAGGCCGCTGGGGCCACGCTACGTTTCATTCCGCCCTACTCACCCGACCTCGACCCGATTGAGATGGTATTCTCGAAACTGAAGGCTTTGCTGCGCAAGGCTGCCGAGCGGGCGGTGACCGGCTTGTGGGACCGCATCGGTGACCTGCTCGGCGCCTTCACCAGCGAGGAATGCCAGAACTACCTGAGCCACCAAGGATATTGTGGGTCAAGCTGATCGGAAAGTGCTCTAAGCCCCTCGACGAAGCCGAGTGAGACCTTGTTCTCCGGCTTGCAGTAGGCGGCGATGCCGTCCCAGTGGCGGTCGATCATGTCGGCGAAACGCTCGTAGGGCTTGAGCCGCTGCCATTTGAGGCTGGCGCGCCAGTTGTCGAAGAAGCGCCGCGCCCAGCCCTCGCGCCGGTAGTCCCAGAGCTGGCCGAACGCCTCCTTCAGCAGATAGGCGGTGTTCAGCCGCTTGTTGGCAGCCAGCAGCAGCGTGAGCGAGCGCTTGCCGTCCAGCGTCAGATTGTCGCGGTGCGACAGCAGCGTGTACTTCTGGCCCTTTGATGAAGCGCCGGTCCTTGCCGCGCAGGCGGGCGTATTCGGCCTTGCGCACCTTGTCGAGCGCCTCGCCGAGATGGCGCATGATGTGGAACTTGTCGAACAGGATCGCCGCTTGCGGCGCCTTGTCTCGTGCCACGTTGCGGAACGGCTTCCACATGTCCATCACGATGAGCCTGATTTTGCTGGTCTTCTTGGGTCCCAGCCAGGCGTAGAACTGCGCCATGCTGGCCTCCGAGCGGTCATCGCCGCCGAACCAGATCGGCCGCTTGCGAACCAGGTCGCTGACCACGATGCGATAGTTGTGGCCCTTGCGGATCGAGATCTCGTCGATGCCGATCGCCCGCGGTCCCGGCGTGCCGGCGCGCTCGATCTGGGCGCGCATGTACTGCATCTCCAGAAGCTTGACCGTGTCCCAGTCGAGCTTCAGCTCCTTCGCGACGTCACGGATCGAGGCCTGCCGGCAGCGGCGGCCGACATAGAACGCAAAGCGCTTGGTGAAGCGCGGATTGTCCGCCAGGAAATCCAGCCGCTCGCGCTTCACGGTGCCGCAGGTGCGGCACGCCACGCGCCGCACCTCGAGTTCCAGGACGATGCGGAACCCGGCGCTCGACAGGTCGCGAACCCGCCGCATCCGCCGGTCGTACCAACCTGTCTGCCTCTGACCGCAGCCGTCGCAGACGGTTTTTTTGAGCGCCGGTCGAGCGTGACGATCCGCACATCCGGATCACCGAACACCCCGCGTACGGTCGCTTGCGCGCGGAAACCCGCGAACGAATACCCATCCGACAGACGATGCTGTCGCTTGCCCGATTGCGCCATGCTTCATCATGCCGGATTCCGAACGACGCTCCAAGCCCCAGAAAGCCAATATCCATGCATGCTTCCGGTGCTATGACCCCTCAAAACCACCCACTCGATCTCCTGAAGACCCAAAAATCCAACAGGATCCTGGTGTTGTGATCCTGACGGCTCGAGCCCGCGGCCAGCTTTGTCATTACGAGCGAAGCGAAGCAATCTCCCACGACAGGTCGCGCCAACACGTGCGATTGCTTCGCTTCGCTCGCAATGACACCACGGCACTGGGCTCTAAGAGTTAGAGTTAGAACACTAGGATGTCACGATATTCCTGGAAACTTGCAACTATGCCAATGGGACCGAAGACCCAGTCCAGGCGCGAACGCGATATCGATCATAAGATCGCGTTGGCCTGCTCCGGAGCGGTCATGCCGCCATTGTCGCGGGATCTTGCTTGTCGTCGTTGTGTTCGGCACTCAACAGCGATGCCTGCAACCGGAGCTTGGCGCGGACGGCGTCGACCTCCGGTCCGAGCCAGCGCCGAGCGGTGCGTGTCCGCAAAGGCCTCCCACAGCATCGACACGCGCCGCGGAGTCGGGAGCGAAGAGTGGGTGCAGCCCGATCACGCTGCCGAAGTCGTCGAACAGGCGTCGGTCATCGACCTCGAGATCGGATTCGACGGGCAGTCCGTCGGCCAGCACCAC
The DNA here is from genome assembly GCA_963721625.1 of uncultured Alphaproteobacteria bacterium. Taxonomy (GTDB): domain Bacteria; phylum Pseudomonadota; class Alphaproteobacteria; order ATCC43930; family CGMCC-115725; genus DATJLY01. The sequence continues at coordinate 4,975 of CAVRKF010000006.1, forward strand.
GTCATGGCTCGGCAACTCGATATGATAAAAGACCACGGACGCGACAGGAGCTCGTTGCGACCGTGTGCCATTCACCAGAACGCACCGGGATCAGCAAGTCTTCCATGAACACCGCGTGATCGGGCGACAGAAACACCGCCCGGTTCGGTCTCCGTCGCCAAACGCATGGGGCGCATGCGGATCGGCATGATCTGGTCGGGATGCGGATGGCGCAGGCAATCAACTCGGCGGCGGCCTATCCAGGTGATCTTTCGTTCGCTGCCAGACAGGGTCAGCACCTCGTCGCCCTCGTGCAGGCGTTCGACCTCGAGCCAGCCTTGCGGCGTCAGGATACGCGTGCCCGCGGCGAAACACTGCGATCGCGCCCGCGACGAGCGGAACCCCGGCCTCCTGCATGATGGCGAGGTCCAGCGTGGAAATCGGCGACGACCGGCGGGATGTCCTGGGTGACGTCCATGAGTCGTTCGATCCAGCGAGGGTCGGCGTATTCCCCATATGCTCGAACGCCTCATAATAACCCAACTCCGGTGTCACCAGAGGCACCGGGCCGCCCGCGACGGCCTCGACAGCCGGTCCGGCAAGCTGCTCGTAACCGATATAGTCGACGCCCAGGCTGAGCCCGTCCTGATCTCCCTTGGGATTTATCTGCGACGTCTCGATCCAACGGGGTGACCTCGCCGTCCGGCGCGGAATTCGTCGTGGTGAACGCTGCGAAGCCCAGCCCATAGGCCAATGCCTTCAGGAACATCGTCGTCAGGTCGTAGTCGCCTGCCGGAACCGGACCGCCGGCAGCGGGATCGGGATTTATGTAGACGACGGCGTTATCCGGGTTGAAGTAGAGATTCAAATAGATGTGGATGTCGTTCAGGTGTCCCGGGCACGGATGCATCGTTCTGCAAAGCATATTCGCCCCACGGCTCCCACAGCGTATCGCCGCTCGCGGTCGTGCCGATCTGCACGAAGTCGTTCGGGTCGTTCTGGATGACATATCCCACATTTTCCGGAAATCCGCCGACATCGACCTGCACGCGGATATTGGCGTTGGAAGTTCCAGGTACTGCGACCGAATCCGCCGAGGCCTGCATAAAGTCGGCGTAGACCCCATTGTAGGTCGACGCATAAGGATCGTTCAGCGTTAACGAGAAGGTGACGGCCATGCGATGCGTCCTTCGTCCGTGTAAGCCGCGGACCTGGAGCCGGCGGCGTTGTTCTTCGCTTCTACCAGCCAGCCAGCCCCGGCAGCCTCGCCGCGGCCCTGCCTTATGGCAGCACCATCTGTGACAGCTCTCTGGACCGATGTTGGCATTCTGCCCGCGCCGAACTCTCGACGCAACGTCTTGCTAGCGACACGTCTTGCTGGCACACGGCGTCCCGGCAGCGCCACGCAGGAGTTGTCCGGCGACCAGGTTTGGTAGACAAATTGGACCCAGAGACCGTGCATCGCGCGCAGGACGCAGGTGAACGCTGGTCGCGAACTCGTCGTGCCAGGGACGACCCGTCTCGCGCAGGCGACCCGCAAGCGCAACGAATCAGGACGGCGGCGTCACCATGCTGCTCCTTGCACCGAGGAAAGACGTGGATGGTCCGCCGACGCGGAGCATGGCACTGAGGGCACCATCCACGCCGAACCTGCCGTGGCTGTTGCTGGGCCCCCCGACCCGGCACCGCATTCGGTAGAGCGCGAAGCCAACGACGCCCCCTTCACCCGTGAACCTGCCAGGAACGGCCCGCTCCCCCGCGCGTCTTGCCTTGCGCGGCCGAGCCCAGAGCACCCCGGAATAGCCTTTCAACGGCCCAAGCGGCTCGCCACGATAAGCCCATTCCGGCGACTCTTCGAGGGCGATATGATAGCGCGGCTCCCGCCCTGTGCGTGTCTCGAACAATGCGCGAGGCACGTTCACCATCCCGCGCGAACGCGACCGCTCGAACAGCAGAGGCGTCCCACATGTCGCGCAAAAGCTGCGCGTGGTGTGCCGTGCCTTGTCTTCGAATCGAACGATGCGCTTTTCACCGAGGACAATTCGAAAGCGGCTTCTCCATACGCCCACATAGGTCGCATAGGCAGCACCGTGCGCATGCTGCGTCGGCCTGGAGTGATCGTGCCATGCCCAGAAGGCCGGATAGTCAATCTCCAACCGCACCCTGCCACACGCACATTGGGCAGATACCGCCGCCGGTGCCGGCGTTCGTAACTTTCGCTTCGCTATCCCGCCCATGCACTCCCCCGATACTCCCTATCGCCGTAGCATCTCGTAGCGCAGCCGCAGGGGTCGCAGGGCAGTCTACCCCGCGACCCCTGCGGCTCCCTGCGCCCGCTGTGTTTGAATACCCTGGTCCCGGCAGCAGCGGCGACACCCAAGGAGTGCCGCCCGCTAAGCGACCGTCCGAGAACAAGTGCTCCAAATGATCGCCGTGCAACCCCCGTGTCATGGCCGGCGCAGGCCGGCCACCCACGACTATGCTGATGACAACTTAGGAAGGTCGTGGGTGGCCGGCCTGCGCCGGCCATGACACGGGGGTTGCGATCCGCCGGCAACTGACTCGGTTGTTCCCGGACGGTCCCTAAACTGCCTTCCACCACCTCGCCTCCACCCGTCATTGACCCACCTCCCCGCCCCCCTAGCTTCCCCCGCATGTCTGCAACACTACGAAACATCGCACTCGCCATCCCCAAGGCCTGGCCCTTCGAGGAAGCCGCCAAGGTCGCGCGCCGCCTGGAAGCCTCCGGCAAAGGCCACGCCCTGTTCGAGACCGGCTACGGCCCATCCGGCCTGCCGCATATCGGCACCTTCGGCGAGGTCGCCACGACGGAAGACCTCAAGTAGCGGACCCGCCTTGTCGAGAGGCGAACGAATTTCGGGCCGTAGCCGCGCGATCGGCCGATCTCGAAGAATTGTGTGGACCAGCCCGGTCCACTCACTTAACTCGCTGGTCGTCAGCAGGTCGTGCGGATCGCCGGTGGCCTCGGCGACTAAGTCCGCTGCGCGCCTGTCAATGTGATGGCGCGTTCGCACGTCATCGGCACCGCCACTCGGGCAAGCGGGTGCCGGCGAATTTCTGGTGAACGTCATCGGAGACAGGCTCCCGACAAGATTTCAATGCCGAGGAGCGTATTGCGAGGCGGTGCGGTAAAAATCCGCCTTTAACCGAATTCTTTAAGAACGCCCCGATTATTTTTTAGACTTGCGGCGGTTTGGCGCGCCGCATGGTGCGAACGCCCAGAGACCTTCCAGTAGTCGATCTACGTTGGCTATACACTCAACCCGATGGGCATCTCGCCGTTCTGGCGCCGGCTGCTTGAACAGGGAGCGATATTGCTCCCGCAGCCGATCGCGGTGTTCGGCGGCGTAGCGCGTGCCGCGCCTGCTATTGAGTTCACGTCGCCAGCCCGCGATCTGCCCGGCCGTCAGGTCATCGTTCCCAACCGTGAGCACGCGTCCGCGCGTGCCCCTCACGACGTGGGCGACCGCCTCGCTGACTTTGAACCCGACCGCGACAAGGAGGTCGATGCAGAACGCCGTCACACCCTGTACAAAGTCGCCCGGCGTGTCGGTCGGGTGTCCCACGGAATTAAGAGTCCTCCGCAGCGCATCTTGAGCGAAGACGAGTGGGTGGAGGAGACGCGGATCGCACCTGACTTCTGGGTCTGCCCGCAACAGCCGCATCAAACCTTCGAGCACGGCCGCACTGGCTCCCACCTGCACGGCATCGTCGTTGGCATCGCGTGCGTTCGCGAATGCGGCAGCGTTCTTCATCAGCGCCGATCTGAAGCGGGTCAAGAAAGGCAACCATTGCGGCTCCGTCGTCCGCCGTGAATGGTGCTTCGGTCGTCTCCAGATCGGTCGTCACGCGCGCTCTCCCATGCGCGCCACGTTGTCGCCCTCGGGCCTCGCGATGCCGCAGAGGTCCATCAGCCGGTCGGCCACGCGCTGCGCCGGCTCGCGCAATCTTTCGGTGCTCATCTGGATGTACCCGCTCGTCACGTCGTTCCCGAGCGCGTGGTTGACGACGCTTTGAGCGCGAGCGGCGATATGTCGGTGCTCTCTGCTACCGTGATGAACGTCCGCCGCAAATCGTGGCAGGAGACGACGATCCCATATTTTTCGATGAGTTCCCGCGGCGCGTCGTCATCGTCGATCTCGACGCCGGCCGCCTTCGCGTTCGCGATCGCCGTCGCCTTGGCGACCTCTTCAAACGTTGAGGATGGTTCCTCGATGTGGCCGCTCGCGCTGTCGGCGCCGAACACCCAGCCGCCATCGTTGCCGAGCGCGCGGCGCGCAACCAGAAGATCGCGCACGAAGCTCGACATCGGCAAGTCCAGCTTACGGCCGGCCTTCGTCCGTGCCGCCGGGAGCCTGATCACGCGCGCGCCCAGGTCGATTTCGTCCCAGCGCAGCGCTGCTGCCTCGCGGCGTCGCAGCCCCGTGAACAGCACGATCTTGAGGAAGTCGCGAGCGGTCGTGTTGGTCAGCGCGGCGACCGCCGCATAGAAGTCGGCAGCTCTTCCGTCCTGACCATCCGCGTCCGGGGCGGGGTGGCGAACCACGACCGCTTGAGGCGGCGCACCGGGTTCGCTGGCAGCGCACTGTCACGATCGAGCGCGAGATTCCACACGGCACGCAGCGCCACCATTGCGCCGTTCGCCGCCCCCGGGCCGGCCGCTGCACCGATCTCGCAGTGTCGCTCCTCAACCATGTCGGGAGTGATCTCGCGTAGCGGCCGGTCGAGCCATGCCTCTAGGTGGCGGGTCACGCCGCGCCGGTACTCCTCCACGGTGCGCTCGCGCAGGTCCTTGCGCACCGTCAGGTAGGTGTCGAGCCAGTGGCGCAGCGTTTTGTCGTGCGTCGCCGCCTTGCGACGCTCCTCCTTCGGGTCCACGCCCTCGCGCAGCCCGGCAAGGATGCCACCGGCCTTGCGGCGGGCATCCTCGACCCGCTCGAACTCGCCGACCGCACCGACCGTGACGCGTCGGGTGCGGCCGTCGGGCATCCGCCGCTGCACGACGTAGGCCTTCGCGTTCGTGAGGCCGCTCGCGAGCACGCCGAAGCCCCGAAGCTCGGCATCCCAATGGATCGTTTGCTTGCCGCTCGGGTCGGGTGCCGCGATCTTCTCGACTGCGGCCTTGGTGAGTTTGTGGGTGGGCATCGACCTCTCCAAATAAGCGGTAAATAAGCGTTGCGACCCCCGCGCCGTCTTTTAGCTTCGCGCATAATTAGGAGGTTGATCCATAGAAAGCAAGGAAAAACTGGGTTTTGTGAGCCATCGTGGTCTAAATAAGCACTAGCGTCTTTTAGCTCTAGGGGCGGTGATGCGAACTACGAATTTGGGGGTTGGGAGTTCGACTCTCTCCGGGCGCGCCAATTTCCCGATGGTGCATACCATCGTCGTCGGCCGCGGCTTCGACAGCGGCCGGCAGGGGCAGCCCGGCGCGCGCATTTCAAGGGGCGAGGCCGCCGCGACGGAGCGAGCAATGTTCCACCGCACCGCGCTGGCGCCGTCGCGCCGGTGCGGTTCGCTTTCCCGGCGGCGGCCGCGATGCTAGAATCGGCGCCGTAACGGGCGGAATCGCGGCGCGGCGCGGGCCGGCGAAAGGGCGGCGGGACGGCCTGAAGGGGGGCGGATGAGCGCGTTCCTGATCTTCCTCGTCGTGCTCGCGCTGCTCGTGCTGGCGACGATCGCCGCCGGCGTGAAAACGGTGCCGCAGGGCACGCAGTGGACGGTCGAGCGCTTCGGCCGCTATCGCGCCACGCTTTATCCCGGCCTCAACCTCGTCATCCCCTATGTCGACCGCATCGGTCGCAAGCTCAACGTGCAGGAGACCGTGCTCGAGATTCCGAGCCAGTCCGTGATCACCAAGGACAATGCCTCGGTCACCGTCGACGGCATCGTCTTCTACCAGGTGCTCGACGCCAGCAAGGCGGCCTACGAAGTGCAGAACCTCGAGCGGGCGATCACCAACATCACCATGACCAACATCCGCACCGCGATCGGCGCGCTCGACCTCGACGAGACGCTGTCGCGGCGCGACGAGATCAACGAGCGCCTGCTGCACGTTCTCGATGCCGCCTCGAGCCCTGGGGAACCAAGATCACCCGGGTCGAGCTCAAGGACGTGCGTCCGCCCGAGGACGTGGTCCAGTCGATGTCGAAGCAGCTCACGGCCGAGCGCCAAAAGCGCGCCGCAATTCTCCAGGCCGAAGGCATCAAGCAGGCGGCGATCCTCCAGGCCGAGGGCGACAAGCAATCGCAGATCCTGGCGGCCGAGGGACGCCTCGTCGCGGCGAACCGCGACGCCGAGGCGCGCGAGCGCCTGGCCCAGGCCGAGGCCGCCGCCACCGCGTTCGTCTCCAAGGCAGTCGCCGAAGGCAGCGTCCAGGCGCTCAACTATTTCGTCGCCCAGAAATACATCGAGGCGATGCTGCAGATCGGCAGGTCGGAGAATTCGCGTCTCGTGCTGATGCCGATGGAGACGAGCGGCCTCATCGGCGCGATCGCCGGGATCGCCGATCTCGCCCGCAGCGCCGCCGTGACGCCGCCGCGCGCGGCCGGCGGCACGAGCGCCTGACCATGGCCTGGGTCTGGGCGATCGGCGCGCTCTTCCTGGCGATCATCGAGCTTCATGCCCCTGGCATGTATCTTATCTGGATCGCCGCCGGTGCCGGGATCACCGCGCTCGCGGCGCTGGTGTTCGCCTTGGCGCCCGAGGGCCAGTTCATCGTCTTCGCGGCGTCATCGCCGCTTGCCTGCATCGCCGGATATTTCGTCTACCGGCACGCGCTTCATCGCCACCGCGCCGAGCCCGCGCCGAACCAGCGGGAACGCGCGCTCATCGGCGCGCGCGGCGTCGTCGCCGAGCCGATCCGCGACGGCCGCGGCAAGATCCGCCTCGGCAACTCGGTCTGGCTCGCCGAAGGTCCCGACCTGCCTCAGGGCGCGCCGGTGGTCGTCAAGGCCCTGCGCGATACGACCGTCATCGTCGCGGCGGCGACCGAGCAAGCGACGCAAGCCCCTACGCGGTGACGCGGGCGCGGCTGCGGGCGAGGCCCAGCATCTCGCGGCCTTCCGCCGGGGTCGCTGGCTCGGCGCCGAGGAGACGCATGAGCCGGATCGCCTTCTCGACCAGCGCGGCATTGTCGGCGAACACGCCGCGCTCGAGATAGTGGTTGTCCTCGAGCCCGACGCGGCAGTGGCCGCCCAGCAGCACCGCCTGCGCCAGCATCGGGAATTGCTGGCGCGAGATGCCGAACGCGGCCCAGCGCGAGCCCTCGGGCAGCAGGTTGCGCATGTGCAGCATCGCTTCGGGCGTCGCCGGCGCGCCGTAGCTGATGCCCAGCACGAGCTGGAACAGCGCCGGCGCCTCGAGCACGCCGCTCTTGATGAAGTCCTTGGCGAGGCCGATGTCGCCGGTGTCGAAGCATTCGAGCTCGGGCAGCACGCCCGCGCCGCGGATCAGCCGCGCCATCTCGGTCGAGGATCTCCGGCACGTTCATGAAGGCGCGCGTGCGGCTCCACATGGTGCACAGATCGAGGCTGCAGATGTCGGGCTTGAGCGCCAGCACATGCCGCACCCGCACCTCGGCGGTGGCACATGTTGGTGCCCGGGCCCGGCATGCCGGGATCGTCCTTGCTCGGCACGAACAACGCGCCGGGGCCGGTGGTGAGGTTGATGAGCACGTCGATGCCGCTGTCGCGGATGCGCTCGACCACCTCGCGGTAATAGGCGAGTTCCATGCTGCCCTGGCCGGTCTTGGGCTCGCGCACATGGATGTGGGCGATGGTCGCGCCGGCCTTGGCCGCGCCGATCGCCGCCTCGGCGATCTCCTTGGGCGTCACCGGAATCGCCGGATGCTTGCCGATCGGGCCGCCGCCGGTGACGGCGCAGGTGAGAATGGTCTTGGCCATGGATGCGTCCTCCCGCATCCATCCTAGCAATTCGCTGGCGGTCCGCCTATCGGGCGGCGTCCCGCCGCGAGGGCGAGGGCGCCGAAGATGCGCGGCTCACGCCGCCGCATTTGGCTCAGGAGGCGAGAGCTGCGCTGCGCTGCGAATCGGTGTCGAGCTGTTCGGCCTCTTCTTCGTAGCGCGCCGAAAGCGCACGGAGTTGGCGCGCCAATGTCGGCGCCGCTCTTCCCGCCTCGATCGCCACGCTCCGCGACTTGCGCCGGAGCCGCGTAATCATGTCGTAGCGCTCCCGTTCGAGCATAACCGGCTCCATTCTCCGTCGTCCGCACGATCCTTCGCGTGCAGCCCTTGGCGCGGGAATCCATGCATGTTCCGTGCCGTGATCGATCGCGGGGCGGGATGCTCGGCCATCGGAATTGCGCTCGGCCGCGAGTCGATCCCGCCGGTTCCGCGCCGCCTTGGCGGCCTTTTCCGCCGCCGATGCATGGCAAGACAGCAATTGTTGCATGCCGGCGCGTCGCGCGCTGTTGCATTTTTGGGCAGGATGCCTTGTAAAGAATTCCGACATGGACTCGGCAGCGCCGGACCAGCGGCGTTAATGACCGTTACCATCGCGTCCTAGGACAAGGAATATGAGCGCGACCGCACTACCCGGCGACCAGGCTGCGCACGGCGTGACCCTTCCCGATCTTCTGCGCGACGGGCTCGACGTGATCTTCGTCGGCATCAATCCGTCGCTCTATGCCGTCGCGCGCGGGCATTATTTCGCGCGGCCGGCGAACCGCTTCTGGCCGTGCTTTTCGCGCTCGCGGCTGAGCCAGGAGGCGCGCGCGGCGATCGGCGCCGAGCGCCTCGGGCCCGCGCAGGATCGCGTGCTGCTGGAGCACGGCTTCGGCTTCACCGATCTCGTCAAGCGTCCGACCGCGCGCGCCGACGGGCTCGAGCGCGCCGAGCTGGCGCGGGGCGTCGGCGATCTCGCAGCGAAGCTCGCGCGGCATCGGCCGCGCGTCGCGTGCCTGCACGGCATGACGGTGCTGCGCCACGTCCACGGCGCCTTGAGCGGCGACGGCTCGACGCCGGCCCTTGGCGCGCAGACGCTGCGCCTCGGCGGCACGCGCGTCTTCGCCGTGCCCAATCCGAGTCCGGCCAACGCTCATTTCACGCCGGCGGACCAGACGCTCTGGTACGATCGTCTGGCCGACTGGCTCGCCGCGGTCGGCGCGATGAGCTGATTGTGATAGAAGGCGGCGCAGACCGAAGCGCACGGACGAGGCAGGCGATGATGCGGGCGCAAGCACTTTTCACGGCCGCGGCACGGCGATGATCCATCGCCTTTCGCCGTTCCTCGCGGTGATGCTGGGTCTCGGGCTGTTGTTCCTCTACGGGCCGATCGCTTCGGTCGTGGTCTATTCCTTCAACGCCTCGCGGCTGGTGACGGTGTGGGCCAGGTTCTCGACCCACTGGTATGGCGAACTGATGCGCGACGAGGCGATCCGGCGCGGCGGCGCTCATCAGCCTCGAGGTCGCGCTGTCTGCTGCGACCGGCGCCCTCGTTCTCGGCACGCTCGCGGGCTTCGCGCTCGCGCGCTACCGCCGCTTCCGCGGCCGGGCGCTTTTCGGCACGCTCGTGACCGCGCCGCTGGTGATGCCGGAGGTGATGACCGGCCTGTCGCTGCTGCTGCTGTTCGTGGCGCTCGAGCAGTTCACCGGATGGCCGCGGGGACGCGGCGTTCTCACTATCGTCATCGCCCACGTGACGCTCGGCCTCGCCTATGTCGCCGTAGTGGTCGAGGCGCGGCTCGCCGCCTTCGACCGATCGCTCGAAGAGGCAGCCCAGGATCTGGGCGCGCGGCCGTGGAAGGTGTTTGCCGTCATCACTCTGCCGCTGATCGCCCCGGCGCTCGTCGCCGGATGGCTCCTTGCCTTCACGCTGTCGGTCGATGATCTCGTCATCGCGAGCTTCACCGCGGGACCGGCCTCGACGACGCTGCCGATGGTGATCTTTTCGAGCGTGCGACTTGGCGTCAGCCCGGAGATCAATGCGCTTGCGACCATCCTCCTCGGGGTCGTCACCGTGCTGGTGACCGCCGCATCGATCCTCATCGGCAGGGGTCAGGACTCGTAGGCCAGGACCGAGGTCAGCGGTACGCCGATCTTGTCCCGGCCGCCGAGGAAGGTCAGCTCGATGATACAGGCGGCCGCGACCACCACGCCGCCCACCCGGCGGCACAGCTCGATCGCCGCCGACATCGTGCCGCCGGTCGCGAGCAAATCGTCGAGCACGGCCACGCGCTGTCCCGGCGCGATCGCATCGGCCTGGATTTCGAGCGTATCGTTGCCGTATTCGAGGGCATAGGTATGGGGGATGGTGCGGCCGGGGAGCTTGCCCTTCTTGCGGATCATGACGAAGCCGCAATTGAGGCTGTAGGCGAGCGGAGCGGCGACGAGAAAGCCGCGCGACTCGATGCCGACGAGCACTTCGGGCCGCTGCGGCCCGAGCGCTTCGGTCAGATACCGCACGGTTTCCTGCCATGCCGGCGCATGCGCCAGCAGCGTCGAAATGTCATAGAACATGATGCCCGGCTTCGGGAAATCCGGCACGCTGCGGATATGCTGTTTCAGGTCCAAATGCCGCTCCCCATCCAAGCCGCCTTGGTCACCGCGCCTCGTCACCGCCACTCTAGCCCAGTCCACCGCGGCGGAAAGCGCCATTTCGTCCCGCCCGCGACTGGCGTATAGAGTGCCGGCATGGCCGATGAAGGGTGGATCGAGGCTTCGGGCGAAGGGGATGCTCTCGTGCTGCGCGCCGGCGGGCAATGGCGCGTCACCGAGGCGGCCGCGCTCGATGCCAAGCTCGGCACGCTGCAGCTGCCGCCGGCCAAGCGGGTCCGGCTCGATCTCGGCGCCATCGCCGCGCTCGACACGGCCGGCGCGTGGCTGCTGCTGCGTCTGGAACGCGCGCTCGCTTCCCGCGGTTGCGCCGTGACCATCGAGAACCTCGCTCCCGATCTCGGACCGCTGCTGCGCCAGGTCGAGAAAGGCCCCCCCGCAAGCGCCGCCGCCACCGCGCGGGAACGCGTTCGGCGCTGGCTTTGCCGCGATCGGCGCGGGCGCGGTCGAGTTCCTGCGCACGGCGCAGGGTCAGCTCGGGTTCCTGGGGCTCGTCGTGCTCGGATTGCTGCGAACGCTGGCCCGGCCGGGACGCGTCCGTTTCACGGCGCTTTCGGCGCACATGGAACGTGTCGGCATCGCGGCGCTGCCGATCGTCGGGTTGCTGTCGTTTCTCGTCGGCATGGTGACGGCGTTTCAGGGCGCCCAGCAGCTTCAGCGCTTCGGCGCGCAAATTTTCGTCGTCGATCTGCTCGGCATCGGCTTCCTGCGCGAGATGGGCGTTTTGCTCACCGCCATCATCGTCGCCGGCCGCTCGGGCAGCGCCTTTACCGCCGAGATCGGCGCCATGCAGGTGAACGAGGAAATCGACGCCATGGCGACGCTGGGGCTGGACCCGGTCGAGATCCTGGTGTTGCCGCGGCTCTTTGCGCTGGTGCTGATGCTGCCGCTGCTCGCCTTCTATGCCGACATGATGGGTCTCCTCGGCGGCGCCGTCCTGTGCTGGGTCGACCTCGACATTCCGCCGCCGGTCTTCCTGGCCGAGCTGCATCGCGCCCTGGCCCCCGAGACCTTCTGGATCGGCATCTCAAAGGCGCCGTTTTTCGCCGGAACGATCGCGCTGGTCGGTTGCCACGAGGGCTTGGAAGTGAGCCGCAGCGCCGAGAGCGTCGGCCGCCACACCACCCGTTCGGTCGTCCATTCCATCTTCCTGGTCATCGTCCTCGATGCCGCCTTCTCCATCATCTTCGCCTGGCTCGACCTCTGAGCCCGTGCTCCGCCTCACGGGGCTGGCAACGCGCGTGGCGGGCCGGCTGTTGCACCGCGACATCGATCTCGAGCTCCATCGGCGCGAGGTTCTCGCGGTGGTCGGCGCCTCGGGCGCCGGCAAGTCGGTGCTGCTCAAGACCATTATCGGCATCCTGCCGCCGGCCGCGGGCACGATCGAGGTGTTCGGCCAGGATGTCGCCCGGGCGAGCGCCGACGCGCTCCAGGGGATCATCCGGCGCTGGGGCGTGATGTTCCAGGACGGCGCGCTGTTCAGCTCGCTCACCGTGGCCGAGAATGTCGCGGTTCCCTTCAAGGAGCGGGTGAGATTGCCGAAGCCGCTGCTCGACGAGCTGTGCGCCCTCAAGCTCGCACTGGTCGGATTGGCGCGCGACAGCGGCCTCCAATATCCGGCCGAGCTTTCGGGCGGCATGCGCAAGCGCGCGGGGCTCGCGCGCGCGCTTGCGCTCGACCCGCCGCTGCTCTTCCTCGACGAGCCGACCGCCGGACTTGATCCCATCGCCGCCGACGAATTCGACCGCCTCGTGCGCGACCTCAAGGACAGCCTGGGTCTCACCGTGTTCATGGTGACGCACGATCTCGACAGCCTCATCGCCATCGCCGACCGAATCGCGGTGCTGGTCGACAACCGGGTCAAGATCGGCACAATGGCCGAAATGCTGGTCGATCCGAACCCGTGGATCCAAGCCTATTTCCACGGCCCGCGCGGGCGTTCCGCGCTTCAGGCGCCGGGCCCAGGGAGCCGACTGACGCATCATGGAAACACATGCGCGCTACGTGTTCGTCGGGTCCTTCGTGGTGTTCCTTCTGGCAGCCCTGGTGATCGTGGGGCTGTGGCTCGCGCGCTTCGAGTTCGGCGAGCACGCCAACTTTTACGATATCTATTTCAAAGGCTCGGTGACCGGCCTCAACCAGGGCTCGGCCGTGCTCGAGAACGGCATCCCGATCGGCCGCGTCACCGAGATCAGGCTGGACCCCGAGGACCCGACCCGGGTGCGCGTCACGGTCGCGCTCCAGACCGGCTCCGTCATTCGCTCCAACGCCGTCGCCTCGCTCGAGGTCCAGGGCCTGACCGGCGGCGCCTTCGTCAACATCACCGGCGGCAGCCGCGAGGCGTCGCCGCTGGCACGGCAGGGGGGCCAACGCTACCCGGTCATTGCCTCGAAGCCTTCGGGGCTGCAACAGGTGGTGACGAACGCGCCCGAGGCATTGTCGCACCTGATCGCGCTGACCAACCAGCTGAGCGAGGTTTTCAGCGCCGAAAATCGCCAGGCGATCACCGAAACCCTCGAGAACATGCGCCGCCTGACCGCGACCGCGGCCAGCCACAGCGGCGAGATCGACAGCGCCATCAGCGACGGCACCGCGTCGCTTCACGAGCTGCGCATCACCCTCGAAACCGCGCAAGCGATCCTCGCCTCGCTCAACCAGGTCATCGGGCCGAGCGGTGATCTGACGTCGGCGCTCCAGTCGTTCAAGGAGACCTCGAAGAAATTCGCGCTGGTGGCCGATCAGCTCAACGCGGCCCTGGCCGAAAACCGCCCGGAGCTGCGCAATTTCGGCCGCAACGGGCTCGACCAGATCGAACAGCTCGTGACGCAGACGCAGGCCCTGGTGGCGCAGCTGAGCCGCATCGCCGACGATTTCCAGCGCGACCCGTCACGGATCATTTATGGCGACCAGCGCCAGGGGTATCAGCCGCAATGAGGACACGGCTCCGTCTCGCCGCCGCGGCGATGCTGTTCCTTCTGGCCGCGTCCTGCGGCGGCATCCTGCCCGCGCCGCGCGCCGGCGCCGCATCTCTTCCGCCTGACCCCGCTCGCACCGGCCGCCGCTGCCGGCCCGCCGATTTCGCTTCAGCTCGTCGTGGCCGCGCTCGCCGCGCCCGCGGCGTTGGACACGCAGCGTATCGCACTCGCCCGCGGCACCAACAGCTTCGATTATTTCGCCAACGCCGCCTGGACCGATCAGGCGCCCCAGATGCTGCAGACGCTGATCGTCGAATCGTTGAGGAATGGCGGTCGCTTCCGCGTCGTCGCCCAACAATCCGCCGAGGTGCACGCCGATGTCGTCGCTGGTGACGGATCTGCGTCGTTTCGAGGCCTATTACGGCGGCGGCGGAGCGCCCGAGATCCGCGTCGCGCTCGATTGCCTCCTGGTGCGCATGCCCGAGCGCAGCGTCATTGCGGCCCGGAGCTTCGCCGCCTCGGCCCCCGCCGCCAAGAACGACACGCCGGCGATCGTCGCCGCCTTCGACGCCGCTTTTCATGCGACGATGGCCGAGATGGTGCCGTGGACGGCAGATATCCTCGCGGCACCCGCGCGGTGAGCCCGCCCGCTCTTGTCAGCACCGTCGTCGCGTCGCATAAAGCGCGGGGGATTCCGCATCGGGACCGTGAATGCTTGATTGCGCTCGCTTGAGCCGCGCCGAGCTCGAGGCGATGGCCGCCTGCGGGCACGCCATTGCGGCGAGCGAAGCGGCGCTGTCCGCGAGCGGCGCCGGCATCATCGCTGCCGCGCTCGGCGGCGCAAGCATGGAAGCGTGGCGGCATTACCCTGCCGAAGACATCTACGATCCCGCGAGCCACGCCCAATACTTCTATCACGCGCACGCGCCGGCCGAGCGCGGCGCCGAGCACGGACATTTCCATACCTTCCTGCGCGCACGCGGCATGCCGGCAGGGGTGCGCCCGCTGGTGCTGCCGGAGCTCGCCATCGCCGGCAGCCCGGAGGCGCCCGTGGCCGGGCCCTCGGCGCCGCAGGCACATGAGGACGGCGAGCCCTGGTGCCATCTCATCGCCATCGCGATGAGCCCGGCCGGAAGGCCGATCCAGCTCTTCACCACCAACCGTTGGGTGACCGGCGAGACCTGGTACGGCGCGGCGGACGTGGTGGCGATGCTCGACCGTTTCGCCCTCGGCAGCGCCGGACCCTCGCCGCCGCTCAATCGCTGGATCACGGCGATGATCGGTCTGTTCCGGCCGCAGATCGCCACACTGGTCGCGGCGCGCGATGCGGCGGTCATGGGCTGGCGCCGGCGCCGGCGCGGCAAGGTGCATGTGTTCGAAGACCGCCGCCTCGAGGTCACCTCGGCGCTCGAGATCGATATCGCAACGCAGATCGAGGCGGTCGAGACGTCGCTCAACGCAATGGCGTGAGGCGGCGGCAGCGGCCTCAGGCGACGGCGGCGGCGCGCTGCACACTCCAGATCATCGAGCTGTGCAGAAGATAGTCGCGGGCGCGCGCCTTGTCGGCGGCGGTACGGCGCAGTTCGTCGAAGCGCGCGGCGCGCACGGCGGGATCGCGTTCCTCCAGCAGATGCTTGTTGCGGATCGACTGTGCCTGGACGAATTCGACGTTGGCGGCGCGGCGCTGGCGCACATAGAGATCGAGCCGCGTTTCGGACGCCTCGCCGCGCCATACCGCGGCGAGCTTGTCGGCGAGGTTGAAGGCGCCGTGCAGGGCGCCGTTGAGGCCGAAGGCGCCGAGCGGATTGTTGACATGCGCGGCATCGCCGACGATTAGCATGCGGCCCACGCGGAATTCGGCGGCCACGCGTTGATGCACGCGATAGCTGCTCTTGGCGGCGACGGCGTAGCGCACGGGCCGGGGAATGAAATTCTGCAACCGCCCCTCGACGAAATCGGCGTCGAGAATTTCGGCCTCGGACAATTCGGCTTCGATCGGAAACAGGATCCGCCACAACCCGGCCGGCGTGTCGCCCGGCATCTTGAAGATCGCGGACCAGTCCACAGGATCAGCGATATAGGCATTGGGCGTATAGCCGTGCCGGGCGAGATCGTACGCGGTGCCGGCGACGAGAAAGCGCTCGGGCCAGGTGAAGCCTTCGAACGCGACGGCCATGGTCTGGCGCACCGCGCTGCGGCCGCCATCGGCGCCGACGAGATAGCTGCCGCGCAAGGTCTCGATCCCGCCGGGGGTCTCCACCCGCGCCGTGACGCCGTCGCCGTCCTGGGTCGCGTCGAGGAAAGTGTGGGCGTATCGCACCGCGCCGCCCAGCGCGGCCAGGCGCCGTTCGAGCAGCGGCGTCAGCTTGAACTGCTCGCAATGGAAGCGGAACGGGTATGGTGTGGCGTCGGCGATGAGGGAAAGATCCCACTCGACGATCACGCCTTCGCTGCGGCCCCTGATCTGCCACCGCGGCACCCGGATGCCGATCGCCAGGAAATCGTCGGCGACCCCTAGCGTCGCCAGCATTTCGAGCGTCGGCGGGTGGAACGTTCCCGCGCGCAAATCATGCGGCAATTTGGGCTCGGTCTCGAGCACCACCACCGCCACGTCGCACCGCAACAGATTGACCGCCAACGCCAAGCCGGCCGGCCCCGCGCCGACGACAATCACCGGGTCACAACTCATGGCCGCACCCTAGCAAGGCGCCTCATGCTGTCAATGACGCCGCGATCCCGTGGCGCCGACGCGCGAGCCCCGCCACGGGTGTGGCGGGGCTCAATCCGGGTGGCTCGTGAAGCTCACCGCTCGGTCACGCGACCGAGCCTCGGTTCGGGCGCTGATCAACACTGGTCGGGTGGAGTCATGCTTGTTAGGCACCCTCCGGTCTGGTTGCGCCATAAGAAGACGTAGGCGCTCGAGCGCGAGGTTCAACGCGGCAAATCGGCAATTAAGTTGCGAATTTTGCCGCGCCGCTTGTCCTTACATCGGCGGCTTCACGCCATCCTTTTCGGCGGTGACGTTGGCCGCGGTCAGGCTGCCATCGGGCTTCTTGATGGCGAGGATGACAACCGCGGCGCCCGGCTTCAGCAGGCTCGCGTCGCCGGGGGTGTAGGCGACGATCGGGGTGCCAGGAGGCACCATCACTTCGGTCTCTTGGCCGCCGAACGCGACTTTGAGCGTGCCGCCCGAGGGCGCGGCGGCGACCCCCGTGACGATGGCGTTGGTCATGATGCCGCCGGGGACCAGATCGGTGGGTGACTGTCGTTGCGGGATCACCCCCTTCAGCGCCGCCGGGAAGATATGAACCTCGAGCGCATGCAGCTTGCCGTCGCTGCCCTTGACCGAGGTCGAGGCGACGAAATCGCCCCGGTGGATGTCGGCGAGCGATTTCTTGACCACGCCGCGGATCGCCGTCTTGTCGCCGAGGGTGACGGTGTCGGTCTGGCCGTCGCGGTCCTTGACCATGAGCGTGTGCCCGCCGAGCTTCTCGACCGTGCCGCGGAGGATCATCCGTTGTCCCGCCGGCGCCTGGGCGAAAGCCGGCACGGCAGCGAGCAGCGCGGCAAAGGCGATGGCGTAAGGCGTTGAACGCATGGCGGCCCTTCCCGTTTTCGCAATTTCCGGATCAGTCCTAACACGGCGCCGGGCGGCCGGGGTCTGGCGCGCCGATCACGCCCCGGTCACTTTTGCGTGACGGATGCGCCCCGGCGGCGGTTGAATTGCGCCGCCCGTCCAACTAGATAGAGCCGGCATGAACGCGCTCGCCGCCGAAATTGCCAGACGGCGCACCTTCGCCATCATCTCCCACCCCGACGCCGGCAAGACCACGCTCACCGAGAAGCTGCTGCTGTTCGGCGGCGCCATCCAGCTCGCGGGCGAGGTCAAGGCACGGGGCGAGCGCCGGCGCGTGCGCTCGGACTGGATGGAAGTCGAGCGCGAGCGCGGCATCTCGGTCAGTTCCGCGGTGATGACCTTCGAGCATGAGGGGCTCACCTTCAATCTGCTCGACACGCCGGGCCACCAGGATTTCAGCGAGGACACCTACCGCACCCTCACCGCCGTCGACAGCGCCGTCATGGTGATCGACGCCGCCAAGGGGATCGAGCCGCAGACGCTCAAGCTGTTCGAGGTGTGCCGGCTGCGCGACGTGCCGATCATCACCTTCGTCAACAAGCTCGACCGCGAGGGCCGCGATCCGTTCGACCTCATGGACGAGATCGAGCGCCGCCTCGCGCTCGACGTGACGCCGGCGAGTTGGCCCATCGGCATGGGCCGCGACTTTCGCGGCACCTAGGACCTGTTCGAGGACGCCTTGTTGCTGTTCGAGCGCGGCGCCGGCGAGCGCGTCACCGCGCCGGTGCGGCTCGAAGGGCTCGACGATCCGCGCCTTGCCACGCTGCTGCCCGCTTCGGCGCTGGCGCAGCTGCGTGAGGAAGTCGCGATGGCGCGGGCGCTCTGTCCGCCGTTCGACCGCGACTCCTATCGCCAGGGCCACATGACGCCGGTCTTCTTCGGCAGCGCGCTCAACAATTTCGGCGTGCGCGAATTGCTGCGCGGCATCGCCACGCTGGCGCCCGCGCCGCGGCCGCAGCCGGCGCTGCCGCACGCGATCGAGCCGAGCAACGACAAGGTCACCGGCTTCGTCTTCAAGGTCCAGGCCAATATCGATCCGCAGCATCGCGACCGCATCGCCTTCTTGCGCTTGTGCTCGGGCCGCTTCCACCGCGGCATGAAGCTCAGGCATGGCCGCAGCGGTCGCCTGATGACCGTGCAGAACCCGGTGTTCTTCCTGGCGCGTGACCGCAACCTCGCCGAGGAGGCGTGGCCCGGTGACATTCTCGGCATCCCCAATCACGGCACGCTGCGCATCGGCGACACCCTCACCGAGGGCGACGAGATCCGCGTCACCGGCATTCCCAATTTCGCGCCCGAAATCCTGCGCCGCGTCCGCCTCGACGATCCGATGAAGTCGAAGCACTTGAAGCGCGCGCTCGAGCAGCTTGCCGAGGAAGGCGTTACCCGCCTGTTCAAGCCGGTGACAGGCGGCGATTTCATCATCGGCGTCGTCGGCCCGCTGCAGCTCGACGTGCTCGCCGCGCGGCTCAAGAGCGAATACGGGCTGGGCGTGCGGCTCGAACCCGCGCCCTACGAGACCGCGCGCTGGATCGAAGGCCAATCGGCCGAGCTGCGGCGCTTCGCCGACACCGTGCCGTCGGCGCTTGCCGAGGATCGCGATGGCGCCCCGGTGTTCCTCGCGCGCAATCGCTGGGACCTCGACCGTACCGAGAAGGACTGGCCGAACCTGGCCTTCAAGGCAACGCGCGAGGAGGCATGACGCGCCTTTGCGTCGCACGCCTGGCCGGTCGTCCCCGCGCTTGCGCGGCGACAGCGATATCATCAGGTTCTCCCGCTCGCGGTCCAAACTGAAACTGCCATGACCCTCCTCTCCGTCCTTGACCAGTCGCCGATCCGTGCCGGAGGTACGCCGGCGCAAGCGTTGGCGGAGACGGTTGCGCTCGCGGCGGCGTGCGAGGCGTGGGGCTATCACCGCTATTGGCTCGCTGAGCATCATTCCTCGGACGGTCTCGCCGGCACCGCGCCCGAGGTGCTGGTCGCGCGCGTCGCCGCGGCGACGCAGACCATGCGGGTGGGCTCGGGCGGCGTGATGCTGAGCCATTACAGCGCGCTCAAGGTGGCCGAGAATTTCCGCGTGCTCGAGGCGCTCTATCCCGGCCGCATCGATCTCGGCATCGGCCGCGCGCCCGGCAGCGACTTCCGCACGGCGATGGCGCTCCAGCACGGCCCGGGCGCGCTCGGGATCGAGCAATTCCCGCGCCAGGTCCAGGATCTGCTGGCGTTCCTCGCCGACACCCTCCCGGCCGATCATCCCTTCGCCGGCATTCATGCCCAGCCGCGCGGCGCCACCGCGCCCGAGCCATGGCTGCTCGGCTCGAGCGACGGCAGCGCGGCGATCGCCGCCTATTTCGGCTGCCCGTTCTCGTTCGCGCATTTCATCACCGATGTCGGCGGGCCCGAGATCATGCAGGCCTATCGCGACAATTTCCGCCCGTCGCCGTGGGCGGGCGCGCCGCGCGGCAGCATCGGCGTGTTCGTGCTGTGTGCCGAGACCGAAGCGGCGGCCGAGCGCCTCGCGCGCTCGCGCGACCTGTCGCGGCTGCGGCTCGAGAAAGGGATGCTCGGGCCGGTGCCGAGCATCGACGAAGCCGAAGCCTATCCCTACACGGCCGACGATCTCCGGCGCATCGCCCACAACCGCCGCCGCCAAATCGTGGGCGACCCGCAGCAGGTGCGCGACGCGGCTCCTGGCGCTGGGCGAGGCCTATGGCGTCGACGAGTTCGTGGTCGTTTCGATCTGCTACGATTTCGCGGCGCGGCTGCGTTCCTACGAGTTGCTCGCGGCGGCGTTCGGGCTTCAGCGCCGCAGCGGCGGCACTTCGGCCTCGGCGGCGTTCTGAGGCGGCGCCAG
Organism: uncultured Alphaproteobacteria bacterium; assembly: GCA_963721625.1. Classification (GTDB taxonomy): domain Bacteria; phylum Pseudomonadota; class Alphaproteobacteria; order ATCC43930; family CGMCC-115725; genus DATJLY01. The sequence continues at coordinate 24,952 of CAVRKF010000006.1, forward strand.
CTCGCGCGCGGGCTGGCGCCGTTGTTGCTCCTCGGCGGTGCGCCGCCGCCCGTAATAGGAGCGGATGCTGATCGGGATCGACACGATGTAGATCACGCCGATCGCGAGCAGCGTGCCCCACGGATCGGTGGTCAGGAAGGCGGCGAGCCCGCCGACCACCAGCAGGCTCGGCAGGATCCACTCCCGCGGCACGTGGATGCGCTTCATCGAATAGGTCGGAACCCGGCTCACCATGAGCGTCGCCACCCCGCGCCAGGATCGCCCCGTTGAAGTAGGGCGAGCGGAAGACGGATTCGCCGAACTCGAACCACAACATCATCGGCACCATGACGAGCCCGGCGCCCGCCGGCGCCGGCACGCCGGTGAAGAAGTTATAGGCGTAAGGCGGCAGTTCGGCGCCGATCTGGGTATTGAATCGCGCCAGCCGCAAGCCGCAGCACACCGCGTAGATCAGCACCAGCGCCCAGCCGATGCCGTGCATCGCGCTCATCGTCCAGACATAGAGCAGTACCGCGGGCGCGACGCCGAAGCTGACGAAATCCGCCAACGAGTTCGAGCTCGGCGCCGAAACTCGACATGACTTTCAGCAGCCGCGCGATGCGCCCGTCGACGCCGTCGAGAATGCCGGCGACGATGATCGGCGGTGACGGCGGACTCGAACTTGCCGGCGATGGCGAGGCGGATCGCAGTCATCCCGGCGCACAGCGCCAGCAGCGTCAGGATATTGGGGATCATGCGGTTGAGCGACCAGCCGGTGACCGGCTTTTCGCGCAAGCGGCGGCGGCGGCGGCGCAGCATCTCAGTGCTCGACGCCGTGCCGCGCGCCCTCGTCCGCGCGGGCGTCGGCGAGCACGGTTTCGCCGCCCACAGCGCGCTGGCCGACGATCGCCGAGCGCCGCCCAGGCCGGCGGCAGATAGAGATCGGTGCGGCTGCCGAAGCGGATGAGGCCGAAGCGCTGCCCGGCGATCACGTCCTCGCCGGCATCGACAGTGCAGACGATACGGCGGGCGACGAGGCCGGCGATCTGCACGACCGCGATGTCGGCGCCGGCCGCGGTGGCGACGCGCACGGCCATGCGCTCGTTCTCGGCGCTCGCCTTGTCGAGGCTGGCGTTGAAGAACTTGCCCTTGCGGTAGACGCGCTTGGTGATGCGGCCCGTCATCGGCATGCGGTTGACGTGCACGTCGAGGATATTGAGGAAAATGCCGATGCGCAGCATCGGCGTATCGCCCATTTCGAGCTCGGGCGGCGGCGGCGCGCGATCGACCGCGACGATGCGGCCGTCGGCCGGGGCGACGACCAGCCCTGCGCGGTCCGGCGTCACCCGCCACGGGTCGCGGAAGAAATAGACGCACCACGCCGTCGCCGCGAAGCCGATCCAGCCCAAGGGACGCGCGAGCCAATAAAGCAGGCAGGCTCGCCACGGCGAACACCGCGATGAACCGCCACCCATCGGGATGGATCGGCGCAAGCGCCTGTCTCAGCACGAAATTTCTCCCCTCGGCCGGGTCCAGGTTAGCGCAATGGCGGGGCCGCGCCCATGGCGGCGTCCCAGCTATCGCCCCTCGCGGCGCCAGGCCAGCAGCAGCGCGCCCAGGGCGAGGAGGAGGGCCAGCAGGCCGGGAAGAAGCGGGGTCTCCTTCATGCCGGTGACGATGTAGTCGCCATTGGCGCGCAGGCCGATCCAGCCGCGCCCCTCGGCGGCCCGGTCGGGCGCGACGCTGCGAATCTCGGGCACCGGGCCCGGACCGACCCAATGGATGCTGCCGCCCAGCGCCGCGACATCGGCCTTGACCTTGGCGGCGGTGGTGCGCACGTCGCCCAGTTCGATCGGGTTGAGCGCACCGGCTGCGGCCAGCGCGGTGCGTCTGCCGTCTCTGACGTGGTAGAGCCCGCTCTCGGTGATCGTCATCGAGCCGGTGCTGCGGCCGCCGCCCGCCGGCTTGAGCGCGAGGGTGCGCGGCTTGCCGTCGGGTCCGGTCACCTGCACCGGATCATTGTCCGGCTGGAGCGATTGGCGGGTGACGATCAGGCGGTTGCCCTCGACCGTGGCGCGCAGGTCGTTTTCTTCGAGGTCCGGCTCCTTCATCAGCCAATAGACGACGCGGCGCAGCAGCTCCGCTTGCGGCCCGCCGCCCTCGTAGCCGCGCGTCCACAGCCACATCTCGTCGGAGAGAAGCTGCGCGACCCGGCCCTTGCCGACGCGGTCGAGCACCAGGAGCGGCCGGTTGTCGACGCCGCTCATGACCACCTCGCCCTCGTGCGGGACCGACTCGACCTGGCGGAACCAGCGGCCCCAGGGCGGCGTCTTCTTGGGGTCGGCGGGCAAGCCCGGAAGATCGTCGGTCACCGGATGGCGGCGGCCGAGCGCGGTGACTTGCGGCACGTAGCCCTGCTCGAAGACATTGCCGGTCGGCTCGGCCGGCAGCACGCTGCCGAGCGGCGTGCGATAGAGGCTGAGCGGGCCGCCGAAATTCGGGCCCGCCGCCTCGAGCAGCGCGCCGCCATTGCGCACATAGCGCGCGATGTTCTCGAGATAGGCCTCGGGCAGCACGCTGCGCTGGCGGTAGCGGTCGAAGATGATGAGATCGAACTCGTCGATCTTGAGGTCGAACAGCTCGCGGATCGGGAACGCGATCAGCGACAGCTCGCGGATCGGCGTGCCGTCCTGCTTTTCCGGCGGGCGCAGGATGGTGAAATGGATGAGATCGACCGACGGGTCGGATTTGAGGATGTTGCGCCAGGTGCGCTCGCCCTGATGCGGCTCGCCGCTCACCAGCAGCACCTTGAGCCGGTCGCGCACGCCGTTGATGACGAGCGCGGCGCGGTTGTTGTCGAGCGTCAGCTCGATGCGGCCCGGCTCGACCGACGAGCTCGACGACGTTGGGGCCGCCATGATCGATGGGAACGCTGATCGGCACGTCCTGGCCCACCGGGACCATGCGCGTCGAGGTCGTGCCGCCGTCCTTGCGCAGGGTCAGCCGCGCCTCGCCGCTGCCGCCGCCGGGCAGATCCTCGACGCGCACCTTGAGCTGCACGTCCTTGCCGACGATGCCGAAGCTGGGCGCGTCCTTGACGACGAGCCGGCGGTCGGCCTCGCCCGGCGCGCCGGTCAGCAGCACATGCAGCGGCGCTCCGAGCGCGAGCCGGTCGGGCGGCGGCATGTCGTGCACCTCGCCGTCGGTGATCATCACCGCGCCGGCGACGCGCTGGCGCGGCACGTCGGACAGCGCGCGCGTCAGCGCCGTATAAAGCTCGGTGCCGGTGTCGGCGAACAGCGGCGTTGGGGTCGGGCGCGCCGGCATGGATGACGCGCACGTCGAGATTCGGTTGCCGCTGCAGCCGCGTCACCAGCGTCTGAGCGCTGCGGCGGCATAGGCGCGGCGCTCGCCGATGCGCATGCTCGGCGAATCGTCGACCACGACCGCCGCGACGTCGCGCTGCGGCTGGCGCTGCTCCTCGACGAGCGAGGGATCGACCAGGATGGCGAGGAGCATGGCCAGCGCCAGCCGCCCGCCAAGCGATGCCGCGCGCGCGCCGCAGCGCGCCATAGACCAGGACGAGCGCGGCGACCGCGGCAAACGCGATGATCGCCCACCACGGCAGCAGCGGCGCGGCGGCGATCGAGAGGCCGTTCATTGCCCGAGCCTTTCGAGGATCGCCGGCACGTGCACCTGGTCGCTCTTGTAGTTGCCGGTGAGCGCGTACATCACGAGGTTGACGCCGAAGCGATAGGCCATCTCGCGCTGCGCCTCGCCGCCCGGCACGCACGGGTAGAGCGGCTGCGCCGGAATCGTCGACCGCCCAGGCGCCGGCCCAGTCGTTGCCGCCGACAATGACGCTCGCGACGCCGTCATTGACCTGGTCCTCGACCGGCTCGACCCAGAGCTTGCCGCCGCTCCAGCGGCCGGGAAATTCCTGCATGAGATAGAACGATTTGGTCAGGACGTGGTCGGGCGGCACCGGCACCAGCGTCGGGATGTTGAGCCCGGCGGCGAGGCGGCGCAGCGTGGCCTGGGCCCGGGCCGCGGACAATGCGTGCCGTCGCCCTGGTCGCGCGTGTCGAAGAGAATCGTGCCGCCGGTGGCGAGGTAGCGGTTGAGGCGCTCCACCGCCGTCGGCGAGGGCTGCGGCTCGCCCGGCACGACCGGCCAGTAGAGCAGCGGGAAGAAGATCAGCTCGTCGTGCTCGACATCGACCTCCATCGGCTCCGCCGGCTCGACCGCGGTGCGGCGGTTGAGCACGTCGGACAGTCCTGCGAGCCCGGCGCGCGCCTCGTCGTCGACATCGGCGATGCCGGTGCGGACATAGGCGAGATGGAACTCGCTGGTCGCCTTGATGGCGAAATCGTCGTCGCCGGCGGCGTGCGCCGGCGTCACGCGACCAGCACCGCCAGCACCAGCGCGCCGGCCGCGCCGCCGCGCGACAACCGCGGCAGCAGGCCGCGCAGCGCAAAGGCGATGACGAGATCGATGAGCGCGAGCGCGAGCGCGGCGCCGAGCAGGCCGGGCCGGAAATCGACCTCGCGCCGGCGCGCATAGCTCTCGCGCGCGACCCCGGGCGGCAGCGCGCCGAGCGGCGCGAAGCGTCTTGCACCGCCGGCGCGAGATTGAGGGCGCGGCGCGCATCGGCGGTGCCGTAGAAGCCCGGCGGATGGTGCGCCGAGGCGAGCGTCGCGGCGAAGGCGCCGGCGGCGATGGTCTCGGCCGTGGCCGGCGCGCGGCTGCAGCCGGCCGTAGCCGTCGAGCGTCTCGACCGGCGGCAGCGCCTGGTCGGAGGTGCCGGACACGCCCTGGCTCACCGCGACGATGCGGCGCAGCATGTTGACGAAGAGGCCGGAGATCGCGAGGTTCGACCATTCCGGATCGGCGGTGGTGTGGACCAGGACGAGCCAGCCCTTGCCGCGCTTCTCGGCGGTGACGAGCGGCGTGCCGTCGGTGAGCCGCGCCCAGGTCTTGCCGGCGAGATCGAGCGTCGGCTCGGCCAGCACCTGGCGCGACACGGTCACGTCGGCGGGAATGGCGAGCCCGGCGAAGGGGCTGACGGCCGCGAACGGCGCAAGCTGCGCCGGCTTCTCCCACGACAGCGCGCCGCCAAGCGTGCGCCCGCCGCGCCGCAAGGTCACCGGCAGCAGATCGTCGCTCGGGCTGGTCGGCGAGATGCGGGCCGGCGAAGCGCAGCACCGTGCCGCCCTTCTCCATCCAGGCGACGATCGCGCGCTTCTCCTCGGCGCCCGCCGGCGCCACGTCGGGCAGCGCCAGCACCGCGATCTCGCCCTTGAGCAGGGTCGCGACGTCGCCGCTGCGGACCTCGCTGAACGGGCTCGAGCGCCTTGTCGAGATAATAGGCGCCGCTCAGCAGCGGCTCGCGATCCGGCGGCCGCGCGCGGGCGCGACGATGCCGACCGGACGGCGGCGCCAGCGCTCGTCGAGCAGCAGCACCGCGCCCGCCGAGGCCTCGCCCTCGATCTCGATCGCGGTCGCGCGGTTGCGCAGCTCGCTCGGCATCGGCAGCCGCGCCGACGCGCGCTCGCCGCGCCCGCCGCGAGGACGACATGCTGGCGCCCGAGGAGCCGCCCGTCATCGCCGACGGCGCGCACATCGAGCTCGGCCGGCAGGCTCGGCATCGGCGCGCCGCACCGTCGCCGTCAGGTCCTTGTCGTCGGGATCGCCGGACGCGAGCAGACGCGGCAGCGCCGCGCCGTCATCCGCCATGACGCGGAGATGGCCATGCCGCGCCAGCCCCGCGGCGAAATCGGCGGCCGTGCCGTCGTCGATGCCGTCGCTGAGCCAGACGAGATCGGGCGCGGCGCCGAGATCGAGCTTGGCGAGCCGGTCGAGCGCGGCGCGGCGGTCGGCGGGCCACGGCCGCGGCGCCAGCGCGTCGGCGGCGGCGCGCGCATCGGCCGGGCGCAGCAGCGAGAGATCCGGCGGCGCGGCGTTCCCCGGCGGCGGCGCGGTGCCGAGCAGCACGATGCGCCGCCCCTCGCGCTCGGCCTGGTCGACCAGCCGGTCGAGCGCGGCGCGGCGCTCGTCCCAATGCCGCGCCGCGGCCCAGCCGTCATCGACCGCCAGCACCAGCGGCCCGTTGCCGGCGAGCCGCGCGCTGGGATTGAGCAGGGGATGCGCCAGCGCGAGGATGATGAGCGCCGCCAGCACCATGCGCAGCAGGATGAGCCACAGCGGCGTCTTCGCCGGCGTCTCCTCGCGCGGCACCAGGCCGAGCAGCAGGCGCAGCGCCGGGAAGCGGATGCGGCGCGGCGCCGGCGGCGTCACGCGCAGCAGCCACCACAGCACCGGCAGCACGGCGAGCCCGGCAGCAGCCAGGGCGCGGCAAAGGCGAGCGAGCCGAGCATCAGCATCGCACGTCCCTCACGCCGCCCTCCCCCTCAGGGGAAGGGAATAGCGAGATGACTTGCGCATTCCCTCCCCCTTGAGGGGGAGGGCAAGGATGGCGAGTCGCACCAGGCTAAGCGCCCATGGCTATCTCCATGCCTGGCGCGGCGCGAGCGCGGCATAGAGCGCGAGCAGCGCGGTGTGCGGCGGCCGGTCGGTGCGGTGCGTGCCGAAGCTCCATGCGCGCCGCGCGCGATCGCGGCGAGCCCGGCGCGGTGGCGGGCGAGACGCTCGGCATAGGCGCTCGCGCACGGTCTCGACGCGGCTGATCAGCAGCGGATCCTCGCGCTCCAAGCCCTTCGAAGCGCACGCGGCCGGCGAAGGGCAGCGTCTCTTCCGCCGGATCGAGCACCTGCAGCAGATGGCCCTTGAGCCCGCTCGCGGCAAAGCGGGCGACCAGCGCGTGCAGCTCTGCGAGCGGCGCCAGCAGATCGCCGATCAGCACGACATGGGCGTGGCGCGGCAGCGGCTCGAATGCCGGGCAGGCTCGCGCCGCCGTCCGCTGCGCGCGCGATCGATGCAGCGCGAGTGCGGTCGAGCACGGCGCGGCCATGCGACGGCGGCAGGCCGGTGCCGAGCAGGGTCACGCGCTCGCCGCCGCGCACCAGCAGCACGGCCAGCGCGAGGGTGAGGAGATCGGCGCGGCTCGCGCTTGGTCGGCAGCGTCGCGCGTCGAGGCATAGTCCATCGAGGCCGAGGCGTCGCGCCACAGATAGACGCTCTGCGCCGCCTCCCATTCGGTCTCGCGCACATAAAGGCGCTGCGACTTCGCGCTCTCGCGCCAATCGATGCGGGTCGCCGGCGTCGCCCGGCTGGTATTGGCGGAACTGCCAGAAGGTCTCGCCGGTGGCCGACGCGGCGCCGGCCATGCACGCCCTGCGCCACCGTCGCGGCGACGCGCTCGGCCGCGACCAGCAGCGGCGGCAGCGCCGCCGCCGCCTCTTCGGCGTGCTGGCGCAGGATGCGAGGCGTCGGCCATCAGCGGAGCGGCGCGACCAGCCGGTCGATGAGCTGCGCCATGCCGATCGCCGTCGGCGCGCGCGGCGAAGGTGAGCGCCATGCGATGGCGCAGCACCGGCGGCGCCAGCGCGACCACGTCGTCGACCGAGGGCGCGAACCGCCCGTCGAGCAGCGCGCGGGCGCGGGCCGCGAGCATCAGCGCCTGGCTCGCGCGCGGGCCCGGGCCCCAGGCGATGTGCTTGGCCTCGGGCCAGGTCGGACTCGCTCGGGCCGGCCGGAGCGGACCAGGCTCAGGATCGCCTCGACCACGCTCTCGCCGACCGGGATGCGGCGCACCAGGCGCTGCGCCTGCGCCAGTTCGGCGGCGCTCAGCACCGGCGTCACCGTGCTCCTCGACGATGCCGGTGGTGGCGAGCAGCATCTGCCGCTCGGCCTCGAGATCGGGATAGCCGACGTCGATCTGCAGCAGGAAGCGGTCGAGCTGCGCCTCGGGCAGCGGATAGGTGCCTTCCTGCTCGAGCGGGTTCTGCGTCGCCAGCACGTGGAACGGCTCGCGGCAGCGGATGATATTGGCCGGCGACCGAGACGCGGCCCTCCTGCATCGCCTGCAGCAGCGCCGATTGGGTGCGCGGGCTGGCGCGGTTGATCTCGTCCGCCATCAGCAGCTGGCAGAACACCGGCCCGGGAATGAAGCGGAACGAGCGCCGGCCGCGTCTCGCTTTCCTCGAGCACTTCCGAGCCGATGATGTCGGCCGGCATCAGGTCGGGCGTGCACTGGATGCGCTTGTCCTCGAGCCCGAGCACGGTGCCGAGCGTCTCGACGAGCCGCGTCTTGGCGAGGCCGGGAACGCCGATCAGCAGCGCATGGCCGCCGGCCAGCAAGCGTGATGAGGGCTTGATCGACCACCTCGCGCTGGCCGAAGATGACGCGGCCGATGCGCTCGCGCACCAGCGGCCAGGCGCTGACCCAGCGCTTCGATCTCGGCGGCGAGGGCGGCGCGGCGCGCCGGGCGCCAGGCTGTCGCTCATGCTCAAGGCATCAGGACTCCTTTGCGGTCGGATGGAGGCGGAACATCGACGACCGGGACTCATCGGCTCGGCCTGCCGGCACCGGATCCAGTGCGGATCTGCGCGCGGCTTGCCGCCGCGGTAACGGCCGACACGGTACGCATGCCCCGGCCGAGCGGGCGCCCCGCGATTGCGGGCATTTCGACATCCACATCGACCGCGATGGTAGCTGGTTCTATCGCGGTACTCCAATCAATCGCGCGGCGCTCGTCCGTCTGTTCAGCACGGTGCTGCGGCGCGACGCCGCCGGCACATATTGGCTGATGACGCCGGCCGAGCGCGGCCGGATCACGGTCGCGGACGCGCCCTTTATCGCCGTCGAGTTGAACCGACGCGGCGATGGGCGCGACCAGGCGCTGATGGTGCGCACGAATATTGACGATATTGTGGCCGTCGACGCGACTCATCCGTTGCGCGTCGCCGCCGACGCCGCGACCGGCGAGCCCCGGCCTTATGTCCCGGTCCGCAATGGGCTGGAAGCGCGGCTCGCGCGTCCGGTATTCTATGAGCTGGTGGAACTGGGGTGTGAGGAGCGGGTCGGCGACGCGACCCTGTTCGGCGTATGGAGCAAGGGGATCTTCTTTCCGCTGGGCGACCTCGACGCGAGCTGACGCCGGCCGAGGTGCGCGCGCGCTTGCGCGGCCGCACGTCTGGCCTCCGGATCTCCGAGGGCGCGCGCGGCGATCATCTTCGCTCGGGCGACCCGCCCCCCGGCAAGCGCATCCGCGCCGCGGTGCTGGTGCGGCATGGTCGATCGGCCGGACGGGCCTGACCGTGCTGCTGACCCAGCGCGCGGCGCATCTCGCCGATCATGCGGGCCAGATCTCGCTGCCGGGCGGGCGGATCGAGCCGACCGATCCCGATCGCCGTCTTCGCTGCGCTGCGCGAGGCCGAGGAGGAGATCGGCCTGCCGCCGCGACCATGTCGAGGTGATCGGCCGGCTCGACACCTACATCACCGGCACCGGCTTCGAGATCACGCCGGTCGTCGGCCTGGTGCGCGTGCCGTTCGCGCTGCGGCTCGACACGCTTCGAGGTGGCCGAAGCTGTTCGAGGTGCCGCTCGCCTTCATCGTCGATCCCGCCAATCACGAGCGCCACACCGCGCGAGCTGCGCGGGCGGCATGCGCAGCTTCTTCGTCGTGCCCTATGAGGACCGCTACATCTGGGGCGCCACCGCGGCGATGCTGGTCAATCTCGCCGAGGTGCTGGCGGCTTGAGGAAGAGCGCGCGGATGATGCGGGTCTTCCTCACCATCGTCCTGCCGCTGCTGCTGCCGACCGCGCTCTATCTGCTGTGGGCGGCGAGCGCGGGCCGGGCCGAGCTGGCGGCGGCCGAAGCCTGGCGCGGCCTGCCCTGGGCTCTGGCTGGTCGTCGCCGGCGTGGTCCTCGCCGGGGCCGTGCTGTTCACGTTGGTCGAGATCAGCGGCCGCCGCGACGGGACCTACGTGCCGCCGCATGTCGACGGCGGCCGCATCGTGCCCGGCCATGTCGTCCCGCCGGCCGTGCCGCAGTGACGGAACCCGGTCGCGACACCCCTGCCGCGCAATCGCGCCGTGCCGTGGATGGAAGCGCCGGCGACCCGCGCGGTGCTGGCGGCGCTGGGCGACGGCGATGCGCGCTTCGTCGGCGGCGCGGTGCGCGACGCGCTGCTCGGGCGCGCCGTCGGCCGATATCGACATCGCGACGCCGCTCGTACCCGACGAGGTCGTGCGCCGGCTCGGCCGCTGCCGGCATCAAGGCGGTGCCGACCGGGATCGGCGCACGGCACGGTGACCGCGGTCGTGCCGCCGCGGTCACTTCGAGATCACCACGCTGCGCCGCGACGTCGAAAATTTCGGCCGGCACGCGCGCGTCGGCTTCACCGCGGATTGGGCGCGAGGATGCGCGCGCGCCGCGATTTCACGATGAACGCGCTCTTCCTCGATGCGGCGGGGCGATGTCTTCGATACGTCGGCGGGCTCGGCGATCTGCGCGCGGGCCGCGTGCGCTTCGTCGGCGACGGCGGCGCAGCGCATCCGCGAGGACGTGCTGCGGCTGTTGCGTTTCTACCGCTTTCACGCGCATTACGGGCGCGGGCGCCGCCGACGCCGGCGGCGCGCGCGGCGTGCCGCGCGCTGGCGCCGATTTGCTGCCGACGCTCTCGGGCGAGCGCGTCGCGGCGGAAATGCTGAAGCTTCTCGCTGCGCCCGATCCGATGCCGACGCTGGCGCTGATGCGCGAGGATGGCGTGCTCGAGATTGTGCTTCCCGAGACGCGCGCGCTCGACCGCCTGGCCGGACTGGTGCCGCTCGAGCCCAAGCCCGATGCCCTGCGCCGGCTCGGCGCGCTCGTGTCCTGGGACGTGCCGTCGGCCGAAGCCGTGGCCGCGCGGCTGAGGCTTCCGGCGGCAGCGCGCGCGCGCCTGACGGCGTTCGCACAGCCGCCCTTTCCCGTCGATCTCGCCGCCGGCGGCGCCGCGCAGCGCCGCGCGATCTATCACCTCGGCGCCGCGCTTTACGCCGATCTCGTTCTGCTGCGGGCGGCCGCGGCGGGCAAGGCCGCGGCGACGCAGTCCGAGGCGCTCCTCGCGGTGGCGGCGTCGTGGCAGGCGCCGCGTTTTCCCCTCAAGGGGCGCGACGTGACGGCACGGGGCGTGGCGGCGGGACCGGAGGTTGGATTGCTGCTATCGGCGCTCCAGGCGTGGTGGGAGGCGGGAGATTTTGCGGCCGATCGCGCACAATGCCTGGCCGAACTCGTGCGCCGCCTGGCAGAGCGGCGCGGCTGAGCTCCGTCGTGCCGGGTCCGGCGCCCGGCCTCACTTGACCTTCAAGACAAGCTTGTTCATGTCGAGGTTGAGAGGTCCCGTCGAGGAGCTGCTGTGCCTTGACAAAATTCTGCACCTTTGTCACCGAGACGGTATCGGACTTGTCGAAATAGTCGATCTTGCGGAAGAGATCGTAGGACTTCGCGATGTCGCCGCGGTCCATCTTGCTGACATTGGCGAGGATGTCGATCGCCTCGGTGCGGTTCTTGTCTTCGTCGAACCATAAGATCGCCTTGGCGTAGGCGGCGAGGAATTTCTGCGCCGTCGCCTTGTTCGCCTCGGCCCAGGCGCGGTTGACGATGTCGCCCGTGAAGGGAATGTCCGGCGCGTATTCCGTGTCGTAGCCGAGATTGACGAAGCCTTCGGCCTGGGCGCGGAAGAGCTGCGGCGCGGTGATCATCGCCGCCTCCGCCGCACCCAATTCAAGCGCCGCAAACCGCGCCGCGGTCGCGCCCGCGTAGATCAGGTCGACATCGCTGGGCTTCATGCCGTTGCCTTGCAGCATCTTGACGAAATAGACCATGGTCGTGCCCTTGGCCTCGTCGACCGAGACGACATGGCCCTTGAGTTCCTTGATGCTCTTGAACTCTTCGCGGCCATGAGGGCGTAGGGTCCGACCTGCCCGTCGATGCGCACGATGGCGACGCCCGCCCCGCTGCATCACGGCGTGAATGGGATCGGCGAACCCCGCGGCGACGGCGATCTTGGTCGAGCCGGCGGTCAGCGCCTGGAGCACGGCCGCGTTCGATTGCGAATAGACGAGGTCGATCTTGAGCCCGGCATCGGTATAGAAACCCTTCGCCTCGGCGATGTATTGCGGCCACAGCACCGCGTTGGGGCTGCCGACCGCGCCCACCTCGAGCGTCTCGAGCGCGCGCGCCGGCGGCACCGCACCCAGTACCGCGCCGATGGCGGCCGCGGCCAGCGTCGACTTTCGTCCAATAACGGCAATGACATCGTCTCCCTCCCTCTATGGTCGCGTCTCGCGCGCGAACTCGACACGGCACTTTACCACGGACGCCCCGTTTGCCCACTACCGCGCGTCAAGGCCACATCACCTCGGGCGGCAGCGACATCAGGATGGCCTCGACATTGCCGCCGGTCTTGAGGCCGAACAGCGTGCCGCGGTCGTAGAGCAGGTTGAACTCGACATAGCGGCCGCGGCGGACGAGCTGGTGGCGGCGCTGCTCCGGCGGTCCAGGGCTGCGAACATGTGGCGGCGCGACGAGCTCGGGATAGATCGCGAGAAACGCCTCGCCGACGTCGCGGGTGAAGGCGAAATCGCGCTCCCAGTCGCCGCTGTCGAGATAGTCGTAGAAGATGCCGCCGACGCCGCGCGGCTCGTTGCGGTGCTTGAGGAAGAAATACTCGTCGCACCACGCCTTGAAGCGCGGATAGTAGCCGGGATCGTAGCGCGCGCAGGCGCGCTCGAGCGCGGCGTGGAAGTCGCGCGTGTCGGCCTCGTCGGGGACCATCGGCGTCAGGTCGGCGCCGCCGCCGAACCAGGCTCTTGGTGGTGCGGATGTGGCGCGTGTTCATGTGCACCGCCGGCACCAGCGGCGAGCGCAGATGGGCGACGAGCGAGATGCCGCTCGCCCAGAAGCGCGGATCGGTCTGCGGCGCCGGGGATCTGGGCGCGGAACTCGGGCGAGAACTCGCCCCAGACGGTCGAGACGTTGACGCCGACCTTCTCGAACACGAGGCCGCGCATCAGCGCCATCGTGCCGCCGCCGCCGCCGTCGCGCTGCCACGGCTTGCGCTCGAACCGGCCGGCCGCGCCGGCCTCGGGGCGGGCGCTGCGCATAAGCGTCCTCGATCGCCTCGAACGCGGCGCAGATGCGGTCGCGCAAGTTCCTCGAACCAGCGCGCCGCGCGCTCCTTGGCCGCTGCCGCCGCGGCAAGATTTGCGGTCATCGCAGGCCCTCTCCTCGTCCTCCGGCAACAGCGCCGGTCTGGCTGCAGCGCCTCGCCCAGCACGATCGCCGCGGCGAGCGCGACGTTGAGCGAGCGCGCGCCGCGCCGCAGCGGCACCTGAGTGCGCGCATCGGCGCGCCGCGTGCACCGCCGCCGGCACGCCCGCCGATCTCGCGCCCCAGCAGCAGCGTGTCGTCGTCGCGGAAGGCGAAGCGATGATAGGGCACCTCGCCCGCCGTCGTCAGCAGCAGGAGGCGGCCCGGCCCGCGCGCGGCGAGAAACGCGTCCCACGAGCGCATGGCGCACCAGGGCGGCGCGCGCGATGTAGTCGAGCCCGGCGCGGCGCAGGCGGCGGTCGTCGAGCACGGAAGCCGCACGGCTCGATGATGTCGACGGCGACGCCAAGGCAGGCGCCGAGGCGCAGGATCGCGCCGGCGTTCTGCGGGATGTCGGGCTCGAAGAGGGCAAGCCGCATGCCGTCGCCGATCACATGCGCCGGCCGATCCGGCTTTGCAAGCGCGGACCGGATCGTCTATATGCGGACTCGCACGGACGGCGCGGCCGAACGGATTTCATGCGGCAGGATGTCGCATAGCCGCGTGGCTCGATTGTATAGGTTTCATTCCGCCTGCGCCCGTCCGGCACGGCGGCGATCGCGGGGATTTGCGGGACGGCTGAAGGGGGAGAGGCGCTTCATGGCGGACACGGTGCAGTCCGGGCCGGCCGGCGCCCATTCGCACGAGGGCGAGACGCGGCGCGATTTCCTCACGCTCGCCGCCACCGCCATGCCGGCGATCGGCGCCGCCTGCGCGGTGTGGCCGCTCATCAGCAGCATGAACCCCGTCCCAGGACGTGCTCGCCGCTGGCGCGCCATCGATGTCGACATCTCGCCGATCCAGCCGGGCCAGCAGATCATCGTGCTGTGGCGCTCGCAGCCCGATCTTCATCGTCGCACCGCACCGCGGACGAGCTCAAGACGCTGCAGGACCCCAAGATCACGCGGCAGCTGCGCGATCCCGAATTCCGAGCCGATGCAGCAGCCGCGACTACGCCAAGAACTGGCACCGCTCGGTCAAGCCCGACCATCTGGTGGTGGTCGGCATCTGCACGCATCTCGGCTGCATCCCGAATTCGTGCCGCAGCCCGGCAGCTCGGCCCGGCTGGCGAGGGCGGCTATTTCTGCCCCTGCCACGGCTCGCGCTACGACCTTGCCGGCGCGCGTCTTCCAGGGCGTGCCGGCGCCGCTACAATCTGCCGGTCCCGCCGCACCATTATCTCAGCGACACGATGATCCGCATCGGCGAGAACCCGCCGGACTCGACTTCGACTTGAACGTCGATCGAGCAGATCTAGGAGAGCACCGCGACATGGCCGAGCCTCGCTCGCAGAGCAAGCTGGTGCGGTGGATCGACCACCGCCTGCCGGTCTTCACCTTCCTCGCAGCACGAGCTCACGACTATCCGACGCCGCGCAACCTGAGCTACTGGTGGAATTTCGGCTCGCTCGCCGGGATCATGCTGGTGATCATGATCGTGACCGGCATCTTCCTGGCGATGCAGTACACGCCGAATCGGTGGATCACGCCTTCGATTCGGTCGAGCGCATCATGCGCGACGTGAATTACGGCTGGCTGATCCGCTACATCCACATGAACGGCGCGTCGTTCTTCTTCATCGTCACCTACATCCACATCTTCCGCGGCCTCTATTTCGGCTCCTACAAGGAGCCGCGCGAGCTGTTGTGGATGCTGGGCGTCGTCATCCTGCTGCTGATGATGGCGACGGCGTTCATGGGCTACGTGCTGCCGTGGGGGCAGATGAGCTATTGGGGCGCCACCGTCATCACCAACCTGTTCTCGGCCTTCCCCGGCGTCGGCGGCGACATCGTGACCTGGCTGTGGGGCGGCTTCGCGGTCGGCAATCCGACCTTGAACCGCTTCTTCGCGCTGCACTATCTGCTGCCGTTCGTGATCGTCGGCGTGGTCGGCCTGCATCTCATGGCGCTGCACCAGCACGGCTCCAACAATCCGCTGGGCATCGACCGCAAGGGGCCGCAGGACAGCATTCCGTTCCATCCCTACTACACGATCAAGGACATGTTCGGGCTGGGCGTGTTCCTGATCATCTTCGCGATCTTCGTCTTCTACATGCCGAACGCGCTCGGCGATCCGCAGAACTACATCCCGGCCAACCCGCTGCAGACGCCGCCCGAGATCGTGCCGGAATGGTACTTCCTGCCGTTCTACGCCATCCTGCGCTCGATCCCGAACAAGCTCCTCGGCGTCTGCGCCATGTTCGGCTCGATCCTGACGCTGTTCCTGCTGCCGTGGCTCGACACCTCGCGGGTGCGCAGCGCGTTCTTCCGCCCGATCTACAAGTGGGTGTTCTGGCTCCTGGTGATCGACTGCTTCGTGCTCGGCTGGGTCGGCGCGCATCGGCCCGAGGGCATGTTCGTCGTCATCGGCCGCATCGCCACGCTCTATATACTACTTCCACTTCTACGTGCTGTTCCCGCTGCTCGGCAAGATCGAGCGGCCGCTGCCGCTGCCGACCAGCATCACCGCCGCCGTGCTGGCCAAACGCGCCGCGCCGGCGCGGCGGCCAGGCCGCAACCGTGGAGAAATCGTGATGCGCCGCGCGCTCTGGCGTTGCCGCCGCCGCCTTCCTCGCACTCGCCGCGGCCCGGCGCTGGCCCAGGACGAGGCGACCCCGCCGCTGCCCAGCCCGAGCTGGTCCTTCGACGGCGTCTTCGGCACCTTCGACCGCGCCGCGCTGCAGCGCGGCTTCCAGATCTACACCGAGGTCTGCTCGAACTGCCATTCGATGAATCTGCTGCATTACCGCGATCTCGCCGCGCTCGGCTATAGCGACGACGAGATCAAGGCGATCGCGGCGCAAAAGCAGGTGACCGCCGGTCCCAACGACCAGGGCGAGATGTTCCAGCGCCCGGCGCAGCCCGCCGACGCCTTCGTCGCGCCCTATCCCAACGACAAGGCGGCGCGCGCCGCGCATAACGGCGCGCTGCCGCCCGATCTCTCGCTCATCGTCAAGGCGCGCGAGGGCGGCGTCGATTACTGTCTACGGCATCCTCACCGGCTTCGAGAACGCGCCGGCCAATTTCAAGCTCAACGACGGCATGAGCTACGACGACGTATTTCCCCGGCCACCAGATCGCGATGCCGCAGCCGCTTGACCGACGACTCCGTCACCTATGCCGACGGCACGAAGGCGACGCTGCCGCAGGAAGCGCACGACGTCGTGCACCTTCCTCGCCTGGGCGGCCGAGCCGACGATGGAGGAGCGCAAGCGAGGCCGGCGCCAAGGTGATGCTGTTCCTGCTGGTGATGACGGGCGTGCTCTACGCCGCCAAGCGCAAGATCTGGGCCGAACTGCACTGATGAGGAGCCGGGCGCCCGCGCGCCCGCTGCATCATCCCGCCGGCGCGGGCCGCGCCAGCTTGGCTCCCGGCCAAGTCTTGGGATTCACGCGGTCGTATTGCGGCGGGATGGCCGTGCTGGCACCCAGCGCCTCGGCCGCATGCCAGCCCCAGCGCGGATCGTCGAGCACGGCGCGGGCGAGCGCCACCATGTCGGCTTGGCCCGCGGCGATGACGGTCTCGGCCTGGCGGGGCGTGACGATGAGGCCGACGGCGCGTGTGGCGATGCCGGCCTCGCGCCTGATGCGCTCGGCCAAGGGGACCATGTAACCCGGCGCCATCGGCACCGCGAGCCGGCCGACGATGCCGCCGCTCGAGGCACAGACGAAATCGCAGCCCCGCTCCTTGAGCGCGCGTGCGAAGACGACCGAGTCCTCGATCGTCCAGCCGTCGTCGCGCCAGTCGGTCGCGCTGAAACGCGCGCCCATCGGCTTGTCCGCCGGCCACGCTGCCCGCACCGCTTCGGCGACGCGCAGCGGGAACCGCATGCGGTTCTCGCGGCTGCCGCCATAGCGGTCTTCGCGCTTGTTGGCGATCGGCGACAGGAATTCGTGCATGAGATAGCCGTGCGCGCAATGCAGCTCGACCTCGTCGAGCCCGAGCCGCGCCGCACGGCGCGCCGCCGGCGCGAAGGCATTCGACGATCCGGTCGAGCGCCGCCTCGGCGAGCGGCTGGGGCGTGTGCCAGCCCGCATCGAAGGGCAGCGGCAGACGGCGCCACCGTCGGTCCAGGCCCCGCGCTCCGGCGTCGAGCGAACCGGCCACCCTCCCAGGGCGGCGCCGGCCGAGGCTTTGCGGCCGGCATGGGCCAATTGAATGCCGATGGGCATGCGGCGAATAGCGCCGGCAGGCGGCCAGCACGCGCGCCAGCGCCGCCTCGTTGGCGTCGGAGTAAAGGCCGAGGCAGCCCGGGGTGATGCGGCCTTCGCGCTCCACCCCAGTCGCCTCGATCACGAGCAAGCCGGCGCCGGAATGGCTGAGCATCCCGAGATGCTGCATGTGCCAGTCGGTCGCCGAGCCGTCATCGGCGCTGTACTGGCACATCGGCGACACGACGATGCGATTGGCGAGCGCGAGGCCGCGCAGGGCGATGGGCGTGAAGAGCTGGCTTGGCATGGAGGTCCGCAAGGTGGGGATGGGCGATGCTTGACCCTAAGGGCTCGCAGGGGTGCGGTGCAATCGCTCGTGATCGAGCCCCACCGCGCGAAAAACGCGGGGCTGGGGCCGCGGGACAGCCGTCACGGCCGAAACGTTTCCGATTGCCGGCGCGGCTTCCGCCTGGAACACTGGCGGCCTGCGACGGAGCGGAAGGATGGCGGCACCCGTCATCGGCATCATCGGCGGCAGCGGCCTCTACGAGATCGAGGGGCTCAGCCGATGTCGCGCTGGCGGCGGGTCGAGTCGCCGTTCGGCGCGCCCTCGGACGAGCTGTGCTTCGGCCGGCTCGGCGGGGCGGCGGTGGTGTTCCTGCCGCGCCACGGCCGCGGCCACCGCATCCCGCCGGGCGAGATCAATTTCCGCGCCAATATCGACGCGCTGAAGCGCGCCGGCGTGACCGACATCATCTCGCTCTCCGCCGTCGGCTCGCTCAAGCCCGAGCTCCCGCCGGGCAGCTTCGTCCTCGTCGACCAGTTCATCGACCGCACCTTCGCGCGCGTCAAGAGCTTCTTCGGCACCGGCTGCGTCGCGCACGTGTCGATGGCGCATCCGGTGTGCGCCCGGCTCGGCGACCGCCTTGCCGCGGCAGGCGCGGCGGCCGGCATCGCGCTGCGCGCGCGGCGGCACCTATCGTCGTCATGGAGGGGCCGCAATTCTCCACCGCTCGCCGAGAGCAACCTCTATCGCAGCTGGGGCTGCGACGTCATCGGCATGACCAACATGCCCGAGGCCAAGCTCGCCCGCGAGGCGGAGATCTGCTACGCGACCGTCGCCATGGTGACCGATTTCGACTGCTGGCATCCCGACCACGATCACGTCACGGTGGCGCAGATCATCGGCGTGCTGACTCGCCAATGCGGCGAAGGCGAAGCAGCCTCATCGCCGCGGCGGTGCCGCTCATCGCCGCCGATGGCGACTGCCCGCAGGGCTGCCGCCACGTGCTCGACCACGCCCTCATCACCGCGCCCGAGGCGCGCGATCCGGCGATGGTGGCGCGGCTCGACGCGGTCGCCGGCCGCGTGCTCGAAACGGAGCGGCTGAGCCATGAACGTGCGCGGCCGGACGATGCGCACGATCTGGCTCGAGCCGGACGGCGCCAGCGTCGGCGTCATCGACCAGACGCGGCTGCCGCACCGCTTCGCCACCGCGCCGGCTCGAGCGGTTCGAGGACGCGGCGCACGCGATCCGCACCATGGTGGTGCGCGGCGCGCCGCTCATCGGCGCCACCGCCGCCTATGGCGTCGCGCTGGCGCTCGCGGCGCGACGCGAGCGACGCGGCGCTCGCCGAGGCCAGCCGCACCCTGCTGGCGACGCGGCCCACCGCGGTCAATCTGCGCTGGGCGATCGAGGACATGCGCCGCCATGTCCTGCCGCTGCCGCCGCGCGGCGCGCGCCGTTGCGGCGTATGCGCCGCGCCGCGCGAATCGCCGACGAGCGACGTGGCGCTGAACCGCGCCATCGCCGCGCACGGACTCGCCGCTCATCGCCGCGCGCGTGGGAGCGCAAGGGTCGGCACGGCGCGGTCGAGATCCTCACCCATTGCAATGCCGGCTGGCTCGCCACGGTCGATTGGGGGACGGCGCTGGCGCCGATCTATCGCGCGCACGACGACGGCATCCCGGTCCATGTCTGGGTCGACGAGACGCGGCCGCGCAACCAGGGCGCCGGCCTCACCGCCTGGGAACTCGGCGAGCATGGCGTTCCGCACACCGTCATCGTCGACAATGCCGGCGGGCATCTGATGCAGAGGGGCCGCGTCGATCTCTGCCTCGTCGGCACCGACCGCACCACCGCCTCAGGCGACGTCGCCAACAAGATCGGGACCTATCTCAAGGCGCTCGCCGCGTTCGACAACGGCGTGCCGTTCTACGTGGCGGTGCCGTCGCCGAGCATCGACTGGACCATCACCGACGGGCTCGGCGAGATTCCGATCGAGGAGCGCGATCCGGCCGAAGTCGCCGAGATCGAAGGTGCGCTTGCGGGCGGCGGCGTCGCGCGCGTGCAGAATTCTGCCGCCGACCAGCCCGGCCCTCAATGTCGCCTTCGACGTGACCCCGGCGCGGCTCGTCACCGCGCTCGTCACCGAGCGCGGCGTCTGCCCCGCCACGCGCGCGGGGCTGCGGTCGCTCTTTCCCGAGCGGCGGGCGAGCATGCCCTCCCCGAGCGCGGGGGAAATCCGGCCGGGGTGAACGCGGTGGCGCGGTCGCGCCGCGCGACCTGACCGATTTGTCGCCGCCTGCACTACCTATTGAGCGGCGACGTAGGCCGTGACCTCGCCGATTTCCACGGCCGTCAGATTCTTCGAGTTCTCGTGCATGATTTCGTTCTTGCGCGCGTTCGAAGCGAAATTTTCCAACTGCCGGGCGAGATATTCCCGGTGCTGACCGGCAAGGCGCGGAATCGTGGCGATCCCTTCGCCATGCTCACCGTGGCACGACTGACAGGCCGGGACGTCGTGGCTGGGTATGCCCGCGTCGAAGATTTTCTTCCCGGCCGCCATTTCCGCCGGATCGCCGGGCGTCCCCGCAGCGGGCGGCTGCGCCGCGTAATAGGCGGCGAGGCCACGGATCAGCGGGTCCGAGAGATGCGCGGCCATGCCCCACATGTAGGTGTGGGCGTGCGGATCGGCGCGGGTGTGATCGCGGAACGCCTTGAGCTGGGCCTCGATGTATTCGGCGCGCTGTCCAGCGAGGCGCGGGAAGGTGGGCGAAATGCTCCGGCCGGCAAATCCATGGCACGAGGAACAGACATGCACGGTGCCCGCGACCTGCGCCGGGGTCGCTTGTCCCTCTTGAGCGGCGGCGGCAGGCGTTCCTGCGGGCTGCCCGCGGCCGGTGCAAGCCGACATGGCGACGAGCGCGGCGAAAGCGGTCGCCATGCGCGCCGTCCGGCAGACGGCGCCTGTCATGCGCGAGCGGCTTCCGCCCGCTTGTGCCGCCGGCCGTATGATCGTCATGGGCCTCTCACCGTGGTCTCAAAACGCGAGCCAGACAAAAGCGTAGAGCGTATTATTGTCCTCGGCCGGGCGGCCGGTAACGCCATTGAATTCCGGGTAATAGATATATTGGAGGCCGAGCTTCAGGTTGAGCCAAGGCCATAGGCTCGGACCGCCATAATTGAACGGGATGTAGTCGAGTTCGCCGATGACGCCGGTCGAATTGGGGCTGTTGTTCGGAGGATTGGCGTAGAGCGTGGCGTCCGGCGTGCCTTGGACGCGGAACACGCCCAGCGAGGCGCCGTAAGTCTGATCGTAGAAATACGTCGCCTTGGCGTGGTAGCTGCGCAGCGTGTTGTGACCGTTTGACGCAAAGCCCGCAGCCGGGTTCGCGCTGGCATTCAGATTCTGGTTCTCGAAGATCGCGCTCGCCTGGACGGAAAAGCTATTTTTGTCCGCAAGGAACTGGTATTGCGTGTCGATGCCCACGTCGGTCAGTCGATCGGTACCGAAGCCCGACAGGCGCTGCGGCGTGATGCTGGCGGTCATGCCGAACAACCCGGCCTCCAGCGAGTTTCGCTCCCAATCGTGCTGAATCGCCAGCCGCCAATAGGGCGCAATGCCGTTGATGACATTGTTGGTCGGCGAATTCACGCCGACGATCGACTGAAATTTCGGTGACAAGCTGCCATAGCCGCCGACTTCCAGATAGATCAGCCGGTTCCAATAGCTGTAGGCGGTGAGGCCCGCCACCTGCTGCGCGAAGCCGCCTTCGATCATGGTCGCCGCCGCCGGACTCGGCGCAAGGGCCGAGGCAACGAAGGGAAAACTCCAGGCCGGCGTCGTGTTCCAGACGTCTTGCACGGTCGGGTTGTTGTTGAGGCTCAGGCCCAAGACGGTCTCGGCGTTGAAAATATTTGTCGTTCGGGCGTAGCGAATATCCGTGTTGTCCCAGCTCAGCACCCGGCCGACGCCGTCATACGTGACCTGAGCGAAGGCGCCGAGATGCGGCGTGATCGCGCCGGCATAAAAGAGACTGGTCTGATCGAGCGCGAAATTGTCGTTGGGGCCGAAATGCGGCGTGGCGCCGGCCTGATTGGTCTGGGTGTTGGTGAAGGAGCCATAGGTCATCACGGCGAGCGGAGGATAATCCGTCTGGCCGCCGCCGAACGTGTAGCCGTTCAACTTGAACAGCCTGCCATAGGGCGTCAATTCCGGGAACCCGTTGTGGCAGGCGGCGCATTGCTGCCCGGTCTGGCGCGCGAAGCTTGGCAGGGCCTGAGCGGAGCCGGCGCCGAACGCGACGAACAGCGCGATGGCTGCTGCGACAAGTCCCGCATCGGTGAGCAGGCGAAGCCACCATGCCCGTGACGCCTGGACACGCCCTTCCCCCACGGCTTCCCTCCCCGTCGGCCACGGAACATCGACGTTGCGGCACGAAGCGCCCCGTGCTTGAGGCCGGCGTGACTTTAAATCTTGTGGTTGCACGGATCAAGCGTTAGAAGCGAGAAACGCGGGTTCGAGGTGTCATCATCTCGAATGAATTGTCTTTTCCTGCGGGTGTCGCCGAAGGACCCGCGGATAAGCCGCCATGTGTCGAGGGAGTTCTCAATGCACAACCGGAATTTCGCGCCGGGGATGGTGGCCATCCTGCTTGCTGCGTCGCTCGGCCACGCCGCGGCTGCCGGCAATCCGCAGAAAGGCGCCCAGATTTTCATCCAGTGCAAGGCCTGCCACAGCCTCGAGGCCGGCAAGAATCTGGTCGGTCCGAGCCTGCACGGCCTCTTCGGGCGCAAGGCGGGGACCGCCGCCGGCTACAATTATTCGCCCGCGATGAAGAGCGCCAACGTGACCTGGAACGACGACACGCTGACGAAATATCTGACCGATCCCAAGGCGTTCGTCCCCGGCGACAAGATGCCTTTCATTGGCGTCAAGGATCCCGCCAAGCTCGCCGATCTCATCGCCTATCTGAAACAAGCCACGCAGTAGCGCGCCGCGGCGACGTCCGCGGCACAGCCAATCACGGCGGGGACGCCGCCATCGCTGGGCCGGAAACCCCTGCGAGCGGCGGGCTGCGGCTTGGGCCGCGTGTCGTTGCCGCAGCCGACACCGTCCTGAAACGTTTCCGCATCAAAATCGCAATCACCGGTCTCTAACATGCCGCGGAACCAATTTATGGCCCGCGGGAGCAGAAGAACATGAGGGGACTGGCGACACTATTGATGCTGGGCACGGCTGCAGTCGCGGCGAACGCGGCACCGGCCGACGCGGCTCCGGTCACGACGACGCCCATTACGCATCTCGTCGTTATCTTTCAGGAAAACAATTCGTTCGATCATTATTTCGGCACCTATCCTCATGCCACCAATCCGCCGGGCGAGCCGCGCTTCGTCCCCGCCGACGACACGCCCAGCGTGAACGGCCTCGATATCGCTCTGCTGAACAGCAATCCCAATTCGGTAGCGCCCTTCCGGCTCGACCGCAGCCAGGCGGCGCTCGATTGCGACAACAACAACGCCTACAAGGCGGAACAGGCCGCCTTCGATCACGGCTTGATGGATAAGTTTCCCCAGAACACCAGCGCGACGGCCACGGGCCCGAGCGGCACCGAGGTCGCCTGTCCCGCCGGCATCGGCATGGGTTATTACGACGGCAACACCGTGACGGCGCTGTGGAACTACGCGCAGCATTTTGCCATGAGCGACAATTTCTTCGATACCGAGTTCGGCACCACGGTGATGGGCCACATCAACCTCGTCTCCGGTCAGACCCATGAGACTTACACGCCGGCCCCGGGCAATCTGCTGAAAACCGGTTCCACGACCAGCTATGTCATCCGCAACGGCTCGGTGATCGCCAATCTCGATTCCGCCCTCGACGACTGCCACACGCCGCCCACCGCCGAAGTCGAGATGACCGGACACAATGTCGGCGATCTGCTGAACGCGAAGGGGCTCACGTGGGGCTGGTTCTACGGCGATTTCACGGCGCAGACGGGCTCGACCCCCACGCACGCGGTGTGCAGCGCGCAATATGACGAGCATTACGACCCGTTCCAGTATTACGCCTCGACCGCCAATCCGCATCACCTGCCGCCGAGCTCGACCGCGCTGATCGGCCATCAGGGCGACCAGGCAAACCACCAATACGACCTCACCGCGCTTTGGAACGCGCTCGGTACCGGCAACCTGCCCGCGGTCAGCTTCATCAAGGCGCCGGCGAACGAGACCGGCCATCCGATGACCTCGGACGCGCTCGCCGAACAGACATTCCTGGTCGATACCATCAACAAGCTGCAGCAATCGCCCTACTGGTCACACATGGCGATCATCATCACCTATGACGACAGCGACGGCTGGTACGATCACGTCCTGTCGCCGATCCTCAACCAATCGAACGATGGCGTGGAAGACAGCATGTGCAACGGCAACACCATGCCTGCGACCGCGTTCAACGACCGCTGCGGCTATGGCCAGCGCCTGCCCTTTCTCGTCATCTCGCCCTATGCCAAGCGCAACTATGTCGACGACACGCCGCTCGACACGACTTCGGTCCTTCGCTTCATCGAGGACAATTGGCAGCTCGGGCGCATCGACTCGCTCGACAATCCCAACGGCACGCCGAGCGGAAATCCACTGCCCGGGCAAGCGTCGTTCGACCGGATCGCCGGCTCGATCGCAGGGATGTTCGATTTTGATGACGGGCTCGACCGCCGCGATCTTGCCCCGGTCATTCTCGACGACGGCACCGGCGAGGTGGTCGGGGGGGTCGGCCGCTTCTGATCAAGCCGCCGCGCCGCCAGACCGACGCCCCTCCCGCGGTCGGCGGGAGAGGCGTCAGCACGGACGAATTCAGCCGATATGCTTGGCCAGGAATTCCTGCGAGCGGCAGGCGGCGACCTGGGCCGCCTCGGCGTTGAACGAGGCGCGCTCGTCGCAGTGGAAGCCGTGGCCCGCGTGATAGACGAAGCTTGGCGTCTCCGGCCGCGCCTTCTTGATCTTCTCGACGTCGGTCATCGGGATGCTCTGATCCTGATCGCCGAAATGCAGCAACGTCGGCACGCGCGGCTTCTCGTCGCAGCTCTGCGCGATCTGGCCGCCGTAATACCCCACGGCGCAGGCCACGCCGTCGAGCCGGGTCGCCGACAGGAACGCCACCGACCCGCCCATGCAGTAGCCAAGCACGGCGACCTTGCCGAACTGCTTGCCCGCATCGATCGCCGCCTGGGTGTCGAGCAGGAGATTCTCGGTCGAGATCTTCCCGCGCATGCCGCGGCCCGCCTCCATGCTCGGCTGGTCATAGCCGGCCTCGAAATTCTTCTGGGCGCGGTCGAACACTTGCGGCGCGATCGCGACATAGCCCAGCGCGGCATAGCGGTCGGCGACGCTGCGGATGTGATGATTGACGCCGAATATCTCCTGAATGACGACGATGGTGCCGCGCGGCTTCCCATCGGGATCGGCGCGATAGGCCCCGAACTTGAATCCGTCCTTGGCCGTGAGCGTGATCGTCTGTCCCATGGTTTGGCTCCTCCTCGGTAGTTTGGCGGCGATCATAGGCGAGGCGGCGCCCGGGGTGAACAGGGATTATCGCGCCTCACACATTGAAGCGGATATGCAGGATGTCGCCGTCGGCGATGACGTAATCGGCGCCTTCGAGCCGCATCTTGCCGGCCTCTTTGGCGCCCGCCTCCCCGCCATGGGCGACGAAGTCGGCATAGGCGATGGTCTCGGAGCGAATGAAACCCTGCTCGAAATCGCTGTGAATAACGCCCGCGGCCTGCGGCGCCTTGGTGCCCTTGGGCACGGTCCAGGCATGCGCTTCCTTGGGGCCCACAGTAAAGAATGTGACGAGATCGAGGAGGCCGTAGCCGGCGCGAATGACGCGGTCGAGCCCCGATTCCGCCAGGCCGAGGCTCGATAGGAACTGGCGCTTTTCCCCGGCATCGGCGAGCTGCGCCACTTCGGCTTCGATCGCGGCCGAGATGACGATCGCGGCGGCGCCGCGCGCGGCGGCATAAGCGGCGACCCGGGCGGATTGTTCGTTGCCGGTGGCTGCCGCTCCCTCCTCGACATTGGCGATGAAGAGCACGGGCTTCGCGGTGAGAAGCTGGAGCGCCTCGAACACGGGCTTGGCTTCCGGCGGCGGCGCGAAGCTGCGCGCCGGCCGGCCCTGGCGCAAAAGCTCGCCAGTACCGGCTCGATCACCGCGAGCTGCGCCTTTGCCTCCTTGTCGTTGCCGCGCGCGCGCTTCTCGGCCGCGGCGAGGCGGCGCTCGAGACTGTCGAGATCGGCCAGCATCAGTTCGGTCTCGACCGTGTCGGCATCGCGTACCGGATCGATCGCGCCCTCGACATGGGCGACGTTCGCCGTCCTCGAAGCAGCGCAGCACATGCAGGATTGCATCGACCGCGCGGATGTGGCCCAGAAACTGGTTGCCCAGGCCCTCGCCCTTGGAGGCGCCGCGCACCAGCCCGGCGATGTCGACGAATTCGAGCTGTGTCGGCACGATCTTGGCCGAGCTGCGCGAGGCGCGCGCACACGTCGAGGCGCTCGTCCGGCACGGCGACGCGGCCGACATTGGGTTCGATCGTGCAGAACGGATAATTCGCCGCCTCAGCCGCCGCGGTCGCAGTGAGCGCGTTGAAGAGCGTCGACTTGCCGACATTGGGCAGGCCGACGATGCCGCAGTTGAATCCCATGGCGCCTAACGACGGTTCGAGGCGCGGGATGTCAAACTTGCGTCCGTCGCCGGCGCACCTTCGGTGCTGCGCGCAGGATGAGGAGCTTTTCTTAATGCCATAACCGGTCTCCCTCATGCTGAGCGAAGTCGAGGAACGCACAATGCCGATGGCGGGCGCTCAACACGCGTTCTCGTTCGCAGCGTGCGGCGGCGCGGCGGCTTCGCCGGCGGCGGCTTGAGAATGAGCGCGACCCGGGTCATGAAGCCCGGCGCATCGTCGGCGACGAGGAGCGGCATCGCCTCGGCCACCGCGTCGATGAGCGGCTCGAGCCAGGGTTTCTCGTCCGCGGCGAAATTCTGCAGCACATAGGGCTCGACCAGTTCCTTCATGCCGGGATGGCCGATGCCCAGCCGCACGCGCCAGAAATCGAGCCCGATCGCCGCCGCGATCGAGCGCAGCCCGTTATGGCCGGCGGTGCCGCCGCCGCGCTTGACCTTGAGCTTGCCGGGGGCGAGGTCGATCTCGTCATGGATGACGGCGATCTCCTCGGGCGCGATCTTGTAGAACCGCGCGCACGCGCCGACCGCGTCGCCGGAGCAATTCATGAAGGTCTGCGGCTTCAGCCACATAGACGCGCACACCCGCGATCTCGCCCTCGGCGAAGGCGCTGTCGAACTTGGCGCGGAACGGCGCGAAGCGGTGGCAGCGGACGATCGCGTCCACCGCCATGAAGCCGATATTGTGCCGCGTGTGCGCGTAGCGGCTGCCGGGATTGCCGAGCCCGACGATGAGGCGCATGGGCCGCGCCGGGGCGAGGCTCAGCCGCCGGGCTTGGACGGTGTGCCACCGCCGCGCGCCGGCGCTGCCCCGCCGCGGGCGGGCGCAGCGCCCGTCGCCGCCGCGGCAGCGCCAGGGGCGGCACCGGGCGGCCGGCGCCGCGCCGGGGGCGGCGACCGGCGCACCGGGGGCGACGACACCTTCGGCCGTGACGCCCGCGGCGGCGGCGGCGGCGGCGGCGGCGGCGGCGGCCGCTGCGGCTTGCTGCTCCTCGCGCACCGCGGTCGGCGCCGCGATCGAGGCGATGGTGAAGTTGCGCGCGGTGATGGTCGGGCGCGTGCCGGGCGGCAGCGCCACGGCGCTGATATGAATGCTGTCGCCGATATCGAGCCCGTCGAGGCTCACCGTCAGGCGGTCCGGGATCGCGTCGACCATTGCAGCGCAGCTCGATGTCGTGGCGCACGACGTTGAGAATGCCGCCGCGGCGCAGGCCCGGCGACTTCTCCTGATCGACGAAATGCACCGGCACCGCGACGGTGATGCGGCTGGCCGGCGCCGATGCGCATGAAGTCGACATGGATCGGCTTGTCGGTCGTGGGATGACCTGCACCTCGCGCGGGATCGCGCGCAGCTTCGTGCCGCCGATGTCGAGGCTGACAAGCCGGGCGAAGAACCCCTCCTTGGTGGATTCGATGGCCAGTTCGCGCGGATCGAGCGAGATCAGCACCGGCGGGCTGCCGTCGCCATAGATGATGCCGGGCACGCGTCCGGCGCGGCGCGCGGCGCGGGCGGGGCCCTTGCCGCCCGTTTCGCGCGGCTCGGCGCGCAAGGTGATGAGATCGGCCATGACCAACTCCTGTGACGAAATCGCTGTATTGGGGGGTCTAATCGAACAGGCTCGAGACCGAGCGCTCTTCGCTGATGCGGCGGATCGCCTCCGCCATCAGCGGCGCGATGGTGAGCCGCCTGATGTTGCGCGCGACCCGCACCGCCTCGGTCGCGGCGATGCTGTCGGTGGTGACGAGCGCTTCGAGCGGCGAGGCGGTGACGCGGGCGACCGCGCCGCCCGACAGGACGCCATGCGTGACATAGGCCGAGACCGAGCGCGCGCCGCGCTCCTTCAGCGCCTCGGCCGCGTTGCACAGCGTGCCGGCGCTGTCGACGATGTCGTCGATCAGGATGCAGCGCCGCTTGTCGACGTCGCCGATGATGTTCATCACCTCGGAGACGCCGGCGCGCTCGCGCCGCTTGTCGATGATGGCGAGATCGGCATCGAGCCGGCGCGCGATGGTGCGGGCGCGCACCACGCCGCCCACGTCGGGCGAGACGATCACCAGCTCCTCGCCGTTGAAGCGCTCGCGGATGTCCTTGATGAAGACCGGCGCGGCGAAGAGATTGTCGGTCGGGATGTCGAAGAAGCCCTGGATCTGCCCGGCATGGAGATCGAGCGTCAGCACCCGGTCGGCGCCCGCGGCGGTGATCATGTTGGCGACGAGCTTGGCCGAGATCGGCGTGCGCGGTCCCGATTTGCGGTCCTGGCGGGCATAGCCGTAATAGGGGATGACCGCCGTGGTGCGCCGCGCCGAGCCGCGCTTCAGCGCGTCGAGCGTGACCAGCAGCTCCATCAGATTGTCGTTCGCCGGGATAGGACGTCGACTGGATCACGAACACGTCCTCGCCGCGCACGTTCTCGTGCACCTCGACGAAAACTTCCATGTCGGAAAAGCGCCGCACGCTCGCATCGGTGAGCGGCATGCCGAGATAGGCCGAAATCGCCTCGGCCAGCGGCCGATTGCTGTTGCACGCGAGGATTTTCATGCGAACGTCGCCTGGGGCAGCGGGCCGCGGCCGGACTGTAACAAACGGTCCCAGGGCTGTAAACCGCCTTGGCCGCGCGCTTCAGCCGCCTGCAGCCGCGATCTTCGCGCGTTCGATCAGCTGGGCGATGCCCGGCGCGGCGGCACCGGCGACGGCATAGGCGATATCGCCCCAGGCGCCGTCGAGCGTGCCGGCTGGAATGGTGTTCTGCTGCGCGACCTGGCCGATCGTGGCGCCGTTCGCCGCGGCGAGCACCCAGCGCACCACGACGTGCTGCTTGCCCGTTCGGCACGGGCGCGGTCTCGACCTGGCACGAGAGCGTGAAGCGCGCCCTGCCGCCGCCGCTGGCAACATCGACGCCGGCGCGGCCCAAGGCCGCGGCGATGGCACGGGCGAGCGACGCGCTGCCGTCGCCGGGCGCACCGCTGACCCGCGCCACCTTCAGCGTCGCCGCGACGTTGGCCGCTGGCGGCGGCGCATCGCCGGCAACCAGGCGCGCGATCGCGGGCGCGGCGTCATGCGCGAGCGCGGCAGGAAGACCGTCCTTGCCATGCTCCCACGCCGTATCGGTGCCGTCGCTCCGGGCCGTGCCGCGGCCGACGATCCGGTCGGCGGCATTGCGCAGCTGCCAGTCGAGCGTCACGGCGACGCGGCCGGCGCCGGAAGCCGCCGCGGCGGTTGCGGCAACGAGGCGATAGGAGCCACGATTCTGTGCATTGCGTGCTGGCGGGCACGTCGGCATCGCGCAACGACTTGGCCAGCGCCTCGGCCAGTGCCGCCGCCGCGGGCGCGGGGGCGTTCTGCACCGGCAGCACGATCACGCCGACGCCGTCGGGCGGCCGCAGCGACGGCCCTCCGGGCATCGCGACCCGGTCGGCGAAGGGATGCGGCAGCGGTTGGCAGGAAGCGGCCAGCAGCAGCGCGGCGAGGACGAATGCGGACCGCTCAGGGGGCAAGGCAGATCGCCGACAGTAGATGGCCGAAGCGCCGCTCGCCCGCGAGGCAGGCGCGGCGATAGGAGAAGAACCGTTCGGACTCGGCGCAGGTGTCGCCGGCGATGCGCTCGACGACACGGATCCCGAGACGGCGCAGCTTCGCCTCGACATAGCGGCCGAGATCGAAGCGCCAATGCCCCGGCGCGCGGCGACGCCATGAAGAACTGCATGTTGTCGGCGCTCTCGGCCAGGAACGGTGCCGGGAATTCCGGTCCGACCTCGTAGGACGGGCCGCCGATGCAGGGGCCGATCGCGGCGCGGATGCTCGCCCGCGTGGCGCCTTCCTGCTCCATGGCGGCAAGCGTCGCCTCGATCACGCCGCCCACCGCGCCGCGCCAGCCCGCATGCGCCGCGGCGACCATCGGGACGGTTGGATCGGCGAACAGCACCGGCGCGCAATCGGCGGTCAGAATTCCGAGCGCGATTCCCGGCGCACGCGTCATGAGCGCGTCGGCGCGCGGGCGATCCGCCTGCCGCCACGGCTGCGCCACCGCAGCGACCGCGGCGCCATGCACCTGATAGGGGGTGACGAGTCGATCGGGCGCAACCCCCAGGCGGCGAGCCGCACGGCGGCGGTTCTCGTCGACTTTGCCGGCATCGTCGCCCGAGCCAAGACTGCAATTGAGCGACGCAAAGACTCCCTCGCTCGCGCCCCCGTCGCGGGTGAAGAAAGCGTGGCGGATGCCGCCAACCGCAAGCGCGCCCGCTTGCAGCAGCATCATGCCGCGTCTCCGGGCTCGCCCGGCTCGAACCCGGCGGGCGGCGGCGCGGCGGGATGGGTCAGGGCGAGGACCTTGAAGAGCCGTCCCATCGCCGCGGGCTCGACAGGCGGGAGGTGCCGCTGCGCAAAAGCGCCGCTTGAGTCGGGAGAGGCCTTTGCCGCCAGCGCCTCGGTTCGCGCCGCGATGCCCAGCGACGCGCAGGAACCCGCCTTGCGTCGACCGGCCCCCAAGCGCGCGCGCCAGAAGCCGCCGCGTCCGTGGCGAAGGCGGCAAAATCGACATGCGCGGTGAGGTCGGCGGTGCCCGGTGCGTCCAGAACCGCATGCGGGCGGTGGCGCCGCACCGCCTGGAGCGTGTCGCCACAGCCGCCTTGGTGGCCATAGTCGATGAACAGCGCTGCCCCTCCTCGCGGGCGAGCCGCGCGCCCAGAGCCTGGGCGAGTGCCTGCGCAGCGGGCCGGGTCTCGCGAATACTGCCTTCGGGTACGTCGGCGCCGGCGTCCGTCGCCGGCACGGGATCGCGCACGAAGCGAAATGTGCCGCCGTTGCCGGCAGCGATGCGGCGTTCGTGCCAATGCCCGCCGACGCGCTCGTATTGGCGGATCGGCAGCGCATCGAGGAACTCGTTGGCGACGAGAAGCAGCGGCCCTGGCGGCAGTGTCGCCGCGTCATCGTGCAACTGCGGCGCGGCGTCCCGCAGCGCCTCCAGTTGTGCCGCGCGCAGCACCGGGCTGCGCTCGACGAGGTGGAGCCTGAGCGCCCGCGCGAAGCCGGGGACGACCGCAGCGGCGCGCAGCGCATCGCGCATGAGCGTGCCGCGCCCGGGGCCCGAGCTCGGCGAGCAGGACCGGGTCGGGCGCGCCCAGGCGCTGCCAGAATCCGCGCACCACAGCCCGATCAGCTCGCCGAAGACCTGGCTCACCTCGGGCGCGGTGATGAAGTCGCCGCGCGCGCCCAGGGGATCGCGCGTCGCGTAATAGCCCCAGCGCGGATGGAACAGCGCCGCCTCCATGTAGCTGGCGACGCTGATCGGGCCCGCAGCGGCGATGCGGGCCGCGAGATGGGCGCGCGAGGCGCGCCCGGCCGCGCTCACGCGTGGCGCCGGCCGCTTCCATGCGTACCAGACGGAGGCTGATGCCGGCGATGAGCACGGGAATCGACAGAAGCTGGCCCATCGTCGCGCCCATGATAGAGAAAGCCGAGATTGGCGTCGGGCTCGCGGAACACCTCGCAGAATGATGCGCGCCAAGGCATAGCCGATGAGAAAGACGCCGGTGAGCGTGCCCTGGCGCTCGCGCAGGCGGCGCGAACGCTGCAGCAGAAAGAGCACGGTGAAGAGCACGATGCCTTCGAGCGTCGCCTCGTAGAGCTGGCTCGGATGGCGCGGCAGCGGGCCGCCGGTGGGAAAGACCATCGCCCAGGGCACGTCCGTCGGCCGGCCCCACAACTCGTCATTGATGAAATTGGCGATGCGGCCGAAGAACAGCCCGATCGGCACGGCGCAGGCGATGATGTCGGAGAGCCCGAGCAGCGGGATCCCGCGCTGGCGGCAGAACAGCGCCAGCGCCGCCAGCACGCCGAGCGCGCCGCCGTGGAACGACATGCCGCCGTGCCAGATGGCCAGGATCTGGTCGGGATGGGCGAAGTAGAAATCCGGCCGGTAGAACAGGACATAGCCGGTGCGCCCGCCGAGCACCACGCCCAGCGTCGCCCAGACCAGGAAATCGTCGATGTCCTCCGGCCGCGCCACGCGCGGCGGCTTGCGCGCCAGCGCCAGGCAATAGCGCCAGCCGAGCACCAGCCCGGCGATATAGGCGAGCGCATACCAGCGGATGTCGAGGTCGAACGGCCCGAGACTGAGACCGGCGACGTGGAACCCCGGATGACGGGATCGACAGCGCGATCGGCGCATCCGGGCTGGTGAAGGGGTAGGGGATCGTCATCGCCGCTCAGCGGTAGGGATCGGCGGCGGCGAGATAGGTCTGCACGTAGTCGCGCACGCCCGTCCTCGAGCGGCGTCGCCGGCCGGTCATAGCCGGCGGCGCAGCCGCTCCATCCGCGCCTCGGTGAGGTATTGGTAGCTGTCGCGGATCTCGGGCGGCGTATCGACATACTCGATGCGCGGCTCGCGCGCCGAGCGCGCGATAGACCGCGGCGGCCAGCTCGGCGAAGCTCCGCGCCGCGCCGCGTGCCGGCATTGAACAGCCCCGACACCGCCGGATGGTCGTACAGCCACAGCATCATCGCGACGCAGTCGCGGACATAGACGAAGTCGCGCCGCTGCCCGCCATCGGCGATCCCGGCGCGGTGCGAGCGGAACAGCCGGCACGGCTCGCCCGCGGCGGCGCGCGGAAAGATCTGCGCGACGACGCTCTTCATCGCGCCCTTGTGGTATTCGTTCGGGCCGATAGACGTTGAAGAACTTGAGCCCCGCCCATTGCGGCGGCGCGCGGCGCCCCGCTGCGACCAGCCGCGCGACGCGGCGGTCGAAGAGATGCTTCGACCAGCCATAGGCATTGAGCGGCCGCAGCCGCGCCAGCGCCTCGGGCCGGAATCGTCGTCGAAGCCGGCGCTGCCGTCGCCATAGGTCGCCGCCGAGGAGGCATAGATGAACCGCGTCTCGGTCGCCGCGCACCAGTCCCACAGCGCCAGCGACAGGGTGAAATTCGCGGCGATGATGAGATCGGCGTCGCTCTCGGTGGTGGACGAGACCGCCGCCCAGATGGAAGACCGCTGTCGATCTCGCGCGCGTGCGCGGCGAGAAACGCCATCAGCCCCTCGGGCGGGACGATCGCCGCCAGCTCGCGCTTGGCGAGGTTGCGCCATTTGTCGTCGCTGCCGAGCCGGTCGCAGACGACGAGATCGCGCTCGCCGCGCTCCTCGAGCGCCGCCGCGAGGTTCGAGCCGATGAAGCCGGCGCCGCCGGTGATGACGATCATCGCCGGCGTTATAGGCGCGAGGCCGCGCCGGCTCACAAGCCGCCGCACGCGGGGTGATTCGTTTATCGCCGGCGCGTTCGCTATGATGGGCGCAGGAGCGGCGCAAGGAGCGCCGGCGATGGCAACCGAAAACCGCCTGTTCGACGATCTCGCCCGCGTCGCGACCGGCGCGCTGGGCACGCTCACGCGGCATGCGCACCGAGGTCGAGACCCGCATTCGCGAGCAGCTCGAGCGCGTGCTCGAGCCGGATGAACCTGGTGCGGCGCGAGGAATTCGACGCGGTGCAGGCGATGGCGGCCAAGGCGCGCCTGGCGCAGGAGGCGCTCGAGGCGCGGGTCGCCGCGCTCGAGGCGCGGCTCGCCGCGCCGCCGCACGCCGCCGCGGCGGCGCCCGCGCGCGACTGCCGACGCCGCCGCAGAAGCCGCTCTAGCGCGCCTGTCGCAATTCCGCGCTTGCGCCATCGCCTGCTCTTTGGCAACCTTGATAGTGGTAGAAGGTTGCGCCCTGGAACACAAGATATTGGATCGCAGGAGGCGCGAATGACCTCTCTGATCGTCGAGACCGCACTGCCGGCGAGCCAATCCGATCGATCTCGTCGAAGAGATCGTGCTGGCCAATGAGTGGCGCGCACGACCGCGCCAGCGACGAGGAGATGGTGGTCGAGATCTCCGGCCGCTGGTGCGATTATCGCCTGCTCTTCGTCTGGCAGCGCGAGATGAGCGCGCTGCATTTCTCCTGCGGCTTCGAGATGAAGGTGCCGCGGGTGCGCCGCGCGGCGGTCTACGAGCTGCTGGCGGCGGTGAACGAGCGGCTGTGGCTCGGCCATTTCGACCTCGCGCCCGACGACAGCACCCCGGCCTTCCGCCAGGGCGTGCTGCTGCGCGGCGCCATCGGCGCCAGCGTCGAGCAGATCGAGGATCTGGTCGACATCTCGCTCACCGAGTGCGAGCGCTTCTATCCCGCGTTCCAGTTCGTCGTCTGGGGCGGCAAGAGCGCGGAGGAGGCGATCGCCGCGGCGATGATCGATCCGGTCGGCGAGGCGTGAGCGGCGCCGCCGCCGCCGCGCGCCCGATCCTGCTCGTCGGCTGCGGCAAGATGGGCGGGGCGCTGCTCGCCGGCTGGCGCGAGCGCCGCATCGCCCCGCATTTCGTCGTGGTCGAGCCCGAGGCCGCGGCGCCGGCGGCGCTGCGCCGACGTGACTCTGCACCGCTCGCGCCGGCGACGCTGCCCGCCGATCTCGAGCCGGCGGCGATCGTGCTCGCGGTCAAGCCGCAATCGCTCGACGACGTGCTGCCGCCCTATCGCCGCTTCGCCGCGCGCGGCGCCGTGTTCCTGTCGATCGCCGCGGGCAAGACGCTGGGCTATTCGGCGCGCGCGGCTCGGCGCGGGCGCGGCGGTGGTGCGGGCCATGCCGAACACGCCGGCGGCGATCGGCCGCGGCATCGCCGTCGCCTGCGCCAATCCAGCGGGTGAGCGCGGCGGCGCGCGGGCTGTGCGACCGGCTGCTCGCCGCGGTCGGCGAGGTCGCCTGGGTCGAGGACGAGGGGCTGCTCGACGCCGTCACCGCGGTCTCGGGCAGCGGGCCCGCCTATGTGTTCCTGCTGATCGAATGCCTGGCCGCAGGCCGGCGGTCGCGGCCGGGCTGCCCGGCGGCCTTGGCGGTGCAGCTCGCGCGCGCGACCGTGGCCGGGTCGGGCGAGCTGGCGCGGCTGTCGGCGCGAGCCGCCGGCGCGGCTGCGCGAGAACGTGACCAGCCCGGGCGGCACGACCCGCGCGGCGCTCGACGTGCTGATGGCGGCGGACGGGCTTGCGGCGCTGATGGTCAAGGCGGTGGCGGCGGCGACGCGGCGCTCGCGCGAACTGGCGGATTGAGCCGCTGCGGGCGATTGGCGCCGTCCGGGCGGCGCCCCATATCTGATGGGAGTTCGCGGTCAGGAGGGAGGAGCGCATGGCCAGAGCGCGAGCGCCGCGCCGGCGGCGCGAAGAAGGAACCCCCGAGCAGCGTCTCATCGATGCCGCGCTCGAGCTCGCGGCGCGCCAGGGCTGGCGCCGCACCGGGCTGGCCGAGATCGCCGCCGCGGCCGGGCTCAAGCTGCACGAGGCCTATGCGCTCCATCGCAGCAAGGCGTCGATCCTGCGCGCCTTCATGCGCCGCATCGACGCGAGCGTGCTGGCCGGCGGCGGCCGCTCCGGCACGGCGAGGACCGCGCGCGACCGGCTGTTCGAGACGCTGATGCGGCGCTTCGAGCCTTGAAGCCGCATCGGGCGGCGACTCGGCGCCATCCTGCGCGACAGTATCGGCGATCCGGCGGCGATCCTGGGCCTCGTCCGCGCTGCGCGGTCGATGGCGTGGATGCTGGAGGCGTCGGGCATCCGACCGCGGGCTGTCGCGGCCGCTCATGACCCACGCGACGCTGGCGCTCTATCTTGCGGTGCTGCGGGTGTTCCTGGCCGATGACAGCGCCGATCTCGGGCGCACCATGGCGGCGCTCGACCGCGGCTTGCGCCGCGGCGAGGCGCTCTGCCGCTTCGCCGGGCGCGGCGCGGGCGCGGCGCCTGCCGCCGCCGCATGACATTCGTGTTGCAATGCAAAAAATTTGAGCATCTTCCCTTGACTTGCGCCTAAATGCCGCGTCATATTGTACATTGTGCAGTGCAACATAACTGCGCCCCCTTAACGCATGAGGAACCCGCCGCATGATCAACGGCAAGCAATCCTTTCTCGATATGGATGTCGGCAAGGCCTTTGCCGGCCTTAACTTTCCCGGCTTCGACGTCGAGACGCTGATGGCGACCCAGCGCAAGAACATCGAAGCCCTCACCCAGGCCAACCAGCTCGCGGTCGAGGGCGTGCAGGCGGTCACCCGCCGGCAGGTCGAGATCGCCCGCGAGGCGTTCGACGAGGCCTCGGCGGTGTTGCGCGACATGACCCAGCCGAGCGCGCCCGAAGAGCGGATGGCCAAGAATGCCGAGATCGCCAAGCAGGCGTTCGAGAAGGGCGTCGCCAATGCGCGCGAACTCACCGAGCTCGTGACCAAGGCGCAGACCGAGGCGTTCGACGTCATCACCAAGCGCGTCACCGAGAGCTTCGACGAGATGCGCGAGCAGGCGCGCGCGCGCGAGTCACGCGCTGAACGTCGTTATCGGCCCGCAAGGCCGCTATCGCAGGCGTCGCGTGTGAACCCCCCGTGCGACGCCGGGCCGCCTCTCCGAGGCGGCCTTTTTTTGTCCTAGAGTGCAATCGTCAGCCCGTCGTTCGGCGGTCGCGTGCGCAAGCCGCCCGCGCGCTTCGAGCATGTCCGGATTCATGTGGGTGAGAATGATGCGCTTGGCGCCGATCCGGGCGAGGCGCGGCGCTCAGCTCGTCATACGCGAGATGGCCGCTTTGGCGGTGCGCGTCAGCTCGAGCATTCGCAGATGAAGAGATCGGCGCCGCGTCCGGCGGCAACCAGCGCTTCGGTCCAGGCGGTGTCGCCGGAATAGGCAAGGACCCGGCCGTCGATCTCGAACCGCAGCGAAAAGCAGGGCGCGCCCGCTGCATGCGCCGCGGGAAAAGGCGTCACGGCAAAGCCCGCGCCCGCGGCACGCTCGCCTGCCGTCAATCTCGCGATAGGTCAGCGGAAAGCGTAGCATTGTCTCGGTCGAGCCGGGGAACAGCGCCTCGCGGGCGGCGGCGAGCCGCGCCGGAAGCCCAGCGGGACCCCACAGGAACAGATCGGCGCTGGCGCCGGCTCAGGTGATGGGCGTCGAGCAGCAGGAACGGCAGGCCGCCGAAATGGTCGCCATGGAGATGGCTGACGACGACGCCGTCGATGATCGTTCGGTGGCGATGCCGCGCTGCTTCAGCGCCACGAGCGACGACGCGCCGCAATCGATCGAGAAGCCGGCAGTCTTCGCCCGCGACGAGAAAGCAGGTGTTGAACCGCCCGCCGCTGCCGAAGGCGTCGCCGCTGCCGATGAAGGTCACCTCCATGGCGGCGTCCTCAATCGGGCTTCAGCACATAGCCGGTGCCGCGCACCGTCTGGAGATAGCGCGGGAAGCGGGGATCGGCTCTCGATCTTGCGCCGCAGCCGCGTCATCTGCACGTCGACGCGGCGCAGCGCGCCGCTCAGCGCCGCCTCAGTCGACAGATCCTCGCGCGAGACCGCCTCGCCGGGCTGTCGCGCCAGCACCAAGAGCAGCGCCGTCTCGGCCGCGGTCAGCCGCACCGGCTCGTCGCCGCGATAACAGCTCGCCGCGCCGCGGATCGAGGCGAAAGGCGCCGAAGCGCAGCTCGGCCGCGCCCGCGTGCGCCGGCGCCGGCGGCACGCGCTGCAGGATGTTGCGGATGCGCAGCACCAGCTCGCGCGGCTCGAACGGCTTCACCACGTAATCGTCGGCGCCGCGCTCGAGCCCGGCGATGCGGTTCGCCGGCTCCGCCATCGCCGTCAGCATCAGGATCGGGATGCGGCTCGTCGCGGCGCAGGCTGTGGGTGAAGTCATAGCCGTCCTCGCCCGGCATCATCACGTCGACGATGAGAAGATCGAAGGCGAAGCCGCCGAGCTTGGCGCGCGCCTCGGCGGCATCGACCGCGGTGGTGACGCGGAAACCCTGGTCGCGTGAGATAGCGGCGCAACAGCTCGCGCAGCCGCGCATCGTCATCGACGACCAGAAGATGCTGCCGGCTCCGCTGCCTCGCCATCAGCGCCGCGACCGGCCGCTCGAAGCGGCGGCGGTCGGCCTCGCCCGAGATGATGCCGAGCATGACGCGGCGGAATCCCTCTACCGCTGCGGCGCCGGCCTCGCGATAGGCCTTGGCGATGCGCTGGCGCTGGTTCTCCGAGAGCTGGCGCTCGAGCTCGACGCCCTTGGGCGTGAGCTCCAGCAGGCGCTGGCGCCGGTCGCGGCTGCCGGTCCGCTGCACGATGAAGCCCTGGCGCACGAGCTGGCTCAGCACCCGCGACAGGCTCTGCTTGGTGATGCTGCAGGATGCCGAGGAGGTCGCTCACGCTCATCTGCGGATGGCGCCCGACGAAATAGATGACGCGGTGATGGGCGCGGCCGAAGCCGTAGCGCGCGAGCATCGCGTCGGGCTCGGCGGTGAAGTCGCGATAGGCGAAATAGAGCAGCTCGATCCCCTGGCGCAGCTCGTCCTCGCGCGGAGGGGATGGCCGGCTGCGGATTTTATGTCAGCCATGTTGACTTATTTTCGCGGCACGGCTAGAAAATCCCTGGAGCCGCGTACGGCGATAATCCGACATAATGGACGAAAATCGCGCGAGGCACGAGGAACGCTGACATGGCCCTGATCCCCTTCGACGATCGCGACGGCTTCATCTGGTTCGACGGCAAGCTGGTGCCCTGGCGCGATGCGCAAGGTCCACGTGCTGACCCACGGGCTGCATTATGCAAGCTGCGTGTTCGAGGGGGAACGGGTCTATGGCGGCTCGCATCTTCAAGCTGCGCGAGCACAGCCAGCGCCTGATCGATTCCGGCCGGCATCCTCGGCTTCGAGATGCCCTATAGCCGTCGCCGAGATCGAGGCGGCCTCGAACGAGGTGGTGCGCGCCAAGGGCATCAAGGACGGCTATGTCCGCCCGATCGCCTGGCGCGGCGCCGAGCAGATGGGCGTGGCGGCGCAGGCGACCAAGATCCATGTCGCCATCGCGGTGTGGGAGTGGCCGGCCTATTTCTCGCCCGACGCCAAGATGAAGGGCATCCGCATGTGCTGGGCCAAGTGGGCGCGGCCGGCGCCGCACACCGCGCCGACCGCGGCCAAGGCGGCCGGGCTCTACATGATCTGCACGCTCTGCAAGCACGACGCCGAGGCAGCCGGCTATGACGACGCGCTGATGCTCGACTGGCGCGGCCAGATCGCCGAGGGCACCGGCGCCAACATCTTCCTGGTCATCGACGGCGTGCTGCATACGCCGACGCCCGACTGCTTCCTCGACGGCATCACGCGCCAGACCGTGATCGCGCTGGCGCGCGCGCGCCAGCTCAAGGTGGTCGAGCGGGCGATCATGCCCGAGGAATTCGCCAAGGCGCAGGAGGTGTTCGTCACCGGCACCGCCGCCGAGGTGACGCCGGTCGCCGAGATCGGCCAATACCGCTTCACGCCGGGCAAGGTGTGCAAGATGCTGATGGACGATTTCGACCGCGCGGTGCGAAGCGAGACCGCCGCGGCCGGCGCCGCCTGACGCGGCGCCCGCGGCGCCGGGCGCACGCGATGAGCGATATCCGTCCGGGCGATTGGGCCGACCGCTACGCGCCGCCGCTGCTGCGGCCCTATATCCGCCTGGCGCGGCTCGACCGGCCGATCGGCACGTGGCTTTTGCTCTTTCCCGGCTGGTGGGGCATCGCGCTCGCGGCGGGGCGCTGGCCCGATTGGCGGCTCATCGCGCTGTTCGCGATCGGCGCGGTGGCGATGCGCGGCGCCGGCTGCACCTTGAACGACATCGCCGACCGCGATTTCGACGGCCAAGCGTGGAACGCACGCGCACGCGTCCCATTCCGAGCGGCGCGGTGAGCGTGCGCCGGCGGCCGCATGGTTCATGCTGCTTCGAACTCGGCGATCGGGGCGGCGGTGCTGGCGAGCCTGTCGCCGCACGGCGATCCTGCTCGGCTTCCTCGTTCTGGTGCTGATCGCGACCTACCCGTTCATGAAGCGGGTGACCTATTGGCCGCAATTCTTCCTCGGCCTCAACTTCAATTGGGGCGCGCTCATGGGCTGGGCGGCGGCGCGCGACGGGCTCGGTGCGCCGGCGGTGTGGCTCTATCTCGGCGGCATCGCGTGGACGCTCGGCTACGACACGATCTACGCCCATCAGGACAAGGAGGACGACGTGCTGATCGGCGTCAAATCGGCGGCGATCGTGCTGGGGCGGCGGACGCGGCCGTTTCTTTTCCTGTTCTATGCGGCGGCGGTGGCGCTGTGGGGCGCAGCGGGCGCGGCCGACGGGCTCGGGGCGCCGTTCTGGCGCGGCGCTCGCGCTCGTCGCGCGTCCAACTCGGCTGGCAGGCGGCGCGGGTCGATATCGACGATCCGGCCGATTGCCTCGCCAAGTTCAAGTCGAACCGGCTGACCGGCTGGCTCCTTTTCGGCGGCATCATCGCCGCCCATGCCGCCTGACCCGGCGGCCTTCGTCCGCGCCAATACGGTCCTGGCCGCGCCGCCGCTGGTGCCGGAGATCCGCCTTCATCTCGCGACCGAGATCACGCCGCTGTGGCTGGCGACCGAGGCGACGCTCGCGGCCACAGGGCTGCCGCCGCCCTATTGGGCCTTTGCCTGGGCCGGCGGGCAGGCGCTGGCGCGGCACGTGCTCGATCATCCGCATCTGGTGCGCGGGCGGCGCGTCTCGATGTCGGCGCGGGTTCGGGCCTCGTCGCCATCGCCGCCGCCAAGGCCGGCGCGCCCGATGTCACCGCGCTCGAGATCGACCCTTTCGCCGTCGCGGCGATCGCGCTCAACGCCGCGGCCAACGGCGCCGCCGTCGCGACCGCCGCCACCGACGCGGCCGCGTTCGCCGCGGCGGCCGACATCATTCTTGTCGGCGACATGTGCTACGAGCGCGCCGCTCGCCGCGCGCCTCGTGACGTGGCTCGCGCGGCGCGCGGCCGCGGGCGCGCTGGTGCTGCTGGGCGATCCCGGCCGCGCCTATCTGCCGCGCGCCGGGCTCGAGGAATGCGCGCGCTACACCGTGCCGACGCCGCTCGATCTCGAGGACCGGGACAAGCCGCGAGGCGGTGGTATGGCGGCTCAATGCAGACGCTTCGCCGCTTCCGCCATGAGGCCCAGTTCGGCGTGGCTCTTCACGTCGACCGCGCCGTTGAGGAACCCGACCGCGCGCTGCAGATCGATGTTGCTCTGCAGCGCCGCGAGATTGGGCTTGCCCTCGGGGCTGCGGAACTGATCGTTCTTGGTGAAGGCCCAGGCGAAGCGCGCCGGCGGCTGCTTCAGGAAGGCCGCGACCTCGGCCACCGCCTTGTCGTGATTGGCGGGGTCGAGGTACCAGTGCACGCCGCGCAGGAAATCCTCCATGAAATC
Organism: uncultured Alphaproteobacteria bacterium; assembly: GCA_963721625.1. Lineage (GTDB taxonomy): Bacteria > Pseudomonadota > Alphaproteobacteria > ATCC43930 > CGMCC-115725 > DATJLY01. The sequence continues at coordinate 66,587 of CAVRKF010000006.1, forward strand.
GAGCACCGCCGCGCGGTTCTTCTCGAGAAAGTCCGGATGCGCCACCCAGAACGCGAGAAGCGAGGTGCCCATCGCATCGCGCTCGGTGAAGAGCGTGCGCGCCTCGGCGCGCAGCCCCGGGTCCATCGAGAACGGCTCGACCGCGCTGATGAGATCGGCCTTCTTGTCCGCCAGCATCGCCTTCATGTTGGGGAAGTTCACCTCGATGATGGTGTAGTCGCGCTGGTTCTCGAGCCCGTGCTTGCGCAGGAGCGCGCGCATGGCGATGTCAACGGCGCTGCCGAGGACGTTGGTCGCGAGCACCTTGCCCTTCAGAGCCTCGATCGTCTTGATCGGGCCGTCCTTGGCGACCATGAATTCGTTGCTGTTGTAGCCGGGCGCGCCATCCTCGGCCTCGCCGCCGATGATGCGGAGATCGGTCATGCCGCCGTTCACCACCGCCAGCGCGAAGGAGGAGAAGGCGAGCGTGACGATGTCGACCTGGTGCGCGCCGAGCGCGGTCATCATCGTGGGAGATCCTTGGAAATGCAAGAAATCGAGCGTGTAGGACTTGCCGAGATGCGTCGCCAGATCCGGCCGCTGGGCGAGAAGCGGAACGATCGTCGCCGGCACGACCGCCCAGCCGAAGCGGATCGTGACGGGCGCGGCGCCGGCAGGCAATCCCGCCCCGGCGAGCACGCTCAAAGCGGCGGCGACGACCAACAACGCGCGATGCAGGCGCATATTTTCCTCCCCCTCATGCCGGCGCGGTGCCGCAATTTTCGCGGTCCCCATTTGCCTTGTTAAGTTTCCATGCTAATTGCTTCGGCGCCGCGAGTCGAGACTAGCGGCGGACCGGAGGATGGGGGGCATGCGCGAGTCGAGGATCGACATTGCCGGCACCGCGCTGCGCGTGGTCGAGGACGGCGCCGGCGATCCGGTGCTCTATTTGCACGGCGCCGGCGGCTGGAACTGGCCGCCGCTGCTCGCGGCGCTCGCCCGGCATTTCCGCGTGATCGTGCCCGAGCATCCGGGCTTCGGACGATCCACCATTCCCGATTGGATGATGAGCGTCGGCGATCTGGCGTTTTTCTATCTCGACGCGATGCGGGCGCTCGGCCTCGAGCGCTGTCATCTTGCCGGCCATTCGCTCGGCGGCTGGACCGCCGCGGAGATCGCGATCCGCAGCACGTCGCGGCTGCGGAGCCTGACGCTGCTGGCGCCCGCGGGGGTGCTCGCGCCCGAGGCGCCCTATGACGACATCTTCGCGTGGTCGGCGGAAGAGTTGGCGCGGCGTAATTTCTTCGACCAGGGCCTCGCCGAGACGCGCATCAAGGCGCTCGCCGATTCCGACCTCGACGTGACGCTGCAGAACCGGGCGGGGGCGGCGCGGCTGGCCTGGAGCCCGCGGCTCCACAATCCGCAGCTTCGTCTGTGGCTGCATCTCATCGACGTTCCGACCCTCGTGCTGTGGGGGCGCGACGACCGGATCGTGCCGTTCGCGTGCCATCGGACGTTCATTGCGGAAATTCCCGGGGCCGAACTGGCCGTGCTTGCCGATTGCGGTCATGCGCTCCATACCGAGCAGGCAGGTGCGGTGTGCGACCGTCTCGACACCTTCTTCGCAAAGGCGCCGTCATGAAGATCCTGTTCTTCCATCTCATGCCCTATGCGGCGCTCGATCTTTCCTACACCGACCGGCACGACTCCGCCTGGGTGACGCTGCCCAATTCCTATTTCGATCCGGCGGTCGGCGGGCGGCTTTATGACCGTTACATCGGCGAGCTGGAACTGGCCGACGCGCTCGGCTTCGACGGCATCTGCGTCAACGAGCATCACCAGACCGCCTATGGGCTGATGCCGGCGCCCAATCTCGTCGCCGCGGCGCTCGCGCGCTCGACCAAGCGGGCGAAGATCGCGGTCCTCGGCCGGGCATTGCCGCTGGTGAGTAATCCCGTGCATCTCGCCGAGGAGTTCGCCATGCTCGATCAGATGAGCGGCGGGCGGCTCATCGCCGGCTTCGTGCGCGGCATCGGCACCGAGTATTTCGCCACCGGCGTCAACCCGACGCTGTCGCACGAGCGCTACTACGAGGCGCACGAATTGATCCTGCGCGCCTGGACCGAAACCGGGCCGTTCCGCTATCACGGCCGGCACTATCAGTTCGAATATGTCAATCTATGGCCGCGGCCGGTGCAGCGCCCGCATCCGCCGGTGTGGGTGCCCTCGCAAGGCAGCGCCGAGACGGTCGAATGGGCGGCGCATCCGGCGCGCAAATACACCTATCTCCAATCCTTCAGCCCGCTGCGGGTGGCAAAGAAGGCGCATGATCTTTATCGCGAGGTCGCGGCGCGCCACGGCTATGCGGCCGAACCGGCGCAGCTCGGCTGGGCGACGCCGGTCTATGTCGCCGAGACCGACGCAATCGCGCGGCGCGAGTATCAGCCGCATATCGAGGCGTTCTTTCAGAAGTTCCTGCACCATCCGCTGGAGATGCGGCTGCCGCCGGGCTATTCCTCGATCGCCTCGACCAAGACCCTCATCGCCAACAAATTCGCGATGCGGGCCCATCTCACCATCGACGCGCTGATCGAGCTCGGCATCGTCACCTGCGGCAGCGCCGCCACCGTGCGCGAGACCCTGATCGAGCGCCAGCGCGAACTGGGGTTCGGCAATCTCATCACCATGCTGCAGGTGGCGACGCTGCCTGCCGACCTGACCGAGAAGAATTCTGCGGCTCTTCGCCGACAAGGTCATGCCCTATCTGCACGCCAATGCCCTCGACCGCGCCGCCCCGGCGCGCGCGGCGGTGCCGACCCAGGCCTAGTCGTAGGCGGGGCGGCTCTCGTCGCTGATGATGCGGTACCAGATGGTGGCGTCGTCGATGGTGGCGCGGGCGCGCGCCGACCACAGCACATAGGCCTCGTCGTAGCTGGCAAAGGGACCGATGCGTTCCTCGCACCGGCCCGGCGCCAGCGTCGTGAATCCGGTGTCGGTGTATTCGCCGCCAATGACCCAATAGGCCATCCCCGCTGCTCCTCGTCCCCGGAAGCGGCCCCGGGTGGCCTCGCGCCCACGGCGCGACATATAGTGGCGTCCCGCCCGCGGCCAAGGTAGCCTCATGCCTTACGCTTCGCTCCGAGAATTTATGGCGCGCCTCGAAGCCGACGACGCGCTTGAAGCGCGTCACGGAGCCGGTCTCGCCGCATCTCGAGATCACCGAGATTCATACCCGGCTCCTGGCCGAGGGAGGGCCGGCGGTGCTGTTCGAGCACGTGCTGCGCACCGACGGCGGGCGCTTTGACATGCCGGTGCTGACCAATCTCTTCGGCACGGTCGAGCGCGTCGCGCTGGCGATGGACCGGCTGCCGCATCAGCTGCGCGAGGTCGGCGAGACGCTCGCCTTCCTCAAGCAGCCCGAGCCGCCGGGCGGCTGGCGCGAGGCGATCGAGATGCTGCCGCTGCTGAAGACCGTGCTGGCGATGAAGCCGCGCACCGTCGGGAGCGCGCCGTGCCAGGACATCGTGCTCAAGGGCGGCGACATCGATCTCGGCCTCATGCCGGTGCAGACCTGCTGGCCGGACGAGCCGGCGCCGCTCATCACCTGGCCGCTGGTGGTGACGCGGGGGCCGGGCGAGGGACGCGAGGACGGCTTCAATCTCGGCATCTATCGCATGCAGGTCGCTGGGCCGCGACCGCACGCTGATGCGCTGGCTCGCCCATCGCGGCGGCGCGCAGCATCATCGCCGCTGGGGCGAGGAGCGGCGCGAGCCGCTGCCCGTCGGCCGCGGTGATCGGCGCCGATCCCGGCGACCATCCTCGCCGCGGTGACGCCGGTGCCGGACACGCTCTCGGAATATCAGTTCGCCGGGCTCCTGCGCGGGCGAGAAGGTCGAGCTGGTGCACTGCGTCAGCGTGCCGCTCAAGGTCCCGGCCGAGGCCGAGATCGTGCTCGAAGGCCATGTCGCGCTCGACGAATACGGCGACGAAGGCCCCTATGGCGACCACACCGGCTACTACAACGCGGTCGAGCGCTTCCCGGTGTTCCGCATCACCGCGATGACGATGCGGCGCGATCCGATCTATCTCTCGACCTTCACCGGCCGGCCGCCGGACGAGCCCTCGGTGCTGGGCGCGGCGCTCAACGAGGTGTTCATCCCGCTGTTGCAGCAGCAATTCCCCGAGATCGTCGATTTCTGGCTGCCGCCCGAAGGCTGCTCCTACCGCATCGCCGTGGTCGCGATCCGCAAGGCCTATCCCGGCCACGCCAAGCGCGTGATGATGGGCGTGTGGTCGTTCCTGCGCCAGTTCGTCTACACCAAGTTCGTCATCGTCGTCGACGCCGACATCGACGCACGCGACTGGAAGGACGTGATGTGGGCGGTGGCGACGCGCATGGACCCGGCGCGCGACATCACCGTGCTCGACGAACACGCCGATCGACTATCTCGACTTCGCCTCGCCGGTGGCCGGGCTGGGCGGCAAGATCGGGCTCGATGCGACCGACAAATGGCCGGGCGAGACCACGCGGACCTGGGGCCGCAAGCTGCGCATGAGCGACGACATCGATCGCCGCCGTGACGGCGAAATGGCCGAGCCTCGGTCTGCCCGGCTCGGGCAAGCCGATCTGGCGCTAGACCGCGACACTGCCGGCGCCTGGCGGCGGCGGCACGCGCTTCCATATGCTGCGACGGCAGGTCTGGCGAAGGACCTGCCCATGGCGCAGGACACCGACGCGCTTGCGCTGCTCGGCGATCTCATCGCCCGCGCGCGCCGAGCAGGGCGCCGATGCGGCCGACGCCGTGCTGTTCGAGGGCGCGGCGCTGTCGCACGCGCAGCGCCTCGGCACGGATCGAGAAGCTCGAACGCTCGGAGGGCTTCGACATCGGCCTGCGCGTCATGGTCGGCCAGCGCCAGGCGATCGTCTCCGCCGAACGAGCGCAACAGCCGAGCGGATCGACGAGATCGTGACGCGCGCGCTCGCCATGGCGAAGGCGGTGCCGGAGGATCCCTATTGCGGCCTCGCCGACGCCCGACCGAACTCGCCCGCGACTGGCCCGACCTCGATCTCGCCGATCCCGAGGAGCCCGCGCCGGAAACGCTCATCGCCCGCGCCGCCGCGGCCGAGGACGCCGCCCGCGCCGTGTCGCGGCGTCACCAATTCCGAGGGCGCCGAGGCGAGCTGGAGCCGCGCGCGCGTCGCGCTCGCCGCCTCGAACGGCTTCGCCGGAACCTATGTCGGCACCGGCCAGGGCGTCAGCGTCTGCGGTTCTGGCCGGCGAAGGCACCGGCATGGAGCGCGACTACGATTATTCGAGCGCTGTCTATGCCGCCGATCTCGAAGACCCCGCCGTGGTCGGACGCCGCGCCGGCGAGCGCGCGGTCCGCCGCCTCAACGCGCGCAAGGTCGCGACCTGCCGCGTGCCGGTGGTCTTCGACCCGCGCGTCGCGGGCTCGCTGCTGCGCCATCTCGTCGGCGCGATCAGCGGCCCCGCGGTGGCGCGCGGCACGAGCTTCCTCAAGGACAAGCGCGGCGAGCGCGTCTTCGCCGCGGGCATCACCATCATCGACGACCCGCACAAGCAGCGCGGCCTGCGCTCGAAACCGTTCGATGCCGAGGGCGTGCGCAACGTGCGCCGCGCCATCGTCGACGACGGCGTGCTCGCAGACCTGGCTCCTCGATCTTGCCTCGGCGCGCCAGCTCGGCCTCAAGACCGACCGGCCATGCCAGCCGCGGCACCGGCGGCCCGCCCGGCCCGTCGCCGACCAATCTGTGGCTCGAGCCCGGCGCCGTCACCGCCGGCGAGCTGATCGGCGACATCGCCTCAGGGTTCTACGTCACCGAGCTCATGGGCATGGGGGTCAACGGCGTCACCGGCGACTACAGCCGCGGCGCCGCCGGGTTCTGGATCGAGAACGGCGACGCTCGCCTATCCCGTCAGCGAGGTCACCATCGCCGGCAATCTCAAGGACATGTTCCGCCATCTCGCGCGCGGCGAGCGACCTTGCGCTTCCGCACCGGCATCGACGCGCCGACGCTGCGCATCGACGGCATGACCGTGGCCGGCGCCTAAGCCGGCGTGAGCACGGCGCCGCGCTTCGACGATGCATTTCGGGTCCGGCTGCGCGAATTGCTCGCGTGGCGCCGCGATGTCCGCCGCTTTCAGCGCACGCCGCTGCCCGCCGGCAAGCTGGAGCATCTCATCGACATCGCGCGCTCGCGCGCCTTCGGTGGGCTTGAGCGACGCCGTGGCGCTTCGTCACGGTCGATGATCCCGCCCGGCGCGCAGCCGTGCGCCGGCAACTTCGAGCTGTGCAATGATGCGGCGCTGGCGATTGCACGAGCCCGATCGCGCCGCTGCCTATGCCCGCCTCGAAGCTCTTCCGGCCTGGCCGAGGCGCCATGTCATCTCGCGGCTCTCTTGCCGACCGTGCGACCGGCCAGGGCCACGGCTTGCGGGCGCCTCACCATGCCCGAAATGGTCGAGTATTCCGCGGTCACCGCCGTCCACACCCTGTGGCTGGCGGCGCGCGCCGAGGGGATCGGCATGGGATGGGTGTCGATTCTCGATCCGGTTCAAATGGCAGAAATTCTTGCCGTGCCGCCGGACTGGAAATTCATCGGCTATTTCTGCCTCGGCTGTCCCGAAGCCCAGGACGACGACCGCCCGAACTGGAACGAAGCGGCTGGGAGCGGCGCACCGAGGGGCCGATTCTCGATCCGCCGCTGATTTTCCCGCGGATTCGCCGCCGGTCAAGTCGCCTGCGCTTTGCTGGCCGCGGCGCGGCGGGTACAATCGGCCCCGCGAAAGGAGCGCAATTGGAGCTGACAGCGACAGGGCCGGACCGGCGGCGGAGTTCAGCCACCGCACCGGTGGCGCTCGTGCGCCGGCTGGTGGGCCAGTTCCTGCGCCCGCATCTGCCGCGCATGGTGCTGTCGTTCGTGGCCATGGGCGCTGATGGCGGCGGCGACCGCGGCCAATGCCTGGCTGATGCAGCCGATGCTCGACCGCGTCTTCGTCGCCCGCGACGAGCGGCTGCTGCTCGTCATCCCGGCGGCGGTGATCGTGCTGGCCTTCGTCAAGGGCATCGCCAATTACGTCCAGGCGGTGCTGATGACCACGGTCGGCCAGCGCGTCGTCGCCGACATCCAGCTCGCGCTGTTCGCGCGGCCTGATGCGCGCCGATCTCGCCTTCTTCCACGCCAATCCGACCGGCACGCTGATCTCGCGCTTCACCAACGACGCCAACATGCTGCGCGCCGCGGCGACCAACGTGCTCGCGGGCCTCGGCAAGGAGGCGGTGACCGCGGCCTTCCTGGTCGCGCTGATGTTCTACCAGGACTGGCTGCTGGCGCTCGTCGCCTTCGTCGCCTTCCCGCTGGCGCTGCGGCCGCTCGCCAGGGTCGGCCGGCGCATGCGCCGGGTCTCGGCCGACACCCAGGCGGAGATGGGCCAGTTCACCACGCTGCTCGACCAGACCTTCCAGGGCGCGCGCCACGTCAAGGCCTATGGCATGGAGGCCTACGAGACGCAGCCGCGCCGGGCGCGTCATCGAACGCCTGTTCCGGCTGGTCGAGCGCGCGGCGCGCACCCGCTCCGTCTCCTCGCCGCTGATGGAGACGCTGGGCGGCGTCGCCGTCGCGCTCGTCATCCTCTATGGCGGCCACCAGGTCATCGACGGCGCGCGCACGCCCGGCACGTTCTTCTCCTTCGTCACCGCGCTGCTGCTCGCCTATCAGCCGATGAAGAACCTCGCCGGCCTCAATGTCAGCCTGCAGGAGGGGCTGGCCGGCGGCGCAGCGCATCTTCACCGTGCTCGACATCGAGCCGCAGATCCGCGAGCGGCCGGACGCGCCGGCCGCTCGCCGTCACCGGCGGCGAGATCCGCTTCGAGGAGGTGCGCTTCGCCTATGCCAACGGCGCGCCGGCGCTCGAAGGGCGTGAGCCTCGCCGTGCCGGCGGGCAAGACGGTGGCGCTGGTCGGCGCGTCGGGCGCGGGCAAGAGCACCATCCTCAATCTCGTGCCGCGCTTCTACGACGTCGACGCCGGCGCGGTGCGGATCGACGGCATCGACGTGCGCGACGTGACGCTCGCCTCGCTGCGCGGCGCGATCGCGCTGGTGAGCCAGGAGGTGAGCCTGTTCGACGACACGGTCCGCGCCAACATCGCCTATGGCCGCTTCGGCGCCAGCGACGACGACGATCGTCGCCGCGGCGCAGGCGGCCGCGGCCGACGAGTTCATCCGCGCCCTGCCGCAGGGCTACGACACGCCGGTCGGCGAGCACGGCGTCAAGCTCTCGGGCGGCCAGCGCCAGCGCATCGCCATCGCCCGCGCCATGCTGAAGAACGCGCCGATCCTGCTGCTCGACGAGGCGACCTCCGCGCTCGACACCGAATCCGAGCGCCAGGTCCAGGCGGCGCTCAAGGCGCTGATGCGCGGCCGCACCACGCGTCGTGATCGCGCACCGGCTGTCGACCGTGATCGACGCCGACCTCATCTACGTCGTCGAGGCGGGCCGCATCGTCGGAATCCGGCACGCATGCCGAGCTGCTGCGCCGCGACGGCGTCTATGCCAGGCTCCATGCGCTGCAATTCGCCGATCAGGCGGTCGCGGCCGAGCTCAGGGCCTGAGCGCGATGCGGCCGCGTGAAGCGGTGGCTGCGCGCCGAGGCGAGCCGCGCGCGTGCTGTGCTGGATCGTCCAGCTCTATATCCGTCTCGTCTACGCGACCAGCCGCTGGACCATGGTCGGCGGCGAGATCGCCGCGACGCGCTCGTGGCGGCGAGCGGCCCGTTCATCGTCGCGTTCTGGCATGGGCGGCATGCTGATGCTGCCGATGATGTGGGCGCGGCGCGCGCCGCTCTTCATGCTGATGTCGGGCCATCGCGACGGCCGCATCATCGCCGGCGCGGTCGCCTATTTCGGCATCGGCTCGATCGCGGGCTCGACCACCGAGGGCGGCTCGCGCGGCGCTGCGCGCGATGCTGCGCCACATCCGCGCCGGCGCACTCGGTCGGCATCACGCCCGACGGTCCCAACGGCCCGGCGATGCGGGCGAGCGCGGGCATCGTCGCCGCGGCGCGGCTCGCGCGCGCGCCGATCGTGCCGATGACCTATGCGACGAGCCGGCGCCGCATCCTCGCGAGCTGGGACCGCTTCCACCTGGCGCTTGCCGTTGAGCCGCGGCGTGTTCCTGTGGGGCGAGGCGATCGCGCGTGCCGGCCGCGCTCGACGCGGCCGGCGATCGAGCATTGGCGCGCGCTCATCGAGGAGCGCATGAACGCGCTCACCGCCGAGGCCGACCGCCGCGTCGGCCGCGAGGCGACCGCGCCCGGCACGCTGGCGCGGCACGAATGGCAGGCGCGCGCGCCGCGCCGCCGGAGGCGGCGGATGAGCGCGGCGCTCGGCGCCTATCGCGGCGCTGAGCATCGCGCTCGGCCCGGTGATCGGTCTCTATCTCGCGCGCCGGCTCGCGCGCGGCAAGGAGGACCGCGAGCGCTTCGCCGAGCGCCGCGGCCATGCCGGGCCGCGTGCGGCCGCCGGGGCCGCTGGTCTGGGTCCATGCGGCGAGCGTCGGCGAGGCGGTATCGATGCTGTCGCTGATCGACCGGCTGCTGGTCGAGCGGCCGAGGCTCGAGCGTGCTGGTGACGACCGGCACGGTCACCTCGGCGCGGCTGCTGGCGAGCCGCCTGCCCGCGGACCGCGCCTGGCATCAATACGTGCCGATCGACCGGCCGCCTATGTGCGGCGGTTTCTCGCGCATTGGCGGCCCGATCTCGCGCTCTGGGTCGAATCCGAGCTGTGGCCCAACCTCATCACCGAGACGCATGCGCGCGGCATTCCGCTGCTTGCTGCTCAACGGCCGGATGTCGCTGCGCTCGTTCCGCCGCTGGCGCCGTTTTCCCGGGCTGATCGGGCCGCTGCTCGCGAGCTTCGCAGCTGTGCCTCGCGCAGGACGCGGTCGCAGGCCGAGCGCTTCCAGCGTCTCGGCGCCGCCGACGCCGCGACGGTCGGCGACCTCAAGGCCGCGGCGGCGCCGCTGCCGGTCGACGCGGCACGGTTTGCGCAGCTGGCCGCCGCGGTCGCGGGCCGGCCGCTATGGCTCGCCGCCAGCACGCACGAGGGCGAAGAGGAGATCGCGGCCTTCGTCCATCGCGCATTGCTGCATCGGGCATCGCGGGCTCCTCACCATCATCGCGCCGCGCCATCCGGCGCGCGCCGAGGCGATCCGCGCCATGCTCGCAGCGCGCGGCCTCGCCGTGGCGCGGCGTTCGCGCGGCGAGCCGGTCAATGCGGCGACCGAAATCTATCTCGCCGACACGCTGGGCGAGCTCGGCCTGTTCTACCGGCTGGCCGGCATCGCCTTCGTCGGCGGCTCGATCGCGCGCAAGGGCGGGCACAATCCGCTCGAGGCGGCGCTGCTCGACTGCGCCATCCTGCACGGTCCCGACATGAGCAATTGCGCGGCGATGGCGCGCGCGCTGGCGGCGGCCGGCGCGACCATCACCGTCAGCGACGGCCCGAGCCTCGCCGCCGCGGTCGGGCGCCTCCTCGCCGATCCGGTCGAGCGCGCCGCCCGCGCCGCCGCCGCCGCCGGCGTCGCCGCGCACAACCGCGACGTGCTCGATGCGGTGATGGCGCGGATCGCGCCGTGGCTCGACCGCCTCGCCCCCGATGAAGCTGCCGCCTGCGCCTGAGTTCTGGGCGCGGCCCGGGCTTGTCGCGCAGCTGCTGGAGCCGCTCGCCTGGGCCCATATCGCGGCCGGCGCGGCGCGGCGCGCGCTCTGACGCATCCGTTGCGCGCGCCGGTGCCGGTCGTGTGCGTCGGCAATCTCGTCGCCGGCGGCGCCGGCAAGACGCCGGTGGTGTTGAGCCTCGCCCGCCTGCTCTCCGCGCGCGGCGCGCGCCCGCATCTCCTGAGCCGCGGCTATGGCGGCAGCGCGGCGGGCCCGCTCGCGGTCGATCCGGCGCGGCATGACGCGGCCGAGGTCGGCGACGAGCCGCTGCTGCTGGCGCGAGTGGCGCCGACCTGGATCGCGCGCGACCGCGTCGCCGGCGCGCGCGCCGCCGCCGCCGCCGGGCGCCGGGCATCATCGTCATGGATGACGGGTTCCAGAATCCCGCGTCTCGTCAAGGACCTGCGCGCTGCTGGTGGTCGATGGCGCGCTATGGCTTCGGCAACGGCCGGGTCATGCCGGCGGGACCGCTGCGCGAGCCGATCGCGGCGGCGCTGGCGCGCGCCGATGCGGTGGTGCTGATGGCGAGGACGCAGACGGGGTCGCGGCCGGCTCGGGCGGCGAGCCGGTGCTGCGCGCGGAACTGGTGCCGGTTGCTGCGACCGTGCCGGCCGGCCGCGTCGTCGCCTTTGCCGGCATCGGCCGGCCGGAGAAATTCTTCCGCACCGTGGCGCGGCCGGCGCGCTGATCGTCGCGCGTCACGCCTTTGCCGATCACCACCGTTATGACGCGGCCGAACTCGAGCGCCTTGCCGCGACGCCGCGGCGGCGGGCGCGCGTCTCGTCACCACGGCCAAGGATGCGGTGCGGCTGCCGCCTGCGTGGCGCGCCCGCGTCTCGGTGCTCGCGGTCGAGGTGCGGTGGCAGGACGAGCCGGCGCTGCTGGCGCTGCTGGCGCCGGTGGTCGCGGCGGCCTTGCGGCATGGCTGAGCGGCGGCGCCCGCGCCGCCGCTGCCGGCCGGATTAGCAGCGTCTCACAGCAGCTTGCCCTGCTTGGTCGCGGCGGCCTCGCGGTCCGGGCGCTTGGCGGCGGCGGTGGCGGCGACGCTGCCATCGTGGAATTCGAGCATGAGCGCCGCGCCCGGCGCCACGTCGGCGGCGCGCGTCAGCACCTTGCCGGCAGCGCCGCGGACGCGGACATAGCCGCGCTCCAGCGCCTGAACCTGGGCCTGCTGCCAGCTCGCGAGCCGCCCGGCGAGGCTGGCGAGCCGCGTGGCGTGAAGCGCGACGATCCGCGAAGCGGCGGCGCCAAGGCGCGGCGCGTGATCGGCGAGGCGTTGGCGCGAAGCAGCGATCTGCGCCGCCAACAGCGCCGGGGCGAGGCGCCGCGCGGTGGCGTCGAGTTGCTGCGCCCCCAACCGCACGCGCTGGCGCAGCGCCAGGACGAGCCGTTCGGCGCGATCGTCGAGTCGCTGCGTCGCGGCGCCGATCAGGTTGCGCGGATCGGGCAGGCCGCGCGCGGCCGCACGCAGATTGCTCGCGCGGGCGGCGAGTTCGCGGCCGAGCGCGTGCTTGAGGCGCAGCGACTTGCTGTCGAGCTCGGCCGCGAGTTCAAGCCGCACCGGCACTGCCATTTCGGCCGCCGCGGTCGGCGTCGGCGCGCGCCGGTCGCTGGCGAAATCGATCAGCGTCGTGTCGGTTTCGTGGCCGACGGCGGAAATGAGCGGGATCGCCGAGCCGGCGGCGGCGCGCACCACGCTTTCCTCGTTGAACGCCATCAGATCCTCGATGCTGCCGCCGCCGCGCGCGACGATGAGGAGATCGGGCCGCGGCGGAGTGCCGCCCGGGACGAGCCGGTTGAAGCCTTGGATCGCGGCCGCCACCTGCGCTGCCGCACCATCGCCCTGCACCGCCACCGGCCAGATGAGGACGCGGCGCGGAAAGCGGTCGGCGAGGCGGTGCAGGATGTCGCGGATGACCGCGCCGGTCGGCGAGGTGACGACGCCGATCACCTCGGGCAGGAATGGCAGCTTGCGCTTGCGCTCGGGCGCGAACAGGCCTTCTGCGGCGAGCCGCGCCTTGCGTTCCTCGAGCAGCTTCAAGAGCGCGCCGATGCCGGCGAGCTCCATGCTCTCGACCACGAGCTGATAACGCGAGCGCCCGGGATAGGTCGTGAGCCGCCCGGTGCACACCACCTCCATCCCGTCCTCGGGCTTGAGTGCGAGCCGCGTGCCGCGCCAGCACACCGCGTCGAGCACCGCCGCCTCGTCCTTGAGCGCGAAATAGCAATGTCCCGAGGAGTGGCGCTTGAAGCCGGAGATTTCGCCGCGCACGCGGACCGAGGCGAAATTCTGCTCGATCGTGCGCTTCAAGAGCGCGGCGATCTCGCTGACGCTGTATTCCGGCAGGTTGGTGCCGGCGGCGGTTGCGGCGAGGGGTGTTTCCTTCATCGCCCGGCATGATACAAGGTTCGGGGATCGGACGCATGCGCCGACCCGAACGGAGCGAAGCGGGACGATGCGGGTTCTCGTCATCGGATCGGGCGGGCGCGAGCATGCGCTGTGCTGGGCGATCGCCGCCTCGCCGCTGTGCGAAGCGCTTTATTGCGCGCCGGGCAATCCCGGCATCGCCCGCGAGGCGACTTGCGTTCCCGTCGCCGCGGTCGACGGTGACGGCCTCCTTGCGCTGTGCCGGCGCGAGCACATCGATTTCGTCGTCGTCGGCCCTGAGGCGCCGCTGGTCGCGGGCTTGGTGGACCGGCTCGAGACGGCTGGCATCGCCGCCTTCGGTCCGTCGGCGGCAGCGGCGGCGCTCGAAGGCTCCAAAGGCTTCACCAAGGATCTGTGCGCGCGCCACGCCATCCCGACCGCCGCCTATCGCCGCTTCGACGACGCGGCCGCCGCGCGCGCCTATGTCGAAGCGCATGGTGCGCCGGTGGTGGTCAAGGCCGACGGGCTTGCCGCCGGCAAGGGCGTCACTGTCGCTGCCTCGGTGGAAGAGGCGTGCGCCGCGGTCGACGGCGCGCTGCTGGGGCGGCGCTTCGGCGCGGCCGGGGCGGAGGTGGTGATCGAGGATTTCCTCGATGGCGAGGAGGCGAGCTTCTTCGCGCTGGTGGACGGCGCGCTAGCCCTGCCGCTCGCCTCGGCGCAAGACCACAAGCGCGTCGGCGACGGCGACACCGGTCCCAATACCGGTGGCATGGGCGCCTATTCGCCGGCGCCGTGCCTGACGCCTGCGCTCGAGCGCGCGGTGATGGACCGCATCATCACGCCGACCGTCGCCGCCATGGCGGCGGAAGGCAGGCCCTTCAAGGGCGTGCTCTATGCCGGACTGATGCTGACGACCGAGGGGCCGCAGCTCATCGAGTACAATGTCCGCTTCGGCGATCCCGAATGCCAGGTGCTGCTGCCGCGCCTGAAAAGCGATCTCCTGACCGCGCTCGTGGCTGCGCATGACGGCGTGCTTGCGAATTACGACCTGCGCTGGTCGGACGAGACCGCGCTTTGCGTCGTGCTCGCGGCCACGGGCTATCCCGACGAGCCGAGGACAGGCGGCCCGATCGCCGGAATCGACGATGCCGCCGCCGATCCGCAGGTGACGATCTTCCACGCCGGCACGCGGCTTCAGGGTGGCCGCCTCGTCGCCTCGGGCGGGCGCGTCCTCGACGTCGTCGCGCGCGGCAAGACCGTGGCCGAGGCGCAGGCCCGGGCTTATGCCGCCGTGGCCAAGATCCGCTTCCCCGACGGCTTCTGCCGCCGCGACATCGGCTGGCGCGCGCTCGGGCGTTAGCGCGCGGGTGAGTTACGGGTCGATCATATCCGCCGAGGTCGGCAATCTAGCGAAACGCCGAGCGACGACAGGGGGCGAGCGATGCCGCAGACGGGCCCCAAGCAGGCATCGATCCGTCGTCCGCACCTCCCGCCCGCCGTTACCGTTCCGGTCGCGTCCGCTTTCACGCCAGAGCCAGACGGAGAGGAATCATCGCTGAGGATACGAATCCGTGCCGCCGGTAAAAGCGTTGGGCAGATTCGTTTGTCCGGTCTGTCAGCAGCGTGATTCTCTTGCACCCGCTTTCGCGAGCGGTCTTGATGGCTTGCTCGAGCAGACGACCCCCGAGGCCAACGCCGCGCGTGCGAGCGGATACGACCATATCCTCGAGGATCGCCACTCGCTCGCCGAGTGCGGTGGATACCGTAAAAAGCACGTTCACCATTCCCAAGGCTCCGCTCTCGTCCTTGGCAACAAGAACGATGCCGACATCAGGATTGGAAATGATCCGAGCAAGGCCACGGCGCTGGGCGTCCTCATCGGGAGCGAATTCGGTTTCTTGAGAAAACAACTCGCTCAATAACCTCGATAGCGCGGGAACGTCGAGGAGCGTCGCGGTCGTAATGTTCATTGGCGGTACCCACCATTATGACAGACGGTCAGCACGAAGCGGATGGCGCCCGCGCTCGCCGAAATCTGGACGAAAATCGGATATCGGACAGTTCCGCTCATTCAACCCTCCGTGAAAATCATCGCGCAAGAGCAGCTGTAGCCCCCTTTGCGATGGATGCGAATGGCGTCTCGCGGCGCAACTTGGCGGTCGCGACCACAGCGGAGCTCACGGCGTGTGCTTGACGGGTTTGGAGCCATCGAATCCCACGGTACATGGAAACTGGCGCGGTTGCGCATCGCCGCGTTGCCCCTAAGATCGGGTTTCGATACCGCCGGTCGCGATATCATTGGCGACGAGAGGCTCTCATGCGATTTCTGGCGCTCATTGGCTTTCTCGCGATCGTCCTGGGCATCGCCGCGGCGGTCTTTTTCTTTGGCGGGTTTTACAGCGTTGCCGGAACCAAGCCCGATCCCGGCATCGTCGCCTGGGCTCTCACGCGCGTCCGCAACGCGTCGATCGACCGGCATGCAATCGAAGGGCCGACCCTTGCGCTTGACGATCCGGCTGTGGTGCGGGCGGGCGCGCGCTCCTTTGCCACGCGCGGCTGCGTCAGTTGCCATGGTGCGCCCGGCGCGGCTTGGGCGAAATTCTCCGAGGGATTGCGCCCCGATCCGCCCGACCTCAAGGCGCTCGCGAACCAGCTCGAGCCAAGACAAATATTTTGGGTCGTCAAGAACGGGATCAACATGACCGGCATGCCGAGCTTCGGCCGCGTGGGAATGGACGATGAGGAAATCTGGTCCATCGTCGCCTTCGTCAAGAAGCTTCCGCAGGTTTCGGATGCGGACTTCAAAGCCTGGAGCGCCGGCGCACCCGGCACGACGACGCCGTAGCGAATATCAGGGCGCCGTCTTCCCCCCGGTTGTGAGCGGCCGTCTTAGCGCCGCGTCGCGAAGAACCGCCGGAGCAGTTCCCCGGCGCGGGCGGCGTTGATGCCGCCATAGACCTCCGGGCGGTGGTGGCAGGTGGGCTGGGCGAAGAAGCGCGGCCCGTGCTCGACCGCGCCGCCCTTGGGATCGGCGGCGCCGAAATAGAGCCGGCGCAGCCGTGCGAACGAGATCGCCGCCGCGCACATCGCGCACGGCTCGAGCGTGACATGGAGATCGCAATCCGTCAACCGCGCCGCGCCGCGCGCGGATGCTGCCGCACGGATCGCCAAGAGCTCGGCATGCGCGGTCGGGTCGTGCAGCTCCTCGACCCGGTTGCCGGAAGCGGCGACAACTGCGCCGGTCGCCGCCTCGACCACCACCGCGCCCACCGGCACCTCGCCGCGGGCAAACGCGCGCTCGGCCTCTTCGATCGCCAGCGCCATCGGCGACTTAGATTTCATTCCGAGGGCTCCGGCGCGAAACGACGCCGCAGCGCCACCGGCGGCGGCACCGGGCGGCGCGTCGACAGGCGGATGAAGATACCGTCCTGCTCGGCGTGGGCGTGGCGGCGCGCGCCGACGCGGAACTCGGCCGCCACCGTCCAGCGCAGCTTGCCCATGGAAGTCACCCACATGCGCCCGACGAGCGCGTCCTGGATCGTCACCGGCCGCTCGTATTCGATGCGCGTGGCGAGCAGGATCGGCGCCACGTCCTCGGCCAGCGCGCGGGCGATCGGATAGGCCTCGTCCATCAGCGTCAGGCGCAAATCCTCGAGCCAGCGCACGAAGACGATGTTGCTGACGATGCCGGCGAAGTCGATGTCATAGGTACGCACGGGAAGCGTGCGCGCGACCCCTCGCATTTCCGCGTGCGGCGATACGCTCAAAGCCGGGCCTCCTTTCCTCGCGGCCGCGCCGGGTGCGTGCGATGCAGCCGAGAATGACACAACCGACCGCCATCCTCATCCCCGATCGCGCGGCCCAAGGGCCGGTTGCGCCAATGGCGGGCGATGAAGTAGCATTGATGAGCGATCGCCGCTCGGGCTGGATCGCGGCGACCGATGAAGCAAAAAAATCCGCCACCGGTCGCGTCAGTGCGCAAGCAATTTGTGCGCTGGAATCTGGCGGACACAGGGAGGTCGAGATGCGCTTCACACGAAGGGGAAGTCGCGCGGGTACAGTGTTCGCCGCGTGCGCATTCTTATTGTCGTTTGCGGTTACGGCGGGAGCGGCCCGGGCGGCCGACCAGAAGACCTACGTGATGAAGATCACGCTCCCCACCGTCAACGATCAAGTTCATCAGCTCGCCAAGAATTACGCGGCCGCGGTGGCGAAGGATTCGGGCGGACGCATCAAGACCGAGGTCTATCCGGCAAGCCAGCTCGGCTCGATCCCGCGGCAGATCGAAGGGGTGCAGTTCGGCGCGATCCAGTGCGCGGTCATCCCGCCCGAGTTCTATGTCGGCATCGACAAGCGGTTCGAGGTGCTGGCGTCTCCCGGTCTCGTCGACTCCATCGCGCAGGGCCAACGCGTCGCTGCGGATCCCGCGGTGCTGAAGCTTATGCTCGGGCTCGGCGCCGACAAGGGGCTGCACGGCGCCGGCCTCTTCATGGCCGTTCCGTCCTATCTCGTGGCCAAGAAGCCGGTTCGCCACCTTGCCGATCTCAAGGGCATGAAAATCCGCATCTTCACCTCGAAATTCCAATCCGAGGCGCTCGAGCGGCTCGGCGCGACGCCGGTGGCGATGTCGCTCGGCGACGTACTGCCGGCGCTCCAGCAGGGCGCGATCGACGGCGCGATCTCGGGCCTCACGGTCTACACCACCATGCATTTTGCCGACGCGGCCAAATATGTGACCGAGACCGGCCAGCCCGCGATCTTCCTCATCGTGGAGATCAGCAAGAAATGGTACGCGTCGCTGCCCAACGACCTGCGGCGGGTCGTCGACAACGATGCCAAGCGCGAAACGGTCGGGCTCGATCAGTTCGACCTCGACTTCTTCAACAAGTCGCTCAAGGACTGGGTGAACCAGGGCGGCGAGCTGATCAAGCTGCCGGCGCAAGAGCAGTCGGCCATGATGGAAACGCTCGGCAGCGTTGGCGAGGATGTCTCGAAATCGGATCCCCAGCTTCGCGCGGCCTATGAGATCGTGACCGCGGCGGCCAAGCGGGCGCGCTAGGCCCGGCGCGAAGCGGGCGTCATCATTGCATGCGCGGCAATGGAAGGGGACCTGACGATGTCGGCTTACGTCGTCATTCGCGTGCGGATTTTCGACCCCGCCGCCCTGCGCCCCTACTTCACGCAAGTTGACGCGGTGATCGAGAATTACGGCGGCCGCGTCCTCGCGCGCGGAACGGGTGAAATTCTGGAAGGCGAAGACGACGCGCGCCTTGCCGTCGTCATCGCGTTTCCCGACATGGGAAGGCTGCGCGCGTTCTGGCACAGTCCCGAGGCCGCGCCGTTGTTCGAACTGCGCCGCCGGCATTCTAACGTTGTCGCCGTCGCCGTCGCGGGCGTGGACTGATTCGAAACGGTGCAGGCTCCGGAGCTGCCGCGCCGCACATCCGTCCCTTGTTCGCCCGCGCCGCGCGCCCTAGATTCCGCGCTGCATGGCACAGCCGGTCATCGGTCTCACCCTCGATCGCGAGCCGCCCGGGGGTTATTCGCGGACGCATCCCTGGTATGCGCTGCGCGAGAATTATTGCGCGGCCGATCGTCGCGGCGGGCGGGCTGCCGATCCTGCTGCCGCACGAGCCCGATGCGGCCGATGCCTATGTCGCGATGATCCAGGGCCTCGTCGTCACCGGCGGCGCGTTCGACGTCGATCCGGCCTTGTTCGGCGCCGCGACGCGCCACGACACGCGTTTCGACCAAGGACCGCCGCACCGCCTTCGAGCTCGCAATCGCCCGCGCCGCGCTCGCGCACGATAAGGCGGTGCTCGGCATCTGCGGCGGCCAGCAGCTCTTGAACGTCGCGCTGGGCGGAACTCTCATTCAGCACATTCCGGACGAGGTGCCGGGCGCGCTCGCGCATGAGCAGCCCAATCCGCGCACCGAGCCCGGCCACGAGGTGCGCATCGCCCGCGGCACGCTGCTTCACCGCATCACTGCACTCGACACAATGGCGGTCAACAGCGCGCATCACCAGGCGGTGAAGGACCCCGGGCCCGGGCTTGTCGTCGATGCGGTTGCGCCCGACGGCGTGATCGAGGGCATCGAGGACCCGCGCCGCCGCTTCTGCCTCGGCGTGCAGTGGCATCCCGAATACGGACTGAGCGAGGGCGACCGGCGCATCTTCGCCGCCTTCATCGCCGCCGCCCAATGAGCATCGAAGAAGCGGGCGAGCGCATCGCCAAGCGCCTCGCGCGCGCCGGATTGTGCTCGCGGCGCGAGGCCGAGCGCTGGATCGCGGCGGGCCGCGTCTCGCTCGCCGGCAAGGTGCTGACCAGCCCCGCCGTCACGGTCGCGCCCGGACGCCGATCTGCGCGTCGACGGCAAGCCCGTGCCGGCGCCCGAGCCGCGCGGCTGTGGCGCTATCACAAGCCGGCGGGGCTGATGACGACGCATCGCGACGATCGCGGCCGGCCGACCGTCTTCGCCAAGCTGCCGGCCGAGCTGCCGCGGCTCGTTTCGGTCGGGCGGCTCGATCTCAATTCCGAGGGGCTGCTGCTGCTCACCAATGACGGCGGGCTCGCGCGCGCGCTCGAGCTGCCGTCGCGCGGCTGGATCCGGCGCTACAAGCTCGGGTGCACGGACAGCCCGATCCGGCGGCGCTGGCGCGGCTTGAACGCGGCATCCGCATCGACGGCGTCGCCTATGGCCCGATTCGCGCCGCGCTCGAGCGCCAGCAGGGCAGCAATGCCTGGCTCACCGTCAGCCTCGCCGAAGGCAAGAACCGCGAGGTGCGCCGCGTGATGGCGCATCTCGGGCTCGAGGTGACCCGGCTCATCCGCCTCGCCTATGGGCCGTTCCAGCTCGGCAATCTGCCGAACGCGGCGGGATCGCCGAAGTGCCGCACCGCGTGCTCGCCGCGCAACTCGGCGGCAGCGATGCGCATCATCGCCGGCACCCATCGCGGCCGGCGGCTTGAGGCGCCCGCCGGGCCTCGCCGTGCGCCCGACCGGCGAGCGCGCGCGCGAGGCGCTGTTCGACATCCTCGCCCATGGCCGCTTCGGCGCCCGCCGCCTCTTCGAGGACGCGCGCGTCGTCGATGCCTTCGCCGGCACCGGCGCCTTGGGGCTCGAGGCATTGTCGCGCGGCGCCCGCTTCGCCACGTTTCTCGAGCGCGACCGCGGCGCGCGCGCGGCGCTCGCCCGCAACATCGCTGCCCTGGGCGAGGGCCTCTGTACCGCGATCCTGCCGTCGGACGCGCTCCACCCGCCGCGCGCCGGCGGTCCGTGCGAACTGGCCTTTCTCGACCCGCCCTACGGCGAGGATGTGGCGGCGCCCGCGCTCACCGCTTTGGCGGCGGCGGCTGGCTCGCGCCGGACGCCATAGCAGTGGTGGAACTGCCGGCGCGCCAAGCCTTCACCCCGCCGGCCGGTTTCGCGCTCTCGACGAGCGCCGCTACGGCGCCGCGCGGATCGTGTTCCTGCGGTTGCAAAGCGCGGCCACAGCGTAGCGGCATTGGCAAATGCGCGCGCCGCGCCTATCGTCGGCCGGGCGCGTGTTGGGGCCCCAGAGACGGAGTTGTGCATGTTCTCGCAAGAGGATAACGAACTTTTGTCCCGGGTCGGGCCGGGCACGGCGATGGGCACTCTGTTGCGCCGGTTCTGGATGCCGGCGCTGATCGAGAGCGAGATCGCCGCGCCCGACGGTCCGCCGGTGCGGCTGCGTCTCTCGGCGAGGATCTGGTCGCCTTCCGCGACACCAGAGGCCGGATCGGCATCCTCGAGGCGCACTGCGCCCATCGCCGCGTCAGCCTCTATTTCGGCCGCAACGAGGAATGCGGCCTGCGCTGCGCCTATCATGGCTGGAAATACGATGTCGACGGCAACTGCGTCGACATTCCCTCCGAGCCCGAGGGCGGCGCTGCGCTGAAGCCGATGGCCAAGCGCGTCGCCTATCCGACCGCCGTGCGCGGCGGCGTGGTGTGGGTCTATATGGGCCCGCGCGAATTCGCCGCCGCGCCGCCCGATTTCGAATGGTCGCTCCTGCCCGAGCGGCAGCGCACCGTGACCAAGCGGCTGCAGGAAACTGCAACTGGGCCCAGGCGGTCGAGGGCGGCATCGATTCCGCTCATGTCTCGTTTCTGCACCAGCGCGTCACGCTCGCGCCGTTGCCGATGCGCGCGCAATCCGCTGACTCGGTTGCCGACCGCCAGCCGATGTTCGAGGTCAAGGAGACGCGCTTCGGCCTGCTCGTCGCGGCGCGGCGCGATGCCGGGCCGGCCAGCTATTACTGGCGCATCACGCCCGTTCCTGCTGCCGTTCTTCCAGATGATCCCGCCCGTGGTCGAGGCGCCCGACACGCATGACTGCGCCTATAGCGGCCATGCCTGGGTGCCGATCGACGACGAGAACATCTGGAACTGGAGCTTTAGCGCCAATCCGCATCGCGCTTATCACCGACGCCGAGCACGACGTTCCACGAAAGCGCCGACAGCCAGTGGGGCCCGATCGACGCGCAACTACCTGCCGCTGCGCAACCGCGGCAACGATTACGGCCTCGACCGCGACGGCGCAGAAGAAGGGGCTCTATCCCCGGCATCGAGGGGCTGGCCAATCAGGACGCCGCGGTACAGGAGAGCATGGGCGCGATCGTCGAT
Organism: uncultured Alphaproteobacteria bacterium; assembly: GCA_963721625.1. Taxonomy (GTDB): domain Bacteria; phylum Pseudomonadota; class Alphaproteobacteria; order ATCC43930; family CGMCC-115725; genus DATJLY01. The sequence goes on from CAVRKF010000006.1 coordinate 88,322, forward strand.
CGCTCGCGCGAACTCCTGGGCACGTCCGACCGCGCCATCGTGCTGTTCCGCCGCCTGATGCTGCGCCTCGCCGCCGCGCTCGCGCGCCGGCAGCGCGCCCGAGGCGGCGCGGCACGGCGATTGGTACAACGTGCGTTCCGCCTCGGTCGTGCTTGACCGCAAGTTGCCGTTCGAGGAGGGCGCCGCCTGGCTGCTCGAAGGTGCGGCGCGCCAGGCCGCCGAATGAGCGGCAAGGGAGAACCCGTCATGGCCGATTTCGCCGCCACCCACCGCATCACCCACGAGGCGTGCCGCAAGATGCTCGACGCCGGCATCGCCAAGGCGAACGAATTGGGCTGCGCCGTCAGCCTCGCCGTGGTCGATGCCGGCGGCACGCTCATCGCCTTTTTGCGCATGGACGGCGCGCGCTTCTTCTCCGGCCGGGCGACGATCAAGAAGGCGATCACCTCGGCCTCGCAGCGCCTGCCCTCGGGCTATTTCCCGAAGGAGGGCGAGGTCAGCATGCAGATCCGCATGGACGGCGACTTCACCAACATCGCCGGCGGCCTGCCCATCGCGTTCGCGGGGCAGGTGGTGGGTGCGGTCGCCGCCGGCGGCGCCAAGGTCGAGCAGGATGTCGAGGTCGCCAAGGCCGCGCTCGCCGCGCTCGGCCTCGGATGATCAGCGCCGGCCGAACAGGCGCTCGATGTCGGCGAGCTTCAGCTCGACATAGGTGGGGCGGCCGTGATTGCACTGGCCGGAATGGGGCGTCGCCTCCATCTGGCGCAGGAGCGCGTTCATCTCGTCCGGCGTGAGGCGGCGCCCGGCGCGGACGCTGCCGTGGCAGGCGAGCGTGCCGCACACGCTCTCGAGCCGCTCCTTCAAGGCGAGCGCATCGCCCAGTCTCGGCGAGCTCGTCGGCGAGGTCGCGCACCAGCGCCTTGACGTCGAGCCCGGGCACCAGCGCCGGCACCTCGCGCACCACCACCGCGCCGGTGCCGAACGGCTCGAGCACCAGGCCGAGCTCGGCGAGTTCCGCGCGCGCGCGCGGCCAGCCGCGCGGCCGCGGCCGCGTCGAGCTCGACCACCTCGGGCAGCAGCAGGATCTGGCGCGGCACGCCGCCGGCCGCGATCGCCGCCTTCATGCGCTCATAGACCAGCCGCTCGTGCGCGGCGTGCTGATCGACGATGACGATGCCGTCGCTCGGTCTGCGCGACGATATAGGTCTCGTGCAGCTGCGCCATCGCCGCGCCGAGCGGATAGGACGCGGCTGCGTCGCGCAGCGGCGGGCGCCGGCCGCGCCGCCGGCGCGAGGCGCCGGCGTCGAGCGGCGCCTGGTAGCGCATAGGCTGCAGCCGCTTCGGCGAAGCCGGGCGCGGCCGGCCGCCGACGCGATAGGCGAAGCCGGCGCCGGCCCGAATGCGGGCGTGAAGGCGGCGAGCGCCGCGTCGGCGACGGTGGTGGAGGCGCGGTGGCCGGCGCCGGCCAGCGCGTGGCGCAGCGCGCCGACGATCAGGCCGCGCACCAGGCCCGCATCGCGGAAGCGCACCTCGGCCTTGGCCGGATGGACGTTGACGTCGACCTCGTCGGCGGGGCAGGTGACGAACAGCGCCACCATCGGATGGCGGTCGCGCGCGAGAAAGTCCTGGTAGGCGCCGCGCACCGCGCCGACGCAGCAGCCGGTCGCGCACCGGCCGGCCGTTGACGAAGAGATACTGGTCGCGCGCGGTGGCGCGGTTGAGCGTCGGCAGGCCGGCGAATCCGGCGATGCCGCACGCCCTCGCGCGCGGCGTCGACCGCGAGCGCGTTGTCGGCGAAGTCGCGGCCCAGCACCGCGGCGAGCCGCTGCCGGCGCGCGGTCTCGGCATCGGCGTCGGCGGCCGCGGCGAGGCGGAGCAGAACGCGGCCGTCCGTCGGCGCTGACGGTGAAGGCGATCGCCGGGTGGGCCATGGCGAGCCGCGCCACGGCGTCGATCGCCTGCTCGCGCTCGGCGCGCGCCGATTTCAGGAATTTCAGCCGCGCCGGCGTCGCGTAGAAAAGGTCGCGCACCTCGACCCGCGTGCCAGGCGGATGGGCGGCGGGAACAGGCTGCGCCCTTGGCGCCGCCCTCGACCGCGAGGCTCCAGGCGGCGTCGGCGCCGCGGCGGCGACTCGTGAGCACGAGCCGGCTCACCGCGCCGATCGACGGCAGCGCCTCGCCGCGGAAGCCGAGGCTGCGGATGCGGCAGGAGATCGTCGTCGGGGAGCTTCGAGGTGCAGTGGCGCTCGACCGCCAGCGTCAGCTCGTCGCGGCTCATGCCGACGCCGTCGTCGCTGACGGCGATGAGGCTCTGGCCGCCGTCGACCAGCGTCACGTCGATGCGCGCGGCGCCGGCGTCGATCGCGTTCTCGACCAGCTCCTTCACCGCCGCGGCCGGGCGCTCGACCACCTCGCCGGCGGCGATGCGGTTGACGACGACGGGCGGGAGCTGGCGGATGGTCATGCCGGGCGCATTGTGCCGTGGCACCGGCGCCGGCGCCACCGCCATCCCGGCCCCGGCAGGCGTCGGCGTCAGAACAGATTGCCGAGCCAGGAGAAGCCAGGGATCGACGTTGACTCGGTCGGCGTCCGCTCGATCGTCGGTTTGGCGGTAAGGCCCGCCGGCGCTGGCGTCGCCGCGGCGGTTGTGGCCGTCGTGGCCGTCGCGGCTGTGCCGGCCGGCGGGGCGCCGCGCCTCAGCGCCGCCAGGCGCTCCGCCTCCGCGGAGGGATCGATCACCTGGTCGGGTGAGCCGGGCTTGTCGTCCTTGCGCCAGAACGCCAGCTTGTCGACAAAGCTGTCGCTCATCTGATTGGCGGAAGCGGCCTCGGTGTCGACGAGCTGGCGGATGTCGGCCGGCGCTTTGGCGGCGCCGGCTTCGCGCAGCAATTCGCTTTCGCCGGGGCTGCGCTGGTCGGCGGCGGGCGGCAGCTTGTCGGCCTGGTTGTTGCCGATGCGGAACACGGTCTCGCGGGCCTGCTCGACCGCCGGGACTTCCTGCGGGCGCTGCTCGCCGATGCGCGGCGGCCGCAGCGAGAAATCGGGCGGAACCGACGAGCGGCGCGCGCGACACCACAGCGAATTCGTCCGGCATGACCTTATCGGCATCCAAAGCGCGCTTGATATCGGCGCAGCCGCCGAGCCCCGGGCCGAGCAGGCCGATGGCGATGAGGGCGACCAGGCACGATCGATGCGACAAGGGCTACACTCCGTCCGCAGACCTAATTACGCGCTTCGCGCCGGCCGCGCAACCCGTCGATCAGCATGAGCGCGACCCCCACGGAAATCGCCGCGTCGGCCAGGTTGAAGCTGAACCAGTGCCACGCGCCCAGGTGAAAGTCGAGAAAATCGACCACGGCGCCGCGCACCAGCCGGTCGGCGACATTGCCGACGGCACCGCCGATGACAAGCCCGATCGCCATGGCGAGCCAAGCCTCGCGGGTGCGGGCCAGCCAAACCAGGAGCGCGGCGACGATGATGGTGGCAAGCGCGGCGAAGATGACGGCATTGAAGGCGGCGCCGGTATTGAACAGGCCGAAGCTCATGCCACGGTTCATGGTGAGGACGAGATTGAGGAACGGCGCGACCGGCGCGATCGGCGGTGTATCCCCGCGCGCGGCAAAGAAATGCAGCACCCAGCCCTTGGCGAGCTGATCGACCGCTGCCACCACCACGGCGACGGCAAGCCCGAGGCGCAGGCTCATCCGCGCGCCGCCGTGGCGAGGTCGAGCGCCGCCACCGCATCGGCGCAACGCCGGCACAGATCGTCGGGGTCGGCGCTGCCGACTTCGGGGAGAATGCGCCAGCAGCGCTGACATTTCTCGCCGGCGGCGCGGCGTACCCGCACCCCCACGCCGGGCACGTCGGCCAGCGTGAAGGCGTCGTCGGGCGCGGCCGCCGCGGCGATGGTGCCGGAAGAGGTGATGCAGATCTCGGCGAGATCGAGCCCCGCGAGCGCTGCGACATGGGCGGGCGTGGCGAAGACCTCGACATCGGCCTGAAGGCTCGAACCGAGGCGCTTCTTCGTCCGCTCCAGTTCGAGCGCGCCGGTGACGACGCGGCGCAATTCGCGGATGAGCAGCCATTTCGCACCGAGAGCCGGATCGCGCCAGGATTGCGGCAGCTCGGGCCAGAGTTCGAGATGAACACTGGTCCCGGCCGCGGTGCCGTACCGGGTCAGCCACGCTTCCTCGGCGGTGAAGCACAGCACCGGCGCGAGCCAGCGGACGAGGCATTCGAACACGCGGTCGAGCATGGTGCGCGCCGCGCGCCGGCGCGGCGCCGCCGGCGCGATCGCAATAGAGCGCGTCCTTGCGCACGTCGAAATAGAACGCCGAAAGATCGACGGCGCAGAAATTGTGCAGCGCGGTGAAGAGCGTGTGGAAGTCGTAGGCGGCCGCGCGGTCGCGCACCAGCGCGTCCATCTCGGCGAGGCGATGCAGGATGAAGCGCTCGAGCTCGGGCATGGCGGCGGGCGCGACCCGCTCCGCCGCGTCGAACCCGGCGAGATTGCCGAGGAGATAGCGCAGCGTGTTGCGCAGCCGGCGATAGACATCGGCTTGGTATTTCAGAATTTCCGGCCCGATGCGCAGATCCTCGGAATAGTCCGACGCCACCACCCACAGGCGCAGGATGTCGGCGCCGCTCGCCGTCACGACGTCCTGGGGCGAGACCACGTTGCCGAGCGACTTCGACATCTTGCGCCCGTCCTCGTCGAGCACGAAGCCGTGGGTGAGGACGGCGCGATAGGGCGCCCGCCCGCGCGTGCCGCAGGCCTCGAGCAGCGAGGAGTGAAACCAGCCGCGATGCTGGTCCGAGCCTTCGAGATAGAGCGACGCCGGCCATTCGAGCTCGGGCCGTGCCTCGAGCACGAAACTGTGGGTGGCGCCGCTGTCGAACCAGACATCGACGATGTCGGTCACCTGCTCGTAATCGGCGGGATCGCGTCCCGGCCCGAGAAACTGCCGCGGGTCGGTCGCATACCACGCATCGGCGCCGTCGCGCTCGAACGCGGCGGCGACGCGGTCGATGACCGCCTGGTCGCGCAGCGGCTCGCCCGTCTTGCGATCGACGAAGACCGCGATCGGCACGCCCCAGGCGCGCTGGCGCGAGATACACCAGTCGGGCCGCTGCTCGACCATGGCGCGGATGCGGTTCTTACCCTGGGGCGGGATCCAGCGCGTGGCGTCGATCGCCGCGAGCGCGCACGCGCGCAAGCCGTTCGTCGCCATCGAGATGAACCATTGCGGCGTGTTGCGGAAGATGAGCGGCGCCTTCGACCGCCACGAATGCGGATAGGAATGGACGAGCCGCCCCTGCCCCAAGAGCGCGCCGGCGCCGCGGATGGCATCCATCACCGCGCGGTTGGCATCGCCGGTCTTGCCGTCCTGGCGATAGACGCGGCGCCCGGCGAAGAGCGGCACATGCGGATAATAGCTGCCGTCGCCGGCCACGGTCTGCGGCACTTCGAGGCCGAATTCGCGGCCCAGTTCGATAGTCGTCGGCGCCGTGGCCCGGGGCGATGTGGACGAAGCCGGTGCCGTCCTCCTCGGTGACGAAGCCGCCGGGCAGGAGCGGCACCGCGAAATCATAGCCTTGTCCCGCGAGCGGATGACGCAGCACCGTGCCGGCGAGATCGCTGCCCGCGAGCGTCGCCGTGACCGCGGGCGTGAAGCCGCACGCCGCCGCCGTTGCTTCGAGCCGCGCCGCGGCGATCACCAGGCATTCGCCCGGTTGCGCCAAAGCTGTTTTCCGCAGCCGCGGCGACCGTCACCACGCAGTAGGCGATATCCGCGCCATAGGCGATGGCGCGATTGCCCGGCAGCGTCCATGGCGTCGTCGTCCAGATCACCACCGCCGCGCCCGCAAGCTCGGGTCGCGTGGCCTGGACGACCGGGAATTTCACCCATACCGTGTCCGAGCGATGGTCGTGATATTCGATCTCGGCCTCGGCCAGCGCGGTCTGTTCGACCACCGACCACATCACCGGCTTCGAGCCCTTGTAGAGCCCGCCATTCATCAGGAACTTGCCGATCTCGCGCGCGATCTGCGCCTCGGCGGCGAAATTCATGGTGGTGTAGGGATGGTCCCAGTCGCCGATCACGCCGAGGCGCTGGAACTCGGTCTTCTGGACGCCGATCCAGTTTGCGGCGAAGTCGCGGCACTGGCGCCGGAACTCCAGGACCGGCACCTCGTCCTTGGAGCGGTTGGCGGCGCGGTAATCCTCCTCGATCTTCCATTCGATCGGCAGGCCGTGGCAGTCCCAGCCCGGGACATAGACCGCGTCCTTGCCCATCATCTGCTCGGCGCGGTTGATCACGTCCTTCAGGATCTTGTTGAGGGCGTGGCCGATATGGAGATTGCCGTTGGCGTAAGGCGGGCCGTCATGGAGGATGAATTTCTCGCGCCCCTTGGCGGCGGCCGCGCAGCCGCCCATAAAGGTCGTTCGCGCGCCAGCGTTCGAGCAGCACGGGCTCGCGCTGCGGCAGGTCGGCGCGCATCGGGAAGTCGGTCTGCGGCAGGAACACGGTGGGGCGGTAGTCGGCGGTCATGGCAGGGAACTCAGGGGCGTGCCCGCGCGGGGCCGGCGGTGGCGCAAAACGGCGATGGACCCGGCCCTCAGACGAGAGCCGGGCGGCGAATTCGCAGGTTCTGCCGCGCCTTGACCGTGACCATGGCGGCGACCATAGGGGCAAGGCGGCGGCGGCGTCAACCGCGGCGGCGGCGCATTCCGCCGCCTGACCGCACGCATCCGCGCCATAGATCGCGGCAGGCAACTGCGTACTGGCGACACTGATTACCTGCATTTCGGCGAGCGCGATTGCGAGCATGCCGCCAACGCCGATTTACCGCTTCTTGTTCGATGCAAACCGTGCGGACGCCAGGGTTGATGACGTAATCCGCATGCCGGAATTTCGATCCGCCTCGCGCGCAATCGCTCCTGGCCGGCCGCATCGTGTGACCCGGCGCGACCGTCAACCCCGCCCTCATCCGACGAGCAGATAAAGCAGTGCCGGCGCGGTGAGGATCGCCATGAGCGTCGAGACCACGACCAGGCCGGCGATCTCCTCGGGCTGGTTGTTCCAGCGCAGCGCGAAGACATAGCTGAACACGGCGACCGGCATGGCGCTGTCCTGGATCAGCACCGCGCGCGCCGTCCCGTGCACGCCGAACAGCGCCGTCACCGCGAAGCCGATCGCCGCGCCCATCCCGATGCGCAGCAGCGACAGCATGAACGCCCGCGGCAGCGACGCCACTTTGAGCCGGCCGAGCGAGGCGCCGAGCTGCAGCAGCATCAGCGGCACGGTGATGCCGGCGAGGAGCGACAGGATGTTGGCGAGCCACGGCGGCGGCACGAAACCCGCGGCGTTCGCCGCCAGCCCCAGCAGCACGGCATAGATGAGCGGCATGCGCAGGATGTCGCGCCAGCTCATGGTGCCCGCGGCGATCGCCTGGCCCAGCGTGAAGTTGATGACCGAGGTGACGGTGAAGAACACGATCGCAATGTCGAGCCCCTTCGGCCCGAACGCATAGAGCGCGAGCGGCAGGCCGAGATTGCCGACATTGGGGAACGCCAGCGACGGCAGATAGATGCGCGGCGACAAATGGCAGAGCCGCAGCGCGCCCCAGCCCGCGGCCGTGAGCGCGAGGATAATCGCCGTCACCGCCGCGGCGGCCTGGGCGAAGGCGGCGGCCGGCAGGGCGGATTTGGCGAAGCTCGCGAAGATCAGGCACGGCATGCCGAGATCGGTGACGAGCAGCGTCAGCGTCACCCCGTCGAAGGCGCGGCCCGAGCGCGTCCAGCCATAGCCCACCAGCGCGGTCAGCAGGACCGGCGCAATCGCGCCGAGAATGACCCCCGGCAAAGGCGCCTAGCCCTCTTCCGCCTCGACCTCGTCGAAGCCGCGGAAGCGATAGATCAGCGCCGAGACCAGCCAGGCGAGCACGAAGATCGCGATGATGACATAGCCGAGGCCGCCGGAATTGCCGTTGAGCGCGGCGATGATGCGCCAGAACCGCCCGTCGAGGCCGAGCCGGTCGGCGACCAGGCCGAGCGCCTCGATGCCGCCCACCGCCACCGCCACCAGCACCGAGACCAGCGTGATGGTGAGGTTGTAATAGAGCTTGCGCAGCGGCTTGACGAAGGCCCAGCCATAGGCGCCGACCATCAGCACGCTGTCGGTGGTGTCGACCAGCGCCATGCCGGCGGTGAACAGCGCGGGAAAGATCAGGATCGACCAGATCGCCATGCCCTTGGCGGCGCTCGGCGGCGGCGATGCCCAGCAGCGCGATCTCGGTCGCGGTGTCGAAGCCGAGGCCGAACAGGAAGCCCAGCGGATACATGTGCCAGCTCGCGCCGATGAGGCGGAACAGCGGCCGGAACAGCCGGCCGAGCAGGCCGCGCTGCGCGAGCACGGGTCGAGCGCGGCCGCCGCCATGCCGGCCGCCGCGGCGCACGGCGCGGAAGGCGCGCCACACCGTCTTGAGGATGATCAGGTTGACCGCCGCGACGGCAAAGAGGAACAGCGCCGAAACCGAGGTGCCGACGACGCCGCCGACGCGCGCAGGGCCTGGGGAAGCGGCGCTCGAGCGTGCCCGCCGTCCCGCGCCACGGCGACCGAGGCCAGGACCACCACCGTCGAATGGCCGAGCGAGAACCAGAACCCGACCGTGACCGGGCGCTCGCCGCGCTGCATCAGCTTGCGCGTGACATTGTCGATGGCGGCGATGTGGTCGGCATCGACCGCGTGGCGCAGCCCGAAGCCATAGGCGAGGAACGCGGTGCCGAGCAGCACCGGGTAGAGCGTGGAACGACGCCAGCGCCCAGGCCCAGGCGGCGAGATTGCCGGCAGCGAGCACGGCATAGAGCGCCGCCACCGTCCTACGCATGATCGCCCGTATCCGGCACTGCCAGCGCGGACGCGCCGGCCGCCAACGCCTCCCGCGCGCGCGCGCAATCCTCGGCGATCTGCGCCTTGAGCGCGTCGAGGCCGGCGAAGCGGCGCTCCGGCCGCAGATGGGCGATGAACGCGACGCGCAGCCGCCGGCCATAAAGGTCGCCGGCGAAATCGAACAGATGCGCCTCGAGCCGCAGATCCTCGCCGCCCACGGTCGGGCGCCAGCCGAGATTGGCGGCGCCGTCGCACCAGCGCGTTCGCGCCCCGTCCTCGATCCCGACGCGCACGGCATAGACGCCCGGCGGCGGGGCGAAGATAGTCGCCGAGGGCCGAGGTTGGCGGTCGGAAAGCCGATGGTGCGGCCGAGCCGGTCGCCGCCGCGGACGCGGCCGCCGACTTCCCACGGCCGGCCCAGCAGGGACGCCGCCTCGCGCGGACGGCCGTGGACAAGATGATCGCGGATGCGGGTCGAGGCATAGATCGCGCCGCTCGCGCTCGTCACCGGATCGACCAAGCTCACGCCGAAGCCCATGCGCGTCGCCGAGCGTCGCGCAGCACCGCCGGCGTGCCGCGGCGGCGGTTGCCGAAAACGAAATCATAGCCGACGACGACGTGGCGCGCGCCCAGCCCCTCGACCAGGATGGTCGCGCGACGAAATCCTCGGCGCTGCGTTGCGCGAAGGCGAGGTCGAAGCGGTGCGCGACGAGAAGCTCGACCCCCAGTTCGGCCATGCAGCCGCGCCTTGTCGCGGAACGGGCGTGAGGCGGAAGGGCGCGGTGCCGGGCTGGAACACCGCGCGCGGATGCGGCTCGAAGGTCAGCACCGCGAAGCGCGACGCCGGCGGCGCGCGCGCGGGCGCGCGCTTCGGCGATCACCGTCTGGTGGCCGAGATGGACGCCGTCGAAATTGCCGATGGCAAGAACCGCGCCGCGGTCGCGACCGGCAGCCGTGGCGTGGCGAAGAATGCGCATGACCCGCGATGCCGCCCCTCTAGGGCCGGCAAGATAGAACGCCTCACGGCCTCTGGATAGCGGGAAGCGCTTCGGCTCAGCCGCGCTTGCGGCACCAGCGCGATCGCCTCGCCGTCGACCACGACCGTGTCGCCGACCCGGCACTCGGTCTTCAGCAGACGCGGCCCTTGTCGCGCGACGATCTCGCTGACGGTGACGCGCGCCTCGACCGTGTCGCCGATCCGCACCGGCGCGCGGAAATGCAGCGACTGGGCGAGATAGATGGTGCCCGGACCGGGCAGGATCGCGAGCGCGGTCGAGAAATAGCTCGCGGTCAGCATGCCATGGACGATGCGCCCCTTGAAGCGGGTCGTCGCGGGCGAATTCGTCATCGAGATGGAGCGGATTGTGATCGCCGGTGACGTCGGCGAAGGCATGCACGTCGGCATCGGTGATGGTGTGGCGATAGGACGCCGTCATGCCCACCGCCAACTCTTCGAGAGCATAGGCCCGGTGTGCGCCGCGGCGCGGAATGTCATCCATGAACCACCTCTAAGGCCTTGATGGAAAAATCGCCTGTCGAGGTCGCGCGGTCGTTTTGTGCACTGCACCTTAATCGCTTGGCGGCGTATCAGCAAGCGGACGCTACCACTTGCGGTAAAGCAGGTTTGACGGCGGATCGCCGCTTCGCAATGGCAAAACGCCGCGCCGCCAAGCCTGGCCTTTCGCCGCCGACAGGGCGCCGCTAATCTCGCCCGCGCTTCGAGCCCCAGGGGAGCATGGTGGAAGAAGACGGCGCGGCGCCGCTGCGCGAAATGTGGTATTTCGCCCTGCCGGGGGCGCGGCTCAAGCGCGGGCGGATGGTGGCGAAGACACTGCTGGGCGAGCCGGTGCTGCTGGGTCGCGCCGCCGACGGCGGCGTCTTCGCGCTGCGCAATATCTGTCCCCATCGCGGCATGCCCCTGAGCGAGGGCAGCTTCGACGGCAGCACGATCGAGTGCTGCTATCACGGCTGGCGCTTCGATCCGGCGGGGCAGTGCCGCGCCGTTCCCGCGCTCGCCGCGGGCCAGGCGCGCGATCTCGGCCGCATCCGCGTGGCCGCCTATCCGGCGCGCGAGGTCCAGGGCAACATCTGGGTGTTCTTCGGCGCCGCGCCCGAGCGTGCGCCGGCGGTGCCGCTGGTGCCCGGCTTCGACGGGCGCAGGTCCGACCTCTTCGAGAGCGTGCGCATGCCTTGCGCCATCGACCATGCCGTGATCGGGCTGATGGACCCGGCGCATGGGCCGTTCGTCCATCGCGCCTGGTGGTGGCGCTCGCGCGGCTCGATCCACGAGAAGGAAAAGGCGTTCGCGCCAAGCGAATTGGGCTTCACCATGCGGCGCCACGCGCCGTCGCGGAACTCCTTCGCCTATCGCATCCTCGGCCGCGAACTCGAGACCGAGATCAGCTTTCGCCTGCCGAGCGTGCGCATCGAGGAGGTCACGATCGGGCGGCACCGGCTCGTCAACCTGACCGCGGTGACGCCGCTCGGACCGGGCGAGAGCGAGGTCAATCACGCGATCTACTGGACGCTGCCGTGGCTCGGCGCGCTGAAGCCGCTGCTGCGCCCGTTCGTGCGCGCGTTCCTCGGCCAGGACCGCGACATCATGACATTGCAGCAGGCGGGGCTGCGCCATGCGCCCGACGCTGATGCTCCTTGGCGATGCCGACCAGCCGGCGCGCTGGTATCACGGACTGAAGCAGGAATACCTCCGCGCTCAGCGCGAAGGGCGCGCCTTCGTCAACCCCGTCAGGGACCGCGTCCTGCACTGGCGAAGCTGAGCGCGGCCACGGCGGCGGCGCGTTATCCCTTCTTCACCAGCGGGCACGCGCTCTCGCTCAAGGGGCGGAACGCTTCGGCGGCAGGGATGACCGCGAGCTGCTTCAGATAGTCGAACTGGTATTTCGATTCCGCGGGCGACTTGACCTGGAACAGATACATGTCGCGCATGACCCGTCCGTCGGCACGCAACTTGCCGTTCCTGGTCATGAAGTCGTTGATGGGCAGGGCGCGCATCTCGGCCATGACCTTCATCGCGTCATCGCTCCGGGCGGCGGCGATCGCCTTGAGATAATGCGTCACCGCACCATAGACGCCGGCCTGCACCATGGTCGGCGGCTTGTGGATCTGCGCCATGAAGCGCTTCGACCAGGCGCGGGTCGCATCGTTCTGGTCCCAGTAGAACGCCGACGTCAGAACGAGGCCCTGCGCCGTCTCGAGGCCGAGGCTGTTCACGTCGGAGATGAAGACCAGAAGGCCCGCCAGCCGCTGACCGCTCCTGACGATGCCCATCGCGGCGGCCTGCTTGATCGAATTGATGGTGTCGCCGCCGGCATTGGCGAGGCCGATGATCTTCGCTCGCGACTGCTGCGCCTGCCGCAGATAGCTCGAGAAATCGTCGTTGTTGAGCGGCACGTCGACGTTGCCGAGAACTTTGCCGCCCGCCCGTGTCACCACGTTGGCGGTGTCGCGTTCGAGGGCGTCGCCGAAGGCATAGTCGGCGGTGACGAAGAACCAGGTGTCGCCGCCCTCCTTGACCAGTGCGGCGCCGGTGCCGTGCGCCAGCGCATAGGTGTCGTAAGTCCATTGCACGGCGGTGGGCGAGCATGCCTTGCCGGTGAGGTCCGACGTGGCCGCACCCGAGATCAGCAGGACCTTGCGCTTTTCCTTCATCACCCGCTGCACGGCAAGCGCCACCGCGGAATTCGGCACGTCGGCGACGGCGTCGACGCCGTCTTCGTCGATCCAGCGCCGCACGGTGCGGACGGCGACCTCGGGCCGGTTGCGGTGATCGGCGGAGACGATCTCGATCGGTACGCCATTGACCGTGCCGCCGAAATCCTTGACCGCCATCTGCGCCGCGGTCACCGAGCCGGCGCCGCCGATATCGGCATAGAGCGAAGACATGTCGCTCAACACGCCGATCTTGACCGCGCTGCCCGACATCTGCGCGCCGGCCCGCGGTGCCGCGCATAAGGCGGCCATGGCGACGAACGCCAGCGCCGCGGCTGTCATGATCCTGGTGCGACGCATCGCGTTCCCTTCCCCCCGCCGCCTGCCCCGACGCCGTTTGCCGGCGGCGGCGTCATAATGGCGTTCAGCTCGGTCGCGGCAAAGCCGAAGTTTGCACGGCGTGCTAGAGTGGCGCCTTGAGACGGAGAGGCGAGCGATGAGCGGACCCGGCACGGAAGTCGCCGCGGTGTTGGCGGCGTTGCAGTTCGACCGCGACGGGCTCGTCGCGGCGGTGGCGCAACAGCACGATACCGGCGACGTGCTGATGCTCGCCTGGATGAACCGCGACGCGGTGGCGGAGACGCTGGCGACGCGAAGGGTGTGCTACTGGTCGCGCTCGCGCCGCGCGCTGTGGCGCAAGGGCGAGACCTCGGGCCATGTTCAGCGCCTCGTCGAGTTGCGCGTCGATTGCGACGGCGATGCCGTGCTGCTGCTGGTCGATCAGACCGGCGCCGCCTGCCACACCGGCCAGCGGAGCTGCTTCTACCGCGCCGCCCGCGCGGGAGCGCTGATCGAGATTGCCGCACCCGTCGCCGCGCCGTCGTGACGGGCGGTACGTCTAGGAGGGCCTGGCCGCGGCCATGACCGGCGGACAAGCCAGCGACATGCGCACCTTGGCCAGCGTATCGGCGTCGTACGACTTGCCCGCGCAATCGCTCTTGTAGGCGATGACGGCGGCGTTGTAGCGCTTCACCGCGACGTTGTATTGCGGGATCGACGCGGCGGCAAAATGCTGCCGGGCGGCATCGCGCTGTTGCAGCAGATTGGCATAGGCCTCGCGCGCGGCGAGGTCGGCGGGATCGAGCTTGGCCTTGGCCGCGTTGGCCTGCGCATCCAGCGCCTTCACCGCGTTCTGCTCCGCCGCGAAGTGCTGACGCGCGGTGCCCAGGGCGGCGCCAAGTTCGTTCATCGCCTGGTCGCGGCAGAGACAGGCGCGTACCGCCTCGGGCGCGTGCAGCACTTCCTGAGCCCCCGCCTGCGGCGCCATGGCGGCAGCGATCAGCCACACCGCCGCCGTACCCCATCCCGATCGGTTCACCATGGACCTCCTTGCGTGGTTGAGATTACCCGGCGCAAACGTCCGCCGCGCGCGGCCGGTTCCGCCGCGCTCAGTGTGCCAGCAGTACCGGGATGTCGGCTTCCATGATGATGTGCCGGGTGGCGCCGCCGAAGATCATCTGGCGCAGCCGGCTCTGGGTATAGGCGCCCTTGACCAGGAGGTCGGCGCCCGAAGCCTTGGCCTCGGCGAGGAAGACCTCGCCCGGCGTGCTGCGCCCGCGCGCAGCCGCGGCAATATAGCGCGCGCGCGCCGGGATGCCGCCGCGGCGCAGCATCGCCGCCATCTCTTCGCCGCTGGGGCCGGGCACCTGCGAGCCTTCGACGCTCAGCACCTCGACGCTCTTGGCCCGCGCCAGGAACGGCATGGCAAAGCCGACGGTACGCGCCGTCTCCGTGCTGTTGTTCCAGGCGATGACGATGGTCTCGCCCAAGGTCTTGGGCGCAGAGGGCGGTGCCATGAGCACCGGGCGGCCGCCCTCGAACAGCGCGTCCTCGAGCGTCGCCTCGGCGAGCGAGGCCAATTTCGCCGGCCGCTCGACGACGATGAGGTCGAAGAGGCGCCCCAGTGTGCCGACCACGGCGTTCTGCCGCCCGGCCTCCTCGCGCCATTCGGCGGCGATGCCCTTGGCCCGGCTGCCGTCGATGGGGATGCCGTGGCGTCCCATCACCCCTTGGAACAGCGCCCGCGCCTGCTCGCGCCGTTCGTGCCCCTCGCGTTCGAGGGTACGATCCACCTCGGAGGAGACGGAGAAACCCATCTCGCCCCCGAACACGACGGCGTATTCCGTGGTCATGGCGTTGAGGCCGACGATGCAGCCCTCGAATGGAAGCGCGGCCATGATCGCGGTCTCGATGACCGAGTTCGCGTTGCCGTCGCTCACCACCGCCAGGAACGTCTTCATCGCGGTCCCCTTCCGGTGCGTATCCCTGCACGGGCGATTATACCGCATCGATCGAATGCGGCCCAGGCGAAACGGCGCGCGGCAAAACCCCTCGCCACGGTGCGGGCACTTTGGGACAATGACGGGATGACCGATCCCCAGGGCCTGGGCCGGGGCCTCACCGATTACGGCGACCGCGATTTCGCGCTCTACCTGCGCCGCTCCTTCGCGCGCTCCATGGGTTATTCGGACGAAATGCTGGCGCGGCCGGTGATCGGCATCGCCAACACCGCGAGCGGCTTCAACAATTGTCATCGCCTCGTACCCGAGCTGGTGGCGGCGGTGGCGCGCGGCGTGCTGGCGGCGGGCGCGCTGCCGCTCGAATTCCCCACTTTGTCCCTGGGCGAAGTGTTCCTGCACCCGACCAGCCTCACCTTCCGCAATCTCATGGCGATGGACACCGAGGAGATGATCCGCGCCCAGCCGATGGATGCGGTGGTGCTGGTGGGCGGCTGCGACAAGACCGTGCCGGCCCAGCTCATGGGCGCGGTCTCGGCCGGAAAGCCGGCGATACAACTCGTGACCGGGCCGATGATGACCGGGAATTTCCGCGGCGAGCGCCTTGGCGCCTGCACCGATTGCCGCCGCTTCTGGGCGCAGTACCGCGCCGGCGCGATCGACGCTTCGACCCTCGCCGCGGTCGAGGGGCGGCTTGCCACCACGGCCGGTACTTGCGCCGTGATGGGCACGGCGAGCACGATGGCGGCGCTGGCCGAGGCGCTTGGCATGATGCTGCCCGGGACGGCGGCGATCCCGGCGGTCCACGCCGACCGGCTGCGTGCCGCCGAGGCCACCGGCCGGGCGGCGGTGGCGTTGGCGCGCTCCGGTCTCGCACCCGAGCGTATCGTCACCGCGGCAGCGATCGAGAACGCGTTGCGCGTGCTGCTGGCGATCGGCGGCTCGACCAATGCGGTGCTGCATCTCGCCGCGATCGCCGGGCGGGCGGGGATCGATCTCCCGCTCGCGCGGCTCAACGCATTGAGCGACGCGACGCCGGTGCTGGTCGATCTGAAGCCGACCGGCCCGCATTACATGGAGGATTTCTTCAACGCGGGCGGGGTGGGCGCGGTGCTGCGCGAGTTGGCGCCGCTGCTGCATCGCGACTGCCTGACCGTCACCGGCGAGACCTTGGGCGCGCGGCTCGAGGGCGGCGAGACCGGCCCGGTCGATCGCGCCGTCATCCGCCCGCTCGATCAGCCGCTGCAGCAAGCCGGCGGGCTGGTCGCGCTGTTCGGCACACTCGCCCCCAGGGGCGCGATCCTGAAGCGCGCCGCCGCCGATCCGCGCCTGTTCGAGCGCGAGGGCCGCGCCGTCGTCTTCACCTCGCTCGAGGATATGGCGCGGCGCATCGACGATCCCGCGCTCGACGTGCTGCCCGAGGATTTTCTCGTGCTGCAACAGGCCGGGCCGGCGAGCGCGTCAGGCATGCCCGAGGCCGGCTACCTGCCGATCCCGGCGAAATTGGCCCGCGCCGGCGTCAAGGACATGGTGCGCATCTCGGACGCGCGCATGAGCGGCACCGCTTACGGCACGGTGGTGCTGCACGTTGCCCCCGACGCGGCCAGCGGCGGCCCCTTGGCGCGCGTCCAAAGCGGCGACCGCATCCGCTTGAGCGTCAGCGAGCGCCGCCTCGATCTCCTGGTCGCAGCCGAGGAGTTGGCGCGCCGCCCGGCACCGCCGCGCCCGCGTCCGCCGCGCGGCTATGCGCGGCTCTATCACGATCACGTTCTCCAGGCCGATCAAGGCTGCGATTTCGATTTCCTGCGCAAGACGCCGGTCGCGTAAGCGCGCGCCTCAGACGGCGAGGCCGGCGCGAGCGTAGTCGAAGCGGATCGGCTCGATCTCGCCGCGCTCGATGGCGGCGATGCGCGCAGCGGTGAGCGGGTGGCTGAACTGCTCGTTGCGCATGCGGATGCGCTGGCGCAGTTGGGCCACGACCATTTCGCCGAGCAGCGCCCAGTCGTGTGCCGCAAGCCCGGCCGCGTCGATCCCGGCAACGCCCGCCAGCATGTGGTCGATCTCGTCCTCATAGATGAGCGCGCAGGCATCGGCGATCCGGTCGGCGAGGCCGCCTTTGCCCTTGAGCGCCATGCCTTCGCGGAAGAGCGCGCAATACCCGCCCTCGGTGAACTTGCAGGCGCGCATGCCGAGCGCGCCGTGGTTGTCCTGGTCGTGATAGCGCAGGCGGGTGAGCGCGTCCTCCTCGGGCCAGGCTTCGAGCATCTGCGGATTGAGCCGCTTCGTACCGGCGGGCCGCAGCGAGTCATAGACGTCGGCGAGCGCGCAGTAATGCGAGAACTCCGCCTTGATCCCCTCGATCACATCGAGGACCTCGTGCCGCTCCAGGCTCACATCGATCTCGGCCACCTCGGCGATCAGGTTCTTCATGCTGCCGAGGATGACGCCGCCACGGTCGAACTTGCCGACGCCCGAGCCCCAGAATTCCTTGAAGCATTGCCGTGCCAGCCACAGAAGATCGGTATCCCGCGTCCGCACCGGTGAGGTCCAGTAGCTGCGGACGACTTCGGCCTCGCCCGCCCACAGGGGCGCGGCGAGTCCAATGAGGCGCTCGAGATTGGTGCTGATGCCCATTGTCGTCCTCCCCGGCCGTCGTCGCGCCATCTTGAATAATGGCCGCCGGGCGCCGCCGCAATGGTCCTGTGCCGCGGTCGCGGCCACCGCCGGCCGAGCCATCGCGGCTTGACGCGGGCCGCCCGGATCGCTATGTCAGCCCCAGCAGTTTTCTCGTGGATGCGCGACGCGCTCGGCCTTTTGGGCCACAGCTTTCTCCGAGATATCATTCGTCAACCGAATTTCCCGGTCGCGCGGGACGGGCTTCATCCAGGGTGAGGCGACGATCGCTCCGCAATGCCGTCGCCGGCGGTCCGCCGCCGTGACGCGTGCGCTCCACCACCCTGGCCCATCCCACGCCGCCGCCCGCGCCGCATCACGGCGCGGCGTGCCGGCTCATGAAAGAGTCCCAGTGCAGAATTCCTTTTCCGACCTCTGTCTTGCCGAGCCGCTGCTGCGTGCGCTCGCGGCCGAACACTACCTCGTGCCGACGCCGATCCAGGAGCGGGCGATCCCGCCGCTGCTCGGCGGCCGCGATTTGCTGGGGCTGGCGCAGACCGGCACCGGCAAGACCGCCGCCTTCGCCTTGCCCATCCTGCAGCATCTGGCGCGGTTGCCGGGCGGCGCCGGACGCGGTCCCCGCGCGCTGGTGCTCACGCCGACACGCGAGCTGGCGCTCCAGGTCGGCGAGAGCTTTCGCACCTATGGGCGTCATCTCCCGCTGCGTGTCGCCGTGGTGTTCGGCGGCGTCGGCCAGCAGCCGCAGGTCAGTGCGCTGGCGCGCGGTCTCGACATTCTCGTCGCCACGCCGGGACGGCTTCTCGATCTCGCCGCGCAGGGGCATGCGCATTTCGAGCGGCTGTGCTTCTTCGTGCTCGACGAAGCGGACCGGATGCTCGACATGGGTTTTCTGCCCGACGTGAAGCGAATCGTCGCGCTGTTGCCGAAGGTGCGCCAGACCCTGCTGTTTTCGGCGACGATGCCCGATGGCATCGCCCGCCTTGCGGCCGGTCTGCTGAAGGAGCCGGTGCGGGTCGAGGTCGATCCCGCTGCTTCGACGGTTGCGCGCATCGAGCAGCAGGTGATCTTCGTCGCCAGCGCCGCGAAACCCGCGCTCCTGACCGAGATCTTGCGCGACGGCCAAATCGCTCGCGCGCTGGTGTTCGCCCGGACCAAGCACGGCGCCAACCGCATCGCCGCCCGCTTGCTGCGCGACAGCATTGGCGCCGATGCGATCCACGGCAACAAATCGCAAGCGGCGCGGCAGCGGGCGCTGGCGGGCTTCCGCGACGGCCATATCCGCGTGCTGGTCGCGACCGACATCGCCGCACGCGGCATCGATGTCGACGCCATTAGCCATGTCATCAATTTCGACATCCCGAATGAGCCCGAGAGCTATGTCCATCGCGTCGGCCGCACCGGGCGCGCCGGTGCCGGCGGCGTCGCGCTGTCGCTGTGCGATGATTCCGAGCGCGGGTTCCTGCGCGACATCGAGCGACTGACCCGCCGTCCCTTGAGCGTGGTCAACCATCCGTTCGCGGCAGCGGCGGCAGCGGCGGCAGCGACGCGTCCGGCGCCCGCGGCCCCGGCAGCGCGGTCGCAACCGGGTCGGGGGCGGCCGAACGGCGGCGGCCGGCACGCCGCGTCACGGAAACACGCAAACCCGAGCGCGCGGCGTTCCGGCGCTGCGGCCGCGCACTCGTCGCGGTTCTGACCGGTCGCCCGCACGAAAGCCGCAGCAGAAGGAGACGGCCTCGATGGCACAGCCCTATCGCAAGATGATCGTCCACGGCGATCACCTGGAGCCGCCCGATGCCGGCCCGCCTTGGACCGTCCTCTGGGAGACGAAGACGCCGCCCGACGGTCGGTGGAGTGCCGCTCGGGCCGCGACCGAGCAGGCGGCGCTCGAGCGCGCGGCGCATTTCGTGAAGCTCGGCTTCGTCGTGCACGCGATCATGGATCCGGTGGGAGCGGTGGCGCTCGACGGTCAGCAGATCGCCGAGCGCTTCGGCGCGGCGCCGAGCCGGCCGCCGCAAACGGCGAAGGAGCCCGGCGCCTCGAGCGCCGAGCAAGCCGCGCGGCGCGTTCTCCGCGACTGCGTCACCGAATTCGACGCGACGCCGGGCCGTGCCTTGAACGTCGCGCTGCTGCGCGCGGCGTCGCTGTCGGAGGGCATGGGGCAGGCCGAGTTCGAAGGTGCGGTGTCCTATGCCGGTGCGCGCGGCTGGCTTGTCGAGGCGACGGGAACGCTGGCCTTGACGGCCGCCGGGTACACCGCCGCGACCCAATAGCGCACGTGGCGCGCGCCTGCCGGCCGCCACGATGCCGCTTGACGCGGCGCGTCCGGTACGGATGAGTTGAGCCGACGCTCACCGCGGGACGGGAGGTCCGCCATGAACAAGGTTTACAATCCCGGCACGGTCGCGCCGGGCACCGGCTACAGCCACGGCATCGAGATCGCCCCCGATGCGCGCATCCTCTACATCGCTGGCCAACTGGGCGTCACGCCCGACGGCGGCTTCGCGCGCGACATCAAGGGCCAGGCCGAGCAGGCATGGCGCAACATCCAGAATATTCTCGCGGCCGCCGGCATGGGCCTCGAGGATCTGGTCAAGGTGAACCACTACCTCACGCGCAAGGAAGACATTGCCGGCTATCGCGAGGTGCGCGCCCGCATGCTCGGCGACCACAAGCCGGCCTCGACGCTTCTGGTGATCTCGGCGCTCGCGCGCGACGAAGCGCTGGTCGAGGTCGAGGCGGTGGCGGCAAAGTAGCTCAGCGCCGGCCGCGCGCGTCCACCGGCCAGATATCGACCAGCGAGTCGCCGCGCACGACGTGATAGACGTCGTAGAGGTTCACGGTCGGGTCGCAATGCGGTGTCACGCATTCGAGACGCGCGCCGAGCGCCGGCCGTGCCGCGCCTTGCGGGAGAATGAGCTTGCCGTGCTCGTCGCCGAAGAAGGCGTAGCGGCTGTCCGGCGGCGCGCCGGCGGCGGGTACCGGCGCGGGGCCGTCGGTGGCGAAGCATTTCAAGCCGGCGTCGGTGGTGACGTGGTCCGGCGCATTCACGCTGACCACCGCGGTCGCGACGAACAGCGCGGTCTGGAATGGCGGCGCGTTCGTGCCGTCGGCGAGCGCCCGCTGGTAATCGACATCCATGAAGACATAGGAGCCGACCTGCAGTTCGGTATAGGCGCTTGATTCGGGATCGAGATCGAACGTGCCGGTACCCCCGCCGGTGACGATCGGCACGTCGATGCCGTCGCGGCGCAGGCGCGCAACCATCGCCGCCAGCGCGCGCCCCTGCGCCAAGGCGCGGGCGCCGCGCTCGGCGCGCACTGCGACGTGCTGCAGGTTGCCGGAATAGGATTGAACGCCGCGGAAGCGAAGTCCCCGCGCGCTGCGCGCCGCAGCGACCAGGACCCGGAGCGCGGCCTCGTCCGCGACGCCGGTGCGGCCCTGTCCGGCCTCGACATCGACGAGTATGTCGAGCGCCTGTCCCGCCGCGCCCGCCGCATGATCGAGCGCGGCCAGATTGGCAGGGTGATCGACGACGACGCTGAGGCCGCGATGCGCGGTGCCGTTCAAGGCGATGAGACGCGCGATCTTGGGCTCGGTCACCAGCGGCGAGGTTATGTGAACGCCGGGAATTCCCGCCGCCGCCATCACTTCGGCCTCGCCCAGCGTGGCGCAGCAGATGCCGCATGCCCCCGCTTCGATCTGGCGGCGCGCGATCGCCACGGATTTGTGCGTCTTGGCATGCGGGCGGAGCGCGATGCCGGCGGCGCGCGCATGCGCCGCCATCGCCGCGATGTTGGCCTCGAGCGCGTCGAGATCGAGCAGCAGCGCCGGCGTGTCGAGCCGCGCGCGGCCGCCCGGCTCGCCGATCAGGGTCGTGTTGGGGGTCACCGCCCGCTATAGCCCTCGTCGGCGAGGTTGAGCAGCGGGAAGGCGCTGAAAACATGCGGCTCGCGCACCGAAGCGGCGGCATGGAGATAGGATTTGTCGAGCTCGCCGGTGCGGCTGACGCCGAGCAGGCCCATCGCCGTCATCATCTCGTTCTCGAGAATCTCGAGCGCGCGGACCACGCCATCCGTTCCGGCGGCGGCGAGCGCATAGCAGTAAAGCCGGCCCATGCAGACCACGTTGGCGCCCAGCGCGATCGCCTTGAGCACGTCGGTGCCGCGGCAGAAGCCGCCATCGATAAAGATCTGCGCCCGGCCCTTCACCGCCGCCGCCACCTCGGGCAGAACCTCGATCGCGCCGCGGCCATGATCGAGCTGGCGTCCGCCGTGATTGGAGATGTAGATCCCATCGACGCCGTATCCGAGCGCGGTCTCGGCGTCCTCGGCGGTGGCGATCCCCTTGAGGACCAGCGGGATCTGAAACTTGTCCTTGAGGCGCTTCACTTCGTCCCAGTTGAGCGCGGCCTGGAAGCCGTGGCCGGCGGCGGCGCGGCGGCCGCGCGGGCGATAGCGCTTGCCGAGATCGCGCTCGCGCCGGCTATAGATCGCGGTATCGACCGTGAGGCAGAACGCCTCGTAGCCGGCGGCGATGGCGCGGCGCACGTGATCGTCGACCCAGGCGCGGTCGCCGCGGACATAGAGCTGGAAGATGGTGCGTCCGCCGGGCGCGGCGGCGGCCGTCGCCTCGAGCCCGGGCGCGCTCACCGAGCTGACGAAGCAGCCGGCGCCGAAGAGCTGCGCCGCCTTGGCCGCGGCGCCGGCGCCGCCCTCGTCGAATACCTCGATCGAGCCCACCGGCGCCAGCATCACCGGAATGCGCAGCTTCTTGCCGAACAGCGTGCCGCCGGGCATCGATGCGCGACACGTCGCGCAGCACGCGCGGGCGGAAGGCCAGGGTTTCGAGGGCGAGCCGGTTGCGCCGCAGCGTCGTCTCGGTCTCGGCGCCGCCGGTGAGATAATCCCACGCGCCGCTCGAGAGCTTCATGCGCGCGAGCCTTGACGAATTCGTGCAGCGTTCAGGAATTCGCCTTCGTCGCGCGCGCTTACGTCCTTTGCGGTCACATCGGCCATGTCGTTCGCTCTCCCCATGGGCCCGAGCCTCGGGCGCGGGCGCGAGCCTAATCCGGCAGGGGCGCGGCGAACAACAAGCTCGCGCGCCGCCCCGGCCGGACACCGTCTCAGCCTTGGGCCGCGAGCGCCTTGCCGCCGGCCTCGGCCGGCTTCGCCGCGATCAGGATGAAGCGATGGTGCAGGGCTGCCGTGCCGCGGTTGACCCAGTTGTGGATGGTGCCGCGCTGCACCAGCACGTCGCCCGCCTTGAGGTGCACGGTGGAATCGTCGAGCTCCATGTCGATCTCGCCGTTGAGGATGACGGCGTAGTCGATCGAATCGGTGCGGTGCATGCGGCGCTGCACGCCGGGGCTGAACTCGACGACGCGGAAGACGGTGCCATCGTCGAGCGTGGTGCCGACCTTGCGCTGCGATTCGTCGGCGCCGCCGTCATTGTTGACCGGGAAAGCCCTGGGTCGTCCAGACGACGGAAGCCATCGCGCCCGGCCGGCCCTGCGCGACGTTCTTCACCTGCTCGTCGATCGTGACGATCGCCTTGCCGTTCTTGTCGTGGCCGGTCACCACCCTTCGCAATTGCAGCGCCATTCCCGTTCTCCCTCTCGCGCGCTCCGAATGAAGCGTCTTTCGCGGCGAACATAGAAGCGGCACGCGGCGCCAGGCAACCACCGCCTCTCGCCGCGCGCGCTAGATTCCCGCAAGCATTTGCTGCATTGCCGCAGCCCCAGCGACTTGGTCGAGGACGTCCTGTCGCCCGTCCGCGCCGACCCGAGTTCCAGCGTCGTGCCGAGCGCTCGCTACATCTAGGGGGCAAAAACAAATGCTACACCACGGATTGAATCTATGTTATGTTCTTTCGCCGGGTGATGCATTGGATTGGCCACTGCACAACCCACGCATAGAGGGAAAACTATGGCTGCTGCGAAGAAGCGCAAGGGCGCTGCCAAGAAGAAGGCCGCCAAGCGCACTGCCAAAAAGGCGAAGAAGTAACGGCCAAGAGCCAAGACCTTCGTTAGGCACGGCGGGGCTGCTCCCGAGCGATCAGAAGCTCAGGGGCAGCCCCGACGGTTTTCAGGAGCAGCCCTTTACCGCCTTCCGCCACCGCCGCCGCAAACGACTTCGCCAGCGTCGATGCCGCAATATTGCGGGTGATGAAGATCATGCGGGTGCGCCGGTCGCCGTCGGGCCAGCGCGCCAGTTCGACCGGCGGGTGAAACACGTGCTGCACGCCGTGGATCACCACCGGCCCGGCGCGGCCGGCGACATTGACGATCCCCTTGACGCGCAACAGGTCGGGACCCTTGAGCGAGGCCACCGCGCCGAGCCAGGCGCTGAGTGCCGGCCACGACACCGGTTCGTCATGGACCAGCGAGACCGTGCTGATGCCGTGATGATGGGCGAGATGTGCCGCATCGCCACCCTCGGCGTGGCCGTGATCGCCGTGCCCGTGACCGAGCGCGGCCGCGGCGGCAAGCCGCGTCGCGCCCCGGCACGGCGGCGTGCGAACAGCGCGTCAGGCTCGATCCGGCCCTGGACGGCGACGACGACCGGCGCCACGGGATTGAGCGCCGCCAGCCGGGCCAGCACCAGGGCGCGTCATCGGTGCCGCGACGAGATCGGTCTTGGTAAGGACCAGCCGGTCGGCCACCGCCGCCTGCTTGGCCGCCTCGAAATGGTCATCGAGCTGCGCCAGCGCGTTTGCGGCATCGACCGTGGTGACGACGCGGTCGAGGCGGTAGAGCGATGCCAGCATCGGCTCGCCCATGAGGGTGTGGAGGATGGGGGCGGGGTCGGCGAGCCCGGTGGTTTCGATGGCGACGCGGCCGAACGGCGGGATTGCGCCGCTCTCGCGCCGCGCGGCGAGCCCGACGAGCGTATCGACGAGATCGCCGCGCACGGTGCAGCAGATGCAGCCGCTCTTCAGCAGCACCGCATCCTCGAACGCGGTCTCGATCAGCAGGTGGTCGAGCCCGATCTCGCCGAATTCGTTAATGATGACGGCGGTATCGGCCATCCCGGGATGCGCGAGCAGCCCGTTGAGGAGCGTGGTCTTGCCGCTGCCGAGAAATCCGGTGATGAGCGTCGCCGGCAGCTGTCCCGCCCCGCCTCCGCGCATCGCCGGCCTCCCGTCCAAGCCTCACGCAAAATTCACATTTTCAAACTTAGCGCCTCTGCTAAGATCGCGCCAAGCTCGCGTGCGCAAGACAAGAGCCGACCGGGAGGAGCAGGTTGACCAGAACCATTGTAACCATTGTCGCCGCGCATCGGCGCTGTTCTCGCGTGCCGCCGCCGCGCGCGCCGACGGGCCGGTGCGTTTGCGCATCGGCTGGGTGCAGGTCGGCCACGTCACGCCGATGCTCGACATTCTCGTCAAGCGCCATCCCGAGCTCTTCCCGCATTACGGCAAGAGCTATATCGCCAGGGTGTGCGCTTCAACGGCACCACGCCGCGAGATTCAGGCAATGGCAGTGGGCGAGCTCGAGATCGCCTCGCTGGCGCCGTCGTCCTTCACGCTCGCCATCGACCAACGCGCAGCTCGACGTGCGCATGGTCTCCGACTTGATCCAGGACGGCCGGCCCGGCTGCGTTCGACGAGCCCTACATGGTCCGCAAGGACGGGCCGATCAAAACCATCGATGACGTGCGCGGCAAGCGCGTCGCCACCAACGCCATCGGCTCGGCGAGCGACAACTGCGATGCGCATCATGCTGCGCAAGCACGGCATCAAGGACAGCGACTTCACCACGGTCGAGACCAATTTCGCCAACATGTTCCCGATGATCGAGCAGGGCAAGGTCGACCTCATCGCCGTGCTGCCGCAATCGCTGAAGGAGATCACGGGACCGGGACGCTATCGCACGCTCTTCACCGCCGGCGAAGCGCGCGGGCCGGCCGAGACGGTGGCTGGGGCATGCAGGGCGGATTTCATCAAGGCGCACCGCGCCGGCGCTGGTGGATTTCTTCGAGGACCATATGCGCGCCTGCGCTGGTTCCTCGATCCCAAGCAACACGGCGAGGCGGTGGCGATCGCGGCGCAGGTGACCAAGCAGAAGCCCGACGAGCTCGGTTACTTCTTCACCAAGGACGATTTCTACCGCGATCCCGACGGCATGCCGAATCTCAAGGCCGGCCCAGAGCGAGATCGACGATTCGGTGAAGCTCGGCATCCTGCCCAAGCGAATTGACATCAAGCCGATTATGTCGATCTCTCGCTCGTCAAGGAGGCGAAGAAGCGGCTCGATGGCTGAGAACCTTCCGACCTTCCCCTGCGGAGGCGCGACATGACCACCGAGGCCACCACGACCGACGAGGTCGCCGAAGTCGAAACCAGCGGCTATGCGCGGGTGGAGTATCGCCGTCTGCGACCACCACCTTCGTGCGCTATCTGCCGCTTTTGATCCTGGCGGCGATCTGGGAGGCGTCGTCGCGGCTCGGGCTCGTCTCGGCGCTGGCGCTGCCGCCGCTCGACACCGTGATCACGTCGTGGTTTTACCTTCTGGTGCCGTCGAACCCGGCGCCGGCGGCGGTCGGCGGCATCGCCGGCTCGCTGGCCTGGATCGAGTGGGCGCTGAGCGGCGACCTCATCACCAACGGCGCGGATTCGCTGTGGCGGCTCGGCGCCGGGCTCGCCATGGCGATCAGCATCGGCACCGCCATCGGCGTGCTGATGGCGTGGTACAAGCCGTTCGACATCATGATGAACCCGATCGTGCAGGTGTTCTACCCGATGCCGAAATCGGCGCTCATCCCGGTGACGGTGCTGTGGCTCGGCTTCGGCCACTGGTCGAAGATCGTGCTGATCTTCATCGGCTGCATGCTGCCGGTGACGCTCTCGGCCTATAACGGCGCGCGCGGCACCGAGCAGTTCCTGGTATGGTCGGCGCGCAGCATGGGGGCGAGCCGGCGCCGCACGCTGATCGAGGTGGTGCTGCCGAGCGCGCTGCCGGAGATGATGAGCGGCATCCGCACGGCGCTGGCGCTGTCCTTCATCCTGATGGTGGCCTCGGAGCTCATCGTCGCGCGCTCGGGCCTCGGCTACATGATCGGCTGGCTCGGCGACGGCGGCGTCTATGACGCGATGTTCGCCGTGGTGATGACGGTATCGGCCCTGGGTTTCGCCGCGGATCGCGGCTATCTCATGCTGATGAAGCGGGTGCTGTCATGGCGCGAGTGACCACCAGCGGCAGCGCCACGGCGGCGCTGCTGAATTTCGCCGAAGAGAGGCCGTTCGACGCGCTGGATCGAGCAGCGGAAAGCGCTTGTTCATGGCGGCCTTCCCGATCGTCCTGCTGCTTGCCGCGTGGTACGAGGCGACGCGCGTTGCAGCTGACGACGCCGTTCCTGCTGCCATCGCCGGTCGTCGGTGGCCGAGCGCATCTGGTCCGATGCCACCTCGGGCGATCTCGTCGTCAATATCGGGCTGACGCTCTATCGCGCTTTCTTCGGCTTCGTCATCGCCGCCGTCTTCGGCGTCGATCGCTCGGCATCCTGATCGCGCGCATCGCGCTGGGTGCACTGGTTCTTCGATCCCATCATCTCGGTCGGGTTTCCGATGCCCAAGATCGCGTTCCTGCCGATCTTCATGCTGTGGTTCGGTCTTTACGACACCTCGAAGATCGCGCTGGTGATCTTCGATGCGGTATTCCCCGTGCTTACCGCGACCGTGGCGGCGACGGCAGGGGTCGATCGCCAGATGCTGTGGTCGGCGCGGATGCTGGGAGCGAGCGAGAAGCAGCTCCTGTGGGAGATCATCGTGCCGGCGGCGTTCCCCTCGATCATGACCGGCCTGCAGATCGCGCTGCCGATCTCGCTCATCGTCACCATCGTCGCCGAGATGATCATGGGCGGGCCGGGCCTCGGCGGCTCGATGATCGCGGCCTCGCGTTTCGCCAATTCGCCCGGCGTCTTCGCCGGCATCATCGAGATCGCCATCGCCGGCTATTGCGTCGTCAAGGGCATGGCGATGGTGCGCCGCCGACTCTTGGTCTGGCACCAGGAAGCCGAAGACCCGACGACGGTGTAGAAGCCGGCCGTCGCCTCGTCTTCCTTCCCCTTGCGCGGGTCCGGCTCGCCGTGCATAGCTAACGGCGATGCGGGCCGCTTGTCGGCGAGCGGCGCTCGAGGGGATTTGTGATGGCCAAGGCGTTGAACATGAAGCTGATTGCCCAGCACGAACTCGCCGGCTTCGGCGGGCTCGGCGAGGGCATGAGCCTGCAGCTCGCGAAGGACGGGCGGCGCATTCTGTGGCTCGCGCATGAATCCGCGCCCAAGAACTTCACCGGCATCGATGTCAGCGATCCCCGGAACCCCAAGCTCGTGGTGCAGACGGACTTGCCGCATCGTCAGATGCGCTCCAATTCGCTCGAAGTCTGCGGCGACATCATGGCGGTTGCCTATCAGACGGCGAAACAGGGCGCCGAGCCCGCCGGGGTCGAGCTGTTCGACATTTCCAAGCCCGAAATGCCGCGCCGGATTTCCTTCTTCGACTGCTCGGGTCCGCATTCGCGCGGCGTGCATCAGCTCTGGTTCGTCGATGGCGAGACCATCCATTTCTCCGGCGGCGCTGCCGATTTCACGCCGCGCAATGCCAAGGACGACCAGTTCTATCGCGCCATCGACGTGCGCGATCCCGCGAAGCCGCGCGAGATCTGCCGCTGGTGGATGCCGGGGCTCAAGCGAAGGCGACGACGTGCCGCCGCCGCCGCGCCATCCCAAATTCGACGGCGGCTTCCGTACCCACAACACCAATGTCTATCCCGAGCGGCCCGATCGCGCCTATCTCGGCTATATCGACGGCGGGGTGTTCATTCTCGACATCTCCGACAAGGCGCGTCCCAAGGCGGTCGGCCACTGGAACCCGCATCCGCCCTTCCCCGGCTTCACCCACACCGCGATGCCGCTGTTCGAGCGCGACATCCTCGTGGTGAGCGACGAGAGCATCCGCGAGAAGGCGGGCGACTGGCCGAAGCTCGTGTGGATTCTCGACATGCGCCGCGAGGACAATCTCGTGCCGGTCTCGACCCTGCCGCTGCCGGTCGAGGAATTCCGCAGCATCGGCGGGCGTTTCGGCGCGCACAACTTGCACGAGAACCGCCCCGGCCCGGCGTTCCATTCGCCCAATCTGATCTTCGGCACCTATTTCAACGGTGGCGTCCGCGTCCACGACATCGCCGATCCCCTGCAGCCGAAGGAGGTCGCCTATTTCGTCCCCGACCCGCCCAAGAACTCGCCCACGGGCTCGGCGCAGATCAACGACGTCTATGTCGACGAGAACGAACTGGTCTATGCCGTCGACCGCTTCACCGGCGGGCTCTACGTCATCGAGATGACGCTCTGATCGCCGGCGGCGACGATCGTATCGAGCGTCAGCGGCGCGAACGGACTCTTCGGCAGGCGCACGCCCTCCCAAAAGCGCTGGAACGGTGCCGGCAATATTCGGGCCAGCAGTGCCGCGCCTTGCTGTTGCAGCGCTTGCGCCGGCACCTCGACGAGCATGACGCCGGCGGCGGCGAGGCGCTGCAATTCCTGCTGGCGCTGGCGGCGCGGGCTGGCGCTGCCGCGGAGTTCGATGGCGACAAGCGCCGCGCCGGTCCAGAACGCGAAATCGGTCCGTACCGGCGGGGCATCGTCCGCGGCCTCGAGATGGGCCTGCGGCAGCGGCCGTGGCGCGGCGAAGCTCCAATCCTGCGGCGCGAACAGCCCGCCCGTGCCGGAAGCGAGCGCGGCGAGCGGCGCTTCGGCAGCAGCGATCGCCGCCGTGACGTGAGCGAAATAGGCGTCGAGAAATTGCTGGGCCGGCCGGTCCCACAGCCCGCACAGCGACTGCAAATGCTCGCGCAGGAGATCGAGCCGTTCCGCCACGGTCGCGATGCGGATGAGATCGGGCGGCTCGGGAAAGGGATAAGGCCCGTCGGCGAGACGAAGCGGCGTGCCGCGCCGGGCCGCGACCGCCGGCGCGGCTATCTCGCCGGGCACGATATTGCGCGCGGCCATAGCGGATGAGGAGCGTGTCGCGATCCCGCGCTTCCATGCCGCCTCCCTTACCGCCTTGCCCGCGTTCAAGCCAGCCTTGGCGCGTGCGGCCAAGCAGCGAACTTGGCCGACGTGAGGCGGCGCGCGCGGGCCGCGGCCGGGTGGGGATGGATCGGCCGCGTCGTTCTTATAATCGTCGTCGTCCTGCTCCTCCCTGTTCTGGTGAGCGCCTGCATGTTTGGTCGCTCGAACGGTCGTGCCGTGGTATGCGGCGCGCCGCGACGCCTCCGGGCTCGCGCCCGATCCGGCGACAACGTCGGAGGCCGTCATCCAAGTCTATGCGGCGCGCGCCGTTGCCTGGCGCGGCACCGTCGCCGTGCATACTTGGATCGTGGTGAAGCCTGCCGGCGCGCCGCGCTATACGGCGCTACGAGGTGATGGGATTCGGCGTCGCCGACGGCGCGCCCGCGGTGCGCGTCGACCGCACCGGTCCCGATAATTACTGGTTCGGGGCGCGGCCCAAAGTCATTCTCGACCGCCGCGGCGCCGGTGTCGATGCGCTCATCGCCGAGGTCGAGGACGCGGTGCGGCGCTATCCCTATGGGCACGAATACCGCATCTGGCCGGGTCCCAACAGCAACACATTCACCGCCTTCATCGGCCGCAACGTGCCGACGCTGCAACTCGACCTTCCCGCCAACGCGGTCGGCAAGGACTATCTGCCGGGTGGCGCCGTGTTCGGCACGGCGCCCTCCGGCACGGGCTATCAATTCTCGCTGTTCGGGCTCATCGGCATTTTGTTCGCGCGTGCCGAGGGGTTCGAGGTGAACGTGCTGGGCCTCAACATCGGCATCGATTTCGCAACGCCGGCGCTCAAGCTTCCCGGCATCGGGCGGCTCGGCCGGCCGCGCGTCGCGCGCCAAGGATAGCGGCGCGCTAGCGCTGCTGGAACGCGCGCCGCGGTCTCCGCTCCTGATCGGTCACCAGAACGGGTCGGCGTGGCGGAAGCGGGCGACGTGTTTTTCCGTCCGCGCCTCGGACTCGGCGATGCCGCGGTCGTGCCAGCCGAGGACGATGCCGCCGGCGCGCTCCAGCGCCGCATCCTCGCCATTGGTGAGTTCGGCGACCAGGGCATGCGCCGAGCGCACGTCGTTCAAATAGCCGAGATCGTCCTGCAGCGGCTTCACCGTCTTGATGAAGCGCTTCACCGTACCCCCATCGTAAAGTGATTCGAGGAACTCGACGGTGTAGCGCAGTTTCTTCAGGCCGATGCGTAGCCGGTGACGCTCGGCCGGCGTCTGGGCCGCGAAATTGCGCGCGCGCTTGCGTGTCATGCGGTGCAGCCGTCGCAAGATGCCCGGCGCCACGTCGCCCAAGCGCGCCACCAGCCGGGCCGAATCCTCGTTCACGGGTTGGTCGCGCCAGCCGCGCAATTCGAACCAGCGCGATAGCCGCAGCTCCGTTGCGGCGTAGCGCGCCGATTGCATGGATTCGTGGACGCGCTCATAGACGCCGCGGCGATACGTCGCGACGTCCTTGGCGAGACGTTCGAGGTCGCGCGAGCCGGGGAGCGCGGTCGTCACCGGCGCCAGCAGGTCGTGCGCGAATACATCCCAGTTGCGCGCCGAAGCATACGTCTTGCCGAGCCATTTGAGCTCGCTGTTGGCCCACCGGAAATGCTCTTCCGGCAGCATCGGCTTCAACGCCGAGAGCACCGCGCTCAGGCGGCGCACCGCAACGCGGATCTGATGGACGCCTTCCGGGTTTCCCGCCAGCGCAGCATCCTCGTTCCCCAGCACCATGGCAAGGCAGCGTCGGCCGACGGTCTGGAGCGCGGCGTCGAGCGTCATCTCCGGATCGAGCCGGATCGGGTCGGCATAAACGACGGGCGCCCGTTCCTTGCCCTTGCCGACGAGCCGGTAGCCGCGCTCGGCCAGGCTCGCGGCGCCGATGCGGAACGGCACGATCTCCGAGAGCCGCAACGCGACATCCCACAGCACCACGGGATCGCCGGTCTCGAGCGCAAGCACGATGTCATGAATGGGCGCCGCGTCGCCGCCATCGGCGGGACGGATCTCGCCGCGCTCGATCGCCACGGCGACGCGCGTTTCGGGTTTGGGCTCCATCGTGAAGGCGGTGCGCCGCACCACCGTGGTAAAGAGCGGCGTCAGCGCGTCCGCAGCGAGTGTCGATCCGAGCCGGCTGCCGCATTCGGGCGCCGTCGGGTCCGGCTGCCGACGGGCGATGATGTCTTCCCACATGCCGCCGGGATGGGCGGCGTCGCTGCCGGCCGCGTTGGCGGTGACCGTCTGGATATAGCGCCTTCCCTGCCGCTGCACCCAGAGCGCGAGGTCGCTGCGGTGCAGAGCCTCGTCTTGCGTGTCGTAATAGGTGCAGGTGCGGATCGTGCGCGCGCTGCGCGGGCGACCGGCCATCGCCGAAAGGGCCGATTGCGCCTTGGCCATGTCGTCGGCCGCGACACGAAGGCTGAGCGTGAATTCCGGCATGGGATCGAAGCGTCTCTCTCGGGCGCCGGCGCGAGATTAGCCGATCTTGCCGGTTCCACCAAGCAGTCCGGGCGCGACGCGGGGCAGGGGTGCGGCGCCGTCGGGCGGGGCGATCCGGGCGGTGTTGAGGATCATCGCGAGCGCGGTGTAGTACCCGGCGAAGGCGACGAGCTCGACCACGCCCTGCGTGCCGAGCGCCGCGTGCGCGGCCGCGAAGACGGGATCGCTGACCCGGCCGGTGCGCAGCACTTCCAGCACGAGGTCGCAAGCGGCCGCCTCTTCGGCGGCGAGACCGGCGGGATCGTGTCCCTCGGCGATCGCCTGGGCCATGGCGGGATCGAGTCCCGCGGCGGCAGACAACTCGCGATGCACCGCGAACATGTAGTCCACCGACCAGTGCCGTGCCGCAAGAAGGATCACGATCTCCTTGAGGCGCGCCGGCAGCACCCCCTCGAAGCGGATGAAGTCGCCGAGATGGCGCATCCGATCCGCCAGCTCCGGACTGTGGATCAGGGCGATATAGGGGCCGCGCAAACTGCCGCGCGGACTGGCGGTGAGCGCGGCGCTCACCGCGCGCTGCGCCGGTGTCATGTCCGCCGGGGACGGGGCCCGGAAACGCGGCTCGGTCATGCTGGTCCTCC
This sequence comes from uncultured Alphaproteobacteria bacterium, assembly GCA_963721625.1. Classification (GTDB taxonomy): domain Bacteria; phylum Pseudomonadota; class Alphaproteobacteria; order ATCC43930; family CGMCC-115725; genus DATJLY01. Next base: position 120,945 of record CAVRKF010000006.1, read on the forward strand.
CGCGCCGACACTGCCGCAATCCAACCGGATTGGCAAATTGCCGGTCGGTGACGGGTCCGCGCGGCGCGTCGGCAAATCGGCGGGGCCGCGCTGCGAGCCGTGCGCCCGTGTCCGTCCGGCGCCGCGTTTCGCCTCGGCCATGCGCGCGCAATCGGGGGCGGAAAACCCAGCGTTTCCGCACTGTCATGCGAGTGACGCGGGGGCGGAACAAAACTGCCATGGCGCGCATGATATCGAGGCGCCGATGAAACGGAGGGCCCACATGCCGACGCTTCCGGCGCACGTCCCGCTCCACATGCTTCGCGGCTGCTGGGCGCGGATCAGGGAAGCGGCACGGCCGGTGGTGCGCCGGCGCCGCCTGCGAAAGCGCAAGCCGCACAGTGCCAAGTGGCGGGCGCCGGCCGTGCCGCCGCCAGTGCCGGCGCCGGCGGTCGATCCGGTCGCGCTCACGATCCTGGCGGTCAATCGGCTCGGCCCGGCGACGTTCCGCACCGTGTCGCTCGGCATCGCGGTGACCGTGACGGTGCCGGACTGCGAGACCGGCGACATCTTTCGCGCCGCGCTCGAGCGAGATGCAGAAGGCGCGCACGACCGATCGGCTGATCCGCATCGAGGTTGCGAGCGAGACGGCGCGACCGTGCGCCGGCGCCGAAGCCTGAGGAGGCGCGGGTGAGCGACCGGTGCGGGGCAAGATGAATCGCACGCCGGGCGTCAATTGCTACCGCGCCATCTGGATTTCCGACGTGCATCTCGGCACGCGCGGCTGCAAGGCCGAGTTTCTGCTCGATTTCCTGCGCTACAACGAATCGGAATATCTCTATCTCGTCGGCGACATGGTCGATGGCTGGCGGCTGCGCAAATCGTGGTACTGGCCGCAGCAGCACAACGACGTGGTGCAGAAGCTGCTGCGCAAGGCGCGCAAGGGCACCAAGGTCATCTACGTGCCGGGCAACCACGACGAATGGCTGCGCGATTACGTCGAGACGCAGATGGGCGGCGTGATGCTGCTGCGCGAGGCGGTGCATCGTCACCGCCGACGGCCGGCGGCTTCTCGATCGTGCATGGCGACGACTTCGACGGCGTCGTGCGTTATGCGCGCTGGCTCGCGCTGCTGGGCGATGGGGCCTACGACCTGGCGCATCCGGCTCAACCACGTCTTCAACCTGATCCGGCGCAAGCTCGGCTATCCCTATTGGTCGCTCTCGGCCTATCTCAAGTTCAAGGTCAAGAACGCGGTCCAGTTCATCTCCGACTTCGCCGACGCGATCGCCGCCGAGGCGCGGCGCGCGCGGCGTCGACGGCATCGTCTGCGGCCACATCCATCATGCCGAGATCCGCGACATCGGCGGCGTGCTTTACTGCAACGACGGCGACTGGGTCGAGAGCTGCACGGCGCTGGTCGAGCATCACGACGGCCGGCTCGAGATCCTGCATTGGATGGCGCTGCGCGCGCTCGACCCGATGGTCGCGCCCGCCGATCCTCGAGGACGCCGACGCCGAATTGAAGATCCTGCTCGCCACCGATGCCTGGCCGCCGCAAGTGAACGGCGTCGTGCGCACGCTCACCGCGCTCGCCCGCGAGCTCGGACGCTCGGCCACGACATCGTCGTGCTCCATCCCGGCCTGTTCCGCGACCATCCCCTGTCCCGGCTATGCCGAGATCCGCCTGGCGACTCGGCGCGCGGCGGCGCGTCGGCGCGATGATCGAGGCGGCCCGGCCCGATGCGATCCACATCGTCACCGAGGGTCCGATCGGACTTGCGGCGCGGCGCTGGTGCGTGAAGCGCGGCTGCGCCTTCACCACGGCCTTTCACACGCGCTTTCCCGAATATCTCGCCGAGCGGCTTCGCGTCCCGCCGCGTCTCACCTATGCGCTGCTGCGGCGCTTTCACGCGCCGGCGCGCACGGCGTCATGGTGGCGACGCCGTCGGTCGCGCGCGATCTCGCGGCGCGCGGCTTCGCCAATCTCGGCCGTGGACGCGCGGGGTCGACAAGCGACCTGTTCAACCCCGAGCGGCGCGAGGAGGCGATCGGCTTCGCCCGGCCGGTGTTCCTTTCGGTCGGGCGCATCGCCCGCGAGAAGAACCTGCCGGCATTTCCTCGCGCTCGATCTGCCCGGCTCGAAGGTCGTGGTCGGCGAAGGGCCGGAGCTTGCCGCGCTCGCGGCGCGCTTTCCCGCGGCGCATTTCCTCGGCCGGCGCGACAACGGCGCGCTCGCGCGGCTCTACGCGTCGGCCGACGTGTTCGTCTTTCCCAGCCGCACCGACACGTTCGGCCTGGTGCATGCTCGAGGCGCTGGCCTCGGGGCTGCCGGTCGCGGCCTATCCGGTGGCGGGGCCGCTCGATGTCATCGGCACGAGCGGCGCGGGCGTGCTCGACGCGGATCTGCGCCGGGCGGCGCTGGCGGCGCTGGCGATCCCGCGCGAGCGCGCCCGCGCCCATGCGCTCACCTTCTCGTGGGCCGAATGCGCGCGCCAGTTCGTGGCGCAGCTCTGCCCGATCCGTTGACGCAGCACGGTTGCAAAGTACGGGCAAACCGGGAACGCTCCCTGCGAACGCAAATCCAGGAGAGCGAAATGCCGGTCTATGTCGTCTCCGTCGTCAACATTAAGAACCCCGAGCAGTATCAGGAATACGCCAAGCTCGCGCCGGCGGCGGTGGCGAAGTTCGGCGGCCGGTTTCTCGCCCGCGGCGGCATCGATGCCGTGTTCGAGGGCGGGCTTGGCGCCAACCGCCTTGTCGTCACCGAGTTCCCCTCGGCCGAGAAGGCCAAGGCGTTCTATCATTCGCCCGAGTATCAGGCCGCGCGATTAAACCGCGTCGGCGCCGCTGACTTCACCATGATGCTGTGCAGTGGCCTCTGAGGGACAGGAGCAGCCGTCGGGTTCACGCATCGCGGCCAAGTTCGCGCGCCGAAATCCACCGCGCCGCCGCGACCAGCCGCTCGTCGCCATGCCAAGGGCCGAGTAGCTGGATCCCGACCGGCACGCCCGCGACTTCCAGCAGCGGCAGCGATAGCGCCGGCGCACCCAGCACCGACGAGGCCTCGTTGTAGATGGCGCTGCCCTGGTCCATGCCGATGGGCCCCGGCCCCGGCGAGGCGAGGGTGATGAAGCCGTCGACGCGACGCGCCAGTTCCTCGTGCAAGCCGCGGACATAAGCGCGCTTCACCAGCGCCGCGCGGTAATGCGTCTCGGTCAGCCCGGCGCCGTCGGCGATCGAGCGCTTCAGCCGCGGCGGCAGCTTGTCGGGATAGAGCGCCAGATATTGCAGCATCGGCCAGCGCATCTCGAAGCGATAGAGCGCACGCCACAACGCGGGCATGGCGGCAAGCTCGCGCTCATAGGCTTCGATCGCCGCGTCGTCGCGGCGCGACAGGATGGCGACGCCGGCCTGGGCGAGTCCGGCGAGGCAGCGCTCGAACGCCTCCCGCGTCGCCGCGTCGGTCTCGCGCCATCCCGCCATGTCGAGCCGGATGAGCCGCGCCGGCTTCATCGGCGCCGGCGGCAGCGCGCCGCCATAGAGACCGGGATGACCGGGATCGCCGCCCGCCTGCTCGGCCGCATGGCGCGCGACGATCCACAGATCGGCGAGCGAGCCGGCGAACACGCCGACATGGTCCATGCTGTGCGCCATCGAGAACACGCCCTGGCGGTTGATCGCGCCGAAGGTCGGCTTGAGGGCGAACGCGCCGCAAAAACTCGCCGGGCGGATGGTCGAGCCGCGCGCATGCGTGCCGAGCGTCACCGGCACCATGCGCGCCGCGATCGCCGCAGCCGAACCCGCCGACGAGCCGCCGGGCGTGCGCCGCGGATCATGCGGGTTGCGCGTGCGCGCGGGATCGCCCCCGCCGAGACAGACCGTCTCGGTCTTGCCGACGAGCACCGCGCCGCCGTCGCGCAGCGCGGCGACCGGTGCCGCGTCGCGGATGGGACGATTGCCGCGGAACAGGTCCGAGCCGTATTCGGTCGGCATGTCGCGGGTTTCCATGAGGTCCTTGATGCCCACGGGCATGCCGTCGACGAGCGACAGCGCCTCGCCCCGGCGATAACGGACGGTCGCCGCATCGGCCGCCTTGCGCGCGCCGTCGGTGTCGAGGAAGGCGAAGGCCATGACCTCGCCCTCGCGGCGCGCGATCGTCTCGAGACAGCGCTCGAGATAGGCGCGCGGCGTATCGCTGCCGTCGCGAAAGCGGGCGACCGCGTCGTGGAACGTCAGCAGGCGATCGGTCTTGGGATCGTATCTGGCAGCCGTATCGGCCGGCATTGGCGAACCTCCCCATTATTGCGTTTGATCACAAGTGATGTGCCGCCTTGTGTCAAGAAGCGCGCGCTTGCGCTAAGCTTGCTGCATGGCGGGAGACAAGATCGCGATCCTGGGCGGCACCGGGCAGATGGGCGGCGCGCTGGCGCTGCGCTGGGCCGCAGGCCGGGCTCGCGGTCGTCATCGGCTCGCGCGATGCCGCGCCGCGCCGAGGAGGCCGCGCGCGCGATCCGCGAGAAGGTGCCGCGCGCGGCGATTTCGGGCAGCGATCTCGCGGCGGCGGCGCAGGCGGCTGCGGTGGTCGTGCTCGCGGTGCCCTATCGCGCGCATCGCGCGACGCTCGAGGCCGTGCGTGCGGCGGTTCAGGGCAAGATCCTGGTCGATGTCACCGTGCCGCTGGAACTGCCGCGGGTGGCGCGCGTGGCGCTGCCGCCGGAAGGTTCGGCGGCGGTCGCGGCGCAGCGCCTTCTCGGTCCGGACGTGCGTGTGGTCGCGGCGTTCGAGACCGTGCCGGCGCGGCTGCTCGCGCTGCCGGAGGCTGCGATCGACAGCGACGTTCTCGTCTGCGGCGACGACAAGGAGGCGCGCGAGACCGTGATCGCGCTCGCCCGCGCCGCCGGGTTGAGCGCGCTCCACGGCGGCGCGCTCGCCAATGCCGCCGCTGCCGAGGCGCTCGCCTGCGTCCAGATCTTCCTCAACGGCCGCTATCGCGCCGCCGCATGCGGCCTGCGCTTCACCGGCCTCGCCCGCGACGACGGACCGGACTGAGCGCCGCCGTCAGCCGGCGGAGGCCTTGTCGAGCAGGTGCTGCGGCGTGCTCGAGACCACCTCGGCATAGATCGGCTTGAACTTCTCGGGGCCGCCTTCGATCGAGCGCGGCGAAGGCCGGGCTGCATGGTCGCGAGCTGCATCAGGATTTCGGCATGGACCTTGATGTCCCGCCATTCGCCGAGCAGATAGAAATGGTCGGGGTCGGTGACGTCGCGGCACAGCACGCCGTCCTTGGCCTGCGCCTTGGACTTGTGCATCGGGTTGGCGTCCGAATAGTCGAACGCGTCGAACAGGCGGATGAACTCCGCTCCCTGGCCCGGCTTGACGCGGAAATCGTAGACATGGACGAAATTGCCGGCTTGGCACAACGGCGACGAGCGCCATGCCACCTCCTTCGCTGCGGTGGATGATACTATCGCACTGGAGGCAAGGATGCGCACGATCGTTGCCAATATCGGCGAGTTCTTCACCGGCGACATCGCGGCGCCGATGGCGCCGGTGCGCGCGCTGCTGATCGAGGACGGCATCATCGCCGCGCTCGACCCGCGCCCGAGACACGGCGTGCGAGTGCGTGCTCGACGCCCGAGGGCGGCGCGGTGATGCCGGGGCTGATCGACGGCCATGTTCATCCCGTGTTCGGCGAATGGACGCCGGCGCAGGATGCGATCGGCTGGATCGGCAATTACCTCCATGGCGGCACCACCACCATGGTTTCGGCGGGCGAGCTGCACACGCCCGGCCTCGATTACACCAATCTCACGCCCGATCTCGTCACCTCGCTTGCCGAGGTGATGCGCGCCACCACGGGCCGCGTGCGCTGGAGCGGCGTCAAGCTCCACGCCGGGACCGTGCTGCTCGTGCCCGGCATGCGCGAGGCGCATTTCGACCGTCTGGCGCGCGCCGGCGTGGTGTTCGCCAAGTTCCTGTTCTATCCGCTTGACGCGCCAACCCGGACGAGGCGAAGCGCTATGTGCGCTGGTGCCACGAGCGCGGCATCCGGGTCAAGGTCCATACCGGCGGCGTGTCGCGCTCGGGCCTCAGCCAGATGTGCGGCTACGACATCCTGGCGTGGCTCGAGCCGGACATCGCCGCCCATGTCTCGGGCGGGCCGATCCCGATGAGCGACGGGGATCTCATGCGCACGATCGAGGAGACCGCCTTCGCGCTCGAAATCTGCAGCTCCGGCAATGACCGCTCAACCTTCCTGGCGGCACGGCGGCTGCGCGAGCTGGGGCGGCTCGACCGGCTCACCTTCGGCACCGACACGCCGGGCGGCACCGGCGTCATTCCGCGCGGCATGCTGCGCAACATCCTCTATCTCTCGGCGGTGTGCGGGCTCGCGCCGGGCGAGGCGATCGCCATCGCCACCGGCAACACGGCGCGCGCGCACGGGCTCGATGTCGGGCGTGTTGCGTCCCGGCGCGCCCGCCGATCTCCTCGTCGCGGCGCCGGTCGAGGGCTCGACCGGCACGACGCTCACCGAGACCGATCGCGCACGGCGACCTGCCCGGCATCTCCCATGTGCTGGTCGATGGCGGGTCGTGGTCGACGGCCGCAGCCGCCAGACGCCGCCGCCCGGGGTCGCCGGCCGCTTCATCGCCGCGCCGCCGGGCGACCGAAGGCAGCCTCGGCGTGCTGCTTGCGGGCTGCTGCGGCTGCGGGTGACGATCACGGCTGCACCGTCTCGGTGAACCATTCGGTCGGCAGCTCGCGGCCCAATCCCTGGGCGCGCGCCTTCTCGATAGACGACGTGGCCGGTGGCGGCGAACTGATAGCCCATGCCGAGATTGTTGATGAAGCAAATGGTCTCGCTCTCGCGCGGATGCGGCCGCGGTGGCGGCCGGCGATGATCTCGGACAGCGTCGGCAGCGTCGCCGGCAGCCGGCCCGTCTCGCCGGCGTCGGCGCACTTTTGCCGTGCGATGCCGGGGGTGACGGCGTCATCGGCGCGGTTGAACATCGCGCTCAGGTCGAACTTGTCCCAGGCCGCGGCGTTCGATCTCGGTGGCGCCGGGCCGGATCGAGCTGACCAGCATGCCGGGCTCGAGCCAGGCTCCACGAAGAAACCGGCGCCATCGCGTTGGTGGCGCAGGCGACGATGTCGGCGCCGCGTGCACGCCGCGGCGGCGCTGGCGCAGGGCCGGACCTCCTTGCCGAGGGCCGCGCCCATCGCCGCGGCGAAATCGTTCGCGGCTGCTTGGCGCGCGGGCTGAAGACGCGGATGTCGTCGAGCGCGATAGAGCGCGTCGAGCCCCATGAGCTGCGCCTCGGCCTGCCAGCCCGAGCCGATGATCGCCACCGTCGCGCATGTCGTGCCGCGCCAGGTACTTGGCGGCGATCGCGTTGGTGGCGCCGACCCGCATGCGCTGCATCACCCCGTCGGGGCAGATCGCAAGCGGCGCGCCGTCATGGGTGCTGAACAGCAGCACGAGCCCGACATAGCGCCCATCCGGCCGCCGGCAGCTTGACGCGGCGCTCGGCTGCCGCCCGCTTCGGGGAAAGTCAGGATGTCGGAATTGATGCGGATCGCGCCGACGCCGAATTTCGGCACCACCCCGTCCATCGATTTCAGCGCATAGAGCCGTCGGCGCGCTGCGTCGTCGGCGTCAGGATGTCGGAGCGCGGGCCGTTGGCGCCGCGGCCCTCGCGCGAGCTCGACATAGGCGTCCTCGAGCGCCGGGATGAGATCGTCCATGCGTCAGCACGCGCTCGATCTCGTCGTTGGTCAGGATCAGGGTCATGGCAGGGCTCCTTGACCGCGCATTTCAGGCGGCGGGATCGAGCCTGGGCGCCGGCGCCGCGCGGGCTGCGGCCGATGCGCAGCACCAGCACGGCGGCGCCGAGGCACATCAGCCCCGACAGCATGAAAGGCAGGAATAGCTGCCGAGATCGGTGCGCAGCACGCCGGCGATGAGCGCGATCGAGGCGGCGCCGACCTGGTGGCCCGCGAACACCCAGCCATAGACCACCGGCGTGTCGGTCTTGCCGAAGGTGTCGGTGATGAGCCGGACCGTCGGCGGCACGGTGGCGAAATAGTCGAGCCCGTAGAACAGCGCGAAGACGGCGAGCGTGCGCGAAGCTGAAATCGGAATAGGGCAGATAGAGCAGCGACAGGCCGCGGAGCCCGTAGAAGAACATCAGCAGCACGCGATTGTCGTAGCGGTCCGACAGCCAGCCCGACAGCGTCGTGCCGAGAATGGTGAAGGCGCCGATCGCGGCGAGCAGCCCGGCCGCGCGTCACCTCGGGGATGCCGTGGTCGGAGCAGAACGGGATGAGATGCGTGCCGACCAGGCCGTTGGCGCTCGCGCCGCAGACGAAGAAGCTCGCGAACAGCAGCCAGAAATTGCCCGACTCCGACCGCCCGTCCCAGCGCGGAGAAGGCGACGACGCAGCGGGTTCGCCGCGCGGCGCGCGGCGGCGGCCGCGGCGCGCCGGTGTCGCCATAGGGAGCAGGCGCCCACATTGCGCCGGGCCGCTCCGGCAGCAGCAACGCCACCAGCGGGATCACGGCGGCCATGGCCGCGGCCACGATCCAGATCACCGGCCGCCATCCCACATTGGCGGCGACCGCGGCGAGCGGCGGCAGGAAGAGAAGCTGTCCGGTCGCGCTGCTCGCCGAGACGATGCCCATGGCCAGGCCGCGGCGCCGCGCGAACCAGCGATTGACGATGGTCGCGCCGAACACCGGCGCGACCAGCGCCGCAGCACGCGCCGACCATGCAGCGCCCCAGGTGAGCGACGAGCTGCCACGGCGCGGTGATGAAGCGAACTCGCCAGCACCGCCGCGACGACCGGAGCCGAGCGCGCCCAAGGCGGTGCGGCGAATGCCGAACCGCTGCATCAGCGCCGCCCCGAACGGCCCCAGCAGCCCGTAGAGCAGGAGATTGAGCGAGATCGGCGCAGCGAGATGGTCGCGGGGCTCCAGCCGAAGCCGTGCTCGAGCGGCACGATGAGCACGCTCGGCGTCGCGCGCAGCGCCGCCGTCGGCGAGCAGCGTCACGAAGGTGACGCCGAGCACGATCCAGGCATAATGCAGCGCGCGGTGCACGTCGCGCGGACCAGGCGGTTCATCGGTTCCTCTTTCGCGTCGTGACTATTCATCCGGTCCCGAGGCCAGGACGATCTTGCCCAGCACCTCGCCGCGCGCCAGCCGCGCCAGCGCCTCGTCGAACGTGCGCGAGCGGCAGGCGCGCCGCGACATGCGGCCTGATCCGCCCCGCGATGCGGAGCGCGAACAATTCGCGCTGCACGTCGCGCACGCGCTCGGGCGTGCGGTCGCGGTAATCGGTCCATTGCAGCCCCATCACCGCGATGTTCTTGACCAGAAGATAGTTGGCCTTGAGCGTCGGAATGCGGCCGGCGGCGAAGCCGATGACGACCAGCCGCCCTTCCCACGCCAGCGCGCGCGAAGCGCGGCGTCGAACACGTCGCCGCCGACCGGAATCGAGCACGATGTCGGCCATGCGCCCGTCGGTCGCGCGGCGCACATCCTCGCGCAGCCCGTCGCGCAGATCGGGCCGCGCCGGTGACGATGACGTGATCGGCGCCGTCCTGCCGCGCCAGCGCCGCGCGCTCGGGCCGCGATCACGCCGGCGATGCACCGTTGCCCCCAGCGCCTTGGCGAGCTGCACCGCGGCCATGCCGACGCCGCCGCCCGCGCCCGTCACCAGCACGGTCTCGCCCGCGCGGTACCGGCCGCGCGCGATCGAGGGCGAAATGCGCGGTCTGATAGACGATGCCCATCGCCGCCGCATCGGCGAAGGACACGCGCTCGGGCAGCGCGTAGCACTGCAGCGCCGGCGCGAGCGCGACTCTCGGCAAAGCCGCCATGCTCGATCTCGGCGAGGACGCGGTCGCCGGGCGCGAAGTCGGTGACGCCCGGCCCGACCGCGGCGACGACCCCCGCCACCTCCTTGCCCGGAACGAAGGGCAGCGGCGGCAGGCGCTGATAGCGCGCCGGAGACGACCAGGAGGTCGGCGAAATTGATGCCGGCCGCGCGCGCCGCGATCGCGACCTGGCCCGGCCCCGGAACCGGCGCCGGCCACTCTTCCAGGCGCAGCACTTCGGGCGGGCCGTGGGCGCGGCAGATGACCGCCTTCATGGCGCCAGCATCGCGTTGGCCTCGCCGAGCGCGGGCGCGGCCGCGTCGCCGGGCGGGGCGCGGAATTCGGGCGCGACCGGCACCGGCACGGCGGCGATCCGCGCCGTGCCGGCGCGACGCCCCAGTCGAACAGGCCGCGCGCCGCGAAATGCGGATCGCCGAGCGCCTCCTCGATCGTGCGCGGCGACGGTGCAGCACACATCCTTGCCGGCGAAGCGGCGGCGCCATTCGGCGGCCGGATGCGCGCGGATGATGGCGGCGACGGCGGCGGTCGTCGCTGCGGGATCGCGGCGGTCGTCCGCAAGCTTCCGGCGCAAGTCCGATGGCGGCGCAGAAATTCTCCCAGAATTTCTGCTCGAGCGGCGCGGCCGCGACGAAGCGGTCATCCGCGGTGCGATAGATGCGGTAGCGCGGCGAGCCGCCGGTGACCAGTTCGCCGCCCGGACGCGGCCATTGCCCGGCGGCGAGCCCGTTGCCCATCGCCCAATAGATGAAGCGGGAAGAGATTGTCGGCCATGGCGATGTCGAGGCGGCAGCCCTCGCCGGTCGATGGCGCGGCGCTGCAGCGCGAGCAGGATGTTGATCACCGCCGGATAGGCGCCGCCGCCGATATCGGCGATGAGCGCCGGCGGCACGCACCGGCGCGCCGTCGGCGCCGGCGGCGAGCGTCAGCATGCCGGTCTCGGCGTGATAATTGAGATCGTGGCCGGCCTCGAGCGCGCGCGGCCCGGTCTGGCCATAGCCGGTGATGGCGCAATAGATGAGCCGCGGATTGAGCGCTGCGCAGCGCCGCCGTAGCCGAGCCCGAGCCGATCCATCACGCCGGGGCGGAACTGCTCGACCAGCACGTCCGCGCGGCGCGAGCAGCGGCTCGAGCCGCGCGCGAGCGCGCCCGGCGCCTTGAGATCGATGGCGATGCTGCGCTTGCCGCGGTTGAGGAGCGCGAAATTGACGCTGTCGCGTGCCAAGGCGCGGGCGCATAGCCGCGCATCTCGTCGCCGCTTCCGGGCCGCTCGATCTTGATCACCTCGGCGCCGGCCTCGGCGAGGATCAGGGTCGCCATCGGCCCCGGCAGCAGGGTGCTGAAATCGAGCACGCGCACGCCGTCGAGCGGGCGCATCGTCAGCTCCCGCCGCTGCGCCGCTGCCGTTCCTTGGCGACGCGCGCGCGCCGCGCCGGCGCATAGGCGGGATCGCCGTAGTGCCTCGAAGAGCGCCTCGGTCACGTCGAAATGATGATGCAGGCCGCTGCGCTGCAACAGCGCGATCGGCCCGACCGGATAGCCGAGCCCGAGGTGCAGCGTGAGGTCGAGATCCTCGGCCGTTGCCAAGCCCCTCGTCGAGGCGGCGCAGCGCGCGTTGTAATAGGGCCGCACCAGCCGATCGATGATGCGGCCGGCGAAATCGTGGCACAACGCGACCTGGAGACCGGCACGCGGCGAAAAGCGCGTCGCCGCCGCGATCGCCGTGTCGGCTCGATGCGCGGCTGGCGCACCAGCTCGACCAGGTCGGAGGGCGGATCGTCGCCGAGGCGGAAGCGGGCGAAGCCCAGCACGTTGGAGCCTTCGCCGCCGCCGCTCTCGCCGGTATGGACGCCGAGGCATTCGGTGCCGAGCTCGACCAGGATGGCGCGCATTGCGCTCGGGCGCCGGGATCTGCGTCAGCGCGGCGCCGGCGTCGCTGCCGATGAGGAGCGCGATGTCGGCCGCATCGCCGCGCCGCCTCGCAGCAGCTTGTGCGGGCCCGGAAACGAGCGGCTGCCGCCGCGATCGATCAGCATTGACCCGTCCTCCTACCCGCCGAACATGGCGTCGCGATCATAGCGGTAGAAGCCCTCGCCCGTCTTGCGGCCGAGCTGGCCCGCCGCGATCATGCGCCGCACCAGCGGCGGGCAGGCGGCGCGCGGCTCGCGGGTCACGCCGTAAAGCGCCTCGCACAGCAGAAGCTGGGTGTCGAGGCCGATGAGGTCGATGAGTTCGAGCGGTCCCATCGGATAGCCCAAGCCCGGCCTTGATCGCGCGGTCGATATCGGCGGGCGCGGCCACCCCCGCTTCGACCAGCCGGATCGCGTCGTTGTTGAACGGCACCAGGAAGGCGTTGAGGATGAAGCCGGGATGGTCCTTGGTGCGGACCGGGCGCTGGCCCATCGCCTCGCAGAAACGCCAGGCCGCGGCGAAGGACTGCCGCGCTCGTCTTGAGGCCCGGCGACATCTCGACGAGCTTCATGAGCTGGCGCCGGCAGGCAGAAATGCATGCCGACGAAACGGTCCGCGCGCCCCGATCCCGCGGCGATCTCGGTGATCGACAGGGTCGAGGTGTTGGAGGCGAAGATCGCGTGCGGCGCGCAGACGGCGTCGAGCCGCTTCAGCACCTCGTGCTTTACGCGCAAGGCTCTCGAACACCGCCTCGATGACGAGGTCGCAGGGCGCAAGGTCGTCGATCCGCGTGGTGCCCTGCAGGTCGGCGAGAATGTGCTCGACCCGCGGCGCCGCGAGCCGGCCGCGCTCGACCGACTCGTGCGAGAAAGCCCTCGATCTGGCGCCGCGCCCGCGCCAGCGCCTCGGCGTTGGTGTCGTAGACGATGGTGCGGAACCCGGCGCGCGCGGCGACGATGGCGATGCCCGCGCCCATGGTGCCGCAGCCGACGACGCCGACGGTCTTGATCTCTGGCAATGCATCTCCTTGCACCGTCAAGGCGCCCTTCGACTTCGCTGCGCTCCGCTCAAGGGCGAGGCGGACTCCTTATGCGACTGCAAATCTACCTCGTCCCGAGCGAAGCGCGAAGCGCGCCGTCCAAGGACGTACCGTGCCGCGGCAATCCGCCTGCGCTTTACCGCTCGATGAAGCTGCGGCCGATGAACTGGCGGTGGATCTGGTTGGTGCCCTCCCAGATCTGCGTGATCTTGGCGTCGCGGAACAGCCGCTCGACCCGGTGGTCCTTGCAATAGCCATAGCCGCCGAAGAGCTGCACCGCGTCGGTGGCGATGCGCATCGCCACGTCGGAGGCGCGCAGCTTCAAGAGCGAGGCCTCGACCGCGAAATCGGCCGCGCCGGCATCGACGAGGCGCCCGACATGCCACAGCCACGCTTCGGCCAGCGCCAGGTCCGCGGCCATGTCGGCGAGCATGAACTGGATGCCCTGGAACTCGACGATGCGGCGTCCGCTCTGGCGGCGCTCGTTGACGTAGCGCACGGCATCGCCGAAGGCGGCGCGCGCGATGCCCAAGCGCGTGGGCGGCGACGCTCGGCCGCGAGGTGTTGAGCGACGCCAGCAGGAGCTTGAGCCCGGCGCCGGGCGCGGCCAGGAGATTGGCGCGCGGCACGCGGCATTCCTCGAACGCCAAGACCGCCGTGCCCGAGGCGCGGTGGCCGAGCTTGTCCTCGGTGCGCAGCACGTGGAAGCCCTCCGTCCCCTTCTCGATGACCAGGGCCGCGATCGCCGCGCGCGGATCGGCGACACCCGCCCATTTGCCGAAGACGAGGGTGAGATCGGCCACATCGCCATTGGTGATGAAGCTCTTGCCGCCGGTGACGACAATGGCGTCGCCGTCCTCGGTGAAGCGCGTGCGCATGCCGGTCGCATCGGAGCCGGCCTCGGGCTCGGTGATGGCGAGCGCGCCGAGCCCGCCCGCGGCGATGCGCGGCAAGAGCCGCCGCTTCTGCTCCTCGGCGCCGAAATCGATGAGCGGCTTCATCGCATGGAAGGTGGTGGCCCAGATGATGCCGGTGGCAGCGCACGCCATGCTGATCTCGCGCACCGCGGCGAGATAGGCGGTATAGGAGAGCGGCGCGCCGCCATAGGAATCGGGCACGAACATGGCGTTGAGGCCGAGCGCGTTGATGGCGGCGACATTGTCCCAGGGAAAATCGCCGGTGCGGTCGTAATGCTCGGCGCGCGCGCGCGATCTGATCGCGCGCGAGGCCGCGCACGCTCTCGATCAGCATCGTCTCTTCGGCATCGAGCGGGATCGTGCGATCGAGCCGCTCGAGCACCCCCAGCACCATCTCAGCGGTCCTCGAACACGGGCTTGCGCTTGGCGATGAAGGCACTCATGCCCTCCGCGGCATCGCGCGTGCTGATAGGCGAGGGTGGAAAGCTGCGCCTCGACCTTCAGCCCGTCGGCAAGCGCCATCGCGCCGGCGCTCTCCACCGCCGCGCGGGCGAAGCCCAGCACCGGCAGGCTGTGGCCGGTCATGGTGCGCAGGAAGGCGATGCCGGCTGCGACCGGATCGCCGTCGACGAGGCGGTTGACGAGGCCGATGCGCTCGGCCTCCGCGGCGCCCACGGTGCGCCCGCTCAGGATCAGCTCGAGCGCGCGTGCCGCGCCGATGAGGCGGGGCAGGCGCTGCGTTCCGCCATAGCCCGGAACGAGCCCGAGCTTGATCTCGGGCAAGGCGAAGCGCGCGGCCGCGACCGCAACGCGGAACGTGCAGGCGAGCGCCAGTTCGAGGCCGCCGCCCATGGCATAGCCGTTGATCACGGCCAGCGACAGGATCGGCAGGCGATCGAGCTTGGCGAAGACCGACTGGCCGAATTCCGCGCCCTCCTTGGTCGCGGCCAGCGAGCGGCCCATCAATTCACCGATGTCGGCGCCGGCGCAGAACGCCTTGTCGCCGGCGCCGGTGACGATGAGGCCGCGCGCCCCGCTCGCCGCCGCTTCGTCGAAGACGGCGGCGAGCTCGCCGAGCGCCGCGAAGGAGAGCGCGTTGAGCGCCTCGGGCCGGTCGAGCGTGACGAGCGCGAACTCCTCCCGCCGCGCGAGACTTATTGCCATGTCAGGCTTCCTTCTGCCCGCGCTCGCGCCACTGCACCGGCGTCAGGCCGATCCGCCCCGCCTTCGCCCATTCGACCAGCTCGCGCTTCAGCACCTTGCCGCTGGCGGTGAGCGGGAATTCGTGAAAGCGCCGCGAAATATTCCGGCATGTCGTAGATCGGCAGACCGGCGGCGCGGAGATGCGCGAGCACGGCATCGGGCGCCGGCGCCGCGCCCGCCATGCGGCACGACCGCGAGGCAGACTTTCTCGCCCAGTCGCCGGTCGGGCACGGCGAAAGCCGCGGCGCGGGCGACGGCAGGATGCTTGAGCGCCAGATCCTCGATCCGCGCGGGATAGATGTTGCGGCCGCCGCGGATGATGAGGTCCTTCTTGCGGCCCATGATCTCGAGACAGCCCTGCGCATCGACCCGGCCGAGATCGCCGCTCATGAACCAGCCGCGGCGGTTGAACGACGTCTCGGTCGCCGCCTGGTTGTCGAAATAGCCGAGCATGAGCAGGCCGCCGCGTGCCGCCGATTTCGCCGACCTCGCCCGGTGCCGCCTCGGTATCGGGACCTCGGCGTTCCATATCTTGATCGCATAGCCGCGGCAGGCGCGGCCGCAGGTCGCGACGATGGTGCGCGCGTCGTCGTGGGGCAGCGTGTATTGGTGCGAGCCGTTCTCGGTCATGCCATAGATGTTCTGCGGCGTGACGCCGAGATCGAGAAAAGCCTGCGCCGTCTCGCGCGGGATGGGCGCGCCCGCCATGTAGAAGATCTTCACCGCGCCGAGCCGGTCGAGCCCGCGGCCTCGCATCGCCTCGAGCATATCCATCGCATGCGTCGGCACGCCCATGACATAAGTGGCGCCGCTCGCGACCAGCCAGTCGAGCGCCGTCATCCCCGGCGGCGGGTCGTTGACCACCAGCTCGAGGCCGGCGACCAGCATCTGCTCGACCGCGACGGTGGCGATGTGATGGCTCAAGGGGCTGAGGCTCAACAGCACGGTCTGGGCGTCGTGGCCCCAATCGGCGACCATGGCGCGGCCGTTGGCGAGCAGCGTGTTGTCGGAATGGAGCACGCCCTTGGGCTTGCCCGTGGTGCCCGAGGTGAAGGCGAGATAGACGATCTTGTCGGGGTTGTCGTCGGGCGCGGGCGGCGGCGGGGCCACGGCGCTGGGATCGGGGAAGGGATGCGCCGGTCCGCCGGCCTCTGCGACGCCGTCCGGCGGCGCCACGCGATAGACGCGGCGGAGCGAGGCGAGGCGCTGCGCCGCGGCGAAGATGTCGACCGCCGGTGTCGGCGCCGTGGCCGGGCTGCGCCACCAGCGCCGCCGCATCGATGCCGGCGATGAGATCGACGATCTCGGCCGCGCTATAGCTGCGATGGAGCGACGGATTGCACACATAGCCGTTGCGCGAGCACGCGAGGAACGCCACCACGGTCTCGACGCAATTGGGCAGCCAAACCGCGACGCGCGCGCCAGGGCGCAGCCCGGCCGCATGGAGATCGGCCGCCACCGCATCGACCCAGGCGGCGAGCGCGCCCCAGCTCAACCGGCGCCGCGCATCGCGCAGCGCGAAGGCGGCGGGACGTTCCGCCGCATGACGGCGCAGCAGCGCATAGAGCGTATCGTCCTGCCACACGCCGGCGGCGTAATGGCGCCGGGCGGTGGCCGGATCGTGCAGCGTGAGGATCGTGCCCACGCGGGCGCTAGGGCGAGACGACGCGCTGCGGCGAGGCCGCGCGCGAACGGCTCGCTCGACCCGGCGATGCCGGTCTCGCCGAAGATCTCGGCCGAGAGTGCTGCAACCGTCGCGGCGTCGAGTGCGATCCCGTTGCCTTCGAGATAGATTCGCGCGGCCGCAAGCGCCTCTTCCATCTCGCCGCCGCGCTTATACTGCTTGTAGTAGTCGTGGCGGCCGCCGGCGCCCATGGCCTCGGCGAGCAGGTCGGTGAAATTCTTCACCGCAAAAGGATAATGCGCCTCGGCGCCGGACAACTGACGGTGGCAGGAATGATAGATCGTCACCAGCGTGTCGACGCCCGCCGCTGCCGCGTTCTCGGCCACCGTGCGGTGAAGCTGCCGCTCGTGCTCGGGATGACGCGCGGCGGGGCCGCCGCAGACATAGCCGAAGCCGCGGTCCTGCTCGATCTCGACGATCTCGATATGAGGCAAGGCGGCGATGAGCGTGCGGACACTCGCACTCACGCCGGCGATGCCGTCATGCTCGTGGATGGCGACGCGCTGCGGCGCGAGCCCGGGCGCGAATTTCTCGCCGAGGCGCGGGAGCTGCTCGACCAGGAACGGCGCGATGTGGCCGAAGTCGAAATCCGGCTTGGCGTAGTCGTGATACATCTCGCCGAACTGCTTGGTGCAGCTCGGGCACCACGACAGGACGCGCTTGGCGCCCACCTTGGCGAAGGCGTCGTAGGTGTGTCCGGCGACCCGGCCATAGGCGCCGAGATCGCCCTCATGGAACTGATAGACGCCGCAGCAATGGCCGGGCCCGCCCATCACCTCGTAGGAGACGCCGAGCGCGTCGAGGATGTCCATGACGTTGAACACCATGTGCGGCGTGCGCAGCACGTTGCAGCCGGTATAGAAGACGAAATCGACCGCACGGTCGCGCCGGCGCGCCGTGACGCGGGCGAGCGCTTCGGACGGCACCTGCATGCCGGCGAGGAGCCGCACCGAATGCGACATGTTGCGAAAGCGCCGGCTCGCCGCCGCCGTGCGCGCCGCGGCGGGCGCTTTGGCGACGCGCTGGCGCATGCGCTCGATCGACACCCATTGCCGCACGTTGATGCCCTCGGGGCAGGCGGCGGTGCATTGGCCGCTGCCGTTGCAGGCCTCGACCCATCGCGCCGCCAGGGGCGCGTCGCCCGCGCCCGCGGTCAGGCGCGCGAGCTCGCCGGTGATGGTGACCGCCGCTCCCTTGTCGAGACCGATCGCGGCAGCCGTCGGGCAAGCCTCGAGGCATTTGCCGCAGCTTGTGCAGCGCTCCATCGATGCCGCTGCCGTCGCCGCGAAATAGTCGAGGATCGGTTCCATCGATCGTGCCTTCCGAGTTGCCCGGATGTTAATTCCGTGCGGTGCCGAAGGCAATTCCGCCGCCGATCGTCAAATGAGGAGCCGGACCGCGACCGCGAACGGCGTTGCCGCGGAAAGCGGGCGCGGCACGGCGTCGGGCGGATCGGTCGCGGTCATGTCAGGGATCGCGCGATGACGGCCCGAGGCGGCGATGGATACCGCGCTCGGTGCGGTCGAGGCCGGGCCATCGTCCCGAGCGCGGATCGTCCGGCGCCGCGGCGCGAGCGGTGCGAGGCATGCAGCCGATCGAGAGAAATCCGTCCGCCGCCAGCGGATGAGGCGGCAAGTGGCGGGCGGCGAATTCCGCGCGGTCGCGGCGGCGCCGAGCGGGGCGAGCGGATTGATCTTGATTCGGCCGTCGGCGGCTTCGATCACCGGGAGGCTGCCGCGTTCGCCGCCGTGGTAGCGCTTCCGTCCGGTGATCCGGGCCGCAAAGGGTGCAAGTCCTTCGACCAGCGGCGCCGCCTTGCGCAGGAAGCAGCAATGCGCGGGGTCGGTGCGCCACAGCGCTCCCATGGGATCGGCTGCTTCCAGCGCTACTGCGGCGGGCCGCAGGTTGCGGATGTCGGTGAGGCCCAGCCGCGCCACCAGAGCGTCGCGATAGCGCAGCGTCGCGGCGAAATGCTTGCCGGTTTCGAGGAACAGGACCGGCCTCGCGGGATCGATGGCGGCGATCACGTGCAGCAGCACGGCCGCCTCGGCGCCAAAGGACGAGACCAGGGCGATACGCCCATGGAACTCGGTCTCGATCATGGGTCGCAGCAACGCCTCGCCCGAGAGCTGCCCGTAGCGGCATGCCAGGGCTGCGGCGCGTTCGCTTGCATCGGCAGCGCAGCCGTCCATTGCTTGGTCCATTCAAAAAATCCGCCGCAGCCTTCACCGGGAGGATGCGCGCACCGCTTCAGCCGCAATTCCAGAGCGCCCGCAAACTGATTTTCGCATCGATGATGTGGAAAAGGTGTATATAACATTTTTTATTTAGTATATAACATATATTCACATTTGTTGAATGTTTAACGTCTTGCCATCAGCGCGATTGCCTGCGATTGCGGGCGCCGCCTACTATGCGAGCGTGCAGCAAGGGACGGACCGACCGTGTCCGGGCCCATGCCATCTGCGAAACGATGGCGCAGCAGGGAGGTGACAGATGACGATTTCGCTGACGCGGCGAGCGGCTTTGACGGGGCTGACGCTCGCCGCCGGTTGGGCGGGCGCGGCCGGAACGGGCTGGGCCGCGGACAAGGTGCGGGTCGGCAAGGCCGCGGAAAATGCCTGGACCTTCTCGACGCTGGAGGTCGGCAAGGAGACCGGAATCTTCACCAAGAACGGGCTCGACGCGGCTATCGTGGCGGTTGCCGGCGATGCGAAGCTGCAGCAGGCGTTGGCGGCGGGGAGCCTCGATTTCGGCCTCGGCAGCGGCCCGTCGATGGCATTTTCCGCCAAAGGCGCCCCGTCGATCGCGGTCGCCGCCTTTGCCGGGGCGCCGAAGAATCTTGCCGTCGTCGTGGGTGCGGATTCGCCGATCAAGACGGTCAAGGAACTCAAGGGCAAGACGTTGTCGGTGACGACGCGCGGCTCGCTCACCGAATGGCTGGTCAAGCGTTTGTCGATCGCCGAGGGATGGGGGCCGGACGGCGTGAAGATTGCGGCCTTGGGCGCGTTCAGCTCGTCGCTGGCGGCGATGCGCACGCACGAAATCGACGGCATGATGACGGCGGTGGAGTCGGGCTACGGCCTCGAGGAAAAGCACGCCGGCCGCGTGCTCGTCGACATGGGCCAGTTCGCGCCAAAATTCATCACCCACGTCGTTTTCGCGCGCAAGCAGCTGGTCCACGACAACCCGGCGCTGGTGCGCAAGTTCCTCAAGGGCTTCTTCGACGTCCTCGCCTTCATGAAGGCGAACCGCGAGCAGACCATCGACATCACCAGCAAGGTCTTGAATCTGAGCCAGGCGGTGACGGCCAAGACCTATGACTACGAGATCTCGATGTTCATCCCCGACGGGCGCTTCGACCCCGGCGCCGTCAAGGTGATCAAGGACTCGTTCATCGAAATGGGCATGCTGCCCAAGAAACCGCCCGATAGCGCGATCTTCACCACCGAATTCGTGCCGGTGAAGCTTTAGCGCGCGCTCGCCTCGGAACGCCTCGCCTTCTTACTTTCGTCACCCCCGGGCTTGACCCGGGGGTCCACGCGGATTGCCGGGTCAAGCCCGGCAATGACGAAACGAGAAGCGAGAGCGGGTTGAACGATCCCGCCCTCGCCGGTGCCGGTCAGCGCGTCACCTCGACATTGAGGATGGCGGTCTTGCCGTCCTTCATCGCCTTGAGCGACGATTCGAGCGCGCCTTTGAGCTGCGATGCCTTCTCGACCTTGACCCCGTGCTGACCAAAGGGCTTGCCGAGCTCCGCGTAATCGGGCCCGTCGATGTGGACGCCGTGATAGATGTCGGCGCCCTGCGCCACGCCGTCGGCGTAGTGATGGACATGCCCCTTCTGCATCGCCGCGTATTTGTGGTTGTTCATCACCACGACCATCATCGGGAGCGCGTTGCCCTTGGACGCGCCGAGCCCCTGCACCACGGGATTGTAGAGGAACGACCCGTCGCCGACGATGAGCGCCACCGGCCGCTTGGGCGCCGCGAGCTTGACGCCCAAGGCCATGCCCAGGCCCTGGCCCAGCCCGCCGCCGACGCGGAAATAGCTCTGCGGCTCGGTCCAGGGCAGTTGCTGCTGCAGCATCGGCGAATGGGTGATGGTCTCCTCGACATAGATCGAGTCGGCAGGCATCACCGCGCGCATTGCATCGACGACCGCCAGGGGCTCGACCCCGGCGCCGTTGTCGCGGGCCTTGGCTTCGGCCGCGAGTTCGTCGGCGATCATCTTGTCGTGCTCGCGCCGCCAGCGGTCGCGCCGGTCGGAATTCTTCGCCGCGGTCGCGCCGGCCGAGCGCGCCGCCTCGAGGATGAGCCGAAGCGAGGCGGCGACGTTGCCTTCGAGATAATGGTCCGCCTGCAGGCTCTGATAGACCATCTGGTGCTTCAACGGATTGGAATCGATGACCACGACCGTGCCGGTGGTGGGCTTGCGGCTGGGCGGATACCACGGCGCCTTGCAGCTCACCAGGAGGACGAGATCGGCGTCCTTCAAGAACTTGTCGATGGCGGAGCCCAAATGCAGCGGATGGTTCTTGGGGAAGTTGGCAAAGGCCGTGCTGCGCCCGCCGCCCACCGGGATGCCGAAAAGATCGGCGAGTTCCACGAGCGCCGCGAACGCGGCAGGATCGCGGCCCACCGTGTCGGTGAGGATCACCGGGCTCTTGGCGGCGGTGATGAGCTTGACGATGCGCTCGACGTCGTCGTCGGCGGCCTGCGTCTTGGGCGGGACGGGAATCTTGCGGCGTTGCGCCGGCGGCGTCCATTCCTGCAGCATGGTCTCGAGCGGCACGTTGAGATAGACCGGGCCCATCGGCGTGCGCTGCGCGAATTCCATCGCGCGGATGACGGATTCGTAGAGCGTGTAGATGCTGCCGACCTGGGTCGCCCACTTGGTCACCGGCTCGACCAGGCGCTGCGTTCCACCGACGATGCTAAGGCTGCGGTACCATTGCTGCTCGATGGGGAGGTTCGGGTTCTCGCCGAAGGTCAGCGACTCGCCCGACATGATGACCATCGGCACCTCGGCAAGCACGGCCGAATGCATGCCCGCGGTGCCTTGCAGCAGACCGGCACCGGCGTGCAGCAGCACCGGCTGGGGCCGGCCCGTCATCTGGGTGTAGCCCATGGCCATGTCGACGGCCAAGGTCTCGTGCCAACAGTCGATATAGCTCGGACCGGGCATTTGATTGACCTTCTGGCGGGCGACCGCCTCCCAAACCGGCGACCATTCCGATCCCGGCGAGGAGATGATGTAGTCGGCCCCAACCGTTCGGAATGCCTCGAGAATGGCCTCGCCGCCGTCGCAATACTGCTTCATAAACCGATCCTCCCGGTGCTGGATATCACGCCATCATAGCGTCCCCGCGGCCGGGGAACAGGGTCTTGCCCCGACGGCCGGGCGGCGCGCTAGCGGCGCAGCGCCACGATCCTGCCGTGCGCCAACAGTGCCGCTGTGCAGCCGTTGGGAAAGAGCGCGCGCAGCGCCGGCGTCGCGGCATCGAGACCACCGGTATAAGCGCCGAAGGCCGGCAGGATCAGCCTTCTGTCATCATGGAGAAAGCAGGGACCGGCAATGCGGCGCCCGCGGAGCACGACGCCCGATTTGGGGTGATAGTGGCCGCTCACTTCGCCCGGCGCGGGCGCAGCGGCGGCGATGTGGCGGAACACCAGCGGGCCGCAACGCAGCGCGCCCGCAACGTGGCGGCCGCCGAGCTCGGGCGGCAATTCGGGATCGTGGTTGCCGGCGATCCAAATCCATTCGCAGCGCGCCGTCAGCGCCGCGAGCAGCGCACGGTCGGCGGCGGCGAGCCGTGCCGGCCCGGCGCCATCGTGGAAACTGTCGCCGAGACAGATCACGCGCGCGAGACCGGGCCGCATCGCGCCGGCAAGACGCTCGAGCGTGGCCGAGGTATCGTAAGGCGGCAACATCACGCCGCGCGCGGCGAAGCTCGAGCCTTTCTCGAGATGAAGGTCGGCGACGATCAACGTCGCCTCGCCCGGCCACCACAACGCGCCCGTCGCCTCGGCCTCGAGCGCGGCGCCGTGCAGATCGATGCGGTAGGACACGCCGCTGCCGGGCGCAGCCGCCGCCGAAGACGCTTTCGCCATGCGCTGTGCCGGCCTCAGCCCTTGTCGTCGGCCACGGCCATCAGGTCGATCTCGATGAGGAAATCGGGATGCGACAGCCGCGTCACGCCGATGAGCGTGCTGCCCGGCGGCCGGTCGGGATTCCACGGCACAGGCACGTCGCGCGTGGCGGCGAAATACTTGTCGACGTCGAGCACGAAGATGCGCTTGTACACGACATCGTCCCAGCTCGCGCCCGCTGCGGCGAGCTGCGCGGTCAGGTTCCCGATCACGTGCAGGTATTGCGCGCGCCAGTCGCCGACCGCGACCGGCTTGTAATTGGCGTCGGACGGCGTCTGCCCGGCGATGAAGATGAGCTTCATCGGGCCTTTGACGCTGATGATGCGGGTGAAGGCGGGATGCTTGTACATCCCGGGCGGGTTGACGTGCGTGCGTTCCATGGAGTTCCCCTCGATTGGCCTCAGCCGACACTATGACTCCGCCGTCTTCCGTCCCCAAGCACTGCGGGCGCCATTCCGGCTTCTTCCAGGAGCGCGGTCGTCGCCGCCTCGTCGATGATCCGGCCGAGCGCCGCGCCCCGGACCGATTCGCGCCCGATCTCCAGCAGTACCGGCACCGCCAGCGGCGAGACCCGCTTCAGGCGGCGATGGCGGATGCGGCCCTTGACCCGCGCCAGCATCTCGGCCAGCCGGCGCACGTCGGTGAGCCCGGTTGCCGCGTCAGCCACGGTCGCCCGCAGCAGCACGTGGTCGGGCTCGAACCGCCGCAGCACATCATAGATGAGATCGGCGTTGAAAGTGACCTGGCGCCCGGATTTCTCGTGGCCCGGCAGCTTGCGGTCGATCAGACCGGCAATGATCGCGACGTTGCGAAAACTGCGCCGCAGCATCGAGGACTCGGCCATCCAGACCTCGAGATCGTCGCCGAGCATGTCCTGGTCGAACAGCGCGTCGATGTCGCGCGCCGGATCGAGGCTCCACACCGCCAGCACGTAGTCGGTGGCGACGAAGCCCAGCGGCCCGTGCCCCGCACGCTCCATTCGCCGCGTCAGCAGCATGCCGAGCGTCTGGTGCGCATTGCGCCCCTCGAAACAATAGGCGACGAGGTAATGATGCGGCCCGCGCGGAAAGGTCTCGACCAGGAGCCCGTCGCGGTCGGGCAGCGACGAGCGCTGCCGCTGCAAGGCGAGCCAGTCGCGCACCGGCGCGGCAAAGCCCGGCCAGGATCGCGGCCCCGCCAGCAACCCCCGCACCCGCGCCGCCAGATGCGTCGTCAGCGGCAATCGGCCGCCCTCGTAGGCCGGCACTTTGGGCGGCTGCTCGTCCTTGGCGCGGGTGGTCTCGACCTCCATGGCGCGGATGCCGGAGAAGCACAGCGTCTCGCCGGCGAAGATGAACGTGTCGCCCGGCACCAGCCCCTGGACGAACCATTCCTCGATCTCGCCCAGGAGCCGCCGACCCAGCCGCACCCGCAGCATCGGCGCCTCGACGATGGTCCCGACATTCATGCGATAGCGCCGCACCACGTCGGGCGCGACGACGTGGTAGCGGCCCTCGCTGTCGCAATAGAGCCGGCGCCAGCGCTCGTAGCTCTTCAGCGCATAGCCGCCGTCCTCGACGAAGCGGAGCACGTCGTCGAAGTCGCGGCGGCTCAAGCCGGCATAAGGCGCAGCGCGCGTCACTTCGTCATAGAGCGCGGCGGCGGTGAAGGGGGCGGCGCAGGCCATGCCGAGAACATGCTGGGCAAGAACATCGAGCCCGCCTTCGCGCGGCTTGTCGCCGTCGAGCTCGCCTGCCGCCAGCGCTTCGAGCGCGGCGCGGCATTCGAGCACCTCGAAGCGATTGGCCGGGACGAGCAGCGCCCGGCTCGGCGCGTCGAGGCGATGGTTGGCGCGGCCGATGCGCTGGGTGAGACGCGACACGCCCTTGGGCGCGCCGACCTGGACCACGAGATCGACATCGCCCCAATCGATGCCGAGATCGAGCGAGGAGGTGGCGACCACCGCGCGAAGCCGCCCCGCCGCCATCGCCGCCTCGACCCGCCGGCGCTGCTCGGCGGCGAGGCTGCCGTGATGCAGCGCGATCGGCAGGTTGGCGAGGTTCCGCCGCCACAATTCCTGGAACACGATCTCGGCCTGGGCGCGGGTGTTGACGAAGACCAAGGTGGTGCGGTGACGCGCGACCTCTTCATAGACCTCGTCCAGGGCATAGACCGCCATGTGCCCCGACCACGGCAATGGCGCGGCCGCTTCGAGCACCGCCGCCTCGGGCGCGGCACCCTTCGCGCCCTCGATCCGCTCCACCGCCACGCCGCCCGAACCGAGCCAGCACGCGAGTTCCTCGGGCCAGGGCGCGGTCGCCGACAGTCCGACGCGGCGGCAGCGCGGCGCGAGCAGCGCCAGCCGGGCCAATCCCAGCGCCAGGAGATCGCCGCGCTTGGTGCCGGCCAGCGCGTGCAACTCGTCGACGATGAGGCAGTCGAGCCCGCCGAACATCTGCGCCGCTTCCGGATAGGAGAGCAGCAGCGCCAGCGATTCGGGCGTCGTCATCAGCATGTGCGGCGGCGCCGCGATCTGGCGCCGGCGCTGCGCGGCGGGGGTGTCGCCGGTACGCGTCTCGGCCCGGATCGGCAAGTCCAGTTCGGCGATGGGGCCGGCGAGGTTGCGCTCGATATCGACCGCGAGCGCCTTCAGCGGCGACACGTAGAGCGTGTGCATTCCCGCACGCGGCGCCGCGGCAAGCGCGATCAGGCTGGGCAGGAACCCCGCCAGCGTCTTGCCGCCGCCGGTCGGCGCGGTGAGCAGCACCGACGCGCCCCGCCGCGCCGCCGCGAGCAGCGCGAGTTGATGCCGATGCGGCGTCCATCCCCGCCGCTGGAACCAGCGCGCAAACGCGGGCGGAAGATCGGGCAGAGGCATCGCCGAATTCTTAGCACAGTCCCGCCGGACCCGTTTTCGGCAAGCGGGATGAGGCGTCTATGCGACAGCGGGAGCTTAATCGAACGACGGAGTCCCCATATTCCGCGCATGGATGTCGATTGGCTCAAGGTGACGCGGTGCGGGCTCTATTGCCTGCCGGGGGATTTTTACGTCGATCCGACCGGCGCGGTCGATCGGGCGGTCGTGACGCACGGCCATGGCGACCACGCCCGGCCGGGGCACGAGCGCGTGCTTGCGACGGCCGAGACCATCGCGATCATGCGGCAGCGCCTGGGCGATGCCGCCGCGGCCAGCTTTCAGCCGGTTGCCTATGGCGCGACCACCCGCCTCGGCGGCGTTGCCGTGACGTTGGTGCCGGCGGGTCACATTCTCGGCAGCGCGCAGATCGTGCTCGATCATCGCGGCACGCGCATCGTCGTCTCCGGCGACTACAAGCGCCGGCCCGATCCGACCTGCGCACCGTTCGTGCCGCAATCCTGCGACGTCTTCATCACCGAGGCGACCTTCGGACTGCCGGTGTTCCGCCATCCCGATGATCGCGGCGAGATCGACCGGCTGCTGCATTCGCTGGCGCTCTTTCCCGAGCGCTGCCATCTCGTCGGCGTCTATGCGCTGGGGAAATGCCAGCGCGTGTTGAGCCTGCTGCGGCAACGCGGTTATGACGAACCGGTCTATCTCCATGGCGCGCTGATGCCGCTGGTGCGGCTCTATGAGGAGCTGGGCGTCGCCCTCGGACCGGTGCGCGCGGCCGTGGGCGTCGATCGCGAAACGCTGCGCGGCCGGATCGTGCTGGCGCCGCCGTCGGTGGCGACCGAGCCGTGGGCGCGGCGTCTGCCCGATCCGGTCGTCGCCATGGCCTCGGGCTGGATGCGGGTGCGTCAGCGGGCGAAACAGCGCGGCGTCGAGCTGCCGCTGGTCATCTCGGACCACGCCGATTGGGACGAGCTGACGGCCACCATTGCCGCGTGCGCGCCCGGCGAGGTCTGGGTCACTCACGGTGCCGAGGACGGGCTGTTGCGGCATTGCGCTTTGAGCGGGGTTGCCGCCCGCGCGCTATCGCTGGTCGGCTTGGGGGACGAGGCGTAATGGAGCGTTACGCGGCGCTGCTCGACGCGTTGGTGTTCATGCCCGCGCGCAACGGCAAGCTGCGGCTGATGCGGGACTATTTCGCCGGCGCGGGCGATCCCGAGCGCGGCTGGGCGCTCGCCGCGCTCACCGGCGAGATTTCCTTCCGCGCGGTAAAGCCGCAGCAGGTGCGGGCGCTGGTTCTCGACCGCGTCGATGCCGAGCTGTTCGATGCCTCCTACGATTTCGTCGGCGACCTCGCCGAGACGGTGGCGCTGATCTGGCCTGCGCGTCCCGCGGCCGGCGCCGTGCCTGAATTGAGCGCGATCGTCGCGGCGTTGAGCGCCGCCACGCGCGCCGACGCGGGCGGGCGGCTGGCGGTCTGGCTCGACCGCCTCGATGCGACCGGACGCTGGGCGCTGCTGAAGCTGGTGACCGGCGGCCTGCGCATCGGCGTCTCGGCGCGCCTTGCCAAGATCGCGCTCGCCGAATGGTCGGGCGTGCCGCTCGACGCGATCGAGGCGGTGTGGCATGGAATTGCGCCGCCTTACGGCGAGCTTTTCGCCTGGCTCGAAGGCAAGGCCGCGCGGCCGGAGACGGCGGGGCGGCCCACTTTTACGCCGCTGATGCTGGCCCAAGCGGTGGACGACGACACGCTCGCCGGTCTCGATCCCGCGGCCTATCGCGCCGAATGGAAATGGGACGGCATCCGCGTCCAGCTCGTCGCGCGGGGCGGCCGGCGGCTTTATTCGCGCTCGGGCGACGACATCGGCGCGGCCTTCCCCGAAGTGATGGCGGCGGTGCCTGAGGGCGTCGTGCTCGACGGCGAGCTTCTGGTTCTGCGCGAAGGCGCGGTCGCGCCCTTCAACGACCTGCAGCAACGGCTCAACCGCAAGACGCCGACACCGCGGCAGCTCAAGGAATTTCCCGCCTGGGTCCGGCTCTACGATCTGCTCGAACAGGACGGTGACGATGTGCGGGTGCTGCCCTTCGATGAACGACGGCGCCGGCTCGAAGTCTGGTACCGCGCCGCGCCGCGCCCGCAGATGGATCTCTCGCCGCTCATTCCCTTTGCGCGCTGGGACGAATTGCGCCGCCTCAAGGATGAAGCGCGCGCCCGCGGCATCGAGGGGCTGATGCTGAAGCGCGCCGATTCGCCCTACGTGTCCGGCCGTCCGCGCGGCCCATGGTTCAAATGGAAGCGCGACGCGCTCACCGTCGATGCCGTGCTCATGTATGCCCAGCGCGGCCACGGCAAGCGCTCGTCCTATTATTCCGACTACACCTTCGGCGTCTGGCAGGGCGGCGCGCTGGTGCCGGTGGGCAAGGCCTATTTCGGCTTCACCGACGAGGAATTGCGCCGCCTCGACCTCTGGGTCCGCGAGAACACGGTGAAGCGCTATGGGCCCGTGCGCGCGGTCGCGCCGGAACTGGTGCTCGAGATCGCCTTCGACAGCGTGCACCGCTCGCCGCGCCACAAATCCGGCCTGGCGCTGCGCTTTCCCCGCATCCACCGCATCCGCTGGGACAAGCCGGCCGCCGAGGCCGACGCCGTCACCGCGCTCGAGCCGCTGGTGACATAGGCGATCGCTGCGGCCTGCGACACGCGCTCTCCGGGCGCTGCTCAGGCCGAGGTTCTCTCTCAATTCGTATAAGAAAGTACTTCACGCCGCGCCGCGCCGCGTCGGATCGCGACGCGTGACGAAGCACGCACAAGAGCGTCAACCTTCCTCGGCCTTGCCGGCGAGGAGGCGGCGCATCAACCCCATCGGCACGACGAGGAGCACCAACATCGCCACTGTCACGGCCGAGGCGACCGGCCAGTCGCGGTTGGTGAAGAACTCGTCCCACAGCACCTTACCGATCATCAGGGTCGAGGGGCCCCCCAAGAGGTCGGGAATGACGAACTCGCCGCACATCGGAATGAACACGAGAAGCGAACCGGCGACCACGCCCGGCAACGACAGCGGCCACGTGATGCGCCGGAAAGCCGTGACGGGCGGGCAGCCGAGATCGGATGCCGCCTCGAGCAGGGTCGGGTCGAGCTTTTCGAGCGCCGCGTAAAGCGGCAGCACCATGAACGGCAGGTAGGAATAAACCAAACCCAACTCGACCGAGAAGGTGTTGTTGAGCAGCAGGAGCGGCTTGCGCACCACGCCGAGCGCGAGCAGCACGTGGTTGACGAGGCCGTTGCCGTCGAGGAGGCCGATCCAGGCATAGACGCGGATGAGAAAACTGGTCCAGAACGGCAGGATCACCAGGAGCAGCAGCCGTGGCCGCCACGCCCGTGGCGCGCGGACGATGGCATAGGCCATCGGATAACCGATCGCGAGCGTGACGAGCGTCGCGCCGGCCGCATAGAGAACGGAATTGACGAAGGCGCGGAAATAGAGCTGATCCCCGGCGAGCAGAGCGTAATTGTCGAGGCTGCCTTGAAACGCGCCATGCGCCACGAGCGGCGTATAGGGCGGGATGCCGATCGCCTGCTCGGCGAGGCTGATGCCGAGCACGATGAGGAACGGCACGAGGAAAAAGAGGACGAGCCACGCATAAGGCAGCGCCAGCACCAGCGCCCGGCCGCGCGGGTTCATTCCTCGAGCATCAGCGCCGCGCCGGCGTCCCAGGCCAGTGTCACGTCCTGGCCCTCAGCGATGCCGCCGCCGCTGCGGGCGGCGTTGGCCGCGGTCACGCGCACGATCTTGCCGCTCGCCAGCGCAACGCGATAGGTCGAGGCCTCGCCGCGATAGGAGATCGCCGCGACCTTCCCGCCGACGCGGTTCAGGGCGCCGCTGGCGCGCACGGCCGAAATCGCGATCTTCTCGGGCCGCACCGCGATCGTCACCTCGCGCCCGGCGGCGAGCGGTTCCTCGCGCTCCACCGCCAGCGTCGCACCGGCCTCGGCGCAGGCGATGCGGTGCAGCCGGCCGTCGACCACGGCGACCCTGCCGGCAAACAGGTTCACCGCACCGAGGAAATCGGCGACGAAACGGTTGGCCGGCGCCTCGTAGACGTCGTGCGGCGCGCCGATCTGGGCGAGCCGGCCCGCGTTCATCACCGCCATGCGCGTCGCCATGCTCATCGCTTCTTCCTGGTCGTGCGTGACCATGAGGAAGGTGATCCCGACCTGCTCCTGGATGCGGACGAGCTCGTAGCGCGTCTCCTCGCGCAGCTTGCGGTCGAGCGCGGTCAGCGGCTCGTCGAGCAACAGCAGCTTCGGCTCCATGACGAGCGCGCGGGCAAGCGCGACGCGCTGCTTCTCGCCGCCCGAGAGCTGCGCCGGCCGCCGCGCTGCCAGCCGCGTGAGCTTGACGAGATCGAGCATCGCTGCGACGCGCGCCGCGATCCGGCGCCGTTCGACCCGGTTCTGGCGCAGCCCGAACCCCACGTTCTCGGCCACGCTCATGTGCGGGAAGAGCGCGTAGGATTGGAACATCATGTTGACCGGGCGGCGGTAGGGCGGCACGTCCGCCATATCGACGCCCTCGATCAGGATGCGCCCCTCGTCCGGACGCTCGAACCCGGCAAGCAGCCGCAAGAGCGTGGTCTTGCCGCAACCCGACGGGCCCAGCAGTGCGAAGAACGCGCCGCGGGCGATGTCGAGAGAGACGCGGTCCACCGCCGCGCCATGCGGACCGAAGCTCTTGGTGACGCCCTCGATGCGCAGATGCGGCATCGCGGCGGCCGCGCTATTCACCCGTCTTGACCCTGGTCCAGCTGCGCGTGCGCAGCCGCTCGTACGCCGCCGTCACCGGCGTGTCGAAGAACAGGCGCGCACGCACCGCCGGCGGCGGATAGATGCCGGGATCGTCGCGTAGCGCCGGATTGACCAGCGCGGTAGCGCCCAGATTGGGATTGGCGTAGGCGACGGCGTTGCTGATCGCGGCGATCGTCTCCGGCCGCAGCACATAGTCGATGAAGCGCAGCGCGGCGTCGGGATGCGGCGCATCCTTGGGGATCGCCATCATGTCGATCCACATCATCGCCCCTTCCTTGGGGATGGTGTAGGCGATGGTGACGCCGTTCTTGGCCTCGCGCGCGCGGTTGCGCGCCTGCACCACGTCGCCCGACCAGCCATAGGCGATGCACAGATCGCCATTGGCGAGATCGTTGATGTATTCCGAAGAATTGAACTTGCGGATATAGGGACGGATCGCCCCGATCACTGCGGCGGCGCGCTCGAGATCGGCGGCGGTGCGGCTCAACGGGTCGCGCCCGAGATAGGCGAGCGCTGCCGGGAACAGCTCCTGCGCGGTATCGAGGAGCGAGATGCCGCATCCCGCAAGCTTTTTGGCATTGGCCGGGTCGAACAACAGCCGGTCGCTGTCGGTGGGCGCGGCCGGACCCAGCGCCGCCGCGACCATCGCCTTGTTGTAGCCGATACCGGTCGTGCCCCAGAGATAGGGCACGCCGTAGCGGTTGCCGGGATCGGCCTTGGCCGCCGCCGCCAGGATCTGCGGGTCGAGATTGCCGTAGTTGTGCAGCTTCGACTTGTCGAGCGGTTGATAGACGCCAGCCGCGATCTGGCGGGCAAGAAAGGGGCTCGCCGACGGCACCACGAGATCGTAGCCCGAATGTCCCGCCAGCAGCTTCGCCTCGAGCACCTCGTTGCTGTCATAGACGTCGTAATTGACCTTGATGCCGGTCTCGTGCTCGAACCGCGCCACCGTGTCGGGGGCGATGTAGTCGGACCAGTTGTAGATGTTGAGCTGCTTCGCTCCGTCGGCCCAAGCCGGGACGGCGGCGAGCGTCAGGACGAGAGCGATGATCCAGGCCGGCATGGCCGCACTAAAAGCGACGCCTCGCGCCTTGTCAACGTGCGGCGCGGGTTTTTTTGCTGCTGTCGCGGGGCTCAGCCGCCGATGGCGATGGTGTCGTGGAAGCGGCGGTAATCGACCGACTCGATTCGGCCGCCGCTGCCGGTGAGGATGTCGGCGAAGCGGTGGTTCCAGCGGAAATCCGCGGCGCGGTAGCTGTGCCGCGCATGAACGGTCTGCGCCAGCGTCTCGTCGACGCCGACGATCGTGACCATGAGCTGGGCATCGGCCGCGGCCAGTGACTCCGCCGTGGCGCCGTAAAACGGGCTCGCCGCGTCGATCACATGCATCACCGTCCAGGTGAGGGAGAAAAGCGGGGACCGGCTGCGCTCGGGCTTCATCTCGTAGAGGCGCCGGATCGCCAGGCCCTCCTCGGTGACCTCGTCGCGCGCCAGGTTCAGCGAAACCGTCGCCTCGACGATGCGGTTGTTGCGCTGGTTGGCCACGCGCAGCATCAGCGTGCGCTGGCCGGCGAAGGGCGAGATCACGGCGACCTGGCTGAACAGCACGCGCGCGGTTGGACGCGAGAAGCGCGCGAAGATGAGCCCGGTGGCAAGCGCGAAGCAGATGAGGCCGAGCAGGACCTCGATCGTGACCAGGGCGTTGGCGTAGGCGGTCGCCGGATGCATGTCGCCATAGCCGATCGTCGCCATCGTCTGGACGCTGAAGAAAAAGGCGTCGGCGAACGAACCCGGACGCGCATCGGCGATGGCGCCGGGTTCGAGCCGGTAGAGCGCGGCGAAGACCACGTTGAACGCGACATAGGCGAGGCCGATCATCGCGAAGAACGGGGCCCAGCTGATGGTGAGAAGCCGGTGGTAGAGATCGAACCTTGGCAGCTTCCGGCGCAGCAGCTCGGGCAGGAAACGCGTCGGCGGTGACTCGGGATGGATTCGCCGCGTCTGCGGCGGGCGCCTCCGCCGGCGCAAGCGGGGAAGCGGCCGCGTCATTCCCGCGCTGCGAAAAAATCCCCGAGCGCTTCGGTCACCGCCTCGGGCGCCTCCTCGGGCAGGAAATGGCCGCAATCGATGGCCGCGCCCGCGACGCGGTCGGCCCAGCGCCGCCAAGTCGCGATCGGATCCGTCGCCGCCGCGCCGACCGACCGCCGGCCGCCCCACAGCGCCAGGACCGGGCAGGCGATGCGGCGCGCGGCATCGCGGTCGGCGCGGTCGTCATCGCAATCGAGCGTCGCGCCGGCGCGGTAATCCTCGCACGCGGCGTGGATGACCGCGGGCACGCGGAAGGCGCGGCGATAGGCGTCCATCGCCCCGGGCGCGAGCGCCGCCCCCGCTCCCAACCAGCTCCTCACCGTCCACTCGAGATAGAAATCCGGCGCCGCGCCGATCAGCCGTTCCGGGAGATCGAAGGGCTGCGCCAGGAACAGCCAGTGATAGGCGGCAAGGGCGCTGCGCGCGTTCATGCGCTCGAACATCTCGAGCGTCGGCACGATGTCGAGCACCGCCAGCCGCTCGATCTGCGCCGGATGGTCGAGCGCCAGGCGATAGGCGGTGCGGCCGCCGCGATCGTGGCCCGCGACCGCGAACCGCTCGAAGCCGAGCGCCGCCATCACCGCCACCTGATCGCGCGCCATGGCGCGTTTGGAATAGGCCGCGTGATCGGCGGTCTCGGTGCCGTTGAAGCGGCTTTCGCCATAGCCGCGCAGATCGGGGCAAACCACGGTGAATTCTCGGGCGAGATGCGGCGCGACCTTGTGCCAGCACGCATGCGTCTCGGGATAGCCGTGGAGCAGCAGCAGCGGCGGGCCGGCGCCGCCGATTTCGAGCAGGATTTCGGCCTCCTCGATTGCCACCCGCCGCGTTGCGAAGCCGGCGATCATGGCGGCCCGGTCCGCGCCGTCACGGAACGCGGGAGGAACGGTTAAAGGCGAGCTGATCGGGCGTGAGCTGGAAGCCTACGACCACCGCATAGTTGTTGGCCGCAGCGGTGCTGCGCACCGGCAGGTGGACCGTGATCTTCTCGGGCGGCAGCCGGCGATAGGGCTCGCCCGAAAAGAACACGAAGTGGATCTGATAGGATTCCTGCGCCAGCACCTTTTGCGTCGGATCGACCACGGCGACGAAATAGGGAAGAGTCGCGCCCGTGATCTGCGGACCGGCGCGCTCGGCATAAAATGTCAGTTCGGCCATGGCGGCGACGCCGGTCTTCTCGCGTTGGCAGTGCACGCTCGCCTGGTAGATCTTGCCTCTGACCACCACGTCCTGGGCGGAATGACCGCCGGGGCGGAACATCGCGATCGTATCGGTGCCGGGCGCAGCGACCAGCTCGGGGCAAGTCATCTGGGCGATGTCCTTGCGCGTGCCGCTGCAACTCGTGACCGCAACGCCGAGCAGCGCCGCGGCGGCGGCGGCGCGGATGCGGACGCCCCTGACCGCGCCGTGCGATTCGCTCATCTCCCCTTCCTTGGTGCTGCGGCCTGTACTAACGTGCCGCGGACTTTATTCGACGAGGGGTGGCGGCACAAGCCTTGCCCGCCGCGCGAGCCGCATGGCCGTCTACACCGACGTTCCCGACGACGAGTTGCGCGCCTTCGTGGCCGAGTACGCGATCGGCGCGGTGGCGTCGTGCAAGGGCATCGCCGAGGGGGTCGAGAATTCGAACTTCCTCCTGCGGACCGAGCGCGGCACCTTCATCCTGACGCTCTACGAGCGCCGCGTCGCGCCCGCCGACCTGCCGTTCTTCCTCGCCCTGATGGAGCATCTCGCGGCCCACGGCATCGCGTGTCCGACGCCGCTCCACGGCCGCGACGGCGCCGCGCTGCGCCGGCTCTGCGGCCGGCCGGCGGCGATCGTCACCTTTCTCGACGGCATGTGGCCGCGGCGAATCCAGCCCATTCACTGCACCGGACTGGGCGGGGCGCTGGCGGCGCTGCACCGCGCCGGCGCGAATTTCGCCGGCCAGCGCGCCAACAATCTTTCGGTCGCCGGATGGCGCGCGCTTTACGAGGCGTGCCGCGCCCGCGCCGACGAGGTCCGCCCCGGCCTCGGCGTCGAACTCGAGAGCGAATTGCGCGATCTCGAAGCATCCTGGCCACAGGCGCTGCCGCGCGGCATCATTCATGCCGATCTCTTTCCCGACAACGTATTCTTCCAGGGCGAGACGGTCTCCGGGCTGATCGATTTCTATTTCGCCTGCACCGATTTTCTCGCCTATGACATCGCCATTTGCCTCAACGCCTGGTGCTTCGAGGCCGATGGCAGCTTCAACGTCACCAAGGCGCGGCTCCTCCTCGCCCATTACCGCGCGGTGCGTCCGCTCGAAGCAGCCGAGTTCGCGGCCCTGCCGCTGCTGGCACGCGGCAGCGCGCTGCGCTTCCTGCTGACGCGGCTCTATGATCTCCTGAATCTGCCGGCGGGGGCGCTGGTCCGGCCCAAGGATCCGCTCGAATATCTGCAGAAGCTGCGTTTCCACCGCGGCCTCACGGGCCCGGGCGCCTATGGTCTCGAGGCATGACCGCTGGCGCGGCGGATGACGTCGTCGACATCTATACGGACGGCGCCTGCAGCGGCAATCCCGGGCCGGGCGGCTGGGGCGCGGTGCTGCGCTTCAAGGGACGCGAGCGCGAACTCAACGGCCACGACGATCCGACCACCAACAATCGCATGGAACTGATGGCCGCCATCGCCGCGCTCGAGACGCTGAAGCGGCCGTGCCGGGTGCGGCTTCACACCGACAGCCAGTATCTGCGCGACGGCATCACGCGCTGGCTCGCGGATTGGAAGGCGCGCGGCTGGCGCACCGCCGCCAAGAAGCCGGTCAAGAACATCGACCTATGGCAGCGGCTCGATGCGGCGCGCGCGCCGCATCGGGTCGAGTTCATCTGGGTGAGGGGCCACAGCGGCCACCCCGAGAACGAGCGCGCCGACGCCCTTGCCCGCGCCGCCATCGATGCGGCCCGGCGGCCGGCCGCGGCCGACCAACCGCCCGATCGCGCCTAGATTGCCTTCAGGACCGCCTCGGCGCTCGACACCTCGAAGGCGCCGGGGTTTTCGACGTTGAGCTGCTTCACCACGCCGTCCTCGACCACCATGGCGTAGCGCTTGGAACGGGTGCCGAGGCCAAAGCCGCTGCCGTCCATGTCCAGCCCCAGTTCCTTGGTGAAGGTGGCGTTGCCGTCGGCCAGCATCATCACCTTGCCCTCGGTGTTCTGC
This sequence comes from uncultured Alphaproteobacteria bacterium, assembly GCA_963721625.1. Taxonomy (GTDB): domain Bacteria; phylum Pseudomonadota; class Alphaproteobacteria; order ATCC43930; family CGMCC-115725; genus DATJLY01. The sequence continues at coordinate 156,657 of CAVRKF010000006.1, forward strand.
GCCTTGCCCCAGGCGCCCATGACGAAGGCGTCGTTGACGGCGATGCACGCGATGGTGTCGATGCCTTTCGCCTTGATCGCCTGGGCGTTCTGCACGAAGCCCGGCAGATGCTTTGCCGAGCAGGTCGGCGTGAACGCGCCCGGCACCGCGAACAGCACGACCTTCTTGCCCTTGAAGATCTCGTCGGTGCTGATCTCCTTGGGGCCGTCGGCCGTCATGTGCCGGAGCTTCGCCGTGGGTAGCCTGTCGCCAACCTTGATTGCCATTTGCCTTCCCCTTCGTGATTGTTCGTCCAATGGACCACCCGAACCTTAGACGCTCGGGTGGCGAAAATCACCCCCGACCATCGGGTCGTGCGCCCGCCGCCTGGCGCAGCGCCGCCTCGACCGCGGCAGCGGTGAGAATCTCGGGCAGCGCGACGCCCGTCGGTGCGCCCGGCCCATAGACCGCATTGAATGGAATGCCATAACGGCCGAAGCGGCGGAGATAGGCGGCGATCGCGGCGTCGGGCCGGGTCCAGTCGGCGCGCATCGCGACGACGCCGGGTGCCGCGAGGCGGTCGCGCACCGCCGTGCTGTCGAGCACCAGCTTCTCGTTGACCTTGCAGGTGAGGCACCAATCGGCGGTGACGTCGACGAAGACGACATGGCCGTTATGAACCAGGCCGCCCAGCGCCGCCGCGTCGAAGGGGCGCCACGGACCGGACAAAACGTCGTTTCCAAGCGTCACGGGTGCCGGCGCCGCCGCCGGCACCGCCATCGCGGCGATCAGCAGCACCGCGACCGCCGCGCGCCGTACCGTTCCCGCCGGCATCAGCGCCAGCGCTGCCATCAGCCCGGCCAAGAGCACGCCAAGCGCCACCGCAGCGGCCGCGCCGCGCTCGGCCGCCAGCACCGTGAGCAGCCACACCGCCGTGCCGACGAGCGCGAGGCCGAGACCGCGCTTCAGCGCCACCATCCACCGCCCCGGCCGCGGCAGGTGGCGCGTCAACTGCGGCAGCGCCGCCACGACAAGATAAGGCGCGGCGAAGCCGACGCCGAGGGCGAGAAAGATGGCGACGATCTCGACCGGGCCGGCGGTGAGCGCGAAAGCCCAGCGCCGTGCCGAGGAAAGGCGCCGAGCACGGCGTCGCGAGCAGCGTCGCAAAGGCCCCGGTGGCGACATTGCCAAGCGCCGCGCGGCCGGCGAGATCGGCGACGGCGCGCGGCAGCGGCACCTCGAAGAGCCCCCAAAGATTGGCCGCGAACAGCGTCAGCACCGCCGCCATGGCGACGAGGAAGATCGGCTCCTGGAACTGCACGCCCCAGCCGACGGCGGCACCGGCCCGGGTCAGCGCCACCATCACCAGCGCCAGTGCGAGAAAGGACAGCAGGATGCCGGCAGCGGTGGCGAGGAACCCGGCACGCACCGCGCGCAGCGGGCGCTCACGGTGCTCGATCGCGCCAACGAGCTTCAGCGACAGCACCGGGAGAACGCAAGGCATGACGTTGAGCACGAGCCCGCCGATGAGCGCCACCAGCAGCATCGGCCACAAGGCCGCGAGATCCATGGTCGGCGGCCCTCGCGTCGGCACCACGGGCGCCATCATCGCCCGCTCCCCGTCGACCAGCGTCACCGTGAGCGTCTTGCCGACCAACCCGGCGATGGCGGCGCTCGGACCGAGCACCGGGATGCGCAGAACCGTCTCGTTCGGGTTGCCGCCGGCGCGCGGCACCGGCGCGCCGAACCCGACACCGGCAGCGCCTTCGACGAAGGCGTCCGGCCGGCCCAGCGGGCGATCGGTGCGCACCGCGAGTTCGAGCTCGGCCGGCTTGCCCGGGCGCAGCGTCGCCCCGGCAAAACCGAGGCCGACTGCCCGGCCGTCGCCGGGTACGCGTGCGGCGAAGCGGGCGATCAGCGGGCCAAAGCCGCGCTCCCCTGCCACCGGGGCGGCCGGCAGGTTCAGCTCTAGGGTCGTCTCGTACGGAATGCAGATGTCGTTGCAAGTGAGATATTGCAGTGCAACATGCGCGGTCAGAGCCTGGTTCGCGGCGGCGACCTGGGCCGGGATGGGAAGGACGATGGTGTCTTCATAGCCCGCGGTTTCGAATCCGAGCACCGAGAAGCGCCGCGGCGCCGGCCAGTCGAGCGCCGCGACGGCGAGATTGCTCGATCCGCGCCAGTCGAGATGGGGCGGGAAACCGGCGTCGCCCGGCGTCCGCCAATAGATTTTCCAGTGCGGCGCCAGCTCGAATTCGAGGCCGAGTTCGATGCCCTTGTCGGCACCGACGAAGGGCTGCGCGGCGATCAGGCGCACGCGTCCCTGGTCGGTAACGAACCAGGCCGACGCGGCCCCGTCTGCACGCGCCGGGCTACCGCCCAGGGCCAGCACCAGGGCGATGACGGCCAGGCACAGCCGGACCATAAAGGGCGTCGAAAGGGCGGCGGTTTCCATGGCGTCCTGCCGCTTGTAAGGCGGCAGTCCCCCTCCCATGTCAAGACAAACCATGCGAGGATGACCGCGTGACCTCATTGGCCGGACAACTTCTCGTCGCGATGCCGCAGATGCAGGACCCGCGCTTTGCGCGCGCGGTGATCCTGATGTGCGCACACAACGAGGAGGGGGCAATGGGCCTCGTGGTCAACAAGCTCCTCGACCAGATCACGCTGCCGGAGCTGATGCAGCAGCTCGGCATCGAGATGGCGGCGGTGAGCGGCCGCCCGCCGGTCCATTTCGGCGGACCGGTCGAATGTGGCCGGGGATTTGTCTTGCATTCGCCGGATTATGTCGAGAACGGCACGCTCGTCATCGGCGACGCGATGGCACTGACGGCGACGCTCGACATCCTGCGCGCGATCGGCCGCGGCGCCGGCCCCAAGCGCAGCCTGCTCGCGCTCGGCTATGCCGGCTGGGGGCCGGGTCAGCTCGATGCCGAGATCCAGGCCAATGGCTGGCTCAATGTGGCCGCCGACGACGAGATCGTCTTTGGCCCTGGATTGGCCGACAAATGGGGCCGCGCGCTGGCCAAGCTCGGCGTCCACCCGATGACGCTGTCAGGCGACGCCGGCCACGCCTGAGGCCGGTACCTACCGCTTCATCAGCCGCGACAGCCAGCCGCCATCCTTGACCCGCTCGAGGCGCTGCGCCAGCGCGCGGCGTTCGCTGCTCCAGGTCTGCTTGTCGATTTCCCGCTCGGCGCGCAAGCGCAACTGCTCGGCGGTCGCCTTGTCGACGAGGCGCCGGACCGATTCGGCCTCGTTGCGGGCCGCCGCGGCTACGCGCTCGGCGGCTTCGCGCTGCGCCCGTGCCGTGGCGGCCGCCTGAAGCGCCGCATCGCGTTCGCGTACGAGGTCGGCTTCGCGCTGGCGAAACGCGTCGCGTTCGACGATGGCGCCCTCGATCGTGTCGAGCCGGCGATCCCAGGCTTGCTCGCGCGCGAGCCAGCGGTCGAGTTCGTGCTCGCGCTCGGTGATCATCTCGCGCAGCAAATGGGCGATGCGATCGGTCGCGTGGTCGCGAAGCTGCGCGCGCAGCGCCTCGATCTGCCCTGCGAGCTGGGTGATATGGACCTGGACGCCTTGGGCGCGGGACCGGCCGGGCGGCTTCGACGGCGGCAATGCGACGGGACGGGCATTGAGACGAAGCGCCAATTGCCGCGTTTGCGGCGGCAGCATCGGATCGTCTCCCATCGGGAACCGTTCCGCCTCGTCTTGCGGTGCGATCTGCGGGAAAATTCTGAAGGCCATGTTTGCGAGTCGAATCGACCAGAGTTCCAACCACCGAGAACCCTGCCAGGGCCGACTCGCGCCCGCAAGCGACTCGTGAAAAATCAAGCGAATACAGCCGATTTTTGCACTTTTCCCCGAACGCCGAGGCGGTTGCGCTGCCGGTGCGGGTGTCGCGCGCGGCGACTCGGGCGCGCGGGCGGCCCTATTCTTCGTCGCGGTAGTCGCGCCGCGCGCCGTCCGCACTGACATAGCCTTCGGCCACGTCGCGGGCGATGGCGTCCGGGGCGCGTTTGTGCGGGTCGCCGTAGCCGCCGCCCCCGGCCTTGTCGAGATAGAACCCTTCGCCCGCCCTGAGCCGGAAGCTGCCCGAGGACGGCACTCGCGCGCTCGCTGCCGTCCTCGGCAACGAGGACGAAGCGGCTCGGCCTTCCGTCCTTGCCGCCAGCGACGCCGTGCGAGGGATGGCGGGCGCGGTCGTAGCGGCGCACCACCTGGGCATCCTGGAGCAGGAGATAGCGCCGGCGGAACGCCACCCCGCCGCGATACTCGCCGGCGCCGCCCGAATCCGGAATGGGCGAGAACTCGATGATGCGGCAGGGGAACTCGGATTCGAGAATCTCGATGGGGGTGATGTGCAGATTGGAAAGATGCGTCGCCACCATCGAGGCGCCGTCATGCAAGTTGCCGCCGCCATAGGCCGAGGCGAAGATCTCGTATTGAAGCGTGCCGTGGCCGGGGCGTCCGCCGTCGTGCCAGTTGATGAGGAGCGAGCCCGACGAGCCGGAGCCGGCGATCGCCCGCGCGGGCCGAAACCGCCCGAGCGCCTCGAGGATCACGTCCACCAGCTTGAGATTGGCCTTCTGGTAGCTCGACACCGGCGCCGGCGGCGAGGCATTTGTAACGGTGCGCGGCGCGAGCTTGATCGTCACCACGTCGCGCATCCCGTCATTGAAGCGCAGCTCGGGATCGAGCGCGCCGATGAGCGAATAGAACACGCACGCCTCGACCATCGCCGGACGCAGATTGACCGGCCCTTTGGCCTGCGGGCCGCTGGCCGAGAAGTCGAAGGTGATGCCGCCTTTGGCGACCGTGATGGCGACGGCGAATTTGACCGGTTTGTCGAGTTCGACGCCGTCATCGTCCATGAAGCCCTCGGCCGCTTCGGTACCCTCGGGCAGCGCACGGATCGCGTCGGCCAAGGCCCGCGCGGTGGCGCCGAGGATCGACGCGAACGCGGCCATCACGGTGCCCGCGCCGAAGCGCCGGCCGAGCGCCGCCATGCGCGCGGCACCCATTTGGGTCGCCGCGACCTGGGCGCGAATGTCGCCGCGCACCAGATCGGGCTGGCGGCTGTTGGCGAGGATGAGCCGCTCGAGCCCGGGATCGCTGCGTCCGGCGTCCCAGAACTTGACCGGCGGCAGCAGCAGGCCCTCATGGAAGATCTCGGTCGCATTGGCCGAGGTGCTGCCGGGATTGGTGCCGCCGATATCCGCCTTGTGCGCGATCGAGCCGCTGAAGCCGATGAGTGTGGGACCGACGAAGATCGGCGCGACGAACCCCATGTCCGAGACATGCGGCATCCCGGCCTCGTAGGGATGGTTCGAGACGAAGACATCGCCGTCGCGGAGCGCGTCGCGCGGATAGAGCGCCAGCACGCGGCCGACGAAATGGCGATAAACCGGGGCGTGGAAGAACATCGGCGGCGGCGTGATCAGCCTTCCGTCGCGGTCGAGGATGACGCAGCTGAAATCGCGCGATTCGCGGATGATGGTGGAATAGCCCGAGCGGAAGAAATGGTCGTGCATCTCGTCGACGAGACTCGCCACCTTGTTGCGGATGATCTGCACGGTGACGGGATCGACGGCGGCGCGGCGCCGCTTCTCAGCCATGGCGGCCGGTTCCTTTGGTCAGCACGAGATTGGCAGCGGCATCGACCGACGCGGTCCAGCCCGGCGGCACCACCGTGGTGGCGTCGAACTGCTCGACGATGGCAGGGCCGGCAAAGCGCGCGCCCGGCGCCAGGCGCTCGCGCTCGTAAAGCACGGCGGCGACGGCGCGGCGCCCATCGAAATGGACGCGTCGCTCGCCCTTTGCCGCCGCGCGCGGCGCCGCGTGCGCCCGCACGCGCGCGGCTTTTTCCGGCCGGTATTTGGGGGCTACGACGCGCACGCGCAGGCGATAGCTCACCACCTCCACCGGCCGCTCGCGCGCGGCGTGGCCATGGATGCGCGCATGCGCCGCATCGAAGCCGCGGCCGCGCCGCGGCGAGCGCGGCCGGGGTCAAGGGATTGCGCCCGCTGCCCGCAAGCGGCACCGGCAGCTCGTAGCCTTGGCCCGAATAGCGCATGTCGAGCGAGCGGACATGGCGCGCCGCCTTGGCGTCGAGCCCCTCGGCCGCGAGTTCCGCCGCCGCGCGCGCCTGAAGCGCGGCGAAGATCGACTTCGGCATGGGCGGGCGTCACCTGGTCGAGCGGGCGCAGCTCGGACCGGATGTAGTCGTGCACGATATCGGTGCAGAGCAGCCCCAGCGCCGAGAACGCGCCCGGCCGCGGCGGCACGAGAATGCGCGCGATGCCGATCTCGGCGGCGACCGCGGCGGCATGAACCGCGCCGGCGCCGCCGAAGGGCAGGAGGGTGAAGTCCGTCGCATCGACGCCGCGCTTGGCGGCGACCACCTTGATCTCGTCGGCCATGCGCATATCGACGATGCGGCGGATGCCGGAGGCTGCGGCGACGGCGCTCATGCCGAGCGTCTCGCCGATGCACCGCCCGATCGCCGCCGCCGCCGCCGCGCGGTCGAGGCGCTGCGTCCCGCCGAGGAAGTAATCCGGGTTGAGAAAGCCCAATACCAGATCGGCGTCGGTGACGGTGGGGTTGTCGCCGCCGCGGCGATAGCACACCGGGCCGGGATCGGCGCCGGCGCTGCGCGGCCCCACCGCGAGCAGCCCGCCGCCGTCGATCCAGGCGATCGAGCCGCCGCCTGCGGAAATGCTGGTGAGGTCGAGCGCCGGCACGCCGAGCGGTCGGCGTGCCACCGTCACCTCGCTGGCCTCGAGCGGGACGCCGCCCTCGATGAAGGCGATGTCGCAGGAGGTGCCGCCCATGTCGAGCGTGACGAGCCCCGGTTTCGCCGCTGCGCCGGCGAGCCAGGCGCTGGCCTGCGCGCCCGCGGCTGGTCCGGAGAACAGCGTGTGCACCGTCTTGCCGCCGGCCACCGCCGCCGTGAACGGCATGACCCCGCCGTTCGATTGCATCAGGAAGCGCTGGCGCGTGGTGAGGCCGCGCGCGTCGAGGCCGCGGTCGAGATCGGCGATGTAGCCGACCAGGACCGGCTCGAGATAGGCGTTGAGCAGCGTGGTCGAAAGCCGCGGCCATTCGCGGATGCGCGGCAGCACGGTCGAGGACAGCGAGATCGCGACGATCGGGATGCTCGGCCGCGATCAGGCGCCGCGTCCGTTCCTCGTGCTCGGGATTGGCGAAGGCAAAGAGATAGCAGACCGCGATCGCGGTGACGCCCGCCGCCTTGAGCTCGCGCGCGGCGCGGCGCACATCCGCCTCATCGAGCGGCTCGAGCTCCGTGCCGGCGAAATCGATGCGGCCGCCGATCTCGCGGGTCAGGCTCTGCGGCGCGAGCGGCTCGGGCTTGCGGTAGAAGTAGTCGAACGGGTTGGCGTCGCGGACCTGGCTCTGCACTTCCTGGACGGCGCGGAAGCCCTTGGTGATGAGGAGCCCGACCTTGGCGCCGCGCATTTCCAGGAGCGCGTTGGTGGTGATGGTCGTGCCGTGGGCGAAGAACTCGATCGCGCTCGGGCGCCACGCCCTTGGCGATGAAGCGGGCGATGCCGTCGAGCACGCCCAGCGCCGGATTGCGCGGCGTGCTCGCGACCTTCTCGACCGCGATCGCGCCGGTCGCGCTGTCGAGCAGCACCAGATCGGTGTGCGTGCCGCCGACATCGACGCCAAGGCGAAAGCGCCGGGGATCGGCGCGAACCCGTCGCATCCCCACCTAGCTTCCCGCACCGTCCCTCGGGACGGGGCGGGAAGCGGCGAGGCGGGAGGTGTCACCAAATCGCGATTATCAGAACTAGTGCGCAGCGTGGGCCGCAGCTTGCAGCGGCACGTTGATGAGGTCCAGCGGCGAGGCGGTCGCCTCGAGCATGCCCCAGCTCTTGAGCCATTCGTAGGTACGCTGCATCTCGTCGAGCGGGATCGGCGCGGGGTCGCAGACGACGAGGCGGCTCGCACGCAGATCCTCGACTTTGAGCGCGGCGATCTCGGGATCCTTGGCCTTGTAGTAGTCGATGAAATAATGGAGATAGGCGTGCTTGTCGGCGTTGATGCGGCGCACCGCCGCGCGTACGGCGCGGGCGAAGGCGGCATAGGTGTCGGCATCGACCCGCGCCGATGCCACCTCGGTGCCGTGGAAGAGTGCCGAACAGACGATGCGGCAGCCCTTCTTCTCGGCCAGCGTGACATGGGGCTCGGTCAGCGTTGTCGCCTCGACCTCGCCGGCCATCAGCGCATCGAGCCGGTAGCGCGAGCCGTTGGGCGCGCTGCACAGCTTGATCATGTCGCGCGGCAGGAAGCCCTCGAGCATGTGCAGGGCGATGTAATGCGTGCCGAAATAGAACGGCACGCCGATCACGCGGTTGGCGAGCTGCTGCGGCGTATAGACCGGCGAGTCCGGCCGCACCACGAGCGCCGAATAGGCGACGATGGCGCGCCGGCCGAGCTGGCGGCTGCCGGTCTCCGTCGCCGAGACGCGGCAGTAATTGCCCCATTCGCAGGCGTTGTACATGTCGGCCTGGCCCTTCTCGAAGAGCTTGCCGTGACTCGTGAAGGGATCGGCGCCCTGGGGGTCGGTGATGTCGGTGCGCACCTTCTTCTCGACCCCGGCCTCGCGGTCGGCCCACGAGACGGCGATCCCCTCCTTCTCGAACAGGCCCTCGTCATGGGCGACGATTTCCGGCAGGCCCTGGAACGGGGCCGTGGTCTCCAACACCAGCTGGCGCATCGGCTCACTCTCCTCTTCGCGAATCGCGGACGGGACAGCTTACACCCAAACTTGCAGCACGTAATCGTAGGGTCCCTGGCCGTTGACCATGTCGACGCGTTGCAGCCTGATTCGGAATCCGTCGCCGGTGCGGCGCAGGTGATGAACATAGGAGCCGGCGAAATGCCGCGACACGTCGCGGCGGAATTCCATCATGTGAAAGCGCGAATGCACCACCAGTTCGCCGGTCTTGGGGTTCTCGCTCGCGATCATGACATTGCCGACGACATGGTTCGTGCCCCAGTCCGGCGCCTGCGACCAGGCGTGCGGATGGGTAATGCGCTTCATGCGCACCCGCATCAGGTCGCGGTCCTCGTAGAAGATCGAAGGCACGCCGTCGCCGCTGGTCTGCTCGGGCGCGGCGGGCGCCCAATAGATGCCCTTCGCGTCGAAAAGGTCGATGAACTCGGCCCAGCGGCGGGTGTCGAGCAGCGCCGCCTGGCGGTAGAGAAACCGCTCGACCTCGCGCAACGGGTCCGCGCCGTTGCCGGAGCGCGCGGTCGTGCGCCGCGCCGCTGCGGCTTGCGGCGTGCGCCGCCTGGCCGGCGCGGCTTTGCGCGCGGGCTGCGCCGGTTTTGCCAACGCACGTTTCTTGGCCATCGCCCTCGCCTTGGCTTTGGCCATGGTCAGCTCCGCGCCATGAGGTCGGCCCAGGCGCGGAACTGGTTGCGCATCGGCGCCTCGCTCGTGCCCCAGCGCGACGTGACGACGCCGCCGTCGACGTCGTCCTGGCCGGCGTGGCGGTGGAAGCTCACCCATTCGCCGCCGTTGGAGGCGAGCCCCTGCTGGGCCTTCCAGAAATTCTCCAGATCGTCGGCGTTGATCATGGTCGAGGGCGAATTGACCAGATTGTAATAGCCGAGCGCGCGGCGATAGATCGCCTCGGGCGCGCCTTTGAGGCGGAAATGCCAGATCTCGGTCAGGGTCCGGTCGAGCGACAGCGGCCGCACGGCGCGAAGCTGCTGCAGCGGCGACTGCACCGACAGGCCGGGATAGAGCAGCACATGATGGATGTTGACCGAGAGTATCTCCTCGGTGCGCTCGGCCCCGTAATGCTTGCGCATCACCGCCTCGTAGGCGCGCGTGTCGGGATCCTGCGGCCTCAGGCCCATATAGCCCTGCAGGATGCAATGGCCGTTGGGGTAGTTGACGGTCTGCACCTGGTCCCATTTGTGGAACGGCAGGGTGAAGGCCGAGAGGTAATGATAATCGAGCGGCGCCTTGCCCTTGCGCCGCGCGATCTCGTGCTCGACATCCTCGGCGGCGCGGCCGGTCAATTCGTGCGTCACCGACGGGTGCAGCGCGTCGAGCTGATTCTCGAGGAAGATCTTCCAGTTCGAATGCTGGATCACGCGGAAGCAGGTGGGGACCACCTCGACCTCGCCCTCGGGCGCGCGATTGCACATGTCGTCGAAGGCAATGCGCGCATCGCCCAGAAACTCCGTGAGGGTGGGGCCGTCCGCGGCGAGGCTTGCGAAGACGAAGCCGCGATAGGATTCGACCCGGGCCGCATGCTTCATGTTGCAGTCGGGATTGTCGGGCGTGAGGCGCGTGCCCTCGTAGCCCTTGGGCAGCGGAAAGCTCTCGAGCGTGCCGTCGGTATGGAACTGCCAGCTGTGATAGGAGCACACGAACGCCTTGCCGACATTGCCGTGGCGATTGCCGCACATCATCGTGCCGCGATGGGGGCAGCGGTTGTAGAGCACGTAAATCTTGCCGTCGTCGTGCCGCACCATCACCATCGGCTGTCGGCCGAGCAGCACGGTGTAATAGTCGCCCGCCTTCGGCACCTGCAACTCATGGCCGCAATAGAGCCACACCTTGTGGAAGATGTTGTCCATCTCCAGGTCGAAGATGGCGGGATCGCTATAGACCGAATGATGGACGCGGTCGGGCTCGACCAGACGCGCAAGATCGCTTGGGCCGTCGCCGCGCATGATGAACCTCCCGCCCGATGGCGACATCGCGCGGATCGCGCGCCGCGCCGCCGTGGATTTAATCGCAGCCCTGCGCCGCGGTCAATGCGGGGCGCTCAGCCGGCGCCGCGGTGCGGGCGTTCGCGCGGGCGCGGCGGGGCGGCCGCCGCTTCTTTGATCGCCGCCAGCGCCTCGTGCACGGCGGCCTCGCCGGCGGCGATGCAATCGCCGGCGCGATAGAACTCGAGCGGCCCGATCCGCCCGACATCGGGGCACAGCAACAGATTGGGCGGGTCCTCGGCCAGACGGATGCGGCTCAGCCGCGTCTGGGCGATCTGGAACGAGCGCGTGACCACGCCGAAGGTGCTGGGCCCGCCCTTGCGCCGGCCGAAATAACCGCGCGAGAAGCCCGGCAGCCCGCGGCCGATGAGGCTGCGGCGCTCGCCCAGCGCAAGCTCGTCGGCCTCGACCCGCATCGGCGCCAGGATGCCGGCATTGACGTCGACTGCGATGATCACCTCGGCGCCGAGCGCGCGGCAGAGCGAGACCGGCAGCGGATTGACGAGCGCGCCGTCAAGAAGCCAGCGTCCGCCGAGCTGCACCGGCGGAAACAGGCCCGGAATGGAATAGGAGGCGCGCAGCGCGTCGATGACGCGGCCCTGGCGCAGCCACACCTCGTCGCCGGTCGAGAGGTCGGTGGCGACGCAGGCAAAGCCGCGCGGCAGGTCCTCGATCGCGGTATCGCCGAAAATCGGTCCCAGCACCTGCAGCACGCGCTTGCCGGCGATGATGCCGCCGGCGCTCAGCGTAAAGTCGAAATATTGGCTCAGGCGCAGGCGGTTCATGCGCCGTACGTAGCGCGCGAAGTCGCCGAGCGCGCCCCGGATGTGCAGCGCCCCGATCACCGCCCCGATCGACGTGCCGCACACGACGTCCGGGCTGAACCCCGCCATCTCGAGCGCGTGCAGCACGCCGATATGCGCCCATCCCCGCGCCCCGCCGCTGCTCAGAGCTACGCCGATCCTGCGGCTCATGCACGCCTCGTCATCCCGCACCGCAACAATGCATGTTCGCGGCAGCAATTCAATGTCGCTGCGCCACCGCGCCCCATGATGCATACCAGAACCCGGAAGCAGCGACGGCGCTGACGGCGAGCACGGTCCACAGCACCGCCTCGTAGCGTCCCGTCATGCTCCAGATCAGCGCCGCGCCATAAGGCGCCAGGCCGCGCGCGATATTGGCCGGCAGGGTCAGCGCGCCGTTGATGGCGCCATAGCTCTCGCGCCACAGCAGCTCCGGCACCGCCGTGCCGCGGACGATGGTGAGAATGCCGTTGGCGGCACCCCACAGGATCGCGAAGACGAAAGGCGCCGCCGTGGCGGCCGGAAACAACACCAGGATCGTGACCGCGCCGGGAAAGACCAGGAAGGCGCAGCGTCCGGCCACCGCCGCGCTTGTCCGGCGCCCCAGCGCGAGCAGGACGATACGCCCGGCGACCTGTGCCGGTCCGAACAGGGTCATGGCAGCGACGACGGTCGTGATCGGCACGCCGCGCCCGGTCAGCAGCGGGAAGATGTGGAACGTCAGCGCCGACAGCGTCGCGGAATAAGCGGTGAAGGCCAGCGCCAGGGCCCAGAACACGGGATGCCGCAGCGCGCGGCGGAAGGCTTCGTCCCGTGGCGCCCGCGCGGCCGTGCGTGCGTGGCGCGGGGCCGCGTCATCGGCGGGCAAACGCAGGCCCCAGGCATGCACGGGCAGGCAGACGACCAAATTGGCAAGCGCGAGCGCGAGCAGCGCGTGGCGCCAGCCCAATGTCCCGATCAGCAACTGGGTCAGTGGAATGAACACGGTGCTGGCGAAGCCGCCGACCAGTGTCAGCACCGTGATCCGCCGGCCGTAGCTCTCGGGGAATGTCCGGGTGATGACCGCGAAGACAGGATCGTAGAGCGTCGCCGCAAGCGCCAGGCCGAGCCCGAGCCACACGGCATAGAAGACGCCGACGCCGGTGACTTGCGACCACGCCGCCAGCCCCGCGGCCCCCAGTACCGAGCCCCCCGTCATGACCGCGCGCCCGCCGTGCCGGTCGATCCAGCGTCCGATCGGATAGGCGGCAAGGCCCGCGATCAACAGGCCGGCGGACAAGGCGCCGTTGATGGCGGTCGGGCTCCAGCCGAGCTCGCGCTCCATCGGCACGACGATGAGCGCGAAGCTGTAATAGATCGTGCCCCACGAGACGAGCTGCGCCGCGGCCAGCGCGTAAACCAGTCTCCAGCCGCTCCTCATCCGCTCGTCTCCTGCTCCGGGGGCGCGCCGCAGCGACTGGCGTAGTATGCTGGCTGCGAACCAAGGAAGGAACGCGCTTTCAGGAGGCAGCGATGGCGGAACATTTCGGCTTCGTCGGCGTCGGCCGCATGGGCGGGCCGATGGCGGGACGGCTTATCGATGCCGGCCATCGTCTCACCGTGTTCGATGTAAGCGATGCGGCGATGGCACCGCTCGTCGCGCGCGGCGCCGTGCGGGCGGCATCGCTGCACGCGCTCGCCGATGGCGTCGAGACGGTGTTCGCGAGCCTGCCGACGCCCGACATCGTGCGTACCGTGGCGATCGGCGCGGGCGGCCTCGCCGGGGGCGGCCGCATCAAGACTTTCGTCGATCTCTCGACCACCGGTCCGCGGGTCGCGGCGGAGATCGCCGCGGCGCTCGGCGCGCGCGGCATCGCGGCGGTCGAACTCGCCGGTCAGCGGCGGGGTCGGCGGCGCGCGCAAGGGCACGCTCGCGGTGATGGTCGCCTGCCCGCCGGCGCTGTTTGCGCATCTGGCCCCGGTCCTCGCCACGTTCGGCAAGGTCTTCCATGTCGGCGAGCGCGCCGGGCTCGGCCAGGTGATGAAGCTCGCCAACAACCTCCTTTCTGCCACGGCGATGGCGATCACCGCCGAGGCGGTGGTGATGGGCGTCAAGGCCGGGCTCGATCCGCGCACGATGATCGAGGTCATCAATGCCGGCAGCGGCCGCAACACCGCCACCCAGGACAAGTTTCCCAATGCCGTGCTGCCGCGCAGCTTCGATTTCGGCTTCGCCACCGGGCTCATGTACAAGGACGTGAAGCTCTGCCTCGATGAGGCCGAGGCGCAGCAGGTGCCGATGTGGGTCGGCAGCGCCGTGCGCCAGTTGTGGCAATACGCCAATGCCAGGCTCGGCCCCGATTCCGACTTCACGCAGATCGTCCAGTGCCTCGAGGACTGGGCCGGCGTCGAGGTTGGCGGCAACCGCTGAACGCGGAGGAGACGATGCCAGAGACGCCCGACTACGAAATCTACGCCGTGCGCTATGCCCGCCACGACCGCCGGGCCGGCGAGAATTTCCTCGGCGGCGATCCCCATGACGGGCCGATGCCGCTCGACTATTTCGTCTGGGCGATCGTCGGCCCGGACCGGATTTTCGTCGTCGATACCGGCTTCGGCGCCGCCGAAGCGCAGGCGCGCGGGCGCGAACTGCTGCGCTCCCCGGCCGAAGGGCTCGCGGCGATCGGCATCGACCCGGCGCGCGTCGCGGACGTGATCATCACCCACATGCATTACGATCACGCCGGCAATCTCGATCTCTTCCCCAACGCCGCCTTCCACGTCCAGGACCGCGAGATGCGCTACGTGACCGGGCGCTCGATGTGCCACGACACGCTGCGCGCCTCGTTCGCGGTTGAGGACGTGATCGCGATGGTGCGCCGGCTCTATGCCGGCCGGATCGCGTTCCATGACGGCGACGACGAGATTGCGCCGGGCGTGAGCCTGCATTTCATCGGCGGCCACACCATGGGGCTGCAATCGGTGCGGGTGGCGACGCGGCGCGGGAATGTGGTGCTGGCGTCCGATGCGGCGCATCTTTATGCCCATCTCGAGCAGCGTCGCGCCTTTCCCGTCGTCTACAACGTCGCCGACATGCTCGAAGGGCACGCGACGCTGCGCCGCCTCGCCAGTTCGCCCGCGCACATCGTTCCCGGCCATGATCCGCTGGTGATGCGGCGCTATCCGCCGGCCCGGCCCGAGCTCGAGGGCATCGTCGTGCGGCTCGATTAGGGCGGCGGCTTCTAGCGGTTGAGCCAGCGCCGCATGAAGCCCAAGAGCCCTTGGGGCATGAAGATGACCATGGCGATGAAGATCATCCCCTCGGGAATGAGATAGTATTCGGTAAAGAAGCGCGACAGCCCCTCGCGCAGCAGGATGAAGAACCCCGCTCCCACGATCGGCCCGACCAGCGTGCCGATGCCGCCGATGACGTTGTAGATGACCACTTCGCCGGACACGAGGAAGAAGACGAAATCGGGCGCGGCGAACTCGTTCTGGGCGGCATAAAGCACGCCCGCGAGCCCGGCAAACAGGCCGGAGATCATCACCGCCACGATCTTGTAGCGCTCGACCGGATAACCGATCGCCCGCGTCCGCGCCTCGTTCTCGCGGATTGACTGCAGCACCATCCCGAAGGGCGACTGGGTGATGCGCCGCAGCACGAGATAGGAGGCCGTCACTACCGCGAGCACGAACCAGTGCAGCGTCGTCGCCGTGAACCGGACCGAGAAAAGCCCGGGAATCGCCAGGGGCGGCCGCTCGAAGGTCAGGCCGTTCTCGCCGCCCGTCACGCTCGTCCAGGTGAAGATGATGACGTAGAATATCTGCGAGAAGATCAGGGTCGTGATGGCGAAGTAGATATCGCGCAGGCGCGTGGCAAAATAGGCGACGAAGGCGGCGACCGCCGCCGCGGCTGCGAGCCCGCATACGAGCGCCAGCCATAGGTTGGGCTTGGCAGTCCACAAGAGCGCCGCCGCGGCGCCGTACATCCCAAGCCCGAAGAAGACCGAGTGGCCGAACGAAACGAGGCCCGTATAGCCCATGAGGAGGTCCGACGACATGGCCAGGAGCCCCCAGATCAGGATCTCGGTGAGCAGCCGGCCCCAGAACAGCGGCAGCACCAGCGGCGCCGCGGCCAGAATGGCGAGGACGACGGCAAACCCCGTCCAATAGACAATCGTGTGGGAGGCCCTCATCGCGAGGTCGCGGCGAAGAGACCGGTCGGACGGAACAGCAAGGTCAGGATCAGCACGACGAAAGCGACGATCACCGCCTGTGCCGGACTGACCCAAAGCGATGCATACGCCTCGAGCAGGCTGATGAAGATGGACGCGGCAATACAGCCGCCGAGGCTGCCCATGCCGCCGACCACGACGACGATGAATGCCTGGAGGATCCAGTCGAGCCCCATGGCGTAATTCACGCCGACAAGCGGGCCGAACAGCACGCCGCTGGCCGCCGCCATGGCCGAGCCGATGGCGAAGACGGCGGTGAGGACCAGCGGCACGGGGATGCCCATGGCCTGGGCCATGACGCGGTCCTGCGTGGTGGCGCGGATCCAGATGCCGAAGGTGCCGAATTTGAGGAACAGCCAGAAGCCGCCGATGATCGCGGCCGAAAGCCCGGCGATCACCAGCCGGTACCAGGGATATTCGAGATAGAAGAGCGTGAAGTGGCCGGTGAAGGGCTCCTGGATCTTGCGCGCCACCGGCCCGAACTGCCACAGCGCATAATTTTGCAGCACCAGCGAGATGCCGAAGGTGGCGAGAATGGTGTTCAAGGGGTCGCGGCCCAGGAGCGGGCGCAGCGTCGTCACGTAAATGGCCGCGCCCAGCAGCGCGATGACGAGGCTGGCCACCACCAGCGCGACCCAGAAATTGCCGGTCGCGGCCAGGGTGAGGACGCCGACATAGGCGCCCAGCATGAAGAACTCGCCATGGGCGAAATTCACCACGTCCATGATGCCGAAGATCAGCGTGAGGCCCGACGCGACCAGCGCCAGGATCATGCCGGTGACGATGCCGTTGACGGTTTGGACAATGATCTGATCGAACACGATGGCTATACCCCCAAATACTGGCGGATGACCGCGTCGTTCACCTGGAGCTCCGCGGCCATGGCGTGGTGGCGGACGATGCCCTTTTCGATGATGTAGATCCGGCGGCTCGCCTCGAGGGTCAGCGGTACGTTCTGCTCCACCAGGAGGATCGCCACGTTCTCGCGGTTGAGGACGTCGATGATCTGGCGGATTTGCGACACCATGCGCGGCATCAGCCCCTCGGTCGGCTCGTCCAGCAGCATGATCTTCGGCTCGAGCATCATCGCCCGCGCGATCGCGAGCATCTGCTGCTCGCCGCCGGACAGCGTTCCGCCCGCCTGGTCGCGCCGTTCGGCCAGCACCGGGAAGTAGCCGTAAATCTTGTCCAGCAGCGCGCGTTTGCGCGCGGCGGTCACGCCGTGGCGATCGAGACCGGTGCGGAGATTCTCCGTGACCGTCAGGTAGCGGAAGATGCGCCGCTCCTCGGGGACATAGGCGATCCCGAGCCGCGCCAGACGATGCGACGGCAGTTGAGTTATGTTCCGACCCTCGAACAAAACCTCGCCCCGGGTCGGATGGACGAGGCCCATGATGGACTTCAACGTCGTGCTCTTGCCGACGCCGTTGCGCCCGAGCAATCCCACCACCTCGCCGCGTCCGACCTCGAGCGACACGCCGTGCAGGATCTTGCTCTTGCCGTAATAGGTGTGGATGTCCGCGACCCTGACCAGGGGCTCCATCGTCGCCTCGGGCGGGCTCATGTCTTGAGATAGACCTCGAGCACGCGCGGGTTGCGCTGGATCTCCGCGGGCGTTCCCTCCGCCAGGATCTCGCCGTAGTGCAGCACCGTGATCCGATGCGCCAGCTCCATCACCACCTGCATGTCGTGCTCGACGATGAGGATGGTGAGGTTCTTGGCGATGCGGCGTACCAGTTCCATGGTGTCGTGCGTCTCGGCCGCGCTCATGCCTGCCGTCGGCTCGTCGAGGCAGAGGAGCCGCGGCTCGGTCGCCAGCGCGATGCCGATCTCGAGATTGCGCTGCTCGCCGTGCGAGAGATTGGCGGCAAGCTCGTCCGCCTTGCTGGCGAGCCCGACCGCCGCCAGGGCCGCCTCGGCCTTTTCGATCACGTCGCGATAGGCGCCGTAATGGGTGAACAGGCTCCAGCCGTGCCGGCGCGATTGCGCGGCGATGCGGACGTTCTCCAGCGTGGTGGCGTTGGGAAGGATGTTGGTGATCTGATAGGACCGCGCCACGCCCTTTTGCGAGATGCGGTCGGCGGCGAGCCCGCTCACGTCGTCGCCGTCGAGAAGGATGCGCCCGGAACTCGGGCGCAGGACACCGGTGAGGCAGTTGAAGAACGTGCTCTTGCCCGCGCCGTTCGGTCCGATGATCGCCCGGATCTCGTCGCGCTGGACCGTGAAATTGACGCGGTTGAGCGCCGTGAGCCCGCCGAACCGGATGGTCAGCTCTTCGGTGCGAAGCAAAGGCGCGCCGGCGCCTTCCCCGGCGGCGCCGGCCGGGGAAAGCGCTGCGTGCGACGCGTCGGCCGGCACTTAGGTCGAGAACGTGCAGGCCGGCGGAACTATCGTCTTCTCCTTCGGGACGGTATCGAGGATATGGGGCTGGCCGTCCTTGACCTCGAACAGGAACTCGCGCAGGAACGCCTGGTGGTCTTCCTTGCGGAGCACCTTGTCGCCCTGGGGGAAGTCGTAGCCTTCCTTCATCTCCAGCCCCTCGAGCGCGGCGATCAGCTTGGGCGTGTCGTCGCGGCCCTGGAAGCCCGATTTCTCCATGCCCAGCTTGAGCGCGTTCATGGCCTCGAAATTCGATTGCACGTAGCGGTCGGGCTTCGGACCCGAGGGATCGATCTTCTTGAGCCGGACCACGGCATCGTCGAAGAAGGCATGGTGATAGGGGGTGTTGAGCGGCGGATCGAACACCGGCAAATAGCGGTTGATGCCGATGAAGCCTTCGATCTTGTTGCCGAGCGCGGGAAGATTGGTCGATTCGCAGATCGCCCCGTCTCCGGCCCATTTGTATTTCTTGGTCAGACCGAGATCGTAGGCCTGGTTGCCGATGGTCACCCCGTCATTGCCGAAGAAGATGCCGAACAGGCCATCGAAAGTCCCGTTGATCTTCGACAGGAACGGCGTCATGTCGGCGGTGCCGAGCGGGATGCCGGTGGTGCCGACGACCTGGCCGCCTTCCTTCCTGATCTGGTCGGCGTAGGCATCGCGCGTCGCCTGGCCCCAGGCATAGTCGGTATAGACGATGTGCCAGGTCTTGCCGACCTTGCTGACGAGGTAGGGAGCGAACGCCACCGCCTGCGCCGGGGCGTAGTCGAACGGCCGGAAGCTGTAGCGGTTGCATTTGCTCGTGGTCAGCGTGGTGTCGAGGCACACGCTGATCATGTTGACGAGCTTGTACTCCTCCCACACCGGCATGCAGGCGACGCAGATGTTGGAGAGGAAGCCGCCGACATGCACGTCGATATTGTCCTCGACCACCATCTTTTCCGTGGCGCGCCGTCCTACGTCCGGCTTGGATTCGTCGTCCGCGATGACGAGATCGATCGGCCGGCCGTTGATGCCGCCCGCCTTGTTGATCCGGTCGACCGCCATTTGGAGCCCGACCAGCGCGGTCTTGCCGCCGGCCGCCCCGGGCCCCGTCAGCGGCTGCAGCGTGCCGATCTTGAACGGCTTCGTGTCGCCGAAGGCCGTCCGCCACGGCGCCGGCACCATGGTCGCGCCGAGCGCAACCGCGCTGCCCGTCGCACCCCATCGCAGCACCCGGCGGCGCGTTGGTGCGGTGCCGTTGGATTGTCCACCAGTCTGATCCTGCGCTTTGGTCGATTTCGTCATGGCGGGTCTCCTCCGCTCAGGAGTTCTCCCCAGTCATTGCCGCGAGCGGATCGGCACGACCTGAATTTGCGCGTCACGGCACGGCTGCGACGCCGTGGCCGGTCGTGTTCCTGTTCGAATGTTGATTTAGCACGAAATTACGTGGCGCCATAGGCCGGCGTTGGTGCGCCGCCGCCCGGCGCTTGAGGCGTGCATTTCGCCTGACCGGGTCTTGATTCAGATCAACGTGGGAATGGCGACTAAGGCGCATCCATATTCCGCGGCAATCGTACCGTCGGTCGGAACGCATGAGGCAGCGCGGTCCGCCGGCGCTTGCCAGGCCAAGATAACGGAGGCGTCGATGAGATCGCTACTGATCGCTTGCCCGATGACCCTGTTCACGCTCGTCGCGGCGGCGCAAATGCCGGCGAACGCGACCAAGCCGGCATGCGTCGAATTGATGCTCGGGAAATAAATCCGACCGGCATTTTCGCCGCCGCAGCGTGAGCGCTCCGGCCGAGTGCGCCCCTTCATCGGTCCCGGGAGCCTTTCATGGCCGACGTGTTGTTCGTTCTCGCGATCATCGCGCTTTGCGCCGTGGTGATGGCGTTGGGCATCCTGGTGAATTCCTTCTGCCGGCAGGAAGACCATCCGAAGCAAGGGGATAAAGATCAGGACGCAACCGACGGGCGCGTTTGAACGCGGCCGTTGCCATGCCGCAACCGCGGGGCCAGAAAGAAGCGCAATTAACAAATTGGTCAGCGTCGCCAAATCACATACCGCGCCAGCGGTATCTTGGCTTGGCCGCAGTCCGCGAACGGCCTATGTCCGACTGCGGCCGGACTTGCCGTTTCGTTCGACGCGCTGCGCTCGACGCTGTGACAACGGTTCACGCCGACGAAGCCTCTGCTGATTTGCGGCCCTTTTGGTAGCGGCCCTTCGGTCGTCGCAGGCCTCCTCCATCGTATGGGGGCCGTGCCCGACACGGCACTGCGCGGGTGCCGGCGCGCGTGGCAATCCATCGCCATTCACCCCGGGCGCCGCGACATCCGCGCGTCGCTCAACCGCAACGACGAGTTCCTGTTCTTCATGCCCGCGCCCATCCCGCTGCGGCCCCCGACGACGACATGATCCGTGCCAGCGTCAAGCGCGCCGCAGGTGCGGCGCTGCCGATGGAAATTCCGGGCCGCAATCCATGGACCGCGGGCGCGGCGGCGCGCGAGCTTTATGGCTGCGATCTGGCGCTCATCCGCCCCGACCAGCACGTCGCCTGGTGCGGCAATGCGCTGGCCGATGCGGCCGACGAATTGCTGGCGACCATCACCGGCGGGCGAGCCCGGATTAGTCTTCGCCGGCGGCGGACTCGTCGAAGAGCGAGGTCCAGGCCGGCTGCCGTTGCGGCGAGCGGGCGCCGGCGGCTCAGACTCGTCATAGAGCCCGCGCGCTTCGGCGGCCGGGCCGCGGCGCTCGCCGAGCGCGGCGATGACCACACGGCGGCGGACGCGGCCTTGCGCGATGGCGACCGTGTCGCCGATGCGCACCAGGTGATGCGGCTTCAGCACGACGCTGCCGCCGACGCTGACGGCGCCGGACTGGCACAGCCGTGCCGCCAGCGACCGGGTCCGCGCCAGCCGCGCGAACCATAGCCACTTGTCGAGCCGCAGCGTCGCCGCGTCTGTCATCGCGCCAGCCGCAGCTCCTTGAGCTTGGCGAACGGGCTGTCGGCCGCGTCGCCTCGCGTGCGGCGCCGGCCGGCGAAGCGGCGCGGCCGCAGGTGGAAGACGATCAGCGCCCTCGCCGCCATCGGGCGCGGCGCGATAGCCCAAGCGCCGGCAGCACAACGGCGAGCTCGGCGATCGAGCATCCGGCCAGCGCCGCGATCTCGGCCCCGGCGACGAAGGCGCCGCCGCGGGCGAGCCGCCGCGCCGCCGCCGCCAGCCGTTCGAGGCGATCGACCCGGAGCACGCGCGGTCCGAGCACGCGATAGCCCATCGCGCGATAGGCCTCCTCGCTCACCGCCTCGTCGCGCCGCGCGGCCGGGCCGCTCCGGCACGGCCGGCACCGCGCCCGCCCGTGCGGATCGGCCCACAGCAGGCCCTTGAGCGCCGCTTCCCGCGGCTTGAGCATCGCGTCGAAATAGACCGTCTCGGTGCCGAGCCGCACGCCCAGCCGCGCCAGCGCCTTGCGGTCGGCTTCGCCCAGGGCCGCGCGCAGCGCCGCCACCTCGCGCGCCGGCAGGCTGCCCAGCGCCTCGCCGAGCTGGAACACCAATCCCCGCGCCGGCCCCGTTGAGCTCGGCCGCGCGGGCGCGGAACAGCGCGCCGAGGCCGCGCCGCACCGCCGCCGCGACGAAGCCGGCAAGACGCTGGCGCACCGCCTCGCGCAAGGAGCCGTCGAGAAAATCCCCCGGCAACGCCTCGACGCGCGGGCTCGAGCCGGTCTCGCCGGCCGCGAGCCGTCCGACCGCGCCGCCGCGCCACAGCACCGCGCCGTCGCCCGCGAGCGCGAACTCGCCGTCGCCCGCCGCCGTCAAGCTCGCGCGCGCGCGCCGCGATCTCGCCGCGCAGCACGCGGTTGGCGGCGGCGAGCAGCGTGCGCGACCGTCACCCGAGCCGCCTCGCCATCGGGCAAGAAGCGGAACCCGTCGAGCCGGCCGACATAATGGCCTTCGACCTTGACCTCGCCGTCGCGGCTCACCGACGCCAGCAGCTCGCGCGCGGAGGCGAGCTGGCGCACCAGGAAGGCCGAGCGGCGGTCGACGAAGCGCTGGGTGATGCGGTCGTGCAGCGCGTCGGACAGCTGGTCCTCGATCGCGCGCGCGCGCTCCTGCCAATGCGCGCTGTCGGCGAGCCATTCCGGCCGATGCGCGATATAGGTCCAGGTGCGGATATGGGCGATGCGGCTCATCAGCGTGTCGATGTCGCCGTCATTGCGGTCGAGGCGCGCCATCTGGCTCGCCACCCAGTCGAGCGGGCAGGCGCTGCGGCGGGCCCGGCGAGGTGACGATAGATCTGCGCCAGGAGCCGCGCATGGGTCTCGCTCATCACCTTGCGGAAATCGGGGATCTGGCACACCTCCCAGAGCAGCCGCACCGGCGGCGGGATCGGCGGCGCGCTCGGCGATCTCGGGGTTGCGGCTCAGCGCGCGCAGCGCGCGGTGGTCGTCGGCCTCGCGCGCGATCATGAGGCCGCGCGTGCTGGGGCGCGTCTCGAGGCTCGCCAGCAACTGCCGCGGCGAGCGGAAATCGAGCCGTGCGTTGCGCCAGAACAGGCGCTCGAGCGGATCGAAGCGGTGATTCTCGACCGCCTCGACGATTTCGGGATCGAGCTCGTCGAGCTCGGCGGTGGTGCCGAAGGTGCCGTCGCTCATGTGGCGGCCGGCGCGGCCCGCGATCTGCGCGATTTCGGCGGCGCGCGAGCCGGCGCGGCGATTCGCCGTCGAACTTCACCACGCGCGCGAAGGCGACATGGTCGAGATCCATGTTGAGGCCCATGCCGATCGCGTCGGTGGCGACGAGATAATCGACCTCGCCCGACTGGAACAATCCGACCTGCGCGTTGCGCGCGCGCGGCGACAAGGCGCCCAGCACCACGGCGGTGCCGCCGCGCTGGCGCCGCATCAGCTCGGCGAGCGCGAACACGTCGGCGACGGCGAAGGCGACGACGGCGCTGCGCGGCGGCAGGCGCGTCACCTTCTTGGCGCCGACATAGCGCAGCGTGGAAAAGCGCGGCCGGCTGATGAACTCCGCCTCGGGCACGAGTCGCCGCAACAGCGGGCGAATGGTGTCGGCGCCGAGCAGCATCGTCTCGCCGCGGCCGCGCGCGTGCAGCAGCCGGTCGGTGAAGACATGGCCGCGCTCGGGGTCGCCGCAGAACTGGATTTCGTCGACGGCGAGGAAATCGACCGGACGGTCGAGCGGCATCGATTCGACGGTGCAGACGAAATAGGCGGGGTTGGGCGGGACGATCTTCTCTTCGCCCGTGATCAGCGCGACGGCGCGTAAGCCTTTGAGCTTGACGATGCGATCGTAGTTCTCGCGCGCCAGCAGCCGGAGCGGAAAACCGATCATCCCGGTGCCGTGGCCGAGCATGCGCTCGATGGCGAGATGGGTCTTGCCGGTATTGGTCGGTCCGAGAACAGCCAACACGCGCGCGGCGCGGGAAAGCACTCCCATGACAAGAGGATCGGTGTTTCGCACAAGAAAGGCAAGGGCCGACGCGTCACCGCGGCGTCGATTCTCTGTTCATGTGCATAATTCGCCGGTTAAGCTTGACGAACGCGCGCGGAGGATTCCACCATCGCGCGGGTTCAACGACAACATCGCGGGATGATTTCATCCCGTAGCGAAAGGGGCGCCCCGTGACCGCGGAGCCGCAGCCGGATGCTGCCGCCATCCTCGAGACGCTTAACGAGATCAAGCGCGAGTTGGCAGAAGGCAGAATGGACCGATCGTCGCCCTCGATCACGGTGAGGCCGGTAAAGATTGTGGGTGAAAGCAGCGAGCCCGCGCCGGGCTCGCCACGGCCGCTCGAGCCGATCCCCGCATCGAGAGCCCGCCGCCGCGCCCGCGACGGCGCGCGACCGCGCGCCGCGTCGTGCTCGGCATCGTCGTCGCCTGCGCTTATGTCGCCATCTTCGCCGCCGCCGGCATCTTCGTCTCGCACGCGGTGCGCCCGCGCGGCGACGGAACCGCGAGCATGACGGCGGCGGCGGAGCGGGCCGCCGCCGCGGTTGCGGCGCGCGCTCACGCTATTTATGCGGCATGGCGCGGCACCGGCGCGGCGGCGCCGGCGGGCGAAGCGCCATTCGTCGTTTCCGGCCCCTTGCCAAGGGACGCGACAACATCCTCCGAGTCGCGTCTGCCGGGCCTGGTGACGAGCCCATCGGTCACGCCGCCGCCCGCCGCCGCGCCGCGCGCGCAAGCGCCGCTGCCGGTCACGGCCTCAGCCGCCGAAACAACGCCGCCCGCCGCGGCGCTGCGGACGCAAGCGCTGGCAACGCCGCTGCCGCCGATTGCGGCTGCCGCGCCACGCGCGGCGGCGCTGCCTGCGGTTTCGGCGCCGCCGCGAGCGAACGCCGCCGCCCCGCCGCCGGCCGACAGCAACGGCTTTGGTCGCGCCGCCGCCGCCTGCGGTCGAGTCGCCGCGCGCGGCCGCGGCCGTGTCGAATCCGCCGCCCGAAACTGCGGTCTCGCCCGCGCCGGTGGTGGTCATGGCGACGCCGTCGATCGCAACACCGTCGCAGGATCTGCGCCGGCGCGGCGAGCAGCGTCTCGGCGAAGGCGACATCGCATCGGCACGGCTGTTCTTTCAGCGCGCGGCCGAGGCGGGCGATGCCCGTGCCGCGCTGCAGCTCGGCGGCACCTACGATCCGGCATTTCTGACGCAGCTGGGCGTGCAGGGCATGCGCGGCGACGTGAAGCAGGCGGCGTCATGGTATCGCCGCGCCAGCGCGCTCGGCGACGCCGAGGC
This sequence comes from uncultured Alphaproteobacteria bacterium, assembly GCA_963721625.1. Taxonomy (GTDB): domain Bacteria; phylum Pseudomonadota; class Alphaproteobacteria; order ATCC43930; family CGMCC-115725; genus DATJLY01. Next base: position 181,527 of record CAVRKF010000006.1, read on the forward strand.
GGACGAGCCGATTGCAGCGCGCTGCCGGCGCAATGACGCGTACCGGCGGTGCCGCTACGCGGGCCCGAAATTTGAAAGGGATCATTTATGTCGTCGTCGTCGTCGGGAACTGCCGTTTTCGTCGCCGCGCTTGCCGCCGTCCGCTGTGGTTCGCGCCCGCGGCAGCGGCGCAGACGGCGTTCGATCACGTCAATCGCGGCGTCGTCGAGATCGAGACCGGCACCGCCGACGGCATCTCGCCGCAAGATCGCCAACGATCTCGCGGACCTGCTCGATGACGGCGCGACCCGCCGCGTGCTGCCGGTGCTCGGCGAAGGTTCGCTGCAGAACATCGTCGATCTCAAGCTGCTGCACGGCATCGATCTCGCCATCGTCCAGGCCGACGTGCTCGACTACGCGCGCGCGCAGAAGCTCCAGCCGGGCATCGAGACGCTGCCTTATGTCGCCCGGCTCTACAACGAGGAATTCCATCTGCTCGCCCGCGCCGACATGAAGACCGTCGGCCGATCTGCAAGGCAAGAAGGTCAATGTCGACGTGCCGGGCGCCGGCACCGGCATCACCGCCGACAAGATCTTCGCGCATGCTCGGCATCGCGATCGACGCCCACCAACGATGCCACCAGCCTCGCGCTCGGCCAAGCTGGAGCAGCGGCGAGATCGACGCCGTCGCCTATGTCGCCGGCGCGCCCGCGCCGGTGTTCCGCGCGCTCGACGCCGCGAGCGGGCCTGCATTTCCTGCCGATTCCGCTGCAAGCCGGCGATCACCGCCGTCTATGCGCCGACGCGGCTCGACCGCCAAGGAATATCCGGGCCTCGTGCCGCGGATGGCGCCGGTCGACACGGTCGCGGTCGGCACGGTGCTGATGGCCGCCAACCTCGCGCCCGCAGTCCGAGCGCTATCACAACGTCGCGAATTTCGTCGACGCATTCTTCACGCAGTTCTCCACGCTGCTCGAGCCCGGCCATCATCCGAAATGGCGCGAGGTCAATCTCGCCGCCGATTTGCCGGGCTGGCAGCGCGTTCGCGCCGGCCGCGCAGTGGCTCGCACGCAACGCCACCGTGGCGCAGAAGCCGGCGCCCGCCGAGGACATGCAAGGCGGTGTTCGAGCACTTTCTCGACGAGCGCCTGCGCCTCACCGGCAACGCGGCGATGTCGCAGCAGCAGAAGGACGACGCTCTTCGGCGAGTTCCGCCAGTGGCAGTCGGGCCAGGCCCATAGGGCCACGCGCGCGATGCGGCCCGCGCCCGCATGGCTTCGGCGATGACATTGCCGCGGCCTCGCGCGCCGTTCTCGGTCTGCCGGCTGCGCCGTGCCTTGCCGCCGGCTCGCCGGCGGCGGCTGACGGCGCAGGACGGTCGATGCCGCAAGCATGGCGGCATGCTCGAATTCGCCGTCGCCGTCGAGCCCAAGGACTACGACTGCGACGACAACACCTCGTTCGCGTTCCTCCACCCGGTCGCGCCGCATTATTCGACGCTGCTCAAGTTCGACGCCGCCAATTATCCGCAGATCGTCGGCGACCTCGCGCGATCCTGGACCGTGTCGCCCGACCGCCGGACCTACACCTTCAAGCTCAGGCCGCAATGTGCTGTTCCACGACGGCGCGAAGCTTGACCTCGGCCGACATCAAGGCGAGCTACGAGCGCATCGTCCATCCGCCGCCGGGCGTGGTTTCGGCGCGGCAGGTCGATTACGCCGCGATCGCCAGCATCGACACGCCCGATCCGCTCACCGTCGTCTTCCATCTGCAATGGCCCGACGCGGCGATGCTGGCGAATTTCGCCTCGCCGTGGAACTGCATCTACAGCGCGGCCAAGCTGGCCGAGGATCCGCAATTTCCCAAGACGCACATCCTCGGCACCGGCCCTTTCGTCTTCGTCGAGCACGTCAAGGGCGAACATTGGACGGGCCGGCGCTTCGACAAGTATTTCCAGCCGGGCAAGCCCTATCTCGACGGCTACCAGGCCGACTTCATCCCCGCCAAGGCCGTCATCGACGCCATGATAAAACGGCAAGATCATGGCCGAGTTCCGCGGCTTCACGCCGGCCGCAGCGCGACGAGCTGGTCGAAGCGCTGGGCGACAAGGTGACGGTGAGCGAGAGCCCGTGGCTGTCCGACCTGCTCGTCGTCTTCAACACCAAGCGCCCGCCGTTCGACGACGCGCGCGTGCGGCGCGCGCTGTCGCTCGCCATCGACCGCTGGGGCGCGGCGGAGAAGCTGCAGGGCACGACCTTCCTCAAATATGTCGGCGGCCTGATGCGGCCGGGCTCGAGCATGGCGACGCCGGAATCGGAGCTCGTGACGCCTGCCCGGCTTCTCGCACGACATCGCCGCCTCGCGCGCCGAGGCGCAAGCAGCTTCTCGCCGAGGCCGGCGTGCACGACCTCAAGCTCACGCGTTCTGGTCCGCGACATCCCGATGCCGCATTACGCCGGCGCCGATCTTCTGGTCGAAAGCTGGCGCGCGATCGGCGTCACCGCGACCGAGGACAGGCTCAACATCTGCGACTGGCAGAAGCAGGTCGACGGCCGGCGAATTTCGACGTGGCGCTGGATTTCGCGGGCGATTTCTACGACGACCCGACGATCCAGCTCACCAAATACGTCTCGCACGATCTGTCGCCGATCGATTACTCGGGCGCGACCGACCGCTTCCTCGACGCGCTCTATATCGGCCAGGCGCTGACGACCGACCCGCGCGAGCGCGTGAAGATCGTGCGCGAGTTCGAGCGCCACGCGCTGACCGAGGCCGATACCGTGCCGCTCCTGTGGTGGAACCGGATCGTCGTCACGTCGTCGAAGGTCAAAGGCTGGAGCATCACGCCCAGCCATTTCATCGGCCAGGATCTGACCGATGTGTGGCTCGAATGAACGGCGGCCGCAGCGCGCGGCGGATCTGCTCTCACGGAGGTAGGGATATGGTGAATGTCGAGCGGACGGGTCGGCGACAGGAACGCGACCGGGCGGGCCCGGTGGCGTTCCTGAAGAAGCTCTATGTCCAGGTGCTGATCGCCATCGCCCTCGGCGTGCTGCTCGGGCACTTCTGGCCGCATCTCGGCGTCGCGATGAAGCCGCTGAGCGATCGCCTTCATCCACCTCATCCGCGCCGTCGTGCCGCCGATCATCTTCCTCACGGTGGCGGTCGGCATCGCGCGGATGGGCGACATGCGCCGGGTCGGCGTCGTCGGCCTCAGGGCGATCATCTATTTCGAGGTGGTCTCGACCATCGCGCTGCTCGTCGGCGTCGCCGTCGCCAACGTGCTCCAGCCCGGCGCCGGCATGCACATCGATCCCGCCGCGCTCAATGCCAAGGCGGTGGCGGGCTACGTCACCGGCGCCAAATCGCTGCACCATCGTCGATTTCCTCATCAAGATGATCCCGACCAACATGGTCGGCGACCTCGCCAAGGGCGAGATCATGCCGGTCCTGATCATGGCGGTGCTGTTCGGCTTCGCGCTCTGCCGCATGGGCGAGCGCGGCGCAGCGCGTGGTGGCGCTGCTCGACGATTTCACCCACGCCATCTTCGGCGTCGTCCGCATCATCATGTATCTGGCGCCGCTCGCCGCCTTTGCGGCGATGGCCTTCACCGTCGGCAAGTTCGGCTTCGGCACGCTTTCGGCCTCGGCCGGCTCATCGCCAGCGTCTATGTCACCTCGATCCTGTTCGTCCTGATCGGCTTCGGCCTCATCGCGCGGCTGTTCGATCTGCGCGTGTGGAAGATCATCCGCTATTTCAAGGACGAGCTGCTGATCGCCTTCAGCGCGACCTCGGGCGAGGCGATGATCCCGCGCTCGATCGTCAAGCTCGAGAGCATGGGCTGCTCGCAAGGAGGTGGTCGGGCTGGTGCTGCCGGCCGGCTTCTCCTTCAACATGGACGGCACCGCGATCTACATGACGATGGGCGTGCTGTTCATCGCCCAGGCGACTGCGACATCCATCTGACGCCTCGGCCAGCAGCTCGCCATGCTGTTCGTCATGCTGTTCACCTCGAAGGGCGCGGCGGGGGTCACCGGCGGCGGCTTCGTCGCGCTGGCCGCGACCATGCCGGCGCTTGGGCGTGCGTGCCGGTGGGCGGCCTCGCGCTGCTTCTCGGCGATCGACCGCTTCATGTCCGAGATCCGCGCCGTCACCAACCTCTTCAGCAACATCTTCGCCACCGTGGTGGTGGCGAAATGGATGGGCGAGCTCGACATCGGTGCAGGCCGAACTGGTGCTCGACGGCGGCGACCGTGACGAGTCGGTCTCGGCGCCGCCGCGCGCTCGTCCCCGGCGCCGGCGACTGACAACAAGGCGTGCGGCCGGGGCTTGCGCAGCCGGCCGCGCCGCCACATATCTGCGGCGGCCCGCGCCGCGTGCGGGCACGTGCACGCGGATAGGGGACCATGCCGGCGGAAAAGAAAAGCTTCCAGGCGGAGGTGAGCCGCCTGCTCGAGATCGTCGCGCACTCGCTTTACAGCGACAAGGACATCTTCCTGCGCGAGCTCATCTCCAACGCGTCCGACGCCTGCGACCGGCTGCGCTATGCCGCGCTGACCGCGCCCGAGCTCAGCGCCGGCGACGCCGGAGTTCCGGGTCACGGTCGTGCCGGACAAGGCCAAGCGCACCATCACCGTCGCCGACAACGGCATCGGCATGAACCGGGAGGAGCTCATCGACAATCTCGGCACCATCGCGCGCTCGGGCACCGCCGCCTTCGTCAAGGGCCTGTCGGGCGACGCCAAGCAGGACATGGCGCTGATCGGCCAGTTCGGCGTCGGCTTCTATTCCGCCTTCATGGTCGCCGACGAGGTCGAGGTGCTGTCGCGCAAGGCGGGCGAGGACGAGGCCTGGCGCTGGGTCTCGGACGGCAAGGGCGAATTCACCGTGGAGCCGGCCGCGAAGGGCGGGCGCGGCACCGAGATCACCCTGCATCTGCACGAGGCGGACGCCGAATTACGCCGATGCCGAGCGCCTCAAGCACATCATCAAGACCTATTCCGACCACATCGCCCTGCCGATCGTGCTCGAGGCGCTGGGCAAGAAGGAGACCGTGAACCGCGCCGCGGCGCTGTGGATGCGCCCGCGCGCCGAGATCACGCCCGAGCAATATCGCGAGTTCTATCACCATGTCGGGCACGGCTTCGACGAGCCGTGGCTCACGCTCCACAACAAGGCCGAAGGCACCTACGAATACACGACCCTCCTCTACGTCCCGTCGACCAAGCCGATCGATCTCTTCGATCCCGCGCGCAAGAACCGGGTCCAGCTCTATGTGCGCCGCGTCTTCATCACCGACGATTGTCCCGAGCTGCTGCCGCCCTATCTGCGCTTCCTCAAAGGCGTGGTCGATTCCGAGGACCTGCCGCTCAACGTCAGCCGCGAGATGCTGCAGAAGAACCCGATGCTGGCGCGGATGCGCGGCCAGATCACACGGCGCGTGCTGCAGGAGCTGAGCAAGAAGGCGCAGGACGCGCCGGCGGAATACGCCAATTTCTGGGACAATTTCGGCGCCGTGCTCAAGGAGGGGCTGTACGAGGACCCGGAGCAGCGCGAGCCGCTTCTGGCATTGGCGCGCTTCCGTTCCACCGCCGCCGAGGGGCTGGTCTCGCTCGACGACTATGTCGCCCGCATGAAGCCGGAGCAGAAGGCGATCTACACCATCACCGGCGACGATCCCGAGCGCACCGCCCGCTTCCCGCAGCTCGAGGGTTTCCGCGCCCGCGGCGTCGAGGTGCTGCTGCTGACCGATCCGGTCGACGAGTTCTGGATGCCGGGTCTGGGTCAGTACAAGGACCATCCCTTCACCTCGGTGACGCGCGGCCAGGCCGATCTCGACCAGCTCGGCGCGCCCGCCGCCACGGATCGGCCGGAGCCCAAATCCGACGGCGCGGTGGCGAGCCTCGTCGCGCTGTTCCGGCTGGCGTTGGGCGATGCGGTGAAAGGCGTGCGCGTCTCGAACCGGCTCACCGACAGCGCCGTCTGCCTCGTCGCCGACGAGGGCGATCTCGACATGCACCTCGAGCGCTTGCTGAAGCAGCACCGCCAGCTCGCGACCGAGGCCAAGCGCATCCTCGAGATCAATCCCTCGCATCCCCTCATCGCCCGCCTCTGCGAACTCGCCGGCAAGGACGGCGCCTCGGACGCGCTCGGCGAATTCGCCTGGCTGCTGCTCGACCAGGCGCGCATCCTCGAAGGCGAGACGCCGCCCGACCCCGCGGCCTTCGCGCGGCGCCTGTCGGCGCTGCTGGCCAAAGGCTTGGGCGAGGCGGCCTGAACCGGCCCTTATTTGTCGTTGTCGAGTCGCGCGGCGGTGAGGATCGGTCCCACGTCGGCGGTCTGGAGCAGGACGGCGATGCCGCCGCCCGGGCGCGCCGGGGCCTCGGTCGCCGGCACCACCAGCTCGAGCGACCAGCCCGGCCAGGCGCCGATGCGGCGATAGGTGCGCACCGCGTCGTAGTCGGTGAGCGTCTGGCCCTCGTTCTCGCCGTGCAGCACCTTGGTCTGGTGCATGTCGTCATAGGCGACGAGCCAGATATCGGCCGGCGCGCGCAGGGGCGAATTGCCGGCGCCGATCTCGACCAGCAGCGCGCCGTCGTCGCGCCGGCGCAGCGTCAGCGTCGGATGGGGCGGCGGCGGCGCGGCTTCCGTCGCCTTGATCAGCGCGTCGATTTTCGCCGCGCTCCGAGCCGACGCCCTGCATCGCGCCGTTCACCACGATCTGCGGCGTATAGACGAAGCGTTCGTTGAGGCTCTTCTGATAGGCGCGCTGGCGCGACGCGGCCCAGGGGCGCGCGAACGGGTCAGCCCAGCCGATATAGTTCCAGTAATCGACATGGAAGGCGAGCGGCAGCAGCCCCGGCCGCTTCGTCAGCGCGCCGAGATAGGCGTCGGCCGGCGGGCACGAATTGCAGCCCTGCGAGGTGAACAGTTCGACGACGATGGGCGGCCGGTCGGCGGCGCGCGCCGGCACCGCGGCGGCAACCAGCGCGGCGAGAAACAGAAAACGGTACATCGACGCCATGCTCCATCCTGCCGTCTCATTGCGCCGCCGCCAAGTCAAGGTCCATCACGAGCGGGTGAGGCGTCGGCTTGACCATGCCGTCGCCGCCCGCGATGCTCGGCGGCGCGCAACCCACGGTGGAGGCCACGATGATCCTCGAAGTCCGCACTTATACCGCGAATCCCGGCAAGGCCCGCGAATGGCTCGACTATTACGAAAAGAACGGCCTGCCGGTGCAGAAGCGCGTGCTCGGCCGCCTCGTCGGCTTCTTCACCAGCGAGCTCGGCACGCTGAACCAGATCGTCCACATGTGGGCGTACGAATCGCTGGCCGACCGCGAGCAGCGCCGCGCCGCCCTGACGAAGGAGCCGGAATGGCACGCCTATCTCAAGAACCAGCCCCCAGGCGTGCTGGCCGCGCAGGAGACGCGGATCCTGGTGCCGACCGCGTTCTCGCCGCTGCAATAGCCGCGGTCGCGCCCTACGCCGCCTTCATCATGCTGCGGAGCACATAGGGCAGAATGCCGCCGTGGCGGAAATATTCGAGCTCGTCAACCGTGTCGATGCGGCAGAGGAGGGCGATGGTCTCGACCTTGCCGTCGGCGCGGTGGATGCGGCACGGGAGGTCCATGCGCGGCTTCAGGCCCTGGGCGATGCCGGTGATGTCGAAGCGCTCGCTGCCGTCGAGCTTGAGGCTGTGCCGGCTCATGCCGTCCTTGAACTGCAGCGGCAGCACGCCCATGCCGACGAGGTTCGAGCGATGGATGCGCTCGAAGCTCTCGACGATCACCGCGCGCACGCCGAGCAGCCGCGTGCCCTTGGCCGCCCAGTCGCGCGACGAGCCGGTGCCGTATTCCTTGCCGGCGACGATGACGAGCGGCACGCCCTCGCGCTGATACAGCATCGCCGCGTCGTAGATCGGCATGGGCTTGCCGTCGGGCATGTGCTTGGTCATGCCGCCCTCGATCCCCGGCACCATCTCGTTGCGGATGCGGATATTGGCGAAAGTGCCGCGCATCATCACCTCGTGATGGCCGCGCCGCGCGCCGTAGGAGTTGAACTCTGCCGGTCGCACCTGGTGCTCGAGCAGATATTCGCCCGCCGGCGAGTCCTTGCTGATCGAGCCCGCGGGCGAGATGTGATCGGTGGTGATGCTGTCGCCGAGCAACGCGAGCTCGCGCGCCATGGAAATGTCCTTGAGCGGCGCCGGCTCCTTCGGCATGTCGTCGAAATAGGGCGGGTTGGCGAGATAGGTCGAGCCCGGATTCCAGCCGAAGGTCATGCCGCTGAGCAGCTTCACCTTCTTCCACTCGTCCGGCCCCTCGAACACGTTGGCGTAGCGCTTGCGGAACATCGGCGCGTCCACGGCCTGACGCACCGTCGCCGCGATCTCCTGGTTCGACGGCCAGATGTCGCGGAGAAAGACCGGCTTGCCGTCGCGGTCCGCGGCAATGGCGTCGGTGGCGAGATCGACGTTCATCGTGCCCGCGATCGCATAAGCGACGACGAGCGGCGGCGAGGCGAGATAATTCGCCCGCACATAGGGGTGGATGCGGCCTTCGAAATTGCGGTTGCCTGACAGCACCGCCGCGACGACGAGATCGCCCTCCTCGATCGCCGCGGCGATGGGATCGGGCAGCGGCCCCGAATTGCCGATGCAGGTGGTGCAGCCATAGCCCGCGAGCGTGAAGCCCAGCGCGTCGAGGTCCTGCTGCAAGCCCGCTGCGGCATAATAATCCGTCACGACCTGGCTTCCCGGCGCGAGCGAGGTCTTGACCCACGGCTTCACCGTGACGCCGCGCTTCACCGCGTTGCGCGCTACCAGGCCGGCCGCCAGCATCACGCTCGGGTTGGAGGTGTTGGTGCACGAGGTGATGGCGGCGATGACGACGGCGCCGTCGGCGATGGTGTAGTTGCTGCCCTTGACCGCGACGGCGCCGCCCTTCTTGGCGGGCGCGCGGCTGGCCGCCAGCTTGGGCAGCTCGGCCGCGAACGACTTGGCGACGCCGGAGAGCGCGACGCGGTCCTGCGGCCGCCGCGGCCCGGCGAGCGACGGCTCGACGCTGGCGAGATCGAGGTCGAGCGTGTCGGTGAAGACCGGATCGGGGCTTTTTTCGTCATGCCACAGGCCTTGCGCCTTGGCATAGGCCTCGACCAGCTTGACCATGTCGGGATCGCGGCCGGTCAGCGCGAGATAGCGCAGCGTCTCGGCATCGATCGGGAAGAAGCCGCAGGTGGCGCCGTATTCGGGCGCCATGTTGCCGATCGTCGCCCGGTCGGCGAGCGCGAGGCTGGCGATGCCGGGACCGAAATACTCGACGAAGCGGCCGACCACGCCCTTCTTGCGCAGCATCTGCGTCACGGTGAGAACGAGATCGGTCGCCGTCGCGCCCTCGCGCAGCGCGCCGTGGAGGCGCATGCCCACCACCTCGGGCAGCACCATCGAAATGGGCTGGCCCAGCATCGCCGCCTCGGCCTCGATGCCGCCCACGCCCCAGCCCAGCACCGACAGGCCGTTGACCATGGTGGTGTGGCTGTCGGTGCCGACGAGCGTGTCGGGATAGGCGATGGTACGGCCGTTCTCCGTCGTGGTCCAAACCACCCGGGCAAGGTATTCGAGATTGACCTGATGGCAGATGCCGGTGCCGGGCGGCACGACGCGGAAATTGTCGAACGTGCCCTGGCCCCAGCGCAGGAAGGCATAGCGCTCGCCGTTGCGCTCGAACTCGATCTTGACGTTCTTGGCGAAGGCGTCGCGCGTGCCGAAATTATCGACCATCACCGAATGATCGATGACGAGATCGACCGGCGACAGCGGATTGATGCGGCGCGGATCGCCGCCGAGCTTCTCCATCGCCTCGCGCATCGCCGCGAGATCGACCACGGCGGGAACGCCGGTCAGATCCTGCATCAGCACGCGCGCCGGGCGAAAGGCGATCTCGCGCTCGGAGGTGCGCGTCTTGAGCCATTCCGCCACCGCCTTGATGTCATCGACCGTCACCGTGCGGCCGTTCTCGAGCCGCACCAGGTTCTCGAGCAGCACCTTGAGCGAGAAGGGCAGGTGGCTGATGTCGCCGAGCCCGGCAGCCGCAGCGGCGGCCTCGAGGCTGAAGTAATCGTAGGACTTGCCGCCGACATCGAGGGTGCGGCGGGCCTTCAGCGTATCATGACCTGTGACGGACATGGGCGGCGGTCTCCTGTCTGACGGGGCATGGGGCGCCGGCTGCTGCTACCGCGTCTCGAGCGCGAGATCAAGAGGTGCAGCGGCTTGCGTCCGGCGTAACGCGCGCACCGCGCTTGAGTTGCGGGTCGAATTCGTGGACAATCGCGGTTCCGGCCGCGTCGACAATACAGCGATTGTGTAAAACCGAGGTTGACGGGGGGCATGACTCCGAGTTCTTTCTGCCGTGGCGGCAGTCCTGTTGCTGGGCCTCGCAACGCTCGCGGCGCGGGCGCAGGACTACGTCGTCATCGAGTTCCTCGGTCCCGTCGCTCGCCCCTGGTGCGACGGTGACAGCCGGTACCACCCTCGCGGTTCCCGACAGGGCCCGGGTCGTTCTCGTCAACGCCAATGGCCAGGTCACGACCATCACCGGGCCCTACCAGGGCGCGCCGCCGGCGCCGCCGGGCGGCGCGGGCGGCGCCACTGCGCCGGGCTCGGACAACGTGGCCAAATTGCTCGCGACCCTGATCGACGGCGGCGACCAGCGCCAGGCGCTCGGCATCGTGCGCGGCACCGATGTCGCGTGGCGGCGGGAGACGGTGCACGCGCCCGCCGACGTGCTGGCGATCGATGCCACCGATGGCGGCGACGCATGCGTCTATGACGCGAGCCGCGCGATGGTCACGCATGATCCCGCCCGTGACGGGACCATGACGGTCCAAGACATGAGCGACGGCGCCAAGGCCCCGCTGCAATGGCCGAAGAACACGGCGCAACTGCCGTGGCCCGCGGCGCTGACGCTGACGGATGGCGGCAGCTATCTCTTCGAGCAGCCGGGCGCTGGCGACGCGACCGTCGCGATCGTCCATCTCCTCCAGGCCGGCGCCGGCGCGAGCGAGGTCGCGCGCGCGGTGCAGATGGCGAAGGCAGGCTGCGGCAGCCAGGCGCGCCTGCTGCTGGCGCTCGTCGCCAAAGCGGCGAAATGAGCGGCCGGCAGCGGCTCAGTTGTCGTCGCGCACGTCGAACATGTCGTCGCCGATGAAGTACCAGTTCGGCTTCTGGTCATAGCCCTTGGCGATCTGCTGGGAGACTTGCGGCACTTGCGCCTTGGTGTACTGGCCCAGCTCGTAGATGTTGACCTTGCCGTGATGGTCGCCCGCGACCTGGGTGTCCGCGGCGCCGGATAGACCCTTGAGCAGGACTTCCGTGAACACGCCATGGCCGTCGATGCCGTCGAGCGCCTCCTGCTGGCTCGACGAGCCGGCCAGGATGAACCGCCCGGTGGCATGGCCGATCTGGTTGCCCACGGTCTTGTCGCGGGAATCCTGGGCGATGCTGTCGCCGACGGCGAAGGCGCCGCTGTAGCAGGTGTCGAGAACGACCATGGCGCGCGTCGTCGGGAATTTGCTGAGGCGAAGCGCGAGATCGTCATAGGTGAGGGCGAATTTCTTGATCGAGTCTTCCTGCGTGTCGGGCAGGTCGACCGGGATGTAGTAATACTTGCCGCCGAGCGCGACGCCGTGGCCGGCAAGGAAGACGAAGACGATATCGTTTGGCTGGGTGCGGCGGGCCAGCGCAGCGAACGCCGCGTTGATCTTCGCGAGGGTCGCGTCGGCGTCGGTCAGCACGATGGCATCGACCTTGTCGTACACACCGTCCTTGTGGTCGCTCTGCATCAGGGAGGCGACGCCGTTGGCGTCATTCGCCGCATTGGCAAGTTTCGGCACCTCCTTGCCGGTGTACTGGTCGATGCCGACGGCGAGGAGCCGCATCACCGGCTTTTCAACGACCTTCGGATCGTAGCGCAGCGCCAGCGCCGGCCGCTCTTTGGGATCGGTCTCGATCTGGTCGGCGGCATTGAAGGCCGAGAGCACGATGAGGTTGAGCCCGGGCTGGAGCTTAACGACGCGCTCCTCGCTGTGGGTGTTGCCCTTGACCGAACGCGTGCCGCCCGCGGCTGCCTCCGCCGCTCCCCTGTTGCGGACCTCGATATTGCCGATGCCGCCGCCGTGGTCGACCACGTCGAAATGCACCGTGACCTCCGCTCCCGCGGCGTCGAGCGGCTGCAGCCGGCCGCGCGGGCCGCGCAATTCCTGCGCCGGCGCCACCTGATGGCAATCGGTGCCGAAGCAGTATTCGGTGAGCTGAAGGTCCGGCGGCAGGCCGCGCCCGAGCACCGCGCGCACGTCGCCGATCTTCGCGAGTTGCGTCTTGATCTGGTCGCCGCCATCGCCGCGGAACTTCATGACGACGAGATCGCGCCGATAGAACAGGCTGTAGAGCTGTTCGACATGGATAAAGGCACTGCCCTCGAGGCGGCCCTTGTCGACCTGGTTGAGCTGATAGCCGATCAGCGTGTCGCCGCCTTTGCCGTGATCGAAGAATCCTTCGGGCGTCCATTGCACCCAGTGCGTACCGTCGGGCTCGGCGAAGAGGTTCAGGATTTCGGTGCCGTCGCTGAGGCGGTACCAGCGGATGGTCCCGTCGCCGAGCCCGGCAATGGCGAAGCGCCCGTCGGCCGAGACGTTGACGACCCATACCGGCGCCGGCACCGCGGTGCGCCACGCGGCGTTCTGGCCGTGATAGCCGCGCAGGAAGTAATCGGTGCCCAGCACCGCCCAATCGCCCTTCACCGCGGCGCTGCGCGCGACCTCGTTGGCATCGAGCGACAGGAAATGTCCATCGAGCTTCGGTTTGGTCGTGTTGCGCCAGTCGGTGAGGCTGGTCCCGCCGTCCCTGGTCGCCGCTGGCTTGAGATCGGCGCGGGCGGCCGGGTCGAGCGTCATGGTGCCGCCAAGGACATCGAAGCGCGCCAGCGTGCTTGCCGCCCTGGGCGAAACCGAAATCGACCACCGCGCCGTCGGGCGACACTTGGAAGGCACCGGCGCCGTCGCGGAAATCGGCGTAAAGCCGGTCGTGGCGAAACACCATCTTGCCAATCCGGCCCGATCACGCCCCAGGCCGGCTCGGCGCTGGCGAACGCGATGCCGCCGTCCTCGAGCGCGGCGATCGCGGTGACGGTATCGTCGCTGGCCGGAAGATCGACGGACGCGCCGAGATGGGCGAGCGGCCAGATGCGCACGAACTTCGCGCCCGAATGGTCGCCGTAGGTGCCGGCGCCATAGACATAGGCGCTGTCGGCGGACCAGGCGACCAGGCTGATCGCGCCGGTTTGCCCTTTGGCGCCGTCGATCTCGGCCGGCTGCGTCAGGTTGCTGCCGTTGAGCAGCATCACCTTGGCCGCGTCGAGGAAGCCGACGGCGATCGCCGCGCCGCTTTTGCTGAAGACCGCCGCCAGCGGTTTGCTTCCCGCCTTGTCCCTCCACGTCGCAATGCGCTTGAAGCCGGCGTCATAGAGCCGGACCTTGCCGTCGAGCGAGGTGGTGACGAGCCTGCCGTCCGGGGCGAAATCGACCCACTCGATCGCGTCGCCGTAATCGCTGTCGACAATGTCGATCTTGAGCGCCCGCGTGTCGACGATGCGCAGCCCATGGCGGTCGTTCGTCGCCACGGCGATGTAGTGGCCGTCGGGCGAGAAGGCGAGATGGTTGATGGCATCGGTCCCGGCGCCGAGACCGATGCGGCCGAGCCAGGTGCCGGCCTTGCGGTTGTAGAGATAGATCGATGCGCTGCCGTCCCAGGTGATGCCGGTGTAGCCGCCGGCAACGATGGTCTTGCCCGAAGGCGACAGGGCCGCCGCATAGAGCCCGCCTTCCGGGCCGGGGCCGATCGGCGCGCGCAGGGTGTCCAGCAGCTCGCCGCTCGTCTCCGACCATAGCCGCAGCGTCTTGTCGTCGCTCACGGTCACGATCTGTTTGTCGGTCTCGTCGACGGCGATGCCGTTGATCGCCGCGCCGTGCATCCCGGTCTCGATGCGCAGGAACGGCGCGGTCGGGATATCTGCCGCAGCCGCTCCGCCGCACCACCCCATCGCCGCCGCGAACAGCAGCAGCCCCAGGCACACCCTTAGGACGACTTGAAGACCGCGCGGCAAAATCGCCCTCCTTCGGTCATGCGGCGCGGCGCGCGTCCGGCGCCGGCCGAACACGGCTGATCGAACCGCTGAGCTGGAACGCGCTGCCGTTTGCGTCCGACTTGGCGTCGGCCACGTCTTCGGTGAGCGCCTTCCGCTTCAGTTGATTGCTCTCGGTGAGTTGGGCCACGCCGGCGACGTCCTTGGGCGGCGGCGGCCCCGCGGCTCCGGCGCCGGCCTCATGGAGCAGGCGGCTTGCGATATAGCCGCTGCGGCCGTCGCCGAGCCGGACATGGGTCCAGCCTTCGGGCGTATCGCCGCCGCCGAGCGTTGCCACCGCGCCGCCCGGCGCGAGCGATGCAATCTGCCGGCTCGAGGTGGAGGGCCCCTCGCGCACGCGGGCCGCCGCGCTGGCGACGAGTTCGCCCGCGCCCGCGCTGCCGCTCCGCCCCGCCGTTCGCTGACGGGTGTGCAAGGTGCGCTTGGCCGACGGCTCGGATTCGCTCAACTTGTCGGAGGCGTCGGCGTATGCGGCGCCGCGCTCGTTCATCTTGGCGCCGAGCGCGTCGGCGAAATCGATGTCCTCGATCAACCAATCGTGGATCTTTTTCAGCTTCGCCTGCGCGTCGTCGCGGCTGATCCGGTGCGCGGCCAGATCGTCCTTCACCGACCGCGCCGCGTCGAGACGGCAATCGCGCAGCTTCTCGAAGGTCCCCGTCACGCCGTCGATCTCGCTGTTCTCGTTGTTGAGGTCGTCATAAACGGAGTCCGCAAGCGCCGTCGGATTGCCGTTGGCCGCTTTCTGCTTGGCGATAAAATAGGCACCGACGGCGCCGGTAACGGCCCCGGCGCCGGCGCCGAAAAGCGTCGACTTGGCATCGCCGCCGGCGAGATACCCGGTGAGCCCGCCGACCGCCGCACCAATGGTCGGCGCCCTCGACCATGGCCGAGAAAAAATAGTCGCGATAGGCGCTGAGTTGCTGACGGTACTGACCGCAGGTGTCGTCCGGCGCGACTTGGTAGGACGCAAATAGCCCCGCACCGCCGGTCGAAGAACAGCCGGTAAGCTCAATCGACCCGACCAACAACGCGACCGCCAAGGACTTGGTCAGGCGGCTGAGCCGTCGCGCTGCCATCGCACCTCTCCCCCCCGTGATGTCCGGTTTTTTCCGAGCCGCGATTATAGGCTGCATCGCCGCGTCCTTGCCACGCCGCAATCGGCGGGCGTGCCCGCGCCGGGCGGACCACGACGCCACGGTAGAAATCACCATTTCGCCACAATTCTTGCGAATTGGCGTCGCATTCCGGGTGCTGAATCGCGCCCAGGTGAGAGGTGATCGAGACATCGCTCTCCCTCCCATCTTCGCAGCGGTCCATCCCCCGACCGCTCCTCGAAACGGCCTCGGTTCTCCCCCCACCGAGGCCGTTTCTCTTTGTCCCCGCGCCCGGCGATGGCATGATCCGCCCCTCTGCGCCATCATTCGGCATGGTTCAAGCCCACCCTTCCGATGTGCCGGCGACCGGTTTTGCCGGGCGCGATCTGGCCTGCCGGCGCGGCGAGCGGCTGGTTTTCGCCGGGCTCGACTTCACGCTGGCGGCAGGCGGCGCGCTCGTGCTCACTGGCCGCAACGGCAGCGGCAAGTCGAGTCTGCTGCGCCTGATGGCGGGTCTGACCCCGCCCGAGGCGCGGGTTGCTGGCCTGGGACGGCGCCGCTGTTGCCGACGGATCGGGCGGCGCACCGCGCCCGCCTCCAATTCATCGGCCATGCCGACGCGCTGAAATCCGCGCTGACCGCCGACCGAGACCCTGGCGTTCTGGGCCGGCATGCGCGGCGGCACCGCCGACGTGGCCGGGGCGCTCGCGCGCTTTCGCCTCCACGGCATTGCCGATACGCCGTGCCGCTTTCTCTCTGCCGGCCAGCGGCGGCGGCTGGCGCTGGCGCGGCTCGTCGCCAGCCCCGCAGCGCTATGGCTGCTCGATGAGCCCCTGACCGGGCTCGACGCCGAATCGGTGGGCGACCTTCACGCCGCCATCGCCCGGCATCGCCACGGCGGCGGGCGTGTCGCGCTTGCGACCCATGCGGCGCTGGCGCTGCCTGACGCCACCGCGCTGGCGCTGGGCGATTTCGCGCCCGCCGCCGATGCCGGCCGCGCCGCGCTGTTCGCGTGCAGGCGGCCGGATCGTGACGGCATTCTTCTGTCTCGTCGCGCGCGACCTGCGGCTTGCCCTGCGTCACAGCGGCGATGCGGCGATGGTCGCGGCGTTCTTCGTGCTGACGGTCATTCTCTTCCCCTTCGGCGTCGGACCCGAGCCCGTGTTGCTGCAGCGGATCGCGCCGGGCGTGGTCTGGGTCACGGCGCTCCTGGCGGCGCTGTTGTCGCTGGAGCGGCTGTTCCTCGCCGATTACGAGGACGGCAGCCTTGAGGCACTGGCGCTGAGCCGCTGCCACTCGAGGCGCAGGTGGTCGCAAAATGCCTGGCGCATTGGCTGGTGACGGGGCTGCCGCTGACGCTGTTGGCGCCGCTGCTGGCGCTGCTGCTTGCATCTCGAGGCGCCGGGCTATGCCGCGCTCGTCGCCGGCATGGCGCTGGGCACGCCGACGCTGTCGCTGATCGGCGCGATCGGGGCGGCGCTCACGCTGGGCGCGCGGCGGGGCGGCGTTCTGCTGTCGCTGCTGGTGCTGCCGCTCTATATTCCGGTGCTGATCTTCGGCGTCGCCGCATGCGAGGCCGCGGCCACGGGTCTGGCGGCCCGGCCGCATCTTCTGCTGCTGGCGGCGCTGCTGGTGCTGGCGCTGGCGCTGGCGCCATTTGCCGCAGCGGCAGGGTTGCGGCAAGCGCTCGAATAGTGGTTCGATATGAGCTAGAACCGCGACCGATGCACCGTTTCGCCAATCCCGCCCGCTTCATGCGGCTCTCGGCCGCGCTGCTGCCGTGGTGTGCGTGGTCCGCCGCGCTGATGATCGCGCTGGGCGTGGCGCTCGCGCTCTTCGTCGCGCCGCCCGACTATCAGCAGGGCGACACCGTGCGCATCATGTATGTCCACGTGCCGGCGGCCTGGATGGCGAGCTTCGTCTATGGCGTGATGGCTGCCGCGGGCGCGGTCGGGCCTGGTCTGGCGCCATCCGCTGGCCGACATCGCCGCGCGCGCGGCGGCGCCGCTCGGGCGCCGGCTTCACCCTGGTCTGCCTCGTCGCCGGCTCGCTCTGGGGCGAGCCGATGTGGGGCACGTGGTGGGTATGGGATGCGCGGCTCACCTCGGTCCTGGTGCTGTTCTTCCTTTATCTCGGCTATATCGCGCTGGTGAACGCCTTCGACGAGCCGACGCGCGGCAGCCGCGCCGGCGCGGTGCTGGCGCTGGTCGGCATGGTCAATCTGCCGATCATCAAGTTCTCGGTCGATTGGTGGAACACGCTGCACCAGCCGGCGAGCGTCTTCCGCCTCGGCGGACCGACGATCGCGCCTCGATGCTGTGGCCGCTGCTGGTCATGGCGGTGGGTTTCATGCTGCTCTTCTTCGCGCTGCTGCTGCTGCGGATGCGCACCGCCTGCATGGCCGCCAAGGTGCGCGCGTTGCAGCTGCTGGCGAGCGACGCGCCGGGCGTGTCGCGCCGCGCGCCCGGCACGCAACGCTGGACCCGGCGCGATGACCGCCGCCGTCGTCGCAAATTCCTCGCCATGGGCGGCTATGCCCGCTTCGTGTGGCCGGCCTATGGCGTCGCGGCGGTCGGTGCTGGGCGGCCTCGTCCTCGACAGCGTCATGGCCTATCGGCGCCGCCGCCCGAGCTGGCGCAGCTCGAGCGCGGGCGTCGCGCCGCGATGACGCGCAAGCGCCGCCGGCTTTATCTGCTGCTCGGCGGCATGGCGACGCTCGGCGTCGGTGAGCGCGCTGGTGCTCTCCGCCTTCAGCGACAATCTCGTGTTCTTCTACAGCCCGAGCGAATTGCGCTGCACCATCACGTCCCGGACGGCCGCTACGTGCGCATCGGCGGGCTGGTCGAGCAGGGCAGCGTCGCCACGAGGACGATGGCAAGGCCGATCGCGTTCCGCGTCACCGACGGCAGGCGCGACCTCGAGGTCGAGTATCGCGGCGCCGCTGCCCGACCTGTTCCGCGAGGGCCAGGGCGTGGTCGTCGAGGGCGCGCTCGCCCGGACGGCATGTTCCGCGCCGCCGAGGTGCTGGCCAAGCACGACGAGAAATACATGCCGCGCGAGGTCGCCGATGCGCTGAAGAAGTCGGGGCAGTGGCAAGAAGGCGAGACGACGGCGACGGTGAAGCAATGATCGTCGAACTCGGCCATTTCGCGCTGGTCCTGGCGCTGTTCGTGTCGCTGGCGCAGGCGGTGCGTGCCGCTGGTGGGCGCGGCGCGGCGCCATGCCGGGATGATGGCGGTCGCGCCCGGCCGCGGCGCTGGCGCAGCTTCGTGCTGGTCGCGCTGGCCTTCGCCGCGCTGATCAACGCCTACGTCACCTCGGACTTCTCGGTCGTCAACGTGGCCGAGAACAGCCATACCGACAAGCCGCTGCTCTACAAGATCACCGGCGTGTGGGGCAACCACGAAGGCTCGATGCTGCTGTGGGTGTTCATCCTCACGCTCTTCGGCGCGGCGGTCGCGTGGTTCGGCGGCAACGCTGCCGCCGGGGCTGCGCGCGCGCGTGCTGGCCGTGCAGGGCATGATCGGCAGCGGCTTCCTGCTGTTCATCCTGCTCACCTCCGATCCGTTCCTGCGCCAACTCCCGGCGCCGCGCGAACGGCGACGGCCTCAACCCGCTGCTGCAGGACCCGGCCTCGCCTTTCATCCGCCGTTCCTCTATCTCGGCTATGTCGGCTTCTCGGTGGCGTTCTCCTTCGCGGTCGCGGCGCTGATCGAGGGCCGGGTCGATGCCGCCTGGGCGCGCTGGGTCCGGCCCTGGACGCTGGCCGCGTGGTGTGCGCTCACCATCGGCATCGCGATGGGAAGCTGGTGGGCCTATTACACGCTCGGCTGGGGCGGCTGGTGGTTCTGGGACCCGGTGGAGAACGCCTCGCTCATGCCCTGGCTGGCCGGCACGGCGCTGCTGCATTCGGCGATCGTGGTGGAAAAGCGCGACGCGCTCAAGAGCTGGACCGTGCTGCTGGCCATCATCACCTTCTCGCTGTCGCTGGTGGGGACGTTCCTGGTGCGCTCGGGCGTGCTGACCTCGGTCCACGCCTTCGCCGTCGATCCGCGGCGCGGCATGTTCATCCTGCTGCTGCTGGTGGTGGCGATCGGCGGCTCGCTCGGCGCTTTATGCCGTGCGCGCGCCGGCGTTGCGCGGCGGCGGCCTGTTCGCGCCGGTCTCGCGCGAGGGCGCGCTGGTGCTCAACAACCTGCTCCTGTCCTGCGCGCGGCGACGGTGTTTCTCGGCACGCTCTATCCGCTGTTCCTCGACGCCGTAGGCGGCCCCAAGGTCTCGGTCGGGATATCCGTTCTTCAACCGAACTTTCGTGCCGCTGATGGTGCCGCTGCTGCTGGCGGTGGCGGTGGGGCCGATGCTGGCGTGGAAGCGCGGCGATCTCCTGGGCGCGCTGCAGCGTCTGTGGGTAGCGTTCGCGGTGGCCGGCGTGGTGATCCTCGGCGGGCTCTATGCGGTGCGGGGCGGGCCGGTGCTGTCGGTGTTCGGCTTCGCGCTTGCCGCCTGGGTCGCGATCGGCGTGCTGGTGGAGCTAGGCGATCGCTTGCGGCTCTTCCGCGCCGCGCCCGGCGAGATGCTGGCGGCGCGCGCGCAATCTGCCGCGCGCGTCCTATGGCATGACGATCGCGCATCTGGGGCTTGCCGTCGCCGTCACCGGCTTTGCCGCCTCCGCCTTTCAACAGCAGCGGATCGCTGCCGATGCGGCCGGGCGACAGCGTGCCGATCGCCGGCTTCGTGCTGCATTTCGCCGATATCGGGACCGACAAGGGGCCGAATTTCAACGCCGATCGCGGCACGTTCGACCTCACCCGCGGCGGCGAGACCATTGCCGTGCTGCATCCCGAGCGGCGCTTCTTCCCGCTGCAGCAGACGACCACCAGCAAGACCGCCATTCACACCAATTTCCTCGCCGATTTCTACCTCGCGCTCGGCGATCCCGACGGCAAGGGCGCGTGGACGGTGCGCGCCTACTGGAAGCCGCTGGTGCCGTGGATCTGGATCGGCGCGGTGTTGATGGCGTTCGGCGGGCTGGTCAGCCTCAGCGACCGGCGCTGGCGTGTCGGCGCGGCGACGCGGGCGCGGGTGGGGCAGGGCGCGGCGGTGCCGGTCGAAGCGGGGGAGTGAGGCGTGCGGCGCGCGCTCTATCTGCTGCCGATCGCATTGTTCCTGGTGCTGGCGGGCTATTTCACCCTGGCGCTGCGGCCGGGCTACGATCCGCACGATCTGCCGTCGGCGCTCATCAACAAGCCGGCGCCCGTGTTCGATCTTGCCGGCCTCGACGGCGCGCCCGGCCTCGACCACGCGGCGTTCGCCGGCCGGGTGGTGCTGGTGAATTTCTTCGCCTCGTGGTGCATCCCGTGCCGGCTCGAGCATCCGCTGCTGATGGGACTGGCGACCGAGACCAAGACGCCGCTCTACGGCATCGCCTACAAGGACAAGCCCGCGGATACCGCGCAATACCTGGCGCAGCTCGGCAATCCCTATCGCCGCATCGGGCTCGACGAGGCGGGCCGGGTCGGCATCGATTTCGGCGTCTATGGCGTGCCCGAGACCTATGTCATCGACCGCACCGGCCGCATCCGCCTGCGCTATGTCGGCCCGCTCAGCGAGGAGCAGGTGACCAAGCAACTGCTGCCGCTGCTCAAGGAGCTCGGCCGCTCGTGAAGCGCACGCTGCTGTCGCTCATCCTGCTCGTCGCCGCGGCCGGTGCGGCGCACGCTGTCGAGCCGAGCGAGCGGCTCGCCAATCCCCTGCTCGAGGCGCGGGCCGAGGCGATCGGCGAGGAGTTGCGCTGCCTCGTCTGCCAGAACGAATTGATCGAGGAGTCCGGAGCCGATCTCGCGCACGACCTGCGCGTGATCCTGCGCCAGCGCATTGCAGCAGGCGACACCAATGCCCAGGCAATCCAGTACATCGTCGCGCGCTATGGCCAGTTCGTGCTGCTGAAGCCGCCGGTCGAGCCCGCGACCTATGCCCTATGGTTCGGTCCGCCGGCGCTGCTGCTGCTGGCGGGGGCAGGAACGTTCGCCTATCTCCGCCGCCACCGTCCCGGGCGCGAAGCCGGACCGGCGCCGCTGAGCACGGCCGAGCGCCACCGCGTCGACGAGCTGCTGCGCGAGGGCGACGGCTGATGCTGTTTCCGCTCGCGCTCGCGCTCGTCACCGCGGCGGTGCTGATCGTCGTCATCGGCCCGCTGCTGCACGAGACGCGCGTGGCGCCCGAGCGCGCTTCGTTCGACCGCGCCATCTATCGCGACCAGCTGGCCGAATTGGAGCGCGACCGAGCCCGCGGCCTGATCGGTGCGACCGAGGCCGAGACGGCGCGGCTCGAGATCGAGCGGCGCATCCTCGCTTCCGATCGAACCACAACGCCGTTGCCGCCGGCGCGCGCGCGCCCGCTGCCCTGGGTTGCGGCCGTCGTGGCCCTGGCGGTGGCCGGCGGCGCCGGCGCGCTCTATCTGAGGATTGGCGCGCCGGGGGTGCCCGATCTTCCCTATGCCGCGCGCAGCGCCGATCTGGCTCGCGCAGCGGCGGCGCCCGAAGACGCCGAAGCCAGCGCCGCGGCGCTGGAAAAGCAGCTCGCGGCCAAGCCCGACGACGTCGATGGCTGGACCCAGCTCGCCCGCATCGACGCGCAGTTGCAGCGCTGGCCGGACAGTGCGGACGCCTACCGTCATGCGGTGGCGCTGGCGCCCGAGCGCGCCGACATCGCCGCTGCGCTCGGCGAAGTGCTGGTGATGGGGGCCGACGGCGTGGTCACGCCCGCGGCGCGCGACACCTTCACCAAGGTTCTGGCCCGGGATTCGAGCAACGCCATGGCGCGCTATTACCTCGCGCTCGGCGACGCGCAGGAAGGCAAGACCAAGGACGCGATCGCCGCCTGGCAGCAGCTCGCCGCTGCGGCGCCGGCGGGCGCGCCGATTCGGGCCGAGCTGCAGCGCCGCATCGCCGAGGCGGCGCAAGCGGCCGGCATCGCGCCGCCGCCGCTCGCGCCGCCCGCAGCGCAGCCGCCGGCTGACGCAGCCGCGCCCGGTCCCGATGCGTCGCAAATGGCGGCGGCGGCGAACATGACGCCGGAACAGCGCGAGACCATGATCAAGGGCATGGTCGCGCAGCTCGCGTCGCGCCTCCAAGCGGCGCCCGACGATCGCGACGGCTGGGTTCGGCTCGGCCGTGCCTATGGCGTGCTGGGCGAGCGCGACAAGGCGGCCGATGCTTACGAGCGCGCGGCCAAGCTCGATCCCAAGGACGTGCAGATTCCGCTGCAGGAGGCGCGCCTCCTGCTCGCGAACCAGACGCTCGAAACGAAGCTGTCCGACCGCGAGGTGGCGCTGTTGCAGCGCATCGAGACGCTCGATCCGCAGCAGCCCGAGGCGCTGTGGTATCTCGGCCTCGCCGCCGCGCAGGCGCACGATCCCAACGCAGCGACGCGCTATTGGCAGCGGCTTCTCGCGGCGCTGCCCGCCGACGCGCCGGAACGCAAGACCGTGACCGCCGCGCTCGACGCGCTCAAGCCGAAATAGCGGCGCGCGCCCGCGCGCTCCTGCGGCGTATTCAGCCGGTCGTGAAATGCGCCTCGGTCTTGGTCTTGAGCTCGTCGAAGGTGACGCCCGGCGCCATCTCGACGAGTTTCATGCCGCCGGCCTTCTTGTCGATGGCGAAGACGGCGAGATCGGTGATGACGAGGTCGACGACGCCCGCGCCGGTGAGCGGCAACGTGCAGTGCCTGAGCAGCTTGGCCTCGCTCTTGGCGGTGTGCTCCATCACCACCACCACCTTCTTGACGCCGGCGACGAGGTCCATGGCGCCGCCCATGCCTTTCACCAGCTTGCCGGGGATCATCCAGTTGGCGAGGTCGCCGTTTTCGGCCACCTGCATCGCGCCGAGGATGGCGAGGTCGATATGGCCGCCGCGGATCATGCCGAAACTGTCGGCGCTCGAGAAATAGCTGGTGGTCGGCAGCTCGGTGACGGTCTGCTTGCCGGCATTGATGAGGTCGGGGTCCTCGTCGCCCTCATAGGGGAACGGACCCATGCCGAGCATGCCGTTCTCGCTCTGGAGCTGCACGCTCATGCCGGCGGGGATGTAGTTCGAGACGAGCGTCGGGATGCCGATGCCGAGATTGACGTAGAAGCCGTCGCGCAGCTCCTTCGCCGCGCGCGCCGCCATCTCATCGCGTGTCCAGGCCATGGGCTCCTCCAGCTAGCGCCGCTTGCGGGTGGTGCGCTGCTCGATGCGCTTCACCGGGTTCTTCACGTGCACGATGCGGTGCACGAAGATGCCGGGCGTGATGGATGTGGTCGGGGTCGATCTCGCCGGGCTCGACCAGATGCTCGACCTCGGCGACGGTGACCTTGGCCGGCGGTCGCCATCACCGGATTGAAGTTGCGCGCCGTCTTGCGATAGACGAGGTTGCCCTCGGTGTCGCCCTTCCAGGCATGGACGATGGCGAGGTCGGCGACGATGCCGCGCTCCATGACATAGTGCTCGCCGTCGAACTCGCGCACCTCCTTGCCCTCGGCGATCAGCGTGCCGACGCCGGTCCTGGTGAAGAAGGCGGGAATGCCGGCGCCGCCGGCGCGGATGCGCTCGGCGAGCGTGCCCTGCGGATTGAATTCGAGCTCCAGCTCGCCGGCGAGGTATTGCTGCGCGAAGAGCTTGTTCTCGCCGACATAGGACGAGATCATCTTCTTGATCTGCTCGCGTCTCGAGCAGGATGCCGAGGCCGGCGCCGTCGATGCCGGCATTGTTGGAGACGACGGTGAGGTTCTTGACGCCCGCCTCGCGGATCGCGCTCGATCAGCGCCTCGGGAATGCCGCAGAGGCCGAAGCCGCCCGCCATGATCAGCATGCCGTCGTGCAGCAGACCGGCCAGGGCCGCGTCCGCGTCGGAATAGACCTTGTTCGCCATCGCCCGAACCTCCCTCTGCCGGCATAGCACGGATCGGCCGGGCGGCGCTACCGCGGCGGGCGGCAACTCGCGAGCCGCGCGGTGATCTGCTAAAGCCCGAACCGGTCACGTTCGTCCGGGGAGGCGGCGATGCAGGTTGCGGGTCATGCGGCGCTGGTCACCGGCGGCGGCTCGGGGCTGGGGGCGGCGACGGCGCGGGCCTTGGCGCAGGCGGGCGCCAAGGTCGCGGTGCTCGACATCAACGAGGCCGGCGCGCAAAGAGGTGGCGGCGGCGATCGGCGGCATGGCGCTGCGCTGCGACGTCGCCGATGCGGCGAGCGGCGAGGCCGCGGTCGCGGCGGCGCAGGCGGCGCACGGAGCGGCGCGCATCCTGGTCAATTGCGCCGGCATCGGCGTCGCCGCAGCGCATCGTCGGCCGCGACGGGCCGATGAAGCTCGCCGATTTCAAGCGCGTCATCGACATCAATCTCGTCGGCAGCTTCAACCTGATGCGGCTCGCCGCGGCCGACATGATGGCGCTCCCGCGCTCGATGACGGCGAGCGCGGCGTCATCGTCTCGACCGCCTCGGTCGCGGCCTATCGAAGGCCAGATCGGCCAGGCCGCCTATGCCGCGTCGAAGGGCGGCATCGTCGCGCTGACGCTGCCGGCGGCGCGCGAGTTCGCCCGCGCCGGCATCCGCGTCAACGCCATCGCGCCCGGCCTCTTCGAGACGCCGATGCTGGCGGGCTTGCCGCAGGAGGCGCAGGACAGCCTCGGCGCCAGCATCCCGTTCCCGGCGCGGCTCGGCCGGCCCGAGGAATATGCCCGCCTCGTCCTCGACATCATCGCCAACCCGATGCTCAACGGCGAGACCATCCGCCTCGACGGCGCGTTGCGCATGGCGCCGCGATAGGCGCTAGTCGCTCGTCGTCGCGCTGCGGCGCGATCTCGTCGATGGCGTGGGCGAGCTTGATGTCGCGCTCGCTCAAGCCCTCGACGTCATGGGTCGAAAGCACGATCTCGACCCGGTTATAGACGTTGAACCATTCCGGATGGTGGTCCATCTTCTCGGCCAGCAGCGCGACCTGGCTCATGAAGCCCCAGGCTTCGCTGAAGGTGCCGAAATGATAGACCTTGCGGATGGCGTCGCGGTCCTCGACCTCGGCCCAGCCGTGCAGCTCGCGCACCGCCTCGTTGCGCGCCGCGCCGGCCAGTCGCTCGACCATGCTCCGCCTCCTCTGCACCGTGTCGCCCCAGCATGGGCCGATGCGGCGGTGGAGTCAAGCCATGAGCGCGCCGCCCGTCGCTCGCCGATCTCGAGGCGCTGGCCGCAGCAGCGCGCTCGCCACCATTCCCGACGAGCTGAAGCGCCATCTGGGCCCGGTCGTCATCCGCGTCGAGGAATTTCCCGACGAGGAGACCGAGGCGGAGATGGGGCTCGACAGCCCGTTCGACATTCTGGGCCTCTATCGCGGCGTCGCGCTGCCGCGCAAATCGCGTGCTCGATCCGCGGCCCGACATCGACATGATCTTCCTCTATCGCCGGCCGATCCTCGATTATTGGTGCGAGACCGGCGAGACGCTTGCGCCGATCGTGCGCCACGTGCTGATCCACGAGATCGGCCACCATTTCGGCTTCAGCGACGACGACATGGAGCGGATCGAGGCGAGGCGATAGCTCACGAGCAGCGCCTGCACCCGCCGCCGCAGCTCCGGCAGCAGCTCGGCCGCGAACCACGGATTGCGCCGCTCCCACGCGGTGGTGCGCCAGCTCGGATGCGGCAGCGGCAGAAAGCGCGGCAGGTAGTCGCGCCACGCCGCGACCGTCTCGGTCATGCTGCGCTTGGCGCGGCTGAGATAATAGTCGATCGCGTAGGAGCCGACGAGCAGGGTCAGCTCGAGCTTCGGGAGCTGCGCGCCAGCACGCGCTCGTGCCACAGCGGCGCGCATTCCGGCCGCGGCGGCAGGTCGCCGCCCGTCGCGTCGCGGCCGGGATAGCAGAAGCCCATCGGCAGGATGGCGACGCGGCGCTCGTCATAGAAAGTGTCGCGGTCGATGCCGAGCCATTGCCGCAGCCGGTCGCCGCTGCGGTCGTTGAACGAGAGGCCGGTCTCGTGGACCTTGGTGCCCGGCGCCTGGCTGATGATCAGGAGCCGCGCCGAGGCGCGCCGCGCAGCACCGGCCGCGGCCCCAGCGGCAGATGCGCGCGCGCAGACCGTGCAGGCGCGCACCTCGGCGAAGAGCGATCGAGCCGCGTTTTGGGCATGGGCGGGGTTGGCATAGCGCATCGCGCGACCTCGTAGCATACCCTACGGCGCGAACTCCTCAGCCGTTTGACAGTGCCGCGCCGGCGCTGCGAAGATTGCGCGCCAAGCGCCAAAAACCGCAAGGGACCGGCCATGAAGAAGATCGACATTTTCCCGCACATCTTCCCCAAGAGCCTATTTCGACAAGATGGTCGAGATCATCCCCAACAAGGCGGCGGTCCGGCGCTGGACCGACATCCCGGTGCTCTACGATCTCGACGCGCGGCTGCGCATGATGGAGGAGTTCGGCCCGATTATCAGCAGATCCTCACCCTCTCGATGCCCGCCATCGAATTCGTCGCGCCGGCCGACGCACTCGCCCGAGCTCGCGCGCCTCGCCAATGACGGCATGGCCGAGATCGTCGCCAAGCACCCGAAGCAGTTTCCCGGCTTCGTCGCCTCGGTGCCGATGAACAACGTCAAGGCGACGCTCGACGAGATCACGCGCGCGGTCGAGAAGCTCGGCGCGCGCGGCATCCAGATCTTCACCAACGTCAACGGCCGGCCGCTCGACGATCCGGAATTCGCGCCGATCTTCGAGAAGATGCATTCCTACGATCTGCCGATCTGGATGCATCCGACGCGGCCCGCAGAAATTCGCCGACTATCCGGGCGAGAAGCGGCTCGAAATACGACATCTGGTGGGTGTTCGGCTGGCCCTACGAGACCAGCGCGGCGATGGCGCGCATGGTGTTCTCGGGCTTTTTCGACCGCTGGCCCAATCTCAAGATCATCACCCATCATCTGGGCGCGATGGCGCCGTTCCTCGAGGCGCGCGTCGGCCTGGGCCTCGACCAGCTCGGCACGCGCGAGGCGGCCGAGCCGCATTATGCCAAGCTCGTCGCGGACATGAAGGCCAAGGGCCGCAGCCCGGTCGACTATTTCAAGATGTTCTATGCCGACACCGCGATCAACGGCTGGGCGCCGGGCATCCGCTGCGGCCTCGATTTCTTCGGCGCGATCACGTGCTGTTCGGCACCGATTGCCCGTTCGATCCGCGAAGGCGGCCCGCTCTTCATCCGCGAGATCATCAAGGCGATCGACAGCCTCGACCTGCCCGACGCGGTGCGCGAGAAGATCTACCACGAGAATGCGCAGCGCATGCTGCGGCCTAAGGGGTAAAGAGGGGGCCGGCGCTCACGCCTTGTGCGCGTCGGCGCCGCGCTCTGCGCGCCTCGATCGCCTGCCACAGGAGCGAGCGCGGGGATGCCGATGGTCGAGCTCGCGGGCGCGCTTGGCGAGCGATAGCGCCAGCGCCGTCTCGGGGCCGAGGCCGAAGATCGCGCCCAGCAGGACATAGCCGCCTTCCTGCACGCCAAGCCCGCTCGGCACGAAGAACGCGGCGCTGCGCGATCGGCATAGATGAAGCTCTCGATCGCCAGCACCGCCGCGAGCGGCAGCCGCGGCGCCGAGGAAGCTGCAAGCGCGACCCAGGCTTCGAGCGATGTCGCCAGCCACGCGACGAAGTGCAGGCGGTGCCGATCGACGACGCCGGCGCGGCGGCCATAGGCACTCGTGGATTGCGTCGTGGACGCCCTCGCCGCGCGGCATCGCGGCCGCGCTCGGTGTTGCGCGAGCACGAAGCGCCGGGTAAAGCTGCTCGAGCAGGCAGGAACAGCCCGGCGCGCTGCGCCAGCACGAAGCCGGCCGCGCCGGCGAGCGCTGCAACCGCCAGTCCCGATCAGCGCCGGCGTGCCGAATTGCGGCGCCCAGCCGCCGCGCAACAGGAGCGACGACGCCAAGCGCGGTGAAGGCAAGTTGCGCCACGATCTCGAGCGTCATGTCGACCACGGTCGAGGCGAAGGCGCCTGACCGCCCGACACGCGCGCCAGCATCAGCGCGCGGGCGCCCATGACCGCGCCGCCGCGCGGCCGAGAACGGCAACAACTCCGAGCCGGCATCGCGCAGGATGCGCGCCGCCGTGGCCATGACGACGCCGACGCGGCGGGCCGGCGGCATCACCGCGCGCCAGGCGACGCCGCAGGTCAGCATCAGCACGAGATGCAGCGCCGCGAGCGCCAGGAGCCCGCGCCAGCCGAGGCCGGAGCACCGCCGCCGCGACGGCGCCGAAGCCATACCAGCCGATGAGAAAAATCATCAGCGCCAAACCCGCGAGCGCGCTTGCCGCGAGTATAAGACGCAGCTGCAGATCGGGACATCGGCGCAGCGTTCAGCGCAGCGCCGCGGCGATGTTGCCGCCATCGACCGTGGTGACGTCGCCGGTGGTCTTGAGCGCCAGCGCGTGGTGGAGAAAGGCGTCGGCCACGTCCTCGGCCGTGACCTCGCGGCCGAGGAGATTGCCGCGCATGTAGTCGCGCGCATCGACGCCGCGCGCCTTGAGCGCGGGCGGCGATCATCGCCGCGTCGAGCAGGCCGCTTCGGACGCGGTCGGCGTTGACGGCGTTGGCGCGGATGCCGTCCTTGCCGTAGTCGAGCGCATATTGCCGCACCAGGAACAAAGTCGCCGCCTTGGGCAGCCCGTAAGGGCCGAACCCGGCGCCGGGATTGACGGCTTGCTTCGACACGTTGAACAGCAACGCGCCGCCCATGCCCTGCGCCAGCATCACCCGCACCGCGTTTCGCGCGGCGCGCTGATGGGCGAAGAAGTTGATCTCGAAGCTTTGCCGCAGCACCGCGTCCTCGACCTCGCCGATGCGGCCCTGCCACGCCGCGCCGGCGTTGGAGACCAGAATGTCGATGCCGCCGAAGGCCTCGACCACGCGATCGAAGGCGGCGCGGGTCGATGCCTCGTCGGTCAGGTCGCATTCCAGCGCGAGCGCCGCGCCGCCCAGCGCCGCCGCAACCGCCCGCGCCTTGTCGCCGTCGCGGTCGAGCAGCGCCACTTCCGCGCCCGCCGCCTTGAACCGCCGCGCCGTCGCCGCCCCGATCGTGCCGGCGCCGCCGGTAATGACCGCGATCTTGCCCTGGAGCGGCGGTGCCGCGGCCGCGCCCAGCTTCGCCTGCTCGAGCGACCAGTATTCCATTTCGAACAGCTCGGAAGGGGTGAGCGATTCGAAGCGGCCGACCGCCTCGGCGCCGGTGATGGTCGTGATCGCGTTCTCGGCGATGTCGGCGGCGATGGCGGCGTCCTTGCTGGTCCGGCCTAGGCCGAAGAGACCCAATCCCGGCACCAGGATCACCCGCGGCAACGGGTCGAGCATGCGTTTGGCGGGCGTGCATCCCGCGTTGTGGCGGGCGAAATAGGCGCGGTAATCGGCGATGAACGCCGCCGCCGCCGCGTCGGCGGCGCAGGCGAATTCGTCGATCTTGCCCGCTTCGGGCGATGGCACGATCAAGGGGAAGTTCTTGGTGCGGATGGTGTGATCGGGCGTCGCCACGCCGGCCCGTGCATAGCGCTCGAGCTCGGCGCCGTTGACATAGTCGAGAATCGATTGGCCCGCGCGGAAATCCATGACGAGGCTGAGATAGGCGCCTTCCCGCGCTTGATCCGCGAGGCTGCAGGCGCCGCGCAGGATCGGCGCGACCGTGCCGACGGACGCGATCGCCGGCGGCAGGGCGCGGGCGATGAAGACCGCGTTGCGCCGGCGCGCGAGCTGTTCCTCGGCACGCGCGGCCGCCCAGATCATGCGCTCGTAGGATTCCCGCGCGTCGTCGGCGAAGGTGAAGACGCCGTGCTTCAGCAGCACCAGCCCGTCGACCTCGGGATCGACCTCGAAGATCTCGGCGGCGCGCTTGGCGAGATCAAAGCCCGGCATGATATAGGGCACGATCCCCATCCGCCTGCCGTAGAGATCGGCACAGCGCGCGGCGCCGTCGCTCTGGTCGGCGATGCTGAGCACCGACGTTGCATGGGTGTGATCGACAAAGCGATGCGGCAGGAAGGCGTGCAGCAGCGTCTCGACCGAGGGGTTGGGCGCCGCCGGATCGAGCAGATTGGCGCGCTGCACGCGGACCATCTCCTCGTCGCTGAGCGCCGCGCGCGCGCGAAGCGTTAGCAGCGGCGCAAGCCGCACCGCCGGCAGCCCCGCCGGCTCGATCGCCGCGAGATCAGAGCCGCTGCCCTTGACGCACAGCACCTCGGTCTCCGCGCCCATCAGATCGGGCAGCCGGGTCTTGAGCGAGGTATTGCCGCCGCCATGCAGCACCAGTCTCGGCTCGGCCCCGAGCAGGCGCGAAGTATAGACGCGCAGCGCCAGATCGCGGCCGATCCCGGCCTTGTCGTAATGCGCGACCATGTCCGCGGCCGCGCGCGCGCTCCAACCGCTCTTCATGGCGCCGCATCATAGGGCACGGGCCAGAGAGCGGGGAGCGGCCATTTCATTCCGCCGCCGCGGCGGGTAGGATAGCGGTCGCCAAAAACCGGGGAGAATGCGATGGCGGCCGAGCCTCAGACCGAGCTTCGCGGGGTCTATGCCGCAGTGCTCACCCCTTTCACGGCGGCACTCGAGCCCGATCTCGGAGCCTTCGTCGCGCATTGCCGCTGGCTTCTGGCCAATGGCTGCGACGGGCTCGCGCCCTTGGGCACGACGGGCGAGGCGAACTCGCTGTCGGTGGCGCAGCGTCTGGCGCTCGTCGCCGCGGCAGCCGAAGGCGGTGTGCCGATGGCGCGCTGCATCTTCGGCGCGGGCTCGTGCGCGCTGGCCGATGCGGTCGCCGTGACCAGGGCGGTGGTCGCGGCCGGCGGCGGCGGCGCGTTGCTGCTTGCCGCCGTTCTATTACAAGAACCCCAGCGAGGACGGGCTCTTCGCCTTCTTCTCCGAGGTAATCCAGCGCGTTGGCGACGCCAGGCTGCGGCTTTATCTCTACCATTTCCCGCAACTGTCGACCGTGCCGATCCCGGTCGGGCTGGTGGCGCGGCTGAAGCGGGATTATGGCGGCGTCATCGCGGGCTTGAAGGACAGTTCGGGCGACTGGCAGACCACGGCGACCTTCCTCAAGGAGTTTCCGGGGTTCGGCGTGTTCTCGGGCAGCGAGGAGTTCCTGCTGCCCAATCTCCGCGCCGGCGGCGTCGGCTGCATCTCGGCCTCGACCAACGTCACCGCGCCGCTGGCCCGGCCGGTCTATGCCGCCTGGCGCGGGCGCGAGGCCGACGCGCTGCAGCAGGGCCTGACCGAGGTGCGGTTGATTTTCCAGGCGTTTCCGCTGCAGGCGGCGCTCAAGGAGGTGATGGCGCTCATCACCGGCCAGGACGTTCTGGCGCATCCTGCTGCCGCCGCAACCGTCCGCTCGGCGCCGCCCAGCGCACCGAACTTGCCGCCCGCCTCAAGGCCTTGCCGCAAATGCAGCCGGTGTGGCGCCGCGCCGCCTGAGCGCGCCGGTCGGTCGCAAGTCCCTTAAATCCCAAGGATTTTTTAGCGGAAAGGTAACCTGTCCGGCCTTAAATGGCCGGATGGACGGGGAAGGGCCGTGGCAACGACGGCATGATGCGACAATTGAGCGCCCAGGAATTGCGACAGGTCTTGCAGCTGCACGAGCGCTATCTCGCGCGGCACGACGACGGGCGGCGCGCCGTGCTCGCCTTTTACGATCTCACCGCCGCCGATCTCAGCGGGCAGGACCTTTCCGGCGCCGATCTCACCGGCGCCCGGCTGCATCGCACCATCCTCAGCAACGCGCGGCTCCGGAACGCCAATCTGTTCGCCGCCGATCTCCGGGTCGCCAATCTGAACGGCGCCGATCTTTCCGGCGCCGATCTGCGCGGCAGCTGCCTGCGCGGCGCGCAGCTCAATCGCGCCAAGCTGCCCAAGGCCGATCTGCGCAAGGGCGTGGTCGTGCGCTTTCGCGGCGCCGGCGCCGGCGCCCCGATGCGGTCTCAGCGAGAACACCGCGCACCGATCTGTCGTCGGTCGAGGCGCGCGATGCCGATCTCTCGGGCGCGCGGCTCAGCGACGCCTCGTTCGTCCGCGCCAATCTCACCGACGCCAACCTGCGCGATACCGATCTGTGCGGCGCCGATCTGCGCCAGGCCGACGTCACCGGCGCGGTGCTCGAGCGCGCCGATCTCTCGGGCGCCAATCTCAACGGCGCCAGCCTGCGCGGCGCCGTCCTCACCAACGCCAAGTTCGCCGGCGCCGAGCTGCGACGACGTCGACATCAGCGGCGCCATCGTCGATCCGCAAGCTGCTGGCAGCGAGGCGCAGCCAGCTCGACCTCAAGGGCGGCGACCTCAAGCGCGATCTCGCTCGACGAGCTGAGCGAGGTGCTGCGGCTCCACGCGCTCTGGCTCGATACCAAGGGCAGCGACGGCAGGCGCGCCGTGCTGAGCCGATTGCGACCTGACCGGCCGCGATCTGCGCGCGGCCAATCTCGCGCTCGCGAACCTGGCGCGCGCGGTGCTGCGCGGCGCCGATCTGTCGCGCGCGTCGCTCGCGATGTGCGATCTCTCGCTCGCCGATCTGCGCGAGGCGCAGCTCGACCGCGCCGATCTGCGCGGCGCCAAGCTGGTGCGGGCGCATCTCGGCGGGCGCCTCGCTGGTGCGCGCCAATCTCGCGCCGCTCGACAATGTCGGCGACGGCAAGTTCGACTTCCCCGCCAATCTCGAGGGCGCGAAGCTGGCGGCGCCAATCTCGAGAGCGCGCGGCTCCACCAGGCGCGAGCTGGCGGGCGCCGATCTCTCGCGCTCCAATCTCGATCACGCCGATCTGAGCGAGGCCGATCTCGACGGCGCCAATTTCAGCGACGTGACCGCCGACACCGCGAGCTTCGACCGGTGCCGACCTCAACGCGGCGCGCGGCGTTCCGAAGATTCTCGAGCGCGCGCCGCGCCACTGACACTCAGTGCAGACTCGGACTTTTGAGGAAGCTGGCGCGGTCGGCGGATTTGACGTCGATCGAGATCGTCCGCCCGTCGCGATAGACCAGCAGCGGCACCCGCGCCCCGGCCGTGCCGCAGCGCCAGATGCGACGATAGAGCCCGGCCAGCTCGCCGATCTCGTCGCCGCCGACCGCGAGGAGGATGTCGCCCATCTTGAGCCCGGCCCGGCGCGCCGGGCCGGTATTCGCCAGCCCCGCCACCACGACCTTGTCCTCGACCTCGGTGGCATAGAGGCCGAGCCACGGCCGCGGCGGATGGTTGGGCCGGCCGAAGGTCAGGAGATCGTCGAAGATCGGCGGCAACAGGTCGATCGGCACGATCATGTTGAGATGCTCGGGCGGGCCGTTCTCGCGGCCCTGCTGGAGATGGAGCGAGCCGATCCCGGCCAGCGAGCCGTCGCCGGCGATGAGCGCGGCGCCGCCCCAATTGGGATGGGCCGGGCTGGTGAAGATCGCCTCGTCGAGGAGATATTCCCAATAGCCGGCGAATTCCTGCTTGGCCGAGATCCGCGCCGCGATCGCCCGCGTCCGTCCGCCGCCGCCGGCGACCACCACGCGCTCGCCGACCCTGAGCCGCGCCGAACGGCCGAGCGGCAGCGCCGGCAGGTTCAGCCGCCCGAGCGCCTGGATCAGGCCGAACCCGGTCTCCTGGTCGTAGGCGAGCGCGTGGCCGGGAAAGGCGCGGCCGTCATTGGTGTTGAGCCAGATCGTCTCGGCCTCGGTGATGAGGTAGCCGATGGTGAGCACCAGGCCGTCGCTCGCGGATGAGCACGCCGTTGCCCGCCCGCTCGGTGCCGAGCGTGCCGGCGGTGAAGGCATCGGCCGGAATGGTCGCGCGCAGCGTCACGACCGGAGCGAGCGTCCGGTCGAGGTCGAAGGCCCAGTCCTCGGGCTTGGGCTGGGCGTGCTGGGGAATTTCCCAATCGCTCGAGGTCGACATCGAATTCTCCCATCCGCAGGCGCGGCCACTCCTGGTACGAGGATACAACACCGGGCGAGCGGCCCCAACGGCCGATTGCGCCGCGCCCGGCGGGGCCGCGGTCAATCGGGTTCGGCGCGTGACGGCCCGCCGCAGGCGCTTGGTCTGGCTGGTCGCCGTCTTGCTCTGGCGACGGCGCGCGTCGCGCGCCGGCGGTCGGCCGGGTCGGACGGCGCGGCTTGACTGGCGCGGCCGCGCGGCGGATCAGCTCGACCAGCCGTGCCAGCGCATCGCTGCGGTTGCGTTCGCGGGTGCGAAAGCGCTCGGCGGTAAGGATGAGCACGCCCTCGTGTGTCACCCGCCGCCCCGCCAGCGTCTTCAGCCGCCGCCGCACCCACTCCGGGAGCGCGGGCGAGGCATCGATGTCGAAGCGGAGCTGGACCGCGGTCGCGACCTTGTTGACGTTCTGCCCGCCCGGGCCGCGGGCGCGGATGAAATGCTCCTCGATCTCCCGCTCGTCGAGAACGATCTCCCGCGTGACTTCGATCATGCTGTCCATGCTTTTCCGGCGGATGTGTTGCCGGATGATACCGCAATGCGGTGCAATACTTGCACTATCGACGCCGACAGTGCATAGCAGGAGCTCCCGAGCCAGTTCGCGGTCGCGGCCATGAAGGACATCCCCTTGGGTCACGTCAACAACCTGGAGATCATGCCCGAGGAGCGGCATACCGCCTCGGCGGTGGGCAATATCGGCGTTAACGTCGTCAGCACCCCGTCGCTCATCGGCTTTCTCGAGCAGACCAGCCATCGCGCCATCCTGCCCTTCGTCGAGGAGGGCGAGGTTTCGGTCGGCACGCGGGTCGAGGTCGATCATCTCGCCGCCGCCTATCGTCGGGCAGATCCGATCGCGACGACCGCGCGCATCGCCGCGGTCGAGGGGCGGCGCGTCACCTTCGAGGTCGAAGCCCGGCAGGGCGACCGGCTCGTGATGAAGGGCCGGCACGTGCCGCGCCATCGTCAGCCGCGAGCGGCTTCTCGGCAGAAAGCCCGGCCCGTGAGGCGGCATCGGCGCTCCCATGCCGCTTGATCCCGACACCGCGCCGGTCGAGCTGACCGTCGTCGTCCCGACGCTTCAACGAGCGCGACAATGTCGAGCCGCTGCTCGAGCGGCTGGGCGCGGCGCTCGACGGCATCGCCTGGGAAGTGCATCTATCGTCGACGACGATTCGCCCGACGGCACCGCCGACGACGGTGCGCGCGCTGGCGCGGCGCGACCGACGCGTGCGCTGCCTCCACCGCATCGGCCGGCGCGGGCTTTCGACCGCGGTGATCGAGGGGATCCAGGCGTCGAGCGCGCCCTATATCGCCGTCATCGACGCCGACATGCAGCATGACGAGACGCTGCTGCCGCGCATGCTCGCTGACGCTCAAGGCCGAGGGCGCTCGATATCGTCGTCGGCAGCCGCTACGTCGCGGGCGGCGGCTCGGCGAGTGGGACAAGGAGCCGCGTCGCCGATGAGCGGCTTCGCGACGCGCTTGGCGCGCCTCGTCGTCGCCGCCGAGCTCAGCGACCCGATGAGCGGCTTCTTCATGATGACGCGGCCGGCCTTCGACCGCGCGGTGCGGCGGCTCTCGGGCCAGGGGTTCAAGATCCTGCTCGATCTCTTCGCCTCGACGCCGGCAGCCCTATCCGCTTCAAGGAGCTGCCCTACCAGTTCCGCCCGCGCCTGCACGGCGAGAGCAAGCTCGACACGCTGGTGGCGTGGGAATATCTCATGCTGCTGCTGGACAAGCTGATCGGACATCTGGTTCCTGCCGGTCCGCTTCGTCCTGTTCGGCGCCGTCGGCGCGTCGGGCGTCGTGGTGCATCTCCCACGCTGCGGCTCGCGCTATGGCTGCGCCGGCTTCCCGGTGGCGCAGGCGACCGCGACGGTCGCCGCGATGACGAGCAATTTCGCGCTCAACAATCTTCTGACCTATCGCGACAAGCGGCTGCAGGGGCTGGCGCTTCGTCACCGGGCTGCTGTCGTTCTACGCGGTCTGCTCCATCGGCGCCGATCGCCAATGTCGGGATCGCCTCGGCCGCCTTCGAGCGCCATTATTCATGGTGGCTCGCCGGGCTTGCCGGCGCGGCGGTCGGGGTGGTGTGGAACTATGCCGTATCCTCGGTCTTCACCTGGCGACGATGACGCCGCGCAACGATGACCCCGGGGCCCGCGCGCCCGGCACGCCGCCGCGCCCGGCCGTTTCCGCCGATCCGGCTGCGACTGCCATCGCCCTCCACCAAGCGGGGCGGTTGGCGGAAGCGGAAAATCTGTACCGCGCGGCGCTCAAGCGCGTGCCCAATCATTTCGCCGCGCTCCATGGTCTCGGCACGCTCCGGATACAGCAGCAAAGACCCGACGAGGCCGTGCCGTTGTTGCGGAAGGCGATCAACAGCAACCCGAATTCGGCTGACGCCCTGGGCCATCTCGGCGATGCCTACCTCATGCTGAACCGCGCCGAGGACGCCATTCCGCGGCACCAGCGCGCGCTCGCCCTGCGGCCGGATCGCGCCGACTTGCATGTTTCGCTGGTGATCGCGTTCGCCTTGCTGCGCCGCTTCGAAGAAGCGGTCGTTCACGGCGAGAAGGCGGTGGCGCTCGCACCCGGAAACGCCAGGGCGCACAACAATCTCGCGCTCGCGCTCAAGGAACTGGGACGTTATGCGGAGGCGGTGTCACATTTCGATGCTTCCATTGCCAGCGACCCAGATCAGTTCGAGGTCCACGCCAATCGCGGCGGTCTGCTGGTCGCGCTCAATCGCCACGCCGAGGCGATCGACGGCTATGAGCGGGCGCTCGCACTCCGGCCGGCCAACGCGCTCTTGCGCAGCGACATGCTGTTCACCATGAATTATATGCCGGACCTGCCGCGCGATCGCTTCTTTGCCGCGCACCGGCGGTGGAACGAGATCCACGCACCGCCCGAACGGATAGCGAGCCTTGCCGATGCGCGTCCGGCCGATACGGACCGCCGGCTGCGCATCGGTTACGTCTCGGCCGATTTCCGCGAGCATCCCGTTTCCTATTTCCTCGCGCCGCTCCTTGCGACGCACGACCGGCGGCAGGTCGAGGTGTTCTGCTATGGCGACGTCCCCAGCCCCGATGCGCATACGCAACGGCTGAAGGCATTGGCCGATCGATGGGTCGAGATCCGCGGCATGGATACCCCGGCCATCAGCGAATGCATCCGCCGGGACGGCATCGACATCCTCGTCGATTTGGCCGGTCATACCGGCGGCAACCATCTGCCGGTCTTCGTGCGCAAGCCCGCACCCGTGCAGATTGCCTGGCTTGGCTATCCCAACACGACCGGGCTCGATGCGATCGATTACCGCATCACCGACATCATCGCCGATCCCGACCACGGCGAGGACCGCTTCTACAGCGAGACGCTCATTCGCCTGAAGCGCTGTTTTCTGTGTTACGCGCCGCCGGAGGACGCGCCGGCGGTCGCACCGCCGCCCGCAAGCCGCAGCGGCATCATCACGTTCGGGTCGTTCAACAATATCCGGAAGCTGACGCCGCAGGACGTTGCGTCATGGGCCGCGGTGCTACGTGTTGTCCCCGGTTCGCGATTGCTGCTCAAGGCGGAGACGCTCGGAGATCGGACGATGCGCGCGCAGGTGTTGGCGCTTTTTGCCGAACGGGAGATCGAACCCGACCGTATCGTCGCTGCGCCCTGGACGGCGAACTATGCCGAACATCTCGCCCGCTATGGCGACGTCGACATCGCCCTCGACACGTCGCACTACAACGGGACGACCACGACCTGCGAGGCGTTGTGGATGGGCGTTCCGGTCGTCGCGCTCCGCGGCGACCGTCACGCCTCCCGCGTCGGGGCGAGCCTGCTGACGGCAGTGGGAATGCCGGAATGGATCGCCGAAGATTCAGCCGGCTACGTCGCCCTTGCCGCGCGGCTCGCGGCCGACATCGATGGCCTCGCCACCTTGAGAGCGCAGTTGCGCGAACGGTTGCGCGCGTCGCCCCTTTGCGATGCCGCGGAGTTCGCCGGTGCGGTCGAGGCGGTCTATCGCACCGCTTGGCGGAAATTTTGCGACGGCGCGCGCCCCGATGCGACGGCGTCCGAGGCAACGTCACCGCTCCGCGGCACGACCTGAGCGCCGCGGCGCCGCCGCTACCAGCCTTCGAGCCGGAACGGTGCCGGCTCGCCGTGCTCTTGCGACAACTCGCGGTATTGGCCGCGGTAGTAAAGCAGCGGGCTCTGTCCGTCGGGCGCGCTCTCGATGCGAATGACGCGGCCCAGGAGAAGGCGATGGTCGCCGCCATCATACCGGGCATAGGTCTCGCATTCGAAGGCAACGAGATTGGGATGAATGACCGGCGCCGGGGTGTCCGTGCCGTCGCGGTGATGGCCGCCGTGCCATTTGGCGAGGTCGCTCTGGGCGAAGGCGGCGGAAACGTGCCGCTGGTCGTCGCGCAGCAGGCTCACCGCGAAATGCGTCGCGCGCTCGAAGATGTCGAAGCTCGCGATCGTGCGCGCCAGCGATACCATGATGAGCGGCGGATCGAGCGAAACCGAGGTGAACGAGTTGACGGTAAGGCCGCCGACACTGCCGTCCTCGGCGGCGGCGGTGACGACGGCGATGCCGGTGGGGAACAGGCCGAGCGCGTCGCGGAATTCTCGCGAATTAAAATTCATCGTGGCGATTTGCCCCTTTTCGGCACCGCAGCGCTGACATCGCCGCAACCTGGAAGCTACAGGCTCCGCGGTGCCCTGCTCAAGCGCCTCCCGGCATGAGCACGCCGCCCGCGCGCGAGCGCGGGTCGCGCGGCCGCCAGCGCCCCTGACCGACCGCATGGAAGAAATCAAGCAGGGTACGGTTGAAGACGTCGGGGTCCTCGAGATTGACGAGGTGTCCCGCCTGCGGCATGACCACGAGCCCCGCCGTCGGAATGCTGCGCTTCATGAGAATGCCGGGTTCAAGGCAGGCTTCGTCCTCGTCGCCGGTGACGATGAGCGTCGGCACGGCAAGGCGCCGCATCGGCTCGACCAGGCTCCACAGCGACGGGCGCTCCATCTGCACGCCGCGCAGCGTCAAAGCCGACCCTTGCGCCGAATGACCGGCCAGCTGCTCGGCGAATTCGGCCCAGCCGCGCGGGTCCTTGTTCTGAAACTGGACCCGCGCCGGGCCCCGCGCATAGGTCTTTGCCACTTCGGCCCAGCCCGCGCGCTCGAGGCGCTGCGCCACGTGTTCGGATTCGCTGCGAAAGCTTTGCCGTTCGCCCTCGGCCGCGCCATAGCCGCAGCCCGCGATCACCAGCGAATGCGCCGCTGCCGTGTGGCCGAGGCCGAAATGCAGCGTCGCGAACCCGCCCATCGACAATCCCACGACATGCGCCTTGACCAGTCCCAGCCCCGCGATCACGGCGGCGATGTCGGCGGCGGCGCGCGCCTGGGAATAGCGCGCCGGCTCGGCCGGCACGTCCGAGGGCGGATAGCCTCGCGCATTGAAGGCGATGGCGCGATGGAAACGCCCGAAATAGCGGAGCTGCGCCTCCCAGCTGCGGCAATCGCCGGCGAATTCGTGGACGAAGACGATGGGCTCGCCCGATCCCGTCTCTTCGTAATAGAGCCTGACGCCGTCATCGGCGGTGACAAAGGGCATGGGTGCCTCCCGATCCGCCCGCCAGTGTGCGGGAGCGTGCGCCGCGCGACAAGACGTCCGGCTTTGCGCCGGTGGGGCCGCGATGTAGAGAGGCGGTGGCGGAGGTGAGCGCGATGCGGGTGATGGAGCTGAGCGGCGGCTGGGGGCTCGAACACATCAAGCCCGGCACGCGGCCCGACCCGGTGCCGGGTCCGGGCGAAGTCGTCGTGGCGATGGCGGCGGCTTCGGTCAATTACCGCGATGGGGTGGTGCTGCGCCGCGGTTACGGGCGGCTGAGCGGCACGTTGCCGCTCATCGTGCTGTCCGATGGCGCGGGCCGGGTGGCCGCGGTTGGGCCGGGGGTCCGGCGCGTCGCCGTCGGCGATCTCGTCTGTCCGATCATCATGCCGGGCTGGCATGGCGGAACCCTGCGGGCGGAGCATCGCGAGGCGCTCCTGGGCGGTCCGCGCGACGGCGTCATGTGCGAGCTGCTGGCGGTGAACGGGGAGGATGTCGTCAAGGCGCCGTCGTTCTACACGCCCGCGGAAGCGGCGACGCTGCCCTGCGCCGCGGTGACCGCGTGGAGCGCGGTCATCGGCGCGGGCGTCAAGCCAGGCGACGTGGTGGTTGTCGAAGGCACCGGCGGCGTCGCGCTGTTTGCGCTGCAATTCGCGCGCCTGCTCGGGGCTGTCACCATCGTCACCTCGGGCAGCGCCGACAAGCTCGCGCGCGCCCGTGCGCTGGGCGCCGCTCACGGCATCGACTACCGCGCCCAACCGGAATGGAGCCGCGAGGTTCGTCGCATCGCCCCCTCCGGTGCCGATCTCGTCATCGACGTGGGCGGTGCGGTGACGCTGGGCCAGTCGCTGCGGTCGGTCCGCACCGGCGGCACGATCGCCCTCATCGGCGTGCTTTCGGGCGCGCTCGCCGAGCTCGATCTGGGCCGCGTGGTGACCCAAAGCGTGCGCCTGCTCGGTGTCACGCTCGGCGCGCGCGATGCGTTCGAGGACATGGTGCGGGCGATCGAACTGCACCGGCTGCGCCCGGCCGTCGACGACCGGCGCTATGGCTTCACCGAGGCCGCCGCGGCGATCGCCGCGATCGAACAGGGCCGCCATTTCGGCAAGATCTGCGTCGAGTTCTGAGGCCGGTCGTCAGCGCGGCGCGCCGAGTTCCACCTCGGCCTCGACCGTGACGTTGACCGTTGCTTCCTCCGGCGCGAAAGCCGGGGGCGGCACGGATTGGGCTGCCATGGCTATTCCCATCCCCATGGCGCGCAGCGGCAGCGGCGGCGGCGCGACATTGCCGATGCGCAGAGAGCGAATGCGCACGACGCCGAGGCCCAGGGCCGCCGCCACCTTGGCCGCCCGCTCCTTGACGCGGCGGAGCGCCTCGTCGGTCAGTCGGTCCTCGACGGCCTGGGCGGCTTCGCGCGACGCCGTGGCGTCAAGCGCCGTCAGCGCCAGCCCATTGCCTTGAAGCGTGCCGACGAGCGCCAGCAGCGCCGCCTGGTCTTTCGCCGCAAGCCGCAGGCTCTGGCGCCCGTGCCAGCGGGCCGGCGCGTTCTGCGGGCGCTCCTGATAAACGCTGTAGCCGCCGGTCGTGGCCGTGATGCCCGCCACGGCCTTGGCGCGGGCAAGCGCCGCCGTCATGCGCCGGTTGATCTCGCCCTGCAGCCGGGCGGCATCACTATTCGTCGCCTCGATCGCCAGTTCGGCGACGAAGCGGTCGCGGACGAGACGTTGCTCGGCGTTCGCGGAGAACGAAACGACGGTGCCGGCGGCCGGTTGGGAAGCGGCAAGGGCGCCGCCCGATATCCCCGACATCAGCACCGCCAAGCCGAGCGCGACAATGAGACAGGCTCGCGGGGAGATCGTTCGCGTTGTCATGGCGGCACTATCTTACCGCACGGCGCGCCGACCTGCGCGCGGTTATATCCGCCCCTTTGCCCGCCGGCGCGGGCAAAGGGGCGGGAACGGTCGGCGCGATCAGTTCGCGTGCGCCAAGCGCTGCGATGTGGCTCCGTTATGCTGCCTGAGCCGCAACGGGCGCAGGACGAACAGCGCCAGCGCGACGACGATGAAGTTCATGATCGCCGTCACCACGAACACCATATGCCAGCTTCCGGTCGATGCCTTGAGCAGGTTGGCGAGCGGGACGAGGAACGCCGATGCGCCCTTGGCGGTGTAGAGAAAGCTCAGATTCGCGGTCGCGTATTTCGGTCCGAAGCTGTCGGTGCAGGTCGAGGGGAACAGGCTGAAAATCTCGCCCCAGGTCAGGAAGATGAGGCCGGCGAAGATCACGAATGCCCACGGCGCCGTTCCCGCCGATCCCAGCAGCCAGTAACTGATCCCGCCGAGGCCGAAGGCGATCGCCATGGTGTATTCGCGGCCGATAATGTCGGAGATCCAGCCGAACAGCGGCCGCGCCGCGCCGTTGGCGACGTTGTCGACGAGCAGCGCCACGGTCAATGTGGTGCCGCCGAGGAACAGCACGGTATTGCCGACATGGTAATCGCGGGCGATCAGCGCGATCTGCGCCGTCGCCATCAGGCCGCTGGCCGAAACCATGATGAACATGACGTAGAGCACCCAGAACACCGGGGTCTTCAGCATCTCCGTCGGGGTGTGGCTTTGCGTCGACTGAATCACCGAGGTCACCTTGGCAGCGGGCGCCTCGCCGGCTTCGGGCGCGCGCAGGAACCACGCGACGATGAAGACGATGGCGCCCTGGACCAGCCCGAACCACAAAAACGCCGAGGCATAACCATCGGCGGCGATCACGGCGCGGATCGGAATGACGGTGAGCGCGGCACCGGCACCGAAACCGGCAGCGGTGAGCCCGACCGCGAGACCGCGCCGGTCCGGGAACCATTTCACCGCATTGCCGACCGCGGTGGCATAGATGGCGCCGGCGCCGATGCCCGAAACCGCCGAGCCGAAATAGAGCATGCCGAGGCTGTTGGCATGCGCATTGATGGCCCAGGCGAT
Source organism: uncultured Alphaproteobacteria bacterium (assembly GCA_963721625.1). Classification (GTDB taxonomy): domain Bacteria; phylum Pseudomonadota; class Alphaproteobacteria; order ATCC43930; family CGMCC-115725; genus DATJLY01. The sequence continues at coordinate 224,332 of CAVRKF010000006.1, forward strand.
GGCGATCAGGATGCCGCCGACGGCGACGATCAGGGTCGGGCCGCGCCGCGGGCCGAGGACGTCAACGATCGCGCCTTCGATCGGCGTCAGCCAGGTCTCGAGCGCCACGAAAATGCTGAAGGCGATTTGGATGTCGGCGATGCTCCAGCCATGGGCCTGGCTCATCGGATGCACGAACAGGGTCCAGCCATATTGCAGATTCGCGATCATCACCATGCAGATGATGCCGAGGATCAAGTGGACCCATCGCGTGGATGGCGCGATGCCCGCGCCGGCAGAAGTTGATTGAGACATTTCCTCACCCCTTAATTGTCGGTGCCACGCCATAAGGCGCGGCATTTCCCTTTCAGAGCAGGCAGCAAAAGCTGCTTACTCCGAAAGAGGGGAATCCCCGACTCAATATTGCTCTTATTTCAAGGGAGTGACAAGACAGTTGCAATGAGGCAATGAATGCCGTCCTTACGCCGCTTCGACCCGGGCGGCACAGAACTTGAACTCGGGAATTTTGCCGAACGGATCGAGCTGGGGATTGGTGAGGATGTTGGCCGCAGCCTCGGCATAGCAGAACGGGATGAATACCATTCCTTTTGGCACCGCGGCGTCGGCCCGGGCCATCAATTCGATCGCGCCGCGTCTCGTCACGACCCGGATCATGGCGCCGGGCGCGAGCGCCATGCGGCGCAGATCTGCCGGGGCGAGGCTGGCCACGGCCTCCGGTTCGAGGGTGTCGAGCACGCTCGCCCGCCGCGTCATGGCGCCGGTATGCCAATGCTCGAGCTGGCGGCCGGTCGTGAGCACCATCGGATAGGCGGCGTCCGGCTCCTCGCCCGGCGGCAGAACCTCGACCGGGACCAGCCGGCCGCGGCCGGAGGCGGTCGGGAAGCCGTCGCCGAAGACGATGTCGCTGCCGGGCTTGTCCTCGGCCTCGCAGGGATAGGTCACGGCGCCTTCGCGCTCGAGCCGGTCCCAGGTGATGTTGTCGAGCGAAGGCATCGCCTTTTTCATCTCGGCGAAGACGTCGCGGGGATGCGCATAGTGCCAGTCGAGGCCGAGGCGGCGCGCGATCTCCTGGATGATCTCCAGATCGAGACGGGCCTCGCCCGGCAGCGGCAGCGCAGTGCGACCGAGCTGAACTTGGCGGTTGGTGTTGGTGACCGTGCCGGTCTTCTCGGGCCACGCCGAGGCCGGCAGGATGACGTCGGCATAGCGCGCGGTCTCGGTGAGGAAGATGTCCTGCACCACCAGATGCTCGAGCTTGGCCAGCGCCTCGCGCGCATGCTGCACGTCGGGATCGGACATGGCCGGGTTCTCGCCCATGATGTACATGCCGCGGACCACGTCCTCATGGATCGCGGTCATGATCTCGACCACGGTCAGGCCGCGCTTGGGATCAAGCGCCGCACCCCACAAATTCTCGTAGAACTGCCGCCGCTCCGCCGTCTCGACCGACTGATAGTCGGGATAGAACATCGGGATGAGGCCGGCGTCGGACGCGCCCTGCACGTTGTTCTGGCCGCGCAGCGGGTGCAGGCCGGTGCCGGGCCGGCCGACCTGGCCGGTGATGAGCGCCAGCGCGATGAGGCAGCGCGCATTGTCGGTGCCGTGAATGTGCTGCGAGATGCCCATGCCCCAGAAAATGATCGACGCCTCGGAGCGGGCATATTTGCGGGCGACGGTCCGCAGCGTTCCCGCATCGATGCCGCAGACCGGGGCCATGCGCTCGGGCGTGCGCTCCTTGACGCTGGCGGCAAGGGCGGCGAAATCCTGGGTATGGGCCTGGACGTACTGCTTGTCGGTCAGGTCCTCGGCGATGATCACGTTGAGCAGCGCCGACAACAGCGCCACGTCGCTGCCGGGCGTGAATTGCAGCATGTGGGTCGCATGCCGCGCCAGCGCCTGGCCGCGCGGGTCCATGACGATGAGCGTCTTGCCGCGCTTGGCCGCGTGCTTGAAGAAGGTCGCGGCGACCGGGTGGTTCTCGGTCGGGTTGGCGCCGATGACGATGATGACCTCGGCGTCCTCGGCGGCGTTGAAGGGCGCGGTCACCGCCGCCGAGCCGATCCCCTCCATCAGCGCCGCCACCGACGAGGCATGGCACAGCCGGGTGCAGTGATCGACATTGTTGGTGCCGAACCCGGCGCGGACCAGCTTCTGGAAGAGATAGGCCTCCTCGTTCGAGCCCTTGGCCGAGCCGAAGCCGGCAAGGCCCTTGCCGCCATGGGTGTCGCGGATGCGCTTCAAGCCGGCGGCGGCGCGGTCGAGCGCCTCGTCCCACGTCGCCACGCGGAAATGGGTCCACGGGATTGGCGGGATCGATCTCGTCGTCGGCGCGCTTGGGCACGCCGTCCTTGCGGATCAGCGGCCGGGTCAGGCGGTCCGGGTGATCGACATAATCGAAGCCGAACCGGCCCTTGACGCACAGCGCGGTTGAGATTGGCGGGGCCTTCCTTGCCATCGACATAGAGGAGCTTGTCGTCCTTGATGTGATAGATGATCTGGCAGCCGACGCCGCAATAGGGGCAGACGCTCTCCACCGTCGCGGTCGGGCGCGTGGGCATAGACGCCGGCGTCGTCGAGCACGGCCTTGGGCATGAGCGCGCCGGTCGGGCAGGCCTGGACGCATTCGCCGCAGGCAACGCAGGTCGAGTTGCCCATCGGGTCGTCGAAATCGAACACGATCTTCTCGTCATGGCCGCGCCGCGCCATGCCGATCACGTCGTTGACCTGAACCTCGCGGCAGGCGCGGACGCAGAGGGTGCATTCGATGCAGGCGTCGAGATTGACCGCCATCGCCGGATGGGTGACGTCCGGGCGCGGCGCGTGATGCGACGGCGGCAGGCGGCTCGTGCCGATCCCGACCCGGTCGGCCCAGCCCCAGAAGCGCGAGCCGGGATCATGCGCGGTTGCGCGTGCCGGCTGGTCGGCGAGCAGCAACTCGAACACCATCTTGCGCGAGAAGCGGGCGCGCTCGCTCGCGACCGCGACCTTCATTCCCGGCGCCGGCTTGCGGATGCAGGAGGCGGCGAGCACGCGCTCGCCCTCGATCTCGACCATGCAGGCGCGGCAGTTGCCGTCGGCGCGATAGCCGGGCTTGGGAAGCCAGCACAGATGCGGGATCTCGACGCCGGCGCGGTTCGCCGCCTGCCAGATCGTCTCGCCCGGCCGCGCCTCGACCTCGACCCCGTCGAGGACAAAGCGGATGCCGTCCCTGGCAGCGTCCGATCCGTCGCTCATCGCCGCATGCCTCCTGATATGCCAACGCTTTAGCCGAACGCCACAACCGGAGCAAGACGGCAAAAAGCGACGCGTCGGTAGCCGTCAACTGGCGCCGGGAGCGGGCCCGCTCGTCCGGAACCCCGGCGACGAGAATTGAGGTCTCCTTTGCCCCGGCGCGGCCTGATCGACGGCTCAGGGCGCGGCGGCGGCGATGAAGGCGGCGCCGCGCTCCGCGATCATCATGGTGGGCGCGTTGGTATTGCCGCTGACCACCGCCGGCATGATCGAGGCGTCGATGACGCGCAAGCCCTCGAGCCCGTGAACCCGGAGTTCGGCGTCGACCACCGCCATCGCGTCGGCGGCGGGCCCCATCTTGCAGGTGCCCGCGGGATGGAACGAGGTCTGCAAAGTGTTCGCGCATAGGTTTCAAGTGCGGCGGTCGAGGTGACGCCTTCGCCCGGCATCAGTTCCTTGCCGCGGGCCGCGGCGAGCGCGGGCGCCGACAGGATCTGGCGGGCGATGCGGATGCCTTGGACCAGCGTCGCGAGATCATCGGGATTGTCGAGGAAATGCGCTTGCAGGATCGGCGGCCGCGCCGGATCGGCCGAGGCGAGCGCGACGAAGCCGCGGCTCTTCGGCTGCAACAGGGTCGCGCCCAAGCCGAAGCCATGCTCGCGGGGCATCCGAGCGCCGGAAATCCTTGAGTGCCGGCATGAAGGTGAGTTGCAGGTCCGGCGCCGGCAGTTCGGGCCGCGTCCTGACGAACCCGCCGGCCTCGACCGCGTTCGAGGTGAGCGGGCCGGCGGCGAAGAAGCGTAGGACAACACGCCCGCAGCAAGCCACGGCAAGGCGCGGGAGCTCAGCGCATAGCTGCGCGCCGACCGGTCTTGCATGCGCACCCAAACGCAGCGGATGGTCATGCAGATTCCGGCCGACCCCGGGCAGGTCGTGGACGACAGCGATGCCGTGCGGGCGCAGCGCCGCCGCCGCGCCGACGCCCGACAGCAGCAGCAATTGCGGCGAATTGAACGCGCCCGCCGCCAGGATCACCTCGCGCCGCGCCGCGAGGTCGCGCGCGATGCCGCTGCTGCGCACGCTCAGCCCGACCGCGCGCCGCTCGCTGAAGCGCACGCGCAGCGACAGCGTGTCGTAAAAAACCGTCAGGTTGCGGCGATGGCGCACGGGATCGAGGAAGGCGCGGGCGCTGCTCCAGCGCTGGCCGTTGCGCTGCGTCACTTCCTGGGTGCCGAAGCCGTCCTGCGCCGCGCCGTTGAAGTCGGCATTCGGCGGGAATTGCGTTTCGGTCGCGGCGGCGACAAAGGCCCGGGTGAGCGGATTGACCCAGCGCAGCGGCGCGACGTTGAGTTCGCCCCCGGTGCCGTGGAACGCGTCGGCGCCGCGCTCGTGGTTTTCGTGCTTCTTGAAGAACGGCAGCACCTCGTCATAGCTCCAGCCGGGATTGCCGAGCGCTGCCCAGCCGTCATAGTCGCGGCGATGGCCGCGCATGTAGACCATGCCGTTGACGGCGCTGGACCCGCCCGCGACCCGGCCGCGATGGGCGGCGACGCCGTTGTGATAAACCCCGGCCTCGCCCTGGTAGAAATAGCCCCAGTTGAATTTCGCCGACGATAGGAGAATCGTGTTGCCGACCGGCAGGTTGACTTTGGCGCGGGTCAGCGGCTGCCGGCCCGAGGAGCCTGCTTCGACGAGACAGACCCGGACGCGCGGATCGGCGGAGAGCCGGTTCGCCAGCACGCAGCCCGCCGCACCGGCGCCGACGATGATGTAATCGAACTCCGTGCTCTCCGGCATGCCCGATTTGCTCCCGCGAACCGCGCCTGTGCACGCGCGTCATCGGCGAGACTACCCGGTCCGTCGCCGCGAATCACTCGGCCGGATCGAGCGCGGCCGCCGCGGCGGGATCGCGCGCGCGCACGGTGTCGTCGAGCCGGAAGCCGCCCGACTGGCGGCGCCACAGCCGCGCATAGGTGCCGCCGCGCTGCAGCAGCTCGGCATGCGCGCCGGTCTCGACGATGCGGCCCTGGTCGAGCACGACCAGGCGGTCCATGCGCGCGATGGTCGACAGGCGATGGGCGATGGCGATGACGGTGCGGCCCTTCATCAGCGCGTCGAGCTGTTCCTGGATCGCCGCCTCGACCTCCGGAATCGAGCGCCGAGGTCGCCTCGTCGAGGACCAGGATCGGCGCGTTCTTGAGGATCACGCGGGCGATGGCGATGCGCTGGCGCTGGCCGCCGGACAGCTTGACGCCGCGCTCGCCGACATGGGCATCGAAGCCGCGGCGCCCCTGCCAGTCCTCGAGCCCGGCGATGAATTCGAGCGCATGGGCGCGCGCCGCCGCGTCGTGCACCTCCGTCGTCGCTCGCCTCCGGCCGGCCATAGCGGATGTTGTCGCGGATCGAGCGGTGCAGCAGCGAGGTGTCCTGCGTCACCATGGCGATGCTGGCGCGCAGGCTCTCCTGCGTCACCTGGGCGATGTCCTGGCCGTCGATCAGGATGCGCCCGCCTTCGAGCTCGTAAAAGCGCAGCAGCAGGTTGACGAGGGTCGACTTGCCGGCGCCCGACGGGCCGACGAGGCCGACCCGCTCGCCCGGCGCGATCGCCAGATCGATGCCGTGAAGCACGCCGCGCGCGGTGCCATAGCCGAACTGCACCCCCTCGAAGCGAACGCCGCCGCTGGTCGACGCGCAGCGTGCCGGCGCCGGGCCGATCGGGCATCTGGCGCGGCACGGCGATGGAGCGCATGCCGTCCTGCACCATGCCGACATTCTCGAAGATCGAGGTCACGTTCTGCGCGACCCAGCCCGCCATGTTGGCGATCTGCCAGGTCAGCGGCAGCGCCATGGCGACGGCGCCGACGCTGATGCGGCCGCCGCGTCCACAGCCAGATCGCCACCGCGCCCGTCCCCACCATCAGCGCCGCGTTCAGCGCCGTGAGCAGCATGCCGAACAGCGTGATGAGGCGCAACTGGCCGCGGAAGGCGTCGGTGTGGTCGTCCACCGCCGCGCGCACGAAGGCGTCCTCGTCGCTGGGATCGGCGAAGAGCTTCACCGTCAGGATGTTGGTATAGCTGTCGACGACGCGGCCGGTCAGGTTCGAGCGCGCCTCCGACATGCGCCGCGAGCGCACGCGCACGCGCGGCACGAAGAAGCGCAGCACGCCGGCATAGGCCGCGAACCACAGCAGCACCGGAATCGTCAGCCGGAAATCGTTCGAGCCCAGCAGCACGAGCGCGCTGGTGCCATAGACGAGGATGTACCAGAGCGCGTTGGTGGCGGAGACGACGCTCTCCCGCAGCGACGGGCCGGTCTGCATCACCCGGTTGGCGATGCGCCCGGCGAAATCGTTCTGGAAGAAGGTCCAGCTCTGGCGCACCACATGCCAATGGTTCTGCCAGCGCACCAGGTTGGTGAAGCCGGGATTGATCGCCTGGTTGGTGACGAGCGCCTGGAACGCGATCGCCGCCGGCCGCAGCACCAGCACGACCACCGCCATGCACGGCAAGCTGCGGCCACGCCGCCCGCACCGCCGCCACCGGATCGGCATGCGAAATGAGCGCCACGACCCGGCCGATGAAGACCGGGATCGCGGTGTCGAGCAGCGCCACCATCGATCCGGCCACGAACAGCACGACGATGAGCCGCTTCACCTGCCGCGCGTAATGCCAGTAGAACGCGCCCAGGCCCGAGGTCGGCGGCGGCGACGGCACCAGCGCCGTCGGCTCGAGCAGGCTTTCGAAGAAACGGAACAGCGACATGCACGATACCCCTTGCGGCCGCGCGCGTCGCGGCCTCGCCACCCGTGCATGGTAGCATCGCGCCGGCACGCGGGCCTAGCGCAAGCGCCGCCCGAACAGCCAGGCCGCCGCCGCCAGCGTGACAAGGGCGATGAGCGCCATCGGCCACAGGTTCTGCGCCACCTCGCGCGCCGGCATGGCCTTGAGGAACACGCCGCGCGCGATGACGGTGAAATAGCGCATCGGGTCGATCAGGGTGATCGGCTGCCAGCCAGTCCGGCATGTTCTCGACCGGGGTGACGAAGCCCGACAGCAGAATCGCCGGAGCGAAGAAGGTGAAGGCGCCCGAGGATCGCCTGCTGCTGCGTCGAGACCAGCGACGAGATGAACAGCCCGACGCCGATCACGGCGGCAGAGATAGACCGCCATGCCGGCATAGAGCAGCGCCGAGGCTGCCGACGAACGGGCACGCTGAGGCCGAGGACCGCGATCGCCAGGATGAGGCTCGCCTCGCCGATGCCGATGAGGAACGCCGGCACCGCCTTGCCGATCAGGATCTCGACCGGTCGAAGCGGCGAGACCAGAAGCTGCTCGAAGGTGCCGAGCTCGCGCTCGCGCGCAACCGACAGCGCCGTCACCACCATCCCCAGCAGCATGGTCAGCGCGCCGAGGAGGCCGGGCACGGTGCCCAGCGGCGGTCAGGTTGGGATTGAACCAGGCGCGCGAGACGAGGACGCTCGCGGGCTGCGGCAGGTGGCGCGCCGCGGCACGGTCCGCGTTGAATTGGTACGATGATCTGCTCGGCATAGCCCTCGACGATCTGCGCCGCGTTCGAGCGCCGGCCGTCGAGCAGCGCCTGGACTTGCGGCGGGCCGGCCGGCGGCGAGGTCGCGGGAGAAATCCTCGCCGATCGACGAGCACGAGATGGCGTCCGCCGCGAATCGAGCGCGGTGCGCGACCGCCGCGTCGCCGCGAGCGCGCAGCACGCTGGCGAAATAGGGCGAGCCTGCGAAGCGCGCGACGAGTTCGCGCGACTGCGGCTGCCAAGGTCGCGGTTCAGCACCGCCATGCGGACGGATGTCACCTCCTGCGTCATCGCGAAGGCGAAGACGAGAGCTGCACGATCGGCGGCACGACAGGATCATGCGGCTCCGCGGGTCGCGCCACACGGCGAGCAGTTCCTTGACGATCAGGAAGAGGATGCGCCGCGCCATGACTCAGTCGAGCCGCAGGCGCATGACCCGGCCGACGGCCATGAGCAGCACGGCCGCGATTGCCGTCATGGCGAGCGCGTTCGGCACCAGCACCGCGGAAACGTCGCCCGCGAGGAACAGCGTCTGCAAGCTCGGCACGAAATAGCGCGCCGGCAGCGCATAGGTCAGCATGCGGATCGGCAGCGGCATGCTCGGCGATCTCGAACAGGAATCCCGACAGCATGATCGCCGGCAGAAATCCGACGATCAGCGCCACCTGGCTCGCGACGAACTGGTTGCGCGCGAGGGTCGAGATCGAGCAGCCCGAAAGCGAGCATGCACAGCAGAGAATACCGCCGAGATCGCACGCCAGCGCCGCGAACGAGCCGCGGAACGGCACGGCGAAGACCACGATCGCCGAGCCGACCGACAACGCCATCGCCATCATGCCGAGCAGGAAATAGGGCGCGAGCTTGCCGGCCAGCAGCTCGACGATGCCGATCGGCGTCGACATCAGCGCCTCCATCGTGCCGCGCTCCCACTCCCGCGCCACCACCAGCGCGGTCAGCAAGCGTGCCGATCAGGGTCATGTTGACGGCGACGAGGCCCGGAAGCAGGAATTCGGCGCTCTCGTGCGCCGGGTTGTACCAGATGCGCGGGCACCAGCGTGACCCGGCGGCGCGCGCCCGCGCGCGCTCGAATCTGCTCCTCGGCGAGCCAGGTGCGCCACAGGCCCGGCACATAGTTCTGCGACGAGGCCGGCGGTATTGGGATCGCTGCCATCGACCAGCACCTGGATCGGCGCACGGCCCGCCGCGCGCCGCCGTGCGCCGAGAACGCGGCCGGCAGCACGACGATCCCCTTGATGCGGCCGGCCACGAGGTCGGCTCTGGCAGTCGGCGCCGGTCGCGAACCTCGCGCACGGCGAAGACGCGCGAGGCGCGCGAACGAGGCGGCGAAGCTCGAGGCCATCCGGCGTCGTGGCCTCCACGACGACGCAGACGGCGACGTTCCTGAGGTCGAGCGAGACGCCGAAGCCGAACAGGAACAGCAGCAGCAGCGGCAGGATGCCGCCGATCAGGATGCTGCTCGGGTCGCGCAGGATCTGCAGCATCTCCTTGCGCACGAGCGCGCGCGATGCGGCGCGCCGCGCCGCGCCGCGCGGCGGGGCGGATGTCTCAGGCGGCGGCGTCGCGCGCATCGTGCTCCACCAGCGCGATGAAGGCGTCTTCGAGCGTCGGCTCGGTCAGCGCCGGCGCTGCGCGCGCTCGCCTTGAGCTCGTCAGGCGATCCCGTCGGCGATGACGCGGCCGCGATAGACGAGCGCGATGCGGTCGCAATACTCCGCCTCGTCGAGGAAATGGGTCGTCACCATCACGGTCACGCCGCGCTCGACCATCGCGTTGATGTCGCGCCAGAACTCGCGCCGCGTCAGCGGATCGACGCCCGAGGTCGGCTCGTCGAGGAACAGGACCGCCGGGCTCATGCATGACGGCGCAGGCCAGAGCGCAGTCGTTGCTTGAAGCCCAGCGGCAGCTCGCCCGCGGTGGCGTCGATGATGGGCTCCAGCGCGAAGCGCTGCCGCGCCGTCGCGAGCGCCGCCTGGCCGCGCTGCCCCGCGAGGCCGTAAACGCCGGAGAAGAAATCGAGGTTCTGGCGCACGCTCAGATCGCCGTAGAGCGAGAATTTCTGTGCCATGTAGCCGATCCGGCGCCGCGCCGCTGACTCCCGCGCGATAAAGGTCGAGCCCCTCGACGAAGGCCGCCCCGGCGCTCGGCTGCATCAGTCCGCACATCATCTTGAACGTCGTCGATTTGCCGGCGCCATTGGGTCCGAGAAGCCCGAACACCTCGCCGCGCCGGATCGAAAAGCTGATCGATTGGCGGCGGCGATGAAACTGCCGAATCGCTTGGTCAGCGCGCGCGCCTCGATCGCGACGCCTTCGGTCGCGTGCGGCGGCGGCGCGGGCGGCGTTGTCGCTCTTCCGGCCGCGCCCGGCGCCGAGCAAGGCGACATAGGCGTCTTCAAAGCGCGGCGCGCACCGGCGCGAATGTCGGCCGCTCCGGCGACGCCGAGCGATGAGGCGTCGGCGGCGCGGCGCCTTCCGCCATGACGATGCGCACCGCATGGCCCTGGACGACGCCGTCGGCGACATCGCGATGCCGGCGGAGGCGCGCGAGCGCAGCCGCGCCCGCCGTGCGGCGCCGCTCTGGATGAGAAAGCTGCGTCCCGCCATCCGGCTCGGTCAGCCGGCCGGGCGGCCCGGCATGGAGCAGGCGGCCCTCGTGCAGCAGCAGCACGTCGGCGCAGCGCTCGGCCTCGTCGAGATAGGAGGTGCTCCAGACCACGGCGATGCCGTCCTCGACGAGCTCGCCGCACCATGCGCCACAGCTCGCGCCGCGAGATCGGATCGACGCCGACGCTGGGCTCGTCGAGCAGCAGCACGCGCGGCGTGCTGAACCAGCGCGCAGGCGAGCCCGAGCTTCTGCTTCATGCCGCCCGAAAGCCGGCCGGCGAGCCGCGCCTGGAAACCGTTCGAGATCGGTGAAGGCGAGCAGGCGTGCGAAACGCGTCCGGCGCTGCGGCGCCGGTGACGCCGCGCAGATCGGCGTAGAGGTCGAGGTTCTCGCGGACGGTCAGATCCTCATAGAGGCCGAAGCGCTGCGGCATATAGCCGGTGATGGCATGGACCGCCGGCGCTTGCGCTGCGCTGTCGAGGCCGCAGACCGTGATGCGGCCGGAGCTCGGCACCAGCAGCCCGTCGATGAGGCGCAGCAGCGTCGATTTTCCCGGCCCCGTCCGGCCCGACGAGCCCGGTGATGCGGCCGGAGCCGATCGCGGCGCTGATGCCGTCGAGGCGCGGTCGCCGCGCCGAAGCGCTTGCCGACGCCCTCGAAAATAATGAGGGGCGCCATGCTCAGTCCCCGCGCCGCGCCGGGAAAGGTCACGGTCACCGGCATGCCCTGCCGCAGCCCCTCGTCGGGATCGTCCACGATGACGCGCAGGCGATAGACGAGAGCGGTGCGCAGCTCGCGCGTCTCGACCGTCTTGGGCGTGAATTCCGCGACCGGCGAGATGAAGCCGACCTGGCCGCGATAGGTCTTTCGCTGCAGGGGTATCGGTCGTCACCGCCGCAATGGCGCCAGGACGGATGCGGCCGAGATCCGGCTCGCTCGACATAGGCGCGCACCCAGACCGGCCGATCGAGCGTGAGGCTGTAGACCGTCTCGCCCACATTGACGACGGCGCCCGGCTCGCGGACCCGAACCGTGATGATTCCGGCGGATGGCGCGGTTAGCTCGGTATCGGCGAGATCGGTCTCTGCCACGGCGACATTGCCCTGCTCGAGCGAGAGTTGCGCGCGCGCCGCGGCGATGTCCTCCTGCCGGGGCCCAAGCTCGGCGAGGCGGAGCGATTGCTGCGCGAAGGCGAGCTGCGCGTCCGCTTGATGGGTTGCGGCCGCCGCGGTGTCATAGCTCTGCTGCGAGACGAGCGAAGTCTTGAGCAGCGAGGTCTGGCGGTCGAGCGTCACTGGTTGATCTCGGCGGCGCTGCGCGCCAGATCGACGTTGGCGCGCGCCTGGGCGATCTCCTCGGGCCGCGAGCCATGCTCGAGCTTCGCGAGGTCCGCCGCCCGCTCATCGAGCGCGCGCGGGCGATGCGGAGCTCGTCGTCGAATAGCTTTGCTTGTCGAGCGCCGCGACCATTGTCCGGCCGCGACGCGATCGCCTTCATCGACCGCCATGGCGACGATCCGGCCGCCGACCTTGAAACCGAGAGGTCGACCTGGCGCACGTCGACATTGCCGAAGAGCACGAGCGCGTTGCCGCCGGCGCTCGGCGCGGGCGATAGAGGTAGGTGTAGCAAGCCCACCCCGCCGCGGCGATGGCGGCGAGCGCGATCACGATCGGGATGCGCCGTCTCATGACGCCTCCTTTGCGCGGCAAGGCCGCCGATCACGATGGCTGCATGCGTGCGGCACAGCGCCGCAACATCGAGCGGCGTCGCGTCATGCCGTTCGAAGCTGTGCCGCCACAGCACGGCGACGAGCAGCGGCGCTATCACCGAAAAGAACGCGGCGTTGGGATCGAGCCGGCGAAACTCGCCGCGCCTCATGCCGCGGCGCAGGATCGCGACGATGAGCCGCCTTGCGCGGCCGATCACTTCGTCGAGATAGAAGTGGGCCAAGTTCCGGGAAAGTTGCCGGCTTCGGCAATCATCAGCTTGGGGATCGTGCCGAGATGCGGCGTCGCGACCAGCTCCGGCCAGGCGGCGATGAGCGCTCGAGTTGGCGCGCGGCCGGCTCGCCCGAGCGGCGGCTGTCCTCGAAGGCGCGATCCGCGGCAGCAGCGCCTGCCGGACCACCTCTTTGAACAGCGCCTCCTTGTTCGGGAAATAGAGATAGAGCGTGCCCTTGGTGACGCCCGGCCCGCGCCGCGATCTCGTCGAGCGAAGCAGCGGCAAAGCCGCGTTCGGCAAAGCATGCGAGCGCGGCCTTGCCGCGATTTCGCCGCGGTCGCGCCTCCTTGCGACGGCGCCAACGGGCGCCGTCCCCGGCGCCAGGCTTCTTGCCCACTCGTTGCCGCATCCGCGTCTCTAATAACTAACCGGTCAGTTAATTATATAGGCGCCTGCCGGCCCGTGGCAAGAGGCGCGTTCGGCCATTCCGTAAAGCCGCGACGGCGCGGTTCAGGTCACGTCGGCGGCGAGGTATTTCAGGAGCGATTTGACCGGGTTCATCGCGGCCTGGCCGAGGCCGCAGATCGAGGCGTCGGTCATTACCCGCGCCAGCTCCTCGACCAGCGGCACGTCCCAGCGCGGCGCCGACAGAAGCTGCACCGCTTTCTCGGTGCCGACCCGGCAGGGCGTGCATTGGCCACAGCTCTCGTCCTCGAAGAAGCGCAGGAGATTGAGCGCGACCGCGCGCATGTCGTCGCGATCCGACAGCACCACCACCGCGGCCGAGCCGATAAGGCAGCCATGCGGCTCGAGCGTGCCGAAATCGAGCGGCAGGTCGGCCAAGGCTCGCGGGCAGGATGCCGCCCGAGGCACCGCCCGGGAGATAGGCCTTAAAGGCGTGGCCCTCTTCCATGCCGCCGCAATATTCGTCGATGAGCTCGCGTGCGGTGATGCCGGCCGGGCGCGATCTTGACGCCGGGATCGCGGACATGGCCCGAGACCGAGAAGCTGCGCGGCCCCTTGCGGCCGTGCCGGCCTTGGCCGGCGAACCATTCGGCGCCGCGCTCGACGATGTCGCGCACCCAATAGAGCGTCTCGACATTGTTGATCAGCGTCGGGCGGCCGAACAGCCCGACTTCGGCGGGATAAGGCGGCTTGTGGCGCGGCAGGCCGCACTTGCCTTCGATGCTTTCGAGCATCGCCAATTCCTCGCCGCAGATATAGGCGCCGGCGCCACGCCGCAGGTGGATGCGGCTGCGGGCGCCAGGCCTGCCGCCTCGACTTGCGCAATTTCGCGTTCGAGCAATTCGCGGCACTGCGGGTACTCGTCGCGCAGATAGATGTAGATCTCGCCGCCTCGACCGCCCAGGCGCCGATCAGCATGCCCTCGAGGAAGCGATGCGGGTCGGTTTCGAGGAAGATAGCGGTCCTTGAAAGTGCCGGGCTCGCCCTCGTCGGCGTTGACCGCCATCAGGCGCGGGTCGGCAGGGCGCGCACAGCCGCCATTTGCGTCCGGTAGGAAAGCCGGCGCCGCCGAGGCCGCGCAGCGCCGAGTCATCGAGCGGCTTCAGCACCGTCTCGAGCGGCGCCTGCTCGCGCGGCAGGCGAGCAAGCGATAGCCGCCGTCGGCGACATAAGCGTCATAGCCGCGGAAAGGCGGGAACCTGCGGATGGGTGTCGCCTTGCGCGACGGCGTCGCGATGCTGTCGAGGCTCGCATGCTCGTGCAGCGCATGGCCCAGCGCCGCTACCGGCGCGTTATGGCAGCCGCCCATGCACGGCGCCCGCACCACCCGGACGCCGGCGCCGAGCCTCGCCGGCAATGCCGCAGCAGGCGCTCGGCGCCGAAGATCGCGCAGTCAGGCTGTCGCACACCCGAACCGTCAGCGGCGCCGGCGCGGGCTCGCCGTCCATGACGATATCGAAATGGGCGTAGAACGAAGCGACCTCGTAAACCTCAACCAGCGCCAGCCGCAACTCCTGCGCCAGCGCCGCGAGATGCCGCGCATGGAGGCAGCCGAAATGGTCCTGCAGCAGGTGCAGATGTCGATCAGGAGATCGGGCTGCCTCGGCCGGTCCTGGAGCAGCGCCCGCACCGCGGCGAGTGCTTCGGGCTCGACCTGGCGGCCGCGCGGAAGATTGCGCCCGCGCCGCCGGCCCGAGCCTGGATGGATGCGGCGCTGGGCCGGAGGGGTCGGATCGGCGGGCATTGATCCTTCCTGTGTCTCGCGGTTGCGATCCCGAAAGCCGGTGCGGTTCCGCGCCATTGCCGCAGGACCGAGGCATCCGTCTATAGCCGGGCCGGCTCGGGGTGTCGAAAGCATTTTGCCTGGCGGCACGGCCGATCCTGCCGCCCTTGCCTTGGCCGTCACTTCGGGCGCACAATTCGCGCCGCCAGTGCCGCGGAGGAGGCCGTGCCGTTCGATCCGGGCCATCAGGAGCTGCGTGTGACCGCACTCGAGAAGATTGACCGCGTCATCGGTCTCCTCGGTGACCGCGAGCGCTGGTGCAAAGGCGCGCTGAAGACGGATGACGGACGCATGTGCATCCTGGGCGCCGTGCGTGAAGCCGACGCCGAGTTGCTGCTCTATGCTCCCATCCTGCGCGCGGTCCGCGAAGTGACCGGCAATGCCTATCGGCATATCGAGAAATTCAACGACAGCTGGCTGACCTCGCATGCCCTCGTGCTCGATGTGCTCGATCACGTGCGCGAGGAACTCGCGGTCGGCGTCGCCGTCCGGGAGCCGGGCCGATCGCTTCCGCAAGGACGGCCGCCGCAACGCGGGCCCGGATTCGGCCGCCGCATGGCGGCCGGGGCGGCGCGTCTGATGCACCGGATTCGTGCCATCTGACGCGCCCGGCGCCGGCGCAGCTTCTCCCTCGTACGGCCGATGATGGTCTTGGCCTGCGCGCCGCAGCCCGCCACAATGGCGTGAACCACGCGGCTATGGAACGCGCCGGAAATAGGCCAGGGAGAGAGGCGGGCACCATGGAGTTCGGGATGTTTCACGAGTTTCCGACCCGGCCCGGCCGTTCCCATGCGGACGCCTTCGACGAGGCGCTGGCCCAGGTCGATGCGGCCGAGGCGTGGGGTCTCGATGCGCTGTGGCTCGCGGAACTGCATTTTGCGCCGGAGCGCTCGGTCCTCGCGGCGCCGCTCACGATCGCCGCCGCCATTGCCGCACGCACCCGCCGCATCAAGATCGGCATCGCGGTGCAGGTACTGCCGCTGTGCCATCCGCTGCGGCTTGCCGAGGAAGTGGCCACGATCGATCAGCTGAGCCGCGGCCGCCTCATCTTCGGGGTCGGCCGCAGCGGCGTGGTGCACACCTATGATGCCTATGGCGTCGCCTATGGCGAGAGCCGCGACCGTTTTCGCGAGGCCATGGACATCATCAAGCTGGCGTGGACGCAACCGGGCTGCTCGTACCACGGCCAATATTACAGCTTCACCGACATCTCCGTGGTGCCGCTTCCCTATCAGGCGCCGCATCCGCCGATTCGCATGGCCGCCAGCACCGCCGATACGTTCCCCATGATCGGCGAGCTCGGCCTGCCGATCTTCGCCTCGGCGCGCACCGTCCCGTGGTCCGATCTCGCCCCCTCGATCCGCCGCTACCGCGAAGCCTGGGCGGCCGCCGGCCATCCGGGCAAGGGCGAGGTCTATGTTTCGGCGCCGGTCTATCTCGCCGAGACGGCGGCGCAGGCGCTGGCCGACCCCGAGCGCAGCATCATGTGGTTTTATCAGTATCAGGCCGATCTGCAGGCGGATTCGGCGGCGCGGACGGGCGCGCTCGGGACGGCCCGGGCGGCACGCTCGGAACGGCTGCGCCACCTCACCTACGAGCAGGCCTTGCGCGATCATCTGCTGTTCGGCACGCCCGCAGCAATCGTCGAACGGCTGCGCCAATTGCAGGACGAGCTCCAATTGGACGGCATCCTCGCCGAGCTGAATTGCGGCGGCATGCTCGCGCACGAGCAGGTGATGGGCGCATTGCGGCTCCTCTGTGACGACGTCATGCCGCAGTTTCGCTAGCGGCGCCCTCAGAACGTCCACTGGAACGCGAGGTAATAGGAAAACTCGTCGGTGTCGGGGACGTTCACCAAGCCGCGGCCGGCCGAGAATAGCAGGTGATAATTCTCGGTTAAGTCATAGATGCCGCCGAGATTGAAGCCGGTGGTGGCGCGGCCGCCGGCGGTATCGGCGGTCTGGTGGAACAGTTCGCCGCCGAGGGCGAGGTCAGCGGTGATTTGCCGCTGCAAGAGCCAGCCGGCGAACCAATAGTTCTTGTTGCCGGCGCCGGGATTGTTCCAATAGCCGCCGCCGCCATAAGTCACCCACGGGCCGAAGCTCTTCTGAATCCATAGCGGAAAGAACTCGTGCGCATGGCCGGTGCCGAGGCCGCGCGGCTCGTCGCCGGTCGGGGCCTCGAACAGCGGGAAGATGCCGACCTGCGGCCGCCAGCCGTTCTTGTCCTCCTCAATGAAGCGATATTTGATCCCGAGCTCGGTGTCGCCATAGCCGAACTTGGTCCCGCTGCCGCTCGGCGCGTCGAAGGCGACGGGCGCGACGACGTGCAGCTGAAGGTTCGGCAGCGCGCCGTAATTCACCTCGACGCCGGGCAGCGTGCCGGACGTGTCGCCCTGCACATGCGTGGCGGCCGAGAAGCCATAGACTTCCCAGTGCCCATAGTCGACCGGCTCCGGATCATCGGTGCGAAAGGGCGGACCGGCCATCGCAGCGGTTGCCGCGACGCAGGACAATGCAGAGAGAATAATCAATCCGCGCAGGACCATTGGCCAGGCACCCTCGTCCGCGATGCCGATCCCCGTA
The DNA here is from genome assembly GCA_963721625.1 of uncultured Alphaproteobacteria bacterium. Classification (GTDB taxonomy): domain Bacteria; phylum Pseudomonadota; class Alphaproteobacteria; order ATCC43930; family CGMCC-115725; genus DATJLY01. Next base: position 241,508 of record CAVRKF010000006.1, read on the forward strand.
ATCCCGAGGCGCGGGCGAGGAAGAAAGCCCCGCCGGGCGCCTCAGCCCTTGAGCATGTCGCGCATGGTGCTGCCGAGCGCGGCGGGGGATTGGGCGACGCGGATGCCGGCGCCGCGCATCGCCTCCATCTTGTGCTCCGCCGTGCCGGTGCCGCCCGAGATGATGGCGCCGGCGTGGCCCATGCGGCGGCCGGGCGGCGCGGTGGCGCCGGCGATGAAGCCGACCACCGGCTTCTTCACTTTGCTGCGCTTGATGAACGTCGGCCGCCTCCTCCTCGCCCGAGCCGCCGATCTCGCCGATCATGACGATGGCGTGGGTGTCGGGATCGGCGTGGAACAGCTCGAGGCAGTCGATGAAGTTGGTGCCGTTGACCGGGTCGCCGCCGATGCCGACGCAGGTGGACTGGCCGAGCCCCGCGGCCGTGGTCTGCGCCACCGCCTCATAGGTCGAGCGTGCCGGAGCGCGAGACGATGCCGACATGGCCCTTGGCATGGATGTGGCCGGGCATGATGCCGATCTTGCACGCCTCGGGCGTGATGACGCCGGGGCAGTTGGGGCCGATGAGCCGCGTCTTCGGTGCCCTGAAGCGCGCGCTTCACCGTCACCATGTCGAGGACCGGGATGCCCTCGGTGATGCACACGACAAGCGGCAGCCGGCGTCGATCGCCTCGAGGATGGCGTCGGCGGCGAAGGGCGGCGGCACGTAGATCGCCGTGGCGTTGGCGCCGGTCGCCTTCACCGCCTCGGCGACGGTGTCGAAGACCGGCAGATCGAGATGCTTGGTGCCGCCTTTGCCGGGCGTCACGCCGCCGACCATCTTGGTGCCGTAGGCGATCGCCTGCTCGGAGTGGAAGGTGCCCTGCGCGCCGGTGATGCCCTGGCAGATGACCTTGGTCTTGGATTGACGAGGATCGACATCACGCCGCCTCCCGCACGGCTTTCACGACCTTCTCGGCGGCGTCGGCGAGATCGTCGGCGCTGACAGGATCGGCAGGCCGGATTCGGCCAGGATCTTCTTGCCCAGCCCGACATTGGTGCCTTCGAGCCGCACCACCAGCGGCACCTGCAGGCTGACCTCGCGCGCCGCGGCGACGATGCCTTCGGCGATGACGTCGCAGCGCATGATGCCGCCGAAGATGTTGACCAGGATGCCCTCGACATGCGGGTCGGACAGGATGAGCTTGAACGCGGTGGTGACGCGCTCGCTTGCGTGGCGCCGCCGCCGACATCGAGGAAGTTCGCGGGCTCGCCGCCATAGAGCTTGATGATGTCCATCGTCGCCATGGCGAGCCCGGCGCCGTTGACCATGCAGCCGATGTTGCCGTCGAGCTTGACGTAGTTGAGCGAATGCCGCGCCGCTTCGAGCTCGGTCGGGTCCTCCTCGTCCTCGTCGCGCAGCTCTTCGATGTCCTTGTGGCGGAAGAGCGCGTTGTCGTCGAAGTTGATCTTGGCGTCGAGCGCGATCACATCGCCGGCGCCGGTGACGACCAGCGGGTTGATCTCGACCATCGAGGCGTCGAGCGCGGTGAAGGCGCGATACATGCCGAGCATGAATTGGTCGCCGCCTGCGACCTGATTGCCCTCGAGGCCGAGACCGAAGGCGAGCCGGCGGGCGTGGAAGCCCTGCATGCCGGTGGCGGGATCGATCGTGGCGCGCAGGATTTTCTCGGGGTGACTGGCGGCCACCTCCTCGATCTCCATGCCGCCTTCGGTCGAGGCCATGACGGTGACGCGCGCGGTCTTGCGGTCGAGGAGCATGCCGAGATAGAGCTCGCGCTTGATGTCGCAGCCCTCCTCGACATAGACGCGCTTCACCTCGCGCCCCTTGGGCCCGGTCTGGCTGCGTCACCAGCACGTGGCCGAGCATCGCCGCCGCCGCCTGCGCCGCCTCCTGCGGCGACTTGACCACCCGCACGCCGCCCTTGCCGGCGGGATCGTCCTTGAATTTTCCGGCGCCGCGGCCGCCGGCGTGGATCTGCGCCTTCACCACATAAGCCGGCCCGGCGAGGCCGCCCGCGACCTTTTCCGCCTCTTGCGGCGTGTAGGCGACGCCGCCCTTGGGCACCGCGACGCCGAATTTCTGCAACAGGCTCTTCGCCTGATACTCGTGGATATTCATGGCCGCGTTACGCCCTTGCCGCTCAATGGATCGCGCGGCCTGAAGGCATAGGGCCTAACGCGGCGGCCGTAAAGATGCGCGGCTATTCCGCCGCCAACGACTTGCCGCCGTCGAGCGCGCCCGAGGCCTTGATATCCGCCACCCTTGCGGCATCGAAGCGCAGCACCTCGCGCAAGATCTCCTCGGTGTGCTCGCCCAGAAGCGGCGAGCGCTGCACGTCGGCGGGGCTGTCGCTCATCTTGATCGGCATCCCGACGGTCAGATACTTGCCGCGCTTGGGATGATCGACCTCGACCACGGTGCCGCTGGCGCGCAGGCTGGGCTCCGCGGCGATCTCCTTCATCGACAGGATCGGGCCGCAGGGGATGTCGTCCCGGTTCAGGATCTCCATCGCCTCGAACTTGGTCTTGGTCATGGTCCATTGCTCGATCGCGGCGAAGATCTCAGTGAGCCGCGACAGCCGTGCCTCGGGCTTGGCGTAGTCGGGATCGGTGATCCATTCGGGTTTGCCGATGATGGCGCAGATCTTGGCCCAGACCGGTGCCTGGGTGATGAAATAGATATAGGCGTTGGGATCGGTCTCCCAGCCCTTGCATTTCAGGATCCAGCCGGGCTGGCCGCCGCCCGAGGCATTGCCGGCACGCGGCACGGCGTCGCCGAACTTGCCATAGGGGTATTGCGGATACTCGGTCATGACGCCGGTGCGGGCGAGGCGCTGCTGGTCGCGCAGCTTGACGCGGCACAGATTGAGCACGCCGTCCTGCATCGCCGCGAGCACGCGCTGGCCGCGGCCGGTGCTGTTGCGCTGATAGAGCGCGGCGACGATGCCGAGCGCGAGATGAAGCCCGGTGCCGCTGTCGCCGATCTGCGCGCCCGTCACCAGCGGCGGCCCGTCATCGAAGCCGGTGGTCGAAGCGGCGCCGCCGGTGCATTGCGCGACGTTCTCATAGACCTTGCAGTCCTCATAGGGGCCGGGACCGAAGCCCTTGACCGACGCCATGATCATGTGCGGATTGAGCTGCTGCACCCGCTCCCACGGGAAGCCCATGCGGTCGAGCACGCCGGGGCCGAAATTCTCCACCAGCACGTCGCACGCCTTGATCAGCGCCTCCAGCACCTCCTTCCCCTTGGCGTTCTTGGTGTCGAGCGTGATCGAACGCTTGTTGGCGTTGAGCATGGTGAAATAGAGGCTGTCGGCGTTCGGCACGTCGCGGAGCTGGCCGCGCGTGATGTCGCCGATGCCGGGGCGCTCCACCTTGATCACGTCGGCGCCAAGCCAGGCGAGGAGCTGAGTGCAAGTGGGGCCCGACTGCACGTGGGTGAAGTCGAGGATGCGGACGCCGTCGAGTGCCTTGGCCATGTTTGCCTCACTTGTACATGGTCTGCGCCTTGGTCCCGGGCGCATATTCACGGGGATCGACCCAGATGTTGATAACCGCGGAGCGGCCGCTCTTCGCCACCGCCTCGCGGGCGCGGCGCAGCGCCGGTGCGATCTCGGCCGGGTCGCGAACCTCCTCGCCATAGCCGCCGAGCATCTCGGCAAACTTGCCGAACGGCACGTCGCCGAGGAGATTGCCGACATTGCCGCGCTGCTCGCCGTATTTGGCGAGCTGGCCGTAGCGGATCTGATTCATCGCCGAGTTGTTGCCGATGACGGCGATGTAGGGCGCGTGGAAGCGGTTCGCCGTCTCCATGTCGAAGGCGGTCATGCCGAACGACCCGTCGCCGTAATAGCACAGCACCTCCTTGTGCGGATGCGCGAGCTTCGCCGCCATGGCGAAGCCGGTGCCGACGCCGAGCGCGCCGAGTGCGCCCGGGTCCATCCAGTGGCCGGGCCGGCGCGGGCGCACCGCCTGGGCCGAGATGGTGACGACGTCGCCGCCGTCGCCGATATAGATCGTGTCGTCGGTGAGGAATTCGTTGATTTCCCAGGCAACGCGATAGGGATGGATCGGCGTGCTGTCCGAGCGGAACAGCGGCATCAGCTTCGCCGTCGCGGCCGCCTCGGCTTCGCGCAGCTCCTTTAGCCATTCCTTGCGCCGCGCCTGCGCGCCCTTGTCGATGCGCCCGCTCGCCGCCTGATGCACCGCGGCGAGGATCGCGCCGGGATCGCCGACGAGACCCAGCGCGATGTCGCGATTCTTGCCGACGGTGCGGTAGTCGAGATCGATCTGCACCACCTGGGCGTTGCGGCCGAGCCGGCGGCCATAGCCCATGCGGAAGTCGAACGGCGTCCCGACGATGACGATGACGTCCGCCTTGTCGAAGGCATAGGAGCGGGTGCGGTCGAAATGATGCGGATCGCCGGGCGGCAGCAGACCGCGCCCGGCGCCATTGAAATAGGCGGCGAGGTCGAGCGCGCGCACGAGCGCGATCGCCGCCTCGTGACCGCGCGCGGTCCAAACCTGGCTGCCGAGCAGGATACCCGGACGCTCCGCGCGCACCAGGATGTCGGCCAGCGTCTCGATGTCGGCGGGATCGCCCACCGATTTGGTCGAGGCTCGGTAATGGCCGGGCCGCGGGATTACCGCCTTGGCGATCTCGATCTCGCGGTCGAGAATGTCGCGCGGGATTTCGAGATAGGCCGGGCCGGGCGCGCCGGCGAAGCATTCGCGCGCCGCCATCGCGATCATGTCGGCGATGCGCTCGGTCGAGCGCACGCCCGCCGCGAACTTGGTGATGGGCCGGGCGATGTCGACATGCGGCAGATCCTGGAGCGAGCCCATCATGTGCTGCGTCAGCGCGCCCTGGCCGCCGATATGCAGGACCGGGCTCTCGGAGCGGAAGGCGGTGGCGATGCCGGTCATGGCGTTGGTGAAGCCGGGGCCCGCGGTGGTCACGACGCAGCCGAGCCGGCCGGTCTGGCGCGCATAGCCGTCGGCGGCGTGCGCGGCCACCTGCTCGTGGCGCACGTCGATGATGCGGATGCCCTCGTCGACGCAGCCGTCATAGATGTCGATGATGTGGCCGCCGCACAGCGTGAAGATCGTATCGACGCCCTCGTTCTTGAGAGCCTTAGCGACGAGATGGCCGCCCGAGACGACGTTGGGGTCCTTGCTCTTGCGCTTCAGCGTGTCCTCGGCGGTGCTGGCCGCCGCCGGAGCCGTCTTCACGTCGTCAGCCATCCTCACCTCCCCTATTCGAGAAATCCGCTCTGGCGCTCGACATGGGCGGCGAGGTCGAGCGTGTGGCGGCGCGTGAGCGTCTCGGCGGCATCGGTGTCGCGCCGCTCGAGCGCTTCGATGATGTTCATGTGGTCGATGATCGAACGCTGCGCCCGGTTGTCCTGGCCGATCGTCGCCTGGCGGATGGCGCGGACATGGATGAACAGGTTCTCGGTCATGTCGACCAGGAGCCGGTTGCCGGACAAGTGGATGATCGCCTGGTGGAACCGGATATTGGCGTCGGAATATTCGTCGAGACGGGCCTCGGGCGAGGTGCCCTGGAACTCGTCGAAGAGACGGCGCAGGCGGCAGATGTCGGCGTCCGAGGCGTGCAGCGTGATGAGTCGGGCGGCCATGCTCTCGAGCGCCGCCCAGACCTGGATCATGGCGACGATCTCCTGCTTGATCTTGCGCACGACGTAGACGCCGCGGCGCGGCAGCGTGCGCACGAACCCTTCCTGTTCGAGGAGCGTGATCGCTTCGCGAATGGGGGTGCGCGACACGCCGAGATCGTGCGAGAGCTGGCGCTCGTCGAGACGCAGTTCGTGCGGCTGGGCATAGACATCGAAACTGGCGATGGCTGCCTTGAGGGCGTGATAGGCCTGCGTGCGAAAGCTCGTTTGGGTGTCGATCGGCTTCACTTCGAGCCGCGAAACGGTCATGTCAGGCGCCCTTCCTCCCGCCGGCTTGGCGCGACGGTTTGACCTTGTGTATCTTGTATGCCAGAGGAAAGTCAAACCCCGGTGCCGTCCGCTTCGGGGCCGGCAGGCTCGGCGCGGGCGAAATTTTTTGACTTCGCCGGCTGCAGTGCCCAATTTCTGGCGCTTCGCTACGTCGCGATGGATAGCGGTTTCGCAGGATGATGTACGCGTCGTTTCCCGGGCGAATGGTGATGGTCGGCTTCGGCAGCATCGGGCAAGGCGTGCTGCCGCTCTTGCTGCGCCATCTGCGCATCGCGCCGTCGCAGATCACCATCGTCACCGCCGAGCCGCGCGGCCGCGACGAGGCGGCGGCGCTGGGCGCGAATTTCGCGATCACGCCGCTGACGCGGGAGAATTTCGCCCGCATCCTCGATCCGCTGCTCGGTCAGGGCGATTTCCTCCTCAACGTCTCGATCGAGGTGTCCTCGCTCGCGCTCGTCGAATTCTGCCGCCGTAAGGGGGCGCTTTATCTCGACAGTTGCGTCGAGCCCTGGCCGGGCGGCTATACCGACCCGTCGCTGACGCCCTCGCAGCGTTCGAACTACGCCCTGCGCGAGAGCGCGCTCAAGCTGCGCGCCGGCGCCGCGGGCGCGCCCACGGCGGTGGTGACGCACGGCGCCAATCCCGGCCTCGTCTCGCATTTCGTCAAGGCGGCGCTGCTCGATGTCGCCGCCGCGACCGGCGTCGCGGCGGCGGCGCCGATGAGCCGGAGCGGCTGGGCCGGGCTGGCGCAGCGCCTCGGCGTCAAGGTCATCCACATTGCCGAGCGCGACACCCAGGTCTCGCCCCGTCCCAAACGCCGCGGCGAGTTCGTCAATACCTGGTCGATCGACGGCTTCGTCGGCGAGGGCGCGCAACCCGCCGAACTGGGCTGGGGCAGCCACGAGCGCCATTTCCCGCCGGACGGCGCATGCCACGATTTCGGCTGCGGCGCGGCGATCTATCTCAATCGCCCCGGCGCGGCGACGCGGGTGCGGAGCTGGACCCGCTCGAGGGGCCCTATCACGGCTTCCTCATCACCCATAACGAGGCGATCTCGATCGCCGACTATTTCACCGTCGCCGAAGGCGGCGAACTGCGTTACCGCCCGACCGCGCATTATGCCTATCACCCGTGCGACGCCGCGGTGCTGTCGCTGCACGAATTTGCCGGCAAGAACTGGCGGGTTCAGCCGGAGCAACGGCTCCTCATGGCGGAGATCCAATCCGGCATGGACGAGCTCGGCGTACTGCTGATGGGGCACGCGAAAGGTGCTTACTGGTACGGCTCACGGCTGTCGATCGAGGCGGCACGCCGCCTCGCGCCTTATAACAACGCGACCAGCCTCCAGGTGACGGCGGCAGTGCTCGCGGGGGTGATATGGGCGCTCGAGAACCCCAACGCCTCGATCGTCGAGCCCGACGAGATCGACCACCGCCGCATCCTCGAGATTTGCCGCCCCTATCTCGGCGACGTGGTCGGCGTGTTCAGCGATTGGACGCCGCTCGTCGACCGCGGCCGTCTCTTCCCCGAGGACATCGACCCGGGCGACCCCTGGCAATTCAAGAATTTTCGCGTGAGTTGACGCCCCCGCCGCGCCAGACTTAGGCTGGCGTGACGACAACGGGGATGCGCGATGGCGAACGATATCGGGCGGATGATCACGGCCGACGCCGTGCAGCGGTCGAAGGCGCTTTATCCGATCGACCTCGCGGTCGCCGATTACGACCGCACGCGGCCGATCATCGACGGGCGCGTCAAGGCCGAGGGACTGGCGCTCAACACCGAGACCTCGTGGATCGGCGATTTCTGCACCCGCCCGGTCTATGAGCAATACGACGCGGCCGAGATGTCGCTGTCATGGTACGTGGCGGCGCGCTGCCGCGGCGAGCCGGTGATCGCGCTGCCGATCTTCCCGCTGCGCATGCCGGTGCTGGCTTATGTGCTGGTGCGCCAGGACGCGCCCTTTGTCGCGCCGCGCGACCTTGTCGGCAAGCGCATCGGCGTGCCGCTCTACCGCCTCACCGTCAATCTGTGGCTGCGCGGCATCTTCCGCGACCATTACGGTCTTGCGCCCGAGGACGTGACCTGGGTCACCTGCGAGAGCGAGGGGGCCGCGGGCTATGTCATCCCCGCCGGGATCGCGGTCGAGGCGGCCAAGGGCGGCACGCCCGACGCGCTTCTGGAGCGCGGCGAGGTCGATGCGATCCTGGTGCCGCAACTGTCGCCATCGTTCCTCGCCGGCACCGCGAAGCTGCGCCGGCTGTTCCGCGACGCCAAGACCGAGATGCGCGACCTCGTCCGCCGCACCGGCATCTTCCCGATCACCCACACCGTGGTGATGAAGGCCGAACTGGCCGAGCGCGAGCCGTGGATCGCCGAAAGCCTGTTCCGCGCCTTCGTCGAGGCGCAGCGCCAGTGCGACCGTGTTCCTCTTCGCCGATTCGAAGCACCTGTCGCTGCCCGACGCGGTCTTCATCATCGAGGAACAGCGTGCGGCCTATGGCGACGAACGCCTGGGTCCAGGGCCTCGGCCCCAACCGCGCCGTCATCGAGACGTTCCTGCGCTACGCTCACGCGCAGGGCTACATTCCGCGGCCGATGGAAGTCGACGAGCTGTTCGCAGAAAACACCCTCGGCCTCTGAAGGCTGAAGCGGTCACGCGATCTCGATCACGAGCGCGCCGTTCTCGATGGTGAGCGGCGCGGGGGCGAGCCGCTTGCCGACGCACGGTCCCCGCACGCACACGCCGTCCTCGGGCCGGAACAGCGCGCCGTGCGTGCGGCACAGCAGCAACAAGCCCTCACGGTCGAAGAAGCGGTCGGGCAGCCAGTCCAGCGGCGTGCCGAGATGCGGGCAGGAATTGACATAAGCGCGCAATTCGCCGCGCCAGCGGACGACGAAGACGGCGACTTGCGCGGTCCCTTCGCCAAAGCGGAAACCGCGACCCTCGCCGTCGCCGATCTCCGCCGCGGGGCAAAGGCGAACGGGCCGTGCGACGCGCGCTTCTGCGGCCATGGCTGTTCGCCGCGCGCTTCAGTCCAGATCGAGCTTGAACAGCTTGACCGCGTTGGTGCGGCCGATACGGCGCCGATCGGTGTCCGACAGGGCGGTGTTGTCGAACCATCGGGCGGCGGGCCCCATTTCCTCGTAAGGGTAATCGACCGAGAACATGATCCGTGAAGCTCCCATCTCGGCGAGCGCACAGTGGAACGGCGTGTCGTGGAACTGGCCGCTGGTGGTCAGGTGAAAATTCTCGCGCATGTAGTCCGAGACCCGCTTTTTCGCCGCATACTTCACCTGCAGTTTCGCCGTCAGGTTGTCGATCCTCCAAAGGTCGAACGGGATGCGCTCGCCCAAGTGGCCCAGCACGATTTGCACGCTCGGGAACGCATCGAACAACCCCGAGCCGATGAGCCGCAGCGCCTGGGTCGCGGTCTCGCTGCCGAAATCCCAGACCGGGCTGTACAGCCAGCGGTGCCCTTCATAGGTGAGTGCCCGCGACGGAATGGTGAGCCGCGGATGCAGATAGATCGGCACGTCAAGCGTGGCCACTATCGCCCAGAACGGCCGGAATTCCGGCAGATCGTAAGAGATTACCGAATCCGCCACGTGCCTCTGGGTGAAGCAGTTGACCATCGCGCCCTTGAAGCCGAGTTCCTTGACGCATCGGGTCAGCTCGCGCGCCGCCGCTTCGGGGTCCTGCATCGGCAGGCCGGCGAACCCGGCGAAGCGGCGCGGGGTGTGGGCGATCTCGGCCGCGAGCGTGTCGTTGGCCCGCCGGGCGACGCGCGCGGCTTCGGCGGGATCGAGGATCCCTTGCACGGCCGGCGAGTTGAGGCCGAGGATCGCCAGCTCGATGCCGTTCGCGTCCATGCCGGCGAGCCGCCGGCCGCGGAAATCGACGAGCAGGCGGCGCATTTCGTCCCAGAACGCGCCCCCGGCAAGCGGCTGCCCGTCGACATGCAATGTTTCGTCGACCGCCCAATGCTCTTCCAACGCGATCTTGCCTTCCATGTCGCAATCCCTCCGCCGCTTGCCTGTCCCGAGGTGTCAACTCCTGGCCTGTGGTCGCACGCGTTCATTGACGATGTCCGCGCCGCCTGCGGCAGAGCGCGACGCGGCTCACGCCGGCACTTGCCCCATCGCGCACAGAATCTGCCACTCGTCCGCTGCTACCGGCACGACCGAGAGCCGCCCCTGCCGCACCAGCGCCAGATCCTTGAGCTTCGGTTCAGCCTTGATCGCGGCCAGCGTCACCGGTGCCTTCGCGGCGCGCACCGGCTTCACATCGACCATGACGAAGCGGCCATCGGGATCGGAGGGATCGGGATAGGCCTCTTTGACGATCTCAGCGACGCCGACGATCGCCCGTTCGTCGCCCGAATGATAGAAGAAGGCGCGGTCGCCGCGCTTCATCGCCTTGAGGTTGTTGGCCGCCTGGTGATTGCGGACGCCGTCCCAGTGGGTGCGCCCGTCCTTGACGAGCCGCTCCCACGAATAGACCTCGGGCTCGGATTTGAGCAGCCAGTGGCGCATGGCGGTCACCGCCGCGCGACGATGAAAATGCGGCGGAACGGGAGCAGCGTCTTTCCGTCGCTGCGGCGCGGATAGGCCGCCCGCAGCGCCGCGGCGTAGCGGCGCTCGAAGGCCACCGCCTCCTCGGGCGGCAGCGCCCCGATCACCGGGCGCAATGCGCTCCCCCGGGTCCATTCCAGCACCGGGTCCTCGCCCTCGATCACGTGCAGATATTCGGTTTCCCAGATCTCGATGCCGCCGCGTGCCAATGGCTGCAGCAGGTCGTAATAGAACGCCGGCGGTCCGACCGGATCGAGCCGCAGGAGCGAGCCCTGGCCGGTGCCGGAAGCGGTCTGGGGACGCAGGCGCTCGGCCCACGGTCCCGATGCCGCGACCTCGCGCATGAGCGCGTGCGAGGGCGCATCGAAATTGCGCGGCATCTGGACCGCGAGGACGCCGTCGGGTGCGAGCTGGCCCAGCAAATGCGGAAACAGGCGCTCGTGCCCTTCGAGCCACTGCAGCGTCGCGGTCGAATAGACCAGCGCCGCCGGCTCGGGCGCTGTCCAGGTCGCGATGTCGGCCTCGAGCCAGCGCACCGGAGAGGGCTCCGCCGCCGCCGCCGCCAGCATTTCCTTGGACTTGTCGATGGCGATGATCGAGCGCTCGGGCCAGCGCAGCGCCATCGCGCGCGCATGGGGGCCGGTGCCGCAGCCCAATTCGAACACCGGACCGGGCGGCAGATCGGCGACTTGGGCCAGGAGGTCGAAGCCCGGCCGCAGCCGCTCGCCCCTGAATTTCAGATATTGCTGCGGGTCCCAGGCCAATGGCGCGCCCCAAGATTCGCTGATCGCCCGGTGCGGGCGCGCCTATAATGCCCAACCCGGCAAGCGACCGAAAGGGGCGGCGATGAACGATTGGGCCTGGCTCAAACCGACGGCGACCGGCCTTGCCGCCGCGAGTATCCTGTTCGTATTGCTGAACGGCGCGCTCGTCCTGCGCAATGACAACGCGCAGGCGCTGGTCAATCAGCGCCAGCAAATGATCAATCAGGGCGGCCAGTTGACCCACGCCGCGCAACTCATGGTCCAGGCCATCGCCCGGGTTGCCATCGCGACCAAGGACGACGCGCTGTTCCAGTTGCTGAAACGGCACGGCGTGCACCTGACGCCCAACGGGCCGGATGCCGGCGCGGGCGCAATCCCCGGTGCGGCGCCATCGGACGCCAGCCCGGACGAGCCGGGAAAATGAGGCGCCTGGACGATGCCGGCCTCGAGCTGCCGCTCGCGCTGCTCGCCGGCGCTTTCTTTCTGATGCAGGTGTTCCAGACGGTGATGCTGGTGCGCCAGTCGCACACCTTGACCGTCATCGCCGCGAACCAGGTGACGCCGATGCAGGAGACCACGCGTCTGCGCCAGGTCACCGATGCGCTCGCGAGCGACGTGGCGCTCCTGGCCCGGCAAGGCGATGCGGGCGCCCAACAGGTCGTCGCCGATATGGCGCGCCAGAACATCACGCTCCGCGCACCGCCGCAACCGAACGCGCAGCCGTCGCCGCCGCCCGCCAAATAGCATACAAAATTTGTTGATTAAAAATATTGACATGAGCTTACCGTATAATATGCTGCTCATCCGCCATGCTGGTGCGGGCGTGGAGGTGCCGCAGATGCTCCCGATCTTTCTCGATGTCTCGCGATTGAATTTGGTCCTGGCCGGCAATGGCCGGGCGGCGCTGCGTCGGATGCGGCTGCTTGAGGAGGCCGGAGCGCGGCACATCGCGGTGTTCGCGCCGGCGCCCGATCCTGACCTTGCGGCGGCGGCGGGGCCGCGGCTGCGCCGGCGCTGGCCCGATGCCGACGATCTCGACGGCGCCCAACTGGTGTTCATCGCCGCTCCGCCCGCCGAGGTGCAGACCGAACTGGCGGCCCAGGCCCGCCAAGCGGGTGCGGTGGTGCATGTCGAGGATGCGCCGGCGCTGTCGGACGCGCAGGCGGCGGCGGTGCTGCGGCGGGGCACGCTGACCGTGGCGATTTCCACCGGCGGCGCGAGCCCGGCGCTGGCCGTGAAGATGCGCGATTTTCTCGGCGACGTGATCGGCCCGGAGTGGCATAGTCGGGTCGAGCAACTGTCGCAGCAACGACTGGTGTGGCGGCAGGCCGGGATCGCGTCGGATCGCATCGCGGCACTCACCAATGAATGGCTGAAATGCCGTGGCTGGCTCGCCGGTCCAGGCGCGCTGGCCTGACCAAGGAGGCAGGACTATGTCGCTCAGAACTCAATTCGGTGGCACCGGATTTCACCGCGCAGACGACGCAGGGCCCCGTCAGCTTCCACCAATGGATCGGCGACGGCTGGGCGATACTGTTCTCGCATCCCAAGGACTTCACCCCGGTCTGCACGACCGAGCTCGGCTATATGGCCGGGCTCAAGCCGGAATTCGACAGGCGCAACTGCAAGATCATCGGGCTCAGCGTCGATCCGGTCGGCGATCACGAGAAATGGGCGAAGGACATCGAAGAGACCCAGGGCCATCGCGTGACCTACCCGATGATCGGCGATCCCGAGCTCAAGGTCGCCAAGCTCTACGAGATGCTGCCGGCCGAGGCCGGGGACAGCGCGCAGGGTCGCACGCCGGCCGACAATGCCACGGTGCGCGCGGTCTTCGTCATCGGCCCGGACAAGAAGATCAAGGCCACGCTGACTTATCCCATGACCACGGGCCGGAACTTCGACGAGGTGCTGCGGGTGGTGGATTCGTGCCAGCTCACTGCCAAATTCCCGGTCGCGACGCCGGTCAATTGGAAGCAGGGCGGCGAGGTGATCATCGTCACCTCGGTCAGCGACGACCAGGCGAAGCAGCGCTTCCCCAAGGGCTTCCGCACTCTCAAACCCTATCTCCGCCTGACCCCGCAGCCCTGAGCGCGGGCTAAGACCCAGCTCACGCAGCGCAATGGGCGGCGGCAATAAATAACATGATTATTATGTAATCTAAGATATTTGACATTTCACAAGCTGGTATTATATAATTCTCCACATTAGTGGAGGAAAAATGATGACGGATGAAGCGCGGCTGGTGACGGCAAACCGCCTGCGCGACGGTGTGCCGGTGTATTTCGGCTCTGGGGGCACTTGGTCGCGGTCGATCGCGGATGCGGTCGTGGTCGGTGACGCCGACGGCGAGAGCCTCCTCGCCGCGGCCGCGGCGGGACCGGCGCCGCTGCCGGTGGTGGCGCCCTATCTCATTGCGGCCGAACTGGTCGTCGGGCCGGACCGTTTCCGCGCAGCCTGCGCGAGCGCATTCGCGCCTTCGGCCCCACCGTCTGAGCGCGCGGAGGCTTCCCCGTGTACCGGTATGACTCCTATCGATCGTCGCTTCCTCGAGGAACGGGTGGCGCAATACCGCGACCAGGTCGCGCGGCGCCTCGCCGGCCAACTTTCAGAGGACGAGTTCAAGCCGCTGCGGCTGATGAACGGCCTCTATCTGCAGCTCCACGCCTACATGCTGCGGATCGCCATTCCCTACGGCACGCTGTCGTCGCGCCAGCTCCGCACGCTCGCCCATGTCTCCCGGCGCTACGACCGCGGCTTCGGCCATTTCACCACGCGCCAGAACGTCCAGTTCCACTGGATCAAGCTCGAGGAAACGCCGGAAATCCTCGCCGAGCTCGCCGCCGTCGAGATGCACGCCATCCAGACCAGCGGCAATTCGTTCCGCAACACCACGACCGATCCCTTCGCCGGCGCTGCCGCCGACGAGGTCGAGGATCCGCGTCCCTATTGCGAGATCATCCGGCAGTGGTCGACGCTCCATCCCGAATTCTCGTTCCTGCCGCGCAAGTTCAAGATCGCCGTGTCGGGCGCCGTCGCTGCCGACCGCGCCGCCGTGCGCATCCACGACATCGGGCTTTATCTGCGGCGCGACGCGCCAAGGCGCGGTCGGATTCGAGGTGCTGGTAGGCGGCGGCCTCGGCCGCACGCCGATCATCGGCCAGAGCCTGTGCGCGTTCGTGCCGAAGCGCGATCTCCTCTCCTATCTCGAGGCGATTCTGCGCGTCTACAACCAGGCCGGACGGCGCGACAATCTCTACAAGTCGCGCATCAAGATCCTGGTGCAGAGCCTGGGCATCGAGCGCATGCGCGAGGCGGTCGAGGCGGAATGGGCGGCGATGGACCGCGACGCGCTCGGCGCTCGACGACGCGACATTGGCCGAAATGGCGCAGTTTTTCGCGCCGCCCGTGACGGCGCCCGCGCCCGCCGACGATGAAGCGCTGCAACGCGCGCTCGCCGACGAGCCTGATTTCGCGCGCTGGGTCGAGCGCGCCGTGGTGGCGCACAAGGTCGCCGGCCACGCCATCGTCACGATTTCGCTCAAGCCGCCGGGGAAAACGCCGGGCGACTGCACGGCCACGCAAATGGACCTCGTCGCCGACCTGGCCGACGCCATGAGCCACGGCGAGATCCGCATTGCCCACGAGCAGAACCTCGTCCTGCCCCATGTGCGGCGCGCCGATCTGCCGGCGCTGTGGCGGCAGCTCGCGGCGGCGGGGCTTGCCACCGCCAATATCGGCCTGGCAAGCGACATCATCGCGTGCCCGGGGCTCGACTTTTGCGGTCTGGCCAATGCGCGCTCGATTCCCGATCGCGCAGCGCCTCGGCGTCGCTCTCGCCCGGCGCGAGCGCGAGATCGGCGAGCTGAAGATCAAGATCTCGGGCTGCATCAACGCCTGCGGCCATCATCACGTCGGCCATATCGGGCTCTTGGGCGTCGACAAGAACGGCGAGGAATTCTATCAGATCACGCTCGGCGGCAGCGCCGATGCCGATGCCGCGCTCGGCGCCATCATCGGTCCGGCGGTGCCGAGCGCCGAGGTCGAGCGCGCCGTCGATACGCTCGTCAACGTCTATCTCGGCCTGCGTGCGGCGGGTGAGCGTTTTCCCGACACCTATCGCCGCGTGGGGGCGGCGCCGTTCAAAGAGGCTCTCTATGCCCCTCATTAAGGACGGAGGCTTCGTCGCCGATCCCTGGCGCCATCTCGGTGATGACGAGCCGGTCGCGGCGGCGGCGCGTGTCAGCGTGTCCGATCGCCGTTGGCGCGCCGAGCGCGCGGCGCTCCTGGCTTCGGGCGCGGCCTTGGGCGTGCGCCTCGCCAACGACGCCGCGCCCCAGGCGCTGGCGCCCGATCTCGACCGCGTCGGTCTCGTCATTTTGTCGTTCCCGCGCTTCACCGACGGCCGCGCCTATTCGCAGGCGCGGCTCCTGCGCGGGCGCCTTGGCTATCATGGCGAACTGCGTGCCCAAGGCGAGGTGCTGCGCGATCAACTTCTGTTCATGCAGCGCTGCGGCTTCGACGCGTTGGCCGTGCCCGAGCGGGCGGAGGCCGAGCACTGGCTCGCGGCCTTCGCCGAGTTCGACATGTTCTATCAGCCGGCGGAGGACCGGCGGCCCTGGCTCATGCGCCTGCGCCACGCGCTTGCCTAGGTCCGGATTTTACGGATTCTTAAGCGGCAGCCGTAGGATCTACCGTCCATGATGGTCGCGGGCAAGATTAACGACCCGCTCATCATCATGCGTGTGGAATACCTTTCGCGCGCGCGACGATCGCGGCCGGCGGCGGTCCCCCCCTCAACCGCCCCGGCCGCGATCACTTTATTCGGGGCGGGCGCAGACTCAGGCGGGCACCGCTGCGGTTCACGCCTGAAGGCGCGGCATGACCTCGTCGCGGAAGAGCGCGAGCGAGCGCATCTCGTGCGCGTGGCCGAATGAGCCGAACGCCAGCTGCAGCACGAGATAATTGAAGCCGCAAGATTCGCGCCTGCGCCGCCAGCTTCTCGCCGCACGGTATCGGGGCTGCCGGACACCAGCGCACCCGAGCCCCGCGCGGTATCGAAATCCGGCGACAGTGCGATCGGCGGATAGGCGCCGTTCTCCTTCCACAGCCACACCAGATTGTCGAACCATTGCTGATAGGCGGGGCGCGCGATGCGTTCGGCTTCGGCGTCGCTGTCGGCGACGAACAGCGCGCGCATGCCGCCGATGAGCGGCTCGGCCGTGCGCGTGCCGATGCGGCGCCGGTCCTCCCGTGCGTCGGGCCAGGCCGTGCGAAAGCGGGCGATCGATTGTGGCGATGCGGTCGTCGCCGCCCAGCGTCACCACGTTCATGCCATAGCGCGCGGCGAGCGCGTGGCCATAATCGGTACGCAGCCCGTACCACAGCGGCGGCAGCGGCCGCTGCAATGGCCGCATCACCATCTTCAAGCCGTCGAAGCGGAAGCGGCTGCCGCGATGGTCGAGCCGGTCCTGGCTCAGGCCCTGGTACAGGATCGCGAAGATCTCCTCGAACGCCTCGCGCGCCGACGGAAAGTCGACGCCGATCGCCGCGAACTCGTGCGGCGATACGCCGGTGCCGACACCGATATCGAGCCGGCCGCCGCTCAGATGGTCGAGCATACACAATCTCCTCGATCAGCCGCAGCGGGTTGTAGAGCGGCAGGAGATAGAGCAGCGTGCCGAGCCGGATGCGCCGCGTCTCGCGCGCGGCGGCGGCGAGGAACACGGCTGGGCGAGGGCGCCAGCGACAGCGGCGTGGCATGATGCTCGGTGAGATGATAGCCGTAGAAGCCCGCATCCTCGGCAGCCCGCAACAGCGCCATGCGCTCGTCGAAAGTCCGTGCCTCCGGCTCGTCGCGGCGGTCGATGTAGTCGAAGATGCCGAACTTCATGCCGCCCTCCTTGCCTCCCGCGGCGATTGCTGCCGCCGGTTCGCTCCGATAGCATCAGCCTAACACGAAAGACGGAGCGGCGAGAGGGAGCAGGAAGCGATGGCGAACGAGGCACGAATGGCGGCGCTGATCGACGACGTTCGAGGTGCGGCGCGTGCGCCAGGTCTGGGCCTTCAGCCGCGATCACGGCGAGTGGGAGACGATGCGTTCGTGCTTCCATCCCGACGCGACGATCCTGGTGTCGTGGTTCGCCGGCCCGGCGACGGAATTCATCGCCCGCACCGAACGGCTGTGGCTCGAGCGGCGTCGCCGAGGAGCGCAGCAAGCACTGGTTCGGCAACATGCGCACGCGCATCAACGGCAACCGCGCCATCCTCGAGACCGACGCGATGGTGCTGGGCCGCGACTTCCTCGACGGCCATCTCTTCGACTTCACGATTTATGGCCGCATGTACGACCGCATCGAGCGCCGCGACGGCGCATGGCGGATCCTGCGCATGGTCTTCATCTACGACAAGGACCGGCTCGATCCGGTCGTGCCGGGCTCGGTGCCCGCCGCCTATTTCGACAAGATACCCGTGAGCGGCCCCGAAGCGGGCGTCGCCTTCATGCGCTTCCGCCAGACCAAGAAGGGCCGGACGGTGCCGCCCGACATCGTCATCGGCGACAGCGACGGCGAGCGCCGCCTCAAGGCCGACGCTGCCGCTTGGCTCGAAGGGAAGTGAAGGGCGCCGCCGCTTCAGCGCAGCGGGTAATCGGCCTGGTCTTCGTAGATCGCGCCGCTCTTGGTGAGATAGCTCGCCACCAGGCTGAAGCGATCGACGGCGAAAGGCGCGGCGCGGAAGAGGGCGTGCGCGGCGAGAAACGCCTGTAGCCGCGGCTCGGCCGGGCCTTTGAGCCGGGCCAGGGTCACGTGCGGCGAATAGCGCCTTCCCTCGGGCTCGAAGCCGAGGCGCGAGATCGCGCTTTCGACCTTCTCGTGGAGGTGGGCGAGCGCAGGATTGCGCTCGACGCCTGCCCACAGCATGCGCAAGCCGAAATGCCCGACGCCGGCAATCGCAATGGCAAAGCGCGGCGCGCGGATCTGCGCCAGTGCCGCGTCGATGTCGCTCGCCGTGCCTTCGTCGACCTCGCCGATGAAGCGCAGCGTGACATGAAGGTTGCCGGCATCGACCCATTTCGCGCCCGGCACGCCCGAACACAGAAGCGAAACCCGAAGCTTCACCTCGGGCGGAAGATCGATGCCGACGAAGAGCCGCAGCATCGCGCCCTCAACCGGCGCCTGCCCGGCCGCCGATCAGGCGCTCGACCGCGGGCGCGAGGTGCTGGACGATGATCGCGACGCCGGCGGCGTTGGGATGGAGCCCGTCGCCCTGATTGAGCTTCGGATCGAGCGCCACACCGTCGAGCAGAAAGGGATAAAGCGGCACCTGGTATTTCGCCGCGAGCTTCGGGTAGATTGCGTCGAACGCGGTCTGATAGCTGTGCCCCCAATTGGCTGGGGCGCGCATGCCGATGAGCAGGGTCCCGATCTTCGCGGCGCCGAGACGCGCCAGGATCTTGTCGAGATTGCCGTAGGCCTCGTTCGGATCGAGGCCGCGCAGCGCGTCATTGGCGCCAAGCTCGACCAGGACAAAGCCCGGCTTGTCGGCCAACGCCCAGTCGAGCCGCGCGAACCCGCCGGCCGTGGTGTCGCCGGAAACGCCGCCATTGATCACTTTTACGTCATATCCGTCGGCCTTGAGGCGCGCCTCGAGCCGCGTCCGGCAGCGCCTGCTCGGGCGCAAGTCCATAACCGGCCATGATGCTGTCGCCCAATGCGAGAATGCGCAGCGCCGGCGCGGCGCCGGCCGGCATGGCCGCGCCCAACAGCATCGCCACAACGGCGATGGCCCCGTTGACAATGACGCGTCGGCGGCCATATCCGCGAACGGCTCCTTCGCCGCGCAGCCATGCTGGTCGCCTCATGCCGTCCCCGTCCGTCGCGTCGTCACCGCTCGCCCTCGTCGAGGACGTGCATCTTACACTGGGTAGCGCGGCCGGCCCCGTCAATGTGCTGCGCGGGGTCTCGCTCGCGATCGCAGCGGGCGAATCGGTGGGGCTGGTCGGACCGTCGGGCTCGGGCAAGACGACGTTGATGATGGTGCTGGGCGGGCTCGAACGGCCGAGCGCGGGCCGCGTCGTGGTTGCGGGCACCGATCTGACCGCGCTCGGCGAGGACGCGCTCGCCCGCTTTCGCCGCGATCATATCGGCATCGTGTTCCAGTCCTTTCATCTCGTGCCGACCATGAACGCGCTCGAGAACGTCGCCATCCCCCTGGAGCTGGCCGGACGCAAGGACGCCTTCGCGGCGGCGCGACGCGGGCTCGAGGCGGTCGGGCTCGGCGCCCGGCTCCTGCATTATCCGGCGCAGCTTTCCGGCGGCGAGCAGCAGCGTGTCGCCATCGCCCGCGCCTTCGTCGCCGCGCCCCGGCTGCTGCTCGCCGACGAGCCCACCGGCAATCTCGACGGCGCCACCGGGCGCTCGTCATCGACTTGCTGTTCCGGCTGCGTGCGGAGCACGGCACGGCGCTTTTGCTCATCACCCACGACACCGCGCTGGCGCGACGCTGCGACCGCATTGTCGCGCTTGCCGACGGCCGCGTCGCCGCGCCGCAGGGGGCCGACGCGGCATTGGCCGCTGCACGGGCGCGCCTGAGCATGCGCCTGCCGCTCGCCTTGCGCCTCGCCGGCCGCGAACTGCGTGGCGGCATCGGCGGACTTCGCATCTTCCTTGCTTGTCTTGCGCTCGGCGTCGGCGTCATCGCTGCGGTGGGCTCGCTGAGCGCGGCGATCGAGACCGGGCTCGACCGCAATGCCCGCGCGCTGCTCGGCGGCGATGTCGAATTCATGCTCGTTCACCGCCACGGCCGATCCGGCCGAGCGCGCTTTTCTTGCGCTCTCGGGGCACGGTGTCGCAGGTGGCGCAGATGCGCGGCATGGCGATCACGAGCGACGGCAAGAACCGCAGCCTGGTCGAGATCAAGGCGGTCGATCGCGCCTATCCGCTCTACGGCGCGGTCGACGCTCGCGCCGGCGCGGCCGCTCGATCAGGCCTTGGCCGAACGCGACGGGCATTGGGGCGCGGTGGTGGCGCCGGCGCTGCTGGACCGGCTCGGCATCAAGCCCGGCGATCTCATCCGCATCGGCGACGCGCTGCTCGTGGTGCGCGCGCGTCTCGAGCACGAGCCCGACGGCATCAGCGGCCTGATCGAGATCGGGCCGCGCGTTCTCGTTGCCGCGCGCGCGCTCGACGCGACCGGCCTGCTGCAGCCCGGCGTGCTGATCAATTACAGCTACCGCGCGCGGCTGCCGCCCGGCGCCGATCCCGCCGCCATGGTCGCGGCCGCGCGCACGCGCTTTCCCGATGCCGGCTGGCGCATCCGCCAATTCGCCAACGCCGCGCCGAACCTCAAGCAGCTGCTCGACCGGCTCACCGTTTTCATGACGCTGGTGGGATTGAGCGCGCTGCTGGTCGGCGGCGTCGGCGTCGGCAATGCGGTCGCCGGCTATCTCGCCGGCAAGACCGAGACCATCGCCACCCTCAAATGCCTGGGCGCATCGCGGCGGCTGGTGTCGGCCCTCTATCTCGCCGAGATCATGGCGCTGGCGCTGGTCGGGATCGCGCTGGGGCTCGGTGCTCGGCGCGCTGGCGCCGTTCGCCGCCGGGCCGCTGCTGCCGCCGCAACTCCCGGTGACGCCGCAGTCCGGCGTTTATGCGATGCCGCTCGCCATCGCCGCCTGCTTCGGGCTGCTGACGACACTGGTCTTCGCCCTGTGGCCGATCGGCGCGGCGGCCGAGGTGCAGCCGGCGCGGCTGTTCCGCGCGCGGGTCGAGACGGTGCCGGGGCGGCCATCGGCCGGCGCTCATGGCCGCCATTGTCGCGGCGGCGGTGCTGCTGGCCGTGCTGGCCGTGGCGAGTGCGCAGGACCGGCGCGTTGCGGCCTGGGCGGTGGTCGGCACGGCGGCGGCGCTCGTCGTGTTCCGCTTGGCCGGTGCGGGCCTGGTGGCGGCGGCACGCCGGGCCGGGCGGCCGCGCCATGCGGCGCTGCGTCTCGCGCTCTCCAATCTCTACCGCCCCGGCGCGGCCGACCGCGAGCGTGCTTGCCTCGCTCGGGCTGGGGCTGGCGCTGCTGGTGGCGATCGTGCTGGTCGAGGGCAATGTCGCCCGCGAGATCGATCTGCGCCTGCCGGAGCGTGCGCCGTCCTTCTTCTTCATCGACATCCAGCCCGATCAGGTCGCGGCCTTCGATGCGCTGCTGACGGCGCTGCCGGGGGTGACCGAGGAGGCGCGCGTGCCGAGCCTCAGAGGCCGCATCACCCGCATCGACGGCGTCCCGGTCGAGCGCGCCACGGTCGCCTCCGATGCGCGTTGGGCGATCCGCAGCGACCGCGGCCTCACCTATGCGGCAACGCTGCCGGCGGGCTCGCGCGTGGTCGCGGGGTCGTGGTGGCCCGAGGATTATCACGGGCCGCCGCTCGTCTCCTTCGATGAGGATCTCGCCCGCGGCATGGGACTCACGGATCGGCGACACGCTGACCGTCAATGTGCTCGGGCGCGAGCTTACCGCGCGGATCGCCAATCTGCGCGAAATCGACTGGACCTCGCTCGGCCTCAATTTCGCGATCGTGCTGTCGCCGGGCGCGCTCGACGGCGCGCCGCAGACGGACATCGCCACCGCGCGCACCGCGCCCGGCAACGAGGCGGCACTCGAGCGCGCGGTCACCGACCGCTTTCCGAACGTCTCGGCGATTTCCGTCAGGGACGCGCTCGCCAGCCTCGACAGCATCGTGACGGCGGTGGCCGCGGCACTGTCGGCGGTGGCGGCGGTGGCGCTGACGGCGGGCGCGCTGGTGCTGGGCGGCGCCATCGCCGCGGGCCATCGCCGCCGGGTCTACGAGGCGGTGGTGCTCAAAGTGCTGGGCGCGACGCGGGGCGACGTGACGCGTGTGTTCCTGATCGAATACGGGCTCCTGGGCCTGACGGCGGCGATGCTCGCGGCGGCGGTCGGCACGCTCGCCGCCATGGCTCGTGCTCACCCGGGTCATGCACGCGCCCTGGAGCTTCCTGCCGGGCGGGGTGCTGGCGACGATCGTCGGCGCCACGCTCTTCACGCTCGCGGCGGGCTATGCCGGAACGTGGCGCGCGCTCGGCGCCAAGGCCGCGCCCTATCTCCGCAACGAGTAGCGTGGCCGGGTTGGCGCGCGGCGGTCATTGGCGCGGTCGCTGCCGCGGCGTATAAGCTGCCCCATCCAGCGACAACGGAATGCGGGCGGCCATGGCCAGGATCGATTTTGCCCTGTGGGACGCGATCGGCGGCGTCACCGCGCCCGGCGAGGTGATGGCGGACATCTATGACGAGCACATCCGGCTGGCCCAGGAGTTGGACGAAGCCGGCTGGCATTCCTATTTCGTCATCGAGCACCAGAACTCGCCGGTCGGACGCATCACCTCGCCGACGGTCTATCTGACGGCGGTGGCGCGGGCGACGCAGCGTCTGCGCATCGGCGCGATGATGTGGCAATTGCCGCTCTATCACCCGATCCGGCTGGCCCAGGACGTGGCGATGCTCGACCATCTGTCGCGCGGGCGGGTCGAGTTCGGCACCGGCATCGGCGTGCACGAGCACGAGTTCATCCGCTGGGGCGTCGATTTCTACCAGCGCGCCGCGATCTCCGGCGAGGTGCTGGAGATCGTCAAGATGGCCTGGACGCGCGAGGAAGTGACGTTCAAGGGCAAGTTCTTCCACTTCGACGAGGCGCTGCCGCAGCCGAAGCCGTTCCAGCAGCCCTATCCGCCGATCTGGGCCGCCGTTCACAGCGATGCCGCGATCGAATTCGCCGCCCGCGGCAATTTTCACGTCTCGCAGAATCTCGATACCGACGAGGTGGTGGCGCGCAAATTCGATCTCTATCGCAAGATCTGGCGCGAGTGCGGCCACGACGGCCCCATGCCCCGCATCTTCCTGCAGCGCCAGGTCCATGTCGCCGAGACCGACGACCAGGCGCATGCCGAGGCGCGCCCCTATCTGGTCGGGCGCGAGGGCGGCGCGGTCGCGGTCGGCGGCGGCCCGATCGAGCGCACCCGCATCGGCTGGGGCACCCATGCCCGCGGCATGGGACGCGACAGCGAGCGACCCGACGACAAGGCGCGCGGCGAGACCATGGCGCGGGCGGCGCAGAGCTACGAATACAGTCTCGACGCAGGGCTCGCCATCGTCGGCAGTCCCGCCACCGTGATCCGCAAGCTCGAGGAGGGCAAGCAGCGGATCGGCTACGACATCTTCTGCACCAACCACGCCATCGGGCGCCATGCCGGCGGCGTTGGTACGGAACTCGATCTCGCCTGTTCGGCAAGGAGGTTTTGCCGGCCTTCCGGTAGCCAGCGAGCGGCCTGCGCGGCGCCGGAACGGATCGGGACCGGGAGGCATTGATTTGTCCGCCCAGTGTGCCAATATCCCCGGCGCGACCCCCGACGTTCACAGGGTCCGGAAGAGGATGATATGGCATTCGACTCGGGCAATCGTTGGACCGCGCGCGCGACCACGCCGCAAGTCGGCATCGATGTCGGCCTGCGCGACTACATGCTGCGCGTTTACAACTACATGGGTGCGGGCCTGGCGATCACCGGGCTGGTCGCCTATGTCGCCGCCGCGAGCGGGTTCTATCGCGCGATCTTCGGCACGCCGCTCTATTGGGTAGTGATCTTTGCGCCCTTGGCGCTGGTCCTGCTGCTCAGCTTCCGCATTCAGAAGATGAGCCTCGGCGCGGCGCAATTGACGTTCTGGGCCTATGCCGGGCTCGTCGGCCTGTCGCTGTCGGGCCTGTTCATCGTCTATACCGGCGCCAGCATCGCCCAGACCTTCTTCGTCACCGCCGCGACCTTCCTGGCGATGAGCCTTTACGGATACACGACCCGCCGCGACCTCACGCATATCGGCTCGTTCCTGATCATGGGTCTCATCGGCATCATCATCGCCTCGCTCGGGAACCTGTTCTTCCATTCGGCCGGGTTGCAGTTTGCCATCTCGGTGATCGGCGTCCTCGTCTTCACCGGCCTCACCGCCTGGGACACGCAGCGCATCAAGGAGATGTACTGGGAGGGCGACGGCGACGTCATCACCGGCAAAAAGGCGGTCATGGGCGCGCTCTCGCTCTATCTCGATTTCATCAACCTGTTCATCATGATGATGCAGTTCATGGGGCAACGCCGCGACTGAGCGACGTTGCCGCTTTCCCCTCAGGGACCCGCGGGCTTCGGCTTCCGGGTCCCTTTTTCTTTGGCGCAATTGCTCTTTTCATTGCGGCAATAGGGACTTGTCCGGTGGCGGCGCAGACCGCAAGATGGCGCCTGTGAACCATCCATAAGACGTCGTCACGCAGCCAAGGGGGAGAAATGGATTTTACCGAAATCTGCGGCCGCCGGCAGGTGCTGGGGACGGTCGCCGCGGCCGCCGCGTGCATGGTCGCGGCGCCCGCGCTGGCGCTGCCGCGGATGCCGGGGCGCCGGATCCTGGCTTTCGATCACCTCCACACCGGCGAAAGTCTCGATGTCGTCTATTGGGCGGACGGGCACTATCAGCCCGGTGCCCTCCACCGCATCAACTGGCTCCTGCGCGATTTCCGCACCGACCAGGTGCATCCGATCGATCCGCATTTGCTCGACCTGCTCACCGCGCTGCGCCAACAGCTGCGCGTGCGGGCGCCGTTCCAGGTGGTTTCGGGCTATCGCTCGCCGGCGACCAACGCGTGGCTCGCGAGCCTGACCGAAGGCGTGGCGACCAACAGCCTGCACATGCAAGGCCAAGCCATCGACATCAGCGTGCCCGGCCGCCCGCTCTGGGCCGTGCGGCGGGTCGCACTCGGACTGCGGGGCGGCGGCGTCGGCTATTATCCCCGTTCGCACTTCGTCCATCTCGATGTCGGCCGCGTACGCTATTGGTAGAAGCGCGAAATACGCCTTGCCGCCCGGACGTGGCCGCCCTATGGGGAGGTCTGCGCAAGCGGCGTGCCGTGCGTGCATTTCCCCAGTGAGGAGCGAGCGAATTCCATGAGCGCCGTCACGGTTCTTGGCATGTCCGGCAGCCTGCGCAAGGGCTCCTACAACACGGCCGCGCTGCGCGCCGCGGGCGAGGTTCTGCCCGAGGGCATGCGGCTCGAGATCGCCGATCTCCGCCCGCTACCGCATTACGACGACGACGTGCGCCTGGCGGGCTACCCGCCGGAGGTGCAGCAGTTCCGCGACCGGATCAAGGCGGCCGACGCCATTCTCTTCGTCACGCCCGAATACAATTATTCAGTTTCCGGCGTGCTCAAGAACGCGATCGATTGGGCCTCGCGGCCGCCCGACCAGCCGTTCAACTGGAAGCCCTGCGCGATCATCAGCGCCTCGGGCGGTCTCCTCGGCGGGGTTCGGGCGCAGTATCATCTCCGCCACATGTGCGTCTCGCTCAACTGCTTCCCGCTCAATAACCCGCAGGTCTATATCACCGAGGCGGCGAAGAAATTCGACGCGGCCGGCCGTCTCGTCGATCAGGGTGCGCGCGATCTCATCCGCCAGCTTCTGAGCGAGCTCAAAACCTTCGCCGCGCGCTTCAAGCAGAGCGCCGGCTGAGGCCGCCGCACCGCGGTGACGACGCCCGACCTGGCGCTGGCGGCGCTCGCGGTATTCGTGGGCGGCTTGGTCAAGGGCGTGGCCGGGTTGGGCTTGCCCCTGGTTGCGATCCCGCTGCTCTCCTGGGCGGTCGGGCTGAAGCAGGCGGTGGCGCTGGTGGTCCTGCCGATGATCGGCTCCAACCTGGTGCAAAGCTTTCAGGGCGGACTGTTCCTGCACAATTTGCGGCGGTTCTGGCTGCTCGCGGTCACGGTTCTGATCTTCACGCTGATCGGCACGCGCCTCCTCGTCGTCTTACCGGAACGGGCGCTGGCGCTGGCCATCGGCGTGTCACTCGTGGTCCTGCCGCTCGTCATCCATCTCCAGCCGCGGCTTGCGATCACGGCGCGGCAACGGCGCTGGGCCGATCCGCTGGTCGGTGCCGTCGCCGGCCTGCTCGGCGGCATCGCCGCCTATTACGGCCCGCCGCTCATGCTTTACGTTCTCGGCATGCGGCTCGCGAAGGAGGAATTCGTCGCGGTCATCTCGCTGCTTTATTGGATCGCGGCGGCGGGCATCTTGGTCGGCGTCTATACCTCGAGCGTCGCGAGTTTCGCGCTGCTCGGTGTCTCCGCGCTGATGCTGGTGCCGGCGGCGATCGGCATGGGACTGGGCCAGCGCATCCTTTTCCGCCTCAGTGAGGCGTCGTTCCGCCGCATGCTCGTCGCCGTCTATCTTGCCACCGGGGCGAGCTTCCTCGTGCGCGCGGCTTTTTGAGGCCGTCACCGCTCGCGCCGGGTCAGGGCACGAGAACGGCGGCGCCGGTGATGCGCCCGTCGCGCAGCCTTTGCAGCGCCTCATTGGCGGCTTCGAGCGGAAACGCCTCGGTCGTCGTGCGCACCGGCACAAGCGGCGCGATCGCCAGGAACTCATCGCCGTCGGCACGGGTAAGGTTGGCGACCGAACGCAACTGCCGCTCCTCCCACAGAATGCGGTAGGGGAAGGCCGGGATGTCGCTCATGTGAATGCCGGCGCAAACGACGATGCCGCCCTTGGCGGTGGCGGCCAGCGCCGCCGGAACGAGCGCGCCCACCGGCGCGAAGATGAGGGCCGCGTCGAGGCGGTCGGGCGGCGGCGTGTCGGAGCCGCCCGCCCATGCAGCGCCGAGGGAACGGGCGAATTCCTGGCCCGCCCGGTCGCCGGGCTTGGTGAAGGCATAGACGCGCTGGCCGCGATGGCGCGCGACCTGCGCGGCGATGTGCGCGGCGGCGCCGAAGCCGTAAAGGCCCAGACGTTCCGCCGGGCCGGCGAGCCTCAAGCGCGCGATAGCCGATGAGGCCGGCACAGAGCAGCGGTGCCGCTTCGACATCGCCATAGACGTCCGGGATGGGAAAGCAGAACCGGGCAGCGGCGACGGTGCATCCGGCATAGCCGCCGTCGATCTCGTAGCCGGTGAAGCGGGCGGCATCGCAGAGATTTTCGCGCCCATTGCGGCAAAAGGCGCAGGTGCCGCAGACGCGGCCGAGCCAGGGCACGCCAACGCGGTCGCCCGGCTTGAGCCGCGTGACTCCGGCGCCCGCCTGCACCACACGCCCGACGATCTCGTGGCCGGGGATGAGCGGCAGCTTCGGCTGCGTCAGCTCGCCGTCGACAATGTGGAGATCGGTGCGGCAGACGCCGCAGGCGGCGACCCGGATCAGCACCTCGTCCGGCCCGGGAACCGGCTCGGGCGCATCGGCAACGAAACGCAAGGGCCGGTGCGCCGCCTCGAAGACCATTGCTTGCATGGCTGGCGTTCCTTCCGTTCGGCGCCGCAATTATGGCGTGTTAAGGAGATCGAACATATCAAGAGCAAGGACAAGCGGCGCCGTTCGAGACCGGCCGCGAGCATTCTCCCGAGCCGGAAAAGAATTCGGGATCGCCGGCGGGCGCGTCATGCGTCCGCGCCAGCATGCGGCGGTTTGCCGCCGGAGATGGAGCCATGGTCACGCGCAAGGACAACACGATGCATCCGATCGACCGCCATGTCGGCAGCCGCATGCGCATGCGCCGCATCGAGATGCAGTTGAGCCAATCGGCGCTGGCCGCGCGACTGGGCGTCACTTTCCAGGCGGTGCAGAAATATGAAGCGGGCGCGGTCCGCGTGTCCGCCGGGCGCCTCTATGACACGGCGCAGGTGCTCCAGGTCGCGCCCGGCTTCTTCTTCGACGGTTTCGATGACGAGAGCTTTCCCGATGCCGCCGCGCCGGCGGCCGGCCGCCGCGACGTCACGGCACTGCTGCGCGGCTATCACGGCATCCGCGATCCGCGGCTTCAGGCCGATGTGCGGCGCCTCGTCGCGCGGCTCGGCCATGGCGAGCCCGAATAGCGCGGCGCCCGCAACCTGCCGCTTTGACCGGGGCCGCGCGCGCCTTATGATCGCGCATTCCCCCCCATCGCAGCGCCCGCCATGCCGTCCAAGCGAAATCCGCTCAACCTCAATCCGCTTCAGCTCAAGACCCTGGCCCTGATGCAGGCGCTCGCCCGCCTGCCGGATCACGCCGGCCCCGCCGACGCGGACGGCGCCGTTCGCGTCGGAAACCTGCCGCACCCGCATGGCGATCATTTTCATCTCGGCGATGCCGTGGTGCTGTCGCGCGATGCCACCGGGCTCGCCAACCAGGCCGCCTGGACGGCGCTCGAGCGCAAGGGCCTCATCCGCTCATTGTTCCCTGATGCCGCCATCGTCACCCAAGCGGGCCTCGCCTACGACACCGGGCTCGAACGCACCCTTCTGCATCACGCCGATCACTGAGGCGCGGCGCGCGCGGCGCTACCACCGCAACCCGGCAATGGCCGCGAGCGGGGCCTCGCCGCTCGCCTTGAGCGCCGCCTCGATCCGCGCCCGGTCCGGCGCCGCGCCGGGCGCGAGGCCCATCTCCTCGCCGTGGATTCCACCCACCACCCAGACGCAGTCGAGCGCGGCGCCGCGCGCGCCGGCGATGTCGGTGCGCAGACTGTCACCGACGGCGAGCACGCGGCGGCGGTCGGCGATGCCGAGCAGCGCCAGACACGTCGTATAGACCGACGGGAACGGCTTGCCGTGCCAGCGCACGCGGCCGCCCAGCGCCGCATAGCGCTCGGCCAGCGCGCCGGCGCAGATCACGCGGCGGCCGCGGTGGATGACGACGAGATCGGCATTGGCGCAAACCATCGGCAGGTCGCGCTGCCGCGCCTCGCGCAGCACGGCTTCGTAGCCTTCGGTCGTCTCGTCCCAGCCCCACGGGCCGGTATTGAGAATGAACGCGGCCGCGGCCACGTCGCGGACACGTTCGAGATCGACGCCGTCGAGCATGCCTTCGTCGCGCTCCGGCCCGATGAGAAAACAGCGCGGTCCGAGCGCCGCGTAGAACGGATCGTCGCGGCGCTTGAGATGCTGCCACACCTCCTCGCCCGAGGAATGGATGGCATCGTAGAACTGCGCCGGGATGCCGATCTCGCCCAGCCGCTCGCCGATCGGCGCGGCGCGGCGCGGCGCGTTCGACAGCAGCACGATGCGCGCGCCCTGCGCCTTGAGCCGCTCGAGCGCGTCGAGCACGCCGGGATAGGGCCGGCTGCCGTCATGCACCACGCCCCAGAGATCGAGGATGATGCCGTCATAGGCCGCGGCGATCTCGCCGATCCCGCCGAGTATGCGGATGCTCATGCAGCGAAAGAATGCGCGGCGCCGCCGACCGCCGCCGCCACCGAGCGATAGCCGTCGCGCGCGAGCAAAAGCGCGAGGTCGCGCTTGATCCGCTCGACCAGGCCCGGCCCGTGGAAGACCAATGCGGTATAGAGCTGAACCAGGCTCGCCCCGGCGCGGATCTTGGCATAGGCGTCTTCGCCCGAGGCGATCCCGCCAGTGCCGACAAGCGGCAGCTTGCCGCCGGTGAGGCGGTACATTTCCGCCAGCAGCGCGGTCGAGGGCTGGAACAGCACCGGCCCGCTCAAGCCGCCGGGCTCGGGCGCGTGCCGGCTGCGCAGGGTCGCCGGCCGCGCCACCGTGGCGTTGGAGACGATCAGGCCGTCGATGCCCGAGGCCAGCGCGACCTCGGCGATGTCGCGGCGCTCCTCCGGCGTGAGGTCGGGCGCGATCTTGAGCAGGAGCGGCGGCGGATCGCGCGACACCGCCGCCTGGCGCGCCGCCATGACGCGGCTCGATCAGGCGCGACAGCGTGCTCTTGCGCTGCAGGTTCGCGCAGGCCCGGCGTGTTGGGCGAGGACACGTTGATGGTGAGATAGTCGGCGAGCGGCGCCAGCATCGCCACGCCCTGGACGTAATCGCCGATGTCGTCCTGGGTGTCGCGGTTCTTGCCGATATTGGCGCCGACGATGCCGCGGCGGCCGCTGCGCGCGCCGCGAGCCGCGCCGCCACCGCCGGCAGCCCCTCGCTGTTGAAGCCGAAGCGGTTGATACGGCGCCTCGTCCTCGCTCAGGCGGAAAAGGCGCGGCGGCGGGTTGCCGGGCTGCGGCCGCGGCGTGACCGTGCCCGACTTCGACGAAACCGAAGCCGAAGCCGAGCATCGGCGTCCGGCACCTCGGCGTTCTTGTCGAAGCCGGCGGCGAGCCCCACCGGGTTGGGAAAGGTCCGCCGCCACAGCTTGACGGCAAGGCGCGGCGGGTCGGGGCCGGCGCGGTGCGGGGAGAACCCCGCCGCGAGCGCGCGGATGCGTCAGTCGGTGCGCCGTTTCCGGCGGCAGCGCACGCAAGAGCGGCAGGGCAAGATCGAACAGCGGGGTCATCGTCCCAAGACGCTACCGCAAGCCACGCGCGCGCGACAAGGGCCACGCATGAGCCGGCTTGCTTTCAGGGTCCGGTGCGGCAGGCCGGGAGCATCGGACGCCCACTCGGCGGCGACGCGTTCATCGGCCGATTGGAGGCGCTGATCCGCCCGCGCCCTCACGCCGAAAAATGCGCGGCCCACGGCGGTCGCGGCCGGCGGAGCCAGAACAGCCGATAGCAAGTGGACTGTCACCGGAACTGACCCCACCGAAATCGACCGTCGTTGCGCCGCAAAATCGCGACCCGGTAGGACCCCTCGCCCATAACTTTCTCGCCGCCCGTCTAACTCGCCGCGACCCTGAGCTGCCCTTACTCTAGGAACGGCACTTCGCCCGGGGGGGGTGTGGGGGATGACGAGGCTGAGAGGGCGCGTAAGCGACGTCTGGGTTCTGACGAAGGGCTATTGGGGAAGCGAGGAACGGTGGTCGGCGAGGGTGCTATTGACCTCGGTCATCGGCCTCAATCTCGGCTTGGTGGGCGTCAACGTATTGCAGAATGAAGCGAACGGAGCCCTCTTCACCGCCCTGCAGCAGCGGAACGCTCCTGGCTTCTATCACGCCTTCATCATCGTTATCTTGCTGATCCTCCTCTACCTCGTCGGTCGCGGTGCTGCGCGTTTATCTGGATCAGACGCTGCAGCTTCGCTGGCGGCGCTGGCTGACCGATCAATATGTCACGCGCTGGCTTGCCGACCGGACCTTCTATCGCATGCGTTTTTCCGGGCGGGTCGACAACCCTGATCAGCGAATCTCCGAAGACATGCGCCTCTTTATCGAACGATCCATGTCCTTGGGCCTCGGCCTCCTCAACGCGCTGGCGACGCTCGCCTCCTTTGCCGCGCTGCTTTGGTATCTCTCCGGCAGCATCACGCTGCCGATCGGCCGATTCTGCGATCACGATCCCCGGCTACATGTTCTGGGTGGCCGTGCTTTACTCGGTCCTCGGATCGGCGATCGCGCACCTGATCGGCCGGCCATTGATCCGTCTCAACAATCGACAACAGGCAGTCGAGGCGGATTTCCGCTTCAGTCTCATGCGTCTTCGCGAAGAAGCCGAAGGCATCGCGCTCTATGGCGGCGAGGCACAGGAGCGCAGCATCGCTCTCGGGAGATTCCGCGCCCTCTTCGACAATTTCAAGCGCATCATCCTGCGCAGCAACCAGTATCTGATGTTCCAGCTGCTGTTCAGCCAGTTCACCTCGTTCTTCGCGCTGCTGATGGGCTCGCCCGGATATTTCTCCGGCGCAATCCAACTCGGCGTACTGATCCAGACCGCGAATGCGTTTGAGCGGGTCAACGAGGCGCTGTCCTGGTTCATCGGCAGCTACACCGCCTTCGCCGAGTGGCGGGCACGGTGGACCGGTTGACCGAGTTCGCCGCCGAGATCAAGCGCGAGACCGCCGCCGCGATCACTGGCACGCGCACGGAGACGGCCGCGCAGGACACCATCGATTTGCACGATGTCGGCGTATCTTTGCCCGATGGAGCACCGCTGCTCGCACCTGTAACGCTGAGCTTCAAGCCGCACGAAGCGGTACTTTTGAAGGGAGCGTCGGGCAGCGGCAAGAGCACGCTGTTCCGCGTCCTCGCAGGATTATGGCCGTTCGCGACCGGGCGCATCCGCCTGCCGGCCGGTGCGAAAACGATGTTTCTGCCGCAGCGGCCCTACATTCCCATCGGAAACCTGCGCGAAGTGCTGTGGTTTCCCGCTCGGCCGGCATTGGGCCGCGAGGCCGAGGCGCGGGCGGCATTGGCTGCCGTCGGGTTGTCCGCTTTGAGCCAGCGTTTGGACGGGGATGCGCATTGGGGGCAGGCGCTGTCGCTTGGCGAGCAGCAACGGCTCGCGATTGCTCGCGCCCTGCTGTTCAAGCCGGACTGGCTGTTCCTCGACGAGGCCACCTCGGCGACCGATGAGGAGGAGGAGGCCGCGCTTTATTCCGTGATCGCCAAGGCCTTGCCGGCGACGACCGTGATCAGCATCGGACATCGGGCCTCGCTCGAGGCCTTTCACCGTCGGGTGATCGCGGTCGACCGGCCGGTCGGGGGGCCCGGGCGGCTCATCGATCGAGCCGGCGATCTTCTCGGCGCATACGGCCCAGCGCCGCGGCCAGTGCAGCCATGAAGACAAGCACGGCTGGAAGCTGCTGCCCCCTGTACGGCCGTATCCGCTGTGCTTCCTCCGGGCGGCGGGGTTACGGCGACAGTGCATTCTTTTGCTTCTCGTGAGCGTGCCGGGGAGGATCGGGCTTGGCCCGTCTTCCTCGGCTCGTCGTTCCCGGCTTGCCACGTCACGCGATGCAGCGCGGCAATGGACGGGCGCAACCATCCTTCAGTGAAGCGGTGCAAGCGCTTCGTCGCGACCCGCCGGCAGCCACGCACCGTTTGCCTCCCCGCCATCGGTTCGGCGCATCGTGCGTGACCGCCATCAGCGGCCGCTCTATACCGCCGGCATGCGTCCGGCCGATACCTCGCCGCCCCGGGATCGCGCCGCACGCTTGCCGGCGGCGCCGGCGCTCGTCGCCGGCACCGCCGCGGCGGCGTGGCTGTCGCCCGACGGCGAGATCGCGCTGCTGCCGCTGAGCGAGGCGGCACGGCGCGCGCGGGCGGAGCCGCCGATCGTCTGCCATGCCCGGGCCACGGCGCGGCGTCTCGGCGTGATGGCGTTTCCGGCGCTCGACGTGCTGGAGCTTTTCGCCTTCGTGCGGCCGGCGCAATTCTGCGTGCCGACGCCGCAAGGGCTCGCGCGCGCTGTCGGCCTGAAGCCGCCGCCGCCGCACGATCTCGCCGCCGGCGCCGCGATCCTGCTCGATGCCGCGCGCCGGCTCCTGGGTGAGCTGAGCGCGGACGCAGGCGACAACGACGCCCACGCGATCGCCGTCGCCATGGAGCGCGGCGGCTGGGGCTGGGCGGATGCGGTGATGGCGGCACTCGGGCAGCCGGCCGACGGCGAGGCGGCGGCGGGACTGGCGCAATGGCGCCGCCTGCCGGAGTGGTCCGAGTTCGCGCCCGAGCCATCGCCGGGCAACATTGCGGTCGAGGAGCATGAAGCGCGGGAGCGTCTCGCCGAACTGCTTGGCGCGGACGCCGAAGCGCGGCCGCAGCAAGCCGACTACGCCGCGGTGGTGTGCGCCGCGTTTCAGCCGCGCGAGCGGGCAGACGAGCCGCACGTGGTGCTCGCCGAGGCCGGGACCGGCGTCGGCAAGACGCTCGGCTACATCGCGCCCGCAAGCCTGTGGGCGGAGAAGAATTCCGGCGCGGTGTGGGTCTCGACCTTCACCCGCAATCTGCAGCATCAGATCGTCGGCGAGCTCGACCGGCTCTATCCCGACCGCGCCGCCAAGGAGCGCCGTGTCGTGCTGCGCAAGGGGCGGGAGAACTATCTCTGCCTGCTCAATTTTGAAGAGGCGGTGGCGGCGCTGCCGCTGCGGCCCTACGACGCCGCCGCGCTCGGCATCATGGCGCGCTGGGTCGGCGCCACGCGCGACGGCGACATGGCGGGCGGCGATCTGCCGGGATGGTTCCCCGACGTGATCGGCCGGGCGCAGTCGCTGGCGCTCGCCGATCGCCGCGGCGAATGCATCCACAGCGCCTGTCCGCATTACCACCGCTGCTTCATCGAGAAGAGCGTGCGCCGCGCCCGGCGCGCGCGCATCGTCGTCGCCAACCACGCCCTGGTGATGGTGCAGGCGGCGCTGGGCGGGCTCGACGACGCCTCCCTCCCGACGCGCTATGTCTTCGACGAGGGCCATCACGTCTTCGACGCCGCCGACAATGCCTTTTCGCTCGAGTTGGGCGGGCGCGAAGCGGCGGAGCTGCGGCGCTGGCTGATCGGCGCCGAAGAACGCGGCCGCTCGCGTGCCCGCGGGCTGCGCCGGCGCCTCGAGGACCTGGTGGCGGGCGATGCCATGCTCGAGCGCACGCTCGCCGCCGTCACGGTCGCGGCGCGCGTGCTGCCGGCCGACGGCTTTCTCCAACGCATCCTCGAGGGCCCGCCGCAGGGCGAGTGCGAGGCCTTCCTCGTGCTGGCCCGGCAGCAGGTTCTGGCGCGCGCCCCCGCCCGCGATCAGGGCTACAGCCTCGAGACCGAGCTGCGGCCGCCGGTCGAAGGGCTGGTTGCCGCGGCGCGTACGCTGGCGCAGAAGCTGATCGCGGTCGAGGCGCCGATGCGGCATCTCGCCGAACGCCTGGCGCAACGGCTCGAGGACGAGGCGGCGGAGCTCGACACCGCGACCCGGGTGCGGATCGAGGCGGCGGTGCGCGGGCTCACGCGGCGCGGCGCGATCCAGTTGGGCGGCTGGCGGCGCATGCTTGAGGAGCTCGAGAAGGACAGCGCGCCGGGCTTCGTCGACTGGATCGCGGTCGAGCGCATCGAGGGCCACGAAATCGATGTCTGCCTGCGGCGCCACTGGGTCGATCCGACGCGGCCCTTCGCCGCGGCGGTGGCGAAGCCGGCGCATGGCGTGCTGATCACCTCGGCGACCCTCACCGACGGCAGCGGCGATGCGCTCGCCGACTGGGAGGCGGCCGAAGCGCGCACCGGCGCCCGGCATCTTCCGCGCCCCGCGCTGCGCGCCCGCGTGCCCTCGCCGTTCGATTACGCGGCCCAGACCCGCGTCTTCATCGTCAACGATCTCGCCCGCGACGATGTGCGGCAGGTGGCGGCGGCTTATCGCGAGTTGATCGTCGCCTCGGGCGGCGGCGCGCTCGGCCTGTTCACGGCGGTGGCGCGGCTCAGGGCGGTGCACAAGACGATCGCGGCGCCGCTCGAGGCGGCCGGGCTGCCGCTTCTGGCGCAACACGTCGACGGCATGGATACGGCGACGCTGGTCGACATCTTCCGCGCCGAGGAGGACGCCTCGCTTCTCGGTACCGATGCGGTGCGCGACGGCGTCGATGTGCCCGGGCGCTCGCTCCGCCTCATCGTCTTCGACCGCGTGCCGTGGCCGCGGCCCGACATCCTGCACAAGGCGCGGCGCCAGGAGTTTGGCGGTGCGCGCTACGACGACAGCCTGACGCGGCTGCGCCTGCGCCAGGCCTTCGGGCGGCTCGTCCGCCGCGCCGACGATTGCGGCGTGTTCGTGCTGCTCGACCGGATGCTGCCGTCACGCCTCCTGGGCGCCTTTCCCGCCGGCGTGCCGGTCGAGCGCGTCGGCCTCATGGAGGCGATCGCGGCCACCGCGCGGTTTCTCGAGCGCTGAGCGCCGCTGGCGTCGGAGTGTCGGAGTTTGCGGTGTCATGCGCGTGTGCCATAATCGCGGCCGGTGCGCGCCGACCGCAAGCGCGGGCAAGGGGGAAGCATGTCTGGTCATCATGCCGCGCTCATTTACACCATGGTGCTTGCTTCGGCCGCCGATCGCGGCATGAAGGATGCCGAGCTGCAGATCATCGGTGACATCGTCAATCATCTTCCCGTCTTCGCCGATTACGACCGCAAGCGTCTTGCCAAGGACCTCGAGGATTGTGCCGCGCTGCTCACCGCCGATGACGGGCTCGAGAACGTCCTCGCTCGCATCCGCACCGCCCTGCCGACCAAGCTCCGTGAGACCGCCTATGCCGTCGCGTGCGACGTGGTTGCGGCCGACGGCGCGGTCAGCCAGGAGGAGCTGCGGCTGCTCGAATTGCTGCGCGAGCGCTTCGAGGTCGATCCCCTGATCGCCGTCGCGATCGAGCGCGGTGCCAGGGCGCGCTTCAGCCGCGCCTGAACTTTGCTCGCGCATCGAGGCCTCTTGCAGAGGGGGGCGGGGCGCGCGAAAAGAAAACCCCCGCCCGGAGACCGGGCGGGGGTGTTGGGAAGAGCAACGAAGGTTCTTGGGCTTAGAAATCCATGCCGCCCATGCCGCCGCCGTGGTCGTGCGGCATTGGCGGAGCCTTCCGCTCCGGCTTCTCGGCGACCATCGCCTCGGTGGTGACGAGGAGCCCCGCCACCGACGCCGCGTCCTGGAGCGCCAGGCGCACGACCTTGGTCGGGTCGATGATGCCGGACTTCACCATGTCGACATAGTCGCCGGTCTGGGCATCGAAGCCCCAATTGGGGTCGTTCTTGTCGAGCAGCTTGCCGACCACGATCGAGCCGTCCACGCCGGCATTCTCGGCGATCTGCCGCACCGGCGTTTGCAGCGCGCGGCGGACGATGTCGATGCCGACCTTCTGGTCGTCGTTGGCGGGCTTGAGCCGGGCCAGCGCCTTGGTGGCGAAGAGGAGCGCGACGCCGCCGCCGGCGACGATGCCTTCCTCGACCGCCGCGCGGGTCGCGTGCATGGCGTCGTCGACGCGGTCCTTGCGCTCCTTCACCTCGACCTCGGTCGCGCCGCCGACGCGGATCACCGCGACGCCGCCCGCGAGCTTGGCGAGGCGCTCCTGCAGCTTCTCGCGGTCATAGTCCGAGGTGGTCTCCTCGATCTGCTGCCGGATCTGATTGGTGCGCGCCTGGATGTCGGCCTTCTTGCCCGAGCCGTCGATGATGGTGGTGTTCTCCTTCTCGATCCGCACCTTCTTGGCCTTGCCGAGCATGTCGAGCGTGACGTTCTCGAGCTTGATGCCGAGATCTTCGGAGATGAGCTGCCCGCCGGTGAGGATGGCGATGTCCTCGAGCATCGCCTTGCGGCGATCGCCGAAGCCCGGCGCCTTCACCGCAGCAACCTTGAGCCCGCCGCGCAGCTTGTTGACCACCAGCGTCGCCAGCGCCTCGCCTTCGACATCCTCGGCGACGATGAGGAGCGGCCGGCCCGACTGGACCACCGCCTCGAGCACCGGCAGCATCGCCTGCAGCCCCGACAGCTTCTTCTCGTGCAGGAGGATATAGGGGTCCTCGAGCTCGGCGATCATCTTGTCGGCGTTGGTGACGAAATAGGGCGAGATGTAGCCGCGGTCGAACTGCATGCCCTCGACCACGTCGAGTTCGCTCTCGAGCGACTTCGCCTCTTCGACCGTGATCACGCCTTCATTGCCGACCTTCTGCATCGCCTTGGCGATCATCTCGCCGATCTCGCGCTCGCCGTTGGCGGCGATGGCGCCGATCTGGCCGATCTCGTCGTTGGTCGACACCTTTTTCGAACGCTTCTTCACGTCCTCGACCACCGCTTCCACGGCGACGTCGATGCCGCGCTTCAGGTCCATCGGGTTCATGCCGGCGGCCACCGCCTTGACGCCCTCGCGCACGATCGCCTGGGCGAGCACGGTTGCGGTGGTGGTGCCGTCGCCGGCGAGGTCATTGGTCTTGCTCGCGACCTCACGCAGCATCTGCGCGCCCATGTTCTCGAACTTGTCGGCGAGTTCGATCTCCTTGGCGACGGTGACGCCGTCCTTGGTGATCCGCGGCGCGCCGAACGACTTGTCGAGCACGACGTTGCGGCCCTTCGGCCCCAGCGTCACCCGCACCGCGTGCGCGAGAATGTCGACGCCGCGCAACAGCCGGTCGCGGGCATCGGTATCGAATTTGACTTCTTTCGCTGCCATTGTCCTGTCCTCCTCACGCCGCCTTGCGCTTGCTCGCGCTACCCTCGATCACGCCGAGGATGTCGCTTTCCTTCATGATCACCAGCTCCTCGCCGTCGACCTTGACCTCGGTGCCGGACCATTTTCCGAACAGCACGCGGTCGCCGGCCTTGACGTCGAGGGGATGAAGCGTGCCGTCCTCGCCGCGCACGCCCGGCCCGGCGGCCACCACTTCACCTTCCATCGGCTTTTCCTTGGCGGTATCGGGAATGATGATGCCGCCCGACGTCTTCTCCTCCTGCTCGAGCCGGCGGATCAGAACGCGGTCCTGCAACGGCCTGAACTTCATTGCCATCCTCCTCCAGTCAGGGAACGAAACGCGGCTGGAGGCCATTATCAGCACTCCACGCCATCGAGTGCCAGGGAGATAAGCGAGCCCCGTCCCGAAGTCAAGTGGAACTGGCAGCAGTCCCGGCAAAAGGCTGCTAAATCATTGATATATAAATGTTTTTCTTGAACGGGCGCCGGCTTTCGTGGAAACTTGCGCGTTGAGGGGCGAGGCTCCGTTCAAGAAGACCCGCGATGCGCGACCTGAGACTCCAACTCCAGGGATACCGGCTCACCACGGCCGAAATCCTCTATCACCTGCCGGACCATCCCCATCTGCTGCAGAGCTTCATCTGGCAGCAATTGGACATCGGGCCGGACTTTCCGGTTCTGCGCAAGTTCCTGGCGTACTGGACCCATAACATCGAAGGCAAGCTGCATTCGGTCAAAGTCGTCCATGCGCCGCTGGTGACGCCGGGCCGCTTTCGCCACGCCGCGGTGTCGCTGCAACTCCATTAAGCGCAGTCGCCTCTTGCCAAGGCGGCGGCGGGTACGCAGGTTCTGGGCGGGTGAACCTCCCGCTAAGGAACCGCGACCTTGCCTGCCGTCGTCTTGTCCCGATCCCGCGCTGCCAGTGCCGCGTCCTCTTCCGATCGTTCGATCGCCTGGTGGCTGCTCGGCTGTTGCGCCCTCGTTTTCCTCATCGTGGTGGTGGGCGGCATCACGCGGCTGACGGAATCGGGCCTGTCGATTACCGAATGGCAACCCGTCAGCGGCGTCATTCCGCCGCACGATGCGGCGCAATGGACCGAGGAATTCGCGCGCTACCAGGCGATCCCGCAATACCGTGCGATCCACGCGGACATGACGCTCGCCCAGTTCAAAACGATCTTCTACTGGGAGTATTTCCATCGCTTGCTGGGGCGGCTGATCGGGACGGTGTTCCTGTTGCCGTTCCTCTATTTTCTCGCACGCGGCCGCATCAAGCGGGCGCTCGCGCCCAAGCTCGCCGCCATCTTCGCGCTGGGCGCGCTCCAGGGCGCGATCGGCTGGTACATGGTCGAAAGCGGGCTCAGCGGACGGATCGAGGTGAGCCAATACCGGCTCGCGCTCCATCTGGCGACGGCGGTGCTGATCTACGCCGCCATGCTGTGGGTGGCGCTCGACCTGCTCGGCGGACGGCGCGGCGCGCCGATCCTGCTGCGGCGCGGCGCGAGCGCGGTGCTCGCGCTGGTCTTCGTCACGCTGGTCGCCGGCGCCTTCGTCGCCGGGCTGCGTGCGGGCTATGTCTACAACACCTTCCCGCTGATGGGCGGGCGGTGGGTGCCTGAGGGCTATTTCCACCTCGCGCCGTGGTACCGCAATTTCTTCGCGAACGTGACCGCGGTGCAGTTCGATCACCGGCTTCTGGCCGAGACGACGTTCGCCGCGATTGTCGCGCTGTGGTTTGCCGCGCGCCGTTCGGAACTGGCGCCGCGGCAGCGCCGCGCGTTCGACGCGCTGCTGGCGATGGTGATGGTGCAGGCGGGGCTCGGCATTGCGACCCTGGTTCTGGTCGTGCCGCTGCCGCTCGCGGCGCTGCATCAGGCCGGCGCGCTAGGGCTCGTCACTGCGGCGCTGGTTGCGCGCCATGGCCTCGGCGCGCCAGCGCGCCTATGATCGCCGCGCGGCGGAGGAAGGCGCATGGCCGATCACCCGGATAAGGCGCTCGAGGCGTGGCGGGCTCTCGCCGCGGCAGAACTCGGCGGCAACGATCCCGCGGCGCTGACATGGCACACGCTCGAAGGGATCGACGTCAAGCCGCTCTATACCGCGGCCGATCTCGAGGCGCTGGAGTTGGCCGACGCGATGCCGGGCGTTCCGCCCTTCCTGCGCGGCGTGCGCGCGACCATGTACGCGAATCGGCCGTGGACGGTCCGGCAATATGCCGGCTTCTCGACCGCCGAGGAGAGCAACCGCTTCTTCCGCGAGAATCTCGCCGCCGGGCAAACGGGCCTGTCGGTCGCTTTCGACCTCGCCACCCATCGCGGCTATGACAGCGACCATCCGCGCGTCGTCGGCGATGTCGGCAAGGCCGGCGTCGCCATCGACAGCGTCGAAGACATGAAGATCCTGTTCGACGGCATCCCGCTCGAGCGGATGAGCGTGTCGATGACGATGAACGGCGCGGTGCTGCCGGTGCTGGCCGGCTTCATCGTCGCCGCCGAGGAACAGGGCGTGCCGCAGGAAAAGCTCTCCGGCACGATCCAGAACGACATCCTCAAGGAGTTCATGGTCCGCAACACCTACATCTATCCGCCCGCCCCGTCGATGCGGATCGTCGCCGACATCATCGCGCACACGGCCCGGAACATGCCGCGCTTCAACTCGATCTCGATCTCGGGCTACCACATGCAGGAGGCGGGGGCGACCTGTGTGCAGGAGCTGGCCTTCACCCTTGCCGACGGGATCGAGTATGTGCGCGCGGCGCTCTCGCGCGGGCTCCAGGTCGACGCGTTCGCGCCGCGGCTGTCGTTCTTCTTCTGCATCGGCATGAATTTCTTCATGGAGGTGGCGAAGCTGCGGGCGGCGCGGTTGCTGTGGGCGCGGCTGATGCACCAGTTCGCGCCGCAGAACCCGGCGAGCCTCGCGCTGCGCATGCATTGCCAGACCTCGGGCGTGAGCCTGACCGCGCAGGACCCGCACAACAACATCATCCGCACCGCGTTCGAGGCGCTGGCGGGGGTGCTGGGCGGCACGCAGTCGCTGCACACCAACTCCTTCGACGAGGCGCTGGCGTTGCCGACGCCGGCCTCGGCGCGGATCGCCCGCAACACGCAATTGATCCTCGCCGAGGAGAGCGGCGTCGCCCGCGTCGTCGATCCGCTCGGCGGCAGCTATTACGTCGAAAGCCTGACCCATGCCGTCGTCACGGCCGCCGCCGAACTCGTCGCCGAGGTCGAAGCGCTGGGCGGCATGACCAAGGCGGTCGAGAGCGGCATGCCCAAGCTGCGCATCGAGGCCGCGGCGGCACGGCGCCAGGCGCGGACCGACCGCGGCGAGGAGACGATCGTCGGCGTCAACAAGTACCGCAGCGCCGAGGCAACGCAAGTCGACATCCTGGAGATCGACAATTCCCGCGTCCGCGCGCAGCAGATCGCGCGGCTGGAGCGCGTGCGCGCCACGCGCGATGCGGCGCGGGTGCGCGAGACGCTGGCGGCGCTGACGGCGGCGGCCCAAAGCGGCACCGGCAACCTGCTCGACCTCGCGATCGCGGCGTCGCGCGCACGCGCCACGGTCGGCGAGATCTCCGACGCGCTGGAGCGCGTCTTCACCCGCCATCGCGCGACGATCCGCTCGGTCTCGGGCGTCTATGGCGCGCTCTACGAGAGCGACGAGGGCTTTCGCCACATCCAGCGCGAGGTCGAGGCCTTCGCCCGCGCCGAGGGCCGCCGCCCGCGCATGTTGGTGGTGAAGCTCGGCCAGGACGGGCATGACCGCGGCGCCAAGGTGATCGCCTCGGCCTTCGCCGATATCGGCTTCGACGTCGATGTCGGGCCGCTATTCCAGACGCCCGAAGAGGCAGCGCGTCAGGCCATCGAGAACGACGTCCACGTGATCGGCGTGTCGAGCCAGGCGGCGGGCCACCGCACCCTGGTGCCGGCGCTGATCGAGGCGCTGAAGGCGGCGGGCGGCGGCGAGATTCTGATCGTGTGCGGCGGCGTCATTCCGCCGCAGGATTACGGCTTCCTGCAAGCGGCCGGCGTCGCCGCCATCTACGGCCCCGGCACCAACATCCCGATGGCCGCCAGCGAAATCATCCGCCTCATCGAGAAAAAGCGCGAAGCGGCGTAGGCGGCGGCGGCCGCAACATGCGCCGTCGCCGGCGGGCGCGGGGGCCTCTGATCGCGGCTCGCAATCGCCGGCGAACCGTTCTATCTATGACCCCGGCATGCCCATCCTCTTTCTCATCGTCTTCATCGATCTCATCGGCTTCGGCGTGGTCATCCCGCTGCTGCCGTATTACGCGCTGCGCTACGACGCCTCGGCTTTCACGGTGACGATGCTGATGGCGACCTATTCGCTGGCGCAATTCATCGCGGCGCCGGTCCTGGGGCGCATCTCGGATCGCATCGGCCGGCGCCCGGTGCTGCTGGTGAGCCTTGCCTGCTCGATCCTGTCCTATATCTGGCTCGGCCTCGCGGGGGAGTTGTGGATGTTGTTCGGCGCGCGGCTCCTGGCCGGCGCGGGGGCAGGGAACATTGCGGCGGCGCAGGCTTATATCGCCGACGTGACGCCGCCCGAGGGCCGCGCCAAGGGCATGGGCATGATCGGCGCCGCCTTCGGCCTCGGCTTCACCGTGGGGCCGGCATTGGGCGGCGTGCTCGCCGGCGCCAATCCGGCCACGGCCGATCTCGCCCGGCCGGCCTTCCTCGCCGCCGGTCTTTCGGCCATTGCTTTCGTTTTCGCCTATTCCCGGCTCAAGGAGAAGTCTTGCGGCACCGGCGACGACGGCGCGGCCCGGCCGGTTCAGCCTGGTCAGGGGCGCGCTCGGCCGCCCGGTACTGGGCAATCTCATCGTGCTGTTCTTCGTCACCATCAGCGCGTTTGCCGGCATGGAGACGACCTTCGCGCTGTGGGCCAATCGCAGCTTCGGCTGGGGGCCGGAGCAGGTCGGCTGGATTTTCTTCTATGTCGGGATTGTGCTGGCGGCGCTGCAGGGCGGTCTGATCGGGCGGCTGGCGCGGCGCTTCGGCGAGGCGCGGCTGGTGACGGCGGGCGCCGCCATCATCGGCCTGGGCCTCCTCGGCATCGCCTTCGCCCATACGCTCTGGGCGGTGCTGGTGATGACCGGACTCCTGGCGATCGGCATGGGCATGCTCAATCCTTCGGTGACGAGTCTCGTTTCGCGCCAGGCCCATGAAGACGAGCGCGGCGGCATCATGGGCGTGTCGCAATCCGCGTCGAGCCTCGCCCGCATCCTCGGGCCTGCCATCGCCGGCGCGGTGTTCTCGCTGTGGGGCCGCAACGCGCCTTATTATCTCGGCGCCGCGCTGATGGTGGCGGTGGTGGGCATGGCCTTGCGCCTGCCCCGGCGGGAGGCGCGGGCCTCATGAAGGGACGCCGCCCCGGCAGCCTCTCCAACCAGGCATCGCAGGTCGGGTTCTGGCAGGAG
The DNA here is from genome assembly GCA_963721625.1 of uncultured Alphaproteobacteria bacterium. Classification (GTDB taxonomy): domain Bacteria; phylum Pseudomonadota; class Alphaproteobacteria; order ATCC43930; family CGMCC-115725; genus DATJLY01. Next base: position 285,057 of record CAVRKF010000006.1, read on the forward strand.
CTGAAGGCTCTCAGCGGCCTCACTCCCTATCTGTGGCCGCGCCATTCGCTCGAACTGCGCGTCCGGGTCGTCGTTTCGCTCATGTTCCTGGTCGCGGCCAAGAGCATCAATGTCGGCGTGCCGTTGCTCTACAAGCGCGCCGTCGACGCGCTCACGCCCGGCCATGCCGCCATCATTGCCGTGCCGGTGATGCTGATCGTCGCCTATGGCGTTGCCCGCGTCGGCCAGCAGCTTGCCGCCGAGCTGCGCGATGCGGTGTTCGCCAAGGTCGAGCAGAACGCCGTGCGGCGCGTCGCGCTCGCCACCTTCCGCCACCTTCACGCGCTGTCGCTGCGGTTTCACCTCGAGCGCCAGACCGGCGGGCTGTCGCGCGCGATCGAGCGCGGCATCCGCGGCACCGAGTTCCTGCTCTCCTATGTGCTGTTCAATTTCCTGCCGACGATGGTCGAGATTCTGCTGGTGTGCGGGATCCTGTGGCGGTTCTATTCGGTGAGCTTCGCTGCGGCGACGCTCGTCACCGTGGTCGGCTATGTCTTCTTCACCTTCATGGTCACCGACTGGCGGCTCAAATACCGCCGCGAGATGAATGCCCGCGACAGCGAGGCCAACACCAAGGCGATCGACAGCCTGCTCAATTACGAGACGGTCAAGTACTTTGCCAACGAGGAGCACGAGGCGCGGCGCTTCGACCGTGCGCTCGAAGCCTATGAATACGCCGCGGTGAAGAGCCAGACGACGCTGTCCGTGCTCAATGTCGGCCAAGGGATGATCATGGCGGCGGGGCTCGTCGCGGTGATGCTGCTCGCGGGGGCGGGCGTGGCCGCGGGCCGCATGACGGTCGGCGACTTCGTCCTGGTCAATTCCTATCTGGTGCAGCTCTACATGCCGCTCAACGTGCTCGGCATGGTCTATCGCAACATCAAGCAGTCGCTGACCGATCTCGAATCGATGTTCCGCCTGCTCAAGGTCGAGGCCGAGATCCAGGACAAGGCGGGCGCTCGCGCGCTCGTCGTCACCAAGGGCGAGGTCGTGTTCGACCGCGTCTCGTTCCGCTACGACCCGCGCCGGCCGATCCTGCGCGAGGTGTCGTTCCGCGTGCCGGCGGGCGGCACGCTGGCGATCGTGGGGCCGAGCGGCGCCGGCAAGTCGACCGTGGCGCGGCTGCTGTTCCGCTTCTACGACGTCGACGAGGGCGCGATCCGCATCGACGGGCAGGACATCCGCGACGTCACGCAGGACAGCCTGCGCCGCGCCATCGGCGTGGTGCCGCAGGACACGGTGCTGTTCAACGAATCGGTGCTCTACAACATCGGCTATGGCCGGCCCGGCGCGGACACCGCCGAGATCGAGGAGGCGGCGCGGCTGGCGCGCATCCACGACTTCGTCGCCTCACTGCCCGACGGCTATGACAGCGAGGTCGGCGAGCGCGGCCTCAAGCTGTCGGGCGGCGAGAAGCAGCGCGTCGCCATCGCCCGCGTCATTCTCAAGGAACCGCGCATCCTGGTCTTCGACGAGGCGACCTCGGCGCTCGACACCAAGACCGAACGCGAAATCCAGACGAGCCTCGAGGAAGTCGCGGCCCAGCGCACCACCCTGATGATCGCCCACCGTCTCTCCACCGTCGTCGGCGCCGACGAAATCCTGGTGCTCGACGGCGGCCGCATCGTCGAGCGCGGGACCCATGCCGGGCTGTTCGCCCGCGGCGGCGTCTATGCCGCGATGTGGGCGCGCCAGCAGGAGGCCGATGAACGCGCCGCCGCACTTGCGGCGGTGACGGTCGATTAGAACGTGATCCGCGCCGGTGGAATCGCCTTTGTTGCACCGTCACTCGCGGGCTTGAACCGCGGGTCCATGGATTGCCGGGTCAAGCGCGGCGATGACGGGCAAAGGGTGATCGCGCCGCGTCGGATTCGGCTCTAGGCCCGGAACTCCCGTATGGACCCGTCGCGCCTCGCCGCCGCGGTGCTGAGTGGCGACAGGCGTGCGCTCGCGCGTGCCATCACGCTGGTTGAATCGGCGCGGGACGATCACCGCGAAGCGGCCGAGGCGCTGCTCCGGCATGTGCTGCCGGCGACCGGCAAGGCGCTGCGGCTCGGTGTCTCGGGGGCGCCCGGCGTCGGCAAATCCACCTTCATCGACGCCTTCGGCATGGCGGCGATCGCCGCCGGCCATCGCGTCGCGGTGCTGGCGGTCGATCCGACCTCCAAGCGCGGCGGCGGCTCCATCCTCGGCGACAAGACGCGGATGCCGGACCTCGCCCGCAGCGCCGAGGCCTTCATCCGGCCCTCGCCCGCGGGCCGGATGCTGGGCGGGGTGGCGCGGCGCACGCGCGAGGCGGTGGCGCTCGCCGAGGCCGCAGGATTCGACCGCGTCATCGTCGAAACCGTCGGCGTCGGCCAGTCGGAAACGGATGTCGCCGACATGGTCGATCTGTTCCTGCTGCTGATCGCGCCGGGGGGCGGCGACGAGTTGCAGGGAATGAAGCGCGGCATCGTCGAGCTCGCGGATCTCGTGATCGTCACCAAGGCCGATGGCGATCTCGAGGCGGCTTCCCAGCGCGCCGTGGCGGATTATCGCCATGCGCTCCACCTGCTGCGGCCGGCCGCGGCGGACGGGGCCGAGGTGCTGGCGGTGTCGGCGCTGCTGGGACGCGGGGTCGATGTCGTGCTCGACCGCGTCGAGCGCCGCGCGGCGGCGCTTGCGGCGGCGGGCACGCTCGCCGAGCGCCGCGCCCGTCAGGCCCAGGCGGCGCTGTGGCGCGAGATCGGCGAGGGCCTCACCGAGGCGCTCAAGGGTGATGCCGGCGTGACGCGGCTGCTCCCAGAGCTCGAGGCCAAGGTCGCGGCCGGCGCGCTCACCCCCGCCGCCGCGGCGCGCGCGGCCCTCGCGGAATTCCTCGTCCGGCGTCGCTCGTAGCGGGCCGCGGTTCAGTTTGCCGGCCGTGCCGGGACCGCGACGCCGGCCTTGCGCACGAATCTTTGCTCCATGACCTCGGCGCCCCATTGCCGGCCCGGCACCTCGTCGGCGAGCGCAAAGCCATGGGCCTCGTAAAGATTCCACGCGGCATCAAGGCCGCGGAACGTCCACAGCTGCGTTTCGGCGAAGCCCTGCCGATCGCAGAAGCCGATGGCCGCTGCGAGCAGCCGCCGACCGATACCGCCGCCGCGCAGGCCATCCGCCACGATGTACCAACGCAAATGCGCGGTGTCAGGTCCGATGTCCTCGCCGTCGATTGCGATGGTGCCGACGACGATCCCGAAGCGGATTGCGGTCCAAATCCCGTTGCGCGGATTATCGAGACCGCTGGTGAATTTGCCCAGCCCGGCCGCAATCTTGCTCTCGAAGTAGCGACCGAAACCGACGGCGTGCCCATAGTAGCGCGCGTGCATTTTGACGGCGCGACCGATCACGCCCGGAACGTAGCCGCTCTCGATCGCCACTTCCGCGGTGTCGCGCCGTTTCCGTCCGCTCCGGCTCGCCTTGAGGGCGCCGGCATAGAATGCCAGCCCGTCCAACACGGTGCGGCGGGCCTCCGGTCGCAACTGCTCCAACGCCGCGACACCACGGGAAGATCATGGATGCCGCCCGGCTGTGTCGGCTTGACCGGCGCCTGCGGGATGGCCTAGAAACCCGCTTCCGCGCGGACGGCTTATCGGGGCAAGGTCATGGCAAGACGGTGCGTCATCACCGGCAAGGGCGTGCAGGTCGGAAACAATGTCAGCCACGCCAACAACAAGACCAGGCGCCGGTTCCTGCCCAATTTGCAGGTAACGTCGGTGCTGTCGGATGCGCTGGGCGGCGTGCGCCTGCGCCTTTCCGCAAACGCCATCCGCACCATCGAGCACAAAGGCGGGCTCGATGCCTTCCTCATGGCCCAGGCCCCGTCGCGCCTGACGCCCGAGGCAGCGCGGCTGCGCCGACGCATCAGTCGCGCCCGCGCGCGCAAAGAGGCCGCCCTGCCCGGATGAGGTGGGCGGTTTCCCACCGCCCACTGAATTTTGCCCACTATATTGCCCACTTTGATGGTGGGCAACACAAATCTTGACTCCGTCGAAGGGCTCGGCTGCAATCCGCACGTGGCGCGGCGGCAATCGTCGTGTCCGGGAGGAAAGCCGCTCGTTGGACAGCCAGTCTCTCCTTCAGGAGATCTCCGGCTATTGCCGCCGCGTCGGCATGGCCGAGTCGACATTCGGGCGTCTTGCGGTCAATGACGGCAAGCTGGTCAGTCGGTTGCGCTTCGGCGGGCGGGTGACAATCGAGACGGTGGAGCGGGTCAAGACATTCATGCAGCACAACGCGGAGAGCGCCGCCGCTGCCAACGCCGCTGGCGGTGAGCGCCGGCCGGCCGCTGCGGTGGCCCCGGTCGACGGCGCAGCGGGCGAGAACACCGGCAAGGCGTTTCGCTTCTACGACAATCGCCAGAAATACCTGCTCTTCGTCACCACGTGCGGCGAGAAATGGGCGATCGCCGAACGCGTCGCGATGGAACTGGCGAACCTCCATCCCCGCCCGCCCGGCCTGCGCATCTTCGACGCCGGGATCGGCGACGGCACCGTGCTGACGCGGGTGATGCGGGCGACGCACAGCCGCTTTCCCACCATCCCGCTTTATGTCGTCGGCAAGGAGATCAGTCTCGAGGATGTGCGCCTCGCGCTCGAGAAGATGCCTGACCGGTTCCACGAGCATCCGGCGACCGTGCTCGTCATCACCAACATGTACTACTCCGAGGCGCCGTCGCTGACGCCGCATTCGGTGACGGCGGCGACCAGCCTGGTATGGCACGAGGTGAGCCTGCTCGGCAGTTCCTCGCACGAGTTCGAGGAACAGATCACCGCGCTCCAGCCCTTCCTCAACGAGAATTGGCGCGCCAAGACCGGGGCGAGCGGCAATCCCATCTACGACAAGCCGGTCGTGCTGGTGCTCTATCGCGACGACCATAAATTCCTGCTCGATTCGCTGCGCCCGCGGCGCGGCGCGGCGCGGGCCGATTACGACCTCGTCATCGCCTCGCAGCCCTATCGTGCGCGGGCGCCGGTCGAGTTCAAGGCAAAGCGCGTGCTGGCGCCCTTGGCGCGTGGGCTCGCGCCCGGCGGGCGGCTCATCGGCATCCATTCCCACGGCAACGATCCGGGGCTCGAAATCATCCAGAAGGTCTGGCCCGACGAGAACCCGTTCACCACCGACCGCCATCAGCTCCTGCGCGCGACCAAGGCCGAGCTGGGCAGCGCCGCGCGCGATCTCAACTTCAATGCCTATTCCGACGCGCGCTCGCTGTTTCGCTACACCATGCACACGCTGCCGAGCGAGATCAGCGCGACGATCGGCACATCGACGCTGTTCGCAGCCTGGAACGCGGCCATCTACGTGGCGCAGATCGACGACCACCGGCTGTCGCAGGTGATCGCCAACTCGTCCTATGTCGACGCGACGCGGGACGTGCTGCAGCGTCATGGGGGCTTGTGGTTTTGGGACGAATCCTATGTGATCTCGCGCAAGCGGGACGCGGTATGAACGTCACGCCGGAGACCGGCAGGAGAGGAGCGATCAGGTGAGCAAGCGCGATTACGTCTTTGCGAGCGAATCGGTCTCGGAAGGACATCCGGACAAGGTTTGCGACCGCATCTCGGACGCGGTCGTGGACACTTTCCTCGCCGCCGACCCGGTGGCGCGCGTGGCGTGCGAGACGCTGTGCACCACCAACCGCGTGGTGCTCGCGGGCGAGGTCCGCGGCCCGGATGCCATCACCAAGGAGCTGCTCGTCGAGGTGGCGCGCCACGCCATCCGCGAGATCGGCTACGAGCAGGTCGGCTTCCACTGGAAGCTCGCCGACATCGAATGCCTCATCCACAAGCAGTCGTCCGACATCGCCCAGGGCGTCGATGCCGCCGGCAACAAGGACGAAGGCGCGGGCGACCAGGGCATCATGTTCGGCTATGCCTGCACCGAGACGCCCGAGCTGATGCCGGCGCCGATCTATTACGCTCACGCGATCCTGCGCTCGCTGTCCGAGGCCCGGCATTCCGGCGCGGCGCCGCTCCTGGGCCCCGACGCCAAGAGCCAGGTGAGCCTGCAATACGTCGACGGCAAGCCGGTGCGCGCGACCTCGGTCGTGGTCTCGACCCAGCACTCGGCCACCATCGACCAGGCCGAAGTGCGCGAGCTCGTACGCCCGCACGTGCTCAACGTCCTGCCCCCGGGCTGGATGTGCGACGAGGAGCATTTCTACGTCAACCCGACCGGCCGGTTCGTGATCGGCGGCCCGGACGGCGACACCGGCGTCACCGGGCGCAAGATCATCGTCGATACCTATGGCGGCGCCGCGCCCCATGGCGGCGGCGCATTCTCGGGCAAGGACCCGTCGAAAGTCGACCGCTCGGCCGCCTATGCCGCGCGCTATCTCGCCAAGAACGTGGTCGCGGCGGGGCTCGCCGCGCGCTGCACCATCCAGGTCTCCTACGCGATCGGCGTGGCGAAGCCGCTGTCGGTCTATATCAACACCGACGGCACCAGCCAGGTCGACGAGGAGCGGCTGTCGCGGGTGCTGCAGGACCTGCTCGACCTTTCGCCGCGCGGCATCCGCACCCATCTCCAGCTCAGCCGGCCGATCTACGCGCGCACCTCCTCCTACGGCCATTTCGGGCGCCCGCCCGAGGCCGACGGCGGCTTCTCGTGGGAGAAGACCGATCTCGTGCCCGAACTGAAGCGCGCGTTCTGAACGAGGAATGTCCATGGCCAAGAGTAACGACTACAAGGTAGCTGATATCGGCCTCGCCGATTGGGGCCGGCGCGAGATCTCGCTCGCCGAGACCGAGATGCCCGGCTTGATGTCCGTGCGCCAGGAATACGGCACGAAGAAGCCGCTGGCCGGCGCGCACATCGTCGGCTGCCTGCACATGACGATCCAGACCGCAGTGCTGATCGAGACGCTGATCGATCTGGGTGCCTCCGTGCGCTGGAGTTCGTGCAACATCTTCTCGACCCAGGACCATGCCGCCGCGGCGATCGCCGCGCGCGGCATCCCGGTCTTCGCCTGGAAGGGCGAGTCCGAAGAGGAATACGAGTGGTGCATCGAGCAGACGCTCACCGGTCCCGACGGCTGGCGTCCCAACATGATCCTCGATGACGGCGGCGACGCCACCAAGGTCATGCACGAAAAACGCCCCGAGCTCCTCGACAATATCCGGGGCATCACCGAGGAGACCACCACCGGCGTGCATCGTCTCTACGAGATGGCGCGGGTCGGCAAGCTGCGCGTGCCGGCGATCAACGTCAACGACAGCGTCACGAAGTCGAAATTCGACAATCTCTACGGCTGCCGCGAGAGCCTCGTCGACGGGATCAAGCGCGCGACCGACGTGATGCTCGCCGGCAAGGTCGCGGTGGTCGCCGGGTTCGGGGAGGTCGGCAAAGGGTCGGCGGCGAGCCTGCGCGGCCAGGGTTCGCGCGTCATGGTCACCGAGATCGATCCCATCTGCGCGCTCCAGGCGGCGATGGAGGGGTATCAGGTCGTCACCATGGACGAGGCGGCGCCTCAAGGCGACATCTTCGTCACCGCCACCGGCAATGTCGATGTCATCACCCTCGACCACATGCGGCGCATGAAGAACCGCGCCATCGTCTGCAACATCGGCCATTTCGACAGCGAGATCCAGATCGCCGCGCTCCGCAACTACAAGTGGGAGGAGGTCAAGCCGCAGGTCGACGAGGTCATCTTCCCCGACGGCAAGCGGCTCATCGTCCTGGCGCAGGGACGGCTCGTCAATCTCGGCTGTGCCACCGGCCATCCGAGCTTCGTCATGAGCACGTCCTTCACCAATCAGGTACTGGCGCAGATCGAGCTCTTCAACAATCACGCGATGTACGACCGCAAGGTCTATACCCTGCCCAAGCACCTCGACGAGAAGGTGGCGACGCTCCATCTCGACAAGCTCGGCGTGCACCTAACCACGCTCACGCCGCAGCAGGCGGAGTATCTCGGCATCAGCGCGGCCGGCCCGTTCAAGGCCGATCACTACCGCTATTAGCGGACGCGGCGGCGCTACCGCCGCGTCCCATGGGGGTCTAGCGCCGGCCCGGGACGGCGAGCGTCGCGCTCTTCTCGACCGCCCGGTCCATCTCCTCGGGCGTCAGCAGCGGCGTCATGGTGAGATGAACGAGTCCGGCACCGCTCGCGGCGACCGAGAGCGCGACCGCCGACACGTTGTCCGGGAGGTCGGCAATCCCGATGACGTCGTATTGGCCGAAGGAGAAATAATAGGCTTCGATCTTGCCGCCGGCGGACTCGATGAGTTTCGCGACATTGGCACGAAGCCCGGTCCCCTTGCTCTTGCTCAATCCGTCGCGGATACCTTGCACTGTCATGGCGACCTGAACGAGATATTTCGGCATGGTTGCGCTCCCCGAAATTGCCGGCGCAAGCGACCGGTGCGGACGCAAGCCTATACCCCGTTTACGATGTCAACAAGACGGCCGACACGGGCGCTTGCCACGGAGGCGTCACGTCGCGACAATTCGGGCCTCCGTCGCGACAGGATGGGCAAGATGAAACCCAGCGCCTATGGTCCCTTTCCCTATTCCCCGATCACCCGCCGCCCGCGGCTCACATGGCCGAATGGCGCCCGTCTGGCGTTCTGGGTCATCCCCAATATCGAGTTCTTCGCGCTCGACGACATGGTGCCGCCGGGCTCCGGCGGTTCGGGCGGCAAGGCGCCGGATGTGCCGACCTGGTCGTCGCGCGACTATGGCAACCGCGTCGGCGTGTTCCGGCTGATGCAGGTGCTCGAGCGCTATGGCGTGCGCGGCACCGTCGCGCTCAACAGCCATGTCTGCGCGCGCCATCCCGAGATCATCGACGAGGGCAACAAACTGCGCTGGGAATGGATGGGGCACAACGAGACCAATACGCGGCGCCTCAACGAGGGGCCGCCCGAGCACGAGCCGCGCATCATCCGCGACGCGCTCGCCGAGGTCGCCCGCGGCACCGGTTCGCGGCCGGTCGGATGGCTGGGCTCGGGCCTGCAGGAGACATGGAACACGCTCGATCTCCTCGCCGAGAACGGCATCGAATATGTCTGCGACTGGGTCAATGACGACCAGCCCTATGTCATGACGCTCGAGGGCGGGCGGCGCCTCGTCGCCATGCCCTACAGTCACGACATCAACGACAAGCCCGCGTTCGAGCGCATGCATCTGACCGCGTCCGAGTTCCAGGACATGATCTGCCGCCAGTTCGACACGCTGTGGCGCGAGGGCGCGGAATTGGGCCGCGTGATGGCGATCGCGCTCCATCCTTATCTCACCGGGATGCCGCACCGCATCGGCGCGCTCGACGCCGCGCTCGAATACATCTGCCGCCACCAGGGCGTGTGGCGTGCCACCGGCGCCGAGATTGCGCGGGCATACATGGAGCAGGCAGAGGCGCGATAGCACGGGATCTCATCAGCAACGCCATTGCGAGGAGTTTGGCGACGAAGCGATCCTCGATGGCCGGCAGATTGCCTCGCTGCGCGCGCAATGACGGCAGCTATGCCGACTCCGCTTACGTGTCCGTGAACTTCGCCGGGCGTTTCTCGTTGAAGGAGGCCACCGCCTCGCGGTGGTCGGAGGTCGTGCTGATGACGCCGAGATGCGAGGACAGCATGTCGAGGGCCGCGCGCAGATCCATGCGCATGCCCTGATAGACCGCGCGCTTCATCAATCGCAGCGTCAGCGCCGGCTGCGCCGCCAGCCGCCCGGCGAATTCATAAGTGTGGTCCATCAGCTTGTCGTCGGGCAGGACCTTGTTGACAAGGCCGATGCGCTCGGCCTCGCGCGCGTCGATGAAATCGCCGGTCCACAGCAGTTCGAGCGCGCGCGGCACGCCGACGAGGCGCGGCAAAAACCAGGCGCCGCCGTCGCCTGAGACGAGCCCCACCTTGATGTAGCTCTCGGCCATGCGCGCGCTCTCGGCGGCGAAGCGGATGTCGCCCATCAGCGCCATGTCGAGCCCGGCGCCGGTGGCGACGCCGTTGATGGCGACGATATAGGGCTTGTCGAAATCCTCAAGGAGGCGCGGGATGCGGTGGATGCGCTCATGCACCGCCTTCTTGCGCTCGAAGGCGGTCTCGCCGGTGCGGTGGCGCTCGCCCATCGCGCGCACGTCGCCGCCGCTGCAAAAACCCCGCCCCGTGCCGGTCAGCACCACCGCGCGCACGCGGTCCTCGCGCTTGCAGGTATCGAGCGCCTCGGCCCACCTGTCGAGCATGGCATAGGTGAAGGCATTGAGCCGCTCCGGCCGGTTGAGCCGGATGGTGGCGATGCCGTCATTGATCTCGAACACGAGTTCGTCGCCGCTCATAACCCCTCCTTCTGCACGATCAGCGCATCGACCGCCGCCGCGCCTTGGCCTTCGGGATAAAGGATCACCGGATTGAGATCGATCTCGGTGATGCGTCCCTCGCGCATCGGCGGCGAGATGCGACAGCCGCACCAGCAGATCCGCCATGGCGCGCCGGTCGGCGGCGGGCGCGCCGCGGCTGCCGGCGAGAAGCGGCGCCGCCTTGAGCCGGCTCAGCATCGCCTCGGCCTCGGCCGCGGTAAGGGGCGCCGGCGCGAAGGCGACATCGCCGAACAGCTCGGCATGGATGCCGCCGAGGCCGCACATCACGATCGGCCCGAAATCGGCGTCGTCGGCGCTGCCGGCGATGAGCTCGATCCCGGGCCGCGCCATCGCCTGCACCAGTACGCCGCGCCATTCGGCCATCGGCGCATAAGCGCGCGCATTGGCGACAATCTCGGCATAGGCGCGGCGCAGCGACGCCGCGTCGGCGAGACCGAGCGCCACCGCCTTCGCCTCGGTCTTGTGCGGGAGCTGCGGCGATTGCAGCTTGAGCGCCACCGGCCAGCCGAGCGCCGCGGCGGCGGCCACGGCGTCGTCGGCGGTAGCGGCAAGCCGGCTTGGCAGCGAGGGAATGCCGTAAGCGGCCAGCAGTTCCGCCGCCTCGTATTCGCACACGATCCGGCCGCGCGCGGCGAGAAATCGCGCCGCCGCCTCGGCCGGCGGCAGAACTTCCGGCCGCGATGCGGGCGGTGCCGCCTTGCGTCGCTCCTGGAAGTGGCGATAGGCGAGCCCCGCCTGCAAGGCGCGGGCGCATCCCGCCATGCGTTCGTAATAGGACAGGTCCCAGCCCGCGAGCAGCGCCTTCGATGAAGCCGCGGGAACGGTATAGGTATAGATGAGAATCGGCTTTTGCGAGCGGTCGCGGATCGCTGCGATGGCCTCGCCCTCGCGCGCGATGCGCACATCCTGCGCCAGGGAGATCGGCAGGATGAACGCGTCGAGATCGGGCGCATCCTCGAGCACCGCCAGCGATGGCGCATAGCCGCTTAATCCCTGGGCGGTGATGTCGACGGGATTGAGCGCCGAGCCGTAGGGCGGAATGAATTCCTTGAGCCGCTGTTGCCGCGCGGCGTCGATCTCCGGCAGCTCGAGCCCATGGGCCTCGCAGATATCGGTGAGCCAGGCGGCGGTTCCGCCGGTGGCGGAGATGATCGCGACGCGGTTGCCGCGCGGCACGCGGTGGCGGGTGAACAGCGCGGCGATGTCGAGCATCTCCTCGGGGCTCTCGGCGCGGATGATGCCGTGGCGCGCGAACACCGCGTCATAGGCCTGATCGGTGCCGCTGAGACTGCCGGTATGCGACGCGACGGCCCGGCGCGCAGCCTGGTGGCGGCCGACCTTGGCGACGACGATCGGTTTTTCCAGCGCCGCCGCCTTCGCCGCGAGGGCGAGGAACTTGCCGGGCGCCTTGAGCGCCTCGATGAACAGCATCACGATTTTCGTGTCGGCGTCATCGAGCAGCAGATCGGCATAATCGCAGAGTTCGAGATCGCCCTGGTTGCCGACGCCGACGACGGCGCTGAAATCGAGCCCGTCGAGCCGGCCGCGATTGTAGAGCGAGAAGCCGAGGCCGCCGCTCTGCGCCACCACGCCGATGCGGTTGCGTTTGCCTTTGGGGCCGGGGTCGATGGCGACGCCGGGGCTGAAGGTGGCGCAGATGCCGGCGGGGACGTTGTAGAAGCCCTGGGTATTGGGCCCGGCGATGCGGATGCCTGCGCGCCGGGCGGCAGCGATCATCTGCGCCTGCAGCGCCGCGCCTGCTTCACCCGCATCGGCAAAGCCGGAACTGGCGACGACGACGCTGCCGATGCCGGCGGCGGCGCATGCCTCGATCGCTCCGGCGACGCTCGCGGCGGGGATGGCGACGAGCGCGAGATCAATCGGACCCGGCACCGCTGCGAGCGACGGATAGGCCGCAACCCCATAGACCGCGGCGCGGTTGGGGTTGATCGGATAGAGCCGCCCGGCATAGCCGTGCCGCAGCAGATTGTGCATGAGCCGGCCGCCGATCTTCTCGACCCCTTCCGACGCGCCGACCACGGCGATCGAGCGCGGCGCCAGGAAATTCGCCAGATCGGACATGGGCTCACTGCGCGCTTGGCGTCGACGCGGCGGTGACGAACGGCCACAGCCCGCTGCCGCCGTGCCGCGCCGCATCACGGCCGAGCCAGTCCCACCAGTAGGTCTCGTCGCCGAATTCCTCGCGCCACGCCCAGAGCCGCGTGGTGAAGCGGTGGAGCGCGTGTTCCCGGGTGAAGCCCATCGCGCCGTGGACCTGATGCGCGATGGCGCAGGCGAGCGACGCCGCCTCGCCGATGCGCGCCTTGGCGGCGGCGATTGCGAAACGGGAGCCATCATGCGCGGCGGCGTCGGCGGCAGCGCCGGCGGCCGCGACATTCGCGGCGAGCACGGCGATCTGCTGCTGCACCGCCTGGAACTTGGCAATGGGGCGCCCGAACTGCACGCGCTCGTTGGCATGGCGCACCGTCAGGTCAAGTACCGCCTCGAGCGCGCCGGCCATCGCCGAAACCCGCGCCAGCGCCCCGCGCAGCCACAGCGCGTCATGATCGATGTCTGCGCCGGCCGGGGCGACCTGGTCCGCCGCCACGGTGACGCCGTCGAACACGACCGTGTCGCGCGGTTCCCCGGCGAGATTGTGCGCCGGGTCGATCCGTGCCGCCGCGCGCGGCACCAGCGCCAGGCGGAGCCCGTCCGGTCCCTGCACCAGCACCGCCAGGGCAACGCAATCCCGCGCCCAGGAAATGCCGCGCGCCGTGCCTGCCAGGCGCCGGTCGCGGTCGATGCGCAGCCCGGCCGCGTCCTCGCGCAGCATCGGCGCGACGGCGAGCGGCCCCGGCTTCAGCGCCATCCCGCTCTCCGACAAGAGCCATGCCGCGAGCATGGTCTCGGCCAGCGGCACGGGTGCTGCGTGCCGCCCTGCGGCGCGCAGCAGGGCGGCGATATCGCCGCGATCGGCGCCCGCGCCGCCTTTGTCCTCGGCGACCGAGGCGTGGGGAAGGCCGGCTTCTTCGAGCGCTTGCCACAGCGCGACGGGCCAGGCGCCGCGCGCGGCCGCCGCCGCGTCACGCCCGCCATGCGCGGCGAAGAGCCGCTCCGCCGTCGCGGCGAGGATGGGCCGCATCTCGCTCATCGCAAGCCCAGTCCCTTGGCGATGATGCCGCGCAGGATCTCGCGCGTGCCGCCGCGAATGGAGAAGGCCGGCGACCACTGCACCGCATAGTCGAGCGCAGCCGCGAAGACCGGCCCGCGCGCCGCCGGCGGCACGAGCTTTCGCGCGATCTCGGGGATCTCCTGCTCGAATTGCGTGCCCAGATCCTTGACGATCGCGGCGGCGAGGTTGGGCGTGGCGCCTTCCTGCAACATGCCAGCGACCGAGAGCGACATGGACCGGAGCGTCCACAAATGGGCCACCAGACGTCCGACCGCCTCCGCCTCTTTCGCCCCCGGCGCCGGCCCCACTGCGTCCACGAGCGCCGTCAGCAGTTGATAGGTGCTGAGCCACCGCTCCGGCCCGCTGCGCTCATAGGCGAGTTCGCTCGTCACCTGGTTCCAGCCATTGCCGATCTCGCCCACGACCCTGTCGTCGGGGACGAAGGCGTTGTCGAAGGCGACCTCGTTGAAGTCGTGCTCGTCGGCGAGATTCATGATCGGCCGCACGGTGATGCCCGGCGAACTCAGATCGACCAGGAACTGGCTGACGCCGGCATGGCGGTCCTCGCCGCGCGGCGCCGTGCGCACGAACAGGATCATCATGTGCGAGCGATGCGCGTTGCTGGTCCAGATTTTGGCACCCTCGACCGCCCAGCCGCCCGCGACCTTGCGCGCGCGGGTGCGGATCGAGGCGAGGTCGGAGCCCGAATCGGGCTCGCTCATGCCGATGCAGAAATAGCATTCGCCGCGCGCGATCAGCGGCAGGAAATGCGACTTCTGCGCCTCGGTGCCGAAGCGCAGGATGAGCGGTCCGGACTGGCGGTCCGCCACCCAATGGGCGCGGGTCGGCGCGCCGGCCGCGAGCATCTCTTCGGTCACGACATAGCGCTCGAGCGCGGGCCGTGCGCGGCCGCCATAGCGCTCGGGCCAGGTCATCCCGATCCAGCCGCGCGCACCCATGGCGCGGCTGAATTCGGCCGAGAATTCGCCCCAACCGCCCGGTGCCGGCACGAACGCGCCGGCGCGGCGCTGCTCGTCGAGGAAGCGGCGCAGCTCCGCGCGCAGCGCCGCGGCTTCGGGCGACAGCGCCGCGGGCCGGAACTCGAGCACAGCGTCGCTCATGGCGCCGCTGCCCGCATCGGATTGCAGCCTTTCCGCTTCAGCATCGCGGCAATCTATCATGGGGTCGCAAGCGCGTCCTGCCTCCTTGCGTTTCCCAAGCGGCGGCGGGCGCGTATCATGCGGCCCCAACGACGTGATGACGGGGAGGGAAATGATGCGTGTTGCGCAGCTCGCCGGGGCGGTTCTGGGCGCGATGCTGGCGTGGGCCGCGCCCGCGCTGGCCCTGGATACCGTCGTCACCGGCCTTATCGGATCGCCGTCGTCGGGCAGCTGGCCCTATCACATCGGCATCAAGAAAGGGTTCTTCGCCGATAACGGCATCAAGCTCGACCTTGTCTATGTGCCGACGGCGCCGGGACTGGTGCAGGAGCTCAGCGCCGGCTCGCTCGACATCGCCGGTACGGTCGGCGTGGTCGAGCCGATCCATGCCATCGAGAAGGGGGCGCCGGTCGCGCTTTTCCGCATCGTCGGCGCGATCTCGCCCTACACGATGCTGGCGAAGCCGACGATCCATTCGATCAAGGAGCTCAAGGGCAAGACCATCTGCATCGGCGGGCTCGCCGACATCAACCGCGTCTATCTCGAGCGCATGGTGCAGGCGAACGGGCTCAAGGACGGACAGTTCGACATCGTCGTCGCCGGCTCGACCGGCGCGCGCTTCGCCGCGCTCAAATCGGGTGCGGTTGACGCGACCATGCTGGTGCCGCCCTACAGCTTTTATGCCGAGGCGGCGGGCTACAACAATATCGGCATGATCGCCGACTATGCCGGCGACCTGCCGTTCTCGGGGGCGAGCGTCTCGCTCCCCTGGGCGGCGAAGCATCGTGACACGCTCACCCGCTTTCGCGCCGCCCTCGACCGCTCGATCGCCTGGTTCTATCAGGATGCCAACCGCGACGAGGCGATCGACATCCTCACGGCGCTGGTCCACACCAAGCGCGCGGACGTGGCGCAGAGCTACGACTTCCTGCGCAAGATTCACTACTACGCCACGGACGATACGCTGCCGCGCAAGGGGCTGCAGCACCTGATCGATGCGATGAAGGCGCTGGGCGATATCGAGGGCAAGATCACGCCCGACCGCCTCGTCATTGCCGGCTTCACCAAGATCACGGATTGAGGGTGCGGATGCGTTCGAGCACCGGCAGGATGTAGCGGCGGAACTGCGCCGGGTTCTCGCTCATGGGGAAATGCCCAAGCGCCTCCATCACCACGATCTCGGCACCGGCGATCCGCGCCGCGGTGCGCCGCGTGTCCTCGGGCGTGCACGAGAAATCGTATTCGCCGGTAAGGAGGTAGAGCGGACAAATGCGCGTGTCGATGCGCCCGACCGCGCCGCGGAGATCGCCATCGACGCGATAGAAGTGGAGGTCGCCCTTGAACACGCCGGGGCCACCTTGCATGTAGTGCCACAGCGTCTCCCAGCGCGCGGCGTCGGGCGCTTGCGGCGCGATCAGGCCCGAGACCATGCCGGCGCACACCTCGCCGCCCGGGACATCGGGCCGGTGCAGCCAATCGGTGTCGTACCACGGCGCCTGAAAGTCGGCGGCCTCCAGCCCGATCAGCGCGCGGAATTCGGCGGCGTGATGGATGGCGAGGTGGAGCACGATGCGGCCGCCGATCGAGCAGCCCATCACCACCGGCTGCGTCAGCCCCAGCGCTGCGACGAAGCTGCGGATGGAATCGGTATAGGCGGCGGTGGTGAGGCGGTATTCCGCGCGCTCCCAGCCCGCGGGCGGCGAGGATTTGCCGTGCCAGGGCAGATCGAAGGCGATCACGCGGAAATGCGCGGTGATCGCCGGATCGGTCATCAGGTGATGGAACTGGCGCCCGTCGGCGCCGGCGGTATGCAGGCAGACGAGCGGAATGCCTTGCCCGGCCTCCTCGAAATAGATGCGGTGCGGCTTGCCCGCGAGATCGAGACGCAGATAGCGCCCGACGATGGGATCGAGGATTGCGGTCATGTCGCGGTGGCGCCGATGCCGCGGCGCGGCGCGGCGAGCACGTCCTTGAAATAGAGCAGATTGGCCATCAGCGGCTGCAAATCGCCCTCGATCCGGAACGTGCCCAGCTTTTGCAGCGCGAAGATGTCGTGATGGTGCGGCGGCGGCACCGGCTGCCAGAATTGGCGCCAGCCCTCGGCGCTGCCGCGCACCGCAAAGCGCCACGCGCGCATCAGGAAGGGACCGCGCGCCACCGCTTCGATGCGCCCGCGCTCGATCACGACCTGCGCGGCGAGCGCGCCCAGATCGAGGCGCAACTCGAGCGACACGAAGCGGCCGCGATGCACCAGCCAGGGATCGCTGTTGACGAGATCGGGGAGCAGCTCGAGGCGGCGGGCGAGATCGGCTTCTCCGTCCATCGCGTCAGGCCGGCCGGACGACGAGCGGCAGGCTGCTCAAGCCGCGGACCGAGTTGTTGAAGCGCCGCACCGGCGCGCCGTCGAGCGCGATCTCCGCCACCCGCTCGGCGAGCGCCGTGAGCAGGACCTCGCCTTCGAGCCGCGCGATCATCTGGCCGACGCAATGGTGGATGCCGGCGCCGAAACCGACATGGGCCTGCGGCTTGCGCGTGATGTCGAACCGGTCCGGGTCGTCGAAGCGCGCGGGATCGCGATTGGCGGAGCCGAAGAACAGCAGCATCTTCTCGCCCTCGCCCAAGCGCGTGCCGGTGATCTCGACGTCGCGCGCGGTGGTGCGGAAGAAGCACTGGATCGGCGATTCGAGGCGCACGACTTCCTCGAACGCGGCGCGTGCGAGGCTCTTGTCGAGACGCAGCTTCTGCCATTCGCCGGGATTTTCGGCGAAGCAATGGAGCGCGCTGCCGATCGCCGCCACCGTCGTGTCCATGCCGGCGGTCAGGAACGAGCGTACCAGCAGCGATGCCTCGTCCTCGCTCGCCTCGCCGCGATCGACCGCTTCATAGACCGCGGCGCCGAGCTTGCCGGGCTTGAGCGCCGCGCGCGTGCAGCTCGCCATGATCCACGGCACTACCACATCGGCGCGCGCCGCCGATGCCTGAAATCGCTCGTTGAGCGGACCGAAAGCGTTGAACGCCATCTCGCCGTAGGGCAGCAGGTTCTCGCGCCCCTCGACCGCCAGGCCGATCGCGTCGGGGAACACTTTCACGGGATAGATTTCCGCCAAGTCCTTGACGCCGTCGAAGCGGCGCAGCGCGACGAGCCGATCGACCAGCGCAACCGCGTCGCGGGCGAAGTCGTCGCGCAGCTTGCGCACGGCCGCCGGCTGCATCACGCGGTCGACGATGCCGCGGGTGCGGTCATGGAAGGGCGGATCGGTCTCGAGCAGGAGGCTCGGCGGGCGCCACGGCTTTTCCTTGCGGAAATCGGCGAGCCCGACGCCGGCGGAGGACGTGAAGCTCTTCCAGTCGCCTAATACCGCCGCTACTTCCTGATAGCGCGCAAGGCCCCAGACGTCATAGGCGCCGAGGCGGAACACCGGCCCGGCCGCGCGCATCGCCGCATAGGCGGGATAGGGATCCGCGATGAAGTCGCGCGCATAGGGATCGAAAGCGAGAACCGGAACGCCGCTCGTGGCAACGGTCATGCTGCCCTGCCCGATTCGATGCCGAGGCGCCTTCCATATCATCGCGGGCCGCAGGCAGCAAGGCGCAGGTCCGGTTCAATGAAACAGAAAGAGCCGCGTTAGCGCCGTGGCCGAAGGCACGACGATGCGGCTCGCCGTCGTGCCGAGCGCCAGCGGCTTCATCAGCATCTTCACCGCCATGTCGTAGCGGTAATGGCGCTGCGCCATCACGCGGATGTCGTGCCGGAACGCGTCGTAGTCCTTTTTCCGGAAGGGTACCGCGGGGTCGGAGACGAGGCGCACGTGCTTGAAGGCGCAGATCGCGTCCTCGAAATCGACCTCGGTCATGCGCTTGATGAGCGTGCGCAGCACCGCCGTCCGGCCCGGCTGCTCGGTTTCTGCATAGCGCCGGAAATAGCGGAAGAAATGCTTGTAGTGATCGACCTCGTCGGCGCTGATATGCGCCGCGAGCATCTGCAGCACCGGCTCGGGCGCGGCGTCGGACAGCATGCGATAGAAGCTCGCCGTGCCGGTTTCGACGACGCAGCGCGCCGCCATCTCGAGCGCGTGGCCCGGGGCGAGATGCGCGACCGTGCAGTACTGCTCGTACTCTGCGAAGAAATTGCGGTAGGCGCGCTCCCAGTCGAACTCCGGCCAAGCGGTTTCGACATAGCGCCGCAGCGCCACGCCATGCTGAAGCTCCTCGCACTGCCAGCCGCCCTCGAGCCAGGCGACCACCTCGGCGTCGTCGCGATAAAACTCGGCCAGGTTGTGCGTGTAGGTGTCCGAGCTGATCTCGATGAACGAGGCGGCGGTGACAAGCTCCATAAGGCGCCGGTCGCCGCGGAGCGCCTGGTGGTCGATGCTCTCATAGGGAATATCCGCCACCGACCAGCGCGCGCGGAACTCTTCGCCCTGCGGCTTCGACGGCGTCGCTTCCCGCTCGGACTTCTGTTGTGCGTCGCGGACCGGAGCCCGCTCGGCCCGCTTGTTTTCCGCTTGCATGGCAAAAATCCTCAGTCGGTGGTCGATCGGGTATCTTTCGGTCGGACGGGCACAAACGTCATAAGCAAGGCGGGCGGGCCTTATCCCCCGCAGCCTTGCCCCGTAATCTTATCGAGGCCGTTCGGGACGCGCCAATGGCGAATTTGTCACGGCCCCTGACCGCAGCCCCGCGAGCGCCGGAATTTCTCGAGATCGACGGGGCAGCGGACATGGCACCTTTCGGGTCAAGGGCGTCGCATTGGCAATATGTAGGGACTAACGTCGGATCGCGCCCGAAATCCGCTATTCGGCCGGCGCCGCCACGGCGGCGCGTTGCGATGCCCGGGCCGAACCCATGCAGAACAGGCTGCTCGCCAGCAGCCCCGCCGCAAGAACGAGCACCAGCTCGGCATGGCCATGGTCGATCAGGAAACCGAACGGAACCGGCACCAGGGCGCCGCCCAGAGGCAGGGCCGCACTGACATAGCCGAATACCTTGCCGATCTCGCCCGGTGGCGCCGCGTCCTTGAGCATCACGTCGCGCGGCGTGCGGCTGCCGCCGAGCGCCACGCCGGAGAAAAACATCATGGCAATGGCGATGAGGCCGGTCACCGGCAGGATGCCGACGAACAGCGTCGTCAGCGCCGAAATACTGGTGAGGCCGGCGACGAAATAGGCGAGATGGCGCTGGGTCGAGTGGTCGATGACCCAGCCGCTGGCGAGAACGCCCATGGCCGAGCCGATCATGTAGGCGGTGAGCGCGGTCGAGGCCAGGGCGATCTCGATCCCCTTGACCTGGTGCAGCACGGTGATGAGCCAGGCCTGCACCCCGCTTCCGGCCATGGCGCCAAGCAGATAGAACATGAAGAACAGCACCATGGTGCGGTCGAACACGAGCTGGCGCAGGGTCAGCCGGCCTTCCTTGTCCTTGCGCCGCACCTGCTCCTTGAGGAAGCTGCTCTGCCATATCACGGCGCCGACGACCGGGAGCCCGAGCAGCCCCAGCAGCAGCAGCGTGTGGCGCCAGCCCATGATCAGCATCAGCCCGGCGACCACCGGCGGCGCCGCCGCAAAGCCGATATTGCCGGTAAAGCTGTGCAGCGAGAATGCCCGCCCCATCCGCTCCTTGGCGATCGAGCCGGCGAGGATCGAATAATCGGCCGGGTGGAACACCGCGTTGCCGGCGCCGGAGATCGTCGCCAGCACCGCGATCTGCCAATAGGTTGAGGCAAAGGCCATGGCCGAGATCGACAGCGACATGACCAGGGTGCCGCCGATCAGGAACGGCCGCGCACCGTAGCGATCGACCAGGAAGCCATAGGGGGTCTGCAGCGACGCCGACATGACGCTCATGAGCACCGGGGCGAGGCCCAGCTCGGCATAGCTGATACCGAATTCGTGCTGCCACACGATGAACAGCGGCGGCAGGCACAGGGCATAGAAATGGGACAGGAAATGCCCTGTCGAAATCAGGAAATTGACACGCGTTTCCCGCTCAATCATGCGGCGATCATGCGCGCGGCGCGCGAGGCGGTCAAGTAACCGGCGCCCGCGGGCCGCCATCCCGCCCGTGCATGGCTGGCCGGCAGGCGGCGTTGCCCGCTATTGCGCTGCAGCAGCGCCCTGGGGCGCGGGAGCCGGCAGGCGCTCCCGAAAAAAGGGCAGCACCTCGGCGGCGATCGCCTCCTGATTGGCCTTTACCATCTCGGCCGGCAGCGTGCCGAACTGCGTCTTGGTGAGCGAGGTGTTGAAGCCCGCGAGATCCTGGTATTCGGCCAGCTTCTCGCGCACCGTGGCCGGGCTGCCGACGATGACGACGCCGGCGCGCACCAGATCCTCGGCGGTCTGGGGCCGGCCGGTCGTCTTGACCTCGCGGATGCGCTTCAGCAACTCGTTGCTGGTGTAGCCCGGCGGCAGCAGCATCTCGGTCGGCATCTTGAGGAAGCGGTTGGCGAGCGCCTCAAGATGGGGCTTCGCCTCCTTCATCGCCTTGGCATCGGTCTCGGCGACGTAGATCGAGTTCGACCACGCCAGTTGATCGGGCGTGGCCTGATAGCCGCATTTCTCGGCCTCGTCGCGATAGAGCTGGAAGAAGCGCGCGACCGCCGCGATCGGGCTCAGCGTCTGGCAATAGGTGTAGCGCATCTTCGCCGCCCATTTGATGGTCGAACTCGAGCCCTGCGACGGGATCCAGATCGGCGGGTGCGGGCTTTGATAGGGCCGCGGCCAGACGTTGACGTAGTCGAACCGGTACTGGCGCCCGGCATAGCGGAACGGTCCCGGCTCGGTCCAGGCGCGGACGATGAGGTCATGCGCCTCGTGGAAGCGGTCATGCAATTCGGTGGGATTGGTGCCGGTCGAGTGGTATTCCGCGCCGATGCCGCGAACGAAGCCGGCGATAAATCGGCCGTGCGTCAGATTGTCGAGGATGGCGTATTCCTCGGCGACGGTGAGCGGGTTGTTGAGGAGCGGCAGGGCGCGGCCGAGAATCGCAATCTTGGCGCGCTTGACGCTGCGGGCGAGGGCGCCCGCCAGCACGCCCGGCGTCGGCATCAGCCCATAGGCGGTCTGGTGGTGCTCGTTGAGCACGACGCCGTCGAAGCCGAGCCGGTCGGCATATTCCAGCTCGTCGAGATAGCGATGGTAGAGCGCGGCGCCCTTCACCGGGTCGTAATGGCGGTTCGAGAAGGTGATCCACGCGGTGCCGTTGCGCTCGATCGCATCGAGGTCGGCCTCGGCATAGGGCATGAGGTGGAAATTGAAGATTTTCATGGCGCACCTTTCGCGACCGGCCGCGGCGCCACGAGCATGACAAAATCCCGGGCTCAATTCAAACCCCCGCGCCGGGTCGGCGGGAGGGCGGTAAGGTCACCGCGAAAGGAGACCGCCATGCCCGACCGTGCCGAAGAATTGACGAAGCTCACCGAGAGATTTCTCGGGCGCCAGCTCTATGTCATCCACACCGTGCCCCAGGCCCCGCGCGAGGCGATCGAAAAGCTGCTGCCGGATCATCTCGCCCATCAAATCCGGGCTCGAGAAGGCCGGGATCATGTTCGCCGCGGGCCCGATGATGAACGAGGACGGCACGCCTGCCGGCGGCCTCATCGTCATCCGCGCCAAGGACTTCGCCGCTGCGCGGGAGATCGCCGATGCCGATCCCTTCCATCTGGCCGGCCTGCGCAGCTACACGCTCAGACGCTGGACCGTGAACGAGGGGAGCTATTCCTTGCGGGTGAATTATTCCGACCAAAGCGTGACGATCGAGTGACGCCGCGGCCGGGGCGCTGGCCCCGGCCAATCCTGCATCTTGCCGTTTTCCGCGAACGTGCCTTAAAATTAGGCAAGGCGCCGGGACACACGGCGCCAGGAGGAAATGCATCATGAAAAGCGCGCTGCCCACACCGCGCAAGTGGAGCTGGTGGTACCTGCTCTTCGTCATCCAATGCGTGGCCGTGCTGTGGCCGCCGTTCTACAACGCGGCCGAGCCGCACTGGATCGGCATCCCGTTCTTCTATTGGTACCAGATGCTGTGGGTCGTCATCGGCGCGGTGCTGACGGCGATCGTCTATTTCGCCACCGAGAATCGCGCGCGCGCATAAGCGACCGGACGGGGGCAAGCGACGATGGCGGCAGATGAACTGGATCGCGCTCGTCGATCTTCGTGCTGCTGTTCGGCTTCATCACCTGGCTCGGCTTCGCCGCCGCGCGCTGGCGCAAGGGCGATCTCGACCAGCTGCACGAATGGGGCCTCGGCGGCCGGCGCTTCGGCACCATCGTCACCTGGTTCCTGGTCGGCGGCGATCTCTATACCGCCTACACCTTCATCGCCGTGCCGGCGCTGGCCTTCGGCGCCGGCGCGATCGCGTTCTTCGCGGTGCCCTATACGATCGTGATCTATCCGATCCTGTTCCTGGTGTTCCCGCGGCTTTGGCACGTCGTGCCACAAGCACGGCTACATCACCGCGGCCGATTTCGTGCGCGGCCGCTTCGGCAATCGCTGGCTGGCGCTGGCGATCGCGATCACCGGCATCGTCGCGACCATGCCCTATATCGCGCTGCAGCTCGTCGGCATCCAGGTCGTGATCGGCGCGCTCGGGCATTTCGGGCACGGGCTGGCCGGCGATCTGCCGCTGATCATCGCCTTCGTCATCCTTGCCGCCTTCACCTATTCGAGCGGCCTGCGCGCGCCGGCGTCGATCGCGATCGTCAAGGATATCCTGATCTACGTCACCGCCTTCGCCGCCGTGATCGTCATTCCGATCGAGCTCGGCGGCTTCGGCAAGATCTTCGCGGCCGTGCCGCCGGCGAAGCTGCTGCTCGCGCGTGCCGGGCCCGAACACCACGGGCGCCTACGGCGCCTATGCGACGCTGGCGCTCGGCTCGGCGCTTGGCGCTGTTCCTCTATCCGCATTCGATGACCGGCATTCTGAGCGCCAGCAGCGGCCACGCGATCCGCCGCAACGCGGCGCTGCTGCCGGGCTATTCGCTTCATGCTCGGCCTGCTGGCGCTGCTCGGCTTCTTCGCGATCGCCGCCGGCGTCGACAAGCTTCCGGAATACGCCGGCGGCTTCAAGCAGTTCGGCAACAATTTCGCGGTGCCGGCGCTGTTCCTGCACAGCTTCCCGTCCTGGTTCGTCGGCATTGCCTTCGCCGCGATCGGCATCGGCGCGCTGGTGCCGGCGGCGATCATGTCGATCGCCGCGGCCAACCTTTACACGCGCAACATCCATCGCGAGTTCTTCAACCCGAACCCGACCGACAAGCAGGAAGCGCAGATGGCGAAATGGGTGTCGCTGGTCGTCAAGTTCGGCGCGCTGGTCTTCATCCTCTTCGTGCCGACGCAATACGCGATCCAGCTGCAATTGCTCGGCGGCATCTGGATCATCCAGACCCTGCCGGCGGTCATGCTCGGCGCTCTATACGCGCTGGTTCAACGACTGGGCGCTGCTGCTCGGCTGGGCGGCGGGCATCGTGGCCGGGCACGCTGGATGGCCGTGGCGATGAACCTCACGCCGACCTATCCGCTGGCAGATCGGCGGCTTCACCTTCCCGGCTACACCGCGCTTCTACACGGTGATCCTCAATCTCGGCGGTCGCGATCGTGTTGACGCCGGTGTTCCGCGTGCTGGCGGCAACGCGCCCCGTCGACGAGACCGCCGCCGCCGATTACCACGCCTGAGCCGTCATTCGGCGACGCGGTAACGCTCGGCGGCCGCGTCGTATTCGGGCAGGCCCACGAGCGCCGTCAGTTCGGCGAAGGAAACCGCTGGCGGCGCCCGGGCAGGGTCGTCGGCGGCGAGGGATGCGAGAGTGTCGCGCATGGCGCGGACCGCCGGCATGCAGCAGCACGTTATAGGTCACGACCTTGAAGCCCATGACGGCAAGATCGGCGCGCGCGGCGACCGGCGTCTTGGGCATCATGTTGGCCCAGGTCGGCCGCGAAAACCCGCTGGCGAAGGCACGAAGCTCCGCTTCGCTCTCGAGCGCCTCGGCGAAGAGGATGTCGGCGCCTTCCGCCTCGAAGTCGCGGCAGCGCGCCATGGCCTCGGCGAAGCCGACCGACGAGCGTGCGTCCGTCCGCGCCATGATCAGGATCTCCTGATA
>CAVRKF010000007.1:0-207653 GCA_963721625.1 uncultured Alphaproteobacteria bacterium
TCGTAACTGGGGAAACGCGAAAGATATACAGTCAAATCAGAACGTTTTTCAGCAGCCTGCTAGTGGAAAGCGGGAAGCGGGTGAGCGCTTCCCACTCGGGCAGCCTCCGTTCCTCGTCTCGTAACGTTACGAACGGAACGCAGTGCTAATTCTTATCCGGATGAGCGTGGCGCCAATTCCAGTATTGCGACTGTTCCTTCTGGTTCGCCGTCTTGAAGTCGTGGGGACTTTTGTGGTTTTCCGTCAGGAACTGTCCCCAGGCGCGATCTTCGTTGGCATCCCAGTTGTGATAGTCCTTGTGATCCTTATCGTAGACTCGGTTTTGGTTTTCAGTATTTCCATTCTTGTGGTCCTGCTGGGCGATGGCCAATGGTGAAGCCAGGGCGGCAGCCAGGAAAAAGGAAACAAGGTAACGATGTCCCCGGTGCATGTTGTAGTCCTCCAAATTGGGAATGTCCGCTTTAGGAATCGCGGCAGCTTTGATAGTGGACCGGGAGCCTGCTGATTTATGTCTCATACAGCACACCTGCAATGACCCGGTCGTTTGGCTGGACCTATCGATTTACGCGGCGATGTGCAGGATTGACCAGTTTTGACGTTTATCCCGGTACCAGTATTCGCATCGGGGCCGTGGCAACCGCGCAGCGACCTTCACGCGGTGTGTTTGATCATCAGGACTTCATTGCCCGTTTCGCTATAAATCAACTCGTCCACCACGCCCTGGGCCAACAGAATTCCGAGATCACCGGGGTGCGTTCTTGTTTCCTTGGGCCGCTCGACTTGAGCGGCAAGGCCCGCAGCCTTGGATGCGGCAATGTGTGTTTCACGATGGAAAACAGTTGCAGGATCGCGCACATAAAACACGATGGTACGGGCGGTGCGAACCGCTGATACCTCTACCACCTTGTGGCGATTGGAAATCCCATCGTGCCCCATGGCGTTGATCAGGATTTCGCGGAATGCCAACATTACATGGTCGCGATCGGGTTCGGGCAATTCTGAACGCAATTCGCCGAGGAAGGTGACCACGCGGTCGGCGGTCAGTATGTGGCAGTTGGCACGAAGCGAAACCCATTCGGGCTGTGCAGAGAGAACTTCGATTTCGGTGCGCCAATCGGAGTCGCTCGCGGCGCGGGTGGCGAAGCTGGCAATCTCCTTTGCATCGAACGGCGCGCTCAAACAAAGAAAGATACGCGCACGGAGTGCAGCAATGATCTCCTCTGGCGTACTGGAAGGGGCGAGAAGTATGGCCTTCATGCCAGGCCGAATGTAGGACATCTCCTCGCTCAGTGCCATGCCTTCCTCGATGGTGGTGTCCGGGTCGGTGATGACAACGTCGTAGGACTGTTGGCGCAAACGGCGAATCGCGCTCGCACTACCGCTGGCGCGTTCACAGTGGCAATCGACGGCGGCGAGGGCTTCCGCGAGCGAACGGACGGTGTCCGTATCTTTGCCGATAAGAAGAACGCTGCTCATGCTTTGCTCCTTGAGTGCGCGGGACACAGCCGAGTGTATATTCTTGAGTGCCCGAATGTACGAGTGAAGTTTCGGGCCACCCTATCGGCGCAAAATGGTGTTCATCTCCTATGTCCACGTGCTTTCGGCCGCATTCTTGATGGGATTAACGGCGGCTGCGCCGATGGGACCTGTCAACATGCTGGCCATCCGCCACGGCCTTATCGGCGGTTGGCGCCATACTCTCGCCTGCGGAATTGGCTCTGTCGCCGGAGACATGATCCTGTTCTCTCTGGTTCTCCTCGGGGGTCACTACCTGCTCTCCGACCTGTCCAACCCAACGCTCCAGACCATCATGTCGGCGATCGGGGTAATCGTTCTGCTGCCGCTGGGGATTTATTTTCTTGTCCGCGCCGTGAAGGAGCCCATGCGGGCCTACGCCAGCGCGCAGCAGCACTGGGACGAAGGTACCGTCCCTGCGCATCTGATCGCCGAAATCGCCGACGGTACTGCCCTGACCATCTTCAACCCGTTAACCATCGCGTACTGGATAGGCGTCACTTCCAACTGGCTTCCTTTCGCCCATTCAGTTTTGATCTCGGCGCCGAGATGCGACAGGCTGGCGAGTTGCGTGCGGCCGGAGTCGAGGGCTTGCAGGGCCGGGCCGTCGCCGCCGCCGATGGCGACCCAGCGGAAGGCGTTGGGATCGAGTCCCATCCCCTGAACGGCCATCTGGCCGTTGAAGCGTTGCGCGCCGCCCAGGCTGGCAATGGCCCAGGTCTGGCCCACGGCGTCCTTCATCGTCTTGTATTTTTTCTGGCCCCAGACCTCCTCGTCCCCATAGGGGGTCATGACCATCAGGACTTTGATCTTAGCGCCTGAATAGATGCCGCCCATCGCGGCAATGATGTCGGCGGTGGCAACGTCGGTGTTGTCGGTCACGACCGCCTGGACCCGCGCCGGCCCACCGCCGGCGAGCTGCGGACCGAGTTTGAAGACCAGCCCGTGCTTGGCGAACAGGCCCATCGCCTGGGCCATTCTGTTGTAGGCCAGGGACGGATTCGGAATCGGGGTCAGCTCGGTCGCCGTGATCGTGATCCCAGCGCCATCCGCGGCCTGGGCCGTGGCGACCGCCGGCACGCCGGCAACGAGCGCCGCGGCGCCCACGAACCGGAGAAAAGCGGCGGCAATTGCTAGTGGTGCGGTTCTTCTCGACATGATCGCCTCCCTCATCTGACTTTTTCACGTGAAGTCTCGATTTGGCGCTGAAGATAGCCGAACCGATCGGATCGGGAAATCATGATCTGCGCCGTCCTCAGACCGGAAGCGCGACATTGCCGGGACACGGGGACGGCAACGGGGATCGAGTTTCGCCTCAACCGCATTGCAAACAGGGCCTGGAATGCAATGCGGTCGGTGACTTCAGGGCCGTGGAGAGCTTTTGCCTGCGGCCGGTTCGGGCTATAATGCGCTGGCTACAATGGGGATTTGCCCATGTCGCCACGGTTTCTTTGGCTCTGCGTGCTGCCGGTCCTGGCACTCCAGCCGGCGCTGTCCCGCGCCGCCGACCCCGCGTTGCCGTTCGCCGGCACGCCGATGGAACAGCGCCTGCGCGCGGCCGAAGACCTCGTGCGCCAGGCATCGCAGGAGTTGCTGCGCTCGTTCGAGCAGCTGCGCCGCGCGATCCCGCAATACGGCGCGCCCTATGTCGACGATGACGGCGACATCGTCATTCCCCGCCGCCACGGCCCTGCCGCGCCGCCGGGGACGCCGATCCCGCCATCGCAGCCGGCCCCGGCCTAGAACGCGGCGCATGCGGGGCAAAATCGATGCGGTTCGCACGTCTGATCCCGTTCATTGTCCTGCTGCTCCTGCCCGCCACGCCGTTTGCCGCCGCGCCCGGAAGCGCTAAGGCGCCGACCAAGGACCCGCTGGTCGGAGACCTCCTGGTCGCCGCGCCGGACATGAGAGATCCGCGCTTCGTCCAGACCGTGATCCTCCTGGTGCAGCACGACAAGACCGGCGCCCTTGGCATCGTCATCAACCGCCTCATCGAGAAGCGCACCGTCGCCAGTCTGCTCGCGGCGATGGGCAAGCCCGATGCCGGCGTGCATGGAACCCTGCGCATCTATGCCGGCGGACCGGTCGAGCCCACCGTCGGGTTCGTGGTGCACAGCGCCGAATATCACCGCCCCGAAACGATCACGGTCGACGGTCAGGTGGCGGTGACCTCGAGCCCGGCCATCCTCAGCGACATCGGCCACGGCATCGGCCCGGCCAAGCGGCTGCTCGCCTTCGGCTATGCCGGCTGGGGCCCGGGGCAGCTCGAGGCGGAATTGGCGCAGCACGCCTGGTTCATCGAGCGGGAAGACCCCAAGCTGGTCTTCGACGACGACCGCGACATCGTGTGGAAAGAGGCTTTGGCGAACCGCTCACGCGATCTGTGACAGGCGCCGGCCGTTGGCCCACAATGGATCTGCCAAAATATGCAAGAGGTGCCGCCATGGAACCGCTGCCGAAGGGCGCAAACTTCATTCGGGCCAAGACGCTCTGGGAGCTCGGCCTCCATATCGCCGGAAATCCCGCCACGCATTACGGCGGAAACCGCGACATGTGCATCGTCGTCGGCAGCGGGTCCGGCACGCAATTCAAGCCGTGGCTGCGCATGGCCACCGGCTCGGCCATCCTCGCCGAGGACGTGGCCAAGGGCGAGATCGAGATGGCCTTCGTCAACCCCTCGGCATTGCTGACCCAGGCCTATCGCGGCGTCGGCATCTTCAAGGCGCCGCTGCCGCTGCGCGTCATTGCCTCATATCCGAGCTGGGACCGGTTCGTGATGGCGATTCATCCGCGCACGGGTATCAAATCCCTTCGTGACATCAAGGACCGGCAGTATCCCTTGCGCCTTTCCGTCCGCGAGGATCCGACGCATTCGACCATCGTGCTCATCAACCAAATACTGGCGCATTATGGCTTCAGTCTCGCCGACATCGAGCACTGGGGCGGCAAGCTCGCTGCTCGCCGGACCGCCGCATGATGCGCGCCGCATGGAGGCGATGCGGCGCGGCGAGCTCGACGCCGTCTTCGACGAGGGGATCAGGGTCTGGATCAACGAGGCCTTCGCCTGCGGCCTCGTGCCGGTGGAGCTCGAGCCCGAAATCATGGAACTGATCACGGCGCTGGGATGGCGGCGGGTGCTGCTGCCCAAGTCGCGCTTTCCACAACTCGAGCGCGATTCCGTCTGCATCGATTTCAGCGGCTGGCCGATCTATTCACGGGCGTCGCTGCCGGATCAGCTCGCCTATGAAGTCTGTGCCGCCTTCGCCGCGCGCGAAAGCGAGATGCCGTGGGATTGGGATTCCTATACCGGACTGCCGCAGATCGGCCGGGACACCGAGGAGACCCCAATCGATGTGCCGCTCCATCCCGGCGCCGAACGCTGGTACCGGGAGCACGCGCGCGGGCGGTAGCGAAAGGCGCCGGCCCTAACGCGGCTGCGGCCGGGGGCCGGCGCTCCACAGGCGCAGGCTTGCGAGCGCCACGTTGGCGAGCGCGGGCAGGAAGCTCGGCCGCATCAGGCCGGCATCGAATTCACGCATACGCCGCGCATTCTCGGCGTAACAGTCCTCGAGGAAGCGGCGGAAGGTGAAGCCGTCGAGGAACATGCTCGCCTGGGTCGCCGAGAAGTTCCTGCCGTCATTGACCGCGGCGCCGCGCCGCGCGGTGCCGACGAGGCGCTTCAGCGCGCGGACATAAAAACGCAGCGCGGTCGCGCTACGCCGCCACCGCGCGCCCCGTCCCGCCTCGACTTCGCGGTAGGCCATCCAGTTGATGAAGAAGACGATGTGCCGCGTCTCCTCGAACATGAGCGTGTCGAAGATCTGGAACATGGATTCGGGCAGGAAGCCGGATTGGCGCGCGATCTTGAACACGCCGAAGCCGAGAAAGGAATCGACGCATTCGCCGAAGCCGAAATCCTTGAACGCGGTCTCGACATCGGACGGGATCGGCTCGAGCGGCTGTTCGCTTGCGTCGATGCCATAGCGCTGGATCATGACGCGGAGAAGCTCGGCGTGCCGCGCCTCCTCGAAACCCTGCAGCGCGATCGCCTCCTTGAGCAGCGGGTCGGTCACGGTCGCGGTGAAGGCGGCGACGATCGCGCCGGCGCGGCGTTCGGTGTGCAGCACCTCCTGCCAGAACGGGACCGCGCGCAGGCGCTCCATCGCGGCGGCGTCGAGCTCCGGCCAGGGCAGAAGCTCCGGCACGTAATCCTGATAGCTGTCCTTGAATTGCCGGCAGAACAATTCCTTGTGGGCCGCCGAACCGATCTCGATCATTGCTCCGCCTTTGGCGCCGCGACGCCGGCGGTCTGCCGGCGCGGTGACGCGCATAGGCCCATTTAGAGCGGAATTCGAAAAGGTTGAATTGGGGATTTCCCATTTGGGTCGCGGTGTGATTTAAGCCGATACTGGGCAGGGAGCCAGTATGGATGGGACGACCCTATGCGGACGATTTGCGGCGTGCGGCGGTTCGGCTGATTGAAGACGGGCACACGCGGGAAGAAGCCGCGCAGCTTTGTGGCGTGAGCCTCAGTTCGGTGGGCCGGTACATCCGGCGCTTTCGCAGCACCGGCAGCGTCAGCCCGGACAAGTTCGGGGGCTATAAGAGGTATGCGCTGGCGAACCACGCGGATCGGGTCAATCGATGGATCGCGGAGCGGCCGGACATCACGTTGTCCGAACTCCGGCTTTGGCTCGCGAAGGAGAAGGTGCGGGTCAGCCAGTCGGCCGTCTTCCGGTTCGTGCATCATCTCGGCCTGACGTTAAAAAAAAGTCCTGCACGCGGCCGAGCAGGATCGGCCGGACGTCGCCGCGGCGCGCGCCGCGTGGCGTAAGAAGCAGCGCGCGCTGGACCCCAGGCACCTCGTCTTCATCGACGAAACTGCGGTATCCACCAGCATGACCCGCCTCTACGGCCGGGCGCCGCGAGGGAAGCGGCTCGTCTGCAAGGTGCCGTTCGGCGCCTGGAAAACCATGACCTTCATTGCCGCGCTGCGCCATGACCGGCTCACGGCGCCGATGCTGCTCGACGGACCCATGACCGGCCAGAGCTTCATCGCCTATGTCGAGCAGATGCTCGCTCCAACACTGAAGCGCGGCGACATCCTCGTCATGGATAATGTCCCCACGCACAGGGTGCGCGGCGTGCGGGAAGCCGTCGCAATCCGCGGTGTAAACGTTCCTGAGTTCCCGCCTTACAGCCCGGACCTCAATCCCATCGAACAATCGTTCGCGAAGCTGAAGGCGCTCCTCCGGAAGGCCGGCGCACGGTCTCCGCGCCAGATTTCGACTGCAATCGCTTCCGCTCTCAAGCACTTCTCTGCGGCCGAATGTGCCGCCTATCTCGCTCATGACGGCTATGGTCAACCTAATCGGCAAATGTCTAATACGCGTGGCGGCGCCACGCACCTGGCCCGCCGTCGCGGTGCTGGACCGGCCGCCGGCGGCGGGCGAACCAGGACGCTTGCCGCACCGGGGCGACGGCGTTAGCGTCGAAGCGAGGTAGGGCATCAACCATTGCAGGGAGGATCGAACATGCGGGTACCCCGCTTCGCGATTGCAGCCGTGGCGGCGGCCGCGGTGATGGCGCTGGCATCGGTCGCGGCCACGGCGCAAACCAAGATCACGGTCGGCAAGGTGATCGGGGGCACCGGGCTTCACCTCCCGACCTACGTCGCGATGGACCGGGGGTTCTTCAAGAAAGAGGGCCTCGACGCCACGTGGGTTACGCTCAACGGCAAGGCCCTGGTGACGGCCGGACTCGGCCGCGAGATCGACTTCGTGCCGATTCCCGCGGGCGGCGCGCTCGCTGCGCTGCACGGCGCGCCGCTCGTCTATGTGGTCGGCCAAAGCCTCAGTTCGCAATGGGTGATCGTTACTGGCAAGGACATCGCGAAGCCGCAAGACCTGAAGGGCAAGACGCTGGCCTATGGCCAGCCCGGCGGCGCGCAGTATGACGAAGGCGCCGACGTGCTGTCGCGCGCCTTCCACATGCAGGTCGGCAAGGACTACAAGGTGATCTCGTTCCAGGGCGAACCCGACGAGCTTGCGGCACTTATCAATGGCAGTGTCCAAGGCGCGCTGTTGACCGTCCCGACGGCGGTCAAGGCCGAGAAGGCCGGGTTCAAGATCCTGCTGACCACCAGCGACTACATCCCCCGTCTGGGCGGCCCGATCTGGACGATGAAGCCGTTCGCGGACAAGAATCCCGACGCGGTCAAGGCCTTCGACCGCGCGATCGCCGAGGCGATCATGTATATCCGCGCCAACAAGGAAGGCACGATGGCGATCTTCAAGTCCTATCTCGGCATCGACGACACGCAGGATCAGGCCTTGCTGTGGGAGGCACTGCACAACACCTACGATGCCGAATTGCCCAAGGACGAGTTCCGCGACATCTTCATCTCGCGCCGCCTCGACATGATCGCGACGCACCAATGGCCCAAGGACAAGCCGCTGCCGGACACGGAGCATTTCATCGCCCGCAAGCTCCTCGACGAGGCGCTCGCCGAGGTGCATTACGTGCCGCCGCCCAAGGCCAAGACGGTCAACTGACCGCAGGTCGATCAGAACCGCCGCCGCGCCGGCGCGCCCCATAAGATCGCAGAGGGAGGATCGACCATGCGGGTATCCCGCTTCGCAATGGCAGCAGCCGTGGCCGCGGCGATGTTGTCGATGGCGGCGTTCGCGGCCGCCGCGCAAACGAAGATCACGATCGGCAAAGTCATCGGCGGCACCGGGCTGCACTTTCCGACCTATGTCGCGATGGACCGGGGCTTCTTCAAGAAAGAAGGGCTCGACGCCACCTGGGTCACGCTCAACGGCAAGGCGATGGTGACCGCCGGTCTCGCCGGCGAGATCGACTTCGACCCGATCACCACGGGCGGCGCGTTGGCCGCCCTGCACGGCGCACCGCTCGTCTATGTCATCAATTTGAGCCGCAGCTCGCAATGGGTGATCGTGACCGCCAAGAACATCACGAAGCCCCAGGATTTGCGGGGCAAGACGATGGCCTATGGTCAGCCCGGCGGCGCCGATTACGACGAGGGCGCGACGGTGCTGTCGCGCTTCTTCCACCTGGAAGCCGGCAAGGACTACAAGGTGATCTCGTTTCAGGGCGAGCCCGACGAGGTCGCCGCTCTCATCAATGACAGCGTCCAGGGCGCGCTGCTGCAGGTGCCAGCGGCGGTCAAGGCCGAGAAGGCCGGATTCAGGGTGCTGCTGGCCACCAGCGACTACCTCCCGCGCCTGGGTGGCACGACGTGGGCGCTCACATCCTACGTGGAAAAGCATCCCGATACGGTCAAGGCCTTCGACCGTGCGATCGCCGAGGCGATCATGTATATCCGCACCAACAAGGAAGGCACGATGCCGATCTTCAAGACCTATCTCGGCATCGACGATCCGCAGGAGCAGGCGCTCTTATGGGATTCGCTCCACGACACCTATGACGCGGAGATACCCAAGAAGCTGTTTGCCGACATTTTCGCGTCGCGCCGCCTCGATATGATCGCGGCGCATCAGTGGCCCAAGGACAAGCCGCTGCCGGATACCGAGAAATTCGTCGCCCGCAAGCTTCTCGACGAGGCGCTCAGCGAGGCGCATTACGTGCCCCCGCCGGCGGCCAAGACGACGAAGAACTGACCGAACGCGCCGGTTCTATTCGCCGCCGGCGCGCTGCGGCCGCCACCGGCCGAGCCGCCGCTCCAGCATTTTCACCAGGCCGGTCATCACCAGCGACAGCACGGTGAACACGATCATTCCGGCGAACACGATGTCCACTTTGTACTGGCTCGCCGCCTGCACCATCATCACGCCGACCCCCTCGTTGGAGCCGAAGAATTCGGACACCACCACGCCGAGCACGGCGCGCCCGATCGCGAGCCTGAGACCGGTAATGATGTAGGGCATCGCATTCGGCACGACCACGAGGCGCGCAATGTCCCATTCCTTGGCGCCGAAGGAGCGCACCACGTTAATCAGGACCCGGTCGGCGTTGCGCACGCCTTCATAGGTGTTGATGAGCAGCGGGAACATCGCGCCGATCACCACGATCACCACCTTGGACCATAAACCAAGGCCGAACCACAACAAGACGAGCGGCAGGAACACCAGTCGCGGCGTTGCGTTGAAGGCGGTGATGAACGGATCGAACAGCGCGTTGAGCGTTTCCGAGCGCCCGATCAACACCCCGAGCGGCAGGCCCACGAGGATGGCGATGCCGAGCCCTACGCCGAAACCCGCGGCACTGACGCCGAGCGGCGCCCAGATCGTTCCTGAGGCGAAAAGCTGCCACAACGTGACCGCGACCTGGCTCGGCGGCGCGAAGAACATCTTCGTCCCCGCCTTCATCGTCACGACATAGGGAATCGCTTCCCACGCGAGGAGAATGACGGCGATGGTGGCGGTGCCGAGAACGGTCGGCTCGAGCCGCTGCCACAGGCTGATCCCGGGTGCGGCCGCTTCGTCGGTCGCGGCCAAGGCGGCGGCTGGCGCCGGCCGTGGGAAGGTCTTGGTCTCGGACATGAGCCTAGCGCCCCGCGCGCCAAGGGAAGGCCGTACGCTCGGCCCACCTGATCCCTTCGGTGAACACGACGGCGATGATGGTGACGACCAGGATGCAGGCGAACATGTCATCGAGCGCGAAAATATCGCCGAACTTCGCGATCGCGTAGCCGATCCCTTCCGAGGCGGCAAAGAATTCGCCGACCAGCACGCCGATCATCGCCCGGCCGATGCCGATGCGCGCGCCGGCCACGACATACGGCATCACGCTCGGAACGATGATCTTGAGATAGAGGTCCTTCTCGCTGCCGCCAAGCGAGCGCACGACGTTGATGAGAAGATTGTCGACCGCGCGCACGCCGGCATAGGCGTTGAACACGAAGGGAAAGACCGAGAGCAGGAAGATGATGATGGCCTTGCCGGGGACGCCGACGCCGAGAAAGATCACCACGAGCGGCGCAATTGCCACGAGCGGGCTCGCATAGAGCGCGGTCATCAGCGGATCGAGCGCGTAGCCGACGCGGACGCGCCAGCCCATGACGATACCGAGCGGCACGCCGACCACGAACGCCGCGCCGAATCCATAGCCGAACGGCACCGCGCTGACGCGAAGGTCGTAAAGCAGCTCGCCCGACTGGATGAGCTGAAACAGGGCAGCGAACATCAGGGTCGGCGTGGTGAGGAACAGCGTATTGAGCGGAACGAACAGAAACACCGCCTGCCAGGCGACGAAAAACAGCGCGACCGAGAGACCGCCAAGCAAGAGCTTGCGGTTCTGCCAAACGAAGCTCGGGCGCGAAACGGTGTCGTCCGTCATGCCTAGATCTGTCATGACTAGACCTGTATCTCGTCCTTGAGTTCGTTCCATATCTCGAGCTTGAGGTCGTTGAACTCGGGCGTCACCCGCATCTCGTAGTCGCGCGGCCGCGGCAGATCGATGGTGAATAGCCGCTTGGCGCGTCCCGGCCGCCGCGTCATCACCATGACCCGGTCGGAAAGATAGATCGCCTCGTCGATCTGGTGGGTGACGAACAGGACCGTCTTGCGCGCCTTGCGCCAGATGCGCAGCAATTCCGCCTGCATGATGTCGCGCGTCTGGGCATCGAGCGCCGCGAACGGCTCGTCCATCAGGAGCACGTCGGGATCGGTCGCAAGCGCGCGGGCAAGACCGACGCGCTGCTTCATGCCGCCCGACAGCTCGTGCGGATAATGACTCTCAAATCCGACGAGCCCGACCATCTCGATCAGGCCCTGCGAAATCTCGCGCCGCTTCTCGGCCGGCATGCCCTTGAGCTCGAGGCCGAGCTCGACGTTGTGCTGCACGGTCCGCCACGGCAGCAGCCCGAACTCCTGGAACACCATGGCGCGGTCCGTGCCCGGGCCGGTGATGCGCTTGTCGCGCAGGCGAAGATCGCCTGATTCGGGTTTCAGGAGGCCAAGCAAGATGCTGAGGAAGGTGCTCTTGCCGCAGCCCGACGGTCCGACGATCGAGACGAATTCGCCCTCGTTGACATCGATGTCGAAGCCCTGGAGCGCGCGAACCGGGAGGCGATTGGGCGGCCGGAAGATGACGCTGACATTGCGGCCCTGGATATACGCAGCCATACGCGCAAACCCTCCCTGTGGACCGGTCCCGCTCGTTGGCGCCGAGATTTCTGGTCCGCGTCCATGAACAAAGCCGCACCGGGCACCGCCGAAGCAACGCGCGGCCGTGCCCCGCATCCTATGGAAAGAAACACTAGGCCCCAGGCAAGGGCAAGTCAAAAACGTCGACCGGCCCGCCGACCCGCTACCGCCGCGCCGCGGCGGCGCCGATCCGCCGGTCCGCCGCTTTCACCAGCGAATTGTCGATATGGGAGCGAACATCGAACATCGCGGGAATCACCTTGAGCTGTGCGAGCTGATCGACGTTGTTCTGCAGTGCGCGCACGTTGATCAGCCCGTTGGGATCGTGATAGGAATCCTTGCCCGGCAGCAGCGCCCACGCGGCGAAGTCGCTCGCCGGACGCTTCGTCAGTTCGGCGATGATCTTGAGCACGCGTGCGCGATGCGCTGGATTGATGACGTAGCGAATGCCGCGCACGTAATCCTCGAGAAAATCGACCAGCGCCGCCCGGTGTTCGGCGATGACACTCTTGGTCGTCGCGAAGAACAGGAACTGCGTCGTGCCCAGCCCGTCGCGCTGCAGGAACAGCTGGCGCAGGCCGCCATGCGCCTCGGCCAAGGCCCAGAAGGCCGCAGGAAATGAGCCCACGTCGATCTTATGTTCCTTGAGCATCGCCTCCATCGCCGGAAACTTGCCCTCGATCAGGGTCACGTCGGTATCCGGCCGCAGATGGTGCTTGATCAGCACGCTGCGCGCGGCGACATCGACCGCGCCGCCGAGGCCGTTATCGGCGATGATCTTGCCCTTGAGATCGGCGATGGTGTGGATCGGCCCGTGGTCGAGTACGGCGAAGACCGTGGAGAAACCGGGTCCGTCCTGCGCCACGTCGGCAACCCCGACGATCGGCAGATGGGCATTGAGGATGCCGGTGGCGAAGCTCGAATAGGCGAGCACGGCGAGATCGAGCTCACCCGTCGCCAGCGCCTGAAGCTGCAGGGCGCTGCCACTGTAGCGGGTGAATTGGATGGTATAGTCCTTACCGTCATGCGGCACGACCTCGGGCATCCGGAAGATGATCGGCGCAAGATGCAGCGGCACGACATCATAGCCGACTTTGAGTTGCGGCGGCGCAGCATCGGCCGCCGGCGCGACCGCGGCCAGCAGCATCGCGCCGGCCGCCAGCGCCAACGCGGCGCAGCACAGGTTTCGCTTGCAGCTCGATTTCGGCATCACCGCCCCCCGCCTTGGCTGGACTTTCCTTGTCACCGCCTTGTTGCGCCAGCATGCGGCGTTTGCCGGCGCCCGGCAAGCGCTTCGCGACGCCCGGCGCAACCTTCGATGGAGCAGCACCATGAAACTCGGGCTCGTGCTTCCCTATTCCGGCGGCGACATGGCTGGGATGGTCGATCAGGCGCTGGAAGCCGAGCGGCTCGGCTTCGATTCGGTCTGGACCTCGGAGGCCTATGGTTCGGACGCCGTCTCGCCGGCCGCGTGGGTACTGGCGCGCACGACGCGGATCAAGGTCGGCACCGCGATCATGCAGATGCCGGCGCGTACGCCCGCCATGGCGGCGATGACGGCGATGACGCTCGACGCGCTATCGAGCGGCCGCTTCGTCCTGGGGATCGGCCCGTCCGGCCCGCAGGTGGTCGAGGGCTGGCACGGGGTCGCCTATGGCAGGCCGCTGCAACGCACCCGCGAGTACATCGCGATCATCCGCACGATCCTCGCGCGCACGGAGCCGCTGACCCATGCAGGCGAGCACTACCAGATCCCTTATGCCGGCCCGGGCGCGACCGGACTCGGCAAGCCGCTGAAGAGCATCCTGCACGGCAATCCGAATCTGAAAATCTACACGGCGTCCACCGCGCCGGCGAGCATCCGCAACTCCGCCGAGGTGGCGGACGGCATGTTCCCCATCTTCATGAACCCGGAACGGTTCGAGCTGTTCGCGCCGCATCTCGATGCCGGATTCGCCCGGTGCGAGCACCCGAAAAGCCTGGCGAATTATGATTTGTGCCCGTTCGTTCCGGTGGCGATGGACGACGATCTGGAGCGGGCGCGCCTACCGGTCAAGCAGCAGTTGGCCCTCTATATCGGCGGCATGGGCGCCCGCCAGAAGAATTTCTACAACGACCTTGCCAAGCGCCTCGGCTACGAGGCCGCGGCAATCGGCATCCAGGATGCCTATCTCGCCGGCCGCAAGACCGAGGCCATAGCCGCCGTGCCCGATGCTCTGGTCGACGCAATCGCGCTCGTCGGTTCGGCCGATCGCATCCGCGACCGGTTGCAGGCCTGGCAGGCGGCGGGCAAGCGACGGCACGTCGATTCCCTGCTGCTGACCGGCACCGTCACCATCGAGGCGCTGCGCGTCATCGCCGCTTCCGTCCTGTGAGCACCGCGCCCGCTGACCGGTACCGGAATGCGTCAAATGTCGGCTAAGATCGTTCGTCGCGCGCGCATCG
Organism: uncultured Alphaproteobacteria bacterium; assembly: GCA_963721625.1. Lineage (GTDB taxonomy): Bacteria > Pseudomonadota > Alphaproteobacteria > ATCC43930 > CGMCC-115725 > DATJLY01. The sequence goes on from CAVRKF010000007.1 coordinate 14,091, forward strand.
CTGCCCGCGGCGGGCTGGTAGCGTTCGTCGCGGGTGCGCGCAGTGCACCCGAGCGCCTGTCGCGCGTCTGACCGGAAGGGATGTCTCATGCCGCAGCTCTATGTCGCGACCAACGGCCTCTCGGTGTGGAAGAGCGACGATTTCGGTACCACCATCGCGCGCATGGGGAGCGGCACCGACCTCTATAGCGGCAGCCAGGTCTGGGCGCTCGCGAGCCATCCGTCGGCGCCGCGCTTCGTGCTGGCCGGCACCGATTCGGGCCTCTACCGGCTCGACCGCGCGGGCAACCGGTTCACGCACATCCCCTCGCCGATGGACCAGGAGCGGCTCGTCACCGCGATCGCCTTCGCGCCCGACGATCCCGACACGATCCTGGTCGGAACGCAGCCGTCGGCGCTGTACCGCTCGCACGACGGCGGACGAAGCTGGAACCGGATCGAAACCGCGATCAAGCGCTTCACCTCGAGCGGGTTCCACGGCAGCGACCGGCCTGGCTTTGCCGACGACGGCGGCCGGCATGGCGTGAAGCATTGGACGCGGGTGACGCAAGTCGCGTTCGATCCGGACGATCCGGCGCACGCGTGGGCCGGCGTGGAGATCGACGGCGCTTGGGCGAGCAGCGACGGCGGGCGCAGCTTCACGCGCGTGACGCAGGGCCTCGAGACCGACGACATCCACGGTTTCTGCGCTCTCGCCGGCGGACCGCTGCTGGCAACCACCAATGCCGGCCTCCACGTCAGCCGCGACAAGGGCCGGAGCTGGACGTTCCGTCCCATCAATTCGCCCTGGCAATACACGCGCAGCATCCTCGAGCGCCCGGACCGGCACGGCGTGATGTTCATGACCAACGGCAACGGCCCGCCGGGCACGGCCGGGCGCCTCTTCCGCTCGCGCGACCGGGGTGCGGAATGGCACGCGGTCGAGCTGCCGGGTGCGGTCGAGAGCTCGCTCTATTTCCTCGCTGCGCATCCGGCCGACCCGAGGCTGCTCTACGCCGCAGCAAGCTTGGGCCAGCTCTGGCGCAGCGACGATGGCGGCGACAATTGGGTCGCGCTCAAGGCGCGTCTGCCGGAAATCCGCGCCTTGTTGTGGGTGCCGGATTTGTGACCGCGCACCGAACCGCGCCCGGCCTCAATCGATGACGATCGGCCGCGGGGATAACTCATTTCCGACCACGAACTCGTGACCTCCGCGCCGGCACGCCGGCCACTCGCGGCGAGACGGACCGGTTATCATGTCCTAATCTTCGGCGGCATCGATAGGCGAAGGACCCCTAGCCGTGTGGCTTGTCAGAGTTGCATTGAGCCGGCCCTACACTTTCATCGTGTTGGCGTTGACGATCCTCATCATCAGTCCGATCGTCATTCTGCGGACCCCCGTCGACATCTTTCCGAACATCAATATTCCCGTGGTCGCCGTCGCCTGGGGTTACACGGGTCTCAATCCGGAAGAGATGGAGGGCCGGATCACATCGGTCTTCGAACGTGTCCTAACGACCACCGTGGACAATATCGAGCACATCGAATCGACGACGATCAACGGCACGTCGATCATCAAGGTGTTCCTGCAGCCGACCGCCAGCCTCGATACGGCGAACGCGCAGATCACCGCCATATCGCAGACGCTGTTGCGCGGCCTGCCCCCCGGCACCCAGCCGCCGCTGATCATCAACTACAGCGCGTCGAGCGTGCCGATCCTCCAGCTCGGCCTGTCCGGCAAGGGATTATCCGAGCAGAAGCTCTACGATCTCGCCGTTAATTTCGTGCGCACCCAGCTCGTGACGGTTCCCGGCGCGGTCATTCCGTTCCCGTTCGGCGGCAAGCAGCGCCAGGCGATGATCTACGTGAATCCCCGCCTGCTGCTGGCGAAAGGCCTGTCGCCGACCGACATCCTGAGCGCCGTCACCAACCAGAATCTGGTTCTGCCCTCGGGCACGGCGAAGATCGGCGCGTTCGAATACGATGCACGCATGAACGGCGCGCCGCGCACGATCCAGGCGCTCAACGACCTGCCCATCAAGGTGGTCGGGGATTCGACGATCTATCTGCGCGATGTCGCCACGGTGAGCGACGGGTTTCCGCCGCAGACCAACATCGTCCGCCAGGACGGCCAGCGCGGCGTGATGTTGACCATCTTGAAGGCCGGCACCGCATCCACGATCGACGTGGTCAACGGCATTCGCGCAATGCTGCAGCACATCAAGCAGACACTGCCGCCGGAATTGAAAATCACGCCACTTAACGATCAATCCGTCTTCGTGCGCGCCGCGGTATCGGGGGTCGTGCGTGAAGCCGTCATCGCGACCGCACTGACGGCCTTGATGATCCTGATTTTTCTCGGCAGCTGGCGCAGCACGATCATCATCGCGGTCTCCATTCCGTTGTCCATCCTGGGCGCGGTCATCGTCTTCAGCTTTCTCGGCGAGACGATCAACATCATGACGTTGGGCGGGCTGGCGCTTGCCGTCGGCGTGCTGGTCGACAACGCTACGGTCACCATCGAGAACATGGAGCGCCACCTCGAGGAGGGTGAGGAACTGAAGACCGCGATCCTGCACGGCGCGGCGCAGATCGCCGTGCCCTCGCTCGTCGCAACCTTGTGCATCTGCATCGTATTCCTGCCGATGTTCTTCCTGAACGGCGTGGCGAAATATCTGTTCGTGCCTCTGGCCGAGGCGGTGGTGCTCGCGATGCTGTGGTCCTATCTCCTGTCGCGAACGCTGGTCGCGACGATGGCGATGTATCTGCTGCAAGGCAAAAGCGCCTGACGCGCGACCGATCGCGCAATCCCCTGGTACGGGCGCAGCAGGGGTTCGAACGGGGCTTCACTGCCTTTCGCATTGGTACAGGGAGCTGCTCGTGACGCTGATCGCGCGCAGGGCCGTGTTCATTCCTGCCTTTCTCGCGGCCTGTCTCTCCGCTTTCGCCCTGGTGCCCTGGCTCGGCCAGGATTTCTTTCCGAGCACCGACAACGGTCAGATGATCCTCCATATGCGGGCCAAGACGGGAACGCGCATCGAGGAGACGGCAAAGCTCGCCGATGAGGTCGAGGCTTTCGTTCGCCGCGAAATCCCGAGGCGGCAGACTCGCGAGCGTCCTCGACAATATCGGGCTGCCCTACAGCACCATCAATTTCATGCATGCGACCTCGGGCCTCATCGGCGCGGGCGACGCCGACATCATGATCGCGCTGACCGCCGACCATCGCCCCACCGCGGATTATGTGCGCAAGCTGCGCCGAGACCTGCCGCGCGCCTTCCCGGGAATCATGTTCTATTTCCTGCCCGCGGATATCGTGAGCCAGATCCTGAATTTCGGCATTCCCGCGCCGATCGACATTCAGATCGATGGCGCGGACCTCGACGGCAACCGGCAGGTCGCCGACCAGATGCTCAGCGAGGTGCGGCACGTGCCCGGCATCGTCGATGCCCGGATCCAGCAGGCGTTCGACTATCCGACCTTCGACATCGCGGTCGATCGCACCAAGGCGGCGCAAAGCGGCCTGTCCGAGCGCGACGTCGCCAACAGCGTTCTCAACATCCTGAGCGGCAGCAGCCAGGTCACGCCGATGTTCTTCCTGAACTGGCAGAACGGCGTGAACTACAACCTAACCGCCGAGGCCCCGCAATACGACATGCAGTCGCTGCAGGATGTCGCGAACATTCCGGTCAACGCCGTCGGCGGCAAAGGCGAGGAGATCCTCGGCAATCTGGCGACGATCCGAGCGCGCAAGCGAGATGCAGGTCATCTCGCACTACAACATCCGCCGCATCGTCGACATCTACGCTTCGGTGCAGGACCGCGATCTTGGCGCGGTCGGGAAGGACATCACGCGCATCGTCGAATGCAAATCGCAAGCTGCTGCCGCGCGGCAGCTTCGTAACCGTGCGCGGCCAGATCGACACGATGCGCAGCTCCTACGTCAACCTGCTGGGCGGTCTGGCCTTCTCGATCGTCCTCGTCTATCTGCTGATCGTCGTGAATTTCCAGTCCTGGCTCGACCCGTTCATCATCATCACGGCGCTTCCCGGCGGCGCTGGCCGGCATCGTGTTGTTTCTGTTCTTCACGCATACGACGCTTGAGCGTTCCGGCGCTGATGGGCGCGATCATGTGCATGGGCGTCGCCACGGCGAACAGCATTCTGGTCGTGTCCTTCGCCCGCGAGCGGCTTGCCGAGCACGGCGATGCCGTCAAGAGCGGCGATCGAGGCGGCGTTCACCCGGCTGCGGCCGGTGCTCATGACCGCGCTGGCGATGATCATCGGCATGGTCCCGATGGCGCTGGGGCTCGGCGAAGGTGGCGAGGAGAATGCGCCGCTCGGCCGCGCCGTCATCGGCGGCCTGATCGTGGCAACGGTAGCCACGCTGGTTTTCGTCCCCGCGGTGTTCAGCCTGCTCCACCGTCACGGCACGGGGAAGGCGCAGACCGGGACTTGACGACGCTTGTCTATCAACGAAGCCACACCGGAGATCGACGATGACGCCCACGGGCGAGGACAAGGAGACCGCGGCAAGAGAGATTGCGGAGCCGCCGCGGCGCCGGGGGCGGCGCAGCAGGCTCGGGCTTGTCATCCTGGTCGTCGCTCTCGCCATGCTCGGCGTGGGCATCTATTCGCGGCATCCACGAACGCGTCAGCGCCGAAACGCATCTCGCCCGCACCACCGACGAAGAGGCCGTGCCGACGGTCAAAGTCGTGCATCCCGAATCGGGCGCGCCGAACCAGGAGATCACGCTGCCGGGCAAGCGTACAGGCCTATAGCAGACACGGCGATTTACGCGCGCGCCAGCGGCTATCTTCGCCGCTGGTATGTTCGATATCGGCGCGCACGTCAAGAAAGGCGATCTGCTGGCCGAAATCGACGCCCCCGAGGTCGACGAGCAACTGCGCCAGGCGCGCGCCGACTTGGCGACCGCCCAGGCCAATCTCCATCTGGCCGAGATCACGGCAAAGCGCGACGAGGACCTGTTGAAAACCCGCTCCGTCGCGACCCAGGACCGGGACAACGCGGTCGGCGCCTACGACGCCGACAAGGCGATCGTCGCCTCGAAGCAAGCGGACGTGACGCGGCTCGAGCGGCTGCAATCCTACGAGAAAGTATATGCGCCCTTCGACGGAATCATCACCGCCCGCAACACCGACGTCGGCGCGCTCATCGATGCCGGCGCCAGTCCGTCCGCGCGGGAGCTCTTCCATCTGTCGGCGATCGACAAGGTCCGCATCTTCGTCGCCGTTCCCGAAGCCTATGTTCGCGCGGTTCATCCCGGAGCCCAGGCCTCCGTCACCTTGGACGAATATCCTGGCCGAACGTTCCATGGCGAGTTGGTAAGAACGGACGACGCCATCGATCCGTCGTCGCACACGCTGCTCGTGGAGGTTGATGCCGACAACCCGGACCACCGGCTGCTGCCCGGCGCTTTCGCGACGGTCCATCTGAGCCTGCCCGACGACATTCGCTCCGCAAGCGTCACCATACCCTCGAACGCCCTGCTCTTCCGCGGCGAAGGGCTTCGTGCCGCCGTCGTCCGCAATGGCCGCGTGGATTTGTTGCCGATCAAGATCGGCCGCGACTATGGCGACAACGTCGAGGTCATCTCCGGCCTCGATGCGAACGACAGCGTCATTCTCGACCCCTCCGATTCGCTGACCAGCGGCACGCCGGTCCACATGCAATCCTCGCCCCCGGTCGTCGGATCCGCGCAATGAACCGGCGCGGCCTTTTCTGCGCGACGGTCGCCGCCGCGCTCACTGCCGGCTGCACGGTCGGCCCGAACTATGCGAAACCGTCGGCGCCCGAGCTCGCCGCCTACAAGGAAGCACCGCCCGAGGCGTTCAAGAACGCCGGTGTCTGGAATGTCGCGCAGCCCTCCGAGGGGATGCATAGCGGCAAATGGTGGAAGATTTTCGGCGATCCGGCGCTCGACGCACTCGAGGAACAGGTCACCCGGTCGAACCAGGATCTGCGAATCGCCGAGGCTCATTTCGAGCAGGCGAGGGCCCTGGTCGGTTACAACCGCGCCGCCGAATTTCCGACGCTCGCCGTCGGTTCGTCGATCGAGTCCCTGCGTAATTCGAACAATCGTCCTTACTTCTCGAACACGAAAACCACGGGCGATTTCAGTCTGCCGTTCGACCTCTCGTATGAGGTGGATCTCTGGGGCCGAATCGGCCGAACCGTAACTGCGGCCGGCGAAGAGGCGCAGGCGACGGCGGCCGATCTCGAGACCGCGAGCCTCAGCCTGCATGCGGAACTGGCGCTCGATTATTTCGATCTGCGCAGCGCCGATGCGCAGCAGCAACTCCTCAACGATTCGGTCAAGGCCTTCGCCGAGGCGCTGCAGCTCACCGAGAATCGCGCGCGCGGCGGCGCAGCTCCGGAATCGGATGTGGCCGAGGCGCAAACCCAGCTCGCCACGACGCGCGTCGAAGCGACCGACATCGCCGTGCAGCGCGCCCAATATGAACACGCGATCGCCGTCCTGACCGGCAAGCCGCCGGCTGCGTTTGCCCTGCCCCCCGCGCCGCTCGCGCTGCGCCAGCCCGTCATTCCGGTCGGGATTCCGTCCGAATTGCTGCAGCGCCGCCCCGATATCGCTGCGGCGGAGCGCCGCGTGGCCGAGGCGAACGAGCAGATCGGGATCGCCCGTGCCGCCTATTACCCGTCGCTGCTCCTCAATGCGGAGTCCGGGTTCGAGGGCTCGACGATCGCGAAATGGTTCAACTGGCCGAGCCTGTTCTGGGCGGTCGGCTTGTCGATGGGAGAAACGATCTTCGACGGCGGGCTGCGCCACGCCTCGTCCCGGGCGGCCGTGGCGGCCTATGACGCGACCGTGGCGAATTATCGCCAGACCGTATTGAACGGTTTTCAGGAGGTGGAAGACAATCTCGCCGCCTTGCGCATCCTGGAGCTCGAAGCCCGACAGCAGGCGGACGCCGTGGCTTCGGCCAAGAACTCGCTGCAACTTGCCACCAACCGCTACATCGGCGGCAGGAACACCTATCTCGAGGTCATCACCGCCCAGACCCTGGCCCTGACGAACGAACGCAATGAAACGGAAATCGACCGCCGGCGCATGGAAGCGAGCGTGCTGCTGGTCAAGGCGCTGGGCGGTGGGTGGGACGCTGCGAAGCTGCCGACGATCGACGCGTTGAAGAAGGCGGACGATCACAGCGCCCGGAACTGACGCGAGGCGCCAATCGCGGTCTTGCTTCCAGTCGGAGTTCCGTTATAGCCGGGGCGCGGTATTGACAGTTGCTTGTTGCTCCCATTCCGCGGTGCTGTGACCATCTCAAGTGCCGCGCCATAGGCGCATCGCAAACCGGACGACGCCCGCGACTTGGCCGTCACGACAGAGGTGTGGCTTGCTCCATTTACCCGACGCAACGGATGTCCTGATCGTCGGCGGCGGACCGATCGGGCTGGCGCTCGCCGCCGAGCTCGGCTGGCGCGGGGTTTCCTGCACCCTGGTCGAGCTGCGCGGTCGGCCGGTGGTTCACTCCAAGATGAACCTCGTCAACATCCGCACGATGGAGTTCTGCCGGCGCTGGGGGATTGCCGATAAGGTACGCGGCACCCCTTTCCCCAGCGACCATCCGCACGACGTCGCCTTCGTGACCAGCATGACCGGCCATGAGCTGGGCCGGCTTGCCCGCCCGGCCGCCCGGGCACGCGAAGTGACGCCGCACAGCCCGGAGACCTATCACCACTGTCCGCAGATGTGGTTCGATCCGATCCTGCAGGATCTCTGCGACACCTTGCCGACCGTCACGTTGCGCCATCGCTGCCGGCTGGTCCAATTCCGCACCGAGACCGACCGCGTGATCGCCGACGTGACGGACGAGGAGACCGGCGCGCACGCCACCGTCACCGCGCATTATCTCGTGGGCTGCGACGGAGCGTTGAGCGACATACGCGAGGCCGCCGGCATCGGGCTCGAGGGCTTGGGAACGCTGGGCCGCTCGATGCACGGTTTTTTCCGCGCCGCCGCCCTTCCGCGCGCACCGGAAATTGGGATCGCGATCCGCTACATGCTGGTCGGCGCGGAAGGGGTTTGGGCGAACCTGCTTTCCATCGACGGCCGCGATCTCTGGCGGTTTGCGATCACCCGCGTGCCGGACGATGCCGAACCCGGCGATTTCGACATCGCGGCGCGGCTGCGGCACGCGGTCGGTCGCGACTTCCCGCACGAATGGCGCGGCACGCTGGCCTGGACGCGGCGCCAATTGGTCGCCGCACGTTATGGGTCCGGGCGGGTGTTCCTCGCCGGCGATGCGGCGCATCAACTTTCGCCGACCGGCGGCTTTGGCATGAATACCGGGATCGGCGATGCGGTTGATCTCGGCTGGAAGCTCGATGCCGTGCTCAAGGGATGGGGCGGGCCTCGGCTGCTCGACGCCTACGACCGCGAGCGGCGCCCGGTCGGATGGCGCAATGTCACCGCCGCGGGAAGGAATTACGGGCTCTGGGTCGTGCCCCAGCACTGCGAGCGGCTGGACGAGGAAAGCCCGGACGCGGCGCAGCGCCGGCGCGCGATCGGCGAAGCGCTCGTCGACAGCCTCCGCATCGAGTTCGAGTCCGAAGGCGTACAACTCGGCTACCGCTACGATCCCTCGCCCCTTTGCGTGCCCGACGGAACCGCGCCGCCGCCGGACGATCCGGTGACCTATGTTCCGGTCGCGCGCCCCGGTTCGCGTGCGCCGCATGTCGCCATCGACAAAGCGCGATCGACGCTCGATCTGTTCGGACGCGGCTTCACCTTGCTGCGGCTGGGGACGCAAGCGCCTGGGGCCGGGGCGCTCGCCGCGGCCGCAGCGGCGCGCGGTGTGCCGCTGACGGTGGCGACGCTGGAACATCCCGCCGTCATCGCCGCCTACGAAAGGGCGCTCGTACTGGTCCGCCCCGACGGTCACGTCGCGTGGCGCTCCGACTCGCTCCCGCGTGACTGCGTCGCCCTCGTCGACCGCGTGCGCGGGGCCGGAACATCCGTCGCGCCCGACTGAAGCGGCGCCCCCATCCGGCATTGCGAGGACACGCGCGGGGATTGCCCGCCGCCTATATCGTCCAGCGCCGATGAATCCACAGCCACTGCTCCGGTCGTGCCCGGATCCAGTGCTCGATGATGCCGTTGACGCGCGTCATCGTCCCCAGAACGTCGGCGGCGGCGTCGCCGGTATCGGCCGCGTGAAGCGCCGGCAACACGGTGAAGCGGAAGCGTGCCCCCTCGAGACGTTCGACCCGAACCGGCACGATCGGACAGCGGAACCGCAGCGCAAGACGGGCAAGGGCCGGAGCCGTCATGGCATCGTGACCGAAAAACGGCACGGCAATGCCGTCGTTCAGCTTCTGATCCACCAACATGGCGACGTGACCGCCCCGGAGAAGATGCCGCACCAGATCGCGCCCGCCTTCGGCGCCCTTGGCAACGGCCCGGCGCGATCCCAAGAGGCGCCGCAGCAGCCAATTGACGTAGGGATTGTTTGCCGCCCGGTAGACCGACAGCAAAGACTGGCCCAACAGCCGGTGGATCACCGTCGGACCGACCTCCCAATTGGCGAGATGGCCGCCGAACAGAACCATGGGATGGCCGCTGGCGACGAGTTGTTCGAGGCCCTCGGCATTGACGATCTCGACGCGGGGCGACCTGTCGGCGCAGATCCGCGACAGGTGTGGAAATTCCGCGACGGTTCGACCGAGATTGCTCCACATCCCGCGCAGGATCCGCCGGTTCTGGAACTCGTCATTGTCCGGCAGGGCAAGGCCGAGATTGCTGAGCGCGCGTCGCGAGATCCCGAGCCGCGGGCCGATAAGCCGCCCGAGCCGGGCGCCGAATCCCGAGGCCCAGTCGATCGGCAGGCATGCGAACACCGCCATGATCGCGACCAACCCGGCCGCCTCGGCGAGATCGGCGGCGCTTTTGCATGCCGCGCGAAGTTGTTCGGTCCCCAAGAAAATCCCATCCCATCGGCAAGTCGTGATCGGCCCGACGGCGTCCGCCTTCGCGTTGCGCGATCGAATGCCACGCCGCTTATCCGACATTCCCCGGATGAACCGGTATCGGAGACCGAGTTTGATGCCGTTTGCGTTTTCCGACAAGGCCGAACGCCCGCACACGACCAGCAAAAGAACCTGCGGCTTCTTCGCGAGCGCGTAACGGCGCCACTTTCTGCTCCCTTCCGGCCGTGTCATAGTGCATGCCGATGGGCCCGACCGGCACCGTAGATCGGGTGAACCCGCTCCGGGAGGACAAGATGGCAACGGAAAGCAAGGAACGCACGCCCGACGCGAATATCAAGGCCGCGCGCGACAACTGGATGATCCGGCTGACAGCGGGCGGCGTGCCGGTTACGGATTTCCTCGAGGTCGCCTATTCCATCGACCGCTGGGACGATTGGTGCCAGGCATGGTGTGAGCGGGCCGCGATGCACGAAAAGATCGGTCGCGCCTGCCTCGCCGACAATCAGAACATTTCGGCTGCGATGCACCTCGTTACCGCCGCGGTCGAGTACCATTTCGCAAAGTTCTACTTTACGCACGACGTGAAGCAGATGAAGGCGGCGCACGCAAAGGCCGTCGAGTGCCGCACTTTGGCGCTGCCGCATTTATCGCCACCCGGCGAGCGCGTTGCCATCCCTTTCGAGGGCAAGCATCTCTATGGCATTCTGCGCAAACCTCTGGGCGCCACCGGCAAGCAGCCCGTGATCCTCATCATATCCGGCATGGATTTCGACCAAGGAGGAGCAGCATTTCTACGAGCAGCTTTTCCTCGAACGCGGCATTGCGACGCTTTCTTTTGACGGGCCCGGACAGGGCGAGGGCGAGTATGACTGGCCGGTCCGCCACAGTTTCGAAGAGCCTGTCGGCGCCGTGATCGACTGGGTGGACAAGCGCATCGATCTCGACGGCGGCCGGGTGGGCATCTCCGGCGCGTCCATGGGCGGCTACTACGCGCCGCGCGCCGCCGCGTTCGAAAAGCGCGTGAAGGCGGCCATCGCCAATAGCGGCGCCTACAGCGTCATCGACAATTTCGATCAGCGCCCGCAGACCCTCAAGGACGCCTATGTGCTCCGCACCCACTCCAAGACCATCGCGGAGGCGCGCGAGAAGACGCGGCCCTTCGACCTGAGCGGTGTTGCCTCGCGGATCACCTGCCCGATGTTCATCATTGCCGGCAAGGAAGACCGCATCACGCGCTGGCAGGACGCCGAACGAGTGGCGAAGGAGGTCAAGGGGCCGTGCATATTCGTCGCGCTGGAGGGCGGTATCCATGTCGGCCATAACCGCGGACACCTGTGGCGCACGCAATGTGCCGACTGGATGGCGGTGCAGCTCGGCCTGCCGAAAAGATGAGCACCGCGCATGCGTTCCGCTTCTCCCGGGGCGCCTGATCTTCTGGCATAATGCCGCAGGCGCGAGCGCCGGTCCCATGTTTGATGTTTACGCGGCGCAGAGATTGTGATTGTTTGTTTGCTGCACGCCGGATTGACGGCACTGATGGCGACCCCCATATCATGTGTTCACTTTGCCGGGAGATTTGCTTTGCCCAGAATTGCCACCAAACGACGTGAATGGTCGAACCAGGACGTTCGTGAGTTGAAGGCTCTCGCGCGCAAGAAGATTCCCGCCCCCAAGATCGCCCGCTCGCTCAAGCGCACCGTGGGTGCGGTTCGGCAGAAAGCATTTTCAATGGGCGTGTCGCTCGACTCGCGCACGTAGGTCTTCCCGCATAGACTTGCTCCGTTGATCGTCAAGTGCCGGGTGATCTTCAAGTGCCGGGCCAGGATCACCGCAGCGCCATCTGATGTAACGCCCGGCGTTCTCCATTGAGACTGGAATGCGAACGGCGTCGTCGAAACGGCGAGGTGGTTGGCAGCGCCGTGCTGTCGCGCGCGCCCCTCCGGTGTCGCGCCCTCCGAAGGCGTCGACGCGGCGACCCGGTTCTCATAGGATGACGGGATCGTTGAGATTCCGGAAGCCGTCGCCACCAACCCCGGACCCGAAGGATGCGACGAGGAATGCCATGAGCAGCACAGAGACGGCTCGCGAAGCCTATTACGGCCGTGTCGGCAAGCTCGCCCTTTCGCCGTTGTGGACGACGCGGCTCGTGCCTCCATCGCCCAAGGACCAGGTCAAGGCGACGCCCTATCTCTGGGACTACGACAATGTCGTCCGCCCGATCCTGCTGGAGAGCGGCCCGCTCATCACCGCGAAGGAGGCGAACCGGCGGGTGCTGACCCTGGAGAATCCGGGATTGGGCGGCAGCCACCGCATTCTCGAATCGCTCTATGCCGGCTTGCAGCTCATTCTCCCCGGCGAAGTGGCGCCGGCGCACCGCCACTCTCCATCGGCGCTTCGCTTCATCGTCGAAGGCGAGGGCGCCTATACCGCCGTCAGCGGCGAAAAATCATACATGCACCGTGGCGACTTCATCATCACGCCGTCGATGACCTGGCACGACCACGGCCACGAAGGGAGCGGGCCCGTCGTGTGGATGGACGGCCTCGACATCCCCATGCTCGGCACGTTCGGTCCCATGTTCTTCGAAAGTTACCCGGGCGACCGTCATCCCGAACGGCGGCCGCCCGGCGACAGCCTCGCGCGCTACGGCGCCAACATGCGCCCCGTCAACGAGGCGTGGGAGAAGCCGGAATCGCCGATTTTCAGCTATCCTTACGAGCATTCGCGCGAGGCCCTCGAAGGGTTGCGCCGCAATCGCGAATGGGATCCGTGCGCCGGCCTCAAGCTCGAATACATCGATCCCACGCGCGGCGGGAGCGCGATGCCGACGATTTCGACCTTCCTGCAGCTTCTGCCGAAAGGATTCACCGGCGCGACGTATCGCGCGACGGAAAACTCAGTCTATTCGCCGATCGAAGGAAGCGGCCGCGTGATCGTCGGCGAGAGCGATGACGAGCATGCGATCGCGTGGAAGCCGCGCGACATTTTCGCCATTCCGTGCTGGATGCCCCACCGGTTCGAAGCCGACGACGACGCGACCTTGTTCAGCTTCTCCGATCGCGTCGCGCAGCAGAAGCTGGGGATCTGGCGCGAGGAACGCCATAAGAACTGAAGCGGCCGGCGCGGCGCTTCAGCCCGGGGGGGCGTTCTCGTACACTTTGAGATAGTCGTCGGTCATCCAGTCCTTGTGACTGTCAAGGTTGATGCGCGCCGTCTCTGCCGTGCGCGCTTCCTTGCACACGATCTGGAGGATTTCGAGATCCTCTGGGCCGACCTTTTCGAACCAGTAGCGCGATCCGCCGGGGAGCAGGATGCCCTCATTCTCGGTGAACTCGCCCAACAGCTTGTCGCCGACGCCGTAGAAGCGCGCGGCGCCGCGGAGCACCAGCCAGCAATTGTCGCCGCCCGTGTGGTAGTGAAGATTGTTCTCGCCGCCTTCGGTGACGATCTGGACATTGAGCCGGATCAGGTCGCTGCGAAAGAGGCTGGCGAACTGCTTGACCTGGCCGTTGTCTTGCGGCTTGCGATAGCTGAAGGTCCGAATCCGCAATTCCGCATCGCGATGAAACGCCTCTTTCTCGTCAGGGCTCATGGGAGCCTTCGTCGCCCGGTCCATCCCTCGTCTCCTTTCCTAGCGGTTCAGTTCCCCGGCCTTCACGTCCCCATCGTCCGGCAGCCGCTGACAGATCTTCCGCTGCGACGATTATGCGTAGCCTGGTAACAGGCTAGCCTTATTGCACGTTTCCGACAACGCCGGCGAGCGATCGCAGGTGCCGCCCTCCAACGCCAAGGGCCGAGCCCTCGCGATGGAAGCCGATCGCGCGGCACTTGCGCTTGGATGGGGTAAGCACACCGGCATCCACACGGGCAACACCAAGACCGGGCTTGCCGGGGCGATCCATTTTTCTGGTGGCAATCGCGCGATAATTCCGGCCAGCATGACCTTCGTCCTGGCACCGGCGAAGAAGTGGCCACGTAACCACAACGACATCATCGCCGCCACGCTTCGGCCCGAGAGCACGTCCCGAGGGCTGGACCCCGTCGGACAACCGCGCGTGGCCATGATAGTGAACGGTAAGAGGCACCCGAAGGTCGCTGTTCAGGCGCTTCTTCTCCCGTCCTCAAGTCTATTGTCTGGGCTGACCCGACGCCCTTACCCACATCTCATAGATGCGCGCTATCTGGTCTTTCCCGATGGCAATTGAGTCGGCGAGCGGACCTATGCCGATGGTAAGAACCTCGTGGCCGTCATCGAGCAGCCGACAGGCCGATTCGATCGCGCGCTCGGGCGTTCGCTCCCGAACGAGATGGTCGGCACCGGCTTCCGTGTATTTGACGTACCAAGGCATAGTCTCTGACGTTACGCACATGCCATGGCGCCCGCCTAGAGAGTATTTCTACTCATGGCATCGCGACCGAGCCACCAGGCCGCGCAACATGCAACCACCAGCGCTGCCACTGGATCGGGCCAAAGCTGCGCCTTGAGAGACAACGCTGGTCAACTGAGCGGGGTGCTGATGGCGACGGCAAGATGGTGACGGTAACAGGCTGCCGACGTTCACAGCTTCGAGGCGGCTTCTTTTTTCGCCGTTCGTGGTGGAATGCGTGTGTGGCGCGCCGATGAGGCGCTATCATAACCCCTTGTGTTAGCACAATTTCCTTGAGCGTGCCTGGGTTGGCGGAGGGGACAGGATTCGAACCTGCGATAGGGTGTTATCCCTATAACGGTTTAGCAAACCGCCGCCTTCAGCCACTCGGCCACCCCTCCGCCGGTGAGTGGTGCCGCCACGGCGCATGCACCGGCGGTTCTAGGGCCCGGGCGCTGCGCTGTCAACGCGGGCGCACGGGCGCGGATGCGCTTTACGAATTTTAAGTAAATCGCCGCAATCATCCCTCCGGCTTGCCTTGGGGAGAGGGAAATGAGCCTGTCCAAGCGTTCCATCGAGATATTGCTCGACCTGGTCGAGATCAAACTGAGCTACATGGACATCTCGGACCGCGAGGACGCGCGCGATTTGCAGATCCTCGAACGGTGCCGCGACGAACTGCGCTCGCTCGAGCGCGCGCCGCAACCCTGCCTCGTCCCCGCCCCGGCGCGCCGCCCGGGCCGGCCCCGCGCAGCCGTCTAGGGACGCTCAACCGATGACCGGCACGCCCATGCCGCGCTCGACCGCCGGGCGGGCGGCGATCGCCTGGTACCAGCGCGCGACATTGGGGAACTCGTCGAGCGCGACGCGATGCCACTCGTGGCGCGACACCCAGGGGAAGGTGGCGATGTCGGCGATCGAATATTCGCCCGCGAGAAAATCGGCGCCGCCGAGGCGACGGTCCATGACACCGTAAAGCCGCCGCACCTCCTTGGCGTAGCGATCGATGGCATAGGGAATCTGCTCCGGCGCCTGGCGCAGGAAATGATGCGCCTGGCCGAACATGGGACCGACCCCGCCCATCTGGAACATCAGCCATTCGAGCGCCCCGAGCCGTGCGCGCGGCTCTTTCGCCAGGAGCTTGCCGGTCTTTTCGGCGAGATAGACGAGGATCGCGCCCAATTCGAACACGCTCAACGGCTTGCCGCCCGGCCCCTCGCGATCGACCACGGTCGGGATCTTGCCGTTCGGATTGATCTTCAGATAGTCGGGATTGAACTGTTCGCCCTTGCCGATGTTGACTGGATGGACCTCGTAGGAGAGCCCGACCTCCTCGAGCATGATGGAGACCTTGCGGCCATTGGGCGTTCCCCAGGTGTAGAGTTCGATCATCGCGCAATCCCTTGCTGCCGGAAGCGGCGCCAGGCCAAGCCATAGCGCAGCCCGCGCCGCAGCGAAAGCCCGGCCCGTCGTGGGTTTCCGCGGCAGAAGCGGCTGGGAATGCGGACTTAAGGGATTTGCGCTAGCATCGCCGCGCACGGCACGGCTCAGCAAGCGGAGGCACGACCGGCATGAACGGCGAGACGACGACGCGGGTCCATCCGGTGATCCTGTCGGGAGGCTCGGGGACGCGGCTGTGGCCAATGTCGCGCGCGCATTACCCGAAGCAGTTTCTGCCGCTCGTGTCCGCGCACACGCTGCTGCAGGAGGCGGCTTTGCGGGTCGGCGACCCCACGCGCTTCGCGCCGCCCGTCATCGTCGCCAACGACGAGCATCGCTTCATCGTCGCCGAGCAGCTTCGCGTCGCCGGCATCGCGCCGGCCGCGATCGTGCTCGAACCCATGGGGCGCAACACCGCGCCGGCGGTCACCGTGGCCGCGCTCCGGCTGGTCGCGGCCGCGAACGACGCGTTGATCCTGGTGATGCCGTCCGATCACGCCATCGCCGACACCGCCGCCTTCGTCGCCGCCATCGATCATGCCGCCGCCGCGGCGCGGCGCGGCCGGCTCGTCACCTTCGGCATCACGGCGGACCGGCCCGAGACCGGCTATGGCTATATCCGCCGCGGCGATGCCGTGCCCGGCTGCGAGGGTTGCTACGACGTCGCGGGCTTCGTCGAGAAGCCCGACCGCGCCCGGGCCCGGGCCTATCTCGACGCGGGCGACTATGTCTGGAACAGCGGCATCTTCCTCTTCCCGGCGGCGCTCCTGCTTGCCGAGATGGAGCGGCTCCATCCGGAGACGCTCGCCGCCTGCCGGCGCGCGCTCGATCAGGCGAAGCGGGATCTCGACTTCCTCCGCCTCGACCGCGCCGCCTTCGCCGCCGCCGCGAACATCTCGATCGACTATGCGGTGATGGAGCATACGCACCATGCCGCGGTCGTGCCGGTCGAGATGGGCTGGAGCGATGTCGGAACCTGGGATGCGCTGTGGCAGGTCGCGGACAAGGACGCGGACGGGCAACGTGCGGCTCGGCGACGTGGTCGCCGCGGAGGCGCGCAACTGCTATCTCCGCGCCGAAACCGGGCTCGTCGCCGCGCTCGGGGTCGAGGATCTGGTGGTCGTCGCCACGGCCGATGCGACGCTGGTGACGCGGCGCGACCGTGCGTCCGATCTGAAGCTGCTTGTCGCCCGGCTCGAAAGCGAAGGGCGCGGCGAACTGGCGGCGCACCCGCTGGTGCATCGGCCGTGGGGCACCTACCGCTCGATCCACTGCGGCGAGCGCGTGCAGGTGAAGCACATCATGGTCAAGCCCGGCGGCAAGCTGTCGTTGCAGATGCACCATCATCGCGCCGAGCATTGGGTGGTGGTGCACGGCACCGCCAAGGTGGTGCGCGGCAACGAGGAGCTGCTGCTCTACGAGGACGAGTCGACCTACATCCCGCTGGGCACGCCGCACCGGCTGGAAAATCCCGGCAAAATCCCGCTCCATCTCATCGAGGTGCAGTCGGGCAGCTATCTCGGCGAGGACGACATCGTCCGCTTCGAGGACACCTACGGTCGAAATTGACGGCGTCGAGATCGGCTCCTTTCGCCTCGCGCGCAATGCTGTCCCCGGTGCGATCCATGCTATGAAACGAGAACTCCGACGCCAAGTCGGTTTGACCAGATCGAGGATGACGAGCACCGCTAGACCGGCGCCGCCACAAATGGCGAGATCATCGGGATGCAACGGGCCGAAATGAAATAACTGTCGAGCGGGCGGCCAAGCGAGAACGATCGTCATCAGGATTGCCGTCGTGCCGATGGCCCACCACAACGCCGCATTCGGACGCCGCAAGGCGGCGATCACCGAAGCGCTGAACGAACGGTTGGCGAAGATCAGGCCCGCGTTGGTGAAGACCAGCGATACAAAGGTGAGCGCGCGGACCTCGGCTTCGGGCATACCGCTTCGCAGCGCGACGATGTAAATCGCCGCGACCAGCAGCAGAACGAATGTGCCCTGAAACAAGCTCCAGCCTACCAACGCGCCCGAGAATAGAGGGCTCTGCGGATTTCGTGGCGGGCGCGCCATCACATCGGCCTCGTCGGTCTCGGCCTCGAAGACGATCGAGCACACCGGATCGATCACCATTTCGAGAAAGGCGATGTGAATCGGTGTGAAAATCAGCGGCCAGTGGAAAAGCAGCGGCAGCAGCGAAAGGCCGGCGATCGGCACATGGACCGCGAGGATGTAGCCCATCGCCTTGCGCAAATTGTCATAGATGCGACGGCCGAGCCGAATGGTCCAGACAATCGAGCCGAAGTCGTCGTCCAAGAGGACGATGGCGGCAGCCTCGCGGGCGACATCGGTGCCGCGGCCGCCCATGGCGATCCCGATGTGAGCGGCCTTGAGCGAGGGCGCATCATTCACACCATCGCCCGTCATGCCGACGATGTCGCCATTTGCCTTGAGCGCGTTGACGATACGCAGCTTCTGCGCCGGCATGATGCGGGCAAACACCGTCGTCGTCCGGACGCGCATTGCGAGTTCGGCGGCGCTGAGCGCCTCCATCTCTTGGCCTGTCGTGACATCGACGATATCGAGACCCGCTTGCGCGGCAATCGCGCGCGCCGTCGTGGGATAATCGCCGGTGACCATCACCACGCGAATACCGGCCGCGCGGCATTCCTGGACGGCCGCCGGGACCGTCGGTCGCAACGGGTCGGCAAACCCAATGAGGCCGAGGTATTCAAATTCGAAGTTGTCCGGCGCGGCGGGCCATTCGCGACCGGCAAAGGATGCACGCGCAACGCCCAGGATGCGCATGCCGCGGTCGGCCATCTCATCCGCCGTGCGCCGTAATTCGGCCATTCCGCGCGAGTCGAAGCGACAAAGCCCGGCGATGGCCTCGGGCGCTCCCTTCGCCGCAACGATGCAAGGACCGCCTTCCGAGTTGGTCCACACTTGCGCCATGGCAAGAAGCTCGGGCCGCAGGCCGTAGGCATGGGCAAGAATCCAGTCAGGATGAAGAAGGGTGTTTGCCCACGTGAGCCGTGAGGCAACGGCATGGATGGCCTTCTCGATCGGATCGAACGGGTCTCTGGCGCTGGCGAGAATTCCGTATTCAGCCAATGTGCAAAGACGTTGGGACAGTGCTGCTGCGGCACCGTCGGAAACGTGCCAGACCTCGGTGCCGGTCCGCAGCTCGGCTACGGACATTTGATTCATCGTCAAGGTGCCGGTCTTATCGCTGCACAGAACGGTGGCCGCACCCAGCGTCTCGATCGCGGCGGCCCGGCGCGTCAACACGCGCGCCTGGGAAATGCGCCACGCCCCCATCACCATGAACACTGTCAGCACGAGGGGAAATTCCTCGGGCAGCATCGACATGCTGAGCGCGACTCCGCCGAGCAAGCCTTCGAGCCACGAGCCGCGCAACAGGCCGTAAAGCAAGACCGCGACGGCGCTCACCGACAATCCGACGAACGCGACGATTTGCACGAGCCTCTGCGTCTGGCGGCGCAACAGCGACGGCTCCGTCTCGATCGAACCGAGCGCTTGCCCGATCTTTCCGATCTCGCTGCGCGGACCGGTGGCGTGAACTTCGGCAAGACCATGGCCGCGAACCACCAAGGTTCCCGAAAAGATGAACGGCAGATCGTCGCCGCCCGGGCGCGCAGCCCCCGTAGGCGATCGTGCCGGGACCTTTCGCACCGGCACCGATTCTCCGGTCAAGAGCGACTCGTCCGTTTGCACGTCCTGACCGGCAAGCAGCAACGCGTCGGCCGGAACGCGATCGCCCTCGGCGATGAGAATCGTGTCGCCGCGCACGACCTCCCGACCCGGGATGCGCCTTTGGATGTCTTGCCGGATGACGAGAGCGCGCGGGCTCGTCAGATCGCGCAAGGCTTCAAGGACATGCTCGCTCCTGGTCTCCTGCACAATCATAATCACGACGGAGACCGTCGCGAAGGCAAGCAATATCACGGCATCACCCAAACTGCCGAGCAGGAGATAGATGAGGCCCGCGCCCAAGAGGAGCGCGAACATCGGCTCGCGGAGAACATCAAGAGCAATGAGCGGAAGCGTCCGATGGCCGGTCCGGGGCAGCTCGTTGGGACCTTCGTCCTTAAGTCGAGCAACCGCCGCCGCCTCCGAAAGCCCCGGCATCGTTCCTGAAACCTCTGCCGGAGCTGATTTCATAACTCAGGCAACGCGAACATCGACATCGAACGGCTCTCGCAACGATTTGGCCGCTATCGCGGCGAGGACGACTTCGTCCGCTTCGCGGACGACAACGACCCAAACCGACCGCGCTACGGCGCGAGCCGCTTGCGCAGGAGATCGTTGACGAGCGCGGGATTGGCCTTGCCTTGGGTCGCCTTCATCACCTGGCCGACGAAATAGCCGAAGAGCTTGTCCTTGCCGGAACGGTATTCGGCAATCTTGTTGGCCTCGCGTGCCAGCACCGCCTCGATCGCGCCCTCGATCTCGGTGCTGTCGGTGACCTGGCGCAGGCCGCGCTCCGCGACGATCGCGGCAGCGGTCTTGCCGGTCTCGAGCATGGCGGCGAAGGCCTCCTTCGCAAGACGCCCCGAGATGGTGCCGTCGCGAATGAGATCGATCAGCTCGCCCAAGCCCTCGGCGGTGACCGGCGAGCGTTCGATGTCGACACCGAGACGGTTGAGCGCGCCGAACAAATCGCCCATGACCCAGTTGGCGGCGAGCTTGGCGTCGCGGCCCTTGGCCACGCGCTCGAAATAATCGGCGCTCGCCTGCTCCGCCACCAGCACGCCCGCATCCTGCGGCGTGAGCTTGTAGTCGGCGACGAAACGCGCCTTCTTGGCGTCCGGCAGTTCGGGCAGGCGCGCGCGAAGGGCATCCACCCAGGCCGGGTCCAACACCAGCGGCAGCAGATCCGGATCGGGGAAATAGCGATAATCGTGCGCCTCCTCCTTGGAGCGCATCGGCCGCGTCGTGCCGCGCCCGGCATCGAACAGCCGCGTCTCCTGCATGATCGCGCCGCCCTCCTCGATGCACCTCGATCTGGCGCCGCGCCTCGTACTCGATCGCCTGCATGACGAAGCGGACCGAGTTGACGTTCTTGATCTCGCAGCGCGTCCCCAGAGCCGTGCCCGGCCGCCGCACCGAGACGTTGCAGTCGCAGCGCAGGCTGCCCTCCTCCATGTTGCCGTCGCAGGTGCCGAGATAGCGCAGAATGGAGCGCAGCTTGCGCAAATACGCCCCGGCCTCTTCGGCGGTCCTGCAGATCGGGCTCGGAGACGATCTCCATCAAGCGCGACGCCGGCACGGTTGAGATCGACATAGGTGAAGTTCGGATGCTGGTCGTGCAGGCTCTTGCCGGCATCCTGCTCGAGATGCAGCCGCGTGATGCCGACCGTGCGCGAGGCGCCGTCGGGGAGATCGAGCACGATCGCGCCCTTGCCGACGATCGGCCGCGTATATTGCGAGATCTGATATCCCGCCGGCAGATCGGGATAGAAATAGTTCTTGCGGTCGAACACCGAGACGAGATTGATCGCGGCCTGCAAGCCCGAGCCCGGTGCGCACCGCCTGCTCGACGCAGAAGCGGTTGATCACCGGCAGCATGCCGGGAAACGCCGCATCGACGGTCGAGACCTGGGTGTTGGGCGCGGCGCCGAATTCGGTCGCGGCGCCGGAGAAGAGCTTCGCCCGCGACGTCACCTGGGCGTGGACCTCGAGGCCGATCACAACTTCCCAGTCGCCGCTGCGTCCTGCGATCAGGCTCATGCCGGACCCTCCGCGACAAAACCGGGCAGTTGCGCGAAGGCTGCGGCGCTCTTCGAGCGCGGCGCCGAGGCGGAGCACCGTCGCCTCGTCGAAGCGCGCGGCCGATCACCTGCAGTCCCAGCGGCAGGCCGTCGGCGCTCAAGCCCGCCGGCACCGAGATCGCCGGCAGCCCGGCGAGGCTCGCCGGGACGGTGAACACGTCGTTGAGATACATGGCGACCGGATCGTCCATCTTCTCGCCGATGGCGAAGGCGGCCGACGGCGCCGTCGGCGTGAGGATCGCGTCGCAGTGCCGCCAGGCCGCGTCGAAGTCGCGGGCGATGAGCGCCCGCACCTTTTGCGCCTTGAGGTAATAGGCGTCGTAATAGCCGGCCGACAGTACATAGGTGCCGATCAGGATGCGACGCTTGCACCTCGGCGCCGAAACCCGCGGCGCGCGTCGTCCTCGTACATCGCATCGAGGCTCTCGCCGGGAACGCGCAGGCCGAAGCGCACGCCGTCATAGCGCGCGAGATTGGACGACGCCTCGGCCGGCGCGATGATGTAGTAGGCGGGAAGCGCGTATCTCGTCAGCGGCAGCGCGACCTCGACCGGCTCGGCGCCCGCATCCCTGAGCCAGGCGATCCCGCGCTGCCACAGCGCCTCGATCGCCGGGTCCATGCCGTCGACGCGGTATTCGCGGGGAATGCCGATCCTGAGGCCGCGCACGCTGGCGCCGCACGCGGCAGCGAAATCGGGAACCGGCACCGGCGCCGAAGTCGAATCGCGCGGATCGTGGCCGGCCATGGCCTGGAGCATGATCGCGGCGTCGCGCACGGTCCGCGTCATCGGCCCGGCCTGGTCGAGCGACGAGGCGAAGGCGACGATGCCCCAGCGCGAGCAGCGGCCATAGGTCGGCTTCAAGCCGACGATGCCGCAGAAGCTCGCCGGCTGGCGGATCGAGCCGCCGGTATCGGTGCCGGTCGCGGCCAGCGCCGCCCGCGCCGCGACGGCGACGGCCGAGCCGCCCGAGGAGCCGCCCGGCACCAGCGGACGGTTGTCGCCGCGCCGCCGCCACGGATTCTCGACCTTGCCGAAGGCGCTCGTGACATTGGCCGAGCCCATCGCGAATTCGTCGAGATTGGTCTTGCCCAGCATCACCGCGCCGGCGCGCCACAGATTGGCGGTGACGGTCGATTCGTAGGGCGGCTTGAAGCCCTCGAGGATGCGCGAGCCGGCGGTGGTGGCGACATTCTCGGTGCAGAACAGATCCTTGATCGCGAGCGGCAGGCCGTCGAGGGCCAGACCCTCGCCGCGGGCAAGCCGCGCATCGGACGCCGCCGCCATCTCGAGCGCGCGCTCCGGCGTCTCGCAGATGAACGCGTTGAGCGGGCGCGCGGCATCGATCGCCCTCAGATGCGCCGATGCGAGCTCGTGCGCGGAAAACTCCTTGCGCCGCAAGCCGTCGCGCGCGGCCTCGAGCGACAACCCGGTGAGTGACGTCACTCGACCACCTTGGGCACGACGAAGAACCCGTTCGCCTGCTGCGGCGCGTTCGCGAGGATGCGGTCGCGGCAGGCGCCGTCATCGACCAAATCCTCGCGCATCGGAAGCGTCTGATGGACCGCGCTCGCCATCGGCTCGACGCCGGCGGTGTCGACCTCGTCCAATTGCTCGATCCAGGTGATGATCTGCGACAGTTCGCCGGCGAGATGCTCCAGCTCCGCCGCCGTCACCTTGATGCGCGCGAGCGTCGCGATTCGCGCCACGGTGGCTTTGTCGAGCGCCATAGGCTAGAGGTCTCCGGTCGCGCGGGCGCGGGCCTAAGGCCGCGTCTCGCGGTCCCTCCCCTAGCACCGGACATGGCGATCTGCAACCCCGGCGAGCTCAAGTCACTGATCGGCAAGGGGAGCCGGCTGATCGGCCTCGATGTCGGAACCAAGACGATCGGCATGGCGCTGTCGGATACGACGCTCCTGGTGGCCACGCCGCTCGCCACCATCCGCCGCACCCGCTTCCGCGACGACGCCGCCCGCCTCCTCGCCGAAGTGGACCGCCACGGCGTCGGCGGCATCGTCATCGGACTGCCGCTCGCGCTCGACGGACGCGACAGCCCGCGCACCCAAAGCGTGCGCCAGTTCGCCCGCAATCTTCTCGCCTGCCGCGATCTGCCGATGGCGTTCTGGGACGAACGGCTGTCAACCGCAGCGGTCGAGCGCGCGATGATCGAAGCCGACCTGTCGCGCGGCCCGCCGCGCCGCCGCCATCGACCGCGCCGCCGCCGCCTACATTCTGCAAGGCCTGCTCGACCGCATCGGCCGCGAAACCGCCGAGGACTAGCGGAAAGGGACCCCTGCCAAGCCGGTCCCGACAGCCTTGGTCGCCGGTTTCAGCTCTTCAGCACAGTCCGGTTCGCCTTCGTGGCGGTAAGCGCTTCGCGCATGACACGTTCCAGCAACGCAATATGATAGGGCTTGCGAAGGAACGGAAATTCGAATTCCGAATCGATAACCTTCGCGTATCCGGTCGTCAGTACGATCGGGATGTCGGGATACCGCGCCCTGACCGATCGCGCGAGCACCAAGCCATCCGTTTCGCCGGGCAGCACCACGTCCGTGAAAACAAGACTGAAGCGGCATCCGGATTCGAGCAGTTTGAATGCGGCGAGCGCGGTGTCCACCGCCGTGGTGCCGTATCCGAGCTGCTTCAACATCGCGACCGCGACCGTTCTCACGTCGGGATTGTCCTCCACGACCAGAACGGTTTCTTCGTCGTCCGTCCGAATCGGAATTCCGTCTCCCGCCATTTGCAGATCAATCCGAGCGCAACTGCGCGGCAGATAGATCGTCACCGTCGTTCCCCGCCGCAATTGGCTCCTGATCGCAACGGTTCCGCCGGACCGCCGCGCAAACCCATAGACCTGGGACAATCCCAAGCCGGTCCCGCTCTCCTGCACCTTTCGTGGTGAAGAACGGTTCGAAGACTCGGGCGAGAATGTCGTCGGGAATGCCCGCGCCGGTATCCGTGACGCCCAATGCGACAAAATCGCCGGCGAGGCCTTCCGGCGTATTCGCCGGATTGAGCTTGACGTTCCGGGCCGAGATCGACAGTCGCCCGCCGTTAGGCATTGCGTCGCGCGCATTGACGACGAGGTTCACGAGCGCCAGTTCAATTTCCGACTTGTCCACGCGGATCGGCCACGTGGCCTCCGCCACATCAATCGCCAGTTCCAAATTGATGTGCAGCGATCCGGAAAGAACGTCGCGGATCGAATCGACCGCCTCGGCGAGGTCGATGACCGCCGGACTGAGCGGCTGACGGCGCGAGAACGACAGGAGTTGCCGGGTCAGGCTCTCACCTCGCGTCGAGGCAATTTGAATTGCGTCCAGCGCGCGCCGGTCCTTCGGATCGGTGAGCCGTGACTTCAGGATCTCTGCATGACCGCCCATGATCATCAACAGATTGTTGAAGTCGTGAGCGATCCCGCCGGTGAGCTGGCCGAGCGCCTCCATCTTTTGCGAATGGGCCGATTGGCGTTGCGCCTGCTCCAATGCGGCGGCCGCCTCTTTTTCCGATGTCGCGTCCCGGCCTGACACGTAGAGCAGCCCGTCCTCTGCTGTCATGGTCCATTGTATCCACCGCCAGGATCCGTCCTTGTGCCGGAAGCGATTCTCCATTCGCACCGTCGGCGCGCCTTGCGCGAGCTGAGCGCGACTTGCTGCTGAACGAGCGGCATCCTCCGGATGGCGCAATGCGCTCACGTGCATGCGCTGGATTTCATCCTTGGTCCAACCGAGCAGCTTTTCCCAGGCAGGATTGACGTTGAGGAAATACCCGTTGAAATCGGACACCCCCAATAAATCCTCGGAAACATTCCAGATCCGATCGCGCTCCAGCGTTCGCCTTTCCACCTCCGTCTCCAATTTCTGGCTAAGCTCGCGCAGCTCTTGTTCAGCGGTCCGGCGCGCGTGCTCCGCCTGCGTCCGTTCGATGGCAAAGCCAAGTTGGCGCGCGAGGTTAAGAGCGAGATCGATCTCCTCCTTGCCGAACGCGTGCGCCTCCCCGTAATAGGTCATGAATTGGCCAACGAGCTTCCCGTGCGCGACCAGCGGAATAAAAGCGACTGCTCGGATGCCTTCCTTCGCGACGACGCCTTGCGCGGTATCCTGCAAGTCGGGACGATCGGTATCGGCGATGCAGACGGGATCGGGGTCGATTTCATCCGGCGACCACGGGGAATGGCCTTCGACCGCATTGCGATACCGTTCCGACAATCCGCGCCAGGCGACGAACCGCATCACGCCATGCTCGTCGAAGCGGAGAATGGAGGCGCGGCCGCACCGCAACGCATCGAAAATGGCATCGAGCGCCGCCGTGTAGATGGCAGTCAACGAGTTGGCACGGTACAATCTGTTTGTGAATTCATAGAGCGCTGCCTGCACTTCTGCGCGCTTTGCCAGTGCCGTCTCGGCGCGGCGGCGTTCGGTGATGTCCCGGGCGATCTTCGACGCCCCGACAATTCTTCCCTCTTCATCCTTCACCGGCGAGACGGTCAAGGAAACGTCGATCACCGTGCCGTCCTTGCGGCGGCGCGTGGTCTCATAATGATCGATGCGGTCGCCGCGCCGGATGCGCTCGAGAATCCTCGGTTCTTCATCGCGAAGCTCCGCCGGCATCAATATCGTGATCGGCCTGCCGACGACTTCATCGGCTGAATATCCGAAGAGACGCTCCGCACCTCGATTCCAGCTGACGATCACGCCATCGAGGTCCTTGCTCACGATCGCATCGTCGGAACTGTCGACGATACTGGCGAGCCGCCGCCGCACCCGCTCGGCATGCCTTCGTTCGCTGATATCGATGATCGAGGCGATCCAGCCATCGATTTCGCCCCGCTCATCCACATTCGGCGTATATATCGCGCGCAGGAAACGTGACCCGGCCCCCTCGAAGTGGAAATCCTTTTCGTACTCGGCATGCTCGCCTTTCAGAACCCGATCGATGTGCGGAAGGATCGCGTTGAGAGAATCGTGACCAATGATCTCGGCAATCGGCTTGCCGATCACGTCCTCGGGGCGCCGGCCGATCATCTGTGCAAAGGCCTCGCTGACGAAGCGAAATCGCAGATCGCGGCCGCAGCGGATGAGCATGAATGGGCTTCGGTCGAGGACGGCTTCCAGTTCCGCTTGCCGAGCGTGCGACAGTTCCTCGGCGCGCTTGCGATCGGTCATATCCACCAACACGCTCACCGCGCCAAGCAGGACACCGGAGGCGTCGAAAATGGGCGCGGGATAAGCGGCGAGGGACTCGGGTGCCATCAGGCCGCTCCGCAATCGCCGCCCGACCCCTGATCGGCCGCTTTTCCCTCAGCGCCACCGCCATGGGACACTGGTCATGCGGCAGGAACGAGCCGTCGGGCCAAAAGAGCTTCCAGGAACCGCACCACTTGCCCGTGCCCAGTTCCGGCCGATACCCCCACAACGCGGCTGCGGCTTCGTTGTAATACGTGATCCGCCCGGCCGCGTCGGTCGTGTAGATGGCGGCAGGCAGCGCTGCGAGCACCGACCGGAAGCCCTGCGCACCCTCGCGCAGGAGATCTTCCGCCTGGCGCTCGGCGGTCGCATCAACGCTGACGGGGCGCGCCCCGTTCTCCGGGGATGGCCCGATGCCGGTGACGGCTCCCGGATCTTCATTCGATTCTCCCCCTCGGTCGCACCGCCGCTCCAGCAAGAAAAAGCGAGCGGAACCCCGAAAAGTTCCCGATCTGCGCAATTCTTCCCGAAGCGACCTATTGGCGCCGAGTGCACGCGAAGCGTGCCGAGCCTATCGCAGCGCGCAAAGTTTCGTCTATCGAGGAATGGCCGCAAGGTGACCCAATAAGGTAGTAGAATGCCGGCCGTTTCGGGTCACAACCGGAAATTCGGCAGCAACGAGCACCCGCCAACCGACGTGCCGCTTCTTTGCCTCGGCTATGCCAGCCGCGGCCGCTCTTCTGGCCGGAACCCGGCGCGGAGCGCGTCGTCTTCGCCCGCGAACAGCACGACATCGCCCGGCGTCAGCGCCTCGAGTGCAGCGAAATCGGTCGCCAGGCGCCGGTCAGGCAGCCGGCCATAGCAGGCGACCACGGTGTCGGTCTCGCAATAGACGCAGCGCGCCAGCATGCGCGCCGAATTTCACCAGCCAGAATTTGGGCGTGAGGTGCCGACTTTCGCTCGGGTGATTGGTGATGCAGCGCGCATTGCCGCAGGCGAGGCCCTGCGCATTGCCGTAAACCTTGCGCGGTGCGGGCGTCTCCTCGGCGCGGAACGGCACGATATCGAGGACCTTCGCCAACAGCGCCATGCGCACCGGCACGCCATAGGCCGCCTGCTTGAAATAGATGCCGCGCGGATCGTTGTCGAGATCGTAGCCCAATTCGTTGACGCGCGGCAACGGGTGAAGCACGCGCGTCTCGGCATAGCGCTTGCCGCGCAGAAACTTGCGGTCGATGACCGGATAGTCGCGCCCCAGCGTCTGTCCCGGCGCGAGCCGCTCGCCCTGGAGGCGCGTGACGTAGCAGACATCGAAGATGAGCGGCGGCCGCGCGCTCCGTGCCTTCTCGTCGGCGCGGCCGTCCTCGGAAAACTCGTCGGCGATCTGGCGCCGCGGCACCACGCTCATATGCAGGCTGCTCCCGGGCGCGACATAGACGACGTCGATCTGCGGCATGTCCTCGGCGCTGCCGAACACCTCGTCCCGGGAATAGGGGCGACAGTGATATTCCTCCTGCAGCCGTCGCGTCACCTGCTCCGGCAATTCGAACCCTTTCGCCGGCATCGGGATGATATTGGCGTTGAAGCGCGCGAGACCGTAGACGAGCGAATGCACCGTCCTGCCGTGCTTGAGGTCGCCGACCACCAGCACGTTGAGGTCCTTGAGCGACTGGTTCTCGCGGCGCAACGTGTAGAGGTCGCACAGCGTCTGGGTCGGGTGCTCGTGGCCGCCGTCGCCGCCGTTGATGACGGGAATGCCGACATATTCCGCGGCGGCGCGGGCCGCGCCCTCGTAGTTGTGGCGCATGACGATGAGGTCGGCATAATTCTCCATCACGCGCACGGTGTCGGCGAGGCTTTCGCCCTTGGCTGCCGACGACGTGACCGGGTCAACGGTGCCGAGAACGCTGCCGCCGAGCCGCACCATCGCCGCCTCGAACGAGAACCGCGTCCGCGTGCTCGGCTCGTAGAACAGGCTCGTCATGAGGTAGCGCGCCGCATCCGTGCGCCGCCCGCGCACCTGGTGCGGCCGCTCGGCCGTGGCCATCTCTTCCAGAAATTCGTCGGCGAGCGCGAAAATCTCTTCGATCTCGGCGTTGGTCAGGTCGCTGATGGTGATGACGTCGCGCTTCATCGGTTCGTCCTGCGGGACGGGACCGGCGCCGGCCCGGCGCTGCTTATCAGGTCGGGTACCAATTGACAACTCTCCCTGGTAAGCTCGCGCCCCGATCCAAAGGTGCAGGCTGCGGTCCTTGCGATGTGGCCGGTCGTCGTCGTTGTCTTGGCCTTTCTCATCGGCTCCATCCCGTTCGGGCTCATCTTCGCTCGGATTGCGGGGCTGGGCGACATCCGCGCGATCGGCTCGGGCAATATCGGCGCCACCAACGTGCTGCGCACCGGCAACAAGGCGGTGGCGGCGCTGACGCTCTTGTGCGATGCGCGGCAAAGGCGCGCTCGCGGTCGCGGTGGCCGCGCGCTTCGGGACCGAGACCACGGCACTCGCTGCCGTCGCCGTCGTCGTCGGGCACGTGTTTCCCGCCCTGGCTCGGCTTCAGCGGCGGCAAGGGCGTCGCCACGGCGGGCGGTGCGCTGCTCGCGCTGGCCTGGCCGGTGGGTCTCGCCGCCATCGCAACCTGGTTCGTCGTCGCGGCGGCGACGCGCTATTCCTCGCTCGCCGCCATTGCCGGCGCGGCGCTGGCGCCGCTCTATGCGCTCGTCCTGACCGGTGCGGGAATGCGCGCGGCAGCGGTCCTCGCGATCGCCCTGCTCGTCCTGCTGCGCCACCGCGCCAACATGCGGCGCCTCGTCCGCGGCGAGGAAAGCCGGATCAGCCTCGGCCGCGGGCGGTAGCGGCCGCAGCACGCATCGATTGACGGCGGGACGCGGATTTGCGAATGGTGCGGCGATGAACGCGGCGCCGCGCCCTCTCACCCCGTCCGAGCGCATCGATTGGCTGCGTCTTATCCGCAGCGAAAATGTCGGGCCGGTCACCTTCTTTCAGCTGCTGTCGCGCTTCGGCTCGGCCGAGGCGGCGCTCGCGGCGCTGCCCGAGATCGCGCGCCGCGGCGGACGCCAGCGCCCCCTCGTCGATCGCGGCCAAGGCGGCGGCCGAGCGCGAGCTGGCGCTGGTCGCCGCGGCCAAGGCGCAACTCGTCGCCTGGGGCGAGCCGCTCTACCCGCCGGCGCTCGCCGCGGTCGAGGACGCGCCGCCGCTCATCACCGTGCGCGGCCAAACGCAGCTTCTAACGCGTCACGCCGTCGCCATCGTCGGCGCGCGCAATGCGTCGGCCAACGGCCGCCGCTTCGCCCGCGACATCGCATTGCAGCTCGGCGAGCACCGGCTCGTCGTCGTCTCCGGCCTCGCCCGCGGCATCGACGCGGCCGCGCACGAGGGCGCGCTTCCCGACCGGCACCATCGCCGTGCTCGCCGGCGGCATCGATACCGTCTATCCCGAAGAGAACCGCGAGCTGCAGGAGGCGATTGCCGAGCGCGGCGTGCTCGTCGCCGAGATGCCGATGCGGCACCGTCGCCGCAGGCGCGACATTTCCCGCGCCGCAACCGCATCATCTCGGGCATCGCCTTGGGCGTGGTGGTGGTCGAGGCGGCGGTGGGCTCGGGCTCGCTCATCACCGCGCGCCTGCGCGCTCGACCAGGGGCGCGAAGTTTTCGCCGTGCCGGGCTCGCCGCTCGATCCCCGCTGCCGCGGCACCAACGATCTCATCCGCAAGGGCGCGCGCCTCGTCGAGAGCGCCGCCGACGTGATGGAAGAGCTTGCGCCGCTCATCGAGACTCCGCTCGCCGAACGCCGGCGCGAGCTCTACGCCGCTCCGCGCGCCGCCGTCGCAGGCGACGCGGAGATTGCCGAGGCGCGCGAGCGATTGCTCGAGCTGCTCTCGCCCTCGCCGCTTCCGGTTGACGAACTCGTCCGGCAGAGTCGATTTCTCGCCGGCCATCGTCGTCACGGTGCTGCTCGAACTCGAGCTTGCCGGCCGGATCGAGCGCCAGCCCGGCAATCACGTCGCCTTGCTTTGAGCGGGCACCGTCTCCATCTCATGCGCATTTCCACCACCCCAGAATTTTCATGAACAACGTCGTCATCGTCGAATTGCCCGCCAAGGCGAAGACCATTAACAAATATCTCGGCAAGGGCTACACGGTTCTCGCGAGCTATGGTCACGTCCGCGATCTGCCGGCCAAGGACGGCTCGGTGCGCCCGGACGAGGACTTCTCGATGTCCTGGGCGGTCGACGCCCGGGCGGAGAAGCGCCTCAAGGACATCGCCCAGGCCGTCAAGGGCGCCGATCATCTCTATCTCGCCACCGACCCCGACCGCGAGGGCGAGGCGATCTCATGGCACGTCGAAGAGGTGCTGCGTCAGCGCAAGGTGCTGAAGGGGGTCGACGTCAAGCGCGTCGTCTTCAACGAGGTGACGAAGCAGGCGGTGCTCGACGCCTTCCGCCACCCGCGCGAACTCGACCGCGAGCTCGTCGACGCCTATCTCGCGCGGCGGGCGCTCGATTATCTCGTCGGATTCACGCTGTCGCCGGTGCTGTGGCGCAAGCTGCCAGGCAGCAAGTCGGCCGGTCGCGTGCAGTCGGTGGCGCTGCGCCTCGTGTGCGAGCGTGAGGCCGAGATCGAAGTTTTCAAGCCGCGCGAGTACTGGACGATCGAGGCCGAATTCGTCACGCCTGCCGGCGACCGCTTCACCGCGCGGCTCACCCATCTCGACGGCAAGCGCCTCGACCGCTTCGCCCTTGGGGACGAGAATGCCGCGCGCGCAGCGGCCGCGAAGGTTCTCGCCGGCAAGGACTATGGCGTCGCCGCGATCGAGCGCAAGCAGGTGCGCCGCACGCCGCCGCCGCCCTTCACCACTTCGACCTTGCAGCAGGAGGCATCGCGCAAGCTCGGCTTCGGCGCGAGCCGTACCATGCGTATCGCTCAGCGACTCTACGAGGGCATCGACATCGACGGCGACACGGTCGGACTCATAACCTATATGCGCACCGACGGCGTCGTGATGTCGAACGAGGCGATCGCCGCGGTGCGCAAGCTGATCGCCACGGATTACGGCGATAACTATTGTCCCTCCGAACCGCGCATCTACCGCACCCAGGCCAAGAACGCGCAGGAGGCGCACGAAGCGATCCGGCCGACCGACATGTTCCGCCGGCCGGATGCGGTGACGCGCGAGCTCGAGGACGAGCAGCGCCGCCTATATGAGCTGGTGTGGAAGCGCGCGGTGGCGAGCCAGATGGAGACGGCGCTGATCGACCAGGTCGGCGTCGACATCGCGCCGGCGGACGGCAGCGTCATGCTGCGCGCCACCGGATCGACCATCGCCTTCGACGGGTTCCTCGCACTCTATCACGAAGACACGGACGATTCCGAAGAGGACGAGGAGAATCGTCGTCTGCCACCGCTCAAGGAGCGCGAGGCGCTGGCGCGCAACGCGGTCGAGCAGTTGCAGCATTTCACCCAGCCGCCGCCGCGCTACACCGAGGCGAGCCTCGTCAAGAAGCTCGAGGAACTCGGCATCGGCCGGCCTTCCACCTATGCCTCGATCCTGCAGGTGCTGCAGGACCGCAATTACGTGCGCCTCGACAAGAAGCGCTTCGTGCCCGAGGACCGCGGCCGTCTCGTCACCGCCTTCCTCACGAGCTTTTTCGAGCGCTACGTCGAATATGGCTTCACCGCCGATCTCGAGAACCGGCTCGATGACATTTCCGGCGGCCGCATTCCGTGGCGCCAGGTGCTCGAGGAATTCTGGCGCGACTTCTCGACGGCGATCGACGGCACCAAGGACCTCAACATTACCCAGGTCATCGCCGCGCTCGACGAGGTGCTCGGGCGCCACTTCTTCCCCGACGACGCCAGCGGCCGCGATCCGCGCTTGTGCCCGGTGTGCCAGAGCGGCCGGCTCGGCCTGAAGCTCGGCCGCTTCGGCGCGTTCATCGCCTGCGACCGCTATCCCGATTGCCGCTACACCCGCGCACTTGGTCTCGAGAAGGAAGGCGAAGGCGGCGCCGGCATCGAGTTGGCAGGACCGCGAATGCTCGGCGACGATCCAGAGAGCGGGCTCGCCGTGACCCTGCGCAAGGGCCCCTACGGCCTTTACGTCCAACTCGGCGAGGGCGCCGAGGGCGAGAAGCCGAAGCGCTCGTCGCTGCCCAAGGGACTCGCGCCTGCCGACGTCACGTTCGAGACTGCGCTCAAGCTGCTGGCGCTGCCGCGCGAGGTCGGCGCTCATCCGGAGACCGGCGAACCGATCGTCGCCGCCCTTGGTCGCTTCGGCCCCTACATCCGCCAGGGCAAGACCTTCCGCTCGCTCGCGCCCGGCGACGACGTGCTCACCATCGGGCTCAATCGGGCGGTCAGCCTCCTGGCCGAGCCGCGCCAGGGCGGACGGCGCGGGCCGACGCCACTCAAGGTGGTCGGCGACGATCCCGGCGACGGCGCGCCGATCACGCTCTATAGCGGCCGCTACGGCCCCTATGTCAGCCATGGCGGCGTCAACGCGACGCTGCCGCGCGACCTCGCGCCGGACGAGATCACCATCGAGCGTGCAATCGAGCTGCTGCGCGCCCAGGCGGCGAAAGGCAAGGGCACCGTCAAGGCGAAGCCCCGCAAGACGCCCCAGCCCCGTAAGAAGAAAGGAGCGAGCGGCCGTGCCAAGACGGGCGCCGCCAAGAAGGGACCGCCGCGCGCCGCGCGCCAATCCGCCGACTGAACCCGGCGCGCAGCGCGTGACGCGGCGCCCGGCCGGACTGCCGAGCCGCAGCGATGTGCTGGACTTCGTCGCGGCGAGCCCCGCGCCGGTTACGCGGCGCGAGGTGATGCGTGCCTTCAAGGTCGCGCCCGAGCATCGCGACGCGCTCAAGGATCTCGCCACCGACGTCATCCGCGCGCGCAGCGGCGGTACGCGGCGCAAGGCCGCGCCCCCTGCACTTCCCGAGACCGGCATCCTGGAGATCGCCGCCATCGATATCGATGGCGAGTTGCATGGCCGGCCGGTGAACTGGCCCGACCACGCGCCGGTGCCCGAGATCCTGGTCGTGGTCGAACGCGGCGGGCCGGCACTCGGTATCGGCGACCGCGCCGTCGTGCGCTATGTCCGCCGCGATCACGGTCTCTACGAGGCGCGTGTCCTGCGCGAAGTAAGCGGCGGGCCCGACCGCATCCTCGGCATCTTTCGCCGCGAGCGCGACGGCGGCCGGCTCGAGCCCACCGATCGCAAAGTGAGGACCGCGTTCCGCATCACCGCGGCCGACACCGCCGGTGCCGAAGACGGCGAGATCGTGCTCGCCGCCGTCGCGGCCGCGCGCCGCTTCGGCCTGCCCGAAGCGCGCATCGTCGAGCGTCTCGGCAACAGCGCCGATCCGCATTCCTTCAGCCTCATCGCGATTCACAGCCACGGCATCCCGACTGTGTTCCCGGACGCGGCACTGGCGCTCGCCGCCAGGGCGCAGCCGGTGGCGCCGGAGAGCCGCACCGATCTTCGCGCCGTTCCGCTCGTCACCATCGACGGCGCCGATGCGCGCGATTTCGACGACGCGGTCTGGGCCGAGCCTGATGCGGCGCGCGACGGCGGCTGGCACGCCATCGTCGCGATCGCCGACGTCGCGTGGTACGTGCGGCCGGGCGACGCGCTCGACCGTGCGGCGCATGAGCGCGGCAACTCCGCCTATTTTCCGGACCGGGTGGTGCCGATGCTGCCCGAGGCGCTGTCGAACGAGCTGTGCTCGCTGCGGCCCGGGGTCGATCGCGCCTGCCTTGCCGTGCATCTCTGGATCGACGGCAGCGGACGCGTCGGGCGCCATCGCTTCGAGCGCGGCCTGATGCGTTCGGCGGCGCGACTGACCTATGAAGCGGTCCAGGAGGCGATCGACGGCCGCCCCGACGAGGTCGCCGCAACGCTGGTCGATCCGGTGCTCCGGCCACTCTACGGCGCGTGGCGCGCGCTCGAACACGCCAGGCAGCGGCGCGGGACGCTCGAACTCGATCTGCCCGAGCGCCGCATCCGGCTCGACCCGGAGGGCCGCGTCGCCAGCATCGCACCGGCCCAGCGGCTCGACAGCCACCGCGTCATCGAGGAACTGATGATCGCCGCCAATGTCGCCGCCGCCGAAACGCTGGAGCAGCTTAAGCAACCCTGCATGTACCGCGTTCACGACGCGCCCGACCCGGCGAAGCTTGCGGCGCTGCGCGATTTCCTCGCCGGCCTCGGCATTCCCGGCCTCCGCCTCGTCAAAGGCCAGGCGGTCCGTCCGCGCGACTTCAACGGGGTTTTGCAGCGCGTCGCCGACACGCCCTATGCACGGTTGATCCATCAACTGGTGCTGCGCAGCCAGGCCCAGGCGGTCTATAGCCCGGCAAATCTTGGCCATTTCGGCCTCGCGTTGCGCCGTTACGCGCATTTCACCTCGCCGATCCGGCGCTATGCCGATCTCCTCGTCCACCGTGCCCTTATCGCCGGCCACGGCTTCGGC
The DNA here is from genome assembly GCA_963721625.1 of uncultured Alphaproteobacteria bacterium. Taxonomy (GTDB): domain Bacteria; phylum Pseudomonadota; class Alphaproteobacteria; order ATCC43930; family CGMCC-115725; genus DATJLY01. The sequence continues at coordinate 49,323 of CAVRKF010000007.1, forward strand.
GCCGGCGGCCTGCCGCAGGACGCGGGCCAAGATTTCGCCGCGCAGGGCGAGCATGTCTCGATGACCGAACGCCGCGCCGCCGCGGCCGAACGCAGCGCCGCCGACCGCTATATCGCCGCCTTTCTCGCCGAGCGCGTCGGTGCGCGTTTCGCGGCGCGGATCAACGGCGTCACCCGTGCCGGGCTGTTCGTCACGCTCGACGATACCGGCGCCGACGGCCTCATTCCGATGAGCAGCCTGCCCGGCGATTATTTCGTCCATGACGAGGCGCGGCACCGCCTGATCGGCCGCCGGACGCAGCGCAGCTTCACCCTGGGCGACAAGCTGACCGTCCGCCTCGCCGAGGCCAATACGGTCACCGGGAGCCTGTTGTTCGCACTGGCGCAGGATGAGGGCACGGCCACGCCCGCGCCGCCCGCGCGCCGACGCCGCCGCGGATGACGATCAGCCGCTGCCGCCGCTGCAATAGCGCCAGCTTCCGCTCGAATGCGCGTACAGCATGAAATAGCGCTTGTCGCCGCTATGGGTGATGAGCACGGTGAGCGCGTCGCCGCTGCAGGGTTCGAGCGGCTTGATGGGCGCGCCGAGGCGCTTCACCTTGGCGCAGGTCGCGGCGGCCTTCGGCAGCTCCGCCCGGGCGGCGAGCTTGGTGCCGTTGACGTCGACGAAGTAGCTTTGCGCCGCGCCGTTCTTGACATTCGCCTTCACGTCGATGCGGCCGAAGCGCGACTTGTAGAGCCCGGCATCCTGGATACCGTCGGAAAGCCCTGACGGGATCGGTCGGAAGCGGATGGCGGCGCAGGAGGGCGGTTCGCGCTTGTCCGCCGCGGCCGCCGGTAACGCCATGAGCCCGATCAACGCCATCGCGGCCGCCGCTTCCATCCACCGCATGCCTGCCTCCCTCGATTTTGCGCGTTCCCTCACGGCGCCGCGCGGATTATAAATCGTCGCCCTGCGCCAGAGCAAGGACTGACACCGCGCACGCTACGCGGCGCCGCGCACGTCGCTTCGTCGTGACCCATTCCCCGGAGCGCTCGATGCGTCTATTGATTGCATCGCCAAGGCGGAACATATCAATCTTGGAATGACCGGAGCAAGCGAACGGCCACCATCCGCCGCGCCCGTTGCGCGGCTCGAGGCCGATCATATCGTCATGCCGGACGGCACCGTCCTGCCCCTGCGCAGCTGGCTGCCGCCGGCGCCGCCATGGGCCGTGGTCGTCGCCCTTCACGGCTTTAACGACCACGCCAACGCCTTCGCCGATCCCGCCGCCATCCTGGCACACCGTGGCATCGCCACTTTCGCCTACGACCAGCGCGGCTTCGGCCGTACGGCGTCACGCGGCCGCTGGGCCGGAACCGCGGCGATGATCGACGACGCGCTTGGTGTCGTCGCGGTGCTGCGGCAGCGTTATCCCGGGCTGCCGCTGCATGTGATGGGGGAAAGCATGGGCGCCGCCGTCGCCATTCTTGCGGCGGAGCACGCCGGCGGCGCGGGCGGGGCCGACGGGTTCATCCTCCTCGCGCCGGCGGTGTGGGGGCGCGCGACAATGAGCATATTCGAGCGCGCCGGGCTGTGGCTGGCCGACTTCCTCCCCGCGATTACTTGGTCCCCGCGCCTTTTGCCGGTAACGATCCGCGTCTCCGACAACACCGCTATGCTGCGGGCGCTGCACGACGATCCTCTGGTGATCAAGACGACCCGGTCCGACACGCTCACCGGCCTCGTCGATCTGATGGGAGCGGCGCTCGATGCGGCGCCGCATTTCAATGGCCGGGCGCTCATTCTCTACGGCGAACGCGACGAGATCGTGCCGCGCGCGCCGGTCGCGCGTTTCGTCGCCGCGCTGCCAGAGGCCGCGCTGTCCCGCCAGCGCGTCGCTCTCTACCCGGCCGGCTATCATCTGCTGTTGCGCGACCTCGCCGGCCCGCTGGTGACCGCCGATCTCGCCGCTTGGCTGCGCGATGCCGACGCGCCGCTACCGTCGGGCGCCGACCGCGACGCGCGCGCGCGTCTCATCGGCACCTCGGTCACGACGCCCCGTCCGGCGGCGACTCGGCCGGAGCTCAAGCCGTCATGACCGGTACCGCACGGCGCGGCGCGGCATTTGCCTGTGCTTTCGCCATTGCCGCCGCCCAACCGGCATGGGCGGAAAAGGTCGATATCGCCCTCGTCCTCGCGGTCGACGTCTCCGAGAGCGTCGATGCCAGCGAATACCGGCTGCAGCACGAGGGCATCGCCCGCGCCTTCGAGAACCCGCAAGTGATCGCCGCCATAAGCGGCGGCCGCCGGGGCGCGATCGACGCAACGGTCATCGAGTGGTCCGATCGCGACAAGCAGGCGGTGACGGTTGACTGGACCCGCATCGACGACGCCAAGAGCGGCGGCGCCTTCGCCGCTTCGGTGCGGGCGAGCCGGCGCAGCTCCGCCGGCCTCACCGCCATCGGCGATGCGCTTGGCGCCGCGGGCGCCGCCTTCGGCCGTCTCGGCGATACGCCCGACCGGCGCGTCATCGATCTTTCGGGCGACGGGATGGCGAATATCGGGCCGAACCCGGCCCAGGTGCGCGACCGGCTGGTGGCGCAGGGCATCACCGTGAACGGCCTCGCCATCCTCAAGACCGAGCCGTGGCTCGACCAGTATTACGACCGGTATGTGGTCGGCGGCCCGCACGCCTTCCTGCTCAAGGTCGACGATTTCCAGTCCTTCGCCACGGCGATCGAGCAGAAGCTTCTCGGCGAGATCGCGGTGCGGACCGAGGCGGTCCGCGCCGCGTCGCTTCAGATGCAGTAGGTCTTGAGCGGCGGGAAGCCGTTGAAGCCGACCGAGGCGTAGCTCGCGGTATAGGCCCCGGCGGCCAGGATCTCGACCTTGTCGCCGACCTGAAGGTCGAGCGGGAGGCGATAATCCGCCTTCTCGTACAGGATGTCGGCGCTGTCGCAGGTCGGCCCGGCGATGACCGCCGGCCCGGAGGCGCCACCGTCGGACGCGGTGCGAATGCGGTACTTGATGCTCTCGTCCGCGGTCTCGGCGAGGCCGTTGAACTTGCCGACGTCGAGATAGACCCAGCGCTTTTCCTCGCCGAACGACTTGCGCGCCACCAGGACGACCTCGCTCTGGATGACACCGGCGTCACCGACGATCGACCGGCCCGGCTCGACGATGATCTCGGGCAGGTCATTGCCGAAATGACGCGTGATGGCGGTCATCACCGCCGCGGCGTAACGCTCGATCGGCTGCACGTCGCCGCGGTAGTGCGCGGGAAAGCCACCGCCGATATTGACCATCCGCAGCGTGATGTCGGACCGGGCCAGCACCGAGAACATCTCGGCGGTGCGGCCGATGGCGCCGTCCCATTGCGTCAGATCCGTCTGCTGCGAGCCGACATGGAACGAGACGCCGTACGGATCGAGGCCGAAACCGCGCGCCTGGCGCAGCAGGTCCACCGCCATCTCGGGCGAGCAGCCGAACTTCCGCGACAGCGGCCATTCGGCGCCGGTGCACTCGATCAGGATGCGGCAGAAGACACGCGCGCCCGGCGCGGCGCGGGCAATCTTCTCGAGCTCGGCCGCGCTGTCGAACGCGAACAGCCGGATGCCGCGCTCGAAGGCGAAACCGATATCGCGTTCCTTCTTGATGGTGTTGCCGAAGGAGATCCGCTCGGCGCCGATACCGCGCTCGAGGCAGAGCGCGATCTCGGCGGGGCTCGCCACGTCGAAGCTCGAGCCGAGATCGCCCAGGAGCGTCACGATCTCCGGCGCCGGGTTTGCCTTCACCGCATAGAACACGCGGGCGAGCGGCAAGTACCGGCGCAGCTCCTTGTAGGCCTCGGCCACCACGTCGAGATCGACGACGAGGCACGGGGTCGCCGGCTGCTGCTCGGCGAGATATCGGGCAATCTTCGGGTTGATCCAGGCAGTCTTGGCGACGGCCTGGGCCGACCGGCGACGGGGGCGAACCGGAACCACGACCGGCACTTCCTTGCCGGTCGGGGCACCCACGCGAGCGGCGGCGAGTGCACGAGCCACCATAGTCTTCTCCGTTAAACAAAATTAGGGGAGGGAGAGCGCGAACCGAAACGCGGGCGTCTTGCGTGCGCCGGCGTGGAGCTCAGCTCAGACTGCTCGGTTCGCTGGTGGCCCGGCCACCGCAACAGCGGGCGTCCCGGATATGCCGGGGAGTGGCGTCAGGACAGGGCGCTGGGGCCCTGCGTCGGATTGCAACCATATCGACCTCCCTCTCGGGACCGGTCCACTGTGACCGGATCTTCCAAAAAGGACGCGTTACGTCGTTGCATAACCACGATGGGCCATAGGCACGTGCGGTGCGTCGAGAACGCGATAGATACGCTCATCGCCACTGGTTTCAAGGAAAAAACGTAAGCGGCGTCAAAAATTTTTGCGCCGTTGCTGCAGCGGTGCCGCACGCCGTTATGTTAACGAAACCTTGCCGCGGTCTCGGTTCCCGGCGCCGCTATTTCCAGAACCAAGCATCTAGGGCGCGGCCTTGCCCGGTGCCGCACCGCGTAGCTCGATCACGGCGATCTCGGCGCCGTCGCGAGCGTTGAACAGCACCACCTCCTCGCTACCGTCCGCAAGCGCCACCCGGACCATCAGCCGGTCGCCTGCAAGCTCGGTCGCGACGATGCGGCCCGGATCGGGCAGCACGGTGCGGAGCGTCGCTGCTGCCTCCCGATGATCCGCTCGCGCCGGTCCGTGTTCGATCCGGCCCATGACGGCCATGACCAGCACGACGCTGCCGGCGACCAGCAGCACGCCCATGACGGCGACCAGGACCTTGAGCGCTCGCATGCTTGGGCTCACCTTATCGGCTATGACCACGCCATTGCCCATACCGTCCGCCGGAACCTTGCGGCAGGTCACCGCGCAAGCCATCGAAGCCGGGGAACGTCTCGACCGGCTGCTCGCGGCGCATCTCGGCGAGTTGTCGCGCACGCGCCTGAAGCGTCTCGTCGAGGCCGGTCGGGTGAGCTTGAACGGCGCGACGATAACGGACCCCGCGATGCGGGTCAAACCAGGCCAGATCTTCGCAGTCTCGCTGCCGCCGCCGGTCGCCGACCTCCCCGAGCCGCAGGCACTGGACCTCGCGGTGCGGTTCGAGGACGAGCATCTCATCGTCATCGACAAGCCGGCGGGGCTGGTGGTCCATCCCGCGCCGGGCAATCCCGACCGGACCTTGGTTAACGCGCTCCTCGCCCATTGCGGCGCGAGCCTCGCCGGCATCGGCGGCGTGAAGCGGCCCGGCATCGTTCATCGCCTCGACAAGGACACGAGCGGCCTCATGGTCGTCGCCAAGAGCGAGCTCGCGCATGCCCGACTGTCCGCCGACTTCGCCGCGCGCCGCATCGACCGCGCCTATCATGCCGTCGTCTGGGGCATCCCCGCGGCGCTCGTGGGCGAGATCGACGCGCCAATCGGACGCAGCCCGTACAACCGCAAGAAGATGGCCGTGGTGCGGCGGGGCGGCAAAGCGGCGCTCACCCGCTACCGCGTGCTGCGCCGCTTCGGCACGGTGGCATCGCTGATCGAGTGCCGTCTCGCGACCGGGCGAACGCACCAGATCCGCGTTCATCTGAGCGCGCTCGGGCACCCGCTCATCGGCGACCGCAGCTATGGCGGCAGCCGGCTCACCGCGGCGAGCGCCGCCATTGCCCGCTTCCCACGCCAGGCGCTTCACGCGAGCGTGCTCGGATTTGTTCATCCCGCGACCGCCCAGCCGATCCGCCTCGAAAGTAGCTTACCCCAAGATATTGAGGCATTGATCGCGTTTCTAGAAACACTCTAAAATATGGACATTGACTGGCGATTGGGGTAGTCTCGCGCCTCTGGTTCAGGAGCTGCGCGTCGATGGCGACGACCTCTGCCCTCCCCAGCATCGCGAGCGAGGGGAATCTTGCCCGGTATCTCCACGAGATCCGCAAGTTTCCCATGCTCGCGCCGGAAGAGGAATACATGCTCGCCAAGCGCTGGCGCGAGCATGGCGATCCCGACGCGGCGCACCGGCTCGTCACCAGCCATCTCCGCCTCGTCGCCAAGATCGCGATGGGCTATCGCGGCTATGGCCTGCCGCTGTCGGAGCTCATCTCCGAGGGCAATGTCGGCATGATGCAGGCGGTGAAGCGCTTCGATCCCGAGCGCGGCTTCCGCCTCGCCACTTATGCGATGTGGTGGATCCGCGCCTCCATGCAGGAATACATCCTGCATTCGTGGTCGCTGGTGAAGATGGGCACCACCGCGGCGCAGAAGAAACTGTTCTTCAACCTGCGCAAGCTCAAGGGCCAAATCCAGGCGATCGAAGAGGGCGATCTCTCGCCCGAGAACGTGCAGAAGATCGCCCGCGCGCTCGATGTGCCCGAGGCCGACGTGGTCAGCATGAACCGCCGTCTCGCCAGCCCCGATCATTCGCTCAATGCGCCGGTGCGCGGCGACGCCGAGGGCGAATGGCAGGATTGGCTCGCCGACGAAACGGACGACCAGGAGACCATTCTGTCGGAGCGCCAGGAACTGGGGCTACGGCGCGATCTCCTGCACGCCGCCATGGCACATCTCAGCCAGCGCGAGCGCGATATCCTGATCGCGCGGCGGCTGCGCGACGCGCCGACCACGCTCGAGGACCTGTCGCAGAAATACGGCATCTCGCGCGAACGGGTGCGCCAGATCGAGGTGCGCGCCTTCGACAAGCTGCAGCGGGCGATCCGCGCGAAGGCGCACGAGCGCCATCTCCTGCCGGGCTGAGGCCGCTACGCGACGCGATGAAGGACGCCGCCGCCGGTCGCCGCGCGCGTGCCGGTCGTGGTCGGAAGGCTGAGCGGCAGCCGCTCCAGCGAACGCACCGCAAGATAGGCGAAGGCCTGCGCTTCGAGCGCGTCGCCGTCCCAGCCCACCTCCTCCACCGGCACCACCTCGGCCAGCAGCCGCGCCCGCAGCATGGCCATCAAGGTGGCGTTGTGGCGGCCGCCGCCGGTGACGAGCCAGCGCCGCGGCAGTGCCGGGAAATGCGCGATCGCTGCGGCGACCGCCGCCGCCGTCATCGCGGTGAGCGTCGCCGCGCCGTCCGCCGGCGTCGATCCGGCCGGGCAATAACGGGCGAAATCGTCGCGGTCGAGCGATTTGGGCGGCGCGCGCGCGGAAATAGGGATCGGCAAGAAATGCGCGCGACCGCTGCCGCATCGATGCGGCCGCTGCGCGGCCAGCGCGCCGTCCGGATCGATCGGGCGGCCGGTATGCAGCCGCATCCAGTCGTCGATGAGCGCGTTGCCCGGACCGGTGTCGAAGGCAAGGATGTCGTCGGCGCCGCTCCCGATCCAGGTCACGTTGCCGACCCCGCCGAGATTGAGCACGGCGAGCGGCCGCGCCAGCGCGATGGCGAGCGCGCGATGGTAAAGCGGCGCGAGCGGCGCGCCCTCGCCGCCCGCCGCCACGTCGGCCGAGCGGAAATCGCCGACCACGTCGATGCCGGTAAGCGCCGCAAGCCGGGCGCCGTCGCCGATCTGCCAAGTCCGGCCCTCGTGCGGCCGATGCAGGATGGTATGGCCGTGAAAGCCGATCAGATCGACGGCGGCCGAGCGCGTATTGGCGCCAGACCAGCGTGCGCACCGCCGCGGCATGGGCATCGGTCAGCTCGCGCTCGACCGCGGCGACCGGGCCGGTGCCGCCGAGGACGCCGCGCAGCCGCTCGCGGAACGCGCGGATCGTAAGGGCACGGTGAGCGACGGGCCGGTCTCGACCGATCGCGCCCGTCGGTGGTGATGAAGGCGGCGTCGATCCCGTCGAGCGAGGTCCCGCTCATCAGCCCGATCGCGCGATAGCGGCGAAAGCCGTTCATCGCCGGCCCGCGAATTGTCGGCGTCGCGGCGTTTGTGCTAGGACCCGCCCCAGCCTCACGGGGCCCGCTGCCGCCGATGTCCATCGCCCGCTCGTCCTTTCTCGCCGCCGCCGAAGAGCGCGGCTTCGTGCATCAATGCACCGACCGCGACGCGCTCGACGCGCGGCTCGCGGCGGGGCCGCTCACGGCCTATATCGGCTTCGATTGTACCGCCGACAGCCTGCATGTCGGCAGTCTTTTGCAGATCATGCTGCTGCGGCTGTGGCAGCGCACCGGCAACAAGCCGATCGTGCTGATGGGCGGCGGCACCACCAAGGTCGGCGATCCCTCGGGCAAGGACGAGACGCGCCAGCTTCTGAGCGACGCCGAGATCGCCGCCAACATGGCCGGCATCCGCCGCATCTTCGACCGGTTCCTGACGTTCGGCGACGGCCCGACCGACGCGGTCATGGCCAACAACGCGCTGTGGCTCGACCGGCTCGAGTACATCCCGTTCCTGCGCGAGTACGGCCGGCATTTCTCGGTCAACCGCATGCTGAGCTTCGACAGCGTGCAGCTGCGGCTCGAGCGCGAGCAGCCGCTGAGCTTCCTCGAATTCAACTACATGGTGCTGCAGTCCTACGACTTCCTCGAGCTGGCCCGGCGCTGCGGCTGCAGCGTGCAGATGGGCGGCTCGGACCAATGGGGCAATATCGTCAGCGGCGTCGAGCTTGGCCGACGCATGGGCGGGCACGAGCTCTACGGCGATCACCTCGCCGCTCGTCACCACCGCCTCCGGCGCCAAGATGGGCAAGACCGCCCAGGGCGCGGTGTGGCTCAACGCCGAGCGGCTGGCGCCTTACGACTACTGGCAGTTCTGGCGCAACACCGAGGACGGCGATGTCGGCCGCTTCCTGCGCCTCTTCACCGATCTGCCGCTCGCCGAGATCGCCCGGCTCGACGCGCTCGCGGGCAGCGAGATCAACGCGGCGAAGGTAGTGCTCGCCACCGAGGCGACGGCGCTGTGCCACGGGCGGGCGGCAGCCGAGGCCGCGGCGGAGACGGCGCGGCGCGTCTTCGCCGAAGGCGGCATCGGCGGCGACTTGCCGGTGACCGAGATCGCGCGCGCGCTGCTCGAAGCCGGGCAGCCGGCGATCGATCTCTTCCACCGCACCGGCCTCGCCGCGAGCCTGGGCGAGGCGCGCCGCCTCATCCGCGGCGGCGGCGCCCGCGTCAATGACAGCGTCGTCACCGACGAGGCGCGACGCCTCACCCTCGCCGATCTGAGTGCCGAAGGCGTCATCAAGCTCTCCGCCGGCCGCAAGCGCCACGCCCTGGTGCGGCCGATCTAGAGGTCGTGCGTCAGCGCTCGTTGGATAGCGGCGCGGCCGTCGGGGTCGGGATTGGCCGGCTCGAACAGGAAGAGCCGACGGAGAACGCCGGGCGCGAGCGCGCTCAAGGGATTGACCGAAACCTTGGGATCGCCGAGCGGCCCGGCAATGCGGAAATTGGCCGCGAAGATGCCCTGGCCGGCACCGCCGAGCAGCAGATTTCCCAGCACCGGAATGTTGCCCAGAACGGTGTTGAGCACGTAGGCGGGAACGAGCGTGCCCGAGATATCGAGCGTGTCCGGCGGCACGCTCGACCGCGCCGCTGCCGGTGATGCCGATGGCGCCGCCATAGGCGCGGAAATTGTCGAAGACGACCCGGTCGTCGCCATAGACGAGATCGGCCCGGAGCCGCGTGAAGGGAATGCCCTCGCCGCGCAGAGCAGCGCGCCGATCCCCGAGAGCGAGCCGAACGATAGGAGCCGCGCCAGGAGCGGCGCATTGACGATGCGAAAATCCGTGCCGTCGGCGGTGAGCTTGAGCCGGCGGCGTCCGTCTTGATCGACCGGCGCGCCGGCAAGTGCAGCCGTCCGCCTTTGACGTTGTCGGAGAGGCCGAGGAGATGCAGCAAGACCGCCGAAATCATCGGTCTGGAGATCGAAGCCCGGCTTGCCCGCGACCATGCCGTAGCGCAGCCGCAGCGTCGCACCGCCGGGGAGCGTGGCGTCGATGGTCGCCGTCTGCCAGTGGACGCCGTCGCTGACGAGCGTCGGCCCGCACGTCGCGCGCCTCGCGCGCCGGGCCGAGGACGAGCCGGTCGAGCCGCACCGTCGAGCGCCAGCGGCGGCTCGGGCGCGGCGCCGGACTGGAAGCGGTCGAGCCAGTGCAGCAGCGCGCTCGCATCGAGGCTCGGCCCGAGACCGTGAAGCGCCAGCCGCCGTCCGCTTCGCGCGCCGCCGTCCCGCTCGACATCGGTCGCGCCGACGGCGAAGCTGCCGACATCGACGCGCGACAGGCGCTCGCCGCCGCCCGCCGTATCGAACGCCGCGTCCAGCCGCGCGGTCGAGGCCGCCGCCGTCGAACGCGGCATTCTGCACCGCGGCGACGCGCTGCCTCGAAGCACGAGAGCGAGCTGCGCCGTCGCCGGCGTTCCGGCCGGTTTGCGCCAGCCGAGCGGCGCAAGCGTCAGCACGCTCGTCGTCAAAATCGAGCGCCACCTGCGCCCGCGCCGGCCCCGCTGCCGGCGCCGAATAGGTCAGCTCGGTCCCGACCGTGCCCTCGACCGCATCGCCAGGAAATCGAGGCCGAGCGCCCGCCGCGCGGCGCTGATCGAGCCGCCGTCTTGACCGTGGCGCGCAGTGCGTTCGGCGGCATCATCGGCAAAATTCCGCTGCACCACGAGCGCCAATTGTCACGCCCGGCCAGCGCGGCCGTTCCGTCGAGGCGAAGCGCCTTGCGGTCGACCCTGAGGCGGAAATCGCCGCCGCTCACGATCGCGCCCGAGCGCGGCATTGGCGAGTGAAACGCCGGTAAGATTGCCGTCGGCCGAGAATGTCACCTGACGCAACGCGAGATGATCGACGAGCGGGAACGCGAGATTGACCATGGCGGTGAAATTCCCGCCGACGGCGCGCCGCGTTAGCCCGAGTGCGCGCGCGTCGTGCAATGGCTCGGCGTCGAGCACGGTAAGTGCGTCCGCGAGCGGGCCGTTGAGCGTCAGCGCGATGGCAATGCCGACGGGTCGTCGGTGTCGAGCTTGCTCAAGGTGATCGTCGTGTTGCCGGCATGAATGCCGAGGACGGCGGCACTGGTCGGCGCAAGCGTCATGGTGGCGAGATCGAAACTGCCGGTGCCGTCGATCCCCCGCGCCGGCGGCAGCATGCTGAAATAATCGACCGTCAGGCCGCGATATTCGAGCGTGCCCGAGAGCCGGCGCACCTGGACCGCTTCGGTCGCCTGGAAATTGACGTCGAGACCGAGTTGCGCCGTCGCGCGCGCCGCCACGCCGTCGCGGACATGCGCGGTGACCCAGCGCCGCACACGCGGCGAGAGCGCGGGCGGCCAGAGCCGTGCCAGATCGGCAACCGGTACGTCGCGCGCCTCGAGCGCGAGCGAGGCGGCGACCGTGTCGGCCAAACGCCGGCGAGCAGGCCGTGCCCGACACCCGCGATGGTGCCGCTGGCCGCAAGCGACGGCCCCTCGAGGCCGAGCGCGGCGCGCTCGATACGTTACGCTGCCCAGCGGCCGGGTCGTAGGCCGCGAAGAGCGTGCCGCCGGTGACGGCGACGGCGCCGCCGGGCAGTTGCGCCAGACGCAGCGTCCCGGCACCGAGCTGCAACTCGCACGACGCCGCGACGATGGCCGCGCGCGCCGGATCGAGCGTCGCCCGCACCACGCCCGAAACCGGCAGCGCCAGCGCCGCCAGCGGCGCGAGCGCCGGCGCGGCTTGCGCCCACGCCGCCGGCACGAGATCGCCGAACCCGAGCCGCGCATCGAGAGCGCCGGTCGCGCGCACATAATCGACTTCGCCGGCGATCCGCGACGCATGGCCGCCGCTCGCCACCGCAAGCGTGACCGCGCCGCGCATTCCGGCCGCGTCGCGATGGATGTCGAGATCGGCGGGGCCTGCCCGCCACACCACGCCCAACGCCGCGTCGTCGAATACGAAGTCGGCCCGCCGCACTTGCAGTTCGCGCAGCAATCCCAGCGGCACGCGCGGATCGGACGGTCCGGAGAGATCGCGCAGCACCTGGCGCAGCCCTGCCTCGGAGGCGGCAGCATCCCCTGTGCCGATGCCAAGGTGAAAGTCGCCGTCCTTGTCGCGCGCGAGGCGCAGCACCGGTCGGTCGAGCACAATGCGCGTCGGCGCGATGACACCGCGCAGCGCCGCACCGAGGCCGAGATCGACGGTGAGCTCGCCCAGCGCCAGTTGCGGGCCACTTGCGCCCACGCGCAAATCGACCCCGCTCGCGACCAGCTCGATCCGCAGACCGGCACCGAGCGCGACCTGCACATGCGCGATGTCGACGCGCACGCCGCTCGCGGGGTTGGAGAGCGACGCGGCAAGATAGGGCGTCAGCGCGTCGAGCGGAACCGGCCCGGCCGACAGCCGCCACGCCGCCACGGCAAACGCGACGGCCGCCGCGGCGAACAGGCCGCCGACCAGCTCGACAGCTAATTTAGCGTGTCGATTCATCATATTGGCGTGCAGCAGGCCGGAGGGGAAACGCCCGTGGCGCTGCCCGGACATCCGGCACCCTTCGACACCCCCCCTTCGCCAAGCTCAAGGGCGCGCTCGGGGTGGGGAAACATCGTCGATGGCATTGGGTTGAGCAGCCCATCCTTGTCCAGCGGCGGTCGATCGCTTGCGATCGACCGTGTCGAAGGTGGCACGGCCGAAATCCGGCCAAATGCGTTTGGCGGGCCGCAGGCCGGCCCGGACTTGACCACCCGGCGGCCGTCGCGCAGTGTGCAGGGCATTGCCTCGCCGCGCCCATGGTGCCGCTGCTGCTCGAGCCGTCTCTCTATCGCGATCTGCCGCTGCCCGCCTCGGCGGCGGCGGCTTCGAAACCGCTTTCGCGCGCTGGCGCGACGCGGCGGCGGAGCAAACCGACTAAATGCTGCGCCGCCTTCATGCGCGATCTCGCCGATGATGCGGTTGGCCGCCCTCTCCTGGCGTCGCTGTTCGGCAACAGCCCCTTTCTCACGCAATGCTGCCTCTGCGAACCGACAGTTTCTGATGCGACTTCTGCATCGCGGACACGACGCTACTTTCGCCGAACTTCTCGGCGGGCTCAATCACGATCTCGCCGACGGCGCGCGCGCAAGGGTGATGGCGGAATTGCGCATCGCACGGCGCCGCGCCGCGCTCCTCATCGCCATCGCCGATCATCGGCGGATTGTGGCCGCTCGAGCAGGTGACGCGCGCCTTGTCCGAATTCGCCGAGGCGGCGCTCGGCGTCGCGGTCCGCCATCTCCTGGCAGGTGCCGCCGCCGCAGGCGAATTGGTGCCGCGCGACACTGCCGACCCCGAGCGCGACAGCGGCTTCATCGTGCTCGGCATGGGCAAGCTCGGCGGCTACGAGCTCAACTATTCGAGCGACATCGATCTCATCCTGCTCTATGACGCCGAGCGTCTGCGCTATGCCGGCCGGCGCGGGATCGAGCGCTGCTTCACGCTGCTCGCGCACGAGCTGGTACGCATCCTGGGCGAACGCACCAGCGCGGGCTATGTCTTCCGCACAGATCTGCGCTTGCGGCCCGATCCCGGCTCGACGCCGCCCGTGGTGTCGCGTCTCGCCGCGCATTCCTATTACGAGAGCGCCGGACAGAACTGGGAGCGCGCCGCGCTCATCAAGGCGCGGCCCGTCGCCGGCGACCGCGCCGCCGGCGACGACTTTCTTGGCGAGCTCACGCCGTTTCCTGTGGCGCAAGCATCTCGATTTCGCGGCGATCGAGGACATCCATTCGATCAAGCGCCAGATCGACGCCCATCGCGGCGGCGGCCGCATCAGAATCGCGGGACACAACGTCAAGCTCGGGCGCGGCGGCATTCGCGAGATCGAGTTCTTCGCCCAGACGCAACAGCTGATCTGGGGCGGACGCATGCCCGAACTGCGCGCAGCCGCGACTTGCGACGCGCTCGACGGCGCTCGCCCGGAGCGGACGCATCACCGAAGCGGCCGCTCAGCCGAGCTCGACCGAGGCCTACGGGTTCCTGCGCCGGGTCGAGCACCGGCTGCAGATGGTGGACGACGCGCAGACCCACACGACTTCCCGCCGACGGCGAAGGCCTGCAACGCTTCGCGACGTTCATGGGCTTTGCGTCGCGCGACGCTTTCGCGGCCGCGCTCAGCAGCGCCTGCTCGGCACGGTCGAGCGGCATTACGCGCGGCTGTTCGAGGAGGCGCCGACGCTGGCGGCGTCGCGGCAATCTCGTCTTCACCGGGGTCGAGGACGATCCCGAGACGCTGGAGACGATAGGCCGGCTGGGCTTCGCCGATCCGCCCGCCATCGCCGCCATCATCCGCGGCTGGCATCACGGCCGCTATCGCGCGACCCGCAGCCAGCGCGCGCGCGAGCTTCTGACCGAGCTGGTGCCGGCGCTGCTCAGGGAATTCGGCGCCTCGGCCAGTCCCGACGCGGCCTTCATCCGCTTCGACCGGTTCTGGCGCGGCCTGCCGGCGGGGGTGCAGCTCTTCTCGCTGTTCTACAACAACCCGCCGCTCGTCGCGCTCCTCGCCGAGATCATGGGCGCGGGGCCGCGCCTCGCCGACGAGATTGCGCGCCGTCCCGGCCTGCTCGACGCCGTGCTCGCGGCCGGGCTTTCTCGATCCGCTGCCGCGCGCTGCCGGCGCTTGTCCGCGACCTCGCGCGCACGCTCGACCGCCGCGCGCCACTACGAGGAAGTGTTCGGCCTCGCGCGGCGCTGGGTTGGCGAGCGCAAGTTCCAGGTCGGCGTGCAGGTCCTGCGCGCACCGGCTCGACGGCGAGGCGGCGGGCGGCGCCTTGCCGACATCGCCGAAGCCGCGATCGCCGCGCTGCTGCCGCGCGTCGCGGCGGAGTTCGCGCGCGAGCCACGGCCGGTGCCGCGGCGGCGCGATCGTCGTGCTCGGTCTCGGCAAGCTCGGCAGCCGCGAGATGACGGTGACGTCCGATCTCGATCTGATCCTGATCTATGACGCGCCGGATGCGGTCGAGGCCTCGGCGGCGCGCGGCCGCTTGCCGGTCTCCACCTATTACGCGCGGCTGTGCCAGCGCTTCGTCAATGCGCTCACCGCGCTCACCGCGGATGGCAGTCTCTACGAGGTCGACATGCGGCTGAGGCCGTCGGGCACGAAAGGGCCGATCGCCTCGAGCCTCGCCGCGTTCCGCCGCTATCACGACGAGCTGGCCTGGACCTGGGAGCAGATGGCGCTGACGCGGGCGCGCACGGTGGCGGGGCCGCCGGCGCTGGCGGACAGGCGATGGCGACCGTCGCCGCGGTGCTGACGCGGCCGCGCGATGCCGGACCGGCTGGTGGTGGATGTCGCCGACATGCGCGAGCGCATCGCCGAGCAGCATCGCGCACCGCCGCCCTTCGAGCTGAAATATCGCCGCGGCGGCATGATCGACATCGAATTCATCGCGCAATACCTGCAACTCCGCGAGGCTGCGCGCCGTCCCGCGGTGCTGCACCAGAACACGCGGCGGGCGCTGCTGGCGCTCAGCGGATGCGGGCGCGCTGGCGCCGGAAGCGGCGGACACGCTGCTGGAGGCGCTGGCGCTGTGGCGCGATCTGCAGGGCATGCTGCGGCTTACCGCGGCGGAGCCGTTCGATGCCGAGGCGGCGGCGCCGGCGCTGAAGGCGTTGATCGCCGCAGGGCGTGGGCGCGGTTGACTTCGCCGCGCTCGAAGCGGATACGGAAGAGAAAGCGGCGCGAGCGCTGGCCTGGTACGAGCGCATCGTCGCGGCGCCGGCCGCCGCGGCACGCGCACGGCTGGAGACGGCAGCAATCGAGAAGGAGCAGGCCCCATGAGTGTCGCGACCGGCGACAAGGCGCCCGATTTCACCCTGCCCACCGACGGCGGCGGCAGCGTGACGCTGTCGAAGCTCAAGGGCCGCAAGGTCGTGCTCTATTTCTATCCCAAGGACGACACGCCCGGCTGCACCGCCGAGGCCTGCGGCTTTCGCGACGCATTTCCCGCCTTCGGCAAGATCGACGCCACCGTGATCGGCATCTCGCGCGACAGCGTCGCCGCGCACGACAAGTTCAAGAAGAAGTTCGACCTGCCGTTCATGCTCGCCTCCGACGCCGACGGCAAGGTGTGCGAGCGCTATGGCGTGTGGGTGGAGAAGAGCATGTACGGCAAGAAATACATGGGCATCGACCGCTCGACCTTCCTCATCGACGACAAGGGCGTGGTGCGCAACGAATGGCGCAAGGTGAAGGTGCCGGGCCACGTCGCCGAGGTGATGGCGGCGCTCAAGGCGCTGTGATAACGGGCCTCGTCGATGCCGCCTGCACGGTGCTGCGCGCGGCCGAGCCGGCCGACAAGGTCGCGCTCACCCGGCGTTTCGCCGCGGATCATGCTGCGGGCATTTTGCCGCCGGGCGGCGGCGTCCGCCCGCCCGATCACCCGGCGCGCCCGGCGCGGCCGCAGCTCCTGCCGCCGCGCGACATGCCCCGCCGCCGCGCCGCGGGCTCGGTGGCGGGACGGATCGCACTGCTGCACGCGCTGGCGCATATCGAGTTGAACGCCATCGATCTCGCCTGGGATCTCGATCGCGCGATCTTCCTCCGCGTCCCTGCCGCCGGAATTCGCCGCCGACTGGGTCGCCGTCGCAGCCGAAGAGGCGAAGCATTTCGCGCTGCTGTGCGGCCGTCTCGGCGAATACGGGGCGGCTTACGGCGATCTTCCGGCGCATGACGGGCTGTGGGAGGCGGCGCAGGCGACGCCGGCGATCTTCTGGCGCGGCTCGCGGTCGTGCCGCTGGTGCTCGAGGCGCGCGGCCTCGACGTGACGCCGGACATGAGTCGCGCGCCTCGAGCGCGCGGGCGATGGCGCGAGCGCCGCGGTGCTCCAGGTCATCTATGACGACGAGATCGGCCATGTCGCCGCGGGCGCGCGCTGGTTCCGCTGGGCTTGCGCGCAACAAGGCCGCGAGCCCGCCGTCGCTTATCGGGCGCTGGTGCGGCGCCACTACCACGGCGCGTTGAAGCCGCCGTTCAACCGCGCTGCGCGCGCGGCGGCCGGGCTCGACCCCGACTTCTACGAGGCGCTGTCATGACGTGCTAGATTGGTGCGGCGGCGACGGAGGACGGCATGGCTGACGAAAGAGCGAAGCGGCTGGTGATCCGCAACGGCACCTTGATCGACGGTACGGGAGCCCCGCCGCAGCGCAACGACGCGCTCGTGATCGACGGCAACCGCATCAAGAGCATCGGTGCCCTGCCCCCGGATCTGCGCCTCGAAGACCCGAAGGTGACGAGTGATCGATGCCGCCGGGCAGTGGATCATGCCCGGGCTCATCGACGCGCATGTGCCATTTGTCCTACGGCTATCCGAAGCTTCCCGGCGAGGGCCCCGGGCGGGGCAATGTCCGGCCCGAACTCAACGCGCTCAAGGCCGCGCGCGCCGCGCAGAAGGTGCTGCGCGCCGGCGTCACCGGCATCGCGGTGCCGGGCGGCACCTATTTCATCGATGTCGGCGTGCGCGAGGCGGTGCGGCTCGGCGTCATCGAGGGGCCGCGCATCCATTGCGCCGGCCGCATGATCGTGAGCTGGGGCTGCATCGAGGACGACGAGCCGTCCTGGGTCGGCACGCCCGACCATGCGATCGGCGTGCTCTGCAACAGTGCCGCCGAGATGGTCGCCGAGGTGCGCCGCCAGGACAAGCACGGCGTCAACTTCATCAAGATGGCCGACAGCCGCTCGGGCACGACGCAGATGCTGGCGCAGCGAGGAGATCGCCGCCGTGGTCGCCGAGGCGCACCGCCGCAATCTCCGCGTCGCCATCCATTCGCGCGGCGCCGGCTCGACCCGCGCCGCCGCCGAGGCCGGGGTCGATTGGATCGTCCATGCCGATCTCGCAACCGAGGCCGATCTCGAGGCGGTGGCGAAGGCCGGACATTCCGATCCTGCCAACCGCGACCTTTCTCTACACCGTCCTCGAGGAAGGCAAGCGCGTCGGCGCCGAGCAGGTGCAGCTCGATCTGAACCGCATGAAGCGGCATTTCGACAATATCGTCACGCTGATGCAGCGCTCGCGCGAAATGGGCATCCGGCTGCTGTGCGGCACCGACAGCGGCAACAACAGCTTCATGCCGTTCGGCGCGCTCCACGCCATGGAGGCCGAGATCCTGGTGCGCTATGGCGGCTTCTCGCCGCTCGAGGCGATCGCCGCCTGCACCAGCAACAATGCCTTCGCGCTGCGGCTCGAAGGCGAGGTCGGCGAATTGAAGCCGGGCGGCTGGCCGACGTGATCGTGCTGAAACGCGATCCCGTCGCCGACATCACCGTGCTGCAAGGCGGGCGGCATCTCGCCTGGGTGATCAAGGACGGCAGCATCGTCGATCTCGGCCGCGGCCGACGCGCCGGTGCGCTTCCGGCACGCGGAGGCGTGAGATGGGCACAATGCGACGGGGCGGCGATTCCGGCACCGTCCGCGCTGCCCTGGTCGATGAACTGGAAGCGGCCGGAAGCACGACTGGCCGAGGCGCTACTCCGCCTTCGCCTCGCGCCGCTTCGTCGGCGCCGGCGATGCGCGCGGCGAGCGAGGCTTCGAGGAAGCGGTCGAGGTCGCCGTCGAGCACCGCGCCGGGATTGCCGGTCTCGACGCCGGTGCGCAGGTCCTTGACCATCTGGTAGGGCTGCAGCACGTAGGAGCGGATCTGGTGGCCCCAGCCGATGTCGGTCTTGGTGGCGTTCATCGCATCGACCGCGGCCTCGCGCTTCTGCAGCTCCGCCTCGTAGAGGCGCGCCTTGAGCATCTCCATCGCCTTGGCGCGGTTCTGGTGCTGCGAGCGCTCGTTCTGGCAGGCGACGACGATCGGCTCGGCGTCGGGCGGCGCATAGGTGAAGCGCACGGCGCTGTCGGTCTTGTTGACGTGCTGGCCGCCCGCGCCCGACGAGCGATAGGTGTCGATGCGCAGATATTTGTCCTGGACCTCGATCTCGATCTTGTCGTCGATCACGGGATAGACCCAGACCGAGGCGAAGCTCGTGTGCCGGCGCGCGTTGGAATCGAACGGCGAGATGCGCACCAGCCGGTGCACGCCGCTCTCGGTCTTGAGCCAGCCATAGGCGTTGGTGCCGTTGACCTTGACGGTCGCCGACTTGATGCCGGCGCCCTCGCCCGCGCTTTCCTCGAGCCATTCGACCTTGTAGCCGTGCTGATCGGCCCAGCGCGTGTACATGCGCAGCAGCATCTCGGCCCAGTCCTGGGCCTCGGTGCCGCCCTGGCCGGCGTGGACTTCGAGATAGGCGTCGTTGCCGTCGGCCTCGCCCGAAAGCAGGCTCTCGAGCTCGCGCTTCTTCACCTCGGCGCGCAGCCGCGCCAGCGTCGCCTGGGCGTCGTCGAGCACGCCCGCATCGCCCTCGGCATCGGCGAGCTCGGCCAAGCGCCAGCGCGTCCTCGAAGTTCGCGCTCGATGGCGCGATAGCCGTTGACGCCGTGGTCGAGCCGCGTGCGCTCGCGCATCAGCGCCTGCGCCCGCCGCGGCGTCGTCCCAGAGATTGGGTTGCTCGGCGAGCGCGTTCAGTTCGGCCAGACGCCGTGTCGCGTTGTCCCAGTCAAAGATGCCTCCTCAGCAGCGCCAACGAGCGGCGGACCTCGTCGGCGACCGCTTCGATTTCTGCGCGCATGCGCTATTCCTCCGGCGTCTCGGTCGCTATCGCTGGGATCAATATAGGCCGCCGGTGCCGGTCGAGGGAGTGGGCTGTGCGCAGTCACGGGCTTCGCGGCGGTCGAGGCGGCGGGCTGGACCCCGCTTGTGGCGGCGCGGCGTCCCTCGGCGGACGCGCGGGGGTCGGCTCACGTCATCAAGGACGGCCGTGTCCGACTCGGCGCCGGTCGGCGCCGTGCCCAGCTTGAACGGCTCGTAGATGTCGTCGCGGTCGCCCGCCTGGGCGAGCTGCCCGGTAGCGGCGCTGATCCGGACCATCTCGATCCCGGGCGGAATGCGGAACGGGATGGCGGGCTGGTCCTTGAGCGCGTTGCCCATGAATTCCTTGAACGCCGGCGCCGCCACCGTGGCGCCGGTCTCGTGCTGGCCGAGGGACTTCGGCTGGTCGAAGCCGATAAAGACGCCGCACACCAGATCGGGCGAGAAGCCGACGAACCAGGCGTCGTTCGAATCGTTGGTGGTACCGGTCTTGCCGGCGAGCGGGCGGCCGAGCGAGGCGATGCTGCGGCCGGTGCCGCGCTGGATCACGCCCTCCATCATCGCGACGACCTGATAGGCGGAACGCGGATCGGCGATCTGTTCGCGCGTATCGGGGAGCTCGGGCGGCGGCCCGCCATTCCAATCCGCAGCACGGCAGCCATCGCAGGGACGGTCGTCGGCGCGGTAGATGGTGATGCCGTTGCGGTCCTGCACGCGGTCGATGAAGGTGGGCGTGATTTTCTTGCCGCCGTTGTCGAGCATCGCATAGGCGGCGGTAAGCTTGAGCAGCGTCGTGTCCTCGGCGCCGATCAGCATCGCATCCTCGTGCGGTACGTGATCGACCACGCCGAAGCGTTTGAGATAGCCGCCGACGGTATCGACGCCGACGGCAAGGCCGACGCGCGCGGTGACAAGATTGAGCGACTTTTCGAGCCCGACGCGCAACGGTACCGGGCCAAAGAATTCGTGCTCGTAATTTTCCGGGATCCATTTTGGCAGGCCCGGCCCCTGGTCGACCTCGAGCGGTCCGTCGAGCACCCGCGTCGAGGGCGTGAAGCCATGATCGACCGCGGCGAGATAAACCAGCGGCTTGATCGCCGATCCGGTCTGTCGTTCGGCCTGCGTCGCGCGATCGAACTGGCTGATGGCGTAACTGAAGCCGCCGGTCTCGGCGAGCACGCGTCCGGTATGCGGATCGAGCGCAATGATCCCGCCCGAGACGGCGGGAATCTGGCAGAGGCTGAACGAGGGCGCATCCTTGCCGGCCGGATCGCGCGGCGACACCAGCACGACATCGCCGCGCCGCAGCACCGCCGCCGGATTGGCCGGCACCGGACCGAGATGGTCGTCGGGCAGCACGCGCCGCGCCCAGCGCAGCTCGTCATAAGGGATGAGACCGCGGCTGCCGTCGGCGAGGCCGATCGCCGCACCTTGCGCCGGCAGCGCCAGGACCACGGCCAGTTCCCAGCCGACATCTGCGGCGCCCGGCGGAAGCTGCGTTGCCGCCAGCGCCTTCTGCCAGTCGCCGCCCGCGGCGATGCGCGTTACCGGTCCGCGATAACCGTGGCGGCGATCATAGGCGATGAGCGCGTCGCGCAGCGCATGATCGGCGATGCCCTGGAGGCGCGGATCGAGGCTGGTGCGCACCGCCAGCCCCGATTCATAAAGCGCCTTCTCGCCGTAACGCGCCACGAGTTCGCGCCGCACCTCCTCCGTGAAATAAGGGGCCTGCACGATATCGGTCGGATCGCGGTGGCGCAGCGTGATCGGCTGCGCTTTCGCTGCCGCCGCCGCCGCCGCGGTGACGAAGCCGGCATCGACCATGCGGTCGATGACCCAGTCACGCCGCACCAGCGCCGCCTCGGGATGACGCTGGGGGTTGTAGTTGTTCGGCGCTTTGGGCAGCGCCGCGAGAAACGCCGCTTGGGCGACCGACAGCCCGTCGAGCGGCTCGTTGAAATAATTGAGCGCGGCCGCGGCAACGCCATAGGTGCCGTTGCCGAGATAGATCTCGTTGAGATAGAGCTCGAGGATGCGGTCCTTGCTCAGCGCCTGCTCCATCTTGATGGCGATGAGCGCCTCCTTGATCTTGCGCTGGAACGAGACCTCGTTCGAAAGGAGGAAATTCTTCGCCACCTGCTGCGTGATGGTGGAAGCGCCCTCGGGCCGGCGGTCGGAGCCGATGCGGGCGATGTCGATGAGTGCCGCGCGTAGCATCGCGATCGGGTCGATGCCGGGATGGGAATAGAAATAGCGGTCTTCGGCGGCGAGAAAGGCGTGAATGACCAGCGGCGGCATGGCGCTCACCGGCACAAAGATGCGCTTCTCGGTTGCATATTCCGCCATGAGACGCCCGTCGCCGGCGTAAACGCGCGAGACGATCGGCGGCTGGTAGTCGGCGAGCTGCTTGTAGTCCGGCAGGTCACGTCCGAAATACCACACAGCGAGCGCCGCCACGGCGGCCCCGGCCCCGGCGGCAAGCACCAGCAGAAGCACCAGGAATTTGAGTATTTTCATGCCCATGGTCGGAACCGGGGGAGCGCCGCCGCGCGCAACCGTCGTGTTATAAAGTGTCGCCGGTTTATGGCGTCTTCAAGGCGCGGACGCAAATCGCCGGCCGGTGCAAGATGCGGTTGTCCCCGAGGGCCGCGACTTGTATGTTTAACGGTGCGACAGACCGCGATCAGCCGGGCAGCCCCGTAGCCGCCTGGCGGTGTCGTGGCGGGGTTTTCGGTCGGACGTGACCGGTGGCGGCCAGCGGAAGGGCCGACACAACGATGCGGACGCCGCTTCCTGTCACCGCGCTTTTGCCCTCGCGGTTTTGGTGAAACCCGAAGCCGGTCCCGCTGTGTTGGGATGCGGTACCCTTGAAGAAAGCCGACATGGCGTCCCAAATCCTGTCTTTCGTCGGATTGTCCGGAGGCGCCGTCGGCTTTGCCCCACAGGGGACGGCGCTGCCTTCCGCCGGTCGCACGGCGGTGCGAGCGCGTCCCGGAGTTCCCGTCCATGGCAAAACGCATGATGCTCGTCGACGCGGCCCATCCCGAAGAGACACGGGTCGTCGTTCTTATTGGTAACCGGATCGAAGAATTCGATTTCGAGACTTCGACCAAAAAGCAAATCAAAGGCAACATCTACCTCGCCAAGGTCACGCGGGTCGAGCCTTCGCTCCAGGCCGCGTTCGTCGAGTACGGCGGCAATCGCCACGGTTTCTTGGCCTTCAACGAAATCCATCCTGATTACTATCGAATTCCCGTGGCCGATCGCCGGGCCGCGCTCGAAGCCGAGCGGGTCGCCGAGCAAGCCGCGGCCGCACGCGAGGATGCCGAACGCGAGGCCGAGGAACGCGTGGAAGCCGAAAACGGCGGTCTTGACGCAACCGAGGATCGGCCGCTCCCGCAGAGCGACATGTCTGACGAGACCGATGAGTCGGACGACGGTGTCGAGCCCGAGCCGGAAGGCGGGCCGGAACGCATGGCGCATGCCGCGCCGGTCGAAACAATTCGCGGCCCCATCATCGAGCCGCAGGACGCGGCGACGGAACCGAGAAGCGACGAACCGCCAGTCGCGGCGCCCGCGATGGAGGCCTACCGGGCCACGGGCGTGGAAGAGGCCGCAGCGGTCGCGGAATTCGATCCCGCGCCGACGGCCGCAGAGGGTCACGCCGAGACGCCGGGTTCCGCCGGTGCCGAGGTCGGCGCCGAGATTGCCGAGACGGCGCGCGAGGCCGCGGCCGAGCTGCACGGCGACACCATCGAGACGGTCGGCGGCGACGAGCTCGAAGAGACGACGCGTCCCCGCGCCCGGCCGTTTCGCCATTACAAGATCCAGGAGGTCATCAAGCGCGGCCAGATCATGCTCGTCCAGGTCACCAAGGAGGAGCGTGGCAACAAAGGGGCGGCGCTCACCACGTATCTCTCGCTCGCCGGCCGCTATTGCGTGCTGATGCCGAACACGCCGCGCGGCGGCGGCGTCTCGCGCAAGATCACCAATTCGGGCGACCGGCGCCGGCTCAAGGAGCTGATGAGCGATCTCGACGTGCCCGATGGTATGGGCGTGATCGTCCGCACCGCCGGCAGCGAGCGCTCCAAGGCCGAGATCAAGCGCGACTTCGAGTATCTCCTGCGCCTATGGGACGAAATCCGCGAACTCACGCTCAAATCCACCGCGCCCGCTCTCATCTACGAGGAGGGCAATCTGATCAAGCGCTCGATCCGCGACCTCTACACGCGCGACATCGAAGAGGTGATCGTCGACGGCGACGAGGGCTATCGCATCGCCAAGGCGTTCATGAAGATGCTGATGCCGAGCCACGCCAAGCGCGTCAAGCCCTATCGCGACCCGTCGGTGCCGCTGTTCCTCCGCTATCAGGTCGAGGCCCAGATCGACGCGATCCACTCGCCCGTGGTGCAGCTCCGCTCGGGCGGCTACGTCGTCATCAACCCGACCGAGGCGCTGGTGGCGATCGACGTCAATTCCGGCCGCTCGACCAAGGAGCGCAACATCGAGGAAACCGCGCTCAAGACCAATGTCGAGGCGGCCGAAGAACTCGCCCGGCAATTGCGCCTGCGCGATCTGGCCGGCCTCATCGTCATCGACTTCATCGACATGGAGGAGTACCGCAACCGCGCCACCGTCGAGCGCAAGCTCAAGGAAGCGATGCGCCACGACCGCGCCCGCATCCAATTGGGCCGCATCAGCCCGTTCGGCCTGTTGGAACTGTCGCGCCAGCGCTTGCGCCCGTCGCTGCTCGAGGCCTCGACCCAGCCTTGCCCCTATTGCAACGGCTCCGGCCACATCCGCTCCATCGAGTCGACGGCGCTGCACGTGCTGCGCGCCATCGAGGAGGAAGGGATGCGCCGCCGCTCGGCCGAGATCCGGTGGCGGTGCCGACCAAGGTCGCGCTCTACGTGCTCAACCAGAAGCGTGTCGCCTTGCAGCAGGCGGAGACGCGTTTCGGCTTCCAAGTCACGATTACCAGCGACGACACGCTCGTGCCGCCGGCCTTCCGCCTCGAGCGGCTGCGCGCTTTCACGCCGGCCGAGATCGCGGCGCTTCCCGCCTTCGTGGCGCCGCCGGAACCGGAAGAGGAAGAAGAAGAGATCGCCATCGACGAGGAAGAAGTTACGTCGATCGCCGCACGAACCGGAATCGGCCGAGCCGGTGCCCGAGCGCGGTGGCGGCGACGAAGGCCGCGGGCGCGCCCGCCGCCGCCGCCCTCGCCGCGGCGGCCGGCACGGCGAGGATGAACGCTTGCGCGAGGCGCCGGCCCCGGTTGTCGCAGCCATGCCCGCAGAGCGGACCGAAGAGGCCGAAATGGTCGAGGCCGCTCCTGCTCCTGCGCGCGAGCCGGAACGCGGCGAGGCCGCGGGCGACGAGACCAAACGCCGCCGCCGCGGCCGCCGTGGCGGCAGGCGTCGCCGTCGCAGCACGCCGCAACCCGGCGAGACCATGCCGGGAGCGGCCGCTCCTGAAGCGGAAACGGTCGAATTCGTCGAGCCCGCCCCACCGCTCGAGGAGCCGATGCGCGAGATCGCGGACGCCTTCGCCGCCGTGCAGGCGACAACGGAAGCAGAGATGGAAGTCGCGAGTATCCCGGTCGCCGAAAGCGGCGAGTCGCCGCTCCTGAGCAGCGCGCACGACCCCGCGCCGGCCGCAGCGCCCGAGCCGATCCCCGCCGCCGCGACGCCCGCAAACCTGCAATACAACGTCCCGCCGGCGCACGAGGTCGTGGCGCGGTCGGCCAATCCCAAGCGCGGGTGGTGGCGGCGCTAGGATACGCCTGGCGTTAGCGCCGCCACGCCCGGATGCGGCGCGCGGCCTCGGCGATGGTCTCGGTCGCGCCGGCGAAGCACAGCCGAAGCGTGGCGTGACCGCGGGCCTGGTCGAAATCGATGCCCGGCGTGCAGGCGACGCCGATCTCGCGCAGCATGCGGGCGCAGAAATCGCGGCTGTCGTTGGTGAGATCCGCGACATCGGCATAGAGATAAAAGGCGCCGTCGGGCGGGGCAAAGCGGGCGAACCCGGCCTTCGGTAATTCCTCGAGCAGCAGCGCCCGATTCGCCGCGTAGCGCGTCACATTGGCGTCGAGCTCGGCGCCACAGGCGAATGCCGCAACCGCTGCGTGCTGCGATAGCGACGGCGGTGCGATGAAGAGATTCTGCGCCAGGCAGTCGATCGGCCGCAGCATGTCCGCCGGCACGACCAGCCAGCCGATGCGCCATCCCGTCATGGAACAGTACTTGGAGAAACTGTTGACGATGATGGCGTCGTCGGAGCTGGCGAGCGCCGTGGCGGCCTTCGGGCCATAGACGATGCCGTGATAGATCTCGTCGGAAACGAGGCGAATGCCCGCCGCCGTGCAGTGGCGCGCGATCGCGGCAAGCTCATCCGGCGGCAGCATGGTGCCGGTGGGATTGGCCGGGCTGGCAATGATAAGGCCGGCGATGGTGTCGCCGCAGCGGCGCAGCGCGTCGAGCGTGAGCCGGAAACCCTCTGCCGGCCCGGTCGGCAGCTCCACCGGCACCAGGCCGAGCGCGGTGAGGATGTTACGATAGGCGGGATAGCTCGGCACCGTCAGCGCCACCCGGTCGCCCGGGTCGAAGGCGGCAAGAAAGGCCAGGATGAAACCCGCCGACGAGCCGGTGGTGACGACGATCCGAGCGGGATCGACGGCGACGCCATAGCTTGCGCCGTAATGCCGCGAAATCGCCTCGCGCAGCCGGGGCAGTCCGAGCGTGTCGGTATAACCGAGCGGATCGCCCGCCAGCGCCGCGCGGGCCGCGGCGAGAACGCCCGCCGGCGCCGGGGTCGAGGGCTGCCCGATCTCGAGGTGAAGCACGTCCGCGCCCGAAGCGGCGCGCTCGTTGGCGGCGCGGAGAACGTCCATGACGATGAAGGGCGCGATCTGACCGCGGCGCGCGAGCTTGAGGTTCATTGCGCCTATCTACATCGCCGATGATCCGGCGCTCAATTCATTCGTCGCCGCCAGCCGCGCCGCGACCGTTGAACCGGGCCTGCCGCAGGGGGCAAGATGGGCCGGCGCGCTACCGGCGCCCGGAGTTCTCATGCGCTTCACCCTCTTCGTCCTGCTCGTCGTTTTCCTCGGTGCGATCGGCTCCGGCGCCCGTGCCGAGCCTTTGTCGGCCGAGCAGAAGGACGCGGTAAAGGCGCTCATCCGCGACTACATCCACAACCATCCCGACGAGCTTCTCGATGCGCTGCAATCGGCGCAGGACCATCGCGATGCCGCCACCGCGAAGGCGGCGATCGCCGCCAACCGCGCGCAGCTCTATGCCGATCCGACCTCGCCCGTGGGCGGCAATCCGCGCGGCGACGTGACGATCGTCGAGTTCTTCGATTATCGCTGTCCCTATTGCAAGGAGGTCGAACCCACGCTCGAGTCCTTGCTCAAGGAGGACGGCAAGCTGCGCATCGTTTACAAGGAATTTCCGGTGCTCGGACCCGCATCGGTATTTGCGTCGCGGATCGCGCTCGCGGCGCGGGCGCAGGGCAAGTACAACGCCTTCCACCGCGCGATGATAGCGACCAAGGGAACGATCGATGACGCCGTCGTCACGCGCGTCGCCACCGCTTCCGGGGTTGACATGGACAAGGCGCAGAAAATCCTGAACGCGCCCGCGATCGAACAGATCATCCGCAGCAACTACGCGCTCGCCGCATCGCTCTCGATCGAGGGCACGCCGGCCTTTATCATCGGCGACCAGCTCGTGCAAGGCTCCCCCGACATCGACACGCTGAAGAAGCTCGTCGCCGGCGCGCGCCACGGCAGCTGAGCCCGGCCCCATCAGGCGACCTTGAGCGCGCTTCCCGCCGCGCCCAGCACATCGAGCGCGAGTGCGGCAATTTCCAGGGCGGCTCGGCTCGACGGCGCCACCTCGGTGATCCCCTTGCCCTCGGCGAGCGTGGCCGCGAGCGCCACCCGGTTGCCCACCCGCGTCCGTGCGATCGGCGCGCCGAGCGCAATGAATTCCCGCAGCATCGCATCGGTGAGATTGGCGCGCGGCGGCACGCGGTTGAGCACGATGAGCGCCGGCACGCGCTCGCTCTGGGCGAGATCGAGCGTTGCCTTGGTCGCCCACAAATCCATCGGCGACGGCTGCACCGGGATCAGCACCAGGCT
Organism: uncultured Alphaproteobacteria bacterium; assembly: GCA_963721625.1. Taxonomy (GTDB): domain Bacteria; phylum Pseudomonadota; class Alphaproteobacteria; order ATCC43930; family CGMCC-115725; genus DATJLY01. The sequence goes on from CAVRKF010000007.1 coordinate 76,984, forward strand.
GGCCGCACGGACTGCAAGCCGCGCCTCGGTTGCGGCATGGGGCGGACTGTCGACCAGGACAATGTCATGGCTGCGGGCCTGGCGTTCGACCTCGGCCGAGACACGCCATCCGGTGATGGCGGCAACCTCGATGCCGGCGCCGGCATCGCCGCGCCGCTCGCGACGCCGGTCGAACCATTGGTGGAGGCTGCCCTGCGGATCGATGTCGACGACGGCGACCCGATGCCCCGCGGCGGCCCAGGCGAGGGCGAGATGCGCGGCAAGCGTGGTTTTGCCGGCGCCGCCTTTCTGCTGGGCGATCGTGATGATGGTGCCCGCCATGTGACGTGTCCCGAAAGACGCGGCCGTGACCATTCGCAACCGCGACGCGGGCCAGTATATCGCAATTCGGGCGCATGGGTTGCCAAGATTCAAATGGCGGCGGCGGGTGCCGCGTCACCGTGTCGCCGATCGCGCGCCCGCCACCGACGGCGCGCGCGATAATGTCGCGGCCCGCGGCGAATCGGACGATTTCGGCCGCTGTTGGGGCGGTACCTTAGCTCGAATTTTGGATAAGGATCGTGCATCCTTCGACGCCCCGCTTCACTCACGCCCAAGATGAAACATTTTCATAGAGCCATCAAATACGCATCGCATGCCGAGCGGCGCCCGACGGGCGCGTGTCGAGGCACGCGTGATGCGCAGGCTGTGTCAAATCGAGGAACGACTGGCGCTTGAATATGCGCGATACCGATGCCAGTTTGCAGGCATCTTGACCCGTCATCTCGCGCCCGAGTCCGTCGACGAAGCTGCGGCGCTGCTGCGCAGCGGCGCGCTCGTCGCATTTGCGACCGAAACCGTCTATGGCCTCGGCGGCGACGCGACCGACGACCGCGCGGTGGCCGCCATCTTCGCCGCGAAGGAGCGGCCGCACTTCAATCCGCTCATCGTCCATGTCGCGGCGGCCCAGGACGCGCTCGCGCTCGCGCGCTTCGATGCGCGCGCCGAGCATCTCGCCCGGCGCTTCTGGCCGGGACCCTTGACCCTGGTGCTGCCGCGTGCGGCCGGCTGCGCGGTTTCGCTGCTGGCGAGCGCGGGGCTCGACACGCTGGCCATTCGCGTGCCGGCGCATGCGCTGGCGTGCGCATTGATCCGCCGCGCCGGGCGCCCGATCGCGGCGCCGAGCGCCAATTGCTCCGGCCGGGTGAGCCCGACCACCGCGGCTGCCGTGGCCGCCGAGCTCGACGGCCGCATCGCCGCCATTCTCGATGGCGGTCCGTGCCGCGTCGGCATCGAATCGACGATCGTCGATCTCAGCGAAGCGCGCCCCTGCCTGCTGCGTCCGGGCGGCGTGACGCGCGAGGCGCTCGAAGCGGAATTGGGTCCGGTCACGCTGCCGGCGCCGGGCGCGGCGCCGCGCGCACCGGGCATGCTGGCGCGCCATTATGCGCCACAGGTGACACTGCGGCTCGCGGCGCGCGAGGTGGCGCCGGGCGAGGCGCTGCTGGCATTCGGCCCCGATGCGCCGGGCGGCGCCGCGCGCACGTTGTCGTTGAGCGAAAGCGGCGATCTCGTCGAAGCCGCCGCCAATCTCTTCTCCGCCTTGCGCGCGCTCGACCGGCCGGAATTCGCCGCCATCGCCGTGATGCCGATTCCCGAGCGCGGCCTGGGCGTCGCGATCAACGACCGGCTGCGCCGCGCCGCCGCGCCGCGGTGACGGGCTTGCAGGCCGACGGCGGCGCGGGTTAGATGCGGCGAACGACGAAACGCCGAGGACCCGCGCCCGTGAACGTCGCCGCCGCCCCGCGCATCCAGGACACGCTCGATCGTCTCAAGGCGGCGCTCGGCCCGCGCGGCTTCATCGACGAGCCGGCGGCGATGGCGCCTTATCTCGGCGAGGAACGTGGCCTCTATCGCGGCGCCGCGCTGGGCGTGGCCCGTCCCGCCGCCACCGCCGAAGTGGCATCCGTGGTCCGGCTGTGCGCCGAGGCGCGCGTGCCGATCATTCCCCAGGGCGGCAATACCGGTCTGTGCGGCGGCGCCGTTCCCGAGGCCGATGCCCTGGGTATCGTCCTCAGCCTCGGCCGCATGCATCGGGTGCGCGCGATCGATCCGGTCAACTACACGATCACGGTCGAGGCCGGCGCCATCCTCGCCGACGTGCAGCGCGCCGCCGCCGAAGCCGACCGGCTTTTCCCCTGAGCCTCGGCGCCGAGGGAACCTGTCAGATCGGCGGCAATCTCTCGACCAATGCCGGCGGCATCGCGGTGCTGCGCTATGGCAACATGCGCGAACTGACGCTGGGTCTCGAAGTCGTGCTGCCCGACGGCCGGGTGTGGGACGGGCTCAAGGGCTTGCGCAAGGACAATACCGGCTATGACCTGAAGCAGCTCTTCATCGGCGGCGAGGGCACGCTTGGCGTCATCACCGCGGCGACGCTGAAGCTTTTTCCCCGCCCGCGCGAGCTCGAGACCGCGTTCCTCGGGCTCGCCCGGGTCGAGGATGCGATGGCGCTCTTCGCCCGCGCCCGCGCCGCGACGGGCGATCAGCTCACCGCCTTCGAGCTCATTCCCCGCCTCGGCCTCGAGATCGCGATGGCGCATGTGCCGGGCGTGCACGACCCGCTCGACAACGCCCAGCCGTGGTACGTGCTCATGGAGATGTCGTCGAGCCAAGCCGGCAGCGGCTTGCGTCCGGCGCTCGAGGCGTTGCTGGCGGAAATGATGGAAGCGGGCCTCGTCGCCGACGGGACGATCGCCGCGAGCGCGGCGCAGGCGCGCGAATTGTGGCGCATCCGCGAGGGCATGGTCGAGGCGCAGAAGCATATCGGCGCCGGCATCAAGCATGACGTGTCCGTGCCGGTAAGCAGCGTCGCGCGCTTCATCGCCGCCGCGACCGAGGCGGTGACACGGCGCTATCCCGGCGCGCGCGCCCATTCCCTTCGGTCATGTCGGCGACGGCAACATCCACTTCAACATCGCCCAGCCGATCGGCGCCGACCCCGCCGGGTTCCTGGCGGCGTGGAGCGCAATCAACCACATCGTCCACGACATCGTCGCAGCGCTCGACGGCTCGATCAGCGCCGAACACGGCATCGGAATTCTGAAGCGCGACGAGCTGCCGCGCTACAAGCCGGCGGTCGCGCTCGATCTGATGCGGCGGATCAAGGCCGCACTCGATCCCGACGGCATCATGAACCCCGGCAAGATCCTGGCGCCGTGACATGGCCACTGGCGACTACGTAGCCCCGCTTTCCGAACTGCGCTTTGCGCTCGACGAGATCGCCGGATTGGGCGAGCTGATGCGGCTCGACGCCTTTGCCCATGTGACGCCCGACCTCGTCGATGCCGTGATGGACGGCGCGGGGCGGCTCGCCGGCGAGGTCATGGCGCCGCTTGAACCGCAGCGGCGACATCGCCGGCGCCACGCTCGAGAACGGCGTCGTGCGCACGCCGGCGGGCTTCAAGGAAGCTTATGCGCGCTATGTCGAGGGCGGCTGGAACGCCATCGCCGTCGCGCCCGAGCATGGCGGCCAGGGCCTGCCGCAGGCGATCGCCACCGCCGTGGCCGAGATGTGGTCGAGCGCCAACATCGCGTTCGCGCTCTGCCCCATTCTCACCATCAGCGCGATCGAGCTGCTGCTCGCCTACGGCACGGCGGAGCAGCAGCGGCTCTATCTCGACAAGCTTGTCAGCGGCGCCTGGACCGGCGCCATGAATCTCACCGAGCCGCAGGCGGGCTCCGATCTCGGCGCGCTGCGCGCGCGCGCGGTGCCGGAGGGCGATCATTACCGGCTCTACGGCCAGAAGATCTTCATCACCTATGGCGAGCACGACTGGACGCCGAACATCGTGCATCTGGTGCTGGCGCGGCTTCCCGATGCGCCGGAAGGAAGCCACGGCATCTCGCTCTTCCTGGTGCCCAAGTTCCTCGTCAATGCGGACGGCACGCTCGGCCGCCGCAACGATGTCCGCTGCGTCAGCCTCGAACACAAGCTCGGCATTCACGCGAGCCCGACTTGCGTCCTTTCCTTCGGCGACAGCGAAGGCGCGATCGGCTGGCTCGTCGGCCCGCCGCATCACGGGCTTGCCGCCATGTTCACGATGATGAACCGCGCCCGGCTCGATGTCGGGCTGCAGGGCGTAGCCATCGCCGAACGCGCCTATCAGCAGGCGCGCGCCTTTGCGCGCAGCCGCATCCAGGGCCGACCGGTCGGCGCCGCCACCGGGCCGGCGCCGCCGATCATCCATCACGCCGACGTGCGGCGGATGCTGCTGTCGATGCGCGCCGCGGGCGAGGCGACCCGCGCGCTCGCCTTTTATGCCGCCGGGATGATCGACCGCGCGCGCCACGCGCCCGATCCGCGACGCGCGGGCGCGCGCCCAGCGCCGCGTCGATCTTCTCATTCCCGTGGTCAAGGCGTGGAGCACCGATCTCGGGCTCGAGGCCGGCTCGACCAATATCCAGGTCCATGGCGGCATGGGCTTCATCGAGGAGACCGGCGCGGCGCAGCATCTGCGCGACGCCCGCATCGCGCTGATCTACGAGGGCACGAACGGTATCCAGGCCAACGACCTCGTCGGCCGCAAGCTGGTGCGCGACGACGGGCGTGGCGTGGGCGAACTGGTCGCCGACATGCGCGCCGCCGCGGCATCGCTTGGCCGCGCGGCCGGCGCGGAAGCGGCCGCGCTCCATCCGCCGCTGGTCGCCGCCATCGCCGCGCTGGAGACGGCGAGCGCGGAGCTTCGCGCCGCCTTCGCCCGCGATCCGGCGCGCGCGCTGGCCGGCGCCGTGCCCTATCTGCGCCTGATGGGGCTCGTTGCCGGCGGCTGGCTCATGGCCAAGGCGCTGCTCGCCGCCCAGCGCCGCGCCGCTGCGAGGCGGCGACGCCGCGTTCTGCCGACGCCAAGCTCGCGACCGCGCGGTTCTTCGCCGAGCACATGCTGGCGCCGGCGCCGGCGCTGCTCGCCGGCGATTGCCGGGGGCGCGACGGTGATGGCTTCGACTCGACACGGCTTATGAGCGGAGCGCGGCTGTAGCGAGTCAGGCCGGCTTCTCGTTGACGCAGCGCAGCAGCCGCCAATAGCCGAACAGGTTGCTCGGCCGGATCTCGCGCACCGAAAGCTTGCCGGCGACGATGAAATCCTCGAGCGGGAAATCGGCATGGAAGCCGATCTTGCTCGCAAGCGGCGCGAGCCGCCGCTCGATATGGCGCATCACGCCGTTCTCGCTCGTGAAATGATTGACGATGACGATCGTGCCGCCCGGCCGGCAGACGCGGCGCATCTCGGCGGCAAAGCGCGCGGGATCGGGCACCACCGAGGCGACATAGAGCGCCATCACGGCATCGAACGCGTTGTCGGCGAAGACATGTTCTCGGCGTCCATCTCGAGGATCGCCTTCACCTGGGTCAGCGCGCGCCGGGCGACGCGGCGCCGCGCCTTGGCCAGCATCTCGGCCGAAACGTCGATGCCGGTGACCTCGGCATCGGTGCGGAAATAAGGCAGCGACAAGCCGGTGCCGACGCCGACCTCGAGGATGCGCTGCCCGGGCCGGTCATTGGCGATGCGTACCGCGTCCTTGCGGCCAGGATGGAAAACCGGCCCAAACACCACGTCATAGGACCCGCGAACAGGCGGTAGGTCCTGATCGTATCCTGCAGATCCATGTCCTACCTCCCATTGCTCGCGCCGGTGCGCTCCGGCCGTCGACATCGCGACCGCTCGGCTCCGCCGCCGGCTCATCCCCGTCGAACCCGCGTCAGATCAGCGTGATGCGGTCGGCCTCGAGACCCTTGCGGCCGTCGACCACGTCGACCCGCACGCGCTGGCCGGGGCCGAGCGCGGCAACGCCGCTGCGGCGCAGCGCCGTGACGTGGACGAAAATGTCCTTGCCGCCGCCGTCGGGCGAGATGAAGCCATAGCCCTTGTCGGGCTCGAACCATTTCACCGCGCCTTCCAGCGTCTGCGCCGGCCGTCGCGGGCGCCTGTCGCGAAAGCGCGCGCCGCCGACGACCGCGGTGCTGTGTCGACGTGAAGCACGTTGACGACGAGCGGTCCCTTGGCGCCGGCGCCGATCTCGCAGGCGATCGCGGCGCCCTCCTAACATCGTCGCAGCCGGCGCGGCGCAGCATCGCCATCGGCAGAAACGCATCCGGCGCTGCCGTCGGTCAGGCGTGACGAAGCCGAAGCCCTTGGCAGCGTCGAACCATTTCACCTTGGCATCAACGCGGCGGCCGGTCGTCCGGCCGTCATCGTTCCGGAAAAATCCGGGGCGGCGGTCGTACATGGATCCTCTGACGTGTGCTTCCCCGCGATCAAGGATAGCGCCAATCCAGGATCACCGCGCACGAGTAGCCACGTCCTAATTCGCGGAGGCGGCGCCGCGCCGCGGCCGCTCAGCCGTAGGCGACGACGCGCTGGCGCTGCTCGCCGAGGCCGGCCACGGTCAGCCGCATCGTGTCGCCCGGCTTGAGGAAGCGCTTGCGTCCCAACCCGACGCCGGCCGGCGTGCCGGTCGGGATCACGTCGCCCGGCTCGAGCGTCATGAAGTGGCTGATATAGCTGACGATCTTGGCGCAATTGAAGATCATGTCGCGGGTCGTGCCCTTCTGCATCACCTCGCCGCTGACCTCGCAGGGAGCTCGAGCGCCTGGGGATCGGGAACCTCGTCCGCAGTGACGAGCCACGGGCCGAGCGGGCAGAACGTGTCGCAGCTCTTGCCCTTGGTCCATTGCCCGCCGCGCTCGATCTGGAATTCGCGCTCCGAGACATCGTTGACGATGCAATAGCCGGCCACATATTTGAGCGCGTCGTGCTCGGCGACATATCGCGCCGTCGTGCCGATGACGATGCCGAGCTCGACCTCCCAATCGCCTTTCTGCGAGGCCTTGGGCAGGATGACGTCGTCGTTGGGACCGTTGATCGAGCTGGTCGCCTTGAGGAAGAGGATCGGCTCCTTGGGAATGGGCGAATTCGGTCTCGTGCGGCGTGGTCGCGGTAATTGAGGCCGATGCAGACGAGCTTCGGCACGTTGGCGACGCACGGCCCGATGCGCGGCGATCCGGCGACGGCGGGCAAAGTCTGCGGGATCGAGCTTGCGCAGGCGGTCGAGCGCGGCCGGCGCAAGCTGGTCCGGCGTGAGATCGCGGATCACGCCCGAGAGATCGCGGATCGTGCCGTGCGCGATCGAGCGAGGCCCGGCTTTTCCTGGCCGCGCGGCCCATAGCGAAGCAATTTCATGTCGGCTCCCTTTGCTAGCAGAAGGGAGCGACCTTGGGTCATCCGGCCGCTTCGCGCAAGGCCGCGAAATAGGCGCGGATGCGCGCGGCGTTGGCGCCGAAATCGCCCCGTCCGACCCGCGACAGCGAGCGCATGTCGACGCGGCTGCCGGCACCCTGGCCGGTGACGCGGATGACGACGTCGTCGGTGAAGCCGATCCAGCGGGTCCGGGCGGTCGCCTCGATGCGGCCTTGGGCGGCATCGCTCGCGACGACGGCCCAGCGCGGCATGGATTTCGCCACCGCAAGCGCCGCGGCGAAGGCCGCCGCCCGCGGCATCTCGAGCAAGAGCGGCGCGATGTCGGGATAGGCTTCCTTCTGCATTGCGGCGAGGCGCGGCCCGGCATAGACCGCCGATGCCGCATGGGCGGCCGCGCGCAAGGGCAGAACCGCGACGAAGGATGGCGGATCGTCGGTGTCGGTGGTGATGTCGTGAATCGTGGCGCCCGCGAGGAGCGTGTGGTGCCAGGCCATGGCGAAGATTATTCCCGCACCGATCAGCGCCACAATCGCCCCACGCCGCCGCGTCAGGGCGCGACCTCCGCCCGCACCGCCGATTTTTCCGCCGCCAGATCGTCGGCAATGAAGGCGGCGACGATGGCGTCGATGTCGGGATCGGGCGCGATGCCGAGGCGGCGAGCGCGGCTTGCGGCGAGCGCGCGCGGCCAGCCGTCGACGATGTTCTGCACCGCCGGATCGGGCTGCCATTTGATGCGCGCGACGCATTCCGCGCCGCCGGCGCGCGCGAGCGCCGCCTCCATATCGCCGACGCTGACCGACACCGCCGGCAGCAGCAGGCTGCGATCGCCGCCGAAGCGCTCGGGCGGCAGGTCGTGGAGCTGCTCGAGCGCGGCAACGAGCCGACGCGGCGACATGATCGCCATCACCGTCGCGCGCGACACCGGACACACCGCCGCGCGGCCGGCAAGCGTCTCGCGGAAGATCGCCGAGGCGAAGCTCGAGGCGGCGCGATTGGGCCGGCCGGGACGCACGACGATGGTGGGAAAGCGCAAGGCGCGGCCGTCGATATGGCCCTTGCGGCTCCAATCATTGACCATCAGCTCGGCCATCGCTTTGGCGGTGCCATAGGAGGTCTGCGGCTTGAGCGGCGTGTCGTCGTCCACGTCCGGCGGCACGGCGCCGCCATAGACCGCGAGCGAACTGGCGAAGATCACCCGCGGCGCCGTGCCGAGCGCGCGGCAGGCCGACAGCACCGCGCGCGTGCCGTCGAGATTGACGCGATAGCCCTTGTCGGTATCGGCCTCGGCCTCGGCGCTTACCACCGCGGCGAAATGAAACACCGTGGCCGTGTCGCGCGCGATGACGCGCGCCAGCGCCGCGCCATCGGTGACATCGCCCGCCACGACATGCAGGCGCGGATCGGGCGCCAGCGGGGGATCGGGGTGCTTCGCGTCGAACAGCGTCAACGCGGTGATCGCCGCCTGCTTTCCGTCCGGCCCCGCAAGCGTGCCGCGTGCGAGCAGTCGCACTGCGAACTCGCCGGCCGAGGAAGCCCGCGCCGCCGGTGATGACGACTCTCACGCCGCGCCCCCCGCGCGCCGGCCGATGCCCCAGGGCGCGGCCCAGCCGAGCCCGTCGAGCGTCGCCGCCGCCGGGCGATATTCGCACCCGACCCAGCCGTCATAGCCGAGCCGGTCGAGCAGATCGAGCAGGAAGCGATAGTTGATCTCACCGCGATCGGGCTCGTTCCGCCCCGGCACGCCCGCGATCTGGACGTGGCCATAGCTTCCGATCAGGCGCTCGGCATGCGCGGCGAGCGCGCCTTCGGTGATCTGGCAATGGTAGAAATCGAATTGCAGCTTCACATTGGCGCAGCCGATCCGCTCGAGGAGCGCCGCCGCCTGCGCCGTCGTGCGCAGGAAATAGCCGGGATTGTCGTCAGCGTTGAGCGGCTCGATCAGCAAGGTCACGTCGCACGCGGCCGCGCGCGCGGCGCCGCGGCGCAAATTGGCGATGAACGCGGCCTCGGTCTCGGGGTCGGGCGCGATCCGGCCGGCCAGTACATGGATGCGGCGGCAGCCGATCGTGCCGGCATAGGCCAAGGCGCGCGCGAGGCTCGCGTCGAACTCGGCCTCGTGTCCGGGCAGCGCGGCGAAGCCGCGCTCGGCCGCGCCCTCGCCGGGCGGCACGTTGATGAGCGCCGCCTCGATCCCGTGACGCTTGAGGCCGGCGGCGAATGCATCGGCCGCGTGCGCATAGGGAAATTGCGAACTCGACGGCGCGAAACCCGACCGCGGCGGCCGCGCCGATGCGGTCGAGGAATTCGTGCTCGGGGAACAACATGCTGATATTCGCGGCGAGCTTCGGCATATTTGTTCTCCTCCGCGGAGCCTTTACGCGCGGATGTCCAGCCGTCTAGTGTTTCCCCGAACCGAACCCGAGACAAGAGGTCAACGTTTCTCTTCGCCTGGTGACCGCACCGCACAAGCCGCCTGAACCGGCGCGCGAACGCGCCTTGGAATGGCGCTACGTCGCAGCTTCGCTGCTGCTGCACGCGGCACTGATCGCGGCGCTGCTTGGTTGGTGGCGGCCGCGCGCACCGGACGAGCCGCCGCTGCCTGTCGCGGTGATCTTGCAAGAGCCCGGCGCGGCCGGCGCCTCCGGCGGCGGCACCGTCGGCAAACCGGCAGCCGGAACCTCCGCCGCGTCCAACCCGGCCGCGTCCGCTGCGGCACCGGCGCCACAGCAAACGGCCATGCAAGCAACGCCGCCGGCCGAAGCGCCCGCCACGCCCCCTCCCGTCGTTCCGTCGCCCCGGGCAACGACCGCCGCCGCGCCCCCGCCGCCGCTGCCGACCCACAAGCCGCTGCCGCCACGGCGGGTGGCGCCCGCCCGCCCGACACCACCAGCCCTCGCGCCGCCGGCGCCGGCCGCCGCCGCGCAGGCACCGCCGACGGTCACGGCAGCGTCAATGTCGGCGCCGGCCGCGCAGCAACGGGTGGCAAACGCCACCGCGCCGGGAACCGGGAGCGGTGCGGGAACGAGCGCGGGACCGGGCCACGGGTCCGAGGGCAATGGCCCCGGCATCGCGGGCGACAAAACCGGCGCCGGCGACGATTGGCTCGACCGCGCCAGGCGGCGATTGCGCGCGTTCATGACGGACCCGAACCACGATCGCGACAAGAAGGCGTTCGGCACGGTGTGGATATCGATCACCGTGGCGCATGACGGCACGGTCGTGGACGCCGAAATCGCGAAGAGTTCCGGCGTCGCCTTTCTCGATCAGGCGGCGCTTCGGATGGTGCATGACGCTTCGCCCCTGCCGCCTTTGCCGGCCGCCATCAAGGCGCCGCGGGCGAGCTTCTCGATACCGGCGGATTACGAGCCCGGGCTGTTCGAGCGGCTGTTCGGCTCTCACTGAAGCGGCGACGGCGCGATCGCGGCGAGGAAGCGGTCGCCATAGCGCGCGAGCTTGCTCGCGCCGACCCCGGGGATGAGCGCCATTTCGCCGCGATCGCGCGGGCGCGCCCGCACCATGGCGACGAGGGTGGCGTCGTGGAAGATGACATAGGGCGGCACCGCCTGCTCGCGTGCGATCTCGAGCCGGAGCGCGCGCAGGCGCTGCCACAGCGCCTCGTCTTCGGGCATCGCATCGGCGCCGAGCGCGGCCGCGCGCGCGACGCCTTCTTTCCGCACGCGCGCCGGCTCGAGCGGCACCGCGTCGTCACGAAATTGCACCGCGATCTCGCCGCGCAGCACCGCGGATGCATTCGGACCGAGATGCAGGCCGCCATGGCCTTCGATGTCAACGCCCAGATGGCCTTGCGCCACGAGCTGGCGGATAACGGAATGCCATTTCGCCTTGCCCAATTCGGCGCCGACGCCGAAGGTCTTGAGCCGGTCGTGGCCGAAGCGCCGGATGCGCTCGCTGGTGTGGCCCGTGAGCACATCGACGAGATAGGCGGCGCCGAAGCGCTGTCCGGTGCGGAACACCGCCGAAAGCGCCTTTTGCGCGGCGACGAGCCCGTCCCAGATGCGCGCGGGCTTCAGGCAGTTGTCGCAATTGCCGCAGGGCGGATGGTCGTGCTCGCCGAAATATCCCAGCAGCACCTGGCGGCGACAGGATGGCGTCTCGCAATAGCCGAGCAGCGCCTCCAGCTTCTGGCGCTCGATGCGGCGCTGGCGCTCGTCGACATTGGCACCTTCGAGCAGGCCCACGAGCGCGGTCACGTCCTGCATCCCGTACGTCATCCAGGCATTGGCCGGCAGCCCATCGCGGCCGGCGCGGCCGGTCTCCTGGTAATAGGCCTCGAGGCTCTTGGGCGGATCGAGATGAGCGACGAAGCGGACATTGGGCTTGTCGATGCCCATGCCGAAGGCGACCGTCGCCACCATGATCACGCCTTCGCTGTTGAGAAAGCGGTCCTGGTTGCGCTCGCGCGTCGCCGCATCGAGCCCGGCATGGTAAGGCAGCGCGATCCGCCCCTTGCCGCAGAGCCAGGCGGCGACCTCCTCGACGCGGCGGCGCGACAGGCAATAGACGATCCCCGCATCGCCCGGATGCTCGTCCGCGAGGAAGGCCAGGAGCTGCGCCTTGGCGTCGTCCTTGACGCGGACGCGGTAGCGGATGTTGGGGCGGTCGAAACCGGCGGCGAAGACCTGGGCCGCGCCGAGATGGAGCTGCTCGACGATATCGTGCCGCGTCGGGCCGTCGGCGGTCGCCGTGAGCGCGACGCGCGGCACCGTGGGAAAGCGCGCATGCAGGACCGAGAGCTGGCGGTATTCGGGGCGGAAATCATGGCCCCACTGCGACACGCAGTGCGCCTCGTCGATGGCGAAGAGCGCAAGACGCACGCGCGCCAGCAGATCGAGACAGCGCGGCATCATCAGCCGCTCGGGCGCGACATAGAGCAGGTCGATGCTGCCCGCGCCGACCGCCCGCTCGACCTCCATTGCCGCGGCGCCCGACAGCGCCGAATTGAGATAGGCGGCGCGCACGCCGGCCTGGCGCAGGGCGTCGACCTGGTCCTTCATCAAGGCTATGAGCGGCGACACGACGATGCCGATCCCCGGGCGAACCAGCGCCGGGATCTGGTAGCACAGCGACTTGCCGCCGCCGGTGGGCATCAGCACCACGGCATCGCCGCCGCCGATCACATGGCGGACAATCGCCTCCTGCTGGCCGCGGAACGAGGAATAGCCGAACACCTCCTCGAGTATGCGGAGCGCGTCGTCGGACGCAGCCGCAACGGCACCGCGTTCTCCTGCCATCACCCGTTTGGACTCCCCCGCGTGCCGTACCATCGTACCGGTGCCGTTGCCGCGGCGCGAGCACATCGTCAAATGACATACCCGGGCAAGTCGCCGGCGACCGATCATCCCCAAAAATGATTCGAAGCCGCCACGATTTTGCCACACTCTGTAACAACAGCATAGAATTGCGACTTCCGAGTGGCTAGTCGTACTATAGTTATAGTCAGAGATTATTTCCTTTCCGATCAAGCGCTGGAATTGTGCTGTGGCATTAATTTGAAATCAACCGAGGGTAGCCGAATTCTTAATCTCCGCTTAACCCTTCCCGGAGCAGAGTAGCGACGCTTAACGCCGTTTTCCGGCCCGCCCGGACGAAGAGGGAGGCCGCCGCCATGACCGATGTGACGCGCGAGATGGTTTACCGATTTGCCGAAGAGCCCTGTTGGACCACCCGCGCCAAGACCATTGAGCGGATAGCGACGCGCTATGCCGAGGAAGCGTTCGACGCCGGCGAACGCGCAATCGCGCACGACCTCTTTCGATTGGCGCGGTTCGATGCGGAGCCGCTGGTGCGACGCGTGCTCGCCGAAACGCTGAAGCACACGGCCGCGCTGCCGCGCGACATCGTGCGCGGCATCGCGGCCGATATCGCCGAGGTCTCGGCGCCGTTTCTCGCCTGCTCACCGCTGCTCGCCGAGGAGGATCTCGCCGCCATCGCCGCGTCGGGCGCGCCGGCGCAGCGTGCGGCCATCGCCCGCCGTGCGCGGCTTCCGCGCCGCGTACAGCATCTGTTGCAGGGGCGGATGAATGTCGCCTGATCAGGCGACGCCGCGCGGCACCATGGCGGCCAACGAGGCGTCGCGGTCGAGCGGCACCGCCACGTCGCCGAGCGGCACGCCGACCGCGCGGCCGGGACGATAGGCCGCATCCGCCAAAGCATCGTTCACCGCCATCAGCGTGCGGTGAATGGCATTGGCGTCATACTGGCCGAGAATCTGCGCGAAAAGCGTGAGCTCGAGCACCAGCAGATCCTGGATCCGCACCACATCGTTCGCGGCATTGTCAAGCAGCCCATCGAGGCCGCTGATGAGAATATCGGCGCCTTCGCGAAACATTCCGGTGCCCGGCTGCAGCGCAAGGCGCAACGGCGGCGGCGCGATCTCGCCGGAGACTTCGAGCGCCCAGGTGCGCACCGCCTCGAGATAGATCGGCCTGTGGCGGGCGTGATTGAGCACCGCCACCGTGGCCAGCGACGTCGCCAGCGCGGAAAGCTGATCCTCTTCGCCGAGTTGGAGGGCACAGAACTCGGCGACGATCTCGCGCAAGCGGAACTCGGTCTCGGCCCCCAGCCGCGACATGGCGTCGCGGATGGTTTGCGCCAAACTGGTCATGCCCCGGCCCCTTGTTTGAAAGGCGGCAAAATCTACGAGCAAGTCCTTACGAGTTGGTTGCCGCTGGGGACCGCAGCAGCCGGCGCGGCATGCGGGGACGAGCAGCCGGACAATTATTGCCGCACGCAAATGTCTGCGCAATTTTGATTAAAATCTGCCGCGGATTTGCGTCCAGTGTTATCTAACCCTTAACGAGAAGCGGGGACACTGGGCGTCGAATGCGGCGACCGGCCGGTCCGTCAGAAAGGCGATATGCATGCTGCCTCCGTCGAATGCCCTTTCCGACCGCAATCTGGAAGCCGCGACGACGGTGTCCTTGAAGCGCGAGCCCGCCAGTTTCGCCTTCCTGTGCAGCCGCGCCATCGCGCCGCCGCAGCCGATGGATTCGATTCATATCGACCTCGCCTCGGTGGATTATTTCGCCGGCCGTGCCTCGCTGTGGGCGACGCTCGACATGCGCTCGGACGGGAGCGACGGCAAGGTGACGTCCCTTCTCGGCTTCGACGAGAGCTTCTTGCGGCCGTTCACGCGCGCGCTCATCGAAGCGGCGGCGAGCCGGACGCCCTATCGCATGACGATCGTACACGGTTCCGGCGAGCGGCCGCGCCACCGCGTGGTCGAATATGTGACCGGGCCCGGCATACCCTTGTTCGAGGTGGTCCTGACGCCCCAGGACAACGTGATCGCGATCTCGGCCCGCGCCGAGGGCGAGCGTGCGGAGGAAACTCTGTTCCAATTGCCGCGCTCGGATTCGTTCCTGCGCGCCTTCGTCAAGGTCGCTTGCCAAGCCGATCTCGCGCTGCACGAGACCCTTCAGCAAAGCGAGCGGCTCGCGCTCCAGAAGGACCGCGGCGGCGCCTGAGATGCCTCACAGCAGCAGGCGGTCGGCACCGGCGTAGAGAATGGTGCCGTCGCCGCGCGGCACGGCCCCTTCGGTGAGCCGCGCCGGCTCGGTCCTGCCGACATCGAGGATGTGCGTCACCGTTTCGCCGGCTGCGATGAGATAGTCGGCGACGATGCGGCGGTGACAGCGCCACCATACTGCCTCGGCGCACATGATCGCGGCCGGGCGCTCCCGCGCCAGGCCCAGGAGCGCGGCGAAGGCCTGGCGGAAGATCTCGCTTTCGGCATAGTCGGCATAATTGCGGAAGGCCGGCTCGCGCCACAGGGTATGCGGCGAGGCGCCGTCGGGCCGCTTTGCGCGGCGGCCGCCGAGTTCCGGTAGATGGCGATAGAGGATGCCGGCGCCGGCAAGCGATGCGGCAAGCGCCGCGCCGTTGAAATGTGGATGCCGCCGCGAGGACGGAAAGCGGCGGACATCGATCAGGCACTCGATGCCGGCAGCGGCAAGCGCCGCCAGGAAGGCGTCGAGGCTGCGCGTCGAATGGCCGATGGTATAGACCGTCATCCCCGTCGCTCCCCGCCCCGCACGCGGTACCGCCCGAGCCTCATCCTGGCGCGCGGCTCGCGGCGCCGCCAGTACCCCAATCGCCGCCGCCGTTGCCATTGCCCGCATGTAAGCCGCCGCGATAGAGTCGGGCAAAGGCTGAAGCGTGGAGCCGGCAATGGAATTCGGCATGCAGTTCTTTCCGGACGTCAGTCCGGAACAGAAATCCGGGGTGCAGTATTTCGACGAATGCCTGCGCCTTGCCGCGCTCGGCGACTCCCATGGCTGGGGCCACGTCCGCACGGTCGAGCATTATTTCCTGCCCTATGGCGGCTATTCGCCCAACCCGGTCGTGTTCCTGACGGCGGTGTCGCAGCGCGTGCGCCAGATGCGGCTCGTCACCGGCGCGGTGCTGCCGGTGTTCAATCATCCGCTCAAGATCGCGGGCGAGCTCGGCATGCTCGACTGCATCTCGGGGGGCCGGCTCGAGGCGGGATTCGGCCGCGCCTTTCTGCCGCACGAATTCGCCCGCTTCGGCGTCAGCCTCGACGAGAGCCGGGCACGCTTCGCCGAGGGCATGGAGCAGGTGCGGCTCCTGCTCGAGAACGAGAATGTCACCAGCACCGGCCGGTTCCACAGTTTCCGCGACACGACGTCGCTGCCGCGGCCGGTGCAGAAGCCGCGGCCGCGGTTCTGGGTCGCCGCGACGGTGACGCCCGAGAGCTTCGTCGAGACCGGCAAGGCCGGGCACGCGATCATGGCGATCCCGCTCGCGGCCAAGCACATGAAGGAGCTGATCGACCTCTATCGCAATGCCTGGCGCTCGGCCGGACACCCCGGCAATGGCAGGGTGATGCTCGCCTTCCACATGTTCTGCCACGAGACGCGCGCGCAGGCGTGGGCGATAGCGCGCGAGCCGTTGCATCGCTATCTCAAATCGCTGGTCGCGGCGGCGTCGGACTGGAGTTCGGTGAACTCCAAGGACTATGCCGGCTACGAGAAATTGGTGACCGAGCTGTCGAAGGAGACGATCGAGAGTCAGGTCGCGAGCGGCGCGGCCTGGATCGGCACGCCCGCGGAGATCGCCGACCAGATCGCCCGCTATGTCGACGCGGTCGGCGGCTATGACAGCGCCTCGCTGCAGGTAAACTTCAACACCCTCGGCTACGCGGACGCGGAGCGCTCGGTCCGGCTCTTCAGCGAAAAGGTCATGCCGCTCTTCCCCGGCCGGTAACGCTAACGCATTGGCAACCGGTTCGCCTTTACGCTCGTGCCCCGCGACACTTCTGGTGGGGAACTGCTCATGGCCGACCTTCCATCTTCGCGCAAATCAGCGCGCGCCCGGCCGGTGCCCGCGCGCCGGCGCGAGATCAGCGACCTTCTCGGCCAGCGGGGCGAAGCCGCGGCACTGGTGGATGCCAGCTACGGCGACACGCTGCGCGGGCTGCTGCCGCGGCGACTCAGCACGCTGACGCGTCGCTCGATGCGCGGCGCGCGCTAGCCACAGCCCGGCCGGCGCTGGAGCGGCGCCACCGCCGTTTCCGTGCTATGCTCCGCCGCGTTCATGCGGCGGGCGCTCGTACTCATCGGCTTCTTCCTGGCGGCGGTCGCGGCGCTGCCGGCACCGGCGCGCGAGCCCGGCGAGCTCGCGATCGGCATCACGCAGTATCCCTCGACGCTCAATCCCGTGATCGATTCGATGGCGGCGAAGAGCTACGTGCTTGCGATGACGCGCCGGCCGCTCACGACCTATGACGCTGAATGGCATCTCGTCTGCATGCTGTGCGTCACCGTGCCGAGTTTTGCGAACGGGCTCGCGCAGAAGCTCGATCTGCCCGGCGGCAAGACGGGCGTGCGCCTCACTTTTCAGCTTCAGCCCGGGGCACGCTGGGGCGACGGCGTACCGGTCACGACCGACGACGTGATCTTCAGCGACGACGTCGGCAAAGACCCCAAGACCGGCGTTGCCGACGCCGAGCTCTACCGCCGCATCATCGCCATCAAGGCGCTCGATGCGAAGCGGTTCACCATCGATATCGACAAGCTCACCTTCGATTACGCCGCGCTCAACGACTTCGAGATCCTGCCGGCGCATATCGAGCGCGCGGCCTTCGCCGATCCCGCGCAATACCGCATCCGCACGCGCTATGACACCGACCCGACCAATCGGGGGCTCTATTTCGGTCCCTACCGCATCACCGAGGTTTCGCCCGGCTCGCATATCGTGCTCGAGCGCAACCCGACCTGGTGGGGCCCTAAACCCTATTTCCGCCGCATCATCGTGTGGACGATCGAGAACACGGCGGCACTCGAGGCGAATCTCCTTGCCCACGGCATCGACATGGTGGCGGGCGAGCTGGGCTTCCCGCTCGACGAGGCGTTGGCGTTCGAGCGGCGCTACGGCGGCGCGTTCCGTGTCATCTACAAGCCCGGCCTGACCTACGAGCATGTCGATCTTGATCTCGACAATCCGATCCTGGCCGATCGGCGGGTGCGCCAGGCGCTGCTCCTCGCCATCGACCGCGCGGCGATCAGCGACGCGCTCTTCGCCGGACGCGATCCCGTCGCCAACAGCTTCGTGCCGCCGCTCGACTGGGTCTATACCGACAAGGTCGCGCATTATCCCTACGATCCCGCATGCGCGGGGGCGCTGCTCGACGCAGCCGGCTGGCATCGAACGGGCGATGCGGTCCGCCGCAACGCCAAAGGCCAGAGGCTCGCGCTCGAACTCGCCACCACCGCCGGCGACCGCACCCGCGAGCTGGTCGAGGAGGTGCTGCAAAGCCAGTGGCGTCAGGCGGGGATCGACGTGCGTCTCAGGAATCAGCCGGCCCGCATCCTGTTCGGCCAGACCCTCACCCACCGCCGCTTCGCCATGGCGATGTATGCGTGGATCAGCTCGCCCGAGGGCGTGCCGCGCTCGACGCTCTATTCCAACGAGATCCCGACCGAAGCCAACGGCTGGTCGGGCGAGAATTTCCCCGGTTTCCGCAACCCGGAGGCCGACCGCCTCATCAACGCGATCGAGGTCGAACTCGACCGCGACCGCCGCGCCCGATTGTGGCACCGGCTCGAAGCGCTCTATGCCGACGAGCTGCCGGCGCTGCCGCTGTATTTCCGCGCCGAGGCCTATGTCCTGCCGCCCTGGCTCGAGGGCGTCACCCCGACCGGCGACCAATATCCCTCGACCTTGTGGATCGAGAATTGGCGCCGCGCGGCGCAGCCATCGGCCGTCGCCCCTTGATTCATTTCGATCGCCGACGAGACTCCATGGGATTTCCCCGATGATCGCACCGATGGTCCGACTGACGCTTGTCGTCGTGGGCAGCGCTTTCTATCTCGGCCTGGCCGTGCTCGGCTGGGGCGGCCTTGCGGCGTTCTTCGCGCACCCTGCGCTGATCGCGCTGGCGATCGTGTTCTGCGCGATTTCCGGCGCGGCGGTTTTCGCCGGCGGGAATCTGAGCGCGGGGCTGCGCGAGGATCGCGGCAACCGCTGGGTCCTGGCGGTGTTCGGGGTGCTCGGGCTGCTCAACGCCTTTGTGCCGGCCTGGACCGATCGCCATGAATTCTGGGCCCTCGACGGCGACGCCATCCGTTGGCTCGGCGTCGTGCTCTTCGGCGCCGGCGGCGCGCTGCGGCTGTGGCCGGTTTACGTGCTCGGCCACCGCTTCAGCGGGCTGGTGGCGATCCAGCCGGGACACACCCTCGTCACCACCGGCATCTACAGCGTCATCCGCAATCCCAGCTATCTCGGCCTGCTCGTCAATTCGCTGGGATGGAGCCTCGCCTTTCGTTCGGGGGCGGGCGTCGTGCTGACGGCGCTGCTGATCCCGCCGCTCGTCGCGCGCATCAATTCCGAAGAGCGGCTGCTGCGGTCGGAGTTCGGCGCCGCATATGCCGCTTTCTGCGCCCGGACATGGCGCCTCGTCCCGGGGCTTTATTAGGGGCCGCAGCGGGCCATGACCCGGTTCATCCTTCTGCGTCTTCTCCAGATGGCCGCGGTGCTGGCGGTGATGTCGTTCGTGATTTATGCGCTCATCGGGCTGATGCCGGGTGATCCGATCGACGTGATGATCGCCTCCAACCCGCATCTTACCGCCGCCGACGCGGCGCGGCTGAAGGCGCTTTACGGTCTCGACCGGCCGCTGATCGAGCGCTACCTCGCCTGGGCGCGGGCCGCGCTGTCCGGCGATTTCGGCTATTCGCGGCTCTATGTGCGGCCGGCGGTGGCGGTGCTGCTGCCGCGGCTCGCCAATACCGCGCTATTGATGGGCGCAAGCTTCGTGCTGGCGCTGGGGCTGGCATTGCCCATGGGAATTGCCGCGGCGCGCCGGCCGGGCGGATGGTTCGACCGCAGCGCCAATCTCACCGCCTTTGCCTTCATCTCGGTGCCATCGTTCTGGCTCGCCCTAATGCTAATTCTCGTCTTTGCGGTGGCGCTGGGGCTGTTGCCGGCGGGCGGCATCGCCACCGTCGGCGACGGCGGTTTGGCCGACCGGCTGCGGCATCTGGTGCTGCCGGTGGCGACACTGACGCTGGCGAGTCTGGGCGGACATTTGCGCTACATGCGCGCGGCGATGATCGACGTGCTGCGCCAGGACTATATCCGCACCGCGCGCGCCAAGGGGGCGGGCGAGATGCGCGTGCTGCTGGGTCATGCGCTGCGCAATGCGCTCATCCCCGTCATCACCGTCGTCGCGCTGTCGTTCGGCTCGCTGTTCTCGGGCGCGCTCGTGACCGAAACCATGTTCGCCTATCCCGGCATGGGCAAGCTCATCTACGACGCGGTAATGGGAAACGACTTCAACCTGGCGCTGGCCGGGCTCATGCTCGCGACGGCGACGACGCTCCTGGCCAATCTCGCCGCCGATATCGCCTATGCGGCGGCCGATCCGCGGATCAGCTATCGATGAGCGCGGTCGCGGTCGGTGCGAGTGCATGGCGGCGGCACCGGCTGCTGCTGCCGGCGCTGGTGCTGCTGGCACTGGCGGCGTTCGTCATGCTGGCGCCGGTCGCGATCGGGCCGCAAGGGGCGATGGTGGATTTGCGCGATCGCCTGGCGGGGCCGTCGCTCGCCCATCTGCTCGGCACCGATGCGCTCGGCCGCGATCTGCTGCTGCGGCTCGGTGAGGGCGGACGGGTGTCGCTGCTGGTGGGGTTGGTCGCGGCGATCGTCGCCGCGGGCCTCGGCACCGCCATCGGGCTTGTCGCAGGATATTGCGGCGGCAGGGTCGATGCGCTGCTGATGCGCGTGACCGACGGCGTGATCGCGCTGCCGCTGTTGCCGCTGCTGATCGTGCTGGCGGCGGTCGATCTCGACAAGCTCGGGCTGGGCTGGCTCGCGCGGTCCGAGGCGGCGAGCCTCTATCGCATCATCGCGCTGGTGGCGCTCGTCGGCTGGACCACCGTAGCGCGGCTGGTGCGCGGCGCGAGTTTCAGCCTCAAGGCGCAGGAATTCGTCCGTGCCGCCCACGCGCTGGGAGCGCGGCCGCTGCGAATCATGCTGATTCACATCCTGCCCAACCTCGCCGCGCCGATCATCGTCGCGACGACGCTGTCGGTCGGCGAGATCATCCTGCTCGAATCGGTGCTGAGTTTTCTCGGGCTCGGCATCGCGCCGCCGATGGCAAGCTGGGGCAACATGCTGACGGACGCTCAGGAGACGATCGCGCTGGCGCCGCAACTCGCGCTCTATCCCGGTCTCCTCATCCTGGTCACGGTGATTGCCTGCAATTTTCTTGGCGACGGGTTGCAGGACGCGCTCGACCCGCGCGCGCGGCGGCGCTGAACGCGCTCAGGCCTTCTCGAAATCGATGCGCTCGTCGACCGGCAGGCCCGAGGAGATGGCGGCGCAGGCAGTCGAGCCCCAGCTCGACCGCGCCGAGGCGCACCCAGTCGCGGCCGCCGACGATGCGCGCGCGCCGCCTGGCAAGCGATTCGCGGCGCCGCGATGGCGATGGCGATGGTGCCGCCGAATTCGATCCGGTCGGCGCCGTCGTCGAGCTCGACCAGCACCGCCAGCGCGTGGCTAGGCACCGGTGGCGCGCCGCGCCGCGCGGGCGACGGCAGCGGCCGTCTCCGGCGTGATCGCGCCGCGGCCGGCGCCGCGTCCGAGCCCCACGGCGGCGTCGAGCTGGGCGAGATCGCGGGCGACGATGCCGCGGCGGAACACCGCCTCCGCGCCGGGCAGATGGGCGATCCGGGCGGCGATCTGGCCCGCGGTGAAGGTCTCGGCCATCGCGAGCGAGAAGCCTGCCCTGTCCAGCGCCCGCAGCACGTTGCCTTCCAGCGTCTCGTCGTCCTCGGCGAGGATGAAATTGCCGAGGCGGCGGCGCAGTCTCGGCCTGCGACCGGCGCCAGCTTGCGCTCGACCTCGGCGTCGGTCGGCGCCGCGCACCGTGAGCTTGGTCTCGAGCTGCGGGTAATGGGCGCGGAAGCCGAGCTTGACGCTGCCGTCGGGTACCAGTCTGCTCGAGCCCGGTCGAGCAGCGCATCGGCATGCGATTCGCCGAGCCCATAGGAATGGAAGCGCTTCAGGTGGATGACGCCTGGCGCGCCGCTGCGCGCCAGCAGGCGCGGGATGATCTGCTCGTCCAGCATGCGGTGCAGCTCGCGCGGCACGCCCGGCGTGAAGAAGAAGCGCGCGTGGCCGATGTCGAGCGCGAAGCCGCAGGCCGTGCCGACCGGGTTGTCGAGGATCTCGGCCGTCTGCGGCAGCATCGCCTGCTTGCGGTTGTTGGGCGGCATGATGCGGCTGCGGCGGTGGAAGAAGCTCTCCATGCGCGCGAGCCAGTCCTCGCTGAGGACGAGCTCGACGCCGGCGGCCCGCGCCGCGACCTCCTGCGAGAGATCGTCGACGGTGGGACCGAGCCCGCCATTGACGATGACCGCATCGGCGCGCGCGCCGGCCTGGGTGAACGCCGCCAGCAGCGTCTCGCGGTCGTCGCCCACCGCCGTGCCCCAGCGCACGGCGAGGCCGACATCCTCGAGCTTCTGGCTGATGTAGCTGAAATTGGTGTTGACGATCTTGCCGGTGAGAACCTCGTCGCCGGTGCAGATGATCTCGATCCGCATGCGTCCGGCGCCTAGACGGCCGCGCCAGCACGCGCTCGACCAGCGTCGCCCAATAGCTGGCGCCGATCGGCAGGATGTCGTCGTTGAAATCGTAATGCGGGTTGTGCAGCCCGGCGCTGCCTGCTCCGCGCCGTTGCCGATGAAGATATAGCAGCCGGGCTGCTCGCGCAGCATGAAGGCAAAATCCTCCGCGCCCATGGTCGGCTGCACGTCGCGCTCGACCTGGGCCGGCGCCGACGACCGCCGACGGCCGCATCGGCGGCGACGCTCGGTCTCGGCCGCGCTGTTGACGGTGGGCGGATAGCGCCGGTCGTAGTGCACATCGACCGCTGGCGCCCATCGCCGCCGCGACGCCCTGGGCGATGCGGCGCATCGCCGCCTCGATCGCGTCCTGCACCGCGGGCTTGAAGCTGCGCGCCGTGCCGCGCAGCACGACGCGTCTCGGGAATGACGTTCCAGGTGTCGCCGCCATGGATCTGGGTGATGCTGACGCACGGCGCTGTCGAGCGGATGGGTGTTGCGGCTCGCCACCGTCTGCAGCGACAGTCGCGATCGCTGCCGGCGCAGACGATCGGGATCGACGCCTTGATGCGGCATCGCCGCATGCGCGCCCTTGCCGCGGACGGTGATCTCGAACATGTCGCAGGCGGCGATCATCGGCGCCGGGCCGCACCGCGAAGGCGCCGACCGGCAGGCCCGGCCAGTTGTGCATGCCGAACACCGCCTCGACCGGAAAGCGCTGGAACAGCCCCTCCTCGACCATGACCCGGCCGCCGCCCTCGTTCTCCTCGGCCGGCTGGAAGATGAAATGGACGGTGCCGGCGAAATTGCGGGTCTCGGCGAGATAGCGCGCCGCGCCCAGCAGCATCGCGGTATGGCCGTCATGGCCGCAGGCATGCATCTTGCCGGCGACCGCCGAGACATGGGCGAAGACGTTCTGCTCGTGGATATGGAGCGCGTCCATGTCGGCGCGCAACGCGATCGCACGGGCGCCGGGGTCGCGCCCCTCGAGGGTGCCGACCACGCCGGTGCCGGCGAGGCCGCGCAGCGACCTCGATGCCGAACGCCGTGCAGCTGCGCCGCGACGAAGGCGGCCGTCTCGTGCTCTTCGAAGGCGGTCTCGGGATGGGCATGAATGCGCCGCCGCCACGCCGTCATATCGCCATGAAATTCGGCAATGCGATTGATGATCGCCATGGCCTCGCCTCCCGCGGCGATGTCGCCGCAGGATAAAGGCGCGGCGGCGATCGGTCAATCCTCCTCGGCCAGCGCCAGATCGAACGGGTCGGCGATCCTTGCGCCTTTTGCGCCTCGGCCAGCAGCCGCTCCTGGCGCAGGCGATGGATGACGCGGCGGCGGTAGTCGGCATCCGCCACGACCCGATCCATGTCGATGTCCAAGGACGCCTCTGCGTCCCAATTCACGGCCGACGTCATCGCCCCGTCCCTTCGCACAATTTGTGACAGCATCGACGACGCGGGCGGGACGCTCCATCGACGATTCCGGGCGATCCCGGGCATTTTGAGGATAAGCCTGTTGATAAGTCATGGGGATGGCTGCACGGACCGGCCGTCCGCCGTTACCGTCAACAGCTTATGCGAGAGGCTGCGGCAGAATGTCGCAGTTCGCCTCAGGTGGCTCGGCGCTTCGCCGCGGCCCGCTTGCGCCGCCGCGCGCGCGCCTTGGCATCGTCGGCGCGCTGCTTTGCCGCTTCCGCACCTGGCCGGCGATCGGCCGCTGATGGAATTTCGCGAAGTCGTAGACCGTGGTGTCGTACTGGTCCCAGCACACATATTCGCGGCAGTCGCGCGGGCGCGCGGAATAGACGGTGCAGCGCCGGTTCTCGCCGAGGAACTGGCACGCGTCGTAGCCGGACTTGATCAGCTTCTCGCCCTTGCGCGTGACCTCGACGAGGTGCTTGGCCTCGAACTCGCGCACGGTGAGGCCAAGATGCTTGGCCAGCCGCTGGATGTCGGAGCGGCGGACCTCGACATAGCCGGCGAGCTTGCAGCAGAAGCTCGTGCATTTGAGACAGTTCAGCGGCGGGTTCTCGGTGGTCACGGGCACCTTCACGTTGGCAAAGGGGATGAGCTCTAGAATTACATCGTCCCGGCGCCGTTGTCATCGGTCGAATCGCGCGGTTGTTTCATTCCACACCTCGCCGAGCCATAGTGCCACTCATCCAGCCGACGAACGTAGGATATGCCATGGACCGAGCCAATTCGGCCGCGAGCCGCGACATCGCCTATCACCTTCACCCTTATACCAATCTGAAGCGCCAGGAAAGCGAAGGGCCGCTCGTCATCACCGACGGCAAGGGCATCCACGTCTGGGACGATGCCGGCAAGGAATATATCGAGGGAATGTCCGGGCTGTGGTGCACGTCGCTCGGATGGGGCGAGGAGCGCCTCGTTCGAGGCGGCGACTCGGCAGATGCAGCGCCTGGCGTTCTATCACTCCTTCAATCAGAAGGCGCACGAGCTTGCCGGCGCGCTCGCCGAGCGGCTGATCGCGCTTATGCCCGGGCCGATGTCGAAGGTGTTCTTCAACAATTCCGGCTCGGAGGCCAACGACACCGCGGTGAAGCTGGTCTGGTACTACAACAACGCGCTGCGGCCGGCATCGCAAGAAGAAGATCATCGCGCGCATGCGCGGCTATCACGGCGTCACCGTGGCTTCCGCGAGCCTGACCGGCCTTGCCGCCAATCATCGCGATTTCGACCTGCCGATCGCCAACGATGCGCCACGCCGATTGCCCGCATCACTACCGCTACGGCCGCGGCCGGGCGAGAGCGAGGAGGAATTCGCCGACCGGCTCGCCGCAGAGCCTCGACGACGCAGATCCAGCGCGAGGACCCCGACACCGTCGCCGCCTTCATCGCCGAGCCGGTGATGGGCGCCGGCGGCGTCATCGTTCCGCCGGCAAGCTATTTCGCCAAGATCCAGGCGGTGCTGCAGCAAGCACGACGTGCTGCTCATCGCCGACGAGGTGATCTGCGGCTTCGGCCGCACCGGGCGCATGTTCGGCTGCGAGACCTTCGGCATCGCGCCCGACATCATGACGGTGGCGAAGGCGCTGTCCTCGGCCTATCTGCCGATCTCGGCGACGATCGTCTCCGAGGAGATCTATCGCGCGCTCGTCGCGGAGAGCGAGAAGATCGGCATCTTCGCGCACGGCTTCACCTATTCCGCCCATCCGGTGTGCTGCGCCGTGGCGCTCGAGACGCTGGCGATCTACGAGGAACGGCGACATCGTCGACCATGTCGCGCGCGGTCGCGCCGGTGCTGCAGGCAGGGCCTGCGCCGCTTCGCCGACCATCCCCTGGTCGGCGAGGTGCGCGGCATCGGCCTCATCGGCGCGCATCGAGCTGGTGCGCGACAAGGCGACCAAGGCGCCGTTCCCGCCGTCGTCCGGGGCGCCGGCGCGCTGGTCCAGGCGCAAATGCCAGGAGCACGGGCTCATCATCCGCGCCATGGGCGACACCATCGCGTTCTGCCCGCCGCTCGTCATCACCGCCGCCGAGATCGAGGAGATGCTGCGCCGCTTCGGCGCGGGCCTCGCCGCGGCGACCGCAGTCTCTGGCGCGGCAAGACGCCGCATCGCGCGCCTGACCGGCCGGCGCGATTTCGGGCTATACTCTGACCGTTGCTACGGGGATCGGCAGGCTAAGCCCATGGATTACGAAGGATTTTTCAAGCACGCGCCTCGACGCGCTCAAGGCCGAGGGCCATTACCGCGTCTTCGCCGACCTGGAGCGGCGGGCCGGCGCCTTTCCGCGCGCGCACGACCATCGCAGCGGCAGCGAGATCACGGTGTGGTGCTCCAACGACTATCTCGGCATGGGCCAGCACCCCGCGGTGCTGGCCGCGATGCATGCGGCGATCGACCGCGCCGGCGCCGGCGCCGGCGGCACGCGCAACATCTCGGGCACGACGCATTATCACGTGCTGCTCGAGCGCGAACTCGCCGATCTCCATGCGCAAGCCGGCGGCGCTGGTCTTCACCTCGGGCTATGTCGCCAACGACGCGGCGCTGTCGACGCTGGCGAGCCAACTGCCGGGCTGCATCATCTTTTCCGACGCCCTCAACCACAACTCGATGATCGACGGCATCCGCCACGGCCGCACCGAGAAGCAGATCTTCCGCCACAACGATCCCGCCGACCTCGAGCGCCTGTCTGGCCGCCGCCGACCCGGCGCGGCCGAAGCTGGTCGCGTTCGAATCCGTCTATTCCATGGACGGCGACATCGCCCCGATCGGCGAGCTTTGCGACGTCGCGGCGCGCTATGGCGCGCTCACCTATCTCGACGAGGTGCATGCGGTCGGGCTCTACGGGCCGCGCGGCGCCGGCATCGCCGAGCGCGACGGCGTCGTCGACCGCGTCGACATCATCCAGGGCACGCTCGCCAAGGCGTTCGGCATCATCGGCGGCTACATCGCCGCGTCGACCGCGCTGGTCGACTTCGTGCGCAGCTACGCCCCCGGCTTCATCTTCACCACCTCGCTGCCGCCGGCCATCGCGGCGGGCGCCATCGCCAGCATCCGCCACGTCAAGGGCGCGGACGAGCTGCGGCAGCCGGCACCAGGAGCGCGCTGCCCTCCTGAAGCGCCGGCTGCGCGAGGCGAACCTGCCGGTGATGCCGAGCCCGAGCCACATCGTCCCGGTGCTGGTCGGCGATGCGCGGCTGTGCAAGGAGGCGTCCGACGCGCTGCTGGAGCGCCACGGCATCTACGTCCAGCCGATCAACTACCCGACCGTGCCGCGCGGCGGCGAGCGTCTGCGCTTCACGCCGACGCCGCAGCACAGCGATGCCGATATCGACCGGCTGGTGGCGGCGCTCAGCGACGTGTGGTCGCGCCTGCCGATCCGCCGCGTCGCCTGAGGCGGCGCGATGTTCCGCGACAACTCGCTCATTCCGACCGAGGCGATCCGGCTCGCGGCGCTTGGCCTGCTCGCGGAAGCGCCGCGGCGCTATGGCGACCTGGCCGCGGAGATTCGCCACTTCACCAGTTGCGTCGCCGGGCCGTCGCTCGATTTGATGGGCGCGCCGCTCGAATTGCTTCGCTACGAGGGGCTGGTCGCGGCGGCCGAAGCCCCGAGCATGGCCGACAATGCGCTGCTCGAAATCACCGCGGCAGGGCGTGCCGGGCTGCAGGCGCTGCTCCAGGCGCATCTCCGCGCGCCGCTCGGCGACTACAACCGCCTCGCGCTGCTGCTGAAGCTTCGCTTTCTGCACCACTTGCCGGAGGCCGAGCAGCGCACCCAGATGGCGCTGATCGCCGAGTCGATCGAAAGCGAAATCGCGCGGCTTCGCGTTTTGCAGCGACACCATCGCGAGCCCGCGCCGCGCGCCTTCCTCGATTGGCTCGACCACGACATCGCTGCGCTGGAGGCGCGACTGACGCTGCTGGGCGCCGACGCCGTTCAATAGAGGTGCTGGCCGCCGGTGACGAAGATTTCGGTGCCGGTGACGTAGGCCGCGTCGGCGGTGCAGAGATAGAAGATCGTCGCCGCGACGTCCTCGGGCGTGCCGAGGCGGTGCAGCGGAATGCGCGGGATCAGCGCCTCGGTCTCCGGCGACAGCATCGCCGTCTCGATCTCGCCGGGCGCCACCGCATTGACGCGCACGCCGAGCTGGGCGAACTCCACCGCCATCTCCCGCGTCAGCGCCGACAGCGCCGCCTTCGATGTCGAATAGGCGGAGCCGGCGAAGGGATGCACCGAATGCCCCGCGATCGAGGTGATGTTGACGATCGCACCCTTGCCGCGCGCGAGCGGCGCCGCCAAGCCGCGCGCGAGCATCAGCGGGGTAAAGAAATTGAGTTGGAACACGCTCTGCCACTCGTCCAAGTCGCCGTTGAGACAGCCGAGCCGCTCATGAAACGGCGTCTTGGGCGACATGCCGGCATTGTTCACGAGCGCATCGAGCGCGCCGGCGCCAAGGAGCGCCGTCACCTCGGCGACGAAACGCTCGACCTCGGCGGCGTCATCCAGATCGGCCGCCACGTGGTGCGTCCAGTTGGGATCGCGTTTGCATTCGGCCGGCACGTCCTCACGCGAGGCGGTGATCACCCGCCAGCCGGCCTCGCTGAACCGGCGCACCGTCGCATGGCCGATGCCGCGGCTCGCCCCGGTGAGAAGGAGTGTCTTGTGCTCCGCCGTCATGCGCCGAGCTTAGGGGAGATGCGGCCTCCGGCGCCAGCCTCTTGCCGCGGCGGCAGGCGCACGTTCCTTCAGGGGAACAGGCGCTCGCGGCACCAGCCATCGCCGGCCCGGCGATAGGCGATGCGGTCATGCAGGCGGAAGGGCCGCTCCTCCCAGAATTCGAGACGGTTCGGCTGGAGGCGATAGCCCGACCAGTTGGGCGGGCGCGGCACGGCGCCGGCATAGCGCCGGCCCGTCTCCTCGACCAGCCGCTCGAGCGCAGCGCGGTCTTCGAGCGGGCGCGATTGCTGCGACGCCCAGGCCCCGATCTGGCTGTCGCGTGCGCGGCTGGCGAAATAGGCATCCGCCTCGGCCGCGCTCACCGACCCGACCGGCCCTTCGATCCGCACCTGACGCTGCAGCGATTTCCAGTGGAAGCACAACGCCGCACGCGGGTTCTGGGCGAGATCGCGGCCCTTGGGGCTGTCGGTGTTGGTATAGAAGACGAAGCCGCGCGAGTCGGCCGCCTTCACCAGCACCATGCGCAGCATCGGAGCGCCGTCGCCGCCGGCGGTGGCAAGAACTCGCCGCCTCCGCCAGCGTTTCCGCCATCTGCGCTTCGGCGAACCAGCGCGCAAAGACCGTAAAGGGCTCGTCGTAAGCGACCGTTTCCACGACCCATTCCTTTTCCGCTCCCAAATGGGGACGCGGACTTTGCCATTCCACCATAATCCGGCCCGTCCGAATACTTTGCGCCGACGCGGCCTCGCCCCGCCGCCAGAGATGCGCATTCCGCCGCCCGGCTCCATCGTGTAGGATGGCAGTGGTCGCAAGCACTGTTCATGGGGAGCTTTCCACGGATGACCGATGCGAAGCCGCTCATGATCGGCAAACGGGGCCTCATCATGGGCGTCGCCAATGACCGCTCGATCGCCTGGGGCATCGCCAAGGCGGTCGCCGAGCATGGGGCGGAGCTCGCCTTCACCTATCAGGGCGAGGTCTTCGCCAAGCGCGTGCGGCCGCTCGCCGAAAGTCTCGGCAGCAGCATCGTCATGGATTGCGACGTCACCGACGAGGCCAGCGTCGATGCCGTGTTCGCGACCCTGGCCGAGCGCTGGGAGCGGCTCGATTTCCTGGTGCACGCCATCGCGTTTTCGGACCCGAACGAGCTGAAGGGGCGCTACGTCGAGACCTCGCGCGCCAATTTCCTGCGCAGCATGGAGATCTCGTGCTTTTCCTTCACCGATCTCTGCCGCCGCGCCGAGCAGCTGATGGACCGGGGCGGCAGCCTTTTGACGTTGAGCTATCTCGGCGCCGAGCGGGTGATGCCGCACTACAACGTCATGGGCGTGGTCAAGGCCGCGCTCGAGGCGAGCGTGCGCTATCTCGCCGTCGATCTCGGCGCCAGCAACATCCGCGTCAACGCCATCTCGGCCGGCCCGATCAAGACGCTGGCCGCCTCGGGCATCGGCGACTTCCGCTATATCCTCAAGTGGAACCAATACAACGCGCCGCTGAAGCGCAACGTCGCCATCGAAGAAGTCGGCAGTGCCGGGCTCTATCTTCTCAGCGACCTGAGCGCGGCCGTCACCGGCGAGGTGCATCACGTCGATTGCGGCTATCACGTCGTCGGCATGAAGGCGGGCCGACGCGCCGGACATCTCCGTCGTCTAGCGAGGCGCCGTGGCGGGAAACAGCTTCGGCAGATTTTCCGCTTCACCACGCTGGGGCGAAAGCCACGGACCGGCGATCGGCTGCGTCGTCGACGGCGTGCCGCCGCGCCTGCCGCTCGCCGAAACCGACATCCAGCCCTGGCTCGACCGGCGCCGGCCGGGGCAGTCGCGCTTCACGACGCAGCGCCGCGAGAGCGACCGCGTGAAGATCCTCTCGGGCGTGTTCGAAGGCCACACCACCGGCACGCCGATCCTGCTCCTCATCGAGAACGAGGACGCGCGGTCCAAGGATTACGACGCGCTGCGCGACAGCTTCCGGCCCGGCCATGCCGACTACACCTACTGGAAAAAATACGGCATCCGCGACCATCGCGGCGGCGGCCGCGCTTCGGCGCGCGAGACCGCCGCGCGCGTCGCCGCCGGCGCGGTCGCGCGCAAGGTTCTCGGGCCGCGGAATCGTCATCCGCGGCGCGCTCGTCCAGATGGGGCCGCACCGGATCGACCGCGGCCGCTGGGATTGGGGCGCGATCGACGACAATCCGTTCTTCTGTCCCGACCGGCAGACGGCGCAGCTCTGGGAGGGCTTTCTCGACGGCGTGCGCAAGGCCGGCTCCTCGACCGGCGCGGTGATCGAGATCGTGGCCGCGGGCGTGCCGGCGGGACTGGGCGAGCCGATCTACGGCAAGCTCGACGCCGATCTCGCCAGCGCGATGATGGGCATCAATGCGGTGAAGGGCGTCGAGATCGGCGCGGGCTTCGCCGCGGCGGCGCTGTCGGGCGAGGAGAATGCCGACGAGATGCGCATGCGGGACGGCGCGGTCGCGTTCCTCTCGAACAATGCGGGCGGCATCCTCGGCGGCATTTCGACCGGCCAGGACATCGTCGTGCGCTTCGCGGTGAAGCCGACCAGCTCGATCCCGACGCCGCGGCGCAGCGTCGATGTCAGCGGCAACGAAATCGAGGTGCGCACCAACGGCCGCCACGATCCCTGCGTCGGCATCCGCGCCGTGCCGGTCGGCGAGGCGATGATGGCGGCGGTGCTCGCCGACCACCTGCTGCGCCACCGCGCGCAGTGCGGCTGAGCGGGCGCGGCGATGCGGCGCTTTCGTCATGCGGTTTTTCGCGGTCATCGGCGTGCTCGTCGTGGTGCTGGCAGCGGCCGCCGGCCGGGCTTTTCGTCTGGGTCCGCGCGAGCGGCCCGAGCGTCGCCGACAACACCATCCTTTCCCTCGACATCGGCAGCGGCTTTCCCGACGCGCCGCCTTCGGGCACGCTGTCGCAGGCTGCTCTTTCCCGCCCGGCCGCCGCTGCGCGACGTGCTCGACGCAATCGAGCGGGCGGGCGACGATCCACGCGTGAAGGGCCTCATCGCCCGCGTCGGCGACGGCGAGATGGGGCTGGCCGAGGCGCAGGAGCTGCGCGACGCGATCGCCGCCTTCCGCGCCAAGGGCAAGCGCGCGGTCGCCTATGCCGACAGTTTCGGCGAATTCTCGCCGGGCACGCGCAGCTACTACGTCGCCGCCGCCTTCGACGAGATCTGGCTGCAGCCGCTGGGGCTCGTCGGGCTGGTCGGGCTGCGGGTCGAGGAGCCGTTCTTCCGCGGCACGCTCGACAAGCTCGGCGTCGTGCCGCAATTCGACCATCGCGAGGAATACAAATCGGCCGCCGATCCGCTCGACCGAAAAGGCGATGACCGCGCCCGATCGCGCGCAGATCCAGGCGCTGCTCAATTCGGTCTATGGCCAGATCGTGCGCGGCATCGCCGCCGACCGCAAGCTCGACCCGGCAACCGTGCGCGCGCTGGTCGATCGCGGGCCGCTGCTGGCTCAGGAGGCGCTCGCCGCGCATCTCATCGACCATATCGGCTACAGCGACGAAGCGCTGGCGTCGCTTGGCGTCGCGCCCGGCGGCACGCGGCGGCCGCTTGCCGCTTGACGCGCTATCTCGACGCGGCCGGGCGGCCGCACCGACAGCGGGCCGACGATCGCGCTCATCTACGCCACGGGCCTCATCGCGAGCGGGCGCGGCGCGGACAACCCGTTCTGCTCGGATCCGCCGCCGCTCGGCGCCGACAGCGTGATCGCACGCCTTCCGCTAGGCCGAGCGCGACCCCGCGGTGCGCGCCATCCTGTTCCGCATCGACAGCCCCGGCGGCTCGGCGGTGGCGTCGGAGTCGATCTGGCGCGAGACCGTGCGCGCCAAGGAGGCCGGCAAGAAGGTGATCGTCAGCATGGGCGACGTCGCCGGCTCGGGCGGCTATTACATCGCCGCCGCCGCCGACAAGATCGTCGCCGAGCCGGCGACGCTCACCGGCTCGATCGGCGTCGTCGCCGGCAAGGTCGTGTTGTCGCGGCCTCGCTCGACAAGATCGGCGCCGGCGGTCGAGTGCCGTCCAGGTCGGCGCCGATGCCGGCCTGTTGAGCCCGTTCGAGGATTTCACGCCCGAGGGCTATCAGCGCTTCGAGGCCTTCCTCGACGATGTCTATGCCGGCTTCAAGGATCGCGTCGCGCAAGGCCGCAAGCTCGACGCCGCCGCGGTCGAGAGCGTCGCCAAGGGCCGCATCTGGTCGGGCGAGGATGCGAAGGCGCATGGCCTCGTCGATGCGCTCGGCGGCTATGCGAACGGCGCTGGCGCTGGCGAAGCAAGAGGCGGGCATTCCCGCGTCCAGCGACGTGACGGTGAAGGTCTTTCCCCCGCCCGAGAGTTTGGGGGCCCGCTTTTCGCCCGCCTCGGCGGGGGGGCGCCCCGACGCCGGCGACGACGATACGACAATGGCTCGCGCCATCTCCTTGCTGGCGCCGCTATGGACGCGATCGAGCAGCTCACCGCACCCCCTGGTGCACTGGTGATGGCGCCGGTCGAGCTGCGTTAGCGCGGCGCGGCGGCGCGGTCGAAGCGCGCGACCAGCTCGAGATGCGGCGACCAGATGAAACTGTCGATCGGCTGTACCGATGCGAGGCGATAGCCGCCATCGATCAGCGTGCGCGCATCGCGCGCGAAGGTCGCGGGATTGCACGACACCGCGACGATCCGCGGCACGGAGGAGCCGGCGAGCGCCGCGGCCTGCGCGCGCGCGCCGGCGCGCGGCGGATCGAACACCACGGCATCGAAACCGGCGAGTTCCTCGGGCATGAGCGGCCGCTGCTCCAGATCGCGGCGCGCGCACGCAACGCGGCCCGCGAGCCCGGCCCGCGCTGCCGCGGCAGCAAGCGCCGCTATGGCGGCTGCGTCGCCATCGACCGCATGGACTGCGCACGACGCCGGCAAGCGCGAAGGTGAAAGTGCCGACGCCGGAAAAGAGATCGGCGACGCGACGCGGCGCGCCCGCGGCCGCGACCACGAGGCGCGGCCAGTTCCGCGATCGGCCTCGGCACTCGCCTGCAGGAAGGCATCGTCGGGCAGATCGACGGCAACGCCGGCGAAAACGACGCGCGCCGGGCGATGCTGGGCCACCGGCACCGGCGCCTGATCCCGGCGCGCGCCAGGCGAGCCGCGCGAGGTCCTGCGCCCGGGCGAACGATGCCATCGCTTCGAGCGCCGCCAGCGTCGGCGCCGCCGCGAGATCGAGAAGGAGATCGATCCCGCTCGTCGGCACGCGTCGCCGTCGCGGCGGCCGCGCCGCCGGGGGCAACCAGGTCGGGCGCGAGCGCGCGCAGCGGCTCGAGCAATGCCACGAGCTCGGGGTGCAGCACGGCGCAGGCGCGCATGTCGACGACGTCCGTGGCTGCGCGCGCGCGTGAAAACCGATCGCGGCCGGCGCGGTCTTGCGTCCGATGCGGCGTATGGCGAAGCGGGCGCGGCGGCGCGTTCCCGGCGGGAGCAGCAGAAGCGGCAGGACCGTATCGGCCTCGACCCGATGCTGGCGCAGCGCCGCAGCGAGAAATGCCGTCTTGGCATCGCGCATAGGCTTGCGCTTCGAGATGCTGCAGCGCGCAGCCGCCGCAGGCGCCGAAATGCGGGCAGCGCGGCGCCGCCCGCGCGCCCGCCGCCAGAACTTCGAGCACGGCGGCGCGGCGCCCGTCGGCACGCCGCGCGTCGAGCCGGGCCCGCACCACATCGCCCGGCGCCGTCAGCGGCAGGAAAACCCGCTCGCCGTCATAACGCGCGATGCCGTCGCCGCGAATGCCGACACTCTCGACGGTGAGGATGGCCTCGGTCATGCGCTCTTCCGCGCCAGGATCAGGAACTCGACATTGCCCTCGGGGCCGCGGATCGGGCTTTCGGTCAGCCCCTCGACGCGCCAGCCGGGCTGCGCGATCGAGCCAGGCGGCGATGCGTTCGCAGACCTCGCGATGGAGCGCGGGGTCGCGCACCACGCCGCCTTTGCCGACGCGGCGCGCGCCGACCTCGAATTGCGGCTTGATGAGGGCGACGAGGCGCGCCGCGGGGCGGCCAGCGCCAGCGCCGCCGGCAGCACGGTCTCGAGGCCGATGAAGCTCGCATCGCAGACGATGAGAGTCGGGCGGCTCGGGCACCTCCTGCGCCGTGAGGTAGCGGGCGTTGCAGCGCTCGCGCACGACGACGCGCGGATCGTTGCGCAGCTTCCAGGCGAGCTGCCCGTGCCCGACATCGACGGCATAGACGCGTCGCGCGCCGCGCTGCAGCAGCACGTCGGTGAAGCCGCCGGTCGAGGCGCCGATGTCGAGGGCGACGGCACCGGCGGGGTCGATGCCGAAATGGTCGAGCGCATGGGCGAGCTTGACGCCGCCGCGCGACACCCAGGGATGATCGCGCCCGCGCAGTTCGAGCGGCGCTTCGGCGGCGATGCTGACGCCCGGCTTGTCGAGCCGGCGATCGCCGCTCCACACCGCGCCGGCGAGAACCAGCGCCTGCGCCTTGGCGCGGCTGTCGGCAAGGCCGCGCTCGACCAGGAGCGCATCAAGCCGCAGTTTGCCGCTCATCCCGCGTTTTCCGCCGCGCGCCGTTTTCACGCAGGGCGTGGCACAGCGCCCGAGAATAGGGCGCGCCGCACCGCCTCAGGCGATGGCCGAGCGCTCGGCGCTGCGGCCGAGGGCGGCGAGCGCGGTGTCGACGATGTGGCGGGCGTTGAGGCGGGCCTCGTCGTATTGCGTTCAGGGGCTGCGTCGTGGTCGATGAAGCGGTCGGGCAGCACCATCGGCCGCAGCTTGAGCCCGTGATCGAGCAGGCCCGGCGCTGGCCAGGTGGTGCAGCACGTGGCTGGAGAACCCGCCGATCGAGCCCTCCTCCACCGTGATCAGCACCGCGTGCTCGCGCGCCAGCCGCTCGATCAGCGCGGTGTCCAGCGGCTTGGCGAAGCGCGCATCCGCCACCGTCGCGCCGAGCCCGTAATGCGCCAGCTCGTCCGCCGCCTTGAGGCATTCCTGCGAGCCGCGTGCCGAGGCTCAGGAGCGCGATCGTCCCGCCCTCGCGCAGCACCCGACCCTTGCCCGATCTCCAGCACCCGGCCGCGCTCCGGCAGCGCCACCCCAACGCCCTCGCCGCGCGGATAGCGCACCGCCGACGGCCGGTCGTCGATCGCCGCGCACGTCGCCACCATGTCCATCAGCTCCGCCTCGTCCGAAGCCGCCATCACCACGAAACCCGGCAGGCAGCCGAGATAGGCCAGATCGAACGACCCCGCATGCGTCGCCCCGTCCGCCCCCACCAGGCCCGCCCGGTCGAGCGCGAACCGCACCGGCAGGCGCTGGATCGCCACGTCGTGCACCACCTGGTCATAGGCGCGCTGCAAAAACGTCGAGTAGATCGCCGCGAACGGCTTCAGACCCTCGCACGCCAGCCCCGCCGCAAACGTCACCGCGTGCTGCTCGGCGATGCCCACGTCGAAGGTCCGCGCCGGAAACCGCTCCGCGAACTTGTCCAGCCCCGTCCCCGACGGCATCGCCGCCGTGATCGCCACCACCCGCTCGTCCCGCTCCGCCTCCGCAATCAGGGCCGTCGCGAACACCGACGTGTAGCTCGGCGCCTGCGCCTGGCTCTTGTGCTGACGGCCCGTCACCACGTCGAACTTCACCACCCCGTGATACTTGTCCGCCGCCGCCTCCGCCGGCGCATAGCCCCGCCCCTTCTGCGTCACCACGTGCACCAGCACCGGACCTTCGTCCGTGCTGTCGCGCACGTTCTTCAGCACCGGCAGCAGATGGTCGAGATTGTGGCCGTCGATCGGCCCCACATAGTAGAAACCCAACTCCTCGAACAGCGTCCCCCCGGTCATGAAGCCGCGCGCATATTCCTCCGCCCGCCGCGCCGCGCTCTCCAGCCCGCGCGGAAACCGCCGCGCCATCGCCGCCGCCAGATGCCGCAGCGAGCGATACGATTTCGACGACAACAGCCGCGACAGATAGGCGCTCATCGCCCCCACCGGCGGCGCGATCGACATGTCGTTGTCGTTCAGGATCAACGATCAACCGCGCCGCACCCGCGCCCGCGTTGTTCATCGCCTCGTACGCCATCCCCGCGCTCATCGCCCCGTCGCCGATCACCGCGACGACGTGGTGGCGCTCCCCCCGCAGGTCCCGCGCCACCGCCATTCCCAATCCCGCCGAGATCGAGGTCGAGCTGTGCGCCGCCCCAAACGCGTCGTAGACGCTCTCCGACCGCCGCGTGAAACCCGACAACCCCCCGCCCTGCCGCAGCGTCCGCATCCGCTCCCGCCGCCCCGTCAAAATCTTGTGCGGATAGGCCTGGTGACCCACATCCCACATCACACGGTCGCGCGGCGTGTCGAACACGTAATGCAGCGCCACCGTCAGCTCCACCACCCCCAGACCCGCCCCCAGATGACCCCCCGTCACCGACACCGCATCGATCAGCTCCTCCCGCAATTCCGCCGCAACCGCCCCAAGATCACCTTCCTCAAGGCGACGCAAATCCGCCGGGCTCCCGATCCCGTCCAGCAAAGACCCTTTATTGTCACGGCGATGATTGCCGTTCTGATCCGTCATGTCGTCGGCCTTCCCTCGCACGCCCGGGAATTCCCCCAATCCCCGATAGCAAGCCCCAACCGCCGATGATAGCGCATGGCGGACCACGCGTCCCCGAGAAACGTCGCCTGGCAACCGCAAGGGGGGCGGTTCGGGCGGTTCGGACGAAGCGATCGGTGCGCGACTGGCCGCGCAGGCAATTCTGCGTATAATGCGCGCGGCCGGTGGCATGAAAGAGGCTATCATGAGGGTAGTCCTGGCACAGCCCAGGGGTTTTTGCGCGGGCGTCGAGCGGGCGATCGAGATCGTCGAGCGGGCGATCGACAAATACGGTCCGCCCATTTATGTCCGCCACGAGATCGTGCACAATCGCCACGTGGTCGAGCGGCTGCGGGCCAAGGGCGCGCGCTTCGTCGACGATCTCGCCGAAATCCCGCCGGGAAGCGTCACCATCTTCAGCGCCCACGGCGTCTCGAGCAGCGTCGAGACCGACGCGACGGCGCGCGAATTGAGCGTCATCGACGCCACCTGCCCGCTCGTCTCCAAGGTGCACAGCGAGGGCCAGCGCTATGCCGCGCAAGGGCGCGAGATCGTGCTCATCGGCCATGCCGGCCATCCCGAGATCGAAGGGACGATGGGGCGAATCGAGGGCAAGGTCCATCTCATCTCGACCGCGGCCGAAGTCGCGGGTCTTGCGGTGAGCAACCCTGCCAAGCTCGCCTACATCACCCAGACGACCCTGTCGGTCGACGACACGCGGGCGGTGATCGAGGCGCTACGCGCGCGCTTTCCTGCGATCGTCGGGCCCGACACCAAGGACATCTGCTATGCCACCCAGAACCGCCAGCGCGCCGCGCGCGAGTTGGCGCAGGCGGTCGACGTGGTCCTGGTCGTCGGCGCCGCCAACAGCTCCAATTCGAACCGCCTGCGCGAGATCGCGGCAGAACAGGGCGTGCCCGCCTTTCTGATCGCCGATGCCGATGCGCTCGATCCGGGCTGGGTCGCCGGCGCGGAGGCCGTGGGCATCACCGCGGGCGCCTCGGCGCCAGCGGAACTGGTGCAGGAGTTGATCGACCGGCTGCGCACGCTCGGCGACGTGTCGCTCGAGATGCTGGCGGGCATCACCGAAAACGTCCGCTTCCGCATGCCGACTGAATTGGTCGATTCTGCGGCGGAATGAGGATCGGAAGCTCTTAACCGAGGGGATATTCGTCTTGGCTGTTCCATTGCATCAGATGATCCGAGTCGGCAGCTATGTCGCGAAACAACGCCTCAAAGGTGTCGCGCGCTATCCGCTCGTGCTCATGCTCGAGCCGCTGTTCCGCTGCAATCTCGCCTGCGCCGGCTGCGGCAAGATCGATTATCCCGACCCGATCCTCAATCAGCGCCTGTCGGTCAAGGAGTGCCTCGAGGCGGTCGACGAATGCGGCGCGCCGGTGGTATCGATCGCCGGCGGCGAGCCGCTGCTTCATCGCGAGATCGAAGAGATCGTCGAGGGCATCATCGCGCGGCGGAAATTCGTCTATCTCTGCACCAACGCGCTGCTGATGGAAAAGAAGATCGACCGCTTCCGGCCCAATCCCTATTTCGTCTGGTCGGTGCATCTCGACGGCGACCGCGACATGCATGACCGCTCGGTCTGCCAGGACGGGTGTCTATGACCGCGCCGTCGCGGCAATCGAGCTGGCCAAGCACCGCGGGCTTCCGCGTCAACATCAACTGCACGTTGTTCGACGGCGCGGCGCCCGAACGGGTCGCCGGCTTCTTCGACACGGTGATGGCGCTTGGCGTCGACGGCATCACCGTCTCGCCGGGCTATGCCTACGAGCGGGCGCCCGATCAGGCGCATTTCCTCAACCGGCGCAAGACCAAGGAGCTGTTCCGCGCCGTCTTCCGCCACGGCAAGGGCCACAAATGGTCGTTCAGCCAATCCGGCCTGTTTCTCGATTTCCTGTCTGGCAACCAGAGCTATCACTGCACGCCGTGGGGCAACCCGACGCGCAATTATTTCGGCTGGCAGCGCCCGTGCTATCTGCTCGGCGAGGGCTTCGCCAAGAGCTTCAAGGAGCTGATGGAGACGACCGACTGGGACGCCTACGGCACCGGCAATTACGAGAAATGCGCCGACTGCATGGTGCATAGCGGCTATGAGGCGACGGCCGTCGTCGACGCGGTGAAGCGTCCGTGGAAGGCCTTGGCCGTTGCGATCAATGGCATCCGCACCGAGGGCGCGATGGCCGAGGAGATCCCGCTCGATCACCAACGCCCGGCCGAATACGTATTCTCGCGCCACGTCGAGGACGCGAGCGAACGGCTCAAGCGCGAACGGATCGACAGTAGCGCGGCCTGAGCGGGAATCAGACGGCGGCGCGCCTCGGGCGCTGCGTAGGCATAAGGGCCGAGCGGCAGCAGCAGCGCGCAGATCGTCACGATCGCCACCTCGCCGAAGGCGAAGAACGGCATGTGCGAATGGAAATGGTCGTAGATCGTGCCGCCGAGCCACGGCCCGAACCCCGCGGCGAAGGCAACGATCCCGAACATCGCCCTGTAGATCTTGGCGTAATCCCTGCGGCCGAAATAGCGGCTGACGAAATAGGCCAGCAGATCCGCGGACTGCGGGAGATCGCTTATCGCCGGAGGTGGCGAAAGAGCAGGAGCGCACCGACGATCAGCACGATGCCCAGCCAGGAGATGTCGAACACGAAGGCATCGCGGGCAACCGCGACATGGATGGCCGGCGCCCGGAGAAAGGCCCACAGCGAGTCCATCCTGTCACACTCCTTTTTCGATCAGGCCGCCATGCGCTTGTAGCGGAACCGGGACAGCGGGAAAACCGGTCGGACCCGGTATTGACGCTGCCGGCCCACGCCATGCGCCTCGCCCGGTGCCCGATGGGCAGACGGGTCGGCCGGGGATAAGATCGCCGGCGAAAGGGCCGGTTCCATGATCAGCGCCGGGCAGAACGAGTTGATGACGCGGACCGGCGCCGACACGCCGGCCGGGCGGCTCATGCGGCTCTACTGGCAGCCGGCCGCGCTTGCCGAGGAACTCGAGGGGGCGCGGCCGGTGCGGGCCGTGCGGCTGTTGGGCGAGGATTTCGTCCTCTTTCGCGACGAGGCCGGCCGGCTCGGGCTGCTCGATCGCCATTGCCCGCATCGCCGCGCCGATCTCGCGTTCGGGCGGCGCGAGGATGGCGGGTTGCGCTGCGCCTTTCACGGCTGGCTGTTCGACGTTGCGGGACACTGCCTCGAAACGCCGGCCGAGCCCGAGGGGAGTCCGCTCCGCACGCGCATCCGGCAGCAGAGCTATCCGGTCATCGAACGCGGCGGCATCGTCTTCGCCTATCTCGGACCGGGCGAGCCGCCGGCGCTGCCGAATTTCGACTGCTTCATCGCGCCCGACACGCATTGCTTCGCCTTCAAGGGCTTCATCGCGTGCAACTGGCTGCAGGCGCTCGAGGTCGGGATCGATCCGGCGCACGCCTCGTATCTGCATCGCTTCTTCGAGGACGAGGACCCGGCAGCGGCCTATGGCCGCCAGTTCCGCGCCGCCTCGACCGATTCCGACATCCCCATGACGCAGCTCCTGCGCACCCATGGACGGCCGCGCCTCGAGGTCGAGCGCACCGACTACGGCATGCGGCTCGTCGCGCTGCGCCGGCTCGATGCCGCCCGCGCGCATGTGCGGGTCACCAACATGGTATTCCCGCACGGCTTCGTCATTCCCATGAGCCCGACGATGACGATCAGCCAGTGGCATGTCCCGGTCGACGATGCGGGCTGCTATTGGTACGCGATCTTCACCAGCTTCGCCGGCGCGGTCGACAAGGCGGCGATGCGGCGGCAAAGGCTCGAACTCTATTCCCTTCCCGATTACCTGCCGCGGCTCAACCAATCCAACAATTACGGCTTCGATCCCGACGAGCAGCACCATCGCACCTATACCGGCATGGGCACCGACATCAACGTGCACGACCAATGGGCGATCGAATCGCAAGGACCGATCCACGACCGTACGCGCGAGAACCTGGGCTATAGCGACACCGGGATCGCGCTCTATCGCCGCATCCTGCTCGACGCCATCGCCCAAGCCGGGCGCGGCGAGCGGCCGCTGATGGTGCTGACGCCAGACGAGGCCGCGCCGCTGCGCGGCCCCGCCGCCATCGACGGCATCGGTCCGAGCCGACGCGTGGGAGCGCTATTGGCGCAATACCGATGCCGCGCGGCGCGCCGCCGCGGGCTGGGCCTCGTGACGCGGCGGCAGGATCGCGGCAGCTTCGTCGAGCGCAACCGGCTCTGGAGCGACGCGCAGACCAGGGCGGCGGCGGAGATCGGCCGCCGCATCGAGGCCGACGGGATCGAGCTGGTGCGGTTTTCCTTCGCCGATCAGCATGGCATCCTGCGCGGCAAGACGATGGTCGCGGCCGAAGCGCCCGGCGCGATGCGCGACGGCATCGGCATCGCCTCGACGCTGCTGCTGAAGGACACCGCGCATCGCACGGTCTTTCCCGTCTTCGCTCCCGGCGAGGATCCGCTCGTCGCCGGCATGCGCGGCGCATCGGATGTGCTGCTGGTCGCCGATCCCCTGAGCTTTCGCGTGCTGCCGTGGGCGCCCGCGACCGGCTGGCTGCTGTGCGACGTCCATTTTGCCGATGGCAAGCCCGTCTCCTATTCGACCCGCGAGGTCGGGCGCCGGGCGGTCGCGCTGCTGGCGACCGCCGGCTATGACCTCGTCGCCGGGCTCGAGGTCGAGTTTCACATCTTCCGGCTCGACGAGAAGCATTTGCAGCCGGGCGATGCCGGCCAGCCCGGCACGCCGCCTTCGGTCAGCCTCCTCAACAAGGGCTACCAGTATCTCACCGAGCAGCGTTATGACGAGCTCGATCCGGTGCTCGAGCCCATCCGCCGCGACATCCTCAAGCTGGGCCTGCCGCTGCGCTCGCTCGAGGTCGAGTATGGGCCGAGCCAATGCGAGATGACATTCCGCCCGGGGATCGGGCTGGAAGCGGCCGACTGGATGATCCTGTTCCGCAGCGCGGTGAAGCAGATTTGCCACCGCAATGGTTATCACGCGACCTTCATGTGCCGCCCGCATCTCGACCACGTGGTCTCGAGCGGCTGGCATCTGCATCAATCGCTGCGCGAACGCAAGACCGGCGGGAACGCGTTCGTCGCCGCCGACGGCGATATCCTGTCGCCGCTCGCCCGGCATTATCTCGCCGGGCTGCTCGACCATGCCGCCGCCGCGACCGCGTTCACCACGCCGACCATCAACGGCTACAAGCGCTATGTCCCCTATTCGCTCGCGCCCGACCGCGCAAGCTGGGGCCGCGACAATCGCGGCGTGATGGTCCGCGTCGTGCGGCCAGCCCGGGCGATCCCGCCACCCATCTCGAGAACCGCGCCGGCGAGCCCGCGGCCAATCCTTATCTTTACTTGGCGACGCAAATTGTGAGCGGCCTCGACGGCATGGCGCGGCGGCTCGAGCCCGGCCCCTGCGCCGACGCGCCCTACGAGGCAGCGACGCCAGCGCTGCCGCGGACGCTGGACGAGGCGCTCGCCGCGCTCGCGCAGGATGCCTGCCTGAAAGCGGGGCTCGGCGCGGATTTCGTCGCTTATTATCTTCGCCTCAAGGCGGCGGAACTCGCCCGCTTCCACCAGACCGTGACCGATTGGGAGCAGCGCGAGTATTTCGAAATCTTCTGACTTCCGGCGAATTTATGGCCGGCGCTAACGCGGGATTAATGATCGGCGTCCCATGCTGCCGGCATCGGGCTGAACGGGGCGAATTGACATGCTTCCGCGCGACACCGCCGCACTTGCCGCCGCCGAATCGCCGGCGCGGCCGGTCGAAGCGCGCGAGGACCGGCGCCGGCAAATCCTCTGGAGCGGCATGCTGCAGACGGCGCGCGGCCCCTTTCAATGCGTCGTCGTCGACATCTCGCGCGGCGGCGCCCGCGTCGCTCACGCTCCCGCGGTCGGGATCGGCCAGGCAGTCACCCTGCTGGTCACGGGGCTCGGCATGTTCCGCGGCACCGTGATCTGGTGCGAGACCGGCAATCTCGGCATCGAATTCGCTCCGGAGCCTGGCACCCTAAGCGCCTGAGCGCGCATCGCCCTCATCGGTCCGGCCGGGGCAAGCGAGTCCCGCACCACACCCGGTTCCGCTAGAGTGACGCCCCAAGGCAAGCGCGGCGGCACGCCGCGAGGAGGCGGCGATGGCAAAGCTCACAGGCGCACAGATTCTCGCCGAGATGCTCGACGGCTATGGCGTCACGCATGTCTTCATGGTGCCGGCGGTGCTGCGCCGGACATTGGCGGAGATGGAGCGCCGCACCGCCATCAAGCGCATCCAGACGCATGGCGAGAAATCGGCGGCCTATATGGCGGACGGCTATGCACGCGCCTCGGGCCGGCCCGGCATCTGCATGGCGCAGGTGGTGGGCGCGCTCAATCTCGCCGCCGGCCTGCGCGATGCGTGGCTGGCGCATTCGCCGGTGATCGCCTTCACCGGCGGCCGCGAGGCGCGCACCAAGTTCCGCCAAGTCTATCAGGAGATCGACGACGTTCCCGCCTTCGCGCCGGTGACCAAGATGAACGCCACCATCGATGCGGTCGAGCGTTTTCCCGACATGATCCGCCAGGCCTTCCGCACCGCCGTCTCCGGCACGCCCGGCCCGGTCCATCTCCAGTTCCGCGGCAATGAAGGCCAGATCGATGCCGACGAGGCGGAGATGGAGGCGCTCGCCGAGCCGCAATTCGCGCGCGTGCCGCCGTTCCGTCCCGAGCCCGAAGCGGCGAGCGTCCGTGCCGCGCTGGCGCTGCTCGAAAGCGCGGATCGCCCGGTCATCGTCGCCGGCGGCGGCGTGCGCGCCTCGGGCGCGGCCGAGGAACTGGTGCGGCTGGCCGAGACGCTGGCCATTCCGGTCGCGACCTCGCTCACCGGCAAGGACACCATCGTCGCGAGCCATCCGCTCTCCGTCGGTGTCGTCGGCAGCTATTCCCGCGAGAGCGCCAACCGCATCGTCGGTCAGGCCGACCTGGTCTGCTTCATCGGCACCGAGACGGGCGGCATGACCACGCATTTCTGGGCCGTGCCCAAGATCGGCGTGCCGGCGATCCAGATCGACATCGAGCCGGAGGCGATCGGGCCGCAACTATCCGCTCAAGGCCGCCGTGCAAGGCGACGCCAAGGTGACGCTCGCGCGCATGATCGAACAGGCCGACGGCACGACCGCCGCGCGCCGCCGGAACTGGCTCGAGACGGCCGCGCTTGCTCCGTCGCGAATGGTACGACAAG
This sequence comes from uncultured Alphaproteobacteria bacterium, assembly GCA_963721625.1. Lineage (GTDB taxonomy): Bacteria > Pseudomonadota > Alphaproteobacteria > ATCC43930 > CGMCC-115725 > DATJLY01. The sequence continues at coordinate 121,329 of CAVRKF010000007.1, forward strand.
CATGGGCCGGCGCTTTCGTCCAACGCCTGGCCGATCCGGCCCGAGCGGCTCGTCGGCGAGCTGTCGCGGCTGATGCCGGAGGATGCCATCGTCGTTGCCGATACCGGCCACGCCGGCATGTGGATGGGCGGCTTCTTCGATCTGCGCAGTCCGCGGCAAAGCTATCTCCGCAGCGCCGGGCATTTGGGCTGGGCCTTCTCGGCGGCGCTCGGCGCCAAATGCGGCGCGCCCGACCGGCCGGTGGTGGCCTTCACCGGCGATAGCGGCTTCTGGTACCACCTCGCCGAGATCGAGACCGCGGTGCGCTGGGGCATCAACACCGTCACCGTAGTCAACAACAACAACGGCGGCAACCAGTCGAAGCGCGGCTTCGACCGCGCCTATGGCGGCAACCCGACCGAGCGGTCGCGCGAGTTGTGGACCTTCAGCAAGACGGATTTCGCCCGGATCGCCGAGGATCTCGGCGCCGTCGGCATCCGCGTTGAGAAGGCCGCGCGATTTCGCCGCCGCGTTCGAGCGCGCGCTCGGCGCCGGCCGCCCGGTCATTCTCGACGTCGCCACCGACATCGAGATCGCGGCGCCGCTGGCGGTGAGTTAGGGCGCGAACTCTTCACGACAATCCGCCATTGCGAGGAGCAGCAGGCGACGAGGCAATCTCGCGCCGATTGCGGCGCTGCGCTCGCAATGACAATGCCGATGGCACGTGTCGCTCAATCGGCACCAGCCGGCGTCCCCGGTCGCGGAATGAGGCAGAAGCCCTGCGCCGCGACGCCCAGCGCCGGGTTGAACTTGCTGCGGAAATTCTCGAGCGCGACCGCGCCGGTCAATTCGACGATCTGCGCCTCGGTGAAGTGCTGCTTCACCCGGTCGAACAGCGCGTCATCGACCTTCTGGCCGGTGATCGTCATGCGCTCGGCATAGTCGAGCGCCAAGCGTTCGGTCTCGCTGAAGAGACCGCTGTCGCGCCAATTCACGACCGCCGCCGCCTTCGCTTCGCCTTCATCGCCGTCCATCACACGGATGGAATTGATATCGATTCAGAATGGGCAGCCGTTGATCGACGCGACACGGAGATAGACGAGCGCGAGGAGGGCCGCCGGAAGCTGTCCCGATTGCTCGATCGCGGCCGAAAGCTGCTTGGCCGCGCGCAAGATCGGCGGGCAATGCGCCATCACCTTGGTCGGGTTCAGGAGGCCGCCGAACAGCGCGCGTTCCTTGGCGAACGCCTCGGCCAGCGCCGGATCGCCGCCGTCGTCTTCGATTTCGCTGACGCGTGGCATGCATGATCTCCTTTCACTTGATCGCGAGCGGGTTGACGGGCGAGCCGACCGCGCCGGTCACCGGCAAGCGCCGGCGCCACGAACATGAACTCGTAGCGCTTGTCCTCGGCGCAATCCTGGGCGAGCTCGGCGAGATGGAAGATCTCGCCGACGGTCAGGCCCATGATCGGGATCGAGATCCAGTGCCACGGCTGGTTCGCCTCGTCGGTCTCGTTGGGCCGGACCTCGACGCCCCAGGTGTCGGTGGCGATCGCCGCGAGCTGCTTCTTGTGCAGCCAGTCGAGCGTCTCGAAGGCGAGCCCCGGCGCGTCGCCGCCGGAATAGCCGTCCCAACTTGCCGCCGCGAGCTTCGCCTCGACCTGGCCGGTGCGCACCAGCAGGAAATCGCCGCGCCGCGACCGCCGACGCCGAAATGCCGCTCGGCGCTGTCGAGCAGATCGCAGGTGACGGCGAAACCGTCGGGCAGATGGTCCTGGCCGAGCATGCGCGGGATGTCGAGCAGCACGCCGCGCCCGACCATGCTGTCGCGCGTCTTCTCGATGCCGCATTTCTGCGCGCCCGCCGAGGTCACGGTGCGGCAGTCATAGCCGTTCCACATGTGGTCGCCATAGAAGATGTGGCCGAGCCCGTCCCATTGCGTGCCGCATTGCATCGGCATGATGACGATGTCGTCGGCGCCGCGGATCTTGCGGCTGTCGAGCACGCCCGAATAGGCATCGGTGCCGGTGCGCAGCATCAGATGGATCGGATTGAAGCGGCCGAGCGAGGGATAGTTGCTCTTGCCGCCCTGCGGCCCGCGATTGTCGAAGGCGAGCGCCAGCGACATGACCTTGCCCTTCTGCACGAGGCGCGCCGCGGCGACGATATCCTCGGGTCGGGTGTAGTTGAGCGTGCCGATCTCGTCGTCGGCGCCCCACCTGCCCCAATTCTTCAGCCGCTCCGCCGCCGCGCGAATGTCGTCCATGGTGAGCTTGCGCGTTGACTGGCCCGGTGTCGCCATCGTCCCCTCCCCTGCTGTCGTGCGCGAGAGACTATCCTCCGCCGCCGGGCGGCGACAAGGCCGCCGCCGCGCGCTCCAGCGCCGCGAGCGCCGCGCGCGTGTGCCGCGCCAGGCGCAGCAGCGCCGGCACCTGCCCCGGATGGCGCAGGATCGATCCCAGGACCGGCAACAGCGCGATCCGGCCGGCTTCATCGAGGCCGATGGCGGCCGCCGGCGGCAGGGCGAATCCGGCCGGATCGGCGACCGCCCGCAGCACCACGAACGGCCGGCCCCGGCGCTCGGCCGCCGCCGCCGCAATGGCGCTTTCGAGATCGACCGCGGCGGCACTGGTGCGCCGATGAAGCCGCGGCTTTCTCCGCCGGCGTCGCGACAATCGCTTGCGGTGCCGAGGATGTCGTCGGCCACCGCGCGAAAGCCGAGCGCTCGCAGCGCCTCGTCCAAACGCACCCGCCATGCTGCATCGACCTTGAACACTGTCGCTTCGCTCAAGACGCGCCGCGGCAACAGCAGCGTCCCGGGCACGAGTTCCGGTGCCAGCGCGCCGGCGATGCCGAAACTCACGAGCGATGCGGCAGTCGGCGAGGAGCCGCTCGACGGCTTCCCGTCACGCGCTCGGGATCGCCGCAAGCCGCCGACCGCTTCGACGCCGTGTCGCCGCGCGATCCTCGCCTCCGCCGCCAGCCCGGTGACCGCGGCGATCGCCATCACATGCCGAAGACGGGGCCGGCACCGTCGTCGCGGCGCAGATTGCGATAGCGCGCCAGCGCCCATAGCGGAAAATACGCGCGGTAGCCGTGATAGCGCAGATAGAACACGCGCGGGAACCCGACCGCCGTGTACCATTCCTCGTCCCACGATCCGTGCGGCTGCTGCGTCGCCAGCAGATAGCCGACGCCGCGCGCCACCGCGGGATGATCGACCTCGCCCGCCGCCATCAGCGCGAGCAGGGCCCACGCCGTCTGCGACGCCGTGCTCGCCTTGCCTTCGCCGCGCGGCCCGTCGTGCCAATAGGAGGCGCCATCCTCGCCCCAGCCGCCGTCGTCGCGCTGCTTCGACAGGAGCCAGGCGACCGCGCGGCGCACCATCGGCGATGACTTCTCGACGCCGGCGGCGTTGAGCGCGACCAGCACCGACCACGTGCCGTAGATGTAATTGGTGCCCCAGCGGCCGAACCAGGAGCCGTCCGCCTCCTGCTCGCGCCGCAGATAGGCGAGGCCGGCTTCGAGCGCCGGCTGCGGCGCGCGCGCGACCGAGCTGCGCCAGCAAGCCGACGCAGCGCGCCGACACGTCCGCGGTCGGCGGATCGAGCAGCGCGCCATGATCGGCGAACGGGATGTAGTTGAGGTAATAGTACTCGTTGTCGGCGTCGAACGCGCCCCAGCCGCCGCCGCGGCACTGCATGCCGACGATCCATTCCGCGGCGCGGTCGACGGCAGTCGCGATAGCGCGCGCGGTCGAAGCGGTCGAGCGCGATCGCCACCATCGCGGTGTCGTCGAGATCGGGATAATGCGGATTGGCGTATTGAAAGGCCCAGCCGCCCGGCCGCAGGCCGGGCCGCGCACGCCGCCCAATCGCCGACGAGGTCGACACTCCTGGCGCGCCACCAGCCAGTCGAGCCCGCGCCGCACCGCCGGCGCGGCGCCTTCGCCGCCCGCTTCCATCAGCGCGAGCGCCGCAAGCCCGGTGTCCCACACCGGCGACAGGCAGGGCTGGCAATAGGACCGCCCCGGCTCCAGCACGAGCAGCTTGCGCAGCGCCGCCCGCGCGATGGCCGCATGCGGATCGTCCTTCGGCGTAGCCGAGGCAGTCGAACATCATGACGCTGTTGGCGATCGCCGGATAGATGCCGCCGAGCCCGTCATCGCCATTGAGCCGCTCGACGACGAAGCGCAAAGCCGCGTCGATCGCGCGCCGCCGATGGCGCTTGGGGAACCACGGCTCGGCGCGCCGCAGCACGTCAGTCGACCGCATTGAACACGCGTCGCCCAGATCGAGCCTTGCGCGCGCGGCGGCTGCGCCTGCGCTGCCGCGGCGCGAACAGCTCGCGAATCGAGACGCGGCGCGGATTGCGCGCCATGGGCCGCTTCGCCATCAGCACGAGCAGCGGCACGATCACCGTGCGCGACCAGTACGAAACCTTGCTGAGATGGAACGGGAACCAGCGCGGCAGCAGCATGATCTCGACCGGCATCACCGGCACCGCGCGCCACGGCAGCTCGCCGAAGAGCGCGAGCTGGATGCGGGTGAAGACATTGCACTGCGCCGCGCCGCCATGGGCCAGGATCGCCGCTGCGCGCCCGCGCCATGTGCGGCGCGTCGGCGGCATCGCCCGCGGCCTTCAGCGCGAAATAGGCTTTGACGCTGGCCGAGAGATCGAAGTCGCCGCCGTGAAACAGCGGCCAGCCGCCATGCTCGGCCTGGATCGCGCGCAGATATTGCGCGAGCGCCGCCTCGACGGCCTCGTCGATCTCGTCGAGAAAATGGCCGAGCAGGATGTACTCGGCCGGAATCGTCGCATCGGCCTCGAGCTCGAACGCCCAATGGCCGTCGGCGCGCTGCAGCGCGATCAGCGCCGCTTCCGCCGCAGCGATGCCGCGCGCGAGCGCAGCATCGTCGCCGCCGGCAAGGTCGTTGAGGCACCGCGGTATCGGACATCAGCGCGAAAGCCTTTCATGCGGCCAGCGCGGCCGCTGCCGCATGGCCCGACCGGATCGCGCCCTCGATGGTGGCGGGCAGCGCCGGTATCGGTCCAATCGCCGGCCAGAGCGAGATTGCGCCAGCGCGTCCGCTGCGGCGGACGGCGCGCGAGTCTCGGCCGGCGTGGCGGCGAAGGTGGCGCGCCGCTCCTTGACGATCTGCACCGGCGGCATCTGCCTGGTGCGGCAGGTCGTAGGCGCGCGCGACGTCGCGCCACAGGCGCAGGCTCAGCTCCTCGGCCGGCAAGTCGATCAGGTCGCTCGGCGGCGCTCACCGTCACCGACAGCACCTCGCGCTTGCGGAACACCCATTCGGCCGTGCCGCCGATGATGCCGATGAAAAGCGGCGCGTCGTCGCCGACCGCGATGCGGTAATGGGCATTGACGATGGCGCGGAACTGGTCGGGCGCGGCGAGGCCGGGAATAAGGCGCGTCGCCACCGGCGCCGGCACCGCCAGCACGACCGCCTCGTCGGCGCCGAGCGGCACGGTGCCGGCCTCGAAGCAACAGGCCCGTTACGCGCCCGTCGTCGAATTCGAGCGCCGCGCAGGCGCGCGGCGAAGGCGCAGCTCGGCGCCGCAGCGGCGCAGATGCGCGAGCGCCGGCTCGACCAGCGACTCCGACAGCCCGTCTTTCGGCACCAGCGGCCGGCACGCGGCGCCGCCCCGGGCGAAGGTCTCGGCCACCACCCGCGCCAGCAGCGCCGCCGACGCCTCGGCCGCTGCCGGTGTTGAGAATGGCCACGGTCAAGGGCTGCCAGAAGCGGCGGAACAGCGGCGACTGGCGGATCGAGCATCTGCGGCGACGGTGCCGCTGCGCGGGACCGCAGGCGAGCCGCAGCGCGGCGAGATAATCGCACAGCCGTCGTCCCGGGAACGCGGCGTGCCTTGTCGAGAATCCACCACGGCACGCCGCCCCGTTCCGGGCCGCAGCTACCCAGCGCTCGCCGGTGGCGAGATCGAGAAAGGGAAACGCCGCCTCGGCCGGACCGGTCAGCGTGTCGGCCGCGCCGATCGCGGCGACATAAGCCATCGCCGCGCGATTGCCTTGCGAGCAGCAGATGGTTGCCGTTGTCGATGCGGCAGCCGAGCGTCGCATCGAAATAAGAGCGGCAGCGGCCGCCGGCCTGCGGCGCTGCTTCATGGAGAACGACGGCGATGCCCGGCATCGGCGAGCCGCACCGCGGCCGGCAAGCCCGCCATCCCGGCGCCGATGACATGCACGCGCGAATACCGGCTCACAACAGGCCGTGCCGCAAGCGCGAGCCAGATCTTCACCGGCCGCGGCACCGACGACCGGCTCGTCGAGCCGCAACCAGCCGCGCCGGCGCAGCCGGTCGAGCGCGGCGCGATAGACCGCGGCCATAACCGCGGCCGGGCGCATCGCCCGGCGCGAGCATTGCGCCATCGCCGCCTCGGCGTCGGCGAAATGTTGCTCCGCCGTCGCCGCGACCTCGGCACAGACCGCGTTCGACCGCCGGATGGGTCAGCACCCGTTCCGGCGTGAAATCGACGATCCCGTGCCGCTCCAGCGATTTCGCGCGGCAGATAGAGCCGGCCGCGGGCGGCATCCTCGGCGAGATCGCGCAGGATGTTGGTGAGCTGCAAGGCGCGGCCGAGAGAATGCGCGACGCGATCCGCGGCGGGCGAGGCATCGCCGAAGATGCGCACCGACAGGCGGCCGACCGCGCTCGCCACGCGGTCGCAATAAAGGTCGAGCATGGCGCGGCTCGGCGCCCGGATCGGTTCGCGCGCATCCATCTCCATGCCGTCGACGAGGGCGAGGAAATCCTCCTGCCGCAGTCGGTATTCCGCGACCACCGGCGCCAGAACCCGCGCCAGCGGCAGGGCCGGGCGCCGGCGAAGATCGCCGCCACCTCGTCGCGCCATTCCGCCAGCGCGGCGAGCTTGGCCGCGCGCCGGATCGTCGCTGTCGGCGATGTCGTCGATGACGCGGCAAAAGGCATAGACCGCGAACATCGCGTCGCGCCGCGCCGGCGGCAGCAGCCGCATCGCCCAATAGAACGAGCTGCCGGCGGCGATCACCCGGTCGCGGATCTCCGCCCGCAGCGCCGCGTCGTCCTCGCGCGAGAAGCGCGCTCACGCGCGGCCCCGCACGAAGCCGCGCAGGAACGCCGCGGCGAAATCGGTGCGCGCGAGCTTGACCCGCATCGCCAGCGGATCGCCGTCGCGCAGCCGCCGCGCCAGCCGCTCGGCGAGGGTGACGATGACCGCGCATTCGCGCCTCAGGCCCGGGCTCCGCACCGCCGGCGGCAGCCGCCGCGCCTGCGTCGATGAGCGTCTCGGTGCCGTCGAGCAGGCGATCGATCGCCGCCCGCAGCGCCGGGCTCGACTGCGCCGCTGCCAGCTCCTCGATCGCGCGCGCCGCAGGCCGCGAGATCGCGCTCGGGCAGATAGACGCGGTCGAGCGCGCGGTAATCGTCGCCGCAATCCTGAAGATGGTTCAGCACCTGGAGCGCGCTGCACAGCGCGTCCGACGGCGGCCAGGCTCGAGCGCGGCTCGCCGTGCAGATCGAGCAGCTGGCGTCCGACCGGCGCCGCCGAATAGCGGCAATAATCCATGAGGTCGTCCCAGTCGCGATAGCGCAGCTTGGTCGCATCGAGCCGGAACGCCGTCAGCACGTCATGGCAATGCTGCGCCGTGACGCCGGTCTCGCGCAGGCTGTGCGCATGGCGGCGGCAGCCGGCGCATCCTCGCCCGGCGCGCCGTCGAGCACCGCGGCCATGCGGTCGAGCCGCCGGATCTTGTCCTCGGCCGCAAGGTGCGGATTGTCGGCGATGTCGTCGGCGCTCGCGCGCGAAGCGGTAGAAGGCATGGACATGCGGCCGCAATTCGCGGCGGATGAGCCACGAGCCGACCGGAAAATTCTCGTCGCCCCGGCCCTTGCCCGAAGGCGTCTCGATGGCCGCTTCAGCGCTGGCTCTGCCATTGCACCCTTCCCTTCCACGCCCCGCCGCAGCCGCGATAATGGCGCCGCGCCGAGTCGAGCGTCGCCGCGAGATAAATCAGCGCGACCGCCGGCAGCAGCGGCGCCCACAGCGGCGATAGGCGATAGAAGCGCAGCATCGGCGCATAGGCCACCGCCATCGCCGCCCAGGCGCCGCCGGCGAGCCAGCCCCCGGACCCGCCCGCGAACACCAGAGACGGCGGCGCGAGAAAGGTCAAGCCCAGCCCGAGCACCGTGCCGACGAGCAGGAGCGGCGAATGGCCGAGCTGCGTATAGGCGGTGCGCGCCACCATCGTCCACAGGTCGGCGATGCGCGGATAGGGCCGGAGGCTTCGCGTCGCTTCGGTCAGGGCGAGAAAGATCGGCCCGCCCGGCTTCACCGCGCGCGCCAGCGCGCAATCGTCGATGAGCGCGCCGCGGATCGCCTCGTAGCCGCCGATGCGGCGATAGGCGCTGCGCCGCAGCAGCATGCAGCCGCCCGCCGCCGCGGCCGTGCGCCGCCGCGGGTCGTTCGACCCAGGCGAAGGGATAGAGCATGGCGAAAAAGAACACGAAAGCCGGGACGAGCAACGCTCGGCGAAACTCTGCGCAGCGCAGCTGCACCATGAGCGAGACGAGATCGCAGCCGGCGCGCTTCGAGGACACGCGACCAATCCCCGCAGATCGCGCCCGGCGGATGGGCGATGTCGGCATCGGTGAAGAGATAGAGATCGGGCGGCTTTCCCGCCTCGACGGTCCGCACGCCCTCGGCCAGCGCCCAGAGCTTGCCGCGTCCAGCCCGGCGGAAGGCTGCGCGCGCCCACCACGGCGAGGCGCTCGGCCTTGCCCGCCGCCATCGCCGCGGCGCGCGTGCCGCCGCGGCGGTGCCGTCGTTGCTGTGGTCGTCCACGACCACGACCGCGAAATGCGCCGGGATAGTCCTGCGCCAGCAGCGAGGCGACAGCCGCGCCGACCAAGGCGGCCTCGTTGCGCGCGGGCACCACCGCGGCGATGCTCGGCCAGCGCGGCGGCGGCGGCGCCTCCGGCAATAATAGCGGCAGCCAGAAGAAGCCGCGGCCGAGCAGCAGATAGAGCCAGACCGCCAGGGTGATCAGCCGCGAGGATCGCCCGTCGCGCTCATCGGGCATATGCCTTCCGCGCGGAACCAGCGGATCGCATCGGCGAGCCCTTCGGGTGGCCGGCCGGGCGCGATAGCCGAGCTCGCGCTCGGCCTTGGCCGAGGTGAAGAACATGCGCTTCTTCGCCATCCGCAACCCGTCGAAGCGTGACGAAGGGCTCGCGCCCGGTGCGCCCGACCGTAAAGCTCCGCCGCCAGCGCGACCGGCCACACCGCCGCCACCGGCAGCTGCAGCCGCGGCGGCTCGCCGTCCGCTGAGGTGCGCGATCTCGGCGCAGGATCGCGGCGAGCGTCATGTTCTCGCCGCCGAGGATGTAGCGCTCGCCCACCTGCCCCTGCCGCTCGGCCAAGAGATGCCCTGCTGCCACGTCGTCGACATGGACGAGATTGAGGCCGGTATCGACGAAGGCCGGCATGCGGCCGGACGCGGCCTCGACGATCATGCGCCCGGTCGGCGTCGGCCGGCGGTCGCCCGGGCCGACCGGCGTCGAGGGATTGACGATCACCGCCGGCAAGCCGTTTTCCTCGACCATCCGCCGCACCGCCTCCTCGGCGAGGAATTTCGAGCGCTTGTAGGGGCCGATCATGTCGGCGAGGCGGCTTGGCGTGGTTTCGTCGGCAGGGCGTGCCGTCCGCCGTCAGACCCAGCGTCGCGACGCTGCTGGTATAGACGATGCGCGCGACGCCAGCTCGTTGGGCCGCCTTCATCAGTTCCACCGTGCCGTCGACATTGGCCGCATACATGGCGCCGGGATCGCGCACCCAAAGCCGGTAATCGGCCGCAACATGATAGAGCGCGCCGCAGCCCGCCACGGCGGCTGCGAGCGACTGTGGGTCGGTCAAGCTGCCGATTCGGGTCTCGACTTCGAACCCTTCGAGATTGCGGCGGTCGCTGGTCGGCCGCAGCAGCACGCGCACGCGTCCGGCCCGCGGCACGAAGCGCCCGCACCACCGCGGCGCCGACGAAGCCGGACGCTCCGGTCACGAGCACGGGTAGATCGGTGGCTTCCATGGCAGGAACGGACGAGACCAGCCGCGCCGGCGTTCAGACGGCGTAGGCACGGTTGCCGATGAGGCGCCGCGCCACGGCGCGCGCCTCGGCGTCGATGGCGTGGACGTCATCGAGCCGGTCGAGACGCGGCGCCGGACACGGCCTCGAGCGTGCGCTCGACCGTCGCCACGATGTCGAGAAAGCCGATGCGCCGCTCGAGAAAGGCGGCGACGGCGATCTCGTTGGCGGCGTTGAGCACGGTCGGCGCGCCGCCGCCGCTCTCCAGCGCCGCCCGCGCCAGCCGCAATGCCGGGAAACGCTGCGGATCGGGCGCCTCGAAGGTCAGGCGCGCGAGCGTGGCGAGATCGAGGCGCGGGCTCGGCGCGGCAATGCGCTCGGGCCAGCCGAGCGCATTGGCGATCGGCGTGCGCATGTCGGGCGAGCCGAGCTGCGCCAGCACCGAGCCGTCGCTGTAATAGACGAGCCCGTGCACGACCGACTGCGGATGGACGACGATGTCGAGCTGCGCGCTGCCGAGGGCGAAGAGATGGTGCGCCTCGATCACCTCGAGGCCCTTGTTCATCATGGTCGCGGAATCGACCGAGATCTTCGCGCCCATGCGCCAGATTGGGATGCGCGACCGCCTGCTCCGGCGTTGCCGCCGCCATCTCGGCGAGCGTGCTCTGGCGGAACGGACCGCCGCTCGCGGTCAGCACGATGCGCTCGATCGCGGCGCGCTGCGTCGACGTCGAAGACCTGGAAGATGGCGTTGTGCTCGCTGTCGACCGGCAGGAGGATCGCGCCGTGGCGCCGCGCCTCCGCGGTGACGAGCGCGCCGGCGCAGACCATGCACCTCCTTGTTGGCGAGCGCCACCATCGCGCCGCGCCGCACCGCCTCGAGGGTCGGCGCCAGCCCGGCGGCGCCGACGATCGCCGCCATCACCCAGTCGCTCGGGCGCGCCGCCGCCTCGACCACGGCGGCGGCGCCGGCGGCAGCCTCGATGCCGCTGCCGGCGAGCGCGGTCTTGAGTTCACGGTATTGGCTGTCGTCGGCGACGACGGCGAGCTTCGCCTGGAGGCTTCGCGCCTGCTTGGCGAGCAGGCCGGCATTGCGATGCGCGACCAGCGCCTCGACTTCATAGGCGTCAGGATCGGCCGCCAGCAGTTCCGCCGTATTGCACCCGACCGATCCGGTCGAGCCGAGGATCGTTACGCGTCGCGGTCGCTCGCGCCGGGAGCCGGCTGCGGTTTCGGTCATCCGGTCCTTCACTCCCGCCTGGCCCCGCCAGCCCGCCGGCCGAGGCCGTCGGGGGGTCAGAGCCGACCGCCATAGATAGGCCCAAGTCCCGCCCCCGTAAACCTCGCATCGGTCTAGGGGCGCGCGGCGGCGAGGGCCGCTTGGACCCGGTCGCGCAGGCGGCTGAGCCGGCGGTCCGGGACGCCCAGCGCCTCGAGTTGGCCGGCGGTGTTGAAAAGATAGGCGGCGCACGGCCCGAGCGGACCCCGGGCGCGGGCGATTGCGGCCGCGATTTCGACCTCGGACAGCAGTCCGGCATAGCGCGGATGGTCGCGATTGACGACGAAGGCGATGGCCTGGCCCGTGCCTTGCGGCATCGCCGCCTTAACCCAGCGCGCGGAATAGGCATTGGTCGCCATCTCCCGGCGCCAGATCAGCTCGAGCTCCTCCTGGGCCTTCGCCGCGGCGATTCGGTAGGCGACGCCGCGGCAGACGCCGCCGCGCTCGAGGCCGAGAATGAGCCCCGGCGCATGCGCCGAGCCGCGTCCCAGATGCGACCACAGGCAGAAGCGACGGTGATAGCCGTGGACCGTGGCCACCTGGCGCTCAAGGAACTCGACCATCGGGTTCCAGATCAGCGAGCCACAGGCGAAAAGCCAGACATCGCCACCGCCGTCGCGGCGCTCGGCTAACATCCGCGTCACCGCCGCACGATTCTCGGTGTCGGTTTGCAGCCGCGCCGTCGGATCGGCCGATTGGATGTAGTCGCGAATGACGCCGCTCAGCACCGTTTCGCGGGTGATCTCCAAGCGAAATTCCGGATTGTCGGACATGAAGACGGAGGGGCAAGAAAGGGTGAAGCGCCGGGCATCATCATAGCCGAGCGGCGGCGGCGGCGGAACGAGTCCTGCGCGCCGGGGTTGAAAAGGCCCAGATTTTGCCCATTTTGATGCCATCCGCTCTGACGAACGACAGGACCTCATGCCGCCGCGTAATCTCGAAGCTTGGATGTGGGCCGAAGCCTGCGAGGCGCTGGCGCGAGCCGACCGGCTGCAACGCGAGTTCTTCCGGCTCGGCCCGCCGAGCGCGCGCGCCAATTGGGAGCCTCCGGTCGACATCTATGAGAACGAGCGCGAACTGACGATCCTGGCCGCGCTGCCGGGCGTCGAGGCGGCGGCCGTCGAGATCAGCGTCAAGGACGGCATTCTGGTGATCGCCGGCGACCGCCGCGCGCCGTCCCAGCAGCGTGCCGCGGCGATCCACCGCCTGGAGATTCCCCAGGGACGGTTCGAGCGGCGCATCGCCCTGCCCGCGGGCGTGTTCGAGTTGGCGCGTCGCGAGGTCCGCGACGGCTGCCTGATCCTGGTGCTGGCGAAGCGCAGGTAAGAGAATGACGAATCAAGAAACCACCACGGCGTCGCTGCCGGAACTGCCGCGCGACGCGATGATCATCGTGCCGATCCGCGGCACGGTGCTGTTCCCGGGCATCGTCCTGCCGATCACGGTCGGGCGGCCCAAATCGGTCGCAGCCGCCCAGGAAGCGATGCGGCGCGGCGAACCGCTGGGCCTCTTGCTGCAGCGCGAGCGCGAGGCCGAAGACCCCGGCCCCGGCGATCTCTATTCGGTCGGCACGGTCGCCACGGTCGTGCGCTATCTGACCGCGCCCGACGGTTCGCACCATCTCGTCTGCCAAGGTCAGCAGCGCTTCCGCGTCCTGCAATTCCTGCCGGGATATCCGTTCCTGGTCGCGCGGATCGAGCGCATCGGCGACGCCGAGGTGCGCACGCCCGAGGTCGAGGCGCGCCTCCTGCATCTGCGCCGCCAGGCCGAGGAGGCGATCGAGCTATTGCCGCAGGCGCCGGCCGAATTGGCCAATGCCATCCGCCAGGTGCCGACGGCCGGCGCTCTCGCCGACCTGGTCGCAAGCATCATGGACTTCGAGATCGCCGACAAGCAGGCGGTGCTCGAGACCGTCGATGTGGGAACGCGGCTCAAGGGCGTGTCGGATCTGATGAACTACCGTCTCGAAGTGCTGCGGCTGTCGCGCCAGATCAGCCAGCAGACCAAGGAGAAAGTGGACAGCCGGCAGCGCGAGTTCCTGCTGCGCGAGCAGCTCAAGACCATCCAGAAGGAACTGGGCGAGAGCGACGGGCGCGGCGAGGAGACCGCCGAGCTGGAAAAGCGCATCGCCGACGCCAAGATGCCCCCGGAAGTCGAGCAGCAGGCCCGGCGCGAGCTGACGCGGCTCGAGCGCCTGCCCGAGGGCGCCGCCGAATATTCGATGATGCGCAATTATCTCGACTGGCTGGTCGAGCTGCCGTGGTCGGTGACGACCGAGCACACGATCGACATCGCGGCGGCCCGGCAGATCCTCGACGACGACCATTTCGGCCTCGCCAAGATCAAGCGCCGCATTCTCGAATACCTAGCGGTGCAGAAGCTGCGCCCCGGCGGCCGCAGCCCGATCCTGTGCTTCGTCGGGCCGCCCGGGACCGGCAAGACGTCGCTCGGCCAGAGCATCGCCCGCGCCACGGGGCGAAAATTCGTGCGCGTGAGCCTCGGCGGCGTGCATGACGAGGCCGAGATCCGCGGCCATCGCCGCACCTATATCGGCGCGCTGCCGGGCAATATCGTCCAGGCGCTGCGCAAGGCCGGCGCGCGCGACTGCGTCATGATGCTGGACGAGATCGACAAGCTCGGCGCCGGCTTCCAGGGCGACCCCGCCTCGGCGCTGCTCGAGGTGCTCGATCCCGAGCAGAACGGCACGTTCCGCGACAATTATCTGGGCGTGCCTTTCGACCTCTCCTCGGTGCTGTTCATCGCCACCGCCAACGTCATGGACACGGTGCCGGGGCCGCTGCGCGACCGCATGGAGGTGATCGAACTCTCCGGCTACACCGAGGAGGAGAAGCTGGAGATCGCCAAGCGCTATCTCGTCAAGCGCCAGCTCGAGGCGAACGCGGTCACCGCCGAGCAATGCACCATCACCGACGAGGCGCTGCGCCACATCATCCGCGACTATACGCGTGAGGCCGGCGTGCGCGGGCTCGAGCGCACCATCGGCGCCGTGTTCCGCAACGCCGCGATGCGCATTGCCGAAGGCGCCGCCGGCCGCATCGAGATCGGCCCGGATGCGGTCGTCTCCATCCTCGGCAGTCCGCGCTTCGAGAGCGAGATGGCGATGCGCACCAGCATTCCCGGCGTCGCCACCGGGCTCGCCTGGACCCCGGCCGGGGGCGACATCCTGTTCATCGAGGCGACGCGCGTGCCGGGCAGCGGCAAGCTCATCCTGACCGGCCAGCTCGGCGACGTGATGAAGGAAAGCGCCCAGGCGGCGCTGTCGCTGGTCAAGTCGCGCGCGAAATCACTCGGCATCGACGACACCGTCTTCGGCCGGAGCGATATTCACATCCACGTCCCCGCGGGCGCCATCCCCAAGGACGGGCCGAGCGCCGGCGTCGCCATGACGATGGCGCTGATCTCGCTCATGACCGAGCGCCCGACCCGCTCCGACACCGCCATGACCGGCGAGATCAGCCTGCGCGGCCTGGTGCTGCCGGTGGGCGGGATCAAGGAGAAGGTGACCGCCGCCGCGCGCGCCGGCATCACCACCGTGCTGCTACCGGCGCGCAATCGCCGCGACCTCGAGGACATCCCCGAGGAAGTGCGCAAGTCGATGCGCTTCGTCTGGTGCGAACGCATCGAAGACGCCGCCGCCGCCGCCCTCGAAGCCGCCACGGTGATGGCGGCGTAGCCAACCCGCCCCGCCCGCCTCGGGGAAGAGGGCAAGACACCGTCGCTTGACACGGACGCGCGCGCCCTCGACGCTTCCCTGAGCAGCGGAGGGACAGGCGATGAGCGGCGCGGCAAGTCTGGTCAGAAGCGAGCGCGACGGCGCCATCGCCGTTCTCGTCATGGACAATCCGCCGGTGAACGCGCTCGGCCATGCGCTGCGCACGGCGCTCAAGGCGGCGCTCGACGAAGCGCTCGCCGATCCCGCCGTAGCCGCGATCGTGGTGATCGGCGCGGGCCGCGCCTTCATCGCCGGCGCCGACATCACCGAGTTCGGCAAGCCGCGCGCCGAGCCGCTGACGCCGACGCTGATCGCGACCATCGAGGCCGCGACCAAGCCGGTGATCGCCGCGATCCACGGCTTCGCCTTGGGCGGCGGGCTCGAATTGGCGATGGGCTGCCATTACCGCATCGCCACCGCCGATGCGCGGCTGGGTCAGCCCGAGGTGAAGCTCGGCCTCATCCCCGGTGCCGGCGGGACGCAGCGCCTGCCGCGGCTCGTCGGCCTGAAGCTCGCGCTCGAGATGATCGCCGGCGGCGAGCCGATCGGCGCCACGGCAGGCGCTCGAGGCCGGCCTCATCGACGAGATCGCCGCCGGCGATCTGCGCCGCGAGGCAGTCGCCTATGCCGCGCGGCTGGCGCGCGAGCGGGCGCCGTTGCGCCGCGTGCGCGACCTGCCGCCGCCGGCCTCCGACGACGCGGCCGCAGCCCAGTTGCGCGCGGCGGCATCGAGCGGCGCCGGCGCGGCGTGATCGCGCCGCATGCGCTGCATCGAGGCGGTCGCGGCCGCGGCGACCTGCCGTTCGACGCAGGGCCTCGCCCGCGAGCGCGACGATTTTCGCCGAGCTCGTCAACAGCGACCAGGCCAAGGCGCAGCGCTATTTCTTCTTCGCCGAGCGCGAGGCCGGCAAGATCCCCGACCTCGCCGCCGACATGCCGGTGCGCGGCGATGACGCGCGCCGCCGTGATCGGCGCGGGCACAATGGGCGGCGGCATCGCCATGTGCTTTGCCAATGCCGGCATTCCCGTGACCGTGGTCGAGACCGATCAGCGCCGCGCTCGACCGCGGCCTCGCCGATCGTGCGCCGCAATTACGAGGCGAGCGCCAGCCGCGGCGGCCTGGGCGCGGCCGAAATCGAGGCGCGGATGGCGCTGCATCACCGGCTCGCTCGCCTATGACGACATCGCCGCCGGCCGATCTCGTGATCGAGGCGGTGTTCGAGGATTTGCCGCTGAAGCAGCGAGGTGTTCGCCACGCTCGACCGCATCGCGCGGCCGGACGCCATCCTCGCCACCAATACGTCATACCAGGACGTGAACGCGATCGCCGCCGCGACGCGCCGGCCGGAGCGCGTGCTGGGCATGCACTTCTTCAGCCCGGCCAACGTCATGCGGCTGGTCGAGGTGGTGCGCGGCGCGGCCACCGCGAAGCCGGTGCTGGCGACCGGCGATGGCGCTCGGCGCGCAAGCTGCGCAAGGTGCCGGTGCCGGTCGGCGTGTGCTACGGCTTCGTCGGCAACCGCATGCTGTCGCAGCGCAGCCGCGCGATCGAGCGGCTGATGCTCGAAGGCGCGCTGCCGCAGCGAGATCGACGCGGCGCTGGTCGAATTCGGCTTTCCCATGGGGCCGTTCGCCGCGTCCGACCTGGCCGGGCTCGATGTCGGCTGGCGCGCGCGCAAGGCGCGCGGCGCCACCTCGCCGGTCGCCGATGCGCTGTGCGAGGCCGGCCGCTTCGGCCAGAAGACCAACGCCGGCTACTACCATTACGAGCCCGGCAGCCGCGCGCCGCTGCCCGATCCCGAGGTCGAGCGCATCATCGTCGCCGCCTCCGCGCGGCTCGGCATCGCGCGGCGCAAGATCGCCGCGGCCGAGATGCTGGACCGGGTGCTTCTGCCGATGGTCAACGAAGGCGCGCGCATTCTCGAGGAAGGGATCGCGCTGCGGCCCGGCGACATCGACGTGATCTGGGTCTATGGCTATGGCTGGCCGGTGCATCGCGGCGGGCCGATGTTCCATGCCGACAGCATCGGCCTCGCCGACGTCGGCGCGCGCCTTGCCGAGCAGGCGCGGCGCCTGGACGATCCGAGCCTTGCGCCCGCGCCGCTCCTCGCCCGCCTCGCCGCCGCCGGACGGGGCTTCGCCGCGCTCGCGCGAGCGCAGCGCCTGACGGCTGCGCCGCGGCAGCGGACATCGGCAGGTCGCACGCGTCGTAGCCAAGATCGCCGCCGACGCCTGGCGGGATGCGGATGCGCAGCCCCGCTGGCGCCGCGTAGATCTCGGGCAGATCGCGACGATGCGGTCCGCACACGAGCCGCCGCGGCGAGCGCGGTGGCGACATCGCGGCTCTTCGCCAGCCGCATCAGGTTCATGCGCGTGGCGAAGATCAGCCGCTCGCGCCGCGCGTCCGCTTCGGCCATGGCCAGCGGCGGGCGTGAGCCAGCGCGCGGCGACGGCCTCGCGCCCATCGGGCCGCGCGATCCTGGCCGGCGGGCGCGCGCGCCAGAAAGAACATGCGTGTCGTAGCGCCGCGGCGACCGCTCCGGCGTCACCCAGTGGGCAAAGGGCACCAGCGCATCGACCGCAAGCTCGATCGCGCCGCTCGCGACGAGATCGGCAAAATGCGGCGACTGGCCGCTGCGCGCTGCCGAGCTCGTCGCTCACAGGGTTGCCAGACGCAGCCCGCCGGCGATGAGCGCCTCCTCGCCGGCGCGCCGCGCCAGCAGGAGATGCAGCCTCCTCGTAGCTTTCGCGCAAGGCGGCGAAGCGGAAGGCCAGTCGCCGCGGCATCGAGGCCCGGGACCGCGGCGACATGCGCATGGCGAGCGCGGCGCTCGCGATCGGCGGCATCGACGCGGCCGCCGGGAAAGACCAGCGCGCCCGCGAAAACCGTCGGCCTCGTGGCGCCGCAGCATCAGCACTTCGAGCCCGTGCCGGCCCGTCGCGCAGGAGCACGAGCGTCGCCGCAGGCGATCGGCAGGCGCAGCGCTCATCGGCCGGCGCCTCAGATCTTGAAGGAATCGAAGGTCTCGGGCGCGAACAGCTCTTCCGGCTTGAGGCGGCGCGGCGACAGGCCCTGCTCGTGGTGATAGCGCAGGAAGGTGTCGAGCACGTGGCGGTTCGCCTCGAAGCCATAGGGCCACCAATCCTCGCCCATCTCGCGCCGCGTCTCTTCGACATGGGCGATCTGCCACGGCAGCATGGTCTTGATCGCGGCAACGACGGCGAGATTTTCCTGGGCGCGGCGCTTGGCCATCGACGAACGCCTTGACGAGCGACTGCGCGACCCAGGGATTGGCCTCGTAGAGGTCGCGGCGCAGCACGACCGTGTGCATGATCGGGAAGATGCGGGTCTTGCGGAAATAGGCGCGCTCGACCTCGACATAGTTCTCGAACAGGCGCTTCACGCGGTCGGGGCGGGTGCGGAAGGTCGAGGGATTGCGCGGCGCGGTGATGGCGTCGATCTCGCCCTCGGCGAGCATCGCCGACAGCGTCTGGCGCGGCCCGATGGCGCGCACGCGGAAGCGCGGCGGCAGGTTGAGCGGCACCTTCTCCTCGCGGCCCGGCTCCTCCTCGCCGCCGGTGAAATATTCGACGCTCGTCGGATCGACGCCGTATTCGTCCTGCAGGATGCCGCGCATCCATACCGGCGCCGTGAGCTGGTATTCCGGCACGCCGATGCGCTTGCCGGCGAGGTCCTTGCGGCTCGCGGATGCCGCTTTGCGTCGAGATGAAGATGCCGTTGTGGCGGAAGAGGCGCGAGGGAAACACCGGAATGGCGATGAAGGGCGGGTTCTCGCGCGCCAGCGACACCGTATAGGAGGACAGCGACATCTCCGCCGCGTCGAACTCGCGGTGGCGCAGCATGCGGAAGAACGTCTCCTCGACCGGCAGCTCGAGGATGTTGAGATCGATGCCCTCGGCCGCGACGCTGCCGTCGGCGAGCGCGCGGATGCGGTCGTAGTCCCAGCAGGCAAGGGTCAGGCGCAGCTTCGACATCGGCGGATTCCCTGGCATGGTGCGGCGGCTCGCCTATGATAGCGCCAGGGCGGCATCGCGTCGCCCGTCCACATCAGGGAGATCCGTCGATGCCCGCACTGACGCCTGGCGCAGGCCGCGATCATCGTCGACAAGGCGCTGGAGCATGGCCGCGCGCTCAGAAGCTCAAGCCGCTCACCGTCGCCGTGCTCGACGCCGGCGGCCATCTCGTCGCGTTCAAGCGCGAGGACCATTCGAGCATCCTGCGGCCGCAGATCGCCGAGGGCAAGGCGTGGGGCGTGCTCGGCATGGGCTTCGGCGGGCGCGAGTTCGCGCGCCGCGCCGCAAGCGGGCCGCTGTTCCTCACCGCGCTGATGGCCGCCTCGGACGGGCGCATCATGCCGGTGCCGGGCGGCGTGCTGATCCGCGACGCCGACGGCGCCATCATCGGCGCGGTCGGCATCACCGGCGAACGTCTCGGAGAACGACGAGGCCTGCGCCGTCGCCGGCATCAAGGCGGCCGGGCTCGAGCCCGATACCGGCGAGCCCGCCTGAGGCCGAGTCATTTCGGGCGCGTCGTCGCCGCGGCCGCGCCGGCGCCAGAACTGGACCGGGCGGGTGACGCGGCGGCGATAGAGCAGCGGGAACGGATTGCGCGAGGCGGCGCGGGCGCATAGGCGCGCGCATTGTCGATCACCGCCTCGCCCATGGTCTCGAGCGCGATGACGCCGATCGACATCGGCGACGCGCGGCACGCGCGGCGGGACGCACGACGATGGCGAGCCGCGCGCCGCGCCGCGCCACCCGGCCGATGAGATCGAACATCGTGTCGGTCGGCCGCGCCAGGACGTAGTCGGTGCGCGCCATGTCGCCGAGCGTCGTGCCCGGCTCGCGCGCCTGCCACAGCTTGAAGCCCGGATCGAGGCGGACATAGCCCTTGAGCCGCTTGCCGTCGGCGATCATCAGATAGATCGGCCGGCCGGTCTCGGCGAGCGCGGCGACCGTCTCCTCGACCGTCGCGGCGGCGGGGCGGACCTCGAAATCGGTCGACATGACGCTCTCGGCGTGGCGGATGCGGAACATGTTGGCCTGGAGCGCGTCCGGCACCTCGTGGCCCTTGGTGAAGAGCTTCAGGTGTAGATCGACTGCGGCAGCAGCGCGCGCCGCACCGCGATCGCGAGCGTGACGCACATGATCATCGGCACGATGACGTTGTAGTCGCGCGTCAGCTCGAACACCATGACGATGGCGGTGATCGCCGCGCCGGTCGTGGCGCCGAGCATGCCCGGCCATGCCGACGATGGCGAAATCGGACGACCGTCACGTCGAGATGCGGCCACAGCATCAGGCAGGCCGAGCCGAGGGCGCCGCCGAGCGCCGCGCCGATGCACGAGCGAGGCCGAGAACACGCCGCCGCTGCCGCCCGAGCCGAGCGTGAGGCCCGGTCGCCAGGAGCTTCGCCGCGAACAGCAGCAGGAAGAACGCCGGCACGGCGATGTCGCCGTGCAGAATGTCCTGCAGCGCAGCGTAGCTCGGCCCCTCGATATAATAGTAGCCGGTGAACGTCATCATCAGATAGGCAAGGATGCCGACCGCCAGCATGCCGATGACGTGGCGCAGATAGGGGCTCGGCGAGATCCTGGCGAACTGCCGCTCGGCCCAGCCCAGCACCAGATCATGAACCACGAGGCGATGCCGAGCAGGATGCCGAACGGCACGAAGGGCAGCAGCGCGACGAGCCCGGAAACGCGCAGATGCGCGGCGGTGATCGTCTGCACCAGGAAGGTCGGCTGCAGGCCGTAATAGAAGCGCGACGACGAACGTGCCGGCGCCGGCAGGCGATCGTCACCGGCAGCAGCGTGCGCGGGCTGATCTCGGGCATCATCAGCTCGATCGCGAAGACGATCGAGCCCAAGCGGCGCGTTGAAGGCGGCGGCGAGGCCCGCCGCGCCGCCGGCGGCGACGAGCGTCATGCGCTGCCACTGCGCGATGCCGGTGAGGCGCGAGATGCGCGAGGCGAGCGCGGCGCCGATCTGCACGATCGCCGCCTCGCGCCCGACCGAGCCGCCGGTGGCGCTCTGGATGCCGGCGGCGAACGACTTGACGATGGCCGAGACCGCCCGCACCCGGCCCTCGCGGTAATAGATCGCGTCGATGATGTCGGAGACGCCCTGTCCGCGCCGATCTTCGGGCTGCATGCGGATCAGGAAGATGACGACGAGCCCGCCGATCACCGGCGAAAGCATCACCAGCGGCCCGAGCCAGCTCATCGGCGTATGCAGGTTGGAGTCGTAGTAGAACGAGATCGTGCCGAGAAAAGTCGAGGTTGTGAATGAAGGCGACGAAGGCGCGGAAACAGCACCGCGCCGCCGCCGGTGAGCACGCCGATGACGAGCGCGATGATCGACAGCTCGATCAGGTTGATCGTCCGCTCGACCGGTGGGCGCGACAATGCTCGCTTCAACGGTAGATCTCCTCGCTCGGCGCCGAGTGCATCCGAGCCATCGCCGACTCACCGTGGGGCAAATGGGACGGGGCGCAATCTAGCGCGGTCCGGCGCCGTGTCCCAGCCGTTGCGCAGATATTTTACGTGCCGAGAACTGCCGCCCCTCCGGCCCCGTGCGGCGCCCGGACGTTAACCTTAGTTAAGCGCGATGCCCTATCGGGCGACCGCCATACCGGTGCAGGACCGGGACGGTCAGACGGCGGCGGCGGCGTTGGCGACGAACCAGCGATAGGCGTCGGCCAAGCCCTCGGCAAGCCGATCCGGGGGCGCCAGCCGAGCGCGGCGAGCCGGCTCACGTCGAGCAGCTTGCGCGGCGCGCCGTCCGGCTTGTCGCTGGCATAGCGGAACCCGCCCTCGTAGCCGACCGCGCCGGCGACGAGCCGCGCCAGCTCGGCGATGCTGACATCGGTGCCCCAGCCGACATTGACGTGGCTGTCGCCGGAATAGCGCTCCATCAGGAACACCAGCGCGTCGGCGAGGTCGTCGACATGCAGGAACTCGCGCCGCGGCTGGCCGGTGCCCCAGATCTCGACCTCGGGCGTCGCGCCGCATCTTGGCGCGGTGCATCTTGAGCATCAGCGCCGGGATGACGTGGCTCGCGGTTGAGTCGTAGGTGTCGCCCGGGCCCGTAGAGATTGGTCGGCTGCGCCGAGATGAAGTCGCTGCCCCATTGCCGGCGATAGGCCTCGCACAGCTTGAGGCCGGCGATCTTGGCGACGGCGTACCACTGGTTGGTCGGCTCGAGCGGCCCGCTCAGCAGCGCCTCCTCCGCCATCGGCTGCGGCGGCGAGCGCGCGGATAGATGCAGGACGAGCCGAGGAACAGGAGCTTCTTCGACGCCGCGCGCGGCGCGCGCCTCGATCACGTTGCCGCGATCATCAGGTTGTCGTAGAGGAATTCCGCCGGCCGCGTGTCGTTGGCGAGGATGCCGCCGACCGTCGCCGCGGCGACGAACACCGCGTCGGGCCGGGCCGCCGCGAGCCAGTCCTCGGTCTCGCGCTGCCGGCGCAGGTCGAGCTCCTGCCGCGTCGCGGTCACGACGTCGCAGCCCGAGCCTGCGCCAGCCGCCGCACCAGCGCGCTGCCGACCATGCCGCGATGGCCGGCGACGAAGACCTTGCGCCCGGCGAGCGGGAAAGAGAATCGGTGCCGCGGCCATCTCCGTCTCCTCATCGCCCGCCATCGGCGGCCGCGCCGCGCGCCGGCTCGCTATAGCCGGCGCTCTTGAGCGTCCGCTCCCGCCGCGCCAGGTCGAGGTCGTGCGGTCACCATCATGCGCACCAGCGCCGGGAAGCTCACCCGCGGCTGCCAGCCGAGCGCCGCGCGCGCCTTCGCGGCATCGCCTTCGAGCGCATCGACCTCGGTCGGCCGCAGATAGCGCGGATCGATCTCGACATGGCGGCGCCAGTCGAGCCCGACCTCGGCGAAGGCCAGCTCGACGAACTCGCGCGACGGTGTGCGATTCGCCGGTGGCGACGACGTAATCGTCCGGCCGGTCCTGCTGCAGCATCAGCCACATCGCCTCGACATAATCGCCGGCAAAGCCCCAGTCGCGCCGCGCGTCGAGATTGCCGAGATAGAGCTTGTCCTGCAGCCCTTCGTTGATGCGCCCGACGGCGCGCGTGATCTTGCGCGTGACGAAGGTCTCGCCGCGGCGCGGGCTCTCGTGGTTGAACAGGATGCCGTTGCAGATGAAGAGCCCATAGGCCTCGCGGTAATTCACCGCATACCAGTGCGCCGCGACCTTGCTCGCGCGCATAGGGGCTGCGCGGATGGAACGGCGTGCGCTCGCTCTGCGGCGGCGGCGAGGCGCCGAACATCTCCGACGAGCCGGCCTGGTAATAGCGCATCGGACTGGCCGCTGCGCCGGACATGTTCGCGCAGCGCCTCGAGCAGCCGCAGCGTGCCCAGCGCGACGACGTCGGCGGTGTATTCCGGCACGTCGAACGAGACCTTCACATGGCTCTGCGCGCCGAGGTTGTAGACCTCGTCCGGCGTCGCTGGCTTCGAGCACGCGGCGCAGGGCGGTGCCGTCGGTGAGATCGCCGTAATGAAGGGTCAAGCGTTCGCCGCCGACATGCGGGTCATGGTAGAGATGGTCGATGCGGTCGGTGTTGAACAGGCTCGCCCGCCGCATCAGGCCGTGGACCTCGTAGCCCTTGGCCAGCAGGAACTCGCTCAGATACGAGCCGTCCTGGCCGGTGATGCCGGTGATCAACGCGCGCTTGACCATGTCCGCCCGCCTTCCCCGCCCGCACCGCGCCAATGCTACGCCTTTGCGGCCGCCGCCGGGAATGGAAACGCCCTGTCCGCGCCGCCGCGGACCGTCTATTGGCGCCGGCTCGCCCGGAGAACGTAGCGGTCGCCGGTGATCCCCTCGAAGAGGACATCGATCATCGGATGGGTGATCGGCCCGTTCTCGCCGTCGGCGACGAGATTCTGCTCCGAGACATAGGCCTCGTAGGGGCCGCCCTGCGCGTTCTGGGCGAGAAGATGGTAAAACGGCTGGTCCTGCGATGGCCGACGCTCGGCCGGGATCGAGCGGTACCATTCCTCGGTATTGTTGAACACCGGATCGACATCGAAGATCACGCCGCGGAATGAGAACAGCCGGTGCCGGACGATCTGTCCCAACGAAAACTTTGCTTGGCGAACGACCCGCGGAGAGGCCAAATTCGGTCTCGGTTCTCTCTGGCGTGGGCGGCCCGGGGATGACGTTGCGGCCTGCGGCGACGTTCGGTGCGGGAAGGGAAGCCGAGGGCGGCGGTCAGTGCTGCCCCTGATAGCTGCGCGCTAGGCGGAGAAGTTCCAGATCGCAGGTCTGCTTGGCGATCAGTTCGAGATCCGCCAAATAGCCGCGCATGGCCGGCAGCGCTCAGGCGCACGCTCAGCCAATCGATGAACTGATCCGGCGTCTTCACCCATTGCGGCACGGCTTCGAGGCCGCGTCCCGGCGGCAAGGCCGCGCGCAGCACCCGCCAGCGCCGCCGGCGCACCTGCTCGTCGACCGGATCGAGATCGGGCTCCAGCACCCATCCCGGCCGCGCCTGCGCTCCGCTGCGTCCAGCCATCGTTGTTCCTCCCCCGCCGGCTATCTTCACGCAAAGCATTAACTCTAGCGTATAGTTCACTCTACCGGAAATCTTCGAGCCGACAAAACGGAATTCGGTTAACGACGCCATGACCTTCGGCTAGACATCCTGCACCTCGATCACGCCCGGCAGCGCGCGCACCGCGCGCAGCACCTCGGGGCCGATGCGGAAGCCGCCGGGCAGCGCGATCTCGACCTCGCGCGCGGGCGCCACCGGCACGACCACGCTGACGTGGCCGCGGCCGCCGCTCTCGCGCGCGATGAGCATGCTTCAGGGCGCCGAGCGCCTCGCCCTCGCCGAGCACGACCTTGAGCCCGGCCGCGGCCTGCATCGCCACCTTGTCGAGCGGCTCGAAGCGCTGCGCGGTAAGCCGCAGCGATCTCTTCCTCGGCGCGCACATCGACGGTGACGAGGAGCGGCTGGCCCTCGTCGAGCAGCTGGCCGGCTTTGCGCCAGCACCTCGGCGAACACCATCGACCTCGAAGACGCCGCTGGTGTCGGACATCTGGACGAAGGCGAAGCGGCTGCCGCGCGCCGAATTGCGCTCGCGCCGCGCGATCGGCACGCCGGCGAGCTTGAAGCGGGTCGAGCCGCCGGCGGCGAGCCGCGCCGGCAGGTCGGCGAAGCGCACCACGTCGAGCCGCGCGAGGCTGCGCGCATAGGCGTCGAGCGGATGGCTCGAGAGATAGAAGCCGATCGCGTCGAATTCGTGCTGCAGCCGCTCGACCGCCTGCCAATCCGTCGCGCGGCGGCAGCGCCGGGCTCGGGCCCGGCGCCGCGGCGCCGTCGCCGAAGAGATTGACCTGCTGGCTCGCGCGCTCGCTCGCGGCGGCGGTGGCGTGGCGCAGCAGCAGCTCGATCGCGGCGAAGGTTTGCGCGCGGTTGCGGTTGAGCGCGTCGAACGCGCCGGCCTTGACCAGGCTTTCGAACTGGCGGCGGTTGAAGCTGCGCGGGTCGAGGCGGCGGGCGAAATCGAACAGATCGGCGAAGGCGGCCGTTGGCCGTCGCGCTCCGCGACGAGCTGGCGCATCGCCTGCGCGCCGACGCCCTTCACGGCGGCGAGCGCATAGCGGATCGCCGCGCCCTGCGCGGTCGCCTCGACGGTGAAGGCATCGCCCGAGCGGTTGATGTCGGGCGGCAGCAGGCGGATGCCGAGGCGAGTCGCATTCCTGGCGGAAGAGATTGAGCTTGTCGGTGTTGCCGATATCGAGGCTCATCAGCGCGGCCATGAACTCGACCGGATGGTTGGCCTTGAGATAGGCGGTCTGATAGGCGACGAGCGCATAGGCCGCGGCGTGCGATTTGTTGAAGCCGTAGCCGGCGAATTTCGCCACCTGGTCGAAGATGTGCTCGGCGACGCTCGCCGCGACGCCGCGCGCCTTGGCGCCGTCGATGAACTGCCGGCGCTGCGCCTCCATCTCGGACTTGATCTTCTTGCCCATGGCGCGGCGCAGCAGATCGGCGCCGCCGAGCGAATAGCCGGACAGCACCTGCGCGATCTGCATCACCTGCTCCTGGTAGATCATGATGCCGTGCGTCTCCTCGAGGATCGGGCGGAGCGACGGATGGAGATAGTCGGGCTGTCTCGCGCCCGTGCTTCACCGCGATGTAGCGCGGGATGTTCTCCATCGGCCCGGGCCGGTAGAGCGCGACGACGGCGATGATGTCCTCGAAGCGGTCGGGCCGCAGCTTGCGCAGCATGTCGCGCATGCCCGCGCCTTCGAGCTGGAACACGCCGACCGTGTCGCCGCGGCCCAAGAGCTCGTAGGTCGCGGGATCGTCGAGCGGCAGATTGGCAAGATCGAGCGTCAACGCCGCGCTGCGCGCAGCAGATCGAGCGCGCGCGCCAGCACGGTCAGCGTCTTGAGGCCGAGGAAGTCGAACTTCACCAGCCCGGCCAGCTCGACATATTTCATGTTGAACTGCGTCACCGGCATGTCCGAGCGCGGATCGCGATAGAGCGGCACCAGCTCGTCGAGCGGCCGGTCGCCGATCACCACGCCCGCCGCATGGGTCGAGGCGTGGCGGTAGAGCCCTTCGAGCTTCAGCGCGATGGCGATGAGCCGCGCCACCGCCTCGTCGCTCTCGCGCATCGCCTGCAGCACCGGCTCGCCGTCGATCGCCTCGCTGCAGGGTGACCGGATTGGCCGGGTTGTTGGGCACGAGCTTGCAGATGCGGTCGACCTGGCCGTAGGGCATCTCGAGCACGCGGCCGACATCGCGCAGCACCGCGCGCGCCTGCAGCTTGCCGAAGGTGATGATCTGCGCCACGCGGTCGCGGCCATAGCGCTCCTGCACGTGGCGGATCACCTCGTCGCGCCGGTCCTGGCAGAAATCGATGTCGAAATCCGGCATCGACACGCGCTCGGGATTGAGGAAGCGCTCGAACAGCAGGCCGAAGCGCAGCGGATCGAGATCGGTGATGGTGAGCGACCAGGCGACCACCGAGCCCGCGCCCGAGCCGCGGCCCGGGCCCGACCGGAATGCCGGCCGCCTTCGCCCACTGGATGAACTCGGCGACGATCAGGAAATAGCCGGCGAAGCCCATCTGGATGATGGTCTCGAGCTCGAAGTCGAGCCGCTCGCGATAGGGCGCCGCCGCCGCGGCGCGCGCCGCCTCGCTCATGTCCGGGCGGAAGAGCCTGCGCCGCCAGGCGCCGCTCGAGCCCCGCTGCCGCCGCCGCGCGCAGCTCCGCCGCCTCGTCGCGGCCGCTCGCCGTGGCGAAGGGCGGCAGGATCGGCTGCGCGCGGCTCGGGCATGAAGGCGCAGCGCCGCGCGATGACGAGCGTGTTGTCGCAGGCCTCGGGCAGGTCGGCGAACAGCGCGCGCATCGCCGCCGGCGACTTGAAATGATGCTCCGGCGTGAGCCGGCGGCGGTTCGGGATTGCCCAGCACCGTGCCCTCGGCGATGCAGAGCAGCGCGTCATGCGCCTCGTAGAACTCGGCATCGGCGAAATAGACGTCGTTGGTGGCGACGAGCGGCAGGTCGTAGCGTTAGGCGAGATCGATGAGCGGCCGCCTCGATGCGGTCCTCGGCCGCGAGGCCGTGGCGCATCAGCTCGACATAGAGCCGCCCGGGAAAGAGCGCCGGCGAGCCGCGCGCAGCATCGCCTCGGCCGCCGCCGCCTGGCCCTCGGCGAGCAGCCGCCCGACCGGCCCGCGCGGGCCGCCGGTGAGGAGCAGCAGCCCGTCGGTCCGGCCTTCGAGCGCCGCCAGCGCGACCTGCGGCTCCTCGCCGCCCGCGGTCTCGAGGAAGGAGCGGCTGACCAGCTTGCAGCAGGTTGCGATAGCCGGCCTCGCTCTGCGACCAGCAGCAGGACCGGGTCGGGCGCCGTGGCCGGGCCCGAGCTTCCCGCGACTCGGCCGTCGCCGTCGCCGCGGCGCAGCGCCAGCTCGCAGCCGATGATCGGCTGAATGCCGGCGTCGCGCGCGGCCAGGGCGAATTCGAGCGCGCCGAACAGATTGCCCGTGTCGGTCATCGCCACCGCCGGCATGGCGTGGCGTTTGCGCGAGCGCCGACCAGCTCCTTGACCTTGATCGCGCCGGCCGACAGCGAATAGGCGGAATGGACGCGCAGATGGACGAAATCGGCGTGCGGCATGGATTACCGCTCGATGCAGGGTGAGCTCAGCATCCCATAGCGCGCGCGTGGTGCAACCGGATTCTGCATCCTGGCGATCAGCGCCGGCGCTCGACCACCATCGCCGTCCTCGAGCGCGAGCATGCGGTCCATGCGCGCGGCGAGGTCGAGATTGTGGGTGGCGATGAGCGCGGCGAGCCCGGTCCGGCGCACGAGGTCGAGCAGCACCGCGATCACCTCGTCGGCGGTGTGGTGATCGAGATTGCCGGTCGGCTCGTCGCCGAGCAGGACGCGCGGGCGGTTGGCGAGCGCGCGGACGATGGCGACGCGCTGCTGCTCGCCGCCGGAGAGCCGCGCCGGGCGATGCTCGGCGCGCGGCGCCAGCCCGACCTGCTGCAAGCAGCTCCAGCGCCCGCTCGCGCGCCGCCGCCTTGCGCGCACGCCGGCGATCATCTGCGGCAGCATGACGTTCTCGAGCGCCGAGAATTCCGGCAGCAGATGGTGGAACTGATAGACGAAGCCCAGGGCCGCGCGCCGCATCGTCGGTGCGCTCGAGATCGGACATGCCGCCGCATTCGCGGCCCGTCGAGCAGCACCTCGCCGCCATCCGGCCGCTCCAGCAGCCCGGCGACATGAAGCAGCGTCGATTTGCCGGCGCCCGACGGGCCGACCAGCGCCACGATCTCGCCCGGCCGCAGCGCCAGCGACACGCCGCGCAGCACCGGCAGCGGCGCGCCCGCCTGGCGGAAGGTGCGGACGACCTGGCGCAGCTCGAGCGCGGCCGCCCGCCGCGCGCCTCACTCATACCGCAGCGCCTCGACCGGATCGAGCCGCGCCGCGCGCCAGGACGGATAGATCGTCGCGAGGAACGACAGGCCGAAGGCCATCGCCAGCACCAGCCCCGACCTCGTCGGGATCGATCCGCGCCGGGATCTGCGGTCAGGAAATAGATCTCGGCGGAGAACAGGTCGGTGCCGATGATGCTCTGGACGAACTGGCGGATCTGCTCGATATGCGCGGCGAAGGCGACGCCGAGGACGAAGCCCGCGACGCGTGCCGACGATGCCGACGCTGGCGCCCGCCAGCATGAAGATGCGCAGGATCATGCCGCGCGTCGCGCCCATCGTGCGCAGGATGGCGATGTCGCGCCCCTTGTCCTTCACCAGCATGATCATGCTGGAGACGATGTTGAACGCCGCCACCAGGATGATCAGGGTCAGGATCAGGAACATGACGTTGCGCTCGACCTCGACGGCGTTGAAGAAGCTGAGATTGCTCTGCTGCCAGTCGAAGACGCGCACGCTGCGGCCGAGCGCCTGCATGATCTCGCGGTCATAGGCCTGCACCTGCGTCGGGATCGGCGACCATGACCTCGAGGCTCGAGACCGCGTTGGCGAGGTTGAAGAAGGTCTGCGCCGCCTCGAGCGGCATGAAGACGACGCCGTTGTCGAATTCGTACATGCCGACATTGAAGGTGCCGGCGACGGTATAGCTCTTGATGCGCGGCACCGTGCCGAAGGCGGTGGCGGTGCCTTGCGGCGAGATGAGGGTGATGCTGGTCGCCCGGCTTGAGGCCGAGGCGGAAGGCGAGCCGGCTCCCGACGAGCACCGTGTCGTCCTTGAAGTTCGGCGAGCGCATGCGGCGTCGATGTGGCTGCGCGAGCAGCGGCTGCGCCGCGAGATCGTCGTGCGCTGATGCCGCGCACCAGCGCGCCGGCGCCGCGTCCTTCGCCGTCGCCATCACCTGGCCTTCGATCGTCGGCGATGCGCCGACGATGCCCGGCAGCTTCTTCACCTGCGGCGGCGAGCGCGTCGTAATCGGTGAGCGAGCCCTTGCGGTCGCATAGACGTTGATATGGCCGTTGAAGCCGAGGATGCGACCCAGCAGCTCGGCGCGGAACCCGTTCATCACCGCCATGACGATGATCAGCGTCGCCACGCCCAGCGCGATGCCGAGCAGCGAGAAGATGGCGATGACCGAAATGAAGCCTTCCTGGCGCCGCGCGCGCAGATAGCGGAACGCGACCATGCGCTCGAACGCGCCGAAGATCACTGTCCCGATCCCCCTCCGAGCCGGGCGAGCGCCGCTTCGGGCGACAGCTCGTGGCGCGCGCCGCTGCGGCGCTCCTTGAGCTCGACCGTGCCGATGGCGACGCCGCGCGGCCCGACGACGAGCTGCCACGGCAGGCCGATCAGGTCCATCGCGGCGAATTTCGCGCCCGGCAGATTCGTCGCGGTCGTCATAGAGCACGTCGATGCCGGCATCGGCCGAGCTGTTGATAGAGCGCATCGGCGGCGGCGCGGCATTTCGCGTCGGCGGCGCGCAGATTGATGAGCCCGACCGCGAACGGCGCGACGCTCGCGGGCCAGATGATGCCGGCATCGTCATGGCTCGCCTCGATGATGGCGCCGACGAGGCGCGACACGCCGATGCCGTAGGAGCCCATCTCGACCGGCACCGGCGCGCCGTCGGGCCCGGCGACGGTGGCGCCCATCGGCGCCGAATATTTGGTGCCGAAATAGAAGATCTGCCCGACCTCGATGCCGCGGGCGCGCCGCCGGCGCGGCTTCCGGCACGCGCGCGCTCGAATTCGGCCGGGT
Source organism: uncultured Alphaproteobacteria bacterium (assembly GCA_963721625.1). Taxonomy (GTDB): domain Bacteria; phylum Pseudomonadota; class Alphaproteobacteria; order ATCC43930; family CGMCC-115725; genus DATJLY01. Next base: position 152,166 of record CAVRKF010000007.1, read on the forward strand.
CGTGCTTCTCGTCGGTCGCGGCATACCAGTGGCGGATATAGTCCTGCGACCTCGGGGTCGCGCGGGATCGATGCGCGGTCTCGTCGAGCTGCGCGATGTCGCTGTCGTAGAAGAGCTCGCTCTCGCCGGTATCGGCCTGGACGTGGAATTCGTGGCTGAGATCGCCGCCGATCGGGCCGGTATCGGCGCGCACCGGGATCGGCGTCAGCCCCATGCGCTTGAAGGTCTTCATATAGGCGACGAACATCTTGAAATAGGAGGCGACGGCGCCGCCTTGTCGAGATCGAAGGAATAGGCGTCCTTCATCAGGAATTCGCGCCCGCGCATGACGCCGAAGCGCGGCCGCACCTCGTCGCGGAATTTCCACTGGATGTGATAGAGGTTCTTGGGCAGATCGCGATAGCTCTTGATCGCGCTGCGGAAGATGTCGGTGATCAGCTCCTCGTTGGTCGGGCCATAGAGCATGTCGCGCTCGTGCCGGTCGCTGATGCGCAGCATCTCCTTGCCGTAATCCTCGTAGCGGCCGCTCTCGCGCCACAGCTCGGCCGGCTGCAGGGTCGGCATCAGCAGCTCCTGCGCGCCGGCCGCGTCCTGCTCCTCGCGCACGATCTGCTCGACCTTGCGCAGCACGCGCAGGCCCAGCGGCAGCCAGCTATAGATGCCCGCGCTCGATTGCCGGATCATGCCCGCGCGCAGCATCAGCCGATGCGAGACGATCTGCGCCTCGCTCGGATTCTCCTTGAGGAGCGGCAGGAAATACCGGGAAAGACGCATCGAATCCTCGCTCCACGCCGGGCGCAGCGACTTTAGGCAACAGGCGTCGCGCTGTCCATGCGCGCGGCACTATTTAGCGCACGGCGCGGCACGCGGCGATGACGGCGTCGTTCGCGTCGGCGGCGAGCGGCGCGCCGTTGAAATAGGCGCGGCCGTCGCGCACCGTGACGGTGCCAAGCACCATCTTGCCGACACGCGCGCCGGCACTACCGGCGCCGAACCGACGCCGCGAGCTTGCGCGTCGATTTCGATCGCAGCCGTGCTCGGCATCGATGGACGCGCGGCGGCGACGGAAGATCGGCGGGCGCAACCGCATGCCCTCGACATCGACCCCCGGCACGTAGTCGGCGCCGGCGGACGAGCGCGTCGCAGGGCGGCGCGGCGATCACGACCTTGCCGCCGGGCGCGATGGTCACGGCGCCGGGCGGCGGCTGCGGCCAGGGCCGGCGCGGCAGCGATGAGAAGGGCGGCAAGAGCGATCCGGTTCATCGCCCCATCCTAAGACAAAGCCTTGAAGCGAAAGTTCCTTGCTCGCAACGAGGCTAATTGCAGAATTTGCGTGACAAGTTGAAGAGAGTTTCGTACACTCCTTGCGGCTTAGAGATTTCGCACGCAAGATGCGGACCGGGCCCAAGTTTAGGGAGGAATATGCCGTGAAGAACGGCGGGGGGAGGCGACCCTGAACTAAACATATGCGATGTAAAATCGCATGGCTCTGGGCAAGATCATTGACCTGATCTTGCCTTATTTTTTTGCGGGTTTTGAGCGTTTCGGCTTGAGCGTGCCCGCCGACTTTCGCGTGACTTTGCCGGTCTTGGCACTGGCCCAGGGTGGCCCGAGACGCAGGATTTGCGCCTGCACCGGGCAGAAATTCTACATGCGCGCCCGGCAGATAGCCGAGGCTCATCAGGAACTCGCCGACGATCTCGCCGCCGGTGAAGCGGAACGTGTCGCGGAACAGCTGGACCCACTCCTCCTTCGGCAGCGGGTGATGCGCGTCGAGCCAGCGCGGCGAACGAGCCGTGCCGGTCGCGCAGCGCGAGGATGCGGCGCGCGTTCTCGATCACCGCCTCGATCTTGAGGCGGTTGCGGATGATGCCCGGATCGGCCAGCAGCCGCGCCACGTCGCGCGCGCCGAACCGCGCGACGCGCTCGAGATCCCAGTCGGCGAAGGCGGCGGTAAAGGCCGCGCGCTTCTTGCAGCACGGTGAGCCAGGACAGCCCGGCCTGGTTGATCTCGAGCACCAGCCGCTCGAACAGCACGCGGTCGTCGCGCGGCGGGAAATCCGTATTCGCCGTCGTGATAGGGGCCGTGGAAGGGATGGCCGGGCGCCATCGCGCAATATTCGGCGCTCATCGCTCAAGGCCCGCGGAAGTTGACGAGATCGCTCTGCACCGCCCAATAGAACGAGCAGCCAGACCGCGGCGGCAATGACGGTGGTCACCAGCGCCTTGAGCCGAGGCGCGGATGGCGCGGCGCGCCGGCGTCATGGCCGGGATCGCCCTCCTCCGCCGGCTTCACCCCGAACGGCAGGACGGTGAAGATCACCAGCCACCAGATGACGACATACGTGGCGATGCCGATGAACCAGTTCACCCCGCTCACGCCTCCTCGAGCTCGATGAGCGTGCCGCAGAAATCCTTGGGATGAAGGAACAGCACCGGCTTGCCATGGGCGCCGAGGCGCGGCTCGCCATCGCCGAGAACGCGCGCGCCGGCCGCGACGAGGCGGTCGCGCGCGGCGCGGATGTCGGCGACCTCGTAGCAGAGATGATGCATGCCGCCGGCCGGATTGCGGGCGAGAAACCCGCGCATCGGCGATGCCGCGCCCAGCGGCGCGATCAGCTCGAGCTTGGTATTGGGCAGGGTGACGAAAACGGTGGTGACGCCGTGCTCGGGCAAGGGCAACGGCTGCCGACACCGCGGCGCCGAGCACGTCGCGATAGACCGCCGCCGCGGCAGCGAGGTCGGGCACGGCGATCGCGACATGGTTGAGGCGGCCGATCATGCTGCGCGCTCCTCGCCCGGGAAGCCGCACGACATGGATCTCGGTCACCGGCCGCTTGCCGTGCTGCGCCCGCGTCATGCGGCGTACGCGACCCGCGCCGCCTCGCGCACCGCCGCGTCGTCGCGGCGCTCGCGCGGCGCTGAGCGCCGTCGACCGCGTCGGCGACGTTCTGCTGCCATTCGCTCGGCGGCATCGCTGCGCCGGCGCTCGGCAAGGCCCTGCACGGTGACCTGCGGGCGGCGCCGCGAGGCGGCCCGTCGCCGTCGAGCACGATGGTCGCAAGCGCCGCGCCGTTGAAGGTCATGCGCTGGCGGCTCTTCAGCGTCTCGCCGCCGGCGTCGAGCAGCGCCTTGCCGTCGGCGGCGAGCCGCCCGGTCGGCACTTCGCCGATCACCGCGGCCGGGCCGGGCGCGAGCTTCACGACCTCGCCGTTGCGGGTGACGATCGGCTGCGGCACGCGGCATTCGGCCGGCGAGCTGCGCCTGCGCCATCAGATGCCGCGCCTCGCCATGCACCGGCACGGCGATGCGCGGGCGCACCGCGCCGTACATGCGCTTCAGCTCGTCCTGCGCCGGATGGCCCGAGACATGGACGAAATGGTCGTGCTCGGTGATGATCTCGACGCCGAGCCGCACCAGCGCGTTCTGCAGCCGGCCGATCGCGCGCTCGTTGCCGGGAATGACGCGCGACGAGAAGATCACGGTGTCGCCGCGCTTCGAGCACGATATGCGCGTGCTCGTCGGCGGCGATGCGCACCAGCGCCGAGCGCGGCTCGCCCTGGCTGCCGGTGCAGACCAGCAGCACCTTGTCGCGCGGCAGATAGGCGGCCTCCTCCTCGGTGAGGAAGGCGGCCACGTCCTCGAGATAGCCGGTCTCGCGCGCCGCCTGCTCGATGCGCCACAGCGAGCGTCCGACCAGCGCGACATGGCGGTCATTGCGCCGCCGCCGCCGCCGCCGCGGATTCGAGCCGCGCCACGTTCGAGGCGAAGCAGGCGATGACGACGCGGTTCCGGCAGCGCCCGACGAGATCGATGAGCGCGCGGCGCACCTCGGCCTCCGAGCCCGAATCGCCCGGCGCGCATCGCGTTGGTCGAATCGCAGACCATCGCGAGCACGCCCTCGTCGCCGAGCCGTTCGAGCGCCGCCAGATCGTAGGTCGGCCCGATCAGCGGCTCGGGATCGAACTTCCAGTCGCCGGTGTGCAGCACCGTGCCGAGCGGCGTCCGCAGCACCACGGCGTTGGGCTCGGGGATCGAATGGGTGAGCGTGATCAGCTCGAGCTCGAACGGGCCGACGCGTGAACTGTGCCCGACATCGGCACCTCGATGAGCGGCACCTCGTGCTCGAGCCCGGCCTCGATCAGCTTGCGCGCGCAGCACCGCCGCGGTGAACGGCGTGGCATAGACCGGGCAACTGAGGCGCCGCCAGAGATAGGGGATGGCGCCGATATGGTCCTCGTGCGCATGCGTCGCGACCAGCCCGACCAGTGCGTCGCGGCGCTCGGCGATGAAGGCGGGGTCGGCCATCAGAATCTCGACGCCGGGCATGGTGTCGTCGGCGAAGGTGATGCCGCAATCGATCATCAGCCAGCGCCCGCCATAGCCGTAGAGCGACAGGTTCATGCCGATCTCGCCGACGCCGCCCAAGGCGAGGAAGGCCAGCTCGTCCGGACGGTTGGGCTGCGGCAGCGGAGGCTCGGTCATGATGCGCGGTTGCGTTCGCAAGACGAGGCGCAGGCCCCACAGCGTCAGATCGGCGTCGATCGCCTCGATCGCGGGGTGGCGCCCTCGAAAAGCGGCGCGAGGCCGCCGGTGGCGACGACGCTCATCGGCGCGCCGAATTCGGCCTTGATGCGCGCGACCAGCCCCTCGATCAGCCCGACATAGCCCCAGAAGATGCCCGACTGCATGCAGGCGACCGTGCTCGTGCCGATCACCGTCGCGGTGCGGCGCGATCGGCACGCTCGGCAGCTTGGCCGCCGCCATGGCCAGCGCCTGGAGCGACAGGTTGATGCCCGGCGCGATCACGCCGCCGCGATAATTGCCGTCGCGCATCGACCACGTCGAAGGTCGTCGCGGTGCCGAAATCGACGACGATCAGCGGCCCGCGATAGCGGTCATGCGCGGCAACGGTATTGACGAGGCGGTCGGCGCCGACTTCCTCGGGCCGGTCGACCAGCGCCGCGATGCCGAGCGCGACGCCCGGCTCGCCGACGACCAGCGGCTCGCTGTGGCAATAAGCGCGGCAGAGCCGGAACAGGTTGAAATTCGCCTCGGGCACGACGCTGGCGATGATCGCCGCCTCGATGTCGCCGTCGCGACAGGCCGCAGAGCGCCATGAGATGATCGAGCCACACGACATATTCGTCGGCGGTGCGGCGCGCGTCGGTGGCGGCGCGCCAGGCGCCGCGCAGCCGGTCGCCGTCCCACACGGCGAACACGGTGTTGGTGTTGTTGGCGTTGATCGCGAGGAGCATGGCAGCACTCCTCGAACGACGCTCACGCGGCCGGAAAAATCTCGGCCGCGGCGATCCTGCGACGACCCCCCGCGCCGTCGAGCAGCAGCATGCCGGTTTCGTCGAGCCCGGCAAAGCGCCCGTCGAGCTCGGATGCATGCGAGCCGCACGCGGATCGAGCGCGCCCAGTCCGTGCGCACGCGCGAGCCAGGCGGCGCGCACCGCGGCGAAGCCCGTGCGCTGCCAGGTCTCGTACCAGGCGAGCAGCCGCACGGCCAGCGCGCCGAGCATTGCCGCCGGCGTCACCGCCGCGCCCGAGGCGGCAAGCGAGGTCGCCGGGCGCTCCAGCCGCCGCGGGATGCGAGGCGAGATTGACGCCGATGCCGAGCACCAGCCAGTCGAGCGCGCCCGTTCGCCGTCGGCAGCAGGATTCGAGCAGGATGCCCGCGACCTTCCGGCCGCCGACCAGCACGTCGTTGGGCCATTTGCAGGCGCACCGCCGCCGCTTCGGGCAGGAACGGACGCGCAGGCCTCGGCGACGGCGAGCGCGGCGGCGAAGCCCAGTTGCGCCGCCTCGCCCGCGGCGCAGCGCGGCCGCAGCAGCAGCGAGAGATAGAGATTGCCCGGCGGCGAGACCCACGCCCGCCCGCGCCGCCCGCGGCCCGCGCTCTGCGCTTGCGCCCAGACCAGCGTGCCCTCCGCGGCGCGCCGGCGGCGGCGCGGCGCTTGGCCTCGTCATTGGTGCTGTCGATCCGCTCGAAGCGCAGCAGGCGGTAGAAGGGCGGCAGCGCCGGGAGCATCCTCATCCGGCGAAGAGCGCGGCGGCGACGCTGTCGGCGCCGTCGACGACGAGACCGGGATAGGCGAAGAAGAACAGGATCACGAACGCCGAGATCACCAGCACCGCCTGCATCTCGCGCCCGATCGGGCGGTCGAAGACGCCGCGCCGGCTCGTCGAAATACATCAGCTTGACGATGCGCAGGTAATAGATAGGCGCCCACCACGCTCGCGAGCACGCCGATGACGGCGAGGACGTAGAGCCCGGCGTCGATCGCGGCGAGGAAGACATAGAGCTTGGCGAAGAACCCGGCGAGCGGCGGGATGCCCGGCCATCGAGAACATGAAGATGCCGAGCGCCAGCGCCAGCCCCGGCTGCGTGCGCGACAGGCCGGCGAGATCGTCGATCTCCTCGACCATGCGGCCGTCGCGGCGCATGCACAGGATGACGGCGAAGGTGCCGACATTCATGAAGAGATAGATCGCCATGTAGACGAGGACGCCGCGCACGCCCGCCGGCGCTGCCGGCGGCAAGCCCGATCAGCGCATAGCCGACATGGCCGATCGAGCTGTAGGCCATCAGCCGCTTGATGTTGCGCTGGTTGATCGCGGCGAACGAGCCGAGCAGCATCGAGGCGACGGCGATGAACCAGATGATCTGCCGCCACTCGACGATGAGGCCGCCGAACGGCCCGACCATGACGCGCACGAACAGCACGATCGCCGCGGTCTTGGGCGCGACCGAGAAGAACGCCGTCACCGGCGTCGGCGCGCCCTCGTAGACGTCGGGCGTCCACATGTGGAACGGCACCGCCGAGCACTTGAAGGCCAGGCCGACGGCGATGAAGACGATGCCGATGATGAGGCCGATCGATGCCGCTGCCGCCGTTCGCGAACAGCTTGCGCGAGCGCGTCGAACTGCGGTCGTGCCGGCAAAGCCGTAGACCATCGAGGCGCCATAGAGCAGCATGCCCGAGGCGAGCGCGCCGAGGACGAAATATTTGAGCCCCGCCTCGGTCGAGCGCTCGCATGTCGCGGGCGAAGCTCGCCAGCGACATAGAGCGCCAGGCTCTGCAGCTCGAGCGAGACATAGAGCGAGATGAGATCGTTCGCCGAGATCATCATCATCATGCCGGTGGTGGCGAGCAGCACCAGCACCGGGAATTCCGGCCGCGCGATGCCCTGGCGCTCGTTGTACGGCATCGACGAGCACGAGCGAGAGGCCCGAGCCGAGCAGCACCAGCACCTTGGCATAAGCGCCGAAGCCGTCGGTCACGAACATGCCGAAGAGGCTGACGCGCGCGCGCCGGCCCGTGCGCGGCGAGCGGCGCGAGGACGAGCGCGAGATCGACGACGAGCGCCGCGACCGCGAGCCAGGCGATCTCGCGCGCCGCCCGGTCGCCCTGGAACACGCCGAGCAGCAGCAGCGCCATCGCCGCCGCGCCGAGAAAGATCTCGGGCAGCGCCGGCAGGAAATCGGGGACGGCGAAGAGCGGCATGGCGTCGCCTAGCGTCGCGACAGGAGCGCGCGGCATCGGCGCGGCCGCGAGCTGCGCGGCGTGGGCGCGTTCGCGAGGTCTGGACGCTGCTCGATGAGATTGGCGATCGACGGCTGCATCGGCCGCAGGAACGAGGCGGGATAGATCCCCATCCACAGCACGATCGCGATCATCGGCGCGAAGATCAGCGACCTCGCGCAGGAGTGAGATCGAGCATGGCGCGCACGATCGGCCCGGGTGATGACGCCGAAGATGACGCGGCGATAGAGATAGAGCATGTAGGCGGCGCCCAGGATCATGCCGCGTGGTGGCGAAGAACGCGACCCAGGTGTTGACCTGGAACGCGCCGATGAGCGACAGGAACTCGCCGACGAAGCCGCTCGTGCCCGGCAGCCCGATCGAGGCGAGCATGAACACCATGAACACCGCCGCGTATTTCGGCATGTTGTCGGCGAGCCCGCCATAGCGCGCGATCTCGCGCGTGTGCAGGCGGTCATAGACGACGCCGACGCACAGGAAGAGCGCGGCCGAGACGATGCCGTGGCTCAGCATCTGGATCATCGCGCCCTGCAGCCCCTCGGAGGTCACGGTGAAGATGCCCATGGTGACGAAGCCCATATGCGCCACCGAGGAATAGGCGATGAGCTTCTTCATGTCGTCCTGCGCCAGCGCCACGAGCGAGGTGTAGATCATGGCGACGACGCTCAAGAGGAAGACGAGCGGCGCGAAATACTGCCGAGGCCTCGGGGAACATCGGCAGCGAGAAGCGGATCGAAGCCATAGCCGCCCATCTTGAGCAGCACGCCCGCGAGGATGACGGAGCCCGCGGTCGGCGCCTCGACATGCGCGTCGGGCAGCCAGGTATGCACCGGCCACATCGGCATCTTGACCGCGAACGAGGCGAAGAAGGCGAGCCACAGCCAGGTCTGGAGCGAGGCCGGGAAATCATAGGCGAGCGCCTCGCGGATGTCGGTCGACCCGGTCTCGAAATAGACCGCCAGGATGGCCAGCAGCATCAGCACCGAGCCGAGCAGCGTGTAGAGGAAGAACTTGAAGGCGGAATAGACGCGCCGCGGCCCGCCCCACACGCCGATGATGAGGAACATCGGGATGAGCACGCCCTCGAAGAAGATGTAGAAGACGAACAGGTCGAGGGCGCAGAACGTGCCGACCATCATGGTCTCGAGCACGAGGAACGCGATCATGTACTCCTTGACCCGCACCGTGACCGCCTTCCAGCTCGAGATGACGCAGATGCGGCGTAAGGAAGGTCGAGAGCAGCACGAAGAACAGCGAGATACCGTCCACCCCCATGACGGTAGGAGATGTTGAAGTCGGGCAGCCACCGGCGCCTGCTCGACGAACTGGAAATCGGCGCTGCGCGGGTTGAAACCGGACCAGATCGCGAGCGACAGCGCGAAATCGATGAGCGAGGTCCAGAGCGCGATCCAGCGCGCGTTGCGCGCCACGTCCGCCTCGTCGCCGCGCAGCACCAGGATCGCGAGCGACGCCGAGCGAGCGGCAGGAACGTCACCAGGCTGAGAAGGGGCCAGTTCGCCATCGCCCGCCCCTCAGCCCGACTGCCGCACGAGATACCACGACACCAGCGCGACGACGCCGATCAGCATGGCAAAGGCATAATGATAGAGATACCCGGTCTGGAGCCGGCTCGCCCACGCCGCGATGTCGCGCGTGCGCGACGGAAACGCCGTCGGGTCCGAACCCGTCGATGACCGTGCCGTCGCCCTTCTTCCACAGGCCACGGCCCAGCGCCATCGCCGGACGCACGAAGAGCGCATCGTAGAGTCTCGTCGAAATAGTACTTGTTGAGCAGGAAGACATAGACGGCATCGAACAGCTTGGCCGTCCGGCGCGGCATGTCGGTGTCGCGGATATAGCCGTACCAGGCGGTGGCGATGCCCGCGAGCGCCGCCGACGAGCGGCAGCAGCGAGACCGCCAGCGGCACGGGATGCGCGGCCTCGTCCGCGCATGCTCGGGCAGCACCAGGATCGAATCGCGCCAGAATGCCGCGCTGCCCGTCGCCGATGAAGAGATGGAGGTGATAGCCGACGAAGCCCGCCAGCACCGCCCCCGCGGCCGAGGACAGTAAAGCGGCCACATCATCACCGGCGGCGATTCGTGCACGTGCTCCAGCACTGGGGGTCGGCGCGCGACGGGCCGTGGAAGGTAAGGAAGAGCAGGCGCCACGAATAGAACGCGGTGATGAAGGCGGCGAACACGCCCAGCCAGAAGCCATAGTACCCGACCCCGGTCCCCGCCGACCACGCCGCCTCGATGATCGCGTCCTTGGAGTAATAGCCCGCGAAGGGCGGAATGCCCGCGAGCGCCAGGCTGCCGATCCACATCAGCGATCGCGGTCTTCTTGAGGTGGGGCCACAGCCCGCCCATCTTGCGCATGTCCTGCTCGCCCGACATGGCATGGATGACCGAGCCGGCGCTGAGGAACAGGAGCGCCTTGAAGAAGGCGTGGGTCATGAGGTGGAAGATCGCCGCGCCATAGGCCGAGACGCCGGCGGCGATGAACATGTAGCCCAACTGGCTGCAGGTCGAATAGGCGATGACGCGCTTGATGTCGTTCTGCGCCATGCCGATGGTGGCGGCGAAGATCGCGGTGGTGCGCGCCGATCACCACGACCACTGCCAGCGCCACCGGCGCGTATTCGAAGAGCGGCGACAGCCGCGCCAGCATGAACACGCCGGCGGTCACCATCGTCGCCGCGTGGATCAGCGCCGAGACCGGCGTCGGCCCTTCCATCGCGTCGGGCAGCCAGGTGTGCAGCCCGATCTGCGCCGATTTCCCCATCGCGCCGACGAAGAGAAGGATGCAGGTCACGGTCAGCGCATCGACGTCGTGGCCGAGGAACGGGAATGGTGTTGTGCGCCACGTCGGGCGCCGCGGCGAAGACGGTGTCGAATTGCAGCGAGCCGAAAATCTCATAGACCGCGAAGATGCCGAGCGCGAAGCCGAAATCGCCGATGCGGTTGACGACGAAGGCCTTGATCGCCGCGGCATTGGCGCTGGGCCGGTCGTACCAGAAGCCGATCAGCAGATAGGACGACAGCCCCACGCCCTCCCAGCCGAAGAAGAGCTGCACGAAATTGTCGGCCGTCACCAGCATCAGCATGAAGAAGGTGAAGAGGCTGAGATAGGCCATGAAGCGCGGGATGCTGCGGTCATGCGCCATGTAGCCGACGGAATAGACATGGACCATGCAGGAGACGACCGTGACCATCGCCACCATCACCGCCGACAGCGTGTCGAAGCGCAGCGCCCATTCGACCTGAAGCCCGGAATTGACGAGATCGCCGGTGTCGATCCAGGTGAAGAGATCGGCCGTCACGGCGAATGGCCGCCCGAGCGCGACGATGGACGAAGAGCACGACGCCCAGCACCGCCGCGACGGCGAGCGCCGCGCAGGTGACGAGCTGCGCGCCGCGGTCGCCGATCCAGCGGCCGAAGAAGCCGGCGATGAACGCGGCCAGAAGCGGCAGGAAGATGGCGGCGACCGTCACGCCTCAGCCCTTCATCAGGTTGATGTCTTCGACCGCGATGGTGCCGCGGTTGCGGAAATAGACGACGAGGATGGCGAGCCCGATCGCCGCCTCCGCCGCCGCCACGGTCAGGACGAACATGGCGAAGACCTGGCCGGCGAGATCGTGGAGGAAGGACGAGAAGGCGACGAAGTTGATGTTGACCGCGAGCAGCATCAGCTCGATCGACATCAGGATGATGATGACGTTCTTGCGGTTGAGGAAGATGCCGAAAATGCCGAGCGTGAACAGGATCGCCGCGACGGTGAGATAATGGGCGAGACCGATCTCGAACATGCTAGGACACCCCCTCGCGCGGCCGGACCTTGACGACCTCGACGCTGTCCTCGCGCCGGCGGCCGACCTGCGTGCCGATCCGCTGCTTGCGCACGCCCTCGCGCGCGCGCAGGGTCAGCACGATCGCGCCCACCATGGCGACGAGCAGGATCGCGCCCGCCACCTGGAAGGGATAGACATAGCGGGTATAGAGCAGCGCCCCCAGCGCCGCCGTGTTGGCGAGCTGCGCCGGCGCGCGGCATCGGCGCCGCCGCCGTCGCCGCGACCTCGGGCGCCACCGCCCAGGCGCCGAACACCAGCACCAGCTCCAAGCAGCAGCACGAGGCCGATCAGCAGCCCGACCGGCAGGTATTGCAGGAAACCCTGCCGCAGCTCGGCGAAATTGATGTCGAGCATCATCACGACGAAGAGGAACAGCACCGCCACCGCGCCGACATAGACGATGACCAGGATCATCGCCAGGAACTCCGCCCCCAGCAGCACGAACAGCCCGCCGCGTTGAAGAAGGCGAGGATCAGGAACAGCACCGAATGCACCGGATTGCGCGCCGCGATCACCATCACGCCCGAGGCGATCGCCACGGCGGAGAAGAGATAGAAGCAGATCGCCTGGACGATCATCGGCTTGCCCCGGCGGCCGGGGCGCCTGGCGCGACACCGCGCTCACCGGTAGGGCGCGTCGAGCGCGAGGTTGCTCGGCGATCTCCGCCTCCCAGCGGTCGCCGTTCGCGAGCAGCTTGTCCTTGTCGTAGAACAGCTCCTCGCGCGTCTCGGCGGCGAATTCGAAATTCGGTCCCTCGACGATCGCATCGACCGGGCAGGCCTCCTGGCAGAAGCCGCAATAGATGCATTTCGTCATGTCGATGTCGTAGCGCGTGGTGCGGCGGCTGCCGTCCTCGCGCGGCTCGGCCTCGATGGTGATGGCGAGCGCCGGGACAGATCGCCTCGCACAGCTTGCACGCGATGCAGCGCTCCTCGCCGTTGGGATAGCGGCGCAGCGCATGCTCGCCGCGGAAGCGCGGCGACAGCGGTCCCTTCTCGAACGGGATAGTTCACCGTCACCGGCTCCCTGAACATGTATTTGAGCGTGAGCCACATCCCCGAGACCAGCTCGGCGAGGAGGAGCATGCGCGCGCTGCGATCGAGAACCGCCATGTCGAACCTTTCTCCCCGAGCCTAGCGCGGGACCCAGCCCGTCGCGACCAGCAACCCGGCGGTCAGCACCAGCCAGAACAGCGACAGCGGCAGGAACACCTTCCAGCCCAGCCGCATGAGCTGGTCGTAGCGGAAGCGCGGGAAGGTCGCCCGGACCCACAGGAAGCAGAACAGCACGAACGGCGATCTTGAGCGCGAACCAGATCGGCCCCGGGACCCAGCGTGAAGGGCGCGATGCCGAAGGGCGCGAGCCAGCCGCCCAGGAACAGGATGCTCGTCATCGCGCTCATCAGGATCATGTTGGCGTATTCGCCGAGATAGAAGAGCGCGAAGGTCATCGCCGAATACTCGACGAAGAACCCGGCCACCAGCTCCGATTCGCCCTCGGGCAGATCGAACGGCGAGCGGTTGGTCTCGGCGAGGCCCGAGATGAAGAAGACCACGAACATCGGCAGGAGCGGCAGGCAGAACCAGACGTGGCGCTGCGCCTCGACGATCGCCGAAAGATTGAGCGAGCCGACGCACAGCAGCACGCTCACCATGACGAAGCCGATCGACACCTCGTAGGACACCATCTGCGCCGCCGAGCGCAGCGCGCCCAGGAACGCGTATTTCGAGTTCGACGACCATCCCGCCATGATGATGCCGTAGACGCCGAGCGAGCTGATGGCGAAGAGATAGAGGATGCCGACATTGATGTTGGCGATGACCATGCCGCCGATCGAACGGGATGACGGCCCAGGCGATGAGGCTCAGGACGAAGGTGACGATCGGCGCCGCGACGAACACGATGCGGTTGGCGCCGCTCGGGATCACCGTCTCCTTGAAGCAGCAGCTTGAGCGCCGTCGGCGATCGGCTGCAGCAGGCCGAACCAGCCGACCACGTTCGGCCCCTTGCGCAGCTGCGCCGCCGCCAGGACCTTGCGCTCGGCATAGGTCAGATAGGCGACTGCGAGCAGCAGCGGCACGATGATCGCGACGATCTCGGCGACCAGCAGCGCGGTCGGCAGACCGTATGCGGTCCAGAAATCAGCCATGGGTCCCGGTCGATTGCGCCTCGCCCTTGGCGCGGCCCAGCGCCTGCGCGCACGAAGCCATGGTCGGCGAGGCGCGGCTGATCGGATCGGTGCGGTAGAAATCGTGGATGGGATAGGCGAAGGGCGCAGGATCGAGCGGGCCGGCGCGGCCGAACGCGCCCCAGCGGCGCGCGCTCCGCCTGATCGACGGCGGCGAAGGACGGGTTGACCGCTTCGAGCCGGCGCGCGCACCGCGCCCAGCGAATCGTAAGGCAGCGTGCGGCCCATCGCCTCGCTCAGCGCGCGGATGATCTTCCAATCCTCGCGCGCGTCGCCGGGCGGGAACACGGCGCGCTGCGCCCGCTGCACCCGGCCCTCGGTATTGACGTAGGTCGCGTCCTTCTCGGTATAGGCGGCGCCCGGCAGCACGACATCGGCGCGGCGCGCGCCGGCATCGCCGTGATGGCCCTGATAGATGACGAAGGCCGCGCCGAGGCGGCGCATGTCGATCTCGTCGGCGCCGAGGAGATAGACCGCCTCGATCGCGCCCGTCTCGCAGCCGGCGAGGATGCTCGGCCGAGATCGCGCCCGCCCGGCCCCGGCACGAAGCCGAGATCGAGACCGCCGACGCGCGCCGCGGCGGTGTGCAGCACGTTGAAACCGTTCCAGTCGTCGCGCACGAAGCCCGCGCTCTCGGCGAAGCCGCGCGCCGCGGCGAGCACTGCCGCGCCGTCGGCGCGCGCGAGCGCTCCCTGCCCCAGGATCAGCATCGGCCGCTTCGCCGCCGCGAGCGCGGCGCTCCAGTCGTGCCGGCCGGCGGCGAGCGCGGCGAGATCGGCCGGGCCGGCGCCCAGCGTCGTCACCGGGAAGGTGAGGTCGAGCGCCGGCCCGATCGCGCCCACCGTGAAGCCGCCCTGCAGCCAGCGCTTGCGCAGCCGCGCATTGATGAGCGCCGCCTCGGCGCGCGGATTGGTGCCGATCAGCAGGCAGAGATCGGCCTGCTCGATGCCGGCGATGGTGGTGTTGAAGAGATAGCCCGCGCGGCAGGCAGGATCGAGCGCGGCGCCGTCCTGACGGCAATCGAGATGCGGCGAGCCCAGCGCCGCCATCAGTTCCTTGAGCGCGAGCATCGCCTCGGCATCGGCGAGATCGCCGGCGACCGCCGCGATGCGCGTGGCCGCGGTGCCCTTCAGTCGCGCCGCGATGGCGGCGAAGGCGTCGCGCCACGTCGCTTCCTCGAGCCGCCCGCCGCGGCGCAGATAGGGCCGGTCGAGGCGCCGCCGCACCAGCCCGTCCATCGCGAATCGCGTCTTGTCCGAGATCCACTCCTCGTTCACGTCCTCGTTGAGCCGCGGCAGCACGCGCAGCACCTGCGAGCCGCGCGCATCGACCCGGATATTGCTGCCGACGCGCGTCGAGCACGTCCACCGATTCGGTCTGCGTCAGCTCCCACGGCCGCGCGACGAAGGCATAGGGCTTGGAGGTGAGGGCGCCGACCGGGCAGAGATCGATGATGTTGGCGGACAGCTCCGAGGTGAGCGCGTGCTCGATATAGGTGCCGATCTCCATGTCCTCGCCGCGCCCGGTGGCGCCCAGTTCCTCGACCCCGGCAACTCGGTGAGAAAGCGGATGCAGCGGGTGCAGTGGATGCAGCGGTTCATGCTGGTCGCGACCAGCGGGCCGAAATCCTTGTCGCGCACCGCGCGCTTGTTCTCGCGATAGCGGCCGCGGTCGAAGCCATAAGCCATCGCCTCGTCCTGCAGGTCGCATTCGCCGCCCTGGTCGCAGATCGGGACAGTCGAGCGGATGGTTGATCAGCAGGAACTCCATCACCCCGTGGCGCGCCTTCTTGCGCCTTCTCGCTGTCGGTGTGGATGACCATGCCCTCGGCCACCGGCATGGCGCAGGAGGCAATCGGCTTCGGCGCCTTCTCCTGCTCGACGAGGCACATGCGGCAATTGCCGGCGATCGCCAGGCGCTCGTGGAAGCAGAAATGCGCGACCTCGACGCCGATGCGCTGGCACGCCTGCAGCACCGTCGTGCCCGCCGGCACCTCGGTCGCGATCCCGTTGATGGTGAGCTTGGGCATCAGCGGCTCCTGCGTCCTCTCATTCCGCCGCCTGGCGGGCCTGCGCCGCGTCCTTCGCGGCGGCGATGCGCCGCTCCATCTCGGGCCGGAAATGGCGGATGAGGCCCTGCACCGGCCAGGCGGCGGCGTCGCCCAGCGCGCAGATGGTGTGGCCCTCGATCTCGTAGGAGACCTCGAGCAGCGTGTCGATCTCGCTCGGCTCGGCCTCGCCCTTGACCATGCGCTCCATCACCCGCCACAGCCAGCCGGTGCCTTCGCGGCAGGGCGTGCACTGGCCGCAGCTCTCGTGCTTGTAGAACTTCGACAGCCGCGCGATCGCCTTGATGATGTCGGTCGATTTGTCCATGACGATGACCGCCGCGGTGCCGAGGCCGCTCTTCACGTCGCGCAGCGCATCGAAATCCATCAGCACGTCGTCGCAGATCGATTTGGGGATGACCGGGACCGACGAGCCGCCGGGAATGACGGCCAGGAGATTGTCCCAGCCGCCGCGCACGCCGCCGGCGTGGCGCTCGATCAGTTCGCTTGAGCGGGATGCTCATCGCATCCTCGACATTGCACGGCCGGTTGACGTGGCCGGAGATGCAGAACACCTTGGTGCCCTCGTTCTTGGGCCGGCCGAATGCCGGCGAACCAGGCCGCGCCGCGCCGCAGGATGGTCGGCACCACGGCGATGGTCTCGACATTGTTGACCGTGGCGGGACAGCCATAGAGACCCACCCCCGCCGGGAAGGGCGGCTTCAGGCGCGGCTGGCCCTTCTTGCCTTCGAGGCTCTCGAGCAGCCCCATTTCCTCGCCGCAGATATAGGCGCCGGCGCCGCGATGGAGATAGAGCGTCGAAATCATAGCCCGAGCCGCAGGCGTTCTTGCCGATCAGCCCCGCCGCATAGGCCTCGTCGATCGCCGCCTGGAGCCGCAGCGCCTCGTTGTAGAACTCGCCGCGGATGTAGATGTAGCAGTGATGCGCGCCCATGCCGACGGCGGCGAGAAGACAGCCCTCGACCAGCTTGTGCGGATCGTTGCGGATGATGTCGCGATCCTTGCAGGTGCCGGGCTCGCTCTCGTCGGCATTGACGATGAGATAGGTCGGGCGCGTCGCTCTCCTTGGGCATGAAGGTCCATTTGAGCCCGGTCGGGAAACCGGCGCCGCCGCGGCCGCGCAGGCCCGAGGCCTTGATCTCGTTGGCGATCGCAGTCGCGGCCCTTGAGCATGAGATCCTTGGTGCCGCTCCCAGTCGCCGCGCCGCCGCGCGCCCGCGAGCCGCCAGTCGAACTGCCCATAGAGGTTGGTGAAGATGCGGTCGCGGTCGCTCAGCATCACGCGCCATCCTTGGCGAAGTCCAAATCCTTGAGCGTGGTCGCGCCGCCCTCGGGCGCCGAGCCCTGGCGGCCGCGCGCCGAGCCCATCGGCGGCGTCTCGCCCCGCGCCAGCGCGTCGATCAGCGCCTCGGTCGAGGCGGCGTCGAGATCCTCGTAGAAATCGTCGTTCACCTGGATGACCGGCGCGTTGACGCAGGCGCCCAGACACTCGACCTCCTTGCAGCGTGAAGCGCCCGTCCGGCGTGGTCTCGCCGATGCCGATGCCGAGCTTCCGCTCGCACGCCTGCACCACCTCGTCGCGAGCCCCGGAGCCAGCACGGCGTGGTGGTGCAGATCTGGAAGAAATGCGCGGCCCACCGGGCGCAGGTTGAACATGGTGTAGAAGGTCGCGACCTCGTAGACGCGGATCGGCGCCATGCCGAGCATTGCCGCGACACAGTCCATCGCCGCGCGCGGCAGCCAGTTGTCGTGCTGGCGCTGCGCCAGATCGAGCAGCGCCAGCACCGCGCTCGCCTGCCGGCCGGGCGGATATTTGGCGATATGCGCCTGCGCCTTCGCCAGATTCTCGGGCGTGAAGGCGAACTCCGCCGGCTGCTCCACCGGCGCCTGGGCGATGCGATTCGCTCATCGGTCGATGCTGCCGAAGACGATGTCCATGGAGCCGATGATCGCCACCACGTCGGCGAGCATGTGGCCGCGCGACATGAAATCGAGCCCCTGGAGGAAGGCGAAGTCCGGCGCGCGGATCTTGCAGCGATAGGGCCGGTTGCTGCCGTCGGCGACGAGATAGACGCCGAACTCGCCCTTGGGCGCCTCGACCGCGGTGTAGGTCTCGCCCGCGGGCACGTGATAGCCCTCGGTGTAGAGCTTGAAATGATGGATGAGCGCCTCCATCGAGTGCTTCATCTCGGCACGCGGCGGCGGCATCACCTTGCGGTCGTTGACCACGACCGGGCCGCCCGGCATGCGCTCGAGCGCCTGGCTCATGATCTTGAGCGACTGGCGCATCTCCTCCATGCGCACGAGATAGCGGTCCCAGCAATCGCCGTTCTTGCCGATCGGGATGTCGAAATCCATCCCCTCATAGACGTCGTAAGGCTGCGGCCTTGCGCAGATCCCAGGCCACGCCCGAGCCGCGCAGCATCGGTCCGGCAGAAGCCCCAGTCGAGCGCGTCCTTGCGCGCTGACGACGCCGATATTGACGGTGCGCTGCTTGAAGATGCGGTTCTCGGTGAGGAGATGCTCGAGATCGTCGATGCGCTGGGGGAACTGCTCGATGAAGGCATAGATGTCGTCGGCGAGGCCCGCCGGCATGTCCTGGTGCACGCCGCCGGGGCGGAAATAGGCCGCATGGAGCCGCGCGCCCGAGACGCGCTCGTAGAACTCCATCAGCTTCTCGCGCTCCTCGAAGCCCCACAAGCAGCGGCGTGATCGCGCCGACGTCGAGCGCGAAGGTGGTGATGTTGAGGAGATGGTTGAGGATGCGCGTGATCTCGGCGAAGAGCACGCGGATGTACTGCGCGCGCGGCGGCGCCTCGATGCCGAGCAGCTTCTCGACCGCGAGCGCGTAGGCATGCTCCTGGCACATCGGCGAGACATAGTCGAGCCGGTCGAAATAGGGCACCGCCTGGAGATAGGTCTTGTACTCGATCAGCTTCTCGGTGCCGCGATGGAGGAGGCCGATATGCGGATCGGCACGCTCCACGACCTCGCCGTCCATCTCGAGGACGAGGCGCAGCACGCCGTGGGCCGCCGGATGCTGCGGCCCGAAATTCATGGTGAAGCTCTTGATCTGGGCCTGGGGCTCGGTGCTCACGACCGCTCCTCCTTCGCCTTCTCGTCGCCCGGCAGGATCGTGGCTCATGCCTTCCCACGGCGACAGGAAATCGAAGCTGCGGAACTCCTGCTTCAGGCGCACCGGCTCGTAGACGACGCGCTTCTGCTCCTCGTCGTAGCGCAGCTCGACATAGCCGGTGAGCGGAAAGTCCTTGCGCAGCGGATGGCCCTCGAAGCCGTAATCGGTGAGGATGCGCCGGAGATCGGGATGGTCGGCGAAATAGATGCCGTAGAGATCCCAGGCCTCGCGCTCGAACCAGCCGGCGGCGCTGAAGATGCCGGTCGCGGACGGCACCGGCGTCTGTCTCGTCGGTCGGTGACCTTGAGCGCGGATGCGGCGGTTGTGCCTGAGGCTCAGGAGATTATAGACGACGTCGAAGCGCTCCGTCGCGATCGGGATAATCGACGCCGCAGATATCGACCAGCACCGCGAAGAGGCATTGCGGATCGTCGCGCAGGAACGCCAGCACGCGCAGCGATGCCGTCGCGCCGCACCTGAGCCATCAGCTCGCCATGCGCGATCGCGGTCGCCAGCACGTCGTGCGGGAAGGCGGCGGCGAGATGATCGCCGAGTTCCTTGAGCGGCTCGGTCATGGCGATGTCCTGCCGTCAGCGCGCGAAGTGGCGCTGGCGCCTGATCTTCTTCTGCAGCTGCAGGATGCCGTAGAGCAGCGCCTCGGCGGTGGGCGGGCAGCCGGGCACATAGACGTCCACCGGCACGATGCGGTCGCAGCCGCGCACCACCGAATAGGAATAGTGGTAATAGCCGCCGCCATTGGCGCAGGAGCCCATCGAGATCACCCAGCGCGGCTCGGCCATCTGGTCATAGACCTTGCGCAGCGCCGGCGCCATCTTGTTGCACAGCGTGCCGGCGACGATCATCACGTCGGACTGGCGCGGGCTCGGCCGCGGAACACGACGCCGAAGCGGTCGAGATCGTAGCGGCTGGCAAGCGGTGTGCATCATCTCGACGGCGCAGCAGGCGAGCCCGAACGTCATCGGCCACAGCGAGCCGGTGCGCGCCCAGTTCACCAGCTCATCGAGCCTGGTGACGACGAAGCCCTTGTCGCGCACCTCCTCGCCCATCTGCCGCAGCAGCGCCTCGCGCGGGAGCGCGCCGGGAAGCTCGGTGTCTATTCCCATTCCAGCGCTCCCTTTTTCCACTCGTAGATGAAGCCGACCG
Source organism: uncultured Alphaproteobacteria bacterium (assembly GCA_963721625.1). Lineage (GTDB taxonomy): Bacteria > Pseudomonadota > Alphaproteobacteria > ATCC43930 > CGMCC-115725 > DATJLY01. The sequence continues at coordinate 172,128 of CAVRKF010000007.1, forward strand.
TGAGCACGGCGAGGAACACGACCATCGACCAGAAGCCGAACAGGCCGATGGCGCCCAGCGCCACCGCCCAGGGAAACAGAAACGCCACTTCGAGATCGAAGATGATGAAGAGGATGGCGACGAGATAGAAGCGCACGTCGAAGCTCGCTGCGCGCGTCGGCAAACGGCTCGAAGCCGCATTCGTAGGGCGAGAGCTTCTCGGAGTCCGGGCGCTGGCGCGCGACGACGAACGAGGCCAGCACGATCGCCACCGCCAGCGCGACGGCGATGGCGATGAAGACCAGGATCGGGAAATAGGCGCCGAGCAGGCTGTCCATCGCCGCAAAACTCCCCGGGGTTACGCCACATCGGCCGGGCAGGCGCCCGGGCCCGGCGCAACTCCTCCGCGACATATGCGCATGCGGTGCCGAAAGGGAAGGACCGATCGCCGGAGATGGCGGGAGTGACGGGACTCGAACCCGCGGCCTCCGGCGTGACAGGCCGGCGCTCTAACCAACTGAGCTACACCCCCGCAGCATCGACTCCGCGCGGCCGGACTCCTAGCGCGCTCCCTTGTCGGGTGTCAAGCATCGCAACCGCTTGGCGGCGAAAACCGCGCCGCTATGTCCTTGTCTTGCAATATTTTCAGGCACGATGCGGCGTGCCAGGACGCGGCCGGCGGCGCACGGAGACGGCGGTCGCGAGCGGCACCGCGGCAGCGTCGTCGCCGGCGCGAGATCGCTCGGATTTTTTCGCGACGAGACCGGCCGGAACTGGTGGGCGATGAAGGGATCGAACCTCCGACACCCTCGGTGTAAACGAGGTGCTCTACCGCTGAGCTAATCGCCCGACCCGAACCGCATCAAGGCTGTCACGGCGCGGAGCGCAGCGACAAAGCCGTCTCACGGCTTCAGGGAGATTGCTTCGCTGCGCTCGCAATGACAACACGGAGAGGAGAAAGACCGAGGCGCTAATGGCCCGCCGGCACCGCCGCGGCAGTCCCGTTGACCGCGTCCTTCAAGCCCTTGCCGGCGCGGAATTTCGGCTGCTTCGAAGCGGCGATCATCATCTTCTCGCCGGTGCGCGGGTTGCGCCCTTCGGTCGCCGCGCGCGCGGACACGTGGAAGGTGCCGAAGCCGGCGATGCGGACCTCGTCGCCCTGCTGCAATGCCGCGGCGATCGCGTCGAAAATGGCATCGACAGCGGTCTCCGCTTCGCCCTTCTTGAGCTGCGTGGTCGTCGACACGGAATCGACAAGTTCGTTCTTGTTCACCGTCGGCCCCCTCATTGCGGTTGCGCGATGGGCGGTTGCGCGATGGGCGTCGTCGAGGCAACGACGGTTGGCGGTCGCCATCACATCGCGGCTCAGTCTAGATCGGCACTCTCGCGCGCGTCAATCGCGGTGCGCCCGCGATGACGATGAACGAGGCGGCGCCATCACCCGAAGGGGTGACGGCGCACGCCGCAATGGTTTCATTCAATGCGTGATGATGCCGGCGCGGTCCGGCTCGACCTTGGGCGGCAGCACCGGCCGGTCGGGTTCCTCGGTCCATTCGATCGGCGTCAGCTCGCGCACCAGCGCATGGTGCAGGAGCTCGTCGAGCGAGGCGACCGGGATGATCGTCATGCCGCGCTTCACGTTGTCGGGAATCTCGGCGAGATCCTTCTCGTTGTCCTTCGGGATCAGCACCGTCTTGAGCCCGCCGCGCAACGCCGCGAGCAGCTTTTCCTTGAGGCCGCCGATCGGCAGCACGCGGCCGCGCAGCGTGATCTCGCCGGTCATGGCGATGTCGCGGCGCACCGCGATGCCGGTCAGCACCGAGACGATCGAGGTCACCATCGCCACGCCGGCCGAGGGCCCGTCCTTGGGCGTCGCGCCCTCGGGCACGTGGACGTGGATGTCCTTCTTCTCGAAGATGGTCGGCGCGATGCCGAAGGCGATCGAGCGCGACTTGACGTAGCTTTCCGCCGCCTGCACCGATTCGCGCATCACGTCGCCGAGCTTGCCGGTCGCCGTGACCTTGCCCTTGCCGGGCACCGTCACCGCCTCGATCGACAGAAGCTCGCCGCCGACTTCGGTCCAGGCGAGGCCGGTGGTCACGCCGACCAGATCGGTCTCCTCGACCTCGCCATAGCGGAAGCGCCGGACGCCCGCGTATTTCTCGAGATTGCGCCGCGTGATCGTGACCTTCTGCAGGTGGCGCATGGCGATTTCCTTGATCGCTTTGCGCGTCAGGTTGGCGATCTCGCGCTCGAGATTGCGCACGCCGGCTTCGCGCGTGTAGTAGCGGATGATGTCGCGCAGCGCGTCGTCGGTGACCGACCATTCGGACTTCTTGCAGGCCGTGCGCCTTCATCTGCTTCGGGATCAGGTGGCGGCGCGCGATCTCGACCTTCTCGTCCTCGGTATAGCCGGGAAGCCGGATGAGCTCCATGCGGTCCAGCAGCGGCTGCGGCATCCGCAGCGTGTTCGCCGTGGTGACGAACATCACGTCGGAGAGATCGTAATCGACCTCGAGATAATGATCGTTGAAGGTCGAGTTCTGCTCGGGATCGAGCACTTCGAGCAGCGCCGAGCTCGGATCGCCGCGCCAGTCCGGCGCCGAGCTTGTCGACCTCGTCCAAGCAGGAACAGCGGGTTCGACGACTTCGCCTTCTTCATGCCCTGGATGACCTTGCCGGGCATCGAGCCGATATAGGTGCGGCGATGGCCGCGGATCTCGGCCTCGTCGCGCACGCCGCCCAGCGACATGCGCACGAAGTTGCGGCCGGTCGCGCGCGCGATCGACTTGCCGAGCGAGGTCTTGCCGACGCCGGGCGGGCCGACGAGGCACAGGATCGGCCCCTTCACCTTGCGCATGCGCTGCTGCACGGCGAGGTATTCGAGGATGCGCTCCTTGACCTTCTCGAGGCCGTAATGGTCGTCGTTCAGCACCTTCTCGGCGACGCTTGATGTCGCGCTTGACCTTGGTGCGGACGCTGCCACGGAATCGACAGCAGCCAGTCGAGATAGTTGCGCACGACCGTCGCCTCGGCCGACATCGGGCTCATGGTGCGCAGCTTGCGCAGCTCGGCCTGCGCCTTCTCGCGCGCTTCCTTGGAGAACTTGGTCTTGTTGATGCGCTCCTCGAGCTCGGCGAGCTCGTCCTTGCCGTCCTCGCCCTCGCCCAGCTCCTTCTGGATCGCCTTCAGCTGCTCGTTGAGATAGTACTCGCGCTGCGTCTTCTCCATCTGGCGCTTGACGCGCGAGCGGATGCGCTTTTCGACCTGGAGAACGCCGATCTCGCTCTCCATGTGGCCGAAGACCTTCTCGAGCCGCTCGGACACGGTGTCGCTCTCGAGCAGCTCCTGCTTCTCGGGAATCTTGAGCGCGAGGTGCGAGGCGAGCGTGTCGGCGAGCTTCGAGGGATCCTCGATCTGGTTGATCGAGACCAGCACCTCGGGCGGGATCTTCTTGTTGAGCTTGATGTACTGCTCGAACTGCGCGACCGCGGTGCGCGCCAGCGCCTCGAGCTCCTGCTGGTCGCCGGCCTTGTCGGGGACCAGCTCGGCGAAGGCCTGGAAGAACGCCTCGTTCTCGGTGAAGCGCAGGATGCGGGCGCGCTGGCCGCCCTCGACCAGCACCTTGACCGTGCCGTCGGGCAGCTTCAGCAGCTGCAGCACCGTGCCGATCGTGCCGACGGTGTAGATGTCCGCGCGGCCCGGGATCGTCCTGCGCCGCGTTCTTCTGCGTGACGAGCAGGATCTGCTTGTCGTCCTTCATCACGTCTTCGAGCGCGCGCACCGATTTCTCGCGGCCGACGAACAGCGGCACGATCATGTGCGGAAAGACGACGATGTCGCGAAGCGGCAGGACCGGATAGAGCGTACCGCGGGAAGTATCGAGCATGGCGCCTCTTTTCTATCAGAGCCGGCGCCGCGAGCCGGCCCCGGCGCCGCAGCGGCCGATCAGTGCCGCCAGTGACAACCCTCATTAGGTGGAGTGCAGAGGCGTTGCGCGTCAAGAGGAAGCGTCGCGCGGCAGCGTAATGCCTCCGCTACCGGCCGTGCGATCGGGCAACGCGCGGCGCTCAGGCGCCCGTGCCGACGTCGCCGCGGCGCTCGATGTAGTCGCCGCGGCGTTCGGAGTAGATGTAGAGCGGCTTGGCGCGGCCCTCGACCACCTCCTTGTTGATGACCATGCCGGTCACCCCGTCGAGTCCCGGCAGCTCGAACATCGGCTCGAGCAGGATCGCCTCCATGATCGAGCGCAGGCCGCGCGCGCCGGTCTTGCGCGCGATCGCCTTGTGCGCGATGGCGCGCAGCGCCTCGTCGTTGAAGTCGAGCTTGCACGTCTTCCATCTCGAACAGGCGCTGGTACTGCTTGACCAGCGCGTTCTTCGGCTTGGTCAGGATGTCGACCAGCGCGTTCTCGTCGAGATCGTCGAGCGTCGCGACCACCGGCAGGCGGCCGACGAATTCCGGGATCAGGCCGAATTTCAGCAGATCCTCGGGCTCGAGCTCCTTGAGGATCTCGCCGGTCTTGCGCTCTTCGGGGCCGCGCACCTCGGCGCCGAAGCCGATCGAGGTGCCCTGGCGGCGCTGCGCGATGAGCTTCTCCAGGCCGGCGAAGGCGCCGCCGCAGATGAACAGGATGTTGGTGGTGTCGACCTGCAGGAATTCCTGCTGCGGATGCTTGCGCCCGCCCTGCGGCGGCACCGAGGCGACGGTGCCTTCCATGATCTTCGAGCAGCGCCTGCTGCACGCCTTCGCCCGACACGTCGCGGGTGATCGAGGGATTGTCGGATTTGCGGCTGATCTTGTCGACCTCGTCGATATAGACGATGCCGCGCTGCGCCCGCTCGACATTGTAGTCGGCCGCCTGCAGCAGCTTCAGGATGATGTTCTCGACATCCTCGCCGACATAGCCGGCCTCGGTCAGCGTCGTGGCGTCGGCCATGGTGAACGGCACGTCGATGATGCGCGCCAGCGTCTGCGCCAGCAGCGTCTTGCCGGAGCCGGTCGGGCCGACCAGCAGGATGTTCGATTTCGCCAGCTCGACGTCGTTGTTCTTGGCGCCGTGCGCGAGACGCTTGTAGTGGTTGTGCACCGCGACCGACAGCACGCGCTTGGCGTGGTCCTGGCCGATCACGTAATCGTCGAGCACCTTGCAGATGTCGCGCGGGGTGGGCACGCCGTCGCGCGACTTGACGAGCGTGGTCTTGTGCTCCTCACGGATGATGTCCATGCAGAGCTCGACGCATTCATCGCAGATGAACACGGTCGGGCCGGCGATCAGCTTGCGCACCTCGTGCTGGCTCTTGCCGCAGAAGGAGCAGTAGAGCGTGTTCTTCGAATCGCCGCCGCTTGACTTGGTCATGGGCTCTCCGTCACCCGACGGGTGACCCCTGATACCTCGCACGCCCGCGTCGTCCGACCGGCTCCCGGCTTGTCCCCTCGTGCCAAGGGTCGCGCCGGCGCAGACCTCTTAATTGAACAATATGTACCGCGCCGAGCGATCAATAACCAGTTAAATGTGGGGCCTTAACCACGCTTGGCAAGAGCCGCCTCCGAGGGCCAGGCATCGGGCAAGGCGGCGCGCGTTGCCGATCGGCGGATCGGCTCAGGCGCGTGCCCGGCGCCTCCTCCTCGCGCGCCGGGCGGCTCATCATCACCTCGTCGATGAGGCCGAACTCCTTGGCCTCGATCGGCGACAGGAACTTGTCGCGCTCGACCGCGCCCGCGATGGTCGTCGAGCGACTGGCCGGTATGCTTGACATAGATCTCGTTGAGGCGGCCGCGGAGCTGCAGGATCTCGCGCGCCTGGATCTCGATGTCGGTCGCCTGGCCCTGGGCGCCGCCCGAGGGCTGATGGATCATGATCCGCGAATTGGGCAGCGAGACGCGCTTGCCCTTGGCGCCCGGCGGCGAGCAGCAGCGAGCCCATCGACGCGGCCTGGCCGATGCAGACCGTGGCCACGTCGGAGCGGATGTATTGCATCGTGTCGTAGATCGCGAGGCCCGAGGTGACGATCCCGCCCGGCGAATTGATGTAGAACGCTATGTCCTTGTTCGGGTTCTCCGATTCGAGGAACAGGAGCTGCGCGCAGACGAGGCTCGCGACCGCGTCGTTGACCGGGCCGACCAGGAAGATGATGCGCTCCTTGAGCAGCCGCGAGTAGATGTCATAGGCGCGCTCGCCGCGGTTGGTCTGCTCGACCACCATCGGCACCAGCGTTGTTCATATATTGTTCGAACGGGTCCATGTGCTCCTGCCTTTCCGTCCTCAGGCGGACGGCGCTGTCGTCCTGTGCGCTATCGTCCTCGGCGTCGTCCGTCAGCTCCGCGGTGGCGGCGAACAGCTCGGCCGGCGCAACCGGGCGGTCGGTGACCTCGGCCAGCTCGACGATGAAGTCGACCACCTTGTCCTCATAGATCGGCGCCCGCAACGCCGTCGAGCAGCGCCGGGTTGTTGCGATAATACTCGATCACCTGCCGCTCCTGGCCGGGGAAGCGCCGCGCCTCCTCGAGCAGGGCGCGGTTGAGCTCGTCCTGGGTCACGGTGATGTTGTTGGCCCGGCCGACCTCCGCGAGCAGCAGCCCGAGCCGCACGCGGCGCTCGGCGATGGCGCGATATTCCGCCTTGAGCGTCTCGTCGTCTTCGGCCGCTGGCGCCGGCAGGCGGCGTTTCCGTCGCCGGCGCGTCGGCGCGTCGGCTCCGCGGCGCCGCTGTGCTGGTTGCCGGGCGCCGCTCGTCGGCCGCCGCCGCCGCCGGCTTGCGCCTGCGCGCTTGCGCTCGTCCTCGACTGCTGCCAGATGGTGTTGAACTCGATCTCGACCATGCCCTCCGGCACCGGGAAATGGTGGCGCTCGGCGAGCCGGTCGAGCAGGTCGCGCTTCAGCTTCTGGCGCGCCATGCGGCCGTAATCGCGCTCGATGCGCTCGCGCACGCGTCTTGCGCAGCTCGTCGAGATTCTCCATGCCGACGGCGGTGGCGAGCGATTCGTCGATCGGCTGCGGCGCCGAGCGCGCGCACCGCCTTGACCGTGACGGCGAATTGCGCCGCCTTGCCGGCGAGCTCGGCGCTGCCGTAATCGGCCGGGAAGGTCACGTCGACGGTGCGCTGCTCGCCGGCCTTGACGCCGACGAGCTGGTCCTCGAAGCCCGGAATGAAGCTGCCGGAGCCGAGCTCCAGGCTATAATCGGTGGCGCTGCCGCCGGGAACCGGCGTCCGTCGTCGACCGTGCCGACGAAGTCGATCACGACGACGTCGCCCTTCTCGGCGGGGCGATCGACCGTCTCGCTCTTGCGCTGCTCGCTTGGCGATGCGCTCGAGCGCCTTGTCGATCTCCTCGTCGGCGACCTCGGGCTTCAGCCGCTCGAGCTTCAGCTCGGCGAAGTTCATCGGCTCGATCTCGGGCAGCACCTCGACCGCCATCTTGTATTCGAGATTGGTGCCCTCGTTGAAGGATGACGATCTCGATCTTGGGCTGCAGCGCCGGGCGCAGGTTGCGCTCGCGCATCGCCTCGGCGGAGCTGTCGTTCACCGTGCGCTCCAGCACCTCGCCCATGACCGAGCGGCCATAGCGCTGGCGCAGCAGCTTGAGCGGCACCTTGCCCGGCCGGAAGCCGGGGAGCCGCACCGTGCGGCCGAGCTCGTTGAGCCGGGCCGCGACCTGCCGCTCGATATCGCCGGCGGCGACCGGTGACCGTGAATTCGTGCTTCAGCCCTTCGGCGTTGGTCTCGGTGATCTGCATGGGATCTACTGCTCGTCCCTGGGATTCGAACGGCGTCGGCACGCGACGTGGCCGGGCTGGTGCGGGCGGAGGGATTTGAACCCCCACGACTTGCGTCGCTGGAACCTAAATCCAGTGCGTCTACCAATTCCGCCACGCCCGCCCGGCCCGCTCGCCCGCCACCGCCGGAGGGGCGGTTCATAGCACAGCGCGTTCACGCAGGGAACAGGCCGAAGGCAGCATTGCGCCGCGGCGTCAGCACCTTGGCGAGGCGCTGCAGCGCCGACGACGCGGCGACCCGGCCCTCGCCGGTATAGGCCTCGTGATTGTCCTCGATGTCGGCGAGCCGGTAGAGATAGTTGATCATCATGCCGTAGGATTGCTGCAGCCCCTTGGCCGAAAGATCGGCGCGCCAGTTGAGCCGCTCGACGCGCGCGCCGTTGCTGAGATGGAAATGCGCCACCGGGTCGAGCGCGCGGCCGGCGCGGTCTTCTCGTTGAGCACATAGCGCGCGGCGAGCCGCAGCAGCGGCGCCGCACCGCCTGGCGCCACCGCCTCGTCCTCGTGCCAGCCCGGCCGGGTCAGCAGGTGGGCGAGGCCGCGCTCGCCGCGTCGCCGGGCAGCGCCTCGACGATCGCGGCGCTCGGCCGCGGGTCAGCAGCTCGTCACCCTGCTCCGCGAGCCGCTTGTCGAGCCAGGCGCGGAAGCCCGGGATCGGCGACAGGGTGGCGTAGGTCTTGCAGATGCGGCAGCTCGGCCGCGAGCTGATCGACCACGCGCTTGATCAGGAAGTCGCCGAAGCTGATGCCCGCCGAGGCCGCGCTGGCAGTTCGAGATCGAATAGAAGATCGCGGTGTCGGCCTCGCCGGGATCGCCGACCGGCGCGGTCTCGTCGAGCAGGAGCTGCACGTTGTCGGCCATGCCCTGGGTCAGCGCGACCTCGACGAAGATCAGCGGCTCGTCGGGCATGCGCGGATGGAAATAGGCAAAGCAGCGCCGGTCGGTGTCGAGCCGGTTCTTGAGATCGGTCCAGCTCCGGATCTCGTGCACCGCCTCGTAGACGGTGAGCTTCTCGAGCAGCGACGCCGGCGAATCCCAGGTGATGCGCCTCACCTCGAGGAAGCCGATGTCGAACCAGCTCGCGAGCAGCCCCTTGAGGTCGAGCTCGAGCGCCGCGAGCGACGGCGTCGTCGCGCGCCAGCCGCCATCAGCTCGGCGCGCATGTCGACCAGGAACTTCACCCCCTCGGGCAGGGCGTTGAACTGGGTCAGCAGCTTGATCCGCGGCGGCTCCAGCGCCTGGCGCAGCGCGCGCTCGAGCTTGCGCTGCTCGTCGTCGCTCTGGGCGCGGCGCAGCCGCTCCCAGGTGGCGTGGACGGCGGCGCGGTCGATGTCGAACTCGGTCGCCAGAAGCGCGCAGGAAGCGCTCGCGCCCGGCGGCGTTGAGGGCGAGATAGGTGCGGCCGAGCGCGGCCGCCCGCGCCCGCGCCGAGACCTGGCCGCCCTTGCCTTCGAGACAGTCGCGCAACTGGCGCGCGCAGCCGGTCGACATCGTCGCCGGAGAGCTCGGGCCGCGGCGCGCCGCTCCAGCACGCCGCGCGCCGAGGCGGCAATGTCGCGCCAGCACCGTGCGCAGGTTGCCGAGGGTCCGGTCGAAGACCGTGTCGAGAAAGCCGGTGGCGCCGCGCTCGCTCATGACGCGGACATCATAGATCGTGCATCCGGTTACAGGATGGAGTGTCAAAGCGGCACGGGCTGGCATCCGCCGCGGTTAACCGCGCTGCGCGGCGGCGCGCAGGCGGCGCAGCGACGCGCGGCAGGCGCTCGAGCAGGTCGTCGGCGACGAGGCCGGGGCCGAACGCCTGCCGCCGCCTCGCCATGCAGCCAGGCGGCCGCGGCGGCGGCGCGGAACGGATCGAGCCCCTGCGCGAGGAGCCCGGCGATCATGCCGGCGAGCACATCGCCGCTGCCGCCGGTGGCAAGCTCGGGCGGGGCGTTGGCATTGATCGCGGCCCGCCCGTCGGGCGCGGCGATCACGGTGTCGGCGCCCTTGAGCAGCACCACGGCGCCGGTCCGCGCCGCGGCGGCGCGGGCGCGGGCGAGCTTGTCGTCGCCATCGGCGTCGTGCCGAACAGCCGGGCGAACTCGCCCTCGTGCGGGGTCAGCACGGTGGCGCCGGCGATCGCGCGCGAAGAGCGCCTCGGCGCCGGCCGGCGAAAATCGTCAGCGCGTCGGCATCGAGCACCGACGCGCGCCGCGTGGCGAGCGCGGCCAGCAGCGTCGCGCCGCGTCGCCGCGTCGGTCCGGCGCCGGGCCCGACCAGGACGGCGTTGCGGCGCGCGATCGGCGAGCAAGACCGGCAAAGCCGTCATCGCCGGCGACGGGACGGACGATGACGCCGGTGAGCGACGGCGGCATAGACCGGCCAGGCCGCCACCGGCGCCGCGACGGTGACGAGCCCGGCCCCGATCCGCGCCGCCGCCCGCGCCGCCAGCCGCGCCGCGCCGGTCATCACCGCGCCCGCCCCGCACCAGGGCATGGCCGCGGCGGTATTTATGGCCGTCCGCTGCCGGCCAGGGATAGGCGTCGAGCCACAGCGCCGGGCCGTTCTCGAACGTGTCGTGGCGGGATCGCTGCGAGCACGCGCTCGGGGATGCCGATGTCGGCAAGGATGACGCTGCCGCACAAGCTGCCGACCCGGCAGCAGCAGATGGCCGGGCTTCTTGCGGAAGAAGGTGACGGTGAGCGCGGCCGGCGCGCCGCGCCCCGGACCGCGCCGGTGGCGCCGTCGAGGCCGCTCGGCACGTCGACGGCGAGCGACCGGCAGATGCCGCGCGCCGCCAGCGCCTCGATCACCGCGCGCGCCATGCCCGTCGACCGGACGGGCGAGGCCGGCGCCGAAGATCGCATCGATGACCACGCCGGCGCCGTCGAGCAGCGCCGGGGTCAGCGGCTCGACCGGTCCTGGCCACAGGGCCGCATGATGCGCCGCATCGCCGCCGAGCCGCTCGCGCGCGCCGAGAAGGCCGAGCCGGACCGGCCAGCCGGCCGCGGCAAGATGCCGCGCCGCGACGAAGCCGTCGCCGCCATTATTGCCGGGCCCGCACAGCACCGCGACCGGCCGCGGCGACCAGCGCCGCATCACCGCAACGGCGACGGCCGCGCCCGCCGCCTCCATCAGCGGTCGCGCCGGCAACGCCCGCAGCGACCGCCGCGCGGTCGGCCACGGCCATCTCCGCCGGCGTGAGCAGCGCATTGTCGCGAGGGTGCATCGCCCCCAGATCCTAGCAGGCGGCCGGGCGCGAGAACAGCCGGCCCGCGCTTGACGCTCCGGCGGCGAAGCTAGGAGCTCCCCCCGGTGGCGGGTGTAGCTCAGTTGGTTAGAGCGCCAGATTGTGGATCTGGATGTCGTCGGTTCGATTCCGATCACTCGCCCCAATTCCCCTCGACAGCGATTGCGCCGGCGCCTTATTCCGGCGCAAGCGAGATCACCGGGCGGCCGTCGTCGCCCGTGGCCATGCCGCCCGCGGCGACGATGTCGTGCGCGGCGATGCAGCCGAACCTGGCCCGCGGCCGCGGCGGCGCTATGATCCACCCGCCCCGCAACGATGACGATCGACCCCGGACGATGAGCGGAACCCTGGTGTCTTTGTGCCCTGCTGCCGATGTCGGCGACGATCAGCCGCTGCGCGTCGAGCGCGACGGCTTCGCCTATGCGGTGTTCAAGAAGGGCGACGAATATTTCGTCACTGCCGATGAATGCACGCACGGGCCGGGATACCTGTCCGAGGGCGCCGTCATCGGCGACGAGATCGAATGCCCGTTCCATCAGGGCCGGTTCGACCTGCGCACCGGCGCCCCCACCGCACCGCCCTGCTTCGAGCCCATCCGCGTGTTCACCGCGCATGTCGTCGACGGCGCGATCGCGATCGATCCCGGCGAGAAACGCTGAGATCACGCGCCCGGGGCGACGTTGAAGGCGAGCGTACCGGGGATGATGCGCAGCTCAAAATAGGTGAACCGCCCCTGCCGCCAGATGCCACATCGCCTCGGCGTGGGTCGGCGCCGGCCGCCCGTCGATCGCCTCCCAGGCATCGACCTGCGTGGTCCAGCGCGCCCGTAGGGGCTCGTCGGGCGCAGCGGGATCGGTGAAATAGCGGTCCGAGGTGCTGAAATCGGTGGGCGCGCCGCGCGCGTCGACGAGCACGCGGGCGCGTCACGGTGCGGCCGCGATCGGTGAGCGCGAGATCGAAGGATTCGCCGTCGACGGCGGACCACGCCACCTGGGGCGTGAGCAGCAGTGCGGGCGCGAGCATCACCGCGTCATTGAGAAAGGTGGCGAGCCCGCTCGAGTGTCGTGGGCGTCGCTGCGCCCGTCCGCGATGGTGAAGAGATCGAACAGCCGGATCAGCATGCGCCCCTTGCCGTCGCGATAGGTGTCGCGCCGCACCGCCGGAACGACGAACCCGTAGCGCAGGCGCAGACGGAACAGGCGCGCCACGCCAAGGCCGGTCATGTACTGCCATGCCTCGCAGGTCTTGAAGCGCCGATAGGGCGCGGACCGGAAGCGGCCCGTCGAAGCCGACGCGAAAGGACCAGTCGCGCGGCCGCCCGACCACGCCCATGAAGCGCAGGTAGCGCTGGGCGGGCTCGGGCAGAGCGGCGATCTCCGCCGCCGTCACGGGCGCAGCCGGTCCGGGACCGGACGGCAGGCCGGTCTTGGCGGCCTCGGCGAGAAAGCGGGCGCGCGCGCGTCATCCGCCCTGCTTCGGCATTTTGATCATCACCGCCTCTCCCTTCGGCGCCCGGCGATTGTCGCGGCGGGGCGAAGCGGCTAGATTTGCCGCCGTGACGGTCCAAGGCCGGCCCGCCGCGCCTGTGCACGCAAGAGAGGACACCATGGCGAACGACAGCAAACAACCCGATGCGATGTCAAATCCCATCGGCGGCGAGCGGCGCGGCGCGGATGGCGGCCCCGGCTCCAATATCGAGCCGCGCCTCGCCTATCGCGATCTGCGCGAATGGATCGAGGAGGCGCGCAAACTGGGCGAGCTGCGCGAGGTGAAGGGCCTGAGCTGGCAGACAGACATCGGCATGGCGTCCGAGGTCATCCTGCACGACGAGAAGGCGCCGGCCGTGCTGTTCGAGGACGTGCCCGGCACGCTGCCGGGCAGCCGCGTGCTGGTGAATTTCTTCGGCGGCAAGCGCCAGAACATGACGCTGGGCTTCCCCACCGACCTCGGCAAGCTCGAACTCACCGAGGAGTTCCGCAAGCATTACATGGCCGAGCTCAAGCAGATCCCGCCGCAATACGTCACCGACGCGCCGATCCTCGAGAACGTCATGGAAGGCGACGCGATCGACGTGACCCAGCTTCCCGACGCCGAAATGGCACGAGGAGGACGGCGGGCGCTATATCGGCACCGGCAGCTTCAACGTCACCCGCGATCCGGACGAAGGCTGGATCAATTGCGGCACCTACCGCGTCATGATCCACGACGAGAAGCGGGTCGGGCTTCTATATCTCGCCGGGCAAGCACGGCCGCATCCAGCGCGACAAGTACATGGCGCGCGGCGAGCCGATGCCGGTGTGCATCGTCGCCGGCGGCGACCCGATGGCGTTCCTGATGGGCTGCAGCGAGGTGCCCTACGGCGTCAGCGAGTTCGACATCGTCGGCGGCATCCGCGGCAAGCCGGTCGAGGTGGTCAAGGGCCGCCACACCGGCCTGCCGTTCCCCGCCAATGCCGAAATCGTGATCGAGGGCTTCGTCCAGCCCGGCAATGTCCTGCCCGAGGGGCCGTTCGGCGAATGGACGGGCTATTACGCCTCGGACGTGCGCGACGAGCCGGTGCTCGACATCAAGGCGATCTATTACCGCAACAAGCCGATCCTGCTCGGCTGCCCGCCGCAGCGTCCGCCCGACGAACTCGCGCGCTATCGCGCCGTCACCCGCTCGGCGCTCCTGCGCGAGAACATCCAGAAGGCGGGCGTGCCCGACGTCGTCGCCGCCTGGGCGCACGAGACCGGCACGGCGCGGCTGCTGCTCGGCATCTCGATCAAGCAGCGCTATCCCGGCCACGCCACCCAGGCCGGGCACATCGCCGCGATGTGCCATGTCGGCGCCTATACCGGGCGCTATGTCATCGTCGTCGACGACGATATCGATCCGTCCAATCTCGACGAGCTGATCTGGGCGATGCTGACGCGCTCGGATCCCGCCACCTCGATCGACATCATCCACCACGCCTGGTCGACGCCGCTCGATCCGCGCATCGATCCCGAGCAGAAGGCGCGCGGCGATTTCACCAACAGCCGCGCGATCATCGACGCGTGCCGGCCGTGGCATTGGCGCGACAAGTTCCCCAAGGTCAACATGCCGTCGCCCGAGATGCGGCGCCTGGCGCGGCAGAAATTCGGCTTCCTTTTGAAGTAGCGCGAGCGAGGCAAGGGCGCGATGGCGACGTCGAAGGACGACAACGAACTCCTGACCCGGACCGGCGCGGGTACGCCGATGGGCGATCTGCTTCGCCGCTTCTGGCTGCCCGGCGCTACTGCCCGATGAGCTGCCCGGACCGGATTGTCCGCCGGTCCGGGTCCAGCTTATGGGCGAGCGGCTGATCGCCTTTCGCGACAGCAGCAACCGCATCGGCCTGATCGACGAGTTCTGCGCCCATCGCCGCGTGTCGCTGTGGTTCGGGCGCAACGAGGAATGCGGCCTGCGCTGCGCCTATCACGGCTGGAAATACGACGTGACCGGGCAATGCGTCGATCTGCCCTCGGAGCCCGAGGAAACCGGCATGCGCAGCCGCATCCGGCTCAAGGCCTATCCCTGCGTCGAGCATGGCGGGGCGATCTGGACCTATATGGGGCCGCCGGAGCTGAAGCCGGCTCTGCCCGCGCTCGAATGGACGCTGGTGCCGCCCGAGCGCCGCTTCATCTCGAAGCGTCTCCAGGAATGCAATTACCTGCAGGCGATGGAAGGCGGCATCGATTCGAGCCATGTCAGCTTCCTGCACGGCGCGGCGCTGCACACCGACCCGATGTTCCGCGGCGCCAAGGGCAACGTCTATAACGAACGCGACCGCATGCCGCATTTCGAGGTGGTGGAGTTCGACGGCGGCCTCTTCATCGGCGCGCGGCGCAATGCCGACGACGACCGCTATTACTGGCGCATCACGCCGTGGATCGCGCCGTTCTACACGCTCATCCCGCCGCGCGCGGGCCATCCGATCGGCGGCCATGCCTGGATCCCGATCGACGACGAGCATTGCTGGTCGTGGAGCATCAACTACCACCCCGACCGCGCCATCGCGCCGGAGCAGCTGGCGGCGATGAAGGGCGGGCACGGCATCCATGTGCGCTACGTGCCGGGCACGTTCGTGCCGCTCGCCAACAAGAGCAACGACTATCTCATGGACCGCGCGGCGCAGGCGGCGGGAATGACCTATCAGCGGCGTCGCCGGCATCGCCATGCAGGACGCGTCGCTGCAGGAGAGCATGGGGCCGGTCATCGACCGCTCGCGCGAGAATCTGTGCATGACCGACAACGGCATCATCTTCGCGCGGCGCTGGCTCCTGCGCATGGCCAAGGCCAATCGCGACGGCAAGCCGCATTCCCGCGCTCGAACCCGATGCGCAGCGCGTGCGCTCGTGCTCGATCGAGCTCGACAAGCGCGTGCAAGTTCAAGGACGGCGCGCGCCACGGGCTTTTCCCCGCGCTCGACACCGCGCCGGTCTCGGTGTGACGCGCGGCGGCGCGCGCCGCGGCGTGAGCCCGCTCGCCTATGTCCGCGGCCTTTATTCCGGCGGCCGCCTCGTTGCCACGTTGATCATCGGCGCTGCCGTGTTCGTGCTGGCGCCGCCCGGCACGGCGGCGTCGCTCCGCTTCGCGCTGGCCTGGGTGATCGGCGTCGCGGGATTTCTCGGCCTGACGTTCTTTGCGATCAAGGACGCCTCGCCCGATGACATGCGCCAGCGCGCCCGCAATCTCGATGCGCGCGCCGCCGTCATCATCGCCGTCATCCTGGCGGGCGCCATCGCCAGTCTCGGCGCGCTGGGCTTCGTGCTGCAAAAGCCCGCCGGCGAGGCCACGGCCTGGCCGCGCGTCGTTCTCGCCTGTCTCGCCGTCGCCGCGTCGTGGCTCCTCGCCCATACCACGGTGGCGCTGCATTACGCGCATTCCTATTACGGCGATCCCGACGACCCCGGCGAAACCGAGCGCCGCGGCCTGCTCTTTCCCGGCGACGCGCCGCCCGACTACTGGGACTTCCTTTATTACTCCTTCGTCGTCGGCATGACCTGCCAGGTCTCGGACGTGCAGGTGACCTCGCGCCAGATGCGCCGCCTGACCCTCGCCCACGGCGTGCTGTCGTTCTTCTTCAACACCGGCGTGCTCGCGCTCGCCGTCAACATTCTGGCGGGGGTGTTGTGAGGGAAGCAGGTATTGTGTGTCGCTACGCGTTACGCCACAATATACCGTGATAATTGACCCGTTGTTCTTTTTATGTTCTAAGGAAAGAACCCGGGGAGGGCACGACCATGCGACGTGACATTCGGTTGAAGTCCAAGGCCATCCCCTTTGGGACTGTGCAGACCAGCCCGTCGCAGGCTACGAGCATCATGCCGACGCTTCCGCGGACCGACAACGAACCGGGCGCGCCGGAGGCGCTGATGGCGGCCAATGTTTGGTGGCGAAACCACCCGTGGCCGCAAGCCTATCAGCACACGTCACATGTCGTTAGCGTCGGCGATGCGCGCAATCTCAGCTTCATTGCCGACGCGAGCGTGCACCTCATCGTCACGTCCCCACCCTATTTCAACTTGAAGCCTTATGCTTCCGAGGCGGCGGGCGCGCAGCTTGGCCGCATCGACGGCTACGAGACGTTTCTCTCGGAGTTGGACAAGGTTTGGGCAGAATGCTTCCGCATACTGGTACCCGGAGGACGGATTTGCTGCGTCGTCGGTGACGTCCTGGTTCCGCGAAAGACCGGCGGCCGACATTTCGTGTTGCCGCTCCCCTCGGACATCCAGGTTCGCACGCGCGCAATCGGGTTGGATAACCTGACCCCGATCTTCTGGTTCAAGATCGGCAATCGCACGAACGAGTTAGGGGGTGGGTCGGGTGGATTTTACGGCAAGCCGTATCAACCTGGCGCCGTGATCAAGAACGATCACGAGCACATCCTGATGCTGCGCAAGCCTGGCGGATATCGCTCGACCTGCATGGTCCAGAAGGCGCTTTCTATGCTGCTGCCACATGAAATGGACCGCTGGATGCGCCCGGTTTGGAGCGACATCCGCGGCGCAAGCCTGCGCGACGGCCATCCGGCGCCGTTTCCTACCGAAATGGCGCAGCGTCTCATCCGAATGTTCAGCTTTGCCGGCGATACGGTGCTCGATCCCTTCGCGGGGTCCGGCACCACGGCCCTTGCCGCGATCGCCTGCGGCCGCTCATCGATGTCGGTCGAAGTCGAGCCTACCTATGCCAGCATGGCGGTGGCCCGAATGGTGCAAGCCGCGCGGTCTCCGCGCCTGTGGGGACCGCAGCGCATCGAGATTGCCGATGCGACGGCGCGACCGGCTGGGTCGGCGCGGTTCGAGGCAGCCGCGGACATCGTGGGATTAGGCGCGGTCAAGCATAGGGCCCCCAAAAGTGTCGCAGCCGCAGAATAGTGGCCGACATGTCAATGGCGGATGAGCTCGCTTCTTACCTGTCACAGAAGGGGTATAATCCCCGCTCCTCCGATCACAGCGACTTCGAGTTCAGGATCATCATTCGCGATCTTGTGAAGAGTTGCCCGCTTGTTGCGGAACGGGCGAAACGCGGTGAGATCGTTGCGAAGCTCCGTCACCACCAGAAGGTTGGCCACGCGGATTGGGTCATCGACGTCGCCATCGGCACATGCGCCGGTCCGCCGCGTCCGCCTGCGCCGACTAGCGAATCCGACATGCCTCCGATCGTTATGGCCGATCCCGTGATGATTCAGATCGCGATCGAGTTGAAGGGGGTGTTTACCGAGCACGGCAAAGCGCGTCTCAACAGGCTTCGGGACTTCGCGGCGTTCCACGGACACGGCCACGAATACAGCCCGCGCACCGTGGTGGCGGCTTTCCTCGTCGTCAACAGCGCGGAGCATTTTTATTCACCGCTGAACTATGGCAAGCAGAACCGGCCCGAGATCAACACGCACGGGACCGACCGCCGACCTGCCCGACAGCTAGCGACGGCATGCATCGGGGATTTCCGCAGCGTGCATTTGCGCCGTTCCGAAGCGGATCAGCCGGAACTCGAAGCGTTGGGTGTGATCGTGATAGAGCACGACAACATCATGCTTCATCCCGATCCCGCGAAATATGTTCGACTGTACAAGCCGACCCAAGTCGCCCCGACGCCGCCGAACCTCCTCGTCGGCGACCCGCTTTCCTATGATTTGATGATTTAGCGGATTTGTGCGCATTACAGTGAGCGTTTTGGCGGCGTTGCTCGATAACCTCGGTCACCGCATAAGGTCCGTGGCGGGCGCGTCCCCGCGCCCGTGCCGTAACCCTGCGCTTGCAGCCGGAAGGGCCACCATATCAAATTTGTGTCTGGGAAACCGCTGGGAGGCAGCGCGATGCTGACAATGGCCGGCCGCATGGGGCAGCTCGGCACCGAATCGGCGTTCGAGGTCCTGGCGCGGGCCAAGGCGCTCGAGGCCGCGGGACGCTCGATCATCAATCTCGGCATCGGCCAGCCCGATTTCGCCACCCCCGCACATATCGTCGAGGCCGGGCGCAAGGCGCTTGCCGACGGCCATCACGGCTATACCCCGGCCAACGGCATCCCCGAGCTGCGCGAGGCGGTGGCGGCCGATCTCCACCGCCGCCACGGCGTCACCGTCTCGCCGGCGCGGGTGCTGGTCGTGCCCGGCGGCAAGGTGACGATGTTCTTCGCGGTGCTGATGTTCGGCGAGCCCGGCGCCGAGATCCTCTATCCCGATCCCGGCTTCCCGATCTATGAGAGCGTGATCCGCTTCTCCGGGCGCGGCGCCGGTGCCGATCCCGCTCTACGAGGAGCGGGGCTTCTCGTTCAGCGCCGCCGAGGTGCTGGCGAAGATCACGCCGCGGACCCGGCTCATCATCCTCAATCGCCCGCCAACCCCACCGGCGGCGTCGTGCCCCAGGCCGAATTCGACCGCCTCGCCGCCGGACTCGCGCGCCATCCCGGCGTCGCGGTGATGAGCGACGAGATCTACGGCGAGATCCTCTATGACGGCGCGGCGCATGCGAGCCTCCTGCGCTATCCGGAACTCGCCGACCGGCTCATCCTGCTCGACGGCTGGAGCAAGACCTATGCGATGACCGGCTGGCGCCTGGGCTATGGCGTGTGGCCCGAGGCGCTGTTCCCGCTGGCCGAGCGGCTCGCCATCAACTGCCATTCCTGCGTCAACGCGGCGGCGCAGTTCGCCGGCATCGCCGCGCTCGAAGGCCCGCGCGCGCCGGTGCGGCGCATGGTCGAGGAATTCGCCGCGCGGCGGCGCTATTTCATCGCCGCCCTCAACGCGCTGCCCGGCTTCCGCTGCGCCACGCCGGGCGGCGCGTTCTATGCCTTCCCCAACATCGCCGGCACCGGCCACGACGGCCGCACGCTCGAGACGCGGCTCCTCGACGAGGCCGGGGTCGCCACCATCGCCGGCACCAGCTTCGGCGCCGCTGGGCGAAGGCTATCTCCGCTTCTCCTATGCCGCGAGCCGCGCCGGCGCTCGAAGAGGCGGTCGGGCGCATCGCCGCCTGGCTCCAGCGCCATGTAAGCCCGGCGCCCGCCCTTTAGGCAATTGCCCAAAAATTAGTCGAGAACGGGGTTCCGGCGGCCGCCGTTTTCGCGCTAGGGTTCGGCCTGCGTCGCAGCGGAGAAGTTGGCACGCGCTCATGCTTAACTGACGCCAGGACGGCCGGCGGCGGGCGCCGGACGGGCCACTACTGCCGAAAGGCACGGGAATCCCATGAAGAAGGTCGAGGCGATCATCAAGCCGTTCAAGCTGGACGAGGTGAAGGAAGCCCTCCACGAGGTCGGCATCCAGGGCATCACCGTGACCGAGGCCAAGGGCTTCGGCCGCCAGAAGGGCCACACCGAGCTCTATCGCGGCGCCGAATACGTCGTCGATTTCCTGCCCAAGGTGAAGATCGAGGTGGTGATGGACGACGCCCTGCTCGAGCGCGCCGTCGAGGCGATCCAGCACGCCGCCCATACCGGGCGGATCGGCGACGGCAAGATCTTCATCACGACGATCGACGAGGCGATCCGCATCCGCACCGGCGAGAAGGGCAAGGACGCGATCTAGCGCTCCGACGGACAGTGAGGCAGTCCGGCAGGCATCAGCAGCACAGCAGACAGGAAAGAGACCATGTCCGATCCGCAAAAAGTCATGGAGATGATCAAGGAACACGACGCCAAGTTCGTCGACTTCCGCTTCACCGATCCGCGCGGCAAGTGGCAGCACCTCACCTATCACGTCAAGGCGATCAGCGCCGACGTGCTGGCCGAGGGCGTGATGTTCGACGGCTCTTCGATCGCCGGCTGGAAGGCGATCAACGAGAGCGACATGCTGCTGGCGCCGGATTGCGCCACGGCGGTGCTCGATCCGTTCGCCGCGCAGACCTCGATCATCCTGTTCTGCGACTGCCACGAGCCCGGCACCGGCCAGCCCTATGGCCGCGACCCGCGCTCGATCGCCAAGAAGGCCGAGAAGTACCTCGCCTCGAGCGGCATCGCCGACAAGGCGTATTTCGGACCCGAGGCCGAGTTCTTCGTCTTCGACGACGTGCGCTTCAAGGTCGGCATGCAGAGCGCCGGCTACGAGATCGAGGCCGAGGAAAGCCCCGACTCCTCGTTCAAGAAGTTCCCCGACGGCAATACCGGCCACCGCCCGCCGATCAAGGGCGGCTATTTCCCGGTACCGCCGGTGGACAGCACCGCCGACCTCCGCGCCGAGATGCTCTCGACCATGGCCGAGATGGGCCTCGACGTCGAGAAGCACCACCACGAGGTGGCGCCGTCCCAGCACGAGCTCGGCAACGTGTTCAAGACGCTGGTGACCGCCGGCGACCAGATGCAGATCTACAAATACGTCGTCGCCCAGGTCGCCAACCAGTACGGCAAGACCGCGACCTTCATGCCCAAGCCGATCAAGGGCGACAACGGCTCGGGCATGCACACGCACCAGTCGATCTGGAAGGGCGACAAGCCGCTCTTCGCCGGCTCGGGCTATGCCGATCTTTCGGACACGGCGCTGTTCTATATCGGCGGCATCATCAAGCATGCCAAGGCGATCAACGCCTTCACCAACCCCACCACCAACAGCTACAAGCGCCTCATCCCCGGCTTCGAGGCGCCGGTGCTGCTGGCCTATTCGGCGCGCAACCGCTCGGCCTCGTGCCGCATCCCGATCGTGTCGAGCCCCAAGGGCAAGCGCGTCGAAGTGCGCTTCCCCGATCCCGCTTGCAATCCCTATCTCGGCTTTGCCGCGATGCTGATGGCCGGGATCGACGGCATCCAGAACCGCATCCACCCGGGCGAGCCGATGGACAAGAACCTCTACGATCTGCCGCCCGAGGAATTGAAGGACGTGCCGACGGTGTGCGGCAGCCTGCGCGAGGCGCTCGAAAATTTGCGCGCCGACCACGCCTTCCTGACCAAGGGTGACGTGTTCACCAAGGACTTCATCGACAGCTATATCGACCTCCGCTACGAGGAGGTCCACGCCTTCGAGCACACGCCGCACCCGATCGAGTTCCAGATGTATTACAGCGTATGATGAAACCCGCAGAAACCTTGGCTCTACGCCCCGCCCGCGACCGAATGTGTAGCAGCTCTGTGTAGCAGTCAAGGAAGTGGTTCAGGTCTGGTGAAGGTTCTGTCCGATGCGACAGGGCCCTCATCTCTTTCAACGGCAGTCGATGACCATTCGCAAAGACATCGGCGTGGACGGGTATGGGTTCTCAGCTCGGTACGGTTTGGCGCGGTGAGGTCATTTCTCAGGTCATCGACACCGGAAGGAGAGATGATCCCCCATGTGATGATGGACTAACGCAGGCAGCGTGAAGTCCCACGAAAAGAGCCCCTGCCGGTGAACAGCCGGTGGGGGCTCAGCCTTTCGGCCCATTCTCTGAAAGTGATGCGCTGATCCGGCCCCACTTGCGACACTCTGCCACAGCGTCGCTGTCGTCCCCCGACAGCCAAAGATAGGCTTGCGCTGTATCAAGGCCAAGCATGCCAACTCGATCTTAGTTTGCCTGATGGAGAACCGCCGCGATCATCTCAAGCGCCTGCTCGCTATCTACCGCAAGCACTTGGCGGAGGGCGTTACGGGCGATCTCGCCACGATCTACCTCAAAGCGATCATCAATGCCGAAGCTGAGTTACGACGGCTCAACCAGGACGACATCGGCAACGACAAGCGCGAATAAAACGCCTCAAAGGCGCCCGATCTTGCTGCGAGGTTCACTCGAAGCATCACCCTTTCGGTTCCGGCTTATCGAGACGAGGGCCAGGGGATGTTGATGCGTTTGTGGTAGCAGTCGCGAATGTCTTGGGCGGGTGTGGCAGTCATAAACGAGGTCTTCACCGGTCATCGCATCCTTTGATGCCCGCTTCATCAGCCTGCAAGCCGGACGAGCTTGTCCAGGTCAAGTTCCCCAGCAGCTCCCCATCCCTTCACACCCGCCGGGATCGCCGGTCGGAACGCCTCGTAGAGTACATAGGCTTTCGCTGCGAGCACCCGAGGTGGCATTGACCGAGCGAGCCGCGTCATCGCTGCGCGCGCGTCGGGAAGCCGGTCCTTGAACTTTCCTGCGAGGTAACGCTCGACGCTCGCCGGTGATGAAGGCCGTTCCCCGCTCAGCGCACGCAGGCCGTCCTTCGTCTGCACTGCTGGAACAGCACGGCCTCGCAGCAATTCGAACGCCTGCCCAACAACGTTCTGTCAACGCGACAGCACCTGTAGAGCCGCCTCATGAATATCTGTGTCAGCCGATTTCGGTTGTGGCGCATTTGCGCCAAGGCCAAACGCGTCAAATAGGTAGTATCCTCCGCTCGGGCGTGGCATAGCGGTGTAGAACACAGTCCATCCTTTTGCTCCTTCTTCGCAAGCCGTAAACAGGCGGACTGAGGTCTGTTGCATCGTGGGCGCATCTGACGAAATGCCAGAGGCAAATTTTCCCTTGCATGCACCAGCGTCAGAACTGAGGTACCCAGAGCGTATCGACGCGGCAGTGGGATGCGCCTCGGGTGTCAGGATTGTCAGAGCACCTAGCACGCCTGGAGCAGCCCACACGACATCGGTGTGAGCCCACGCGCTAGGAACTTCACCGGGTGTAAGGATGTGAAATCCTGTGATGGTGGCTTTTGAGAGTACATTGGCGATAAGGGTGGTTGCCTCTGCCTTTAACCATGCTCTATCGAGGTCATGTGTTGGCGGCGAAGCAGAAGCAAACGGATCGCGATTGAGGCTAGGTTGTGCCGACACCAGATGTTGCTGAGTGCAGTTCAGGAGCACAGAAAGGCCTTGCGCTGTACCGGTCAAATTGAACGTGAATGTTTGATCCGCAGCGACTACACGAAGTTCATAGCCATGACGAAATAGCTCGAACAGTGCGCTATTGTCTAGCAATGGAACTTCAACGACTTGATCTGTTAGTGCATGTGCTTCCGCTCGGATCGGCGCTCCTCCATCGATTGAAAGCTTTAGTGTGTAGGTCGAGCCAATACTCAGCTTCCATGCCGGATCGGCAAATCCGAGGGACCAGCCAAACGTTCGATTAACAGCAAATAGCATCGTGATGCCGCTGTTATAGGATGCGGACATGGCACAATGGGAAAACTGCCCAGTTTGGTCATTAGAGTATGCGCCAAGAAGCCAGTTGCCTACATGTGTACTGTCCATTGTTGCAGCCGCAGCAACAGGCGCATGAAGCAAAGCCGCTAGCGCGACTATACGAACGGTCCGTATCAGCATGGCGGATGCCTCTGGCCTTAATTGTCCCAATGCAAACAATATAGATAAATTAGTGCATGCGCAAGCATAGCATGTTGCTTGCAATGTGAGAGCGCCAAGCGATGCCATCACGCATGTTCCCACGCCCACTGTCCGATCTTGCTCTCGCCCTTCGGCAACACATCGATCTGTTGCGTTTCGACGCGCACCACGCGTTCCAAGAGCACAATGAACTGTTCCTCGGTGAGATTGCGGCCAAGTTGAGGTTGCTCGTGGCGGAACAGGGACGACGGCGCAGGCCACTGTTGCTCGATCTGATGGACGCATTGGCCGCAGACATCCAGTTCAGGCTCAATCTACCTCCGGTTCGAGACCCGGACGCTGGGAGGGACGTCACGCTTCGTCACTATATGGGGCGCACCGCGCTAGGCATTCGCACGGAAGGCGGCTTTCGCATGCTAACTCATGCAGAGTTCGTGCGTGAGAGGGCGCAGCAATACGGTTCCTCGCATGAAGCGTGGGAAGTGACAGAACATTTCCTCAATGCGCGCCATGCTGGCGTGTTCATCAGCGGCGAGAGCTGACCCGACGCGCTTGCCCCATTTTCTCGCTGTCTCTGTCAGTAGCAAATGATCTGGGTCGTGTACCCGAAGTTTTGCGTATGGCAGTAGGCGGGGCGACCGATGGACCCGTAGGCTGGGACTGACGGCGCAGAAAACGCCGGGGCCGTAGGCATTGGCAATCCACCAAATCCCGCGGCGCCCCGAGCGAGACTGTTCCAGCTACCATTGCCGCTGGCGAAACCGGCAGCAGCTCGCATGTCCCTCTGTTCCCTCTGTGAAGCCGCTTGATCTTCGAGAGCGCTGGCTTGTACGCGCGCCGTGTAAACAGCGCAGGCTCCTTGATTGCCCGCAACACACGCTTGTTCGAGACTTCCCATCTCGGCGCGGGCCCGAGCCTGTGCGGCCATCTCTTGAGGTGTCTGACACGCCGCTAGAGACACCGCGACGCAAATCAGCATGAGCTGTTTCATCATGGTCACTTCTCCATGATCTGGATGATGGTGTTGAGCAGAGGCGTGCCGCGATGCGTCAGACGCAGTTCCCATTGCGGTTCATGCCTATTGTGGCAACAAGGATCACTAGAGCCGCCCTAGGGAAGCGCGCTACTCCTGGAGGGGCAGCAACAGTCCGTTCCGAGTTGAGTGGCCTTATCTCCGCACACGCTATCGTCGCTATTTAGTTAACTGCAAGGGAAAGTTATCGTTAAGCCGCCTCAGTCGTGCTCATGCAGAACGAACGGCACACTCAGCCCCATCTGACGTGCTTACATCGAGACCGTACTCTTGGATTGCTTCCAAGAGGCGGTCGGCATATCGCCACTCCAACACGATAGTGGCCTCCCCCACCCACTGCCAGGGATCAGCCTCGACGTTCTCGTTCACCCACGTAAGGGCCGCTTCCGTGTGGCAGTGAAGCGCCACCACAGTGCCGTGGTAGGTGAAATCGGCGTCCGCCGTATATGCTTGTTGAACCATGAGACCACTCTCCTTCGCTCTCGTTGCGAGAAGAGCCGACGCCACAACACCGGGTTCAACCCGTCTCGCGCCGTGGTCTCACGTTGCGCCGTGGTCTCGTCCGCATCTCCGCTTGCGCGGGTAGCCACCGTGCCTTGGGGGCCGGTTGGCGAGGGCGTCAGCCCTGCTCGTGATGCGACGCCGAAGTTCGCACGGCGTAGCCCGGAGAGCAAGGGGACGAATGGTGCTCGAACATTCCACCACTCATCCGTTTCAAGCTTGCATTTGCTACCAGCTGCTATAGCATAGTGGTAACGGTGGATGGACTACCGTGCGTGCCGCCGTTGGTAGAGACACTTGGCCCCGCGAAGAGAGGCGTTGTGCGCTCGCCCTGCTCACAAGTTGGGAGGGAGACAGCACTGTGCTAACGCCAGCAGACTTGCGCGAGAACGCACGCCTCTTAAGGGGGGCGACGGGAAAAGAAACCAGCTCACACCTGAAGACCAGACTGGCCAGCTACGCCCTCGCATTGGCGCAGCTCGCTGAGAAAGTCGAGCGCGAGGAGACGGCGCAAAAGGATGAGGGTGAAGGAGCGACGGGTCTACTGATGCTCACCCAGGTCGATAGGGTGGCGTGACTTCGACAGGCGGAAGCGTATTCCGATAGATGAGCAGCATGTCAATGTTGCCACCATCCGAGGCGAGCGGAAGCACAAGGACCTCATGCCACCACCTCTGGCCGCTGACAACGAATGTTCCCGCCTCGTGAAGCGGAGCCTCTCCTTCCAGAGCGCGCTCATAGAACGCCCGAGTGAACTCGCGCATCTCAATATCGGGAATGTCATCGACAAACTTGCCGGACATCTCGTAGCCAAGATGCTCGGTCAGCCGCGATGAGACGAGGCGGTAAAAGAACCGGAGTGCATCGCGTCGGACCTCGATGATCGAGACGCGCCCCAGAGCATAGGCGAAGTCGATTGGACTGATGTCATCTCGACCTGGGAACCGGCGGCCCTGGCGCTGTTCGTCCCAATATCGGTAGAGCCGAAGCAGCCTCTGGTCCTGCGTTGCTTCTTCGAGCGGTGACCTCTGCTCGTTCATCTCGTTCTCCCCCAAGCCTCGTTTACCGTCTTCATGTACGATTGCGGGAAGGCAAGCTCCGCAAATCGTCGAGGCGATCACCCCTGGCCCCCCGGCCCCCTGGCCCCCTGGCCCCCTGGCCCCCCGGCCCTCCGCAATCGTGGAAGCTTTCTCAGTGCTGACGAACGTCGAACATCAACAATAGCAAGCAGGGTTTAACGGTTCTTTGAAGGTCGATCTCTGAGACCTTGACGTTATGGTCCCATCGGCGCGGATGGAACCAGATTGCGCGTCGCTGGTCACATTCAGTGTCACGGCGCGTGCCAGTGCATGTGGACGATAGGGGCGACTGCAGGTGGGATCGGCTGGTGACACGAGAGGCCTGTTGATGGAGCCGGTGATCGGGCAAATGGGCCAATCGACGCAGACCATTAACAATCGCTGATAGCTTGGGCGAAGCGTGGATCGACCCAGATGCCCGTCGTCGCACTCGTCTCGAAGAACAGTGCGATTGCGTCGGCAGCCTCATCAAAGGTGTCGTAGGGGCCAAAGCAGTTTTCATCGTCATCACCGATGAAGACGCCCCTGAACAGACGGACGTTTACACTGCCAGCGCCCCCTCCTGGTCCTCCGCTGTCCCAGTCCCGCTGACCGACGACCTCAGCCTCCTCCCACATCAGCTCTTGAACTTCCTCGCACCATTCGTCATCGAAGGTTTCACCGGGCCTGCTGACGCGGCGGAACAGCTCCTCAAGGTCCAAGTCCTTCACCATCGAAAATCTCCCTGAATGGTTCTTGAAGGAGGCGTTGAGTTGGCTGCGACCGATTGCAGCCTGGTCGCACGCATGCCATTATCACGCACTGCTCTGGAACACCTTCGCCATCAGCGCGTCAGCCATCTGTTCGCTTGCAGCGGCCATGCGGTCTTGCTGGGCAATGATGGCCTGGATGTCGGCGAGGCGCTCGGCGAACCGATGTTGCAGCTTGAGAGGTGGGACCTCTATCGGAAAGGCTCTCACCTCTTTCGCATTGATGTTCGCCTGCCCAATCGCGCCGCGAGCCGTCTCAAACAGACGCTGTTTCATGTGGCGACTATTGAAAAACGCCCACAAGTACGACGGATTTGCACGATCATCGCGTACGCGCAGCCGGATGAAATAGGAAGCAGCCACCGCTTCGAACGGTCCATCCCAAATGCCGGTCTTGCCGACCAAATCCTTACTGTTAGTGCGATTGAATAGAAGGTCTCCACGCCGAAGGCGGTACTTCTGGTATTCAGACGACGGTAGCTCAACGTGCTTCAGTTCTTTGAGCAACAAGTCCCCAGCTATCGAGACGTTGCCCATGCGGATCACAGGAATACCTGCCACGCCTTCAAGTGGTTTTTGGCTCGTACCGTAGTCGGCAGAACAGAGCAACTCGGCAACCGTCGTCGACGCCCAGCCCTTGGGATTTGTCCTTGGGTCGCCAAACATCTCCACGAACAACGCCGGGATCACCTGCCGTGCCTTTTCCTGTGCCTCGCGCCGTAGGCGACGGATGCTGTTGGCGTGGTTGAGGAGGTCTACGATGCGGCGCTGCTCAGTGAGCTGTGGACATACGACGGAAAGCGACATTAGTACGTTCATGTCCGCGCGGGGCATTCGCGCGCCAGTGTTAGCAGCCATCACGGCTCGCACCGTCTCCTGGCGGCGAAGCAAGAGCGCCAGGAACTCGCGTTCTACTCCACCGTTGGGCAGCAAGGGGACCAACTCTGTTGAACATCGCCCCTCAAAGTCGGGGAGAGCCACCTTGTTTAGGTACGGGCGGAGCTTGCCATAGAGAACGTGCCTTTGGTCGAACCTGAAGTTGACGCTTCGTCCTTCGCCCGATTTTGAGCCGGGTGTCATCGAGATTGCGCCAGTACCACTCTCAATCTGCTCAAGTCCCAGGGAGGGTAGGTCATCATAGTCGGCCTCGACTGGCGCGACCATTGAGCGCGAGACTTGGCACAGCTTCTTCAAAGGCACTACAGGCCATCGCGTCACTGCGCGGCCTCCTGCTCGGTGGTGCCGCCCCTCAGCTTGTCAGCCAGCGCCTCCAGCTCTTCCACGATCTCCGCTTCCATGGCACGCACCTCATCCAGCAGTTCGCGCGGATCGCGATGTTCCGTCTGCGCCTGCGATAGTGGCCTGTATCTCCCCGAAGAGAGATTGAGGTCGTTCGCCCTGACCTGATCCGCATCTGCGAACCACCACTTCTCAGTCCATTCCGCCTTGAGATCGCGCTGATGCCACCGTGGCCACAACTCCCCGCGTTGCTTGAAGGTGTTCGTGAGCGAGGGAAGATCGTCGGCCTCGATGGGTGCGTCGTGCTGGGCGTCCAGCTTGTAGCCGTCGTTATCGGCGAGCAGGAACAACACGCGCTCTGTGCGGCCCCCTTTCGCAAACAGCAACACCGAGGTCTTCACGCCCGAGTAGGGCTGGAACACGCCCCCTGGCAACGAAAGCACCGCCTCGACCCTGTTCTGCTCCAGAAGCTGTCGCCGCAGCTCCTTGTGTGCGCCTGTCGATCCGAAGAGAACCCCTTCCGGTACGATCACACCACAACGTCCACCCGGCTTCAGGCTCTCCATCATGTACTTCAGGAAGAGGATTTCCGTGGCTGTCGTGGTGCCGACCTTTACGTCATCGACGATGCGGTCCTTGTCTGCCGATTCCGACGAAGTCGCCCAGGCATTCCGATTTGATGGCGCCCGGGATTCCGACATGATGTCGCCCCGGGCTTCGGGCCTTGCTGGCTGGTAATTGGTGGCACCGATCGGTTGGGTTGGTCAAGCTCTCTCGGCCGGCTTCGACCGTGTACGCCGGAGGCTGTCGCCGGACAGGTTGAGGCGGTGGGCATTGTGGACGAGGCGGTCGAGGATAGCGTCGGCATAGGTCGGATCGCCGATCACCGCGTGCCAGTCCTCGACGGGAAGTTGACTGGTGATGATGGTCGATCGGCGGCCGTAGCGTTCCTCGAGGATTTCCAGAAGGTCGTGGCGCGCCTGAGCGTCGAGGGGCTCGAGCCCCCAATCGTCGAGAATGAGGAGTTGGACGCCGGCCAGCGCGCGGCTGATGCGAGCATATCGGCCGTCGCCGCGTGCGATCGTCAGCTCGCCGAACAGTTTGGGAACGCGTTGATAGAGGACGGAGCGATTGTCGCGGCATGCCTTGTGGCCGAGCGCGCAAGCAAGCCAACTCTTTCCGACGCCGGTCGGACCGCAAACGATGAGATTGTCGTGCACGCCGATCCAATCGCCGATCACGAGCTTCTGGAAGAGTTGGCGATCGAGGCCGCGCACGGCGCGGTAATCGATGTCCTCGACCAGCGCCTGCTGGCGCAGCCTGGCATAGCGGAGCCTGGCAGCAAGTTTCTTGTCATGCCGGTAGGTCATTTCCCGGTCGAGCAGGAGAGCCAGCCATTCCGGATGGGTGAGTGCCGCCGCCTCGGCAGAGGTCGAGGTCTCGCCGAAGGCTTTCGCCATGCCGAACAGCCCGAGCCGAGTGAGCTGGTCGAGGGTGGGATGGGTGAGCATGTCGCCTCCTCAATGGTAGTAGTGCCGGCCACGGATGTTGCGATGGAGGATCGTCACGGCGTCCTGGCCGTGCTGAGGGGCGGCGTGGCGATCGAGCTTGTTGTCGAGGATGGATTTGACGGAGCCATAGGTTCGGGCGCCGATATCGAGCGCCCGCGCCGCGGCCGCTTCCACCCGGTTCGCTCCGAAGGCTTTGACCAGCCGGACGATGCCGAGACAGGAGCGGAAGCCCTGCTCGGGATGCGATCGTTCTTTGAGGATCAGATCGCACAGTGCCGACGCGGACGGCCCGATTCCGGCGGCGTCGCGCCGGATGCGCTCGATCGTCCAGTCGGCGTAGCGCCGATGGCTCGACGGCATGTGGTCCTGCACCGTCGTATGCCTGCCGTTGCCGCTGGACCGCAGATGGGCGGCGATGCGCTCGCCCTTGGCGAAGACTTCCACGGTCCGCGCGGTGAGCCGGACCTCGACCTGATCCTTCGCGAAGCGGTAGGGCACGCTGTAGTAATGCCGGTCGACATCGACGTGATAATCGATGCCGACGCGACGAATGCGCCATTCGGCGAACACGTAAGGCTCGATCGGCAAGGGTTTGAGTTGGGGCCGATCGAGGTCTTCGAGGAGTTGACGCCGCGTCACGCCGAGCCGGCGGATCGGCCGTTCATCGTTGACCCGGACCAGCAGTTCACGGATCGCCCCGTTCAGCTCCGCCAGGCTGTAGAAACAGCGGTTCCGCAGGCGCCCGAGAATCCAGCGTTCCATGATCAGCACGCCGGCCTCCACCTTCGCCTTATCGCGCGGTTTGCGGGGCCGTGTCGGCAGGATGGCGGTGCCGTAATGCCCCGCCATCTCGGTATAGGTCCTGTTGACCGACGGTTCGTAGAGACACGCCTTGATCACGGCCGTCTTGGTATTGTCGGGCACGACCAGCCGCGGCACCCCGCCGACCGCTTCGAAAGCCCGCGTGTGGGCGCCGATCCAGTCAGCCAGCCCTTGGGTCCAGGTCGCCTCGGCATAGGTGAAGTTGGAAGCGCCGAGCACGGCGACGAAGATCCAGGCCTCCCGGATCTCACCGGTCAGCCGGTCGATCACAACCGCCGCCCTGTCGCCGGCGTAATCGACGAACAGCTTCTCGCCGCCGGCATGGGGCTGGCGCATCGTGACCGACAGTTTGCCTTCCCAGGCCCGGAAGAGATCGCAGAAGCGGGAATAGCGATATCCGTCGGGATGCTGCTCGATGTACTCGTCCCACAGGATCTGCAGCGTGACGTGCTTGCGCTTGAGTTCGCGGTGGATCGCCGCCCAGTCCGGCTCGACCTGGCGGCGATGGCCCTGCTTCGTCCCGGCGTTCTTATACAGAAGCGCTTCGAGAGCCCCGTCCGTCACATCGTCCGGCAGCGGCCAACCCAGCTCCGTGGCCGCAAAGCGCTTCAGCGTCTCGCGTACCGTCGACGGCGCCAGTCCCGTCCGTCGGGCGATCTCGTGCTTGGAAATACCGGCAAAATCCAATCGCAAAATCTCGCGCACATGGCGCATGGAAACTCTCCCCGCTGGCATCGATCCGCTCCTCAGCCAAAGCCAAAGAGCAGACCCTACGCACAGCCAGCAGAGGCTCCCGTCATCCCCCTTACCCGGGCGGCATCATCCCGGAATCATGGGCGAGGATTAATCGGAACGATGGGCGGCAATTGATCGGAACAGGGGGGCGCCATCATCTCGGAATAGATGGGCGGCTTGCCCCGGAATCAGCACCTTGTCGAGCTTGCCAGAGAACGGAGGGTTCGCGAGGATCACGTCGAAGCCCTCTCCGGGCAGCCCCAGCTCGGCACGCTTCTGCCGGTCCATACTGGTTGTCAGCACATTTCGGTAGAGGATGCGGACATTGGCGAGGCCGCGCAGCGTGAGGTTCATGGACGCAAGGCGGACCATCTTCGTGTCCACGTCGTTCCCGAAGAAGGTAGCGTTCTGGAGCGTGTTGAACTGCGCTGCCGAGAGCTTGTCGCCGTGCCCGCGCCGCTGGAGTTTGCCGTCGATCTCGACCTCCTCAATGCTCTTCGGAGAGGAGTTCACGAGGCGGATGTGGTTGTACGCCGCGACCAAGAAGCCTGC
The DNA here is from genome assembly GCA_963721625.1 of uncultured Alphaproteobacteria bacterium. Lineage (GTDB taxonomy): Bacteria > Pseudomonadota > Alphaproteobacteria > ATCC43930 > CGMCC-115725 > DATJLY01. The sequence goes on from CAVRKF010000007.1 coordinate 204,057, forward strand.
GGTGCCAGCGGCAGGGTCGTAGACCGTCTCGCCTATCTTAGGATCGACCATCTCCACGATGGCACGGATGATGTGGCGCGGCGTCCTGAACTGACCCAGCTCGCCAGCCTGCTTGATCTGCTTGAGGACGTGCTCGAACAGGTCTCCCTTGCTGTCGGCGTCCTGCTTGGTCGAGCCGCAGACGATCGACGAGGGTGACGACTTGACTGAGTACGGTGGGCTCGTCGATCCCAAGGCGCGCACCGGCCATGAAGTTGACGGCAGAACGGTCTGCCACCTCGGTGTAGAAGGGGAAGACCTCGTCGCGCACGAAGCGGACGAGCCCCTCGCCAGCCATTCCTCTCGCCCATAAACTCCACCGCAGCCGGTCCTTGGGGATGGTAGCGACCCCCTGAGCTGGCGCATTGAGCGGGTTCTTCAGCGTCCACTCACCCGTGAACATGCTCTCGTACTGACGCTTCGCGGCCTTGGCGCGGAGCAGGTTGTCACGGTCGATGCCTTCGACGAGGTAGAAGAAGAACAGGAACGCGAGCTGCTCCGCGTTGCTCACCGGGTCCGGGATAACCCCCGCCGTAGAGGTAATCGCGTATCTGGTCGATGCCCCGGCGCATCTCAGGCGTCATCGGCATGGTTCTCTCCGTTGAAATGCTCGGGGTCAGTTAGGCGGTGGGGTGGATCGGTTCTCTGAGCGGCTTTCGTCGGGATGATGGGCGGTAGGGAACACGTTGTTGTTCAGCTCGCTGAGGATCGCTTCCAACCCGTCGTCTCCGCCGAACAGCATGGTGGCCTTGTCGAGGCCGCCCATATAGCTGAAAGGAGGGTCTACGAGCCGATCCAGCTCGAAGCTGTCCCGAGTAGCCAGCGTTGGCCTTGATCTGCTCGCCAATGACGCTGAGCCATCGCATCTGCTCTGGCGTGAACCCAGGGTGATCCAAGAGCCATGCCTCGAAACGGACGCCAAGCTCGCTGGCACGGGCCATCGCAGGATCGGCCCTGACTTCATTTCCGTCGGCATCGACCGTGATCCAGGCGCGCGTGGTCGGATCGATGTGGTCGTGAACGTCGATCACGAGCAGCGAGCGGGGCTTCGGCGGCTGCGGACCTGGGGGCTTGTTGACGACGAAACCACCTTCCCCACCGCCCTCCTCGTCCCCATGAAAGTCGGAGACGCCGACGAAATCGAACATCGTGAAGAGCGGTTTGCGGATCACCTCGGACTTGCGCGTGCCGCGTCCCCGCATCTGCTGATAGAGGATGGATGACTTGGTGAAGCGTGCCATCACGAGGTTGACGATCTCGGGGAAGTCGAAGCCGGTGTCCAGCATATTCACCGAGACCACGACCTTCGGGAACGCCTCCTTCTTGAACCGCTTGATCTTGGTTGCCCCATCCGACTGTGTCATCGCCACCGAGCCCCGACACAACGAAGTCGGCGTAGCGCACCTCAGGCGAAGGCTTTCGGTCGGCGAACGCCTGATCCAGCATCTGGGCGAGGGTCTCGGCATGACGTCTTCGTCACCGCGAACACGATTGTCTTTCCGTCCTGCGGGAAGCGGCGAACGCCATCGAGGCCCGCGTAGCCCTTGTCGAGGACCTGTCGGAACTCTCGGACGATTGCCCGGTTGCGCTCGGGGATCGTGAACCTGCGCTCCAGCGCACTCGGATCAACGGTGATGGTCTCGTTGCCCTGGAACAGCTCTTCCAACTCGGCTCGGGTCTGCTGATCCATCGCGGACCAGTCCAGCTCTTCGCGACGAACCTCGAAGCCGCCTTCGGCTGCTGTCTTCACCGTCAGCGCCTTGTAGATTTGATAGGGGACCAGATAGCCCTGCTGGATCGCCTGCTTAAGCGTATAGCGGAACGTCGGCTGATCGACCTCGAAGAAGCGAAGTGTATCACGGACGAACTTCCCGTCCTCTTCATCGGGCAACTGATCGAGGACATCTGCGGGACCACGCACGGCGTCGCCGTCAGGCCGATCTGCACGCCATCGAAGTGCTTCAGTATGCCCGACCACTTGCCGTAGATGCTCCGGTGGCACTCGTCCGTGATCACGAGGTCGAAGTAGCCGGACGAGTAGTCCCGGTAGAGATTGATCATCGACTGCAGCGTCGTGATGGTGATGCGCTTCTGATCTTGGAAGCGCCGTCCAGCTCGCAAGCACATAGGCTGGGTAGTCTCGGCAGGTGCTCGGTAAAGGCCTCCTCAGTCTGATGGGCCAGGGTAATCCGGTCCACGAGGAAGAGGACGCGGGTGACCGCGTTCGCCTCGAAAAGACGCTTGATGAGCGCCGCCGCCATCCGGGTCTTGCCGGTGCCGGTCGCCATCTCCACCAGCAGCTTGCGGCGACCCAGCCCCATCTCACGGCATAGGGTCTCGATGCACTCTTTCTGGTAATCGCGGCCAGCGATGCGAGCGTCGATAGGGATGGTCAGCGGATCGCGTCGTGTTGAAAGCGTCGCCATCCGTCGTTCAAGGTCTTCTTGCGAGAAGACGGTCGTGACCTGATGCGGGTGAGCGTCCGTCCGGTAAGCCCAGAACCAGACTTCACGACCGTTGGCGAGGAAGATGAACGGGACGCCAAGCTGCTCCGCGTATGCCCTCGCTTGTCCCTCGGCTTCCACAGGGTTGATCGAGGCGCGCTTCGCCTCAAGCACCGCCATCGCCCTGCCGTTGCGGTCGGAGAGAACGTAGTCGGCCTTGGTCCCATCATCGAGCGGGTACTCGTAGCGGACGCTCCGCCCGTCCGTGAGGTCCCAGCCGATATCCCGAAGCTGCCCGTCGATGATGACGCGGGAGAAGGCCTCGTTCTTGGCGGTTGCTACCTGCGGTGGCATCGGCGCCAACACTATAACATCTTCCGAGGGGGCCCAACGGGTAACCCCGCGCGGATGCACGCCTCGGTTCGGTACAGCCTCCCGAGACATGCGCGTGAGACGCGGAATGTGTCTTTTTGGGTCGACTTTAGGTTTCCGAGACAATATCGTCGAAGGGTTTAGAGCCAAACGAGACAACCGAGGACTTTCGTCATGGACTACGGCTATGCAAGGGTCAGCACGACTGACCAAGACCTTTCGATCCAGATCGCCGCCTTGAAGGCATCAGGGTGCCAGATCGTCCGCTCAGAGAAGGCAACCGGCACGACCAGGGAAGGCCGCAAGGAGTTGGAGACGCTGCTGGACTTCATCCGTAGCGGCGACGCGCTGGTGGTCACTCGGATCGACCGGCTGGCGCGCTCCATCGCGGACCTTCAGGACATCGTGCGCACGCTGCGCTCCAGAGGTGCCTCCCTGAAGGCGACCGAGCAGCCAATCGACACGAGCACGGCGGCCGGGAAGTGCTTCCTCGACATGCTCGGTGTGTTCGCTGAGTTCGAGACGAACCTGCGGCGCGAGCGGCAGATGGAGGGGATCAGCAAGGCGAAAGCGGCGGGGGTGTACAAGGGCCGGAAGCCGAGCATCGACCCAAGGACGGTTGAGGCCCTCAAGCAGCAGGGGCTCGGAGCGACCGAGATCGCCAAGCGGCTCGGCATCGGGAGGGCAAGCGTGTACCGGATCAGTGGGGCGCGTGCCGACTAACAACGGGGAAAATGTCGGG
>CAVRKF010000008.1:0-335687 GCA_963721625.1 uncultured Alphaproteobacteria bacterium
GGATGTTACCGCAGCCGCACTTCGCGAAATGAACCCCGGCTTGGCGAAGGCGATGGAAGTGCCCGGCGTGACGGGTTCATTCGAGACGCGGCTGCAAATCGCGCAGACCGTGCTCGTGGAGGCGTTGACCTCCATCCGCGAAATCGACGCCGCCGAAAACACTAACAATGCTGCGGCGAGTTTCGCCGCGCTCGAAACACTCCCGCCGAGCGTGTACCAGTCGCTGCTGATGGAGTTCTCGGAAATCCCGACACATGGCCGTCACCTGCCGTTACAGCCCGAAGCAAAGCTGGCCGAGTGGAGCCGCACCAGCGAAGCGGCGGCGATGCTAATCGAAAATTGGAACGCTACCGGGCAGGACGCGCGGCGCAACTTCACGATCTTGTTTCACCGCATGGCGAAGATCGATGCCCGCATTCCCGCGGCAGACTATCCGGCGTTCAATCACTTCTGGTTTTCGCTCGACGACGTGTCCAAGACCGCGTTCTATCTCGCGCTCTTCACGGCCCGGACGGCAAGCTCGTGATGGAGCCGCTGCAATGATCGTCAACATCGTTCTCACCGCGATCACCGTCGGCGCTGCGTTCTCCATCTACGCCAAGAGGCGCTGGCCATGAAACTCCCCGGCAACAAAGCGCCCGACCGTGCCGGCGCCCCGTATAAATACAGCCCGAGAATGGCGGAGGCGATGGGGTTGCCGCAACGCGGCCGCTTGCCCGTGGCACCAGCACCGGCCGGTCACGCACCGATCATCGTTCCGCCGCCGGTCCTGCCAATCCCAACTCAAAGGAAACCCAAAAAGTGAGCGCCGACTTCATCGACCAGCGCCGCGCACCCGCGCCGCGCACCATCGCATCGCCGCCGCACGAGCAGCACGAACAGCACGAGCCGCAAGACCAGCGTTACCGCGGGACTGTCCGCTACTTCAACGCACAGAAAAATTACGGCTTTGCGCGCCTCGGCGACGGCTCGCGCGATATATTTTTCCACGGAAGCGACGCGCCCGGTGCCGGCGATCTTCAACTCGGCGTCAGACTGACGTTTCGCCTGCGGCCGCCGCAACCGGGAAAGAAACTCGACGAAGCTTTCGATCTTGAATTTGATTGAACTCCCGCCAGCCCGTAGAGGCAGCGCAAGGTCGTTGCTCCCCACAAGAGTGGCCTTTCGCCGATCCGGAGTTGGCGGTTCTGTCCGCGTTCACTTACACTCGGCACACTCGCACGGGCGGACACGCCGCATCGTGCGGGCCACGTCGCGACGCGTGTCTTCACCAAAGCAATGCGCACCGTCAAGTTGCCAACCAGGCGAGAGATATACGAACCATTCACCGTCACCCTCGCGCCTAATCTCGTCTATGCGTGTGTCCTCGTGGGGCATCGTTCACCTCCTGCCAATGCACCATTATAACACACGCACCATGGCGAAATCGCCGAAACGTGCCGGAAACCGGGCACAACGCGCACCTAAGCCATTGACCGGCCCGGAAAGAATTTCCGAAAAGGCACGGTGCGTCCTAAGCGATTCCATCGACGAGCGGGAAACGATAATCATTTCTTCCGGGCTGGCGGAACCGTCCGCAGCAATTCCGCCGGCTCGACGCCAAGCGCATGAGCAAGCTGCGCTACGACCAGGACGGATGCTGCGGTCCCGGCGCGCTCGATCACGCTCACATGGCCGACACTGACGCCAGCTTTATACGCCAAAGCCTCTTGCGATAGGCGTTCAAGCCGAAGCCGGCGGACGTTCTCGGCCAGGGTTTTCCTGATATCCATGCGCGCCATCGTGCCATGCCGGCGACCCGAGAACCACGGCATCTAGCGCCCGACGCGTCGCCCTGTCGGATTATAGGTGATAGCAGGGATCGGAATCCGGGTATTTCATCCTTGACATAGTCTCGTCAAAGCTCGGCTTCGGCCCAGCCGATCCGCGATGCAACCTAGCTGAGCTATGACCTTGTCGAGCGATTTTGATACTTCTTTGGTCTGGTCATAGGAAGACATGTAGTCCACCTCCTGACCGAGCGAGTGGAGTTCCACCCCGATGTACGCGCCTTCGCCGCAAACAGCAATCAACGCCGCCAGGATCGCCAGTCGTACCAAGCTATCAAGCGTCGCGTGATCCCCCGACATGTGCTCCTCCTCCGTGGAGTGTGGTTCGACCCTCACCGCTTCAGTGTGGCCACTAAGCCAATAAGTACTCCAACCAGTCCAGTGAGTGCTGTTATGACCGGGGGTCTGATTTTGGCGATAGCGGCCTGTCTCATTTGGTGGGCGGCCGTCATCTATGCGGTGCGCCTGCTCGGCTGATCCAGCGAGCAACCTTCTCCTCCTGGGCCGCTCCGTCACTGGGGCGGCCCTTTTCTTTGCGGTACGCCCGACAGTCGAAGCACGAGCAGTCCGGCGCGGGCGGATGGCGATAGGCCGTTTCGGCGGGCAGGCCTGACCGGCGGGGCGCCGGATCGAAGCTCCAAATTGTGCGGTAGAGCGGCGCCATGGCCGAGCCTACCGCTCAGGGATTAACGTCGAGAGAACGCCGCTGGTGAGCAAGTCGCCGGCCGGCCCAACGGCGTGTCGCGCCCCGGCGCCACGGCGTCTCCCCAACGCCCCGAGCCCGTGTTCGACCGTCTAGGGCTGTCCGACCGGGGCGCGCCGGACCAGCGGCACCTTAGACGGCGGGTTATGCCGTGCCCAAGCCGCCGCAGCGTCACGGTGCCATTGGGCGAATGTCTCTGGCGGCGTCAAGGCCAGCCGAGCGCGCGCAGCGCGCCAGCGCGCGTGCCGGGCGGCGTCGAGCGCCTTCACGTCTAGGATCGTTGACGGGCGCCCCGCGACCGATGGCCGGCGGCATGCGCGGCGTCTAGCAGGCGATCCGCCATTGTGGTGAACCGCCCAACTCCACCAGCCGGCCGGCGTGCCGTCGCACCATCCATGAAGCGACCCGGCGCTGCTCGTCGGACGGGCATTGGCGGCAAGCCATGTCGCGACGAAGGCGGCGGCGTCGGATGGCGGCGGCGGCGCGACGACGTAGCATCGCCCCCGCGCGCTCATGGCGCTGTTACGCGGAAAGCGCCGCTGGATCGGCTGATCGCGCTCGGCGGCAGGGATGGCAAGCCGAGCCAGCCGCTCGCCGAAAGCCCGTAGTTCGGCGTCATTCATGGCCGCAACGTACCACGCCGAGCCGCCGAAACGCCAGCCCCGGCGCGACCGGCCGGCTGGACACCGGCTGGACATAGCACCCGCCCCTTATCGTCACCCCTTGTGCCGCAGCGACTTTCTACGCCCCGTCTCCCAATGTACGAAAAGGAGACCGAGGCGGCGCTGGGCCTGCCGCCGGGCGTCCATTCCTTCGCCATCATTCCGATCGGCTATCCGCTCGGAAAGTTCGGCCCGGTCCGCCGCGGCGCGCTCGGCGATGTCGTGTTCCAGGACCGCTGGGGCGAGGCTTACCCCGGCCTATAGCCGGGACTTCACGACACCGCCGCCGGTTCGCCTGCGCGCAAATATTGCGCGATGTCGATGGCGTCGATCTGTTCCGGCAGGAGGAACGCTTCGGCGTAGCGGCGATAGACGCCCGCAGTGAGGAAGAGCGCGAAGAGATCGGCGTCGATATGCGCGGCCTGGCTCATGCGGGCCATGATGGCGATGCATTCCGACAGCTTCTTCGGCGTCTTGTAGGGGCGGTCGCGGGCGGTGAGCGCCTCGAAGATGTCGGCGATCGCCATGATGCGCGCGGGGATGCTCATCTCGTGCCCCTTGAGGCCGCGCGGATAGCCGGTGCCGTCCATCTTCTCGTGATGTCCGCCCGCCCATTCCGGCACGCGCGCCAGAGTCTTGGGGAAGGGCAGCGCCTCGAGCATCATGATGGTCTGCGCGATATGGTCGTTGATGTGGTAGCGCTCCTCCTCGGTGAGCGTGCCGCGCGGGATGGCGAGGTTGTAGACCTCGCCGAGATTGAATTTCTGCGCCGGCGGCTTGACGAGGAAGCCCCAGGCATTGTCGGGCGCGAGCGGCGGCCGGTCATGGGCGACGATGTGTTCGGGCTTGTCGGCGAACAGCCGCTCGACCACGGGCGGCGGCGCCGACGCTTGTCCGGCGCCGCGCCTCCTCCCACGACAGGCCGAGCCCGTCATCGAGCGTGCGCAGCCACGGCGTCGCCGCGATGCGCTCGAGCCGCGCCAGCGCGTCCGGGGCCATCGCCTCGCCGCCGATATTGCAGCGCGCGACGAAGGCGAAATCGTCGTCGAGCTCGGCGAGCCGGCCGTCGCGCCGGGCGCCGAGCGCCGCCGCGTCGCCGCCCGCCGCGACCGCCTTGAGATAGCTCGATCTCGACATCGCGCTTCACCACCTCGAAGCGGGTGCGGATCTCGTGGATGCGGTTGTAGAGGGTCTCGAGCTTGGTCGCCTTGTCGACGACGTATTCCTGCGTCGTGACCTTGCCGCAATCGTGCAGGCCGCCCGCGACTTCGAGCGCGTACCACTCCTCGTCGCTGAGGCGGAACGCGGCGAAGGGGCCGTCGGTCGCCGCATCGGCCGCCCGCGCGAGCATGGTGGTGAGCTCCGGCACGCGCCGGCAATGCCCGCCGGTATAGGCCGATTTCGCGTCGATCGCGCCGGCGAAGACCTGGAGGAAGGCGCGGAACAGGTTCTTCTGCGCCTCGAGCAGCATCTGGTTGTCGAGCGCCACCGCCGCCTGGCTGGCCAGCGCCTCGATCACCGGCAGGACCTCGGCCGCAAACGGCACGACCTCGCCGTCGGCGCGCCGCGCGTTGATGAGTTGCAGCACGCCCATCACCTCGGCCGCGTGATTGGCGAGCGGCACGGTGAGAAACGAGCGCGAGCGGTAGCCGGTGCTGGCGTCGAACGCGCGCGGACCGCTGAAATCGAAGCCGTCGCTGCCGCGATAGGCATCGGCGATGTTGACGATCTTGCCGCTGATCGCCGCCGCGGCGGCGACATGCCTGACATTCGCCGTGCCGTCCGCCGCGCACATCGGGATCGGCGGATAAGGGATCGCCGCGCCGGTGGTGCCGCCGAGCGCGATGCCCATCGTGTCGTTACGCATGATCTCGAAGCGCAACGCGCTGCGGTCCTCGGTCATCAGATAAAGCGTGCCGCCGTCGGCGTTGGTCAGTTCCTTGGCGCCGAGCAGGATCTTTTCCATGAGCCGGCTGTGGTTGCGCTCGGCCGAGAGCGCGATGCCCAGCTCGACCAGCCGCCGGTAACGCAGCTCGCGGTCGTCGGCGCGCGAATCCTGGCTCATCCCCAACTCCTCCCGACGCCCTGTCGGTGGCAGGCGAAATATTGTTGCTTTGCCCCAGGCAGGCGAGGCGAATGTTCCCGCCGCTCGCCTCTCCCCGGCGGCCGCCTAGCAAGATTCGCGCCAGGAACAAATTCGTCCGGTCCGGCAAGGCGTTGCAACATGTTCGCCGAACGCCGCCGCGGCCGCTGTAAACCTTGGTTTACAATGGTTCCGGAGCGGATCGGCTTATCGCCTTATATAGCGCAAGCCTAGCAAGTGTGCAGGGTGAGCGTCAGGCGACCAGGCGCAGGTAGTCGAGCGTCGCCAGGACCTGGACGCGGTGCATGAGCCGGGGCATGTCGCGGCCGTAATCGGCGATCGCGTTGTGCGTCGTGGCGATGTCGTCCCACATCAGCACGTCGCCTGGGGTCCAGCGATGCACCCACAGAAACTGGTCCTGCGCCTGATGCCGGAACAGGCGCTCGAGCAGCGCATCGCTTTCGCCCGCGCCCATCCCCTCGATGCGCACGGCATAGCCCGGATTGCAATAAAGCACGGGCCGGCCGGTGATGGGATGCGGGTAGAAGATCGGCTGCGCCACCGGCGGCTTCTGCGCCCGCTGCGCCGCCGACAGCGGCTTGCGGCGCGAGCCGGGCCGCGCCCGCATCATGTCCCAGAACTTGGCGAAATCGTGGATCGCCCGGCGACCGCCGAGTCGCGTCTTGAGCGCCGGATCGAGCGCGTCATGGGCGGCGCGCATGTCGCGGAACTCGGTATTGCCGAGCGCCGCCCCGTCCTTCATGGGCACGACCTTGGCATGGAGCACGGTGGCGAGCGCGGCGCCGCTGCTGTAGCTCAGATCGGTGTGCCAGCCCTGCCCGGCATCGGCGAACCCGATCGCGCGGCCGTCCTCGACGATGTTGGAGAGGACCATCACCTCGGGATGGCCGGCGACGCGATAGGCGTTGGCGACATTGATCTCGAGCGCGCCGAAGGAGGCGCCGAACGCGGCGAGTGCCTCGGGCGCCAGCGCCTGGTCCGGGAAGCACAACACGCCATGGGCGGCGAGCGCGCGCAGAATTTCGCGGACACCATCCGCCGCCAGCGGTTGCCGCAGGTCGAGCCCCTCGATCCTGGCGCCGAGAACGCCGCCGCTCGGCACGATCCGCATGACCGCGCGCCCCCTACGCGATGCCGCCGACCGCGGCGTGGCCCTCGGCGCGCCAGCGCAGCATGCCGCCGGCGAGATTGGCGATCTCGGTGAAGCCCGCCTGCTGCAGCAGATTGACCGCCTGCGCCGAGCGGCTGCCGGCGCGGCATACCGCGACGACCGGCCGGTCGCGCCGCAGTTCGCGCGCTGCGGGCGGCGAGCTCGCCCAGCGGGAATGAGGATCGCGCCGTCGATATGGCCGAGCGGGCCCTGAAACTCGTCGCGCTCGCGCACGTCGAGGATTTGCAGCGGGCCGTCATATTCCTCGAGCGCCTGCGGCTGGATTTCCCAAATGCCGGCGAAACTATAGGTGAGCGGCGCCCAGCCCGGATCGGCGGCGGCGAAGCGGTCGTTCTCGGGCCGGCCGCAGTGCAGATTAGCGGGCACGGCGACATCGATCTTTTTGGGATGGGCGAGCTTGAGATTTTGCCATATGGCCGGTGAAGTCGGCGGGCCCGACCGCGCCGCCAAGCCGCGGATTGAAGCGCTGTTCTTCGGCCGACGCTGGTCACGGTCAGGCCGCGATAATCGTGGGCGGGATAAAGGAGACAGGTATCGGGCAGGGTGAAGATCTGCTCGCGGACCGAACGAAAGAGCGTGGCGGCGTCGCCCTGCTTGGAAATCGGTGCGGCCGGTGCCGCGAATGAGCAGGCAATCGCCGGTGAAGGCCATGCTCTCGATCGTCGAGGACATAGGTGACGCAGCCGCCGGTGTGCCCGGGCGTCGCGCGGACCGCGAGGAAGCGATCGCCGAACGCCACCCGGTCGCCGGCCTCGAGGTAGGCGGTCGGCGCCGGCGGCGCCGCTCGCGCGCGCCAGCGCGATGCGGCTGCCGAGCCGGCGCTTCAACAGCCACGCGCCCGTGACATGGTCGGCATGGACATGGGTCTCGAGCGTCCAATGCAGCGTCGAGCCCCAGCTCCGCGATGAGCGCGGCATCGCGGCGCACCTGCTCGAACACGGGATCGATCAGCACCGCCGCGCCGCGCCGCCGCGTCGCCCAGGAGATAGGTGTAGGTCGAGGATTGCGGGTCGAACAATTGCCGGAAGATCATCGTCGCCTTCGCCAAGCTGCCGGGCCGCGCCGGATCGTCTATCATCCCGATATCGGCACGACTTGGGAAGAGGCGCCTATGCCGCAAAGTGCGCGCCGCGCGAGCGCCGCCGGAGCCGCAGCGTGACCCCGTTCGGCGTGCGCCTGCGTCAGCTCCGGGCCGAGCGCGGCGTCAGCCTCAAGCACATGGCCGAGGCGTTGGGGGTATCGGCGGCCTATCTCTCGGCGCTGGAGCATGGGCGGCGCGGGCGGCCGAGCCACGCGCTGGTGGTGGCGATCTGTGCCCAGCTCAACATCATCTGGGACGAGGCCGACGAGCTGCGGCGGCTGGCGCGGCTGTCCCATCCGCGCGTCACCGTCGACACCGCGGGCTTGAGCCCCGAGGCGACGGAACTGGCCAATCTCCTCGCCGAGCGCATCCGCAAGCTGCCGCCCGAGCAGGTCGAGCGCCTGCGCGATCTGCTCCGCGCCGAGCCGGTTCCGCGACGGCGGGCGGCGCGGCGCTAACCCGGTTTTAACCCGGCTCGGCGAGGCTCAGCGGCAATCCCCTCAGCCCGCGAGGACAGACGATGGCGGAGCACGACCCGCAGACCCTGAAGCAGCGCGATCTGTCTCATCTCACCGTCCGCGACATGGACCCGATCGAGCGCGCCGAGCTCTATCGGCGCTACAGCAATTTCATCGCCCATTTCGGCATCGGCCCGGCGGCACCGCAGCCCGAGCGGTCGGTCCGCAAGTGGGTCCCGGGCGAGCACGCAGCCCCGGGCGAAGCCGCCTGACAGCGCCGCAGCGCGCCGGCGCCGCCGGCAAAAAACGGTTGCATTCAGGGGCGATCGGACGGACGGTGGTCCGTGCCGGTCGCGCGGCCCGACCCCCGCGATTGAGCACAGCCGCCGTGGGCGATGCACGGCTACGCACGACGGGAGCTTCCCTTGGCCATCGGCACTGTGAAATGGTTCAACGCCCAAAAGGGCTATGGTTTCATTCAGCCGCTCGACGGCGGCAAGGATGTATTCGTCCACATCTCCGCGGTTGAGCGCGCGGGCCTCGGCTCGCTCAACGAGGGCCAGAAGGTCAAGTACGAGATCGCCCGCGACCGCGGCAAGGAGGCCGCGGCAAACCTGACGCTGGCGGACTGATCCGCCGCCGCGGCAGTGGCCCCGCGCCGCCTTAAAGTGCCGCGCCGCCGTAAAGCAATGATCAACCGAAGTTGAGACGCCCCGGGGCCCTCGCGCAAGCGAGGGCCCCGCGCTGCGGGGTTGAGCCTGCCCTGGGCTTTCGCTGGCGCGGGACCGACGACTTCGGGCGCTTCGCCTTAACCCGCCAAACTCTACAAGATGAACTTCGACAGATCGGCGTCCTTGGCGAGTTCGCCGACATGGACGCGGACATAGTCGCGGTCGATCGTCACATGCGTGTCCGGCGGCTGGTCGGAGGCGGTGAAGCTGATCTCCTCCAGCAGCCGCTCGAGCACGGTGTGCAGCCGCCGCGCGCCGATATTCTCGACCGCGCTGTTGATCTCCTCGGCGAGCCTCGCCAGCTCGTCGATCGCATCCTCGGTGAAATCGAGGGTCACGCCCTCGGTCGCCATCAGCGCCTTGTACTGCTTGATGAGGCTGGCTTCGGGCTCGGTCAGGATGCGGCGGAAATCGTCGCGCGTCAGCGGCTTCAGCTCGACCCGGATCGGCAGCCGGCCCTGCAGCTCGGGCAGCAGGTCCGACGGTTTGGCCAGATGGAACGCGCCCGAGGCGATGAACAGGATGTGGTCGGTCTTCACCGCGCCGTACTTGGTCGCGACCGTCGTGCCCTCGATCAGCGGCAGCAGATCGCGCTGCACGCCTTCGCGGCTGACATCGGCGCCGAGACGGTGCTCGCTGCGGCCGCGATCTTGTCGATCTCGTCGAGGAAGACGATGCCGTTCTGCTCGACCGCGTCGATCGCTTCGCGCGTCACCTTGTCCTGGTCGAGCAGCTTGTCGCTTTCCTCCTGCATCAGCACGCGATAGCTCTCGGCCACGGTCATGCGGCGCGGCTTGGTGCGGCCGCCGAAGGCCTTGCCGAACATCTCGCCGAGATTGACCATGCCCATCTGCGCGCCCGGCATGCCGGGAATTTCGAAGGTCGGCAGGTTGAAGCCGCCGGTATCCTGCACCTCGATCTCGATCTCGCGCGTCGTCGAGCTCGCCCGTCGCGCAGCATGCGGCGGAACTTGGTGCGGGTCTCGGCGCCGGCATTGGCGCCGACCAGCGCGTCGAGGACGCGTTCCTCGGCGCGCAGCTCGGCGCGCGCCGCGACGTCCTTGCGCAGCCGCTCGCGCGTCATCGCGAGTGCGACCTCCACCAGATCGCGCACGATCTGCTCGACGTCGCGGCCGACATAGCCGACCTCGGTGAATTTGGTCGCCTCGACCTTGATGAACGGCGCCTGGGCGAGCTGCGCGAGCCGGCGCGCGATCTCGGTCTTGCCGACGCCGGTCGGGCCGATCATCAGGATGTTCTTCGGCAGCACCTCTTCGCGCAGCTCCTCGGGCAATTGCTGGCGGCGCCAGCGGTTGCGCAGCGCGATGGCGACGGCGCGCTTGGCGTCGGCCTGGCCGACGATGTGGCGGTCGAGCTCGGAGACGATCTCGCGCGGGCTGAACGACGGTCATAGCGCTCTCGATCGTGAGCTTGTCGTTGGTGTAGACGCAGATGCCGGCGGCGATCGCCAGCGCCTTGCGCGCGATCGCTTCGGCGTCGAGCGGGCTGGTCGATCAGCGCGCGCGCCGCGGCCAGCGCATAGGTGCCGCCCGAGCCGATGCCGATGATGCCGTCTTCCGGCTCCAGCACGTCGCCGGTGCCGGACAGGATGAGCGACACGCTCTTGTCGGCCACCGCCATCATCGCCTCGAGCCGGCGCAGATAGCGGTCGGTGCGCCAGTCCTTGGCCAGCTCGACGCAGGCGCGCGGACAGCTGCCCGGGATGCTGCTCGAGCTTGGCCTCGAGCCGCTCGAACAGGGCGAAGGCATCGGCGGTCGCGCCGGCGAAGCCGGCGATCACCTTGCCGTTGCCGAGCCGGCGCACCTTGCGCGCGTTCGACTTGACGATGGTCTGGCCCATCGACACCTGGCCGTCGCCGGCGATCACGACCCGTGCCGTCCTTGCGCACGGCAAAGGATGGTGGTGCCGTGCCAGCTCTCGGTTTGCTGCGCTTGCATGACGCGACAAGATGTAGGCAGTCCCGGCCCGCGCGTCCACTCCGGCGATCGGGTGGGACTGTCACGCCGTCGCCGGGCGCAGGATGCCGAACCGCCTATCGCATTGAGTTGCCACCGGGCCGGGCGTAGCATGACGCCGAAATCCCGCGCGATACGGAGGATCGGCCGTGAAAATCTGCATGTTCCACCTGATGCCCTATCGCGACCTCCCGGCGGATTTCGACCAGCGCTATCACTCTGCCTACATCGATCCGGTATGGTTCGACGTCGCCGATCCCGACAAGGTCGGCGCGTACTACAACGCGACCCTCGACGAGATGATCTATGCCGCCAAGGTCGGCATGCACGGGTTGTGCACCAATCAGCATCATCAGAACGTCTATGGCTTCATGGCCAATCCGAGCCTGATGGGCGCGGTGCTGGCGAAGGAGACCAACGGGCAGAACGTGGCGATCGTGCAGATCGGCTCGACCCTGCCCTCGACCACGCCGCCGACGCGCATCGCCGAGGAATACGCGATGCTCGACTGCATCAGCGGCGGGCGGCTCGTGGCGGGCTTTCCCACCGGACTGCCGACTGACGCGACGCTCTCGAACGGCGTCGTCCCGGTCGAGCAGCGCGAGCGCTTCCGCGAGGCGCTGGCGCTGGTCACCAAGGCGTGGTCGGCGCGGGAGGTGTTCGCCTGGAACGGCAAGCATTATCAGCTGCCGATGGTCAATCTGTGGCCGCGGCCGATCCAGCAGCCGCATCCGCCGATCTGGATCCCCGGCTCCGGCATGTCTTCCACTGCCGAGTATGTAGTCGGCCTCGACCACTGCTTCTGCCATCTGAGCTATTTCGGCGCCAAGGCCGCCGCCGCCGTCGGCGACCGCTATTGGGAGCTGGTCGCGCGCAAGGGGCGCGACGACAATCCCCACCGCTTTAGCTTCCTGCAGCTCATCGGCGTGGCCGAGAGCGATGCCGAGGCCGAGGACAAATACGCGCGCGCATGCCGAGTATTTCTTCCACAAGCTGCTCTACACGCCGCAATACTACCAGGCGATTCCCGGCTGCCTCGAATACGACGCGCTGATGCAGGCGCTCACCAACAATCCGCGCGCCGGGATCAATCTGCGCGAGCTCAAGGCCAAGGATTTCTTCGAGCGCGGCTTCGTCGTCGTCGGCAGCCCCAAGACCGTGCGCGAGCAGCTCATGGACGGGGTGAAGCGGCTCCGCATCGGGCACCTGCTGGCGCTCTTGCATTTCGGCTCGATGCCGACCGAGCTCACCAAGCGAGAACATCGGCCTGTTCGCACGCGAGGTGCTGCCGCATCTCGAGGGCCTGTGGGACGACGAATACGAGGACCGCTGGTGGCCCGAGCGCCTCCGGGCGAAGCGCCCGGCCGCCGCCATGGCCGCCGCCTCCTGAGCCCCGCGCGGAGAGACACCATGCCCGCCCCCGAAACGCGCAAGCTCCGGCTCTGGCAGAACCGCATCGAAACCGAAATCGAGATCGAAGGCAGCGGACCGCCGCTCGTCTATCTGCACGGGCCGTGGGGCCTCGGCGTCGACCGCGCGTTCGTTTCCCGGCTCGCGGCCGCGCACACAGTCTATGCGCCGAAGCATCCCGGCACCAGCCGCGGCGATCCCGAGGCGGTGCACGCGCTCGACACCTGGCTCGATCTCGTCGTCTATTACGGCGAGCTGCTCGACGCGGCTGGAGCTCGCCGCGCCGGCGCTGGTTGGCCATTCCTTCGGCGGCCTGGTCGTCGCGGAATTCGCCGCCGCCGTGCCGAAATCGGTAGGCAAGCTCGTGCTGATCGATCCGGTCGGATTGTGGCGCGACGACCTGCCGGTCAAGAATTGGATGGTCCTCCCCGACGATGTGCGCCGGCAGTCACTTTTCGCCGATGCCGACGGCGCGGCGGCGCGGCGCTTTTTCGCCGTCCCCGACGATCCGGCCGAGCGTGCCGAACCCTCGCGCAATCCATCTGGGCGCAGGCCTGCACCGGAAAATTCGTCTGGCCCATTCCCGATCGTGGCCTCAAGCACCGCATCCACCGCATCACCGCGCCGACGCTGATCTTGTGGGGCAAGGACGACCGCATCATCGCACCCGCCTATGCCAAGGAATTCGCCGATCGAATCGCCCGGGCGCAGATCGCGCTGATCGACCGCGCCGGCCATCTGCCGCAGCTCGAACAGCCGGACGCGACGGCTCGGGCGACTTTGGGATTTCTCGGCGGCTGAGCCGCCGCCGCGGCAAATTACCAGATCGCATCCGGCTCGGGCGATGATAGGCTTGCACGACCAACCGGGCGGAGGGGCATATGAAAGTCGAAAAGCGTCTTGAAGAATTGGGCATCACGCTGCCGCCGCTGCGCGCGCCGCTGGCGAATTACGTGCCCGCGCGCCGCGCCGGCAATCTTCTGTTCCTTTCCGGTCAGGGACCGGCGGGATCGGCCGCGGGCAAGGTCGGCGACACCATCACGGTCGAGGAGGCCTATCAGCACGCGCGCAGCGTCGGCCTCGGCCTGATCGCGGCGATGAAGCAAGAACTGGGCGATCTCGACCGCGTCAAGGGCATCGTCAAGGTGCTCGGCATGGTCAATGCGGTGCCGAGCTTCCGCGATCAACCCAAGGTGATCAACGGCTGCTCGGACCTGCTCGTCGAAGTGTTCGGCGAGGCCGGCCGGCATGCGCGTTCTGCCGTCGGCATGGGTTCGCTGCCGAATCAGATTCCGGTCGAGATCGAGCTGATCGCGCTGGTCGAGTGAAGGGAAGCTCACGGCCGGAGCAAGCCCATAAGGTCGAAGGCCTCGCGCAGGACCGGCGCGGCCACCGCGTTGGCGCGCACGGCGCCGTGGCTGAGCACACCGTCGATATAGCCGGGATCATCGAGGAGGCGGCGCATCTCGCCGCCGATCTTGCCCAGGACCTCGACCGCGAGATCGGAAAGCTCACGCTTGAAGTCGGAGAAATTGCGGCCCGCGTGACGGGCGATCGCGTCCTCGCGCGACAGATCGGCGAGCGCCGCATAGATGCCGAGAAGATTGTCGGCCTCGGGGCGCGCATCGGCCGCGGCGGGCGAATCCGGCAGCGGATGCGGGTCGGTCTTGGCGCGGCGGATCTTGAGCGCGACGGTGTCGGCGTCATCGGTCATGTTGATGCGCGAATAATCCGAGCTGTCGGACTTGGACATTTCTTGGAGCCGTCGCGCAGGCTCATGACGCGGGTCGCCGCGCCGAAGATCTGCGGCTCGGGCAGGGGAAAGAACTCGACGCCGTAGCGGCGGTTGAAGGCGCCGGCGATGTCGCGCGACAAGCTCCAGATGCTGCTTCTGGTCCTCGCCCACCGGCACGTGCGTTGCCTTGTAGAGCAGGATGTCGGCCGCCATCAGCACCGGATAGGCGTAGAGGCCGAGCCCCGCCTCGTCGCGCTTCTTGCCCGCCTTTTCCTTGAACTGCGTCATGCGGTTGAGCCAGCCCAGCGGCGTCAGGCAGCCGAGCAGCCAGGCGAGCTCGGCATGGCCCGGCACGCGTGCTCTGATTGAAGATGATGCAGCGCTCGGGATCGATGCCGGCGGCGATATAGGCGGCGGTGACCTCGCGCGTCTGGGCGCGGAGCTGCGCCGGATCCTGCGGCAGGGTGATCGCGTGCAGATCGACGATGCAGAAGATGCAGTCGTAATCGCGCTGCAGCCGGACCCAATTGCGGATCGCGCCGAGATAATTGCCGAGATGCAGATTGCCGGTGGGCTGAACGCCCGAGAAAATGCGATTCATCGGCGCCTGATCGCGTGGGGAGCGGCCGGGTTTATCGCCGCCGCGCCCGGCAGGGTCAAGCGGGCTCGGGATCGCCTTCGCCCAGAACGCCTTGCGCGACCTCGGTGGCGCCGAGCGCACTGCAACGCTGCAGCCGCGCCGGCGCGGTCCTCCGGCGGGCGGTTCTGGCTCATCTTCCACTTGCCTTCGAGCCGTGCGATCGGGAGCGAAAAGCCGACGATCGCCTTGAGCATGGCGGCGAGATAATCCCGCGGCGCGTCCGAAACCGACCAGGGCGCGGGCTGTCCCGTCTCGTGCATCACGGTGAGCCGCGTCACCAGCGCCTCGAGCCGCGCCGCATCGTCGAAGAATTCGATCCGCCCATAGGCATGGACCGCAACATAGTTCCAGGTCGGCACCACGCGGCCGCCGCTCTTTTGCTTCGTCGGATACCAGGAAGGCGAGACATAGGCGTTGGCGCCGAGGAAAATCGCCAGGACTTCGCCCGCGCCGGCCTGACGCCATTGCGGATTCTCGCGGGCGACATGGCCGAGAGCGTGCCGAATGGCGCGGGCTCGGGATCGAGCAGCAGCGGCACGTGGCTCGCCTCGATGCCCTGGGCGCCGGTCGTCACCAGCGTCGCGAAGCCGATGCGCCGCATCGTTGCGTGCAGCACCGGGACGCGGCGTTCGGCGAAATGGTCGGGGACGTACATGGCCGGCATTATGGCCGGCCCGCGCGCGCGAGCAAGGCGCCGCGCGCTTCATGGCGACGATCGCGGTCAGGACTGTGCGTGCGGCAGGAAATCCTTCGTCCGCGGCCGGCCAACCGGGCGCTTCTGGTTCATGCCGGTGTCGGCGACGCTGCGCAGGAGCGACGTCAGCTCGTCGCGGCAGCGCTTCAGAACCTTCACGTCGCGACGGTCATCGCGGTCGAGCGCCGCCATCGCTCCGAGCCTGACCTCGACCAGATCCACCAGCATCTCAATGCAAAAGACAGGAAGCGGCATCGCAACCTCCTTGATCTGGAAAACTTGCCGCGCCATGCGCCCGCGCGTCGTCGAGCGCCGCGGCAAGATCCCCGGGCACCGGCACCGGCGCGCGGTGTCCATGGAAGAAATCCCGGCGAAGTGCGGCGCCCCTTATATGATGCATCCGGGGGTTGCAGACGAGGTGCGGGTTCTACCTATGAGTTTCCCGGTATGCGGCTCGGGCTCAGGCGCGCAGCAGCCGGCGGCGCACCTCGTCCCAGGGCGCGGCACCGAACGCCACGGCCAGAATGGCGAAGCCGAGAAGCCCGCCGCCGACCAGCGCCGCCAAGCCGCCGAGCCGGAGCACCAGCCCGCCCGCCAGCGCCGGGGCCAGCAGGCGTTCCAGCCCCAACAGCAGCGCGCCCATACCGAGCGCCGCGCCCAGCATCCGCGGCAACGCGCGCCGGGTGCGCCGGTCGAGCGCGAAATGTCGGCGCCGGCGCAGGACATGAGCGAGGAGGAGCGCGTTGAGCCAGCCCGCGACCGAGGTCGCGAGCGCCACCCCGACATGCGCCAGCGGCGTCAGCAGCCCGAGGCTGGTCGTGAGCACGATGTTCACCGCGATCGCCGTCAGCGCGACCTTGACCGGCGTCTTGGTGTCGTGGCGTGCGAAGAAAGCCGGCGCCATGACCTTGACCAGCACGAACGCCGGAAGCCCCGCCGCATAGGCGGCGAGCGCGCCGGCGGTGGCGTTCGCCTGGACCGGGCCGAAGGCGCCGCGCTCAAACAGCACCGCGAGAATGGGATGCGCCGCCACACCCAGCGCCACGGCGGCGGGCAGCGTCAGCAGGAAGGCGAGTTCGAGGCCGCGATTCTGGGTCGCGATCGCGCCGCCATCGTCGCCGAGGCGGACGTGGCGCGACAGTTGCGGCAGGATCGCCGTGCCGACGGCAAAGCCGACCACGCCCAGGGGAAGCTGCTCGACCCGGTCGGCGTAATAGAGATATGACACCGCGCCCGTCGGCAGGAGCGAGGCGATCGCCGTGGAGATGACGAGATTGAGCTGGGTCGCGCCCGCGCCGAACACGCCCGGCACCATCAGGCGGACGAGACGGCGCACCGCCGGCGTGAGGCGCGGCCACGGCAGCGACAAGGGTGTGCCGGCGCGCCAGCACGAGACCATCAGCCACAGGAACTGCGCCAGCCCCGCGGCCGTCACCGCCCAGGCCAGGGCCACACCGCTGATCGGACGAATCAGGGCAAGCGTGCCGATGAGAAAGATGTTGAGCAGCGTCGGCGTCACCGCGGTAGCGGCAAAGCGCTCGAGGGAATTGAGAATGCCGCCTTGCAGCGCCACCAGCGAAATGAACAGAAGATAAGGAAAGGTGATGCGGGTGAGCGCGACGGTGAGCGCGAATTTCGCCGGCTCCGCGGCGAAGCCCGGCGCCAGCAGATGCAGGAGCCACGGCGCCGCCACCTCGCCCGCGACGAGAAACACGAGCAGCACTGCGAGCAGCACCGCGAGCGCGCTCTCGGCGAAGAGCCGCGCCGCATCGCTGCCTTCCTTCGCCACCATGCCGGCATAGAGCGGCACGAAGGCGGCGCTGAACGCGCCCTCGGCAAACAGGCTGCGGAACAGATTGGGCAGACGAAGCGCGACGAAGAATGCGTCGGTGACCGGCCCTGCGCCCAAGAGTGCCGCCGTCAACATATCGCGGACGAACCCCAGGACGCGGCTCAGCATGGTATAGCCGCCGACCGTCGCGACCGAGCGCAGAAGGGCCATGGGGCGATGGTGTAGTGGACCGCCGCACCGGTGGGAAGAGGCGCGCGCCCTTGCCATTTGCGGCGCGCGCCGGTAACCCATGCGGCACGGGCAGCGGGGGCGGCGATGGCGGAAACGGCGATCGGAATCAGCGGCTGCGGCGGGCGGATGGGACGCATGCTCGTCGCCGAAGTGCAGGGCAGCGCGGGCTGCCGCGTCGCGGGCGGGATCGACGCGCCGGGCAGCGAGGCGGTCGGCCGCGATCTCGGCACGCTTGCCGGTATCGATGCGCTCGGCCTTATCGCCGGCGACGACATCGCGCGGCTGCTGGAAGTTGCCGACGTGGTGATCGATTTCTCCGCGCCCGCGGCGGCGCTGGCTCTTGCCAGCGCCGCGTCGCGCCAGGGCAAGCCGCTCGTCATCGGCACGACCGGGCTTGAGCCCGACCATGAGCGCGCGCTCGCCGCCGCGGCCAGGACCATCGCCATCGTCCGGGCGGCCAATATGAGCCTCGGCGTCAATTTGTTGCTGGGGCTCGTCCGCGAGGTTGCGGCCAAGCTGGGCGACGACTACGACATCGAGATCCTGGAGATGCACCATCGCCATAAGGTCGATGCGCCCTCGGGCACGGCGCTGGCGCTGGGCCAGGAAGCCGCCGCCGCGCGCGGCATCGATCTCGCCGCGCACAGCCAGCGCGCCCGCGACGGCATCACCGGGGCGCGGCGCCGCGGCGATATCGGCTTCGCCTCGCTGCGCGGCGGCGACGTGGTCGGCGATCACGTCGTGACCTTCGCCGCGGACGGCGAGCGGATCGAACTCACGCACCGCGCGGGGAGTCGCCGGATCTTCGCCCGGGGCGCGGTGCGCGCCGCGTGCTGGGTCGTGGGTCGCGCGCCCGGGCTTTACGGGATGAAGGACGTGCTGGGGCTGGGGTGAGGCCGCCGGTCTTCGCCGGATAGGCACAGAGCGCCCGCACCACGCAAGCCTCGCAGTGCGGCTTGCGCGCGACGCACACATGGCGTCCGTGCAGGATCAGCCAGTGATGCGCGCCGTGGCGATAGCGCATCGGCACGATCCGCTCGAGGCCGAGTTCGACCGCGAGCGGGTTCTTGCCCGGCGCCAGCCCGGTGCGGTTGGCGACGCGGAAGATGTGGGTGTCGACCGCGATGGTCGGTTGGGCGAAGGCGACATTGAGGACGACACTCGCGGTCTTGCGTCCGACCCCGGGCAGGGCCTCGAGCGCCGCGCGCGATTCGGGCACCTTGCCGCCATGCTCTTCGACCAGGATGCGCGACAGGCCGATGACGTGCTTGGCCTTGGTCCGGAACAGCCCGATCGTCCGGATGTAGTCGGCGAGCCGCGCCTCGCCCAAGGCCAGCATCTTCTCCGGCGTGTCCGCCAACGCAAAGAGCGGCGTGGTCGCCTTGTTGACGCTTACGTCCGTGGCCTGTGCCGACAGCACCACCGCGACGAGAAGCGTATAGGGATTGAGGAATTCGAGCTCGGTCGTGGGATCGGGGCGATCCCTTGCGAGCAGCTCAAAGAAACGCGCAGCCTGGCGTCGGCCCATGCGCCGATTCTGACGGAAGCGGCGCGAGGCGTAAAGGCGCGTTGCTCAGGGCCTGACGATGAGCCAGATCGCCGCCGCCCACAGCGCGAGGCACGCGCTCAAGGCAATGAGCAGCCCGCGATTTTTCTCCCGCCATTCTTGCCGCGTCGTCGCGGCTTCTTCTCGTTCGATCATGGTTCATCCCCATTAGGGGGGAACCTAGCAAGATCGATGCCATTGGGAAAATTGCGCGGCATTACAAAAACTTGCCCCGGCCGGCTGCGGCGTACGGTCGCAAAACTGTAAAGTTTCTCGTCAGCCCGGAAAAGATCAGCGAACGCCGCCGGGAAACAATACCGTCCTTACCGTCTGCGCCATGATGCCGAGGTCGAGGAGGATCGTGAAGTTCTTGATGTAATAGAGATCGTAGGACAGCTTGGCGCGCGCATCAGCGACCGAGGCGCCATAAGGATGATTGACCTGCGCCCAGCCGGTGATGCCGGGGCGGACGCGATGGCGCTCGGCATAGAACGGGATGTCGGCGGCCAGGCGCTCGACGAAGAACGGCCGTTCCGGACGCGGCCCGACGAAGCTCATCTCACCCTTGAGCACGTTGAGGATCTGTGGCAGCTCGTCGATCCGGGTGCAGCGCAAAAAGCGGCCGACGCGCGTCACCCGCGCATCGCCATGCGCTGCCCAGACCGGGCCGCAACCGGCTTCGGCGTCGACCTGCATGGTGCGAAACTTGTAGATGTCGAACGGGCGGCCAAAGCGGCCGACGCGCTGCTGCCGATAGAACACCGGGCCGCCGTCACAGAGGCGGATGGCCAGTGCCGCGCATACCAGCGTCGGCAGCGTCAGCAGCAACAGTACCAGGCTTGCGATGACATCGAGCCCGCGCTTCAGGCCCGTGGTCGCGGCCCCGGCGATGCGGAACCCGTCGGAAAAGATGAGCCAGCTTGGATCGAGCGCCTCGATGTTGACACGCCGCGTCTCGCGTTCCCAGAACGACAGATAGGGTGTGACCGCGATGCCGCCCAGACGCGCCTCAAGCAGCGGCTGCAACTTCATGCCGCGGCGATCATCGAGCGCGACGACGATCTCGTTCACGCCGTGGGCGCGCGCGTAATCGAGCAGCGCGCCGGAATCGGCAGCGACGCGCGCTTGCGGCACGTCAACGGGTTCGCCATCATGTGCGGCGTAGCCCACGATCTCGGTCAGGGAACGGCGCCGCCGCGCGATCAGCCCCTCGATCGCTGCGGCCTGCTTGCCGGTGCCAACGACAAGCACGCGGCGCGAAGCGGAATGCCGGCGGGCGAACGGCATCGTCGCCATCCGAACGACGCCGATTGCAGCGGCAATCATGACCGGCAGCAGCGCCGCGCCAAGCCCGCGCGGCGCGGCGCTCGTGTGGGATGAGCCAAGCCAGCGCGCGGCGTAATAGAGCATCAGCGCGAAGACGCCGATTTCGAGGAGATCGAATACGAAAGTACGGGAGGGACGGAGAATGTTGAGCACGGCACTCACCTCGGATCCTGTCCGAGGCTGCGCTGCACAAAAGGAGCGGCATCGCCGCCGTCGACCCTCTCGTTCGCAGGCGCAGCCAACGTTCATGCTGGTTTACGAGGGGTTAGCGCGGCCGGATCACCCGGCCGGATGCGGCACGGCCCATCGCCTCCTAACGGACGAGAGCGATCACCAGCGTCACGGCGGCGATGACGATGGCCCAGCCGGCGAGGCTGAAGAAAACGATCGCCAGCCACCAGTAGCGGTATGGTCTCGGCCGCTCGCCGACTTCGAAAGCCGGTGCCGAGACCCGTTTGGCGGTTACGGGCTTTCGTTGACTCACAATTTCAAGGTCCACAGATATGATTAATACATCATTAACGTTTCCTGTCACGCGCTGAATCTAGCGTGGCCCTAGCGCCGGCAAGCGGCGGCGGCGCCCTTGCCGGCGCGACCGCCCGGCTTTACCATGGTGCCGCCATGGAAGCGGGCGGGGCCTCGACCGAGAACGGGCGCATGGAAGCGCCGCCGCAGGTCTTCCTGGAGACGGTGCTGCGGCCCTATCGCAGCCTGCCGCCGTACGGATTTTTTCTTGTCATGGCGGTACTTGGCATGGCCAGCCTGGTCGCGGGCACGACCTGCATCCTGGTCGGCGCCTGGCCGGTCTTCGGATTCTTCGGTGTCGACGTGGCGCTGGTCTATGTCGCTTTCCGCGTCAGCTATCGCAGCGCGCGCCTGTCGGAAAGCGTGCGCCTGACCGAGCGCAGCCTCACGATCGAGCGAGTCTCGAGCCGCGGCGAGCGCCGGCACTGGCAGTTCGAGCCGTACTGGCTCCGAGTCGTGCTTGAGGAGCGGGGGGACGAGACCGGCACGCTCACGCTCGCCTCGCACGGACGGGCGGTGGTGATCGGGAGCTTCCTTGCCCCGGCCGAGCGGCGCAATTTCGCGATGCTGCTGCAAGGGGCGCTCGCCCGCTGGCGGGCCTTCATCGCCACGGACTGACAACGAAACGGACGGTCACGGTAAATCCGTCTTCTCCAGTTCTTCGTAATATCTCAGCGGTAGGCTGCGCTATCACCTCGAGGCCCTGCCGCTATGAACACCGTCCAGACCAACGTCCGCGTGCCGCCCGACGACAAGCCCGTGCTTCGCGCCATCGCGCTGCGGCTGCGCACGGACCCGCGTTTCGGCGAAAGGCTGCGGCTGCTTCTCTCCGAAGAGCCGAGCCCGGCGTTGGAAGAGCGCATCGCGCGGCTCGAAGAGCAGATGCAACGTCTTCTCGCCGCGAGCGGATGCGAAGGTTCTTCTTTCGCCGACCCGCAAGGGAGCGGATCGTCCGCCGAAGCGCGATGCGAAGCTAATGTAGATTAAGATTGATGCCGAGGCTAAGCAGGGCCGGCGGCGCCGGCGGGGCATAGACGATCGGCGGCGGCGCCTCGACATAGGTCGGCGCGTCGTACCCCATTACCACCGGCCGCGGCGGACGACGGATCGGGCGATGATGCGGGGGGCGCCGATGGCGCCCGTGCTCGTCCGCCCTTGCCGGACCGGCGAGTGCCCCCATGGCCACGGCCGCGGCGAGCACGGCCACGGTCAGGGCGCGGGCCCAGCGCCGCGGCCGCAGCCGGCTTTCACACAGCTCATTTGCTGGTGCTCTTCTTGTGGTGGGTCGCGCGGGCGCGCGGCGGGTGGCGGAAGATCTCGTCGGCATTCTTCTGCTGCTCGGGCGACATCTTGGCATAGAGCGCCCCGAACGCCGGAACGAGCTTGCTCATTTCCTCGGCGTGGGCATCGGCGATCGCCTGATAGGATTTGAGATCGTCGACGGCGGTCATGGTGGCGCGGCTGCGGGCGCGCTCGCGCTGGAGCTTTTCCATCTCCTGCGCCTGGGTCGCGCATGACATTGGCGACCGCGTCCCACTCCGCGGTCTGCGCCGGCGTGATCTTCAATTCGGCATGCAGCTTCGTGATCTGCAACTCGACCCGGTCGTCGGCTTGCGGCTGGCGCGGCGGTGCCGCACCGCGGGTTTCGGCGCGGCCGCGGGCGGTGTCGGCGCCGCCATCGGAGCCGCCGGGGCGGCAGGGGCCGCGGGCGCCGGAGCCGGTTGCGCCATGGCGCCCAGAGGCGCGGCGAGAAGCGCGGTCAGAGCGAGCGCGGCGACGCCTCGGCCGATCCGTCGCGGCGGTGCAAAGTGCTTGGTCATGGGCGACGCCTCCGTCATTGCGAGGGCAGCATGTTGTCCGCTGCCCTCCCCGGTTTCATCCCCTCAAAAAGGGCGGGGCCAGAGGCCCCGCCCGGCGCCTAGTGGAAATTCAGGGGGATGACAAGATTGAGGGAGGGCGGCGGGGTTACAACGGCATAGGGCGCCGGCGGCGCACCCGTATCCCGGCACGTATCCCGGCGCGTATCCCCGCACGTATCCCGGCGGGTATCCCCACACGTATCGCGGATAGATCGCCGGGCGGTAGTCGTCACGGTCGCGCCAGCGATGCTCGACGCGATCGTGACGACCCCAATCGTCGGCCAGCGCCGGGCTGGCGACGGCTCCGGCCGTCATCGCTACCGCGGCCAGCGCCAGCACGCATTGGCGGATCTTACTGCTTGCTCGCGACATCGAAGGTCTCCTTTCACGCTGTCCTACTTCTCGTGATAGGCCGCCCGCCATCGCCGCGTGCCAGTCACAATCGATTATTATAATGAAAATATTTTTAGCTACGGCACGGGATCGTTTCGTTGTCGGCACGCGTAGGAATATGGGACGGACGCGCAGGCCCTGCGGCCGACAAAGGAGACGGCGATGACGACACGCCAGAACGGAACGCCGGACGCCGGCGGGCCGGCGATGGCGGCGGCTGGCCGCCGGGGCGGCGTTGCTCGCGGCGCTGGGCGGATGCGTGGTCTATCCCGTCGGCTATGGCTACGGGCCGCCTCACCCCTATTGGCCGGCCGCGACTGGCGCTGACGGCACAGAGCGGCGCGGCAACGCGGTGGCGCGGCTAGCCCAACGCGTCGACGAGGCGCGCGGCGGCGACGAGATCGGGCCGATCGAAGCCCTCGGCGAACTGCGCATAAAGCGGCCGCAGCAACCGCCCCGCCGCGTCGCGGTCGCCGCCATCCGCCAGGAGTCGCGCAAGCGATGTGGCCGCGCGGAGATGGAGCAGATGCGCGCCCTGGGCCCCGGCGAGCACTGCCGCACGCTCGAAGGCGGCGCGCGCTTCGCCCGCTCGCGTGGCATCGGTTTGCAGCAGCAACTCGCCGCGCAGCCGCCACATCTCCGGCAGGTACATCCCGATCTGCGAGGCTCGAGCCTCGGCGAGCGCCTCGTCGATCAGCGCCAGCGCCTCGCCGCCGCGGCCCGCGCGCGGCGAGCGCATCCGCCATGACGGCGCGATGATAGAACATCAGCATGGCCTACAGCGACCGCTGCGCGAAGCCTTCCTCCATCTGCGCCAAGCCGTCGACCGCCGGGCTCGAAGCTCCGCGACCAGCCGAGCACAAGTTGGCCAGCACCTGCTGCGGTCCGAAACCGAACCGCCGCGCGACCTCGATCAGGCGCTGCGCGGTGCGGGCGCAGGCGTCGCGGTCGCCGATGACCTGGTAGGTCACGGCAGCATTCATCAGCGCATGCGCGAGGCTGTGCGGATGCTTGAGCGTCTCGCCGAGCGCGATGCTCGGCGTCGGCGGCAGCGGCGGCGCGCACGGGAAACCCCATCATCGCCAGTGTCATCGACTGCACGGCATAGCGCGCAAACGCCCGGATCATGCCCGGCGAATTCGTGCGCGAGATGGGCATGCCGCGGCTGGTCGTAGCGCGCGATCCCCTCGCGCGTGAATTCCAGGGCCAGCGGTATTTCGCCGCGGAACAGCGCCGTGCTCCAGCGGCAGTGAATGCCCTCGAGGCGCAAATCCTCGTCGCCGATGCGCTGGCCGAGGGCGATCAGTTCGTCAGCGCGTGGGCGCGGCCTCGTCGATGCCGCCGCCGCACGCGGCGGCAAGCCACAGGCCCCATTGCGCCTTGAACAGCTCCGGCCCTTCCTCGCCGATCGCGCGTCCGAGCGCATAGGCCTCGACAAAATTGTCGCGCCACGTCGCTGGTCGGCAAGGCCGCGATGGATGCCGAGCGCCGGGCCGAGTTTCAGCCGCAGCGCGAGCAGGCGCCGCAGCCGCGCCGTGCCCTCGGGCAGGCGCTGCGCCTCCTCGAGCGCGGCGGTGTAGCTGGCGATCGCCTCGGCATAGCTCGATTGCGCTACCGCAACATCGCCGGCGCGCTCCCAATAGCGTGCTGGCCGGTTCGGCCAGTCCGCCGCGGCTCGAAATGATGCGCAATGATCTCGGGTTCGCCCTCGCCCGTCGCATCGAAGCGCTCGGCGAGGACGCCGCCGATCCTCGGCGTGCAGCGCCTGGCGGCGGCTGCGCAGCAGGCTCTCATAAGCCGCCTCCTGGAGCAGCGCATGCTTGAAGTTGTAGCGGCCCTCGGCGCGATTGCCGCGCGGGAACACCAGTCCCGCCGCGACGAGTTGCGCGAGCGCGGCGTCGAGCTCGGTTTCGCCGATCTCGGCCACGGCGGCGAGCAGCGCGCGCGGAAATTCGCGGCCGATGACGGCGGCGATCTGGGCGATGTCCTTGACCGGGCCCAGCCGGTCGAGCCGCGCCATCAGCGAATCCTGCAGCGTCGGCGGCACCGACGGCACGCCGCGCCCGGCTTCAAGGACTGCCTTGGTCAGCTCCTCGATATAAAGCGGCACGCCGTCGCTGCGGCGCAGTATTTCGCCGACGACCTCGGGCGCGAGCGCGCCCTCGGCGGCGAGGTTGCGCACCACGACGGCGCAGTCCTCGCCCGACAGCCGGTTGAAGGCCAAAGCGGTGACAAAGGGACGGCCGGTCCAGGGCGGGACGAATTCCGGCCGATGCGTGATGACAGCCAGGATCGACGCCTCTTCGATGCGATCGACGAGCTGATCGATCAGCTCCTTGGTGGTCGGGTCGATCCATTGCGCGTCCTCGAGCAGCAGCAGCACCGGCGCGCGCGCGGCGAGCGCGACAAGCTGGTCGCTGAGCGCCGTCATCAGCAGCGCCTTGTGCTGGGCCGGCGTGCCCTCGACTTCGGGCGCATCGGCCTGGCCCAGCCCCATGAGCTGGGCGACCAGCCGGAACGCCAGTTCCGACTGCGCTGTTGCCGGTCGCGAGCATCGCCCGGAGCTTTTCGCGCCTGGCCTCGATGCTGTCTTCGGCGGCAAAATCTGCCGTCTCGGCAAGATGGCGCAGGAGCGGATAGAGCACGGTGTTGCGGTGATAGGCCGAGCATTGCATCGACACGCGTACATGGCGGTCATCGCGGATGCGCTCGCGCAGCGCTTCGGCGAGGCGCGACTTGCCGATCCCGGCCTCGCCGCTGAGCAGCACCACCTGGCCCTCGCCGCTGCGCGCGCGCTGCCAGCGGTCGGCGAGCAGCGCGATCTCGTGCTCGCGCCCGACCAGCCGCCCCGCCGCGCGCACCGCCGCAAAACGGCTGTGCGTCTCGCTCTCGCGCAGCACGCGCCACACGCCGACGGGCGCGGCGAGCCCCTTGAGCGCGCGCTCGCCCAGGAACCGGTATTCGAACAGCTCGCCCGAGAGGCGCCGCGTGATGCCGGCGATGAGCACGCTGCCGGGCTCGGCCAGCGCCTGGAGGCGGGCGGCGAGATTGGGCGTGTCGCCGACGATGGTCTGCTCCTGCGCCGTGCCGGTGCCGATGATCTCGCCGACCACCACCAGCCCGGTGGCGATGCCGACGCGCGCGGCCAGGGTGCCGTCGCCGATCGCGGCCACTGCGGCAGCGATCGCGAGCCCGGCGCGAACCGCGCGCTCGACGCTGTCCTCATGCGCCTGGGGATAGCCGAAATAGGCCAGCACCCCGTCGCCCATGAACTTGGCGAGGAACCCGTCGAAGCGGGCGATGATGCCGGCGCAGGCATCTTGATATTGCCGCAGCAGGCGCCCCAGATCCTCGGGATCGAGCCGCGTCGACAACTCGGTCGAGCCGGCGAGATCGCAGAACATCACCGTCACCTGGCGCCGCTCGGCCTGGGGCGCGGGCGGGGGCGCGGGTTCCGGCGCAGATGGAGGCGCGGGGATCGGCGCCGGCTCGCTCGCAGGCTCGCCCAGCTTCGCCGCCGCCGCCATCAGCTTGCGCCGGTGGCCGAGCGACAGCCCCAATTGCGCCAGATCCTGATCGCTCAGCGCGGGCAGCACGTCGAGATCGACATCGTTCTCGATCAGCGCCGCCGCATATTGGCCGAGGCCCAATCCGTCGAGCCAGGTTGCGAGATCGCTCATGGCCCAAGGCTACGCCGCCGGCCCCGTTTGCGCTACCGCATCCCGCCGAACGGGCTGCACGTCACCTTGCAGCGAGTTTGCCGAAAGAGATTTCGCCAGGGAAGCGGACAGCGTCGAAGCGAGATAGCCGATATCGCCGCCCGGCCGCACCGTCCCTTCGCCACGAAATTCTCCCGAAGGACAATGCAATTCTAGGACGCGATGCGTTCACATCGAAGCCATATCGCCACTGAGCACCCCTTCGGGCCGGCGTGCCGGTCACACGTGCTCGTGCAGCACCGAATTCGCGCACGTCGTTCTCGATCAGGCGCCAGATGTGGTCGACATAGGCGACGAATTCGGGCGTGCGCTTGATGCTGAGCGCGCGCGGCCGCGGCAGGTCGATGGTGACGCGCTCCTGCACCCGCCCCGGGCGCCGGGCGAAGACGAAGACATGATCCGAGAGGAACACCGCCTCGTCGATCTGGTGGGTGACGAAGAGCACGGTCTTGCGGCCCTGCTCCCAGATGCGCAAGAGCTCGGTCTGCATGATCTCGCGGCTTTGCGCGTCGAGCGCCGAGAACGGCTCGTCCATCAGCAGGATCTCGGGATCGACCGCGAGCGCGCGGGCGAGATTGACGCGCTGGCGCATGCCGCCCGAGAGCTGGCGCGGAAAATAGCCCTCGAACCCGGCGAGCCCGACCAGTTTGAGCAAATCGAGGGTGAAGCGCTTCTCGCGCTGGCCCGCGCTGCCGGCGATTTCGGGGCCGATCAGCGGCGTTGGTCAGCACGTTGCGCCACGGCAGGAGGCTGTCCTGCTGGAACACGAAGCCGCGATCGCGCGCCGGGCCCGCGCACGACCGCGGCCCGTCGATCGCGACCGCGCCGGTCGTGGCCAGTTCGAGCCCGGCGACGATGCGCAGGAAGGTGGTCTTGCCGCAGCCCGACGGCCCGACGATCGAGGCGAACTCGCCGGCGGCGATCTCCATCGCGATGTTGCGCAGCACTTCGAGCTGGCCGAAGTGCTTGCAGAGATCGGCGACGGCGAGTTTCGGCGCCATGCCTAGTCCCGGGTCCACGGCACGAGCCTGGTCTCGAGCCAGTCAGAAGCCCGCGGTCATGACGATGCCGGACGACGGCGAGCACGACGACGCCGGCGAAGAGATTCGGGCATGTTGAAGGCGTCGGCCGATTGGCTGATGAGCTGCCCCAGCCCGGCGCGGGAGCCGAACAGCTCCGCCACCACCACGCCGATGAGGCCGCGGCCGATGCCGAGCTTCAGCCCCGCCAGCACGAAGGGCATGGCCGACGGCAGCGACAGCTTCCAGAAGATCTGCCGCTCGGTGGCGCCGAAGCTGCGCAGCATCTCGGTCAGCCGCTCGCTCGTCGTGCCGCAGCCCCGCTTCGGTGTTGATCGCCACCGGGAACAGCACCAGCGTCACCACCACGATCACCTTCGACCAGATGCCGATGCCGAACCACAGGATGAACAGCGGCGCGAGCGCGATGGTGGGCGTGGCGTAGAGGCCGGACACCCAGGGCTGCGCCACCTGCTTGATCGCGGTGCGCTTGCCCATGCCGACGCCGAGCGCGACGCCGAGGACGCTGGCGATGACATAGCCGACGATGAATTCGATCCCGCTCACCGCGATGTGATGCTGCAACTCGCCGGTCTCGGAGAGCTGGACGATGGCGCCGATGATCTGCAGCGGCGAGGCGAGGAAGAGCGCGTTGTTGACGACGAAGCGGCTGACGAACTCCCAGATCGCGAGCCCGCCCAGGATCGACAGCGTGCCGCGCAGGCGGCTGCGAAGAACAGCCCGTGCGCCAGCCGCGGCAGCGCGTCCCAGGGCGCCGGGCGCGGCGGCGCCGCCTCTTGGAGCGGGGTCGATCCATCGCCGGAGAAATATCAGCCCGGCGGGCGGGTCAAGCGCGTTTCAGCCGGCCTTGCGCGGCGCGAGGCCGCTCGAGCTGGGCCAGACCGCGTCGAGATGCAGCACGTCGCCGTATTTGTGATGGAGGTCGAACAGATTGATCTTGTGCGAGAGGGGCGAGCGGTCGAAGCAGCATTCCTCGACCAGCACGACGTGGAAGCCGTGCGAAAAGGCATCGACCGCGGTGGCGCGCACGCAGCCCGAGGTGCTTTCGCCGCAGACGATCGCGGTGCGCACGCCGAGCTGGGTCAGGTGCGCGGCAAGCGGGGTGCCGTAGAACGCGCTGGCGCGCTGCTTGGCGATGACGACGTCGCCCGGCTCGGGCCGGAATTCAGGGCGGATGGCGTAAAGCTCGGGCGCCGTCTGGACGCGCTGGCGCCGCGTCGCCGTGACCGTGGCTGGGGCTTGGCCTCGGCGCGCGTGTCCATGGTGGAATAGAACACGGGCAGGCCGGCGCGGCGCGCGGCGGCGAAAAGCCGCTGGGTCGGCTCGATCGCCGCGAACGCATGCTCGCCGCAGGAACTCGGATAAGGTGGATGCAGCTCGCGCACCGGCAGGGTTCCGCCCTGATAGGCGAGCTCGTAGAGATCGATCGCCAAGCAGCGCCGGCGCCGGTCCGATGCCGAGGCTGCGGCGATAATGCGAATAGATCTCCAGCACTTCGGCCGGCACGACGTCGCGCCAGCAATAATCCTCGAACGCGTCGGTCATGGCGGGTCTCCCGGCGACGGATCGCTGGCCCGACACTAAGGCGGGCGCGCGGCGTCGCGGGGTCAAGCGCCGCCCCGGCGGCGGCGCAACGGAAGCGATCCCGCCGTTTCGCCCGGGGCGAGATCGCTTCCGCCGCCAGCAGCGAGCCATGCGCGAAGCTCGCCGACTGGGAGCCGCGCCTTCGTTTACAGGTCGCCGGCGACGGTGTTGAAGGTGGTCTCGAGGTGTTTGCCGACCGCGGTAATGCCGACGATGATGGCCACAGAAATGAGCGCCGCGATCAAGCCATACTCGATCGCCGTCGCCCCACTTTCGTCGCGCCAGAGCCGCGAAACATATGTCCACATGGCCGTATCTCCTGCAAGACCCCGGGATGTCGCGAGGGTCGCGGGAGAAAATAGACCCGCCCCGTCAATGGGAATTTAAGAATTGAGGCATTGCCTCTATTGCTTCCCGCAACGGTTGCGGCAGCACTTCGAATGCGCACGCGCGGACTGTGGCGGCGATAGAATCTGGCCGGGCCGCGCAGCGTCATCTAAACTCGCGCCGAGGCGGCAGGAGGAAGCGTCTTGGTCGCGCGCGTCCGCACGGTGGCGTTCCAGGGCATCGACGCGGTCGAGGTCGAGGCCCAGGTCACCATCACGGCGGGGCTTCCGGCCTTCACCGTCGTCGGGATTGCCGGACAAGGCGGTGGGCGAATCGCGCGAGCGCGTGCGCGCGGCCCTGGCGGCGATGGGGCTCGCGCTGCCGCCCGGCGCATCACCGTCAATCTCGCGCCCGCCGATCTGCTCAAGGAGGGCAGCCATTTCGACCTGCCGATCGCGCTCGGCCTGCTGGCGGCGATGGGCGTGCTCGACGGCGCGGAGATCGAGGATCTACGTGGCGCTCGGCGAGCTGGCGCTCGACGGCTCGCTGCTCGCCGTGTCGCGGGCGTGCTGCCGGCGGCGATGGCGGCGGCGGGACGGGGGCACGGATTGGTCTGTCCCGCAGCGTGCGGCGGCGAGGCGGCCTGGGCCAACGGCATCGAGGTGCTGGCGGCGCCGTCGCTGCTGGCGCTGGTCAATCACTTCAAGGGCACGCAGGTGCTGGCGCCGCCCGAGCCGCGTATCGCCGAGGCCGCCGCCTCGCCGCTCGACCTCATCGACATCAAGGGCCAGGAAACCGCCAAGCGCGCGCTCGAAGTGGCGGCGGCGGGCGGCCACAATCTTTTGATGATCGGGCCGCCGGGCGCGGGGAAGTCGATGCTGGCGGCGCGTCTGCCGGGCATCCTGCCGCCGCTCGATCCGGGCGAGGCGCTCGAGGTCAGCATGATCCATTCGGTGGCCGGCCTGCTGCGCGAGGGCAGACTCGTGCGCGCGCCGTCCGTTCCGCGATCCGCATCATTCGGCGTCGCTGCCGGCGCTGGTCGGCGGCGGCGCGCGCGGGCGGCCGGGCGAGGTGTCGCTGGCGCATCTCGGCGTGCTGTTTCTCGACGAACTGCCGGAGTTCCAGCGCGCCAGCCTCGAGGCCCTGCGCCAGCCCTTGGAAAGCGGCAGCGCGGTGGTCGCGCGCGTCAATGCGCATGTGCGCTATCCGGCGCGGGTGCAGTTGGTGGCGGCGATGAACCCGTGCCGCTGCGGCCATCTCGACGATCCTGCGCTGGCCTGCGGGCGCGCGCCGCGCTGCGCCCAGGATTACCAGTCGCGCATCTCGGGGCCGCTGTTCGATCGCATCGATCTCCATATCGAGGTGCCGGCAGTGAAGCCCGCGGATCTGGCGCTGCCGCCGCCGGCCGAGGGCTCGGCAGCGGTGGCGCTCAGGATCGCGGCCGCGCGCACGGTGCAGCGTGCACGCTATGACGCGCTCGCCCGCGACCGGCGCATCCGCACCAATGCCGAGGCAGACGGCGCGCTGCTCGATCAGGTCGCGGCACCCGACGCCGAAGGCAAGCGCCTTCTCACCGAGGCCGCCGACCGGCTGCGGCTTTCCGCCCGCGGCTATCACCGCGTGCTGCGGGTCGCACGCACCCTCGCCGATCTCGACGCGAGCGAAAGTCTGCGCCGCATCCACATCGCCGAGGCGCTGTCGTACCGCCGCATCCTCCTGGCGGGTGACCTCAAGGCGTGAACGGCGCCGTGCGCGGCGCGATGACACAAGCGTCATTTGACATTGGCAGGGTTCCGGGTACTTGCAGGGGGCGCGGCACGGCCGGTGCGGCCCAGCGCGCGCCAGCCGACTATGACCTCACCCAAAGGAGACATCCCATGCGTCTCACCGGCAAGGTAGCCATCGTCACCGGCGCCGCCAGCGGCATCGGCAAGGAGATCGCCGCGACCTTTGCGCGCGCAGGCGCCAAGGTCGTGATCGCCGATCTCAACGGCAACGGTGCCGCCGCCACGGCCGAAGAGCTCAAGTCTAAAGGCGGCCACGCCATCGGCGTCGCCATGGACGTGACCAGCGAGAGCGATGTCGAGGCCGGCACCGCCAAGGCCGTTGCCGCCTTCGGCGGCGTCGACATTCTCGTGAGCAACGCCGGCATCCAGATCGTGGCGCCGCTCGATCAGTTCGAGTTCGCGAAATGGAAGCTGCTTCTCGCGATCCATCTCGACGGCGCGTTTCTCACCACGCGCGCCGCCTTGCGCCAGATGTACAAGCAGGGCCGCGGCGGCAGCATCATCTACATGGGCTCCGTCCATTCCAAGGAAGCCTCGGTGCTGAAGGCGCCCTATGTGACGGCCAAGCACGGCCTCATCGGGCTTGCCAAAGTGGTCGCCAAGGAAGGCGCCGCCCACGGTGTCAGGGCCAACGTCATCTGCCCCGGCTTCGTGCGTACGCCGCTCGTGGACAAGCAGATCCCCGAGCAGGCCAAGGAACTCGGCATCTCCGAGGCCGACGTGATCAAGAACGTCATGCTCAAGGAGACGGTCGATGGCGAATTCACCACCGTCGAGGACGTGGCCGCGGCGGCCTTGCTGTTCGCGTCGTTCGATTCGAACGCGCTGACCGGCCAGTCGCTCGTGGTCAGTCACGGCTGGTTCATGCAATAGGGAGCGGCGCCGCGCCCGCCCCATGCGGGAATTCGGAACCTGTCGAGTCTTTTCGTCCCGCAGGCGGAAACCTTTGGTGCCGCCCGGGCGTTGATCGGAGGTTTCCCTCATTGGCTGAAACCCGTGCGACCGGATAATGCCGCTCGAGTACGATGGCGATGCCGCGCCGGCCCTTAGCGCTCGTCGCGGTCGTCGTCGTGCTCGCCCTCGCCGGCGTCATCGGCGGATGGGTGTGGTACGGACATAAAGCAGCGCCGCCCGCGCCGGCCGACCCGGCGACGCCGGTGAACGCCGGACAAGCGACGCGGCAAAACGTCCCCGTGCGCATCGCGGCGCTGGGCACGGTCCAGCCGATCGAGACCGTGTCGGTCCTGTCCCGCGTCAATGGGCAAATCGAGCAGGCGTTCTTCACCCAGGGACAGGAGGTGAAGACGGGCGACCCGCTCTTCCTCATCGACCCCCGCCCGTTCCAGGCCGCGCTCGACCAGGCGCAAGGGCAACTGGTGCACGACCAGGCGGCGCTCCAGGAGGCGCAAATCGACCTCGCCCGCTATCGCAAGCTCGCGGCGCAGAACGCGATCGCCAAGCAACAGGCGGAGGACCAGGTCTATGTCGTCAAGCAGGACCAGGGCACGGTGACGGTCGATCGGGCCAATGTCGCGAACGCCCGGCTCAATCTCGTCTATTGCCACATTGACGCGCCGGCGGCCGGGCTCACCGGCGCGCTCCTGGTCGATCCCGGCAATTACGTCCAATCGACCGGCAGCACCGCGCTCGTGACGATCACGCAGATCAAGCCGATCTTTGTGAGCTTCACCGTGCCCGAGAGCGATCTCGACGAGATCCGCGCGAACCAGGCGAAGCAGCCGCTCGAGGTCGATGCCCTGTCGCAGGAAGGCAAGATGCTGGCGCAAGGCACGCTCAGCCTGATCGACAACCAAGCCAACACCACCACCGGCACGATCATGCTCGAGGGCACCTTCGCCAACGCGAACGAGGCGCTGTGGCCGGGGCAATTCGTCAGCGTCCAGCTCGTCGTCGCGACGCGCAAGAACGCGGTGACGGTGCCGGCCGTGGCCGTCATGGCCGGACCGAACGGGTCCTATGTCTATGTAATCAAGCCCGACGACACGGTCGCGCGCGTCCCCGTCACGGTCGCCGCGCGCCAGGACGGCATCGCCGTGATCGCCACCGGGCTCACGGGCACCGAGCAGGTCGTCACCAACGGCCAATACCGGCTCGCCGACAAGGTCAAGGTGACGATCGTCGCGCCCGGCGCGGCGGCGGGCCAGGGCGCGGGCGCAACGCCGTCCCCGTCCGGCTGAGCGCGCGATGAACATCTCGGAAATCTTCATCCGGCGGCCGGTCGCGACGGCATTGCTCATGGCGGCCATCCTGGTGTTCGGCGCCGCCTGCTACGAACTGCTACCGGTATCGGCGCTCCCGAGCGTCGATTTCCCGACCATCGTGGTCAACGCGCAATTGCCGGGCGCCAGCCCCGACACCATGGCCGCGACCGTAGCGACGCCGCTCGAGAACGAGTTCACGGCCATACCGGGGCTCGAACTCGATGTCCTCGACCAGCGGCCTCGGCTCGACGACCATCACGCTTCAGTTCGATCTGAGCCGCAGCATCGACGGCGCCGCCAGCGACGTCCAGACCGCGATCAACGCCGCCGGCGGGCTTTTGCCGAAGAACCTGCCCAATCCGCCGACCTATCGCAAGACCAACCCGGCGGACCAGCCGGTGCTGATCTATGCGGTTCATTCGGACGCGATCCCGCTCTATCAACTCGATGCCTACGCCAATTCGGTATTGGCGCAGTCGCTGTCGCGCATCGCCGGGGTCGGGCAGGTCATCATCGCCGGCCAGCAGCAGCCGGCGGTGCATGTGCAGGTCAATCCCGCGGCGCTCGCCGCGCGCGGCATCGGCATCGATCAGGTGCGCACCGCGCTCGTCAACGCGACGCTCGATTCCCCCAAGGGCAATCTCGAGGGTCCGCAGCAGCAATTCACCCTCGACACCAACGACCAGCTCGTTGACGCCCGCCAATTCCGCAATGTCATTCTCGCCTATCAGAACGGCGCGCCGGTCGAGGTCAGGGACATCGGCGACGTGATAGAACTCCTCGGTGCTGCCGCGCACCGGCGCGTGGTTCGGCACCACGCCGTGCGAGCTGCTGCTGATCGAGCGCGAGGCCGGCGCCAACACCATCGCGGTGGTGAACGAGGTCGAGAAGATGCTGCCGCAGCTCGAGCGGTCGATCCCGCGCGCGGTACATGTCGACTTGGTCTCCGACCGCTCGACGACGATCCGCGCCTCCGTTTCCGATGTCGAGACCACCCTCCTCCTGACGGTCGCGCTGGTGGTGTTGGTGATCTTTCTGTTCCTGCGCAAGCTCTGGGCCACGCTCATCCCGAGCGTGACCGTGCCGCTCGCCATCGTCGCGACGTTCGGCGTGATGTACCTGTTCGGCTACAGTCTCGACAACCTGTCGCTGATGGGCCTCACCATCGCGGTGGGATTCCTGGTGGACGACGCCATCGTCATGATCGAGAACATCGTCCGCTACATCGAGATGGGCGAGACGCCATTCGAGGCCGCGCTCAAGGGTGCGGGGCAGATCGGCTTCACCATCGTGTCGATCACGTTCTCGCTCGTCGCGGTGTTCATCCCGCTCCTGTTCATGACCGGCATCGTCGGGCGCCTCTTCCACGAATTCGCGATGACGGTGACCATCGCCGTCGTGCTCTCCGCTTTCGTGTCGCTGACGCTGACGCCGATGATGTGCGCGCTCTTCTTGGGGCGCGAATCGGGCCGGAAGGAAGGCCGCTTCGGACGGGCGCTGGGCGGCTTCTACGACCGGATGCGCGGGGGCTACGACCGGGGCCTGCGCTTCGTGTTCCGCCACCAATTGGCCGTGCTGCTGACGACCGCCGCACTCGCGGCGCTGACCGGCTATCTCTATGTCGTCATCCCCAAGGGCTTCTTCCCCGAGCAGGATACCGGCTTCATCTTCGGCGAGGCCGAGGCGCGGCAGGACATCTCGTTCGCGGCGATGTCGCAGATCGAGCACCAATTCGCGCGGATCATCATGCGGGATCCGGCGGTGCAGGATCTGGTCGGATTCGCCGGCGCCACCGGCGGCAATGCCAGCGAGAACACCGCGCGAATGTTCGTTCAACTCAAGCCGTTCGCCGAGCGCACCGGGGTCGAGCAGGTGATGCAGCGCCTGCGGCCCAAGCTCGCGCAGGTGGTGGGCGCCCAATACTACATGCAGGCCGGCCAGGACATTACCATCGGCGGCCGCTTGGAACAGGCGCAATACCAATACACGCTGACCGACACCGATTCCGACGAACTCAATCACTGGGCGACGATCTTCCTCGCGAAGATGCAGGGAATGAAGCTCCTGACCGATGCGGCGTCGGATCAGCAGATCGCCTCGCCGCACATCCCGATCGAGGTCGACCGCAACACCGCATACCGGCTGGGCCTGTCCCTCGATGCGATCGACCAGACGCTCTATGACGCCTTTGGGCAAGAGCAGATCGCGACGATCTATTCCGCCAGCCAGCAATCCAAGGTGATCCTCGAGGTGCAGCCGAAATACCAGATCGGCCCATCGGCGCTGTCGCAAATCTTCGTCGCGAGCAGCGGCGGCGCCGAGGTGCCGCTGTCCGCGGTCGCGCGATTCACCGACAAGGTCGAGCCGCTGACCGTCAATCATGACGGCGTTTTCCCGGCGGTGACCTTGTCCTTCAACCTGGCGCCCGGCGCCGCGCTTGGCCAGGCGGTCGCCGCCATCACCGCGCTGCATACGCAACTGGGCGCGCCGGCGACGCTGCACGGCGCCTTCGAGGGCACCGCGCAAGCGTTCCAGGCCTCGCTGACCTCGATGCCGTTGCTGATCGCGGCGGCGATCTTGGTGGTGTATGTCGTGCTCGGCATGCTCTATGAAAGCTTCGTCCACCCGATCACCATTCTGTCGGCTCTGCCGTCTGCCGGGGTCGGCGCGCTCATCGCGCTGATGCTGTTCCATCTGGACCTGACGCTGATCGCCCTCATCGGCATCATCCTGCTGATCGGCATCGTCAAGAAGAACGCGATCATGATGATCGATTTCGCGCTCGAGGCGGAAAGGCGCGAGGGCAAGACACCGCTCGAGGCGATCCACGAGGCGGCGCTGCAGCGCTTCCGGCCGATCATGATGACGACGATGTGCGCGCTCGTCGCCGGCCTGCCGCTGGCGCTTTGGCGGGGTGCCGGCGCGGACCTGCGCCAACCGCTCGGCGTCGCCATTGTCGGCGGGCTGCTGGTCTCCCAGTTCCTCACCCTCTACACGACGCCGGTCGTCTATCTCTATCTCGACCGCGTGGGCCGCCGGCTCCAGCGGCTGGCGCGCGCCGCCAAACCTGCGCCCGGCGCCGGGTCCCACGCCGGCCGCGACCGGCCGGACTACGGCGATTGAGGCGGGCGCCGGTCAGGTCGGCGGCGGCGCCGGGCGCTTGGCGATCTTTTTCTCGAGCTGCATGACCGCCGCCGCGAGCTGGGCGTCGTTCTTCGTGCCGATGAGGGCCAGCTTGATCGGGTGATCGTATTCGGCGGCGGTTGCTGACGTGACGACCGGCGCGGCCGCGCCCTTGACCGGCGCGCCGGGGTTACGAAACGCGCCATGCAGATCGGCTTCGCGCGTCAGCACCGCGTCCGCCACCTGCTCGTCCTTGGGCAGGCCGGCAATGATGTCGGGCGTGATGCCGTTTCCCTGGATCGAGCGGCCGGACGGCGTGTAGTAGAGCGCCGTCGTCAGCCGGATGGCGCCGTCGCCCACCGGGATGATGGTTTGCACCGAGCCCTTGCCGAAACTGGGCGTTCCCATGATGGTCGCACGGTGGCGGTCCTGCAGCGCGCCGGCGACGATCTCGGACGCCGACGCCGATGCGGCATTGACCAGCACCACCATCGGCGTGCCGGAAAGGATGTCGCCGCGCGCCGGCGCGGAAAAGGCATGGTTGTCGTCGCTGGTGCGGCCGCGGGTCGTCACCACGGTGCCGCCATCGAGGAAATCGCCGGCGACATCGACCGCGGCGTCGAGCAGGCCGCCGGGGTCGTCCCTGAGGTCGAGCACGAAGCCGTTGAGGGAGCCGCCGGCCTGGGCCTTCACGCGGGCAATGGCGGCGGTCAGCTCGGCCTGGGTCTCCGCGGTGAAGCTCGAGATGCGCGCATAACCGATCCGGTCGGGCTCGAGCGCGGATTTCACGGAGGCGACATGGATGATGGTGCGCGTGAGCGAAACGTCGAACGGGGTCCGGCCGTTGCGCGCCACGGTGATCGTCACCTTGCTGCCGGGCTTGCCGCGCAAGATCTCGACGACCGTCATCAAGCTCATGCCGTCGGTTGCCTGTCCCTCGATGCGGACGATCAGATCGCCCGGCTCGATGCCGGCGCGCGCGGCGGGCGTATCGTTGATCGGCGCGACCACCTTGGGCACGCCGTTGTCATCCGTGAGCTCGATGCCGAGCCCGCCGA
Organism: uncultured Alphaproteobacteria bacterium; assembly: GCA_963721625.1. GTDB lineage: Bacteria > Pseudomonadota > Alphaproteobacteria > ATCC43930 > CGMCC-115725 > DATJLY01. Next base: position 37,727 of record CAVRKF010000008.1, read on the forward strand.
ACCGCCCCTCGGTGTCGCTGTCGAACTCGTGGAGTTCCTTGGCGTCCATATAGTCGGAATGAGGATCGAGGCGGGTGAGCATGCCTTTGAGCGCGTCATTGGTGAGCTCTTCGTCGTTCACCGGATGGACATAGCTCGTCTCGACTTGTTGCATCACGCTGTGAATGAGCGCGAGCTGGCCTCCGCCGGCGTCGGTCGCTTGCGCGGTTGAACGCCCGGTTGAAGAGCAGCCGCCGATCAGAACCAGCGGAAGAGCGCAAGCGATTTCGCAAAGGGCGCGTAGGGTCCGGGATTTCGATGTCATGGCATTGGATCCGAATGGTGCAGCGCGATGATACAGCAAGTTTGGCGAACGAGACATGTACCGGGCCACCGTGACCCGGTCACATATATAAAATGTTAAGAACGTTAATAAGCCTGCCGGCCCGGCCGCTCCACGCCTTCGCGACGACGGCGGTCGCTTGCGGCTGCGAGCAATCCGCCGCGACGAAGCCTTAAGCCTTATTGCGCGCGCCCCGCCGGCGCATTATAAACGACGGGATCGAATTCGGCGCAGACCGCATCAGCATAAAAGCGGCGAGGCCGGCGTCGACCGGCGGTGGGAGCGAGGCCCGGCATGAAAACGATCGAAGTGACGGAATGGCTTGACCAGCAGAAGATCAGCGGCCTGCAGATACCTCGTGTTGGCGCTGTGCGCGGCGGCCGCGGCGCTCGAAGGGTTCGACACGCAAAGCATCGGCTTCGTCGCACCGTCGGTGATCCACGAATGGCATCTGGCGCCCAAGGATTTCACCCCGGCTTTCGTCGTCGGCCTCCTGGGCCTGCTGCTCGGCTGCCTGGTGATCGCGCCGCTCGCCGACTGGGTCGGCCGCAAGAAGATGCTGATCGGGACCTCGATCGCTTTCGGCATCTTCTCGCTCCTGACCGCCCGGGCGAACTCGCTGACCTCGCTCAGCATTCTGCGCTTCCTCACCGATGCGGGGCTGGGCGGCGGCATGGCCAACGCGATCGCTCTCACGTCCGAATATTTTCCGGCGCGCAAGCGGGCCGCGATGACGGTCGCCATGTTCTGCGGCTTTCCGCTTGGCGCTTCGCTCGGCGGATTTCTCGCGGCGGCGCTCATCCCGCGGTTCGGATGGCCGTCGGTCTTCGTGTGCGGCGGCGTCCTGCCGATCCTGTTCGCGATCGCGCTGATGTTCGCGCTCCCGGAATCGATTCGCTTCCTCGTTCTCAAGCGCCACGCGCAGGCCCGGGTCGCCGCCCTGCTCCGGCGCATCAATCCGCACGCGTCGTTCCCCGCGGGCACCGAGTTCGCCATCGCCGAGGAACAGCGTAGCGGGCTCACCGTCGGCCATCTCTTCCGCGAAGGCAGGATGACCGGCACGATGCTGTTGTGGACGATGTTCTTCATGAACCTGCTGGGTCTCTTCCTGCTCACGAGCTGGCTGCCGACGCTCTTGCACGATGCCGGCTTGTCGATCTCGATGGCCGTCGTCATCATCTCGGTGCAGCAGGGCAGCGGCGTCATCGCCTCGATCGCGGTCGGACCGATCCTCGACCGCCGCGGCTGTTATCTGCTCCTGCCGCCGCTGTTCCTCCTGAGCGGCATCGGCGTCGCGGCGATCGGCTCGGTCGGGGCCGCGTTGCCGCTGATCCTTGCCGCGGCCGCCATCGCCGGCGTCGGCAGCGTCACCGGCCAGAACGTCGCCAACGCGCTCACCGCGGCCTATTACCCGACCTATATCCGCGCTACCGGCGTGGGCTGGGCGCTCGGCATCGGCCGCATCGGCGCGATCGTCGGGCCCACCGCCGGCGGTCTCATGCTGGCGCTGCATTGGAGCACGTCGTCGATCTTCCTCGTCGGCGCGGTGCCCTCCTTCATCGCCGCCGCCGCCGCCTTGACGATGATGCGGATCGAAAGTCACCGCGTCCCCGTCGTCGCCGCGGCGCACGCGGCGGTCCCGCGTTAGCGGGCCCGCTTCTCACGTCGCGACCGGCGGGCTGCGCGCGGTGCCGAAGGCGACGCCCTTCGCCTCGATGCCGAACGCGGCGAGCACCGCTATGACGACGGCGACGGTGCCGGCGACGAGAGCCAGCGCCAGGCCGTAATCGTTGCCGAAATGCACGGCGATGCCCGCCTGGAGCGTGGCGTTCACCGAGGCCAGCAAATTGCCGAGCTGATAAGCGAAGCCCGGAAAGGTGCCGCGTGCCTCGTCCGGCGACAGCTCGTTGAGATGAACGGGAATCACGCCCCACGCACCCTGTACCATGACTTGCATGAGAAAGGCCCCGGTCGCGAGCAACGCAGGGCTTTGCGCGAAGGCCCAGAGCGGCAGAACCGGGAGCGACAGGAGCGCGGCAATCACCATCATGCGGCGCCGGCCGATCCATTCGGAGAGCGCGCCGCACACGATGCCGCCGACGATCGCGCCAACATTGTAGATCGCCGCGATGGTGCCGACCGCTTGCGGCGACAAGTGATGCTGAACCTCGAGAAAAGTCGGATAGAGATCCTGGGTCCCGTGGCTGAAGAAATTGAAGGCCGTCATCAGCGCGACGACATAGAGGCCGAGCCGCCAATGCGACCGGAGGATCGCGAGCGTGCCGCCGCGCCGTGCCGCCGCGCGATTCCAGCTCGGCGATTCCGGCACGTGCCGGCGGATGTACAGCACCTCGCGCCCGACCAGGAATTTCTGGAGATTGCCGCCCGACAGCGCGCGCGCCTCGGCCTTGGGACCGGTGGTGCGCACGTCGAACCGCGCGATGATGTCGCGCGTGAAGGCGACCGTGCGCGCCGCGCGGATGAGGCCGAGCCGCGCCAGCGAGCGGCGCAGATAGGCCGAGAGAAACACGTTCTCGGCAAGCGTCATGGTCGTGACCGCGCCATGCCCATAGCGGTCCTCGGGGACGAAGCAGCCGCCGAGTTTGCGCCGCGCGCGCGGGTCCATGTGGCCGGCCGCAACACCGTCGAGCCTGACCGTCCCGGGATTGCCGGCCAGCGCCTCCCCCGACAGCGCCTCCATCAGCTCGGTCTGGCCGTTGCCGGCGATGCCGGCGATGCCGAGGATCTCGCCGCCTGCGACGGCAAAGCTGACCTCCTTTAGATTGGTTCCGAACGCATGCGAGGAGCGCAGCGTCAGGCGATCGACGGCGAGCCGCGGCGTCGTGCCCGCGGCCGCGCTCGCGCACCGCTCGGACGGCGCCGCCAATTCGGCATTGAGCATGAGCTCGGCCAGCGCGCGCGCGGTTTTCTCCCGCGGCGTGCACTGCGCCACCACGCGTCCCAGACGCATGATCGTCGCGGTGTCGCACAGCGCGCGGATTTCCTCGAGCTTGTGGCTGATATAAAGGATCGAGCATCCTTCCGACGCCAGGCGGCGCAGCGTGCGGAACAATTTCTCGACCTCCTGTGGCGTCAGCACCGAGGTCGGCTCGTCCATGATCAGCAGCTTGGGCTTCTGCACCAGGCAGCGCACGATCTCGATGCGCTGGCGTTCGCCGACCGACAAGTCGTGGACCGACTGGTCCGGGTCGAGCGGCAGGCCATAGCTGTGCGAGATCGCGGTGATGCGATCGCGCAGGCCGACGCGGTCGCCCGGCTCGTTCATGCCGAGCGCGACGTTTTCCGTCACCGTCAGCGCTTCGAACAGCGAGAAATGCTGGAACACCATGCCGATCCCGAGGCGACGCGCGTGCGCCGGGTTCTGCACGACGACTTGCTCGCCTTGCCAGAAGATGTCGCCGGCATCGGGCTTCATCACGCCGTAGATGATCTTGACCAGCGTGCTCTTGCCGGCGCCGTTCTCGCCCAGGAGCGCATGGATCTCGTTGCGCCCGACCGTCAGATCGACATGGTCGTTGGCGAGACAGCCGGGAAACGCCTTGGTGATGCCCCTGAGCGCGAGGATCGGCCGGTCGTTCAATTCCGCGCCGTTGGGCATGTCGCCAGGCACCTTCGCGGGCCGCAGCCGGTCGGCCGCCCCGACCGGCGTGATTGTCGCGAAATTTCGCATGCCGGGAAAGGGGGACTTTGCCGTCGCTTCAATCGGCGACCGCCGCGATCACGGCGGCAGACGCCGCCACGAAGCCGAAGCATTTCTTGACGTTCCACAGCGTCGCCTCGGTGCAGAACGACGGCGACGTGGTGGCGCAGCAATCGCTGAGCATGATGCAGCCATAGCCGAGGAAATTGGCGTCGCTCAGGGAATGCAGCACGCATTGATCGGTGTTGACGCCCGCGAAAAGGAGCGAGCGCAGCCGAGATTGCGCAGGATGGAATCAAGAGGCGTGTCCCAGAACCTGCTGATGCGGTGCTTGTCGACGCGAATGTCGCCGGGCTGCGGTCGTCCCGAGCCGGCCACGACACGCGCCGCACAAAAATTGTGCAGCGCGTGCTACCTCACGGCAGATTTTTGCGGAAAAAGCCGCGCGGCGTCATCCGCCCCCCGGCAGCATGCGCAGAAGAACACGGTCGCGCAGCAGGAAATGGTGATAGAGCGCCGCGACGACGTGGAGCCCGACCAGACCCAGGAGCACATAGGACGTGAGAACATGAATGTCGCCGAGTTCGGCGCCGAGCGGCGATCCCTGCGGCAGTAGGGGCGGTAGCGTTGCCACCCCATAGAGAAGTCACCCGCCAGCCGCGATAGGAGGCATTGGCCCATCCCATCAACGGCAACAGCACGAGGACGACATAGAGCAGCGCATGGGTTGCCTGGGCCGCGCGATGCTGCCATGGCGGCACGTTGCCGCTGATCAGGGGGACCGGATGGGTCCATCGCCATGCGAGCCGCAACAGCGCGACCACGATGATGGTAATCCCAAGTGTCAGATGAAGGCTGATCAGCCCTTCCGGCCGGGTGCCGCGGCCAATGTCCGGCATCGTCCAGGCGATGGCAAATTGTGCCGCCACCAAGACGACGATCAGCCAATGCATGACTTTCGCGACGCCGCCATACCCCGGATCGCCGCTCATACGCTGTTCGAGCACGGCTCATGCTCCTCAATGAAGGTGTCCCGCCCATCCCGCGCATTGTTGCCGATCGCCCGCGATCCTGCCAAACGCCATCTTCGGCGACGCGTTCCGGGCAAATTCCCCAAACCGCGCGACTGTCGTAATATCCCGATCCGCCGCCACGCCGGAGACTGTGCAGCGCACGGGAAGACAATGAAAGCGAGCACCACCGCCGCGATAATGCTGCTTGCCACGCTCGCCGGGCCGGCGTACGCCGCCCGCGGCGAAGAGCGCGTCGTGCTGTTCGGGCAACCCGGGATCGAACTGCCGCTGTTCTACGATGAGGCCGCCAACGCCACCGCGAGCGTGATCCTCTTCGTCGGCGGCAACGGCAAATTGGCGGACGAACAGGGCTCGTTCTTGTGGCGTACGCGCTCGCTCTTTGTCGCGGCCGGCATGAACGTCGCGGTGCCGGACACGCCATCCGATCATCCCGGCGGGTTCGGCCCGATCTATCGCACCTGGACCGCGCACACCGAGGACGTGGCCGCGGTCATCGCCTTCCTCAAAGGGAGGTCGCCGGTACCGATCTGGGCGGTCGGCACCAGCAACGGCACGATCTCTGCCGCCAACGCCGCCGCGCAATACGGGCCCAGCGCGATCGCCGGCATCGTTCTCACCTCGAGCGTGTGGTTGGGGGGATTGGGCTATGTGCCCGTCGCGAAGATCGCCGTCCCGGTGCTCAACGTGCAGAACCGCGACGACACCTGCCCCGCGAGCCAGTTCGCACTGGCGCAAAAAGACATGTCGCTCTTTACGGCGGCGCCCGCGAAGGAATTCATCGCGGTCGCGGGCGGCGGCAGGGGCGGCCCGCGCTGCGGAACGGGCTCGCCGCATGATTTCTACGGCATCGGGAACCAGGTCGTCCCGCGGATCATCGACTGGATCAGGGCGCACGAGTGACCAGGTCCACGCCCGTTGGCCGCTGGCTCGCACTCGACCAGCATGGTGCGGCGGTTGTCGTGGCGGCCCTTTGCGCCTTGTATTTTCTCGCCCCGAATCCGCGGCTCGATTTCTCGAATTTCGATACGCGCGACGCCGAGAGCTACCTCGCGCTGAGCCAGTCGCTCGTCATGGGACACGGCTACACGCGGAGCTTGAACCCGCAATTCTACATTCCGCACACGACTTGGCCGCCCGGGCTGCCCTTGCTGCTCGCGCCGCTGACATTTCTCTCCGGCGTGCCGATCGATCTCCTGCTCGTCAAGCTGGGCATGATCGCCTATGGCGTCGGCGGCATCGTCCTCGCCTTTCTCTATGCGAAAAGGCTGACGCGCTCGCCGCTGGCGCGGCTTTCGGTGCCGCTCCTGCTCGGCCTCAATCCCTATTACTGGCAATTCTCGCGCATGACCAACAGCGAGATGCCGACGGTGCTGTGGTCGCTCGTCGCGCTCCTGCTCGCCGATATCGGCTGGGCGCGCGGCACGATCAGGCATGGGACGGCCTTTGCTTTCGGGATGATTTGCGGCTTCGGCATGCTGATCCGCGGAAGCTTCTTCGGCGCGCTCTTTCTGCCGCTCGCCTATATCTTCGTTCTGCGCGCCGAGCCGGTCGATCTGTCGCCGCATGGCGAGCCGATATGTCTGCTATGCGGCGGGATTTCTATTGCCGTTCGCGGGCTGGATGTTCCGCAACAGCCTGATCGACGCGCGCCTGCTCGGGGCCGACGGCATCAACCAGCTCGCCATGATCTTCCGCGCGAGCCCGGTCGATCCCGCGTCCCCGTTCCGAAGCGCCGCGCAAATGTTCGCCGACGCGCTCGCGAATTTGCAGGGCAGCGTCATCTATCAGATATCGAGATCCATCGTCCCGGGCCTCTGGGCCCCAGGGTTCTGGCACAGCCTTGGAACCTGGTCCGGACCCGTCGCCGCGTTTCTCGCCTTGCTGCTCGTCCTGTTGTCCTGCCTGACGGCGCGAAATCTGCCGATCATCGTGATGTATGGCTCGATGGCCGCGTTGAACATTCTCTACGCGGTCGGCGGGATGGCGCGGCTTTGGGTTCCGGTGACGTGCCTTATCGCGCTCTCGCTGCCGCTCGCCGCCGCGGCGGTGCCCTTCCCCCGCGATCGCCGCGTGCGGGCCGCAGGCGCGGGATTGGCGCTAACGGCGCTTGCCGCAAATCTCGCGTCTTATGCCATCCATCACGAACGTCATCCCTACCGCGATGCGAGCTTTGCCGCGCTGGCCGGCCTGTTCTCGGACATTCGCGCCCACGATGCGCTCGAGGGCAATGTGCTCACGCCCGATCCGCAGGCGTTCGAGCTTTACACGGGGCTCAGTGCGCCGATGTCGGTTCCCGCCATCGGCGTCGTTCCGCGCTACGCCTATGTCATTCTTCCGGCGGCGGAGTGGCGGGCGCAATCGTTGGGGGGCGCGGTGATGACGCATAACAGCGCCTGGAATCTGGTCGCGCTCGCCACGCCCATGACGCTCGCGGAATTTCGCGAGAATTATAATTGCGCCGCCTCGTCGATCGCGGCATTTGCCGTCATATCGAATTGCATGATCCGGTAGCCCCGAGGCGGGCAGGAGCGGCGCCGGCCGCAGTGCGAGGCCGTCCAGACGGGGGGGCTCGACCGCGCGAGCCGGCCGATCCGTGCCTCATCCAGCCAAAAGTGATCCCGTTCCCTGCGAGGTCCCCGTCGAGAACCTTGAATTGCGAAACCCGCGAAGCGCAATGACCATTTATGGGTTCGCAGTCCGGGCCCTGCATCGGGCCAATGGACAGTGAGGGATGCGCATGCTCTTATCCCGCCGTAACGCGGGATTCGAGAGCGACATTCGCAAGCTCAGGGGTTCTGGCGATGGCCGCCGTCTTGACGCTCGACTTGGCATCCCGGTTCGCGCGCATCGCACTCGCTCACGTCACCCGCGAATATCCAAACAAACTCGAACATACGATGAGCGGGCCCGAAGACGTGAGGAGTCCGCGCTCTCTCCATCCCATATTCTACGGCAGCTTCGACTGGCACTCCTGCGTTCACGGGCATTGGCTCCTTTGCCGGCTCTACCGGCGCTTCGCCGCGCTTCCGGAGAGGTCGAGCATCCGTGACCTCGCCGATCATCACTTCACGCGCGAAAATGTCGCGGGCGAGTTGGCCTATCTGCAAACGGCGCAGGGATTTCAGCGGCCTTACGGCTGGGCGTGGCTGCTGATGCTCGCAGCGGAACTTTCGCAACATGACGGCGGCGACGGGCAACGGTGGCGCGAAGCTCTGGCGCCGTTGGCGGGCGCTTTCGTGGAGCGGTTTCTCGCGTTTCTGCCCGCTGCGAAATATCCGGTCCGGAGCGGCGCCCACTACAACAGCGCCTTTGCGCTGACGCTCGCTTGGGAACATGCGCAAATCTGCCGGCACGAGCGTCTGAGGGACCTCGTGCGCGACAAGAGCTGCGCATGGTTCGGGTCGGACGCCGACTGCCAAGCCTGGGAACCAAGCGGCGACGACTTCGTGTCACCGGCATTGATGGAAGCCGAATGCATGCGCCGCGTCCTGCCGCCCGCCGATTTCGCCGCGTGGTTCGATCGGTTCCTGCCGCGACTCGGGTCAAGGAGCCCGGCAACGCTGCTCGAGCCGGTCACGGTCACCGACCGAACCGACGGCAAGACGGTCCATCTGGACGGGCTCAATTTAAGCCGGGCGTGGTGCTGGCGGTCGATCGCGACCGCGCTCTCCGACGACGATCCCCGGCGTGCCATGGCGCTGGCGGCGGCGGAAGCGCATCTCGGTGCGAGCTTGCCCTACATCGAAGGCGACTATATGGGCGAGCACTGGCTTGCGACATTCGCATTGCTCGCGCTTGACGGTTGAGCCGTTCAGCGCGCCGTCGCCGGCGGCGGTATCGTGTCGGTGCGCGCATGCACGACGGCAATCCCGTCGGAATAGATCCGCCGCCATCCCGGAAGGTGGTCGAGGAGAACGATTTCCGGATTCTGCGGCTCCAGCAACGTCCAGGTGACGTGGTATTTCGCCAGCAGCGCCGTGAGATCGGCAATGTCGCGCTGACGCTTGAAGAAGTCGTCGCCGTACATGTCGGCACGCCCGTCGATGAAGGTCGGGATGCCGACGAAAATGAGATAGCCGCCAAAGGCGTAGTCGTTGAAGACGGGGCCTGAGATTTTCCTCGCCTTGACGTAGGCGATGGCGTCCGCGGGCGCGAAGCGGGTGGCGTTGTCGGCAATCCCGATCCGTATGGCTGCCCAGGCGGATGCGAGCACGATGCCGACGGCGGCGGCGGCGACGATCGGCGGCGCGGATCGGCCGGCGAAGTCTTGCCATTGCGGGACGGGTCCGCCGGGTCCGGGCGAACGAACCCGTTTTGCGCCGAGCGCCGGCGCGACAATCAGCGGCCCAATCAACCCAACGATCTCGCCATTCCGCAGATGCGCCAGCGCCAGGTGCACCAGCACCAGCAGCATCACGATGCGCGTGATCGGCAGACGGACGCCGAAATAGAGGGTCCCGAGAAGGACCAGGAGAAGCCAGGCCTCGAGCGGCTGCGGCTGTTGGAAATTCGGGCTTCGCCATTCCTGGATGGTCGCCATGACCGAGTTCATGCGCAGCAGATCGAAAGGCAGCAACAATCCCGAGATGCCATTCGGCGTCACAAGCGCGGCCAGAAGCGACAACGCGCCGAAAATGCCCCAATCGCGGACCACGCGAATGGCCGCGCGCGGGTTTGGCGCCTCGAATGCCGCTTCGCCGGCAAAGAGCGCGGCGAGACCGAGACCGAACATGTACCCGCCGTGAAGATTGGCCCATAGCAGCATGATGATCGCGGCCCACGGCGGCGGCGCCCTGCCCGCCGCACGCGCGGCGACCAGGCACGCGCCCCACAGCACCAGCAAGGGAAACGTGAAGACATGCGGCCGCGCATAGAGATGCGGCATGCAAAGTCCCCACGCGCCGATGGCGCCGACGAGCGCGTAAGCCGGCGGGACGTAGCGCAGCAGGGCCCGGACCAGGAGCGTAATCGCGGCGCCGAAGGCAAGGGCGGCGGCGACAACGAGCCCCGCCCAGCCCAGCTTGCCGTAGGTCCACGCGATGACCACTTCCGCAAGCCATTCATGCGGAACCCACGGCGCGCCGCGCATCGTATAGGAAAACATGTCGTGATGCGGAACCGCGCCGTGCGCGATGATCCACCGGCCCACCGCCACGTGCCAGAGCGTGTCGGGCTCCGAAACGACGCCACGCCATTTGCCCAAGACCGTGACATAGGCTGCCAATCCGGCGGCGAACGGCAGCGATCGGGCGTTCAGGACCGCTGACGCGCGGCGGGCGACGGCGATTTTCATGTCTGCTTGCGCTGGAGGGATGTGGAGCCGTACGGACAAGGTCGGGGGGGGGGGTCGAAATCGGCCGCCGCGGTGCCACGGCGCATCATCGCGAGTTTACCACGCCAGGCCTTACCCGAAACCGCGGCAAGGATCGCCTTTCGCGGAGATGGTTTCCGGGATATTTCCCAAAGATCGTGCCCGCCCAATTCCGTCTTTTTAATCGTCCTGGTGGTACCATGCTTCGTCGTATCCCATTAAGATCTGGGAGAACCATCATGAAGAAGGCAATTCTCGCCGTGCTCATCGCGCTTGGCTTGGGAGCCGCATTCGTTTCGGCATCCGTTACCGTGCAGGCGCAGAACGAGACGTGCAGCAACTGCTGATCCGTGCGTGACGGAGTGCCGCCCGCGTGGCGGGCGGCACTCCCATCATTTCGGCCGGGCGCCGCCGAGCCGTTCCACTTCCGCACGGCAATAAGCGGTTACGTCGGGCGGCCAGATCGTACGAGGATTGTAAACCGCGCGCTTCACTGACACGGACGTGCACTGGCTGAATTCGTCGGCTGCGCCCGGAATGTTTTGCTGCATGAGAAGCGTCAGCCCTACGCGCTGATGCGCCATCGCCAAGCTCTTTTGCCACTCGGCATTCGACGGGTCCTCCCTGGCCAACCGGGTCATGGTCGTCAATTCCTTGCGGTATTGGCGCGCCGCGTCGTCGAGCCGGCCGAGTTCGCGTAGCGCATCGCCGACCTTCTCGCCTGCGTTCGCCGCGTCGTAGAGCGCGCGTCCTTGCCCGGGGTCTTTTTCGAGGGCGTCTTGCGCCATCGAAGCGTAGGTTTGATACTCCTTCAAGGCGCCGTCGAAATCCTTCTCCGCCATCAGCACCTCGCCGATGCGCTGGTGCGCGATCTCCAGGAACTGATGCCAGCGGAAGTTCGAAGGGTCGATGCGGTTCAACAATCTCGCCGCCATCGCCTCGTAGGTTTTGTACTCGACGAGCGCTTCCGTGAAATTGCCTTGGGCAAGCTGCGAGTCGCCGAGTCTCTGATGGCTCAGCGTCAAGGCATCCTGGAAGATCGCATTCTGCGGTTCCGCAGCCACGGCTTGCGTCGCGAACGAATTGAACGATCGGTACTGAACACTGGCGTCGGCCGCCTTGCCTTGCGCCAGCAATACGTCGCCCAGCCGCTCATAGCCGAAAGCCAAGGCACGCAACCACTGCGGGTCCTTCGGATGCCTCGCGTGCAGATCGTTGGCGTGGTCGAGCCAGCGCCGATATTCGCCGGTCGCACCGTCGAGGTCCCCTTGCGCTCTCAAGGCATCGGCGACCCTCTCGTAATCGAAGAACAGCGAGCGCTGCATGACTTCGTCGTCGGGATTTGCGGCCACGACCTCGAGCGCAGCGTTCACCGCTTCGCGGCCCCGTTCGAGTGCTCCGGCGAGGTCGCCTTGGTAGAACTGGGCGTCGCTGAGTTGCCCGCGCGCGACGGCCCATAATTGCCGCCATTGAAGACTGGAGGCGTCCTTGGCGATCAGGCGGTCGGCGAGCGCATTCTCCTCGACGGCAAACTTGCGGGCGGTCACGATGTCACCGAACGTGACATAGGCCAGAGCCAGATCGTCGAGAAGCCTTATACGCGCGCTCGTCACATCGTCCGTGTCGCCGCGCAGGCGATTGACCGTTGCTAGCGCCTGCGCCATCAGCGGCTTCATGAGCACGGTTGAAATGGAGCCGTCCTCGTAGCTGTTGGCGAGAAGCTGGCTGGCGCCGGCCGCCTGATCGACGGCGGCGCGGTAGTTGCTTGCCGCTTCATCGAGCGCGATCCCGGCTCGGCCGCGTTCGTACCAGGCAAAGGCCGCAAGAATCGCGGCCATAACGAACAGCGCTACCGCTGTGACGGTGGCATTGCGGAAAATCCGTGCGATGCGCTGCGCGGTCCGAAGCTCCTTCAGCCGCTCGTCTTCCTTGCGCCGTTCCTCCTCCGCCCGTCGCGCCTGCTCGGCCGCGAGCGAGGCATCGATATAGGCGATCATCTCGGGATCGAGCGCGTCCCGATGGTCCTTCAGGATCTCCTCGGCTTCGGCGAGCCGGCGGGATGACAGCAGCAGGAGCTCCGGATCCCGCGCATGGCCGTCCCAATTCGCGGTTTCGCTCTGCAGCCGCCGCCGCGAGACGAGGAAATCCCGATGATCGTCGATCAGCCTTTCGAGCCGCGGCCAGCGCGACAGCAAGGCCTCGTGCGCGATCCGCAGGGTCCGGCCGGTCCCGGGGTCGTCGGCCACCACAAGGCGCGCCTGTACCAGCCGCTCGCCGAGTCTCTTCTGTAACGGACCGGCGAAGGATGCCTCCCGCACCGTGCGGGCCGTCGCCATTCCCTTGAGCTCGTCCACCTCGACCAACGCAAGGAGGACCGCGCGCAACGCCTTTGCCAGTTCCGGCGGCAGCTCGCCCGGCGTCACCTCGACGGCGGCGGCGAGCGCCATCTCCGCCGCCAGATCGTGCACGAGTCGTTCCGCGTGATTGGCGATCGCGCCCTCAAGACCGCCAAGCTCGTCATAGGTGAGAAAGGTGAGAACGGTCCGCGGCGCGAACGCGCCGTCCTGCTGCGGCTCGACCCCAACAAATTCGATGTCGCGGCGATAGAGTTCGTCCAACACGAAGGAGAGAAGAGGCAGCGCCGCCGGGTCACTCGCCGCGTCGTCCCGGATCTCCTGGGCGAGGCTCGTCCCCGGCTCTCGCTCCTTGCGGCGGTTGCCGGGGGTTTCTTCTGTCGCTTCGCTTGCGCCGGCATCAATCTCGAATGCGACGCCCGCGGCTTCCGCAGGGCGCGTGATGATCTGCTCGATTTCCACCGTGGTGGGCGGCGCCAGCAGAAATTGCCCCTGTGCCGCCAGCTCCTTGAGCGCGGGCAGCTCGACCATGCGGTGGAAGAAGTCGCTCCGCATGGTGGCGATGACCCAGACGAGGCCGCTGCGCGCCAGGCCAGCGACCAGCGCGTCGATCGCGCGGCGCGCCGCATCGTCGAAGCCGGGCGCGGTGAACAGCACTTCCATCTGGTCGAGGACGAGCACCAGCCTGCCATTCGCCGATCCTTGCCGGAATGCGTCCCCCTCGGCGGCGGCGGCGCGCTCGAGCGCGAGGCGCAGCGGCATGGCGGCAAGCTCGGGGCCGCCCTTGAGTTGCGCTGCCACGTCCTTCGGCGAAAAGCCCACCTCGCGAAGCTCCGGCACGGCTTCGGCGAAGGCCTGGGCGAAGCCTTCATAGGGATCCTGGATCAGCTCGTCGGGCACAACGATCGCATGGCGCCACGCCGTCGCGCCGGCGACGATGCCGGGCGTCACGAGATCCGGCAGTATGCCCGCGCGCACGAGTGACGATTTGCCTGAGCCGCTCGCCCCCAGCACGAGCATGAAGGCGGCGCCCTCGTCGGCGCGTCGGACCAGCGCCTCGATGATTTCGCGCTCGGCCCGTTCGCGGCCGAAGAAGATCGTCGCATGCTTGCTGTCGAAGACCTGGAGCCCGCGATAGGGTGAGCCGTCCCACCACGACACCTCCTGGGCTGCATCCTGCGTGCGCTGGAACCGCAACGGGCCGGGCGGCAACCGGACGCGCAGCCTTTCGCGCAGGTCCTTCTCGATCAGGGCATCGAACTCGTCGAGGGTGACGAATCGGTTGAAGGCCGCCTTGAAGTGACCCTCGGAATCCTCGAAATGCCGATGCCAGAAGCCTTGCAGCGCTTCCCACTGCTGCTTCGCCTGGTCGAGCTCCTCGACCCGGTCCCACTGCGCCTCGGCCTTCGCCATTCTGCGATAGACGAGGAGATCGGGCACGCCGTGCCGGCGCTGCCGCGCCGCCAGCGCGTCCTCATATTCCCACTCCGTGCCGGTCACCGGATGGCGGCCGTCGATGCCCCGGTATTCGGCCTTTTCGGTGCGCTCGGGCAACGGTGTGCCGAGCCTGCGCCACAGGATCAGCACGACGATGTCGGCCTTCGACGGCGGATCGATGATGTCCTGGAAATGCGCGCCGCCGAGCTGCGGATTGAGTTCCCACAAGACGGGGTGGATCTCGAAGAAGCGGGCGAATTCCCGCTGCAGACGCGTGATGACGAGCGACGTCCGCCGCCGTTCCGCGTTCACGTCCGAAGGCGAGGAGATGAAAATCTTGAGAAGCGATTGCGGCACGGTTCCTGGTTCTCCTCGGCGCTTCGGCCGGTTGCAGATTGCCCAGCCAGTCAGATACGGGCCGTCAGCCGATCGGCGCGCTGCCGGCGGCTCCCGCCACGACCCGTTGCCGCGGCCGCAACAGGAACATGCGCATTTCTCCGTACTTCTTGGCCGCCGCCGTCATGCCGACATAGTCGCAGGTAAAATCCCGGCCATGCTCCAGCGCCAGGACCGCGGCGAATGTCTCGGTGACATAGACGCACCCCTCCGGGGTCACCGGCTCGATGCGCGCCGCTCGGCTGACGTGAGCGCCGAAATAATTGGTTTTCTTCAGCACCGGATCGATGGCCGGATAGGCCGGCCCGAAATGCCCGCCGACGCGAAGCCCCATGTGAGCGGGCAAGCCGAGCTTCGCCAAGTCAAGCCGTCCAACCGCGTTCTGCAGATCGAGCGCGCACCGGGCCGCTTGCCCGGCGTCTTCGAACACGAGGAAAAGCCCGTCGCCCCACGTATTGGCGAAGCACAACGAGTGACCGAACGCATCGACGACCTTGGCCAACGCTCCCAGAAGCCCCGTAACGTAGCGCGGTATTTCGGTGTCGGAGAGCTTGCTGAACCCTTTGATGTCGCAGAACAGCATTGCGCGCGCCAGCCGTCCGCCGGGAGACATTGCCGTCGCGGGCGCCGCGTCATCCGCCGCTTTGACGACAACGCGCTTGTCTCTGCTTTTCGGCGGAATAACCGTCTGCTCAAAACCGCACGCGCGCCAACGCTGCATATCCGCGGCAGTGCCGGCGACCCCTGCGGGAGCCTCGCCGTCCCATACGCCCACTTGCTCGGCCCTGGTGCCGAGATGCTGGGCGCGCAGCACGGCAAGCCCCATCGCGAGCCGGCTGCAATAGGCAAAGAGGCGATCGTCTCCGAGATAGGCATCGTCGGTGGCGTACCGCACCGTCGCCGCCGACGCGTAGCACGCATCGAAGCGACGAACCCACGCCTCGCCCGCGGGCCGGACCGAGACCTCCACGAACTCCTCCCGCGCGAACGGAAGCACGACGTGCAAACTCGCGCTGCGCCGCAGGAGCGATTCGGCGAAAAGAATGTCGGCCCCCGAAGCAAGCGACCCATAGCCGAAGCCGACGCGCCGGCGCGCGAGATGCGCGTCGATCTGCTCCTGAACGGCCCGCTCTTCGGCGGCCTCGAAGCGACCATGCTCACCGCCCGGCCTTATAAGATGACCGACATAGTGGATCACCCGCGGTGGCGCGATCTCGCCGGCAAAGCGGCTTGCATCGATGCCCTTTGCCTTCAGCACCAACTGCAGTTGCTTCCACGTCGCCGCAAGCGCAGCGTGGTCGCCGCCATTGGCCGCCAGAGCCTTCGGCACGAAAGAGTGCGCGGCATCAATCTCGCCCAACAGCAGCAGCGCCTCGACACGCGTGGCGAGACGGTAATAGGCGTCGGATGCCTCCCCCGAGGAATTCGCGCGATCGCGCCCTTCCGCTCCGAGTTCGTCCAGGGTCTGTCGTGCCAGGGCTTCGGCGGCGGCGGCGTCTCCCGCCAGCAGGCACAGAGTGGCCGCGTTGATGCCGGGATAATAGCCGCGCGTGCGCTGATGGATCCGGGCGTAGCGCTGCGCGGCCACGCCACAAGCGCGGCGCCGTTCGGCCTCATCGATGGCGGCGAATGCTTGGTCCTTCAGCAATCGCGCGCCGAGCGCGGCGATGTCCTCGTGATCGGCCTCGGCCGCGGCGAGCTCGTACTCTTGATACCGGCGACACGCGAGTTCGGTGGCTCCCGCACGCGCCAGGCACAGCACGGCGCGATGCTTGAGCCAGAGGTCGCGGGGAAACATCGCCAAGCCCTGGGTGGCAACGTCGTAGGCCTTGAACAGCTCGCCTTCGCTCTCGAACGTTCTCGCTTCTGTCAGCCAATCGCTCGCCGTGCGCTGTGATCGATCGGGTACGTGCTCGTCGTGCTGCATGTCATCCCCGCCCCGGGAGGCGATCGGCCCATCGTTCCATAGCGAACCGGTGGCGGCGAAATTCGCATCCCCTGGGCAAGTCCGACCCCGCTCGCGCTGCCGCTATCCTTCAACCGCAGCATATCATCGGTATCTTTATTATTTCCGCCCAAGCGCCTCGATGCCGGTGCCGGCGGGCCGGCGCGCTACATCGCGATGCCCAGCAGTTTTGCCGCGGTACCGCCCAGTATCGCCACGCGGTCGGCATCGCTCAATCCCGGCGTCGCCAGGATGTGATCGACCGAATTCCGCGTCCAGGGAAAGGGATAGTCGGTCCCCATGACGACCTGGCCCGGACCGGTCTCGGCGACGAGGTGGCGCAGCGCTTCGGGCGTGAAAACGATCGAGTCGAAATAGAGTTGCCGGAGATAGTCCGTCGGCTTCTTCCTGGGCGGCGGGCCGCATCGGTCGGGGAAGGTGACGCAGCCTGCGTCCGAGCGCGCGGCATAGGATGGCAGATAGCCGCCGCCATGCGCGGCGCAGATCTTGAGCCCGGGAAAGCGATCGAGCGTGCCCTCGAAAATCATGTGCGAGAGCGCGATCGTCGTCTCCAGCGGATTGCCGATCACGTTGTCGAGGACGCCGTTGCCCTTGAGCCTGGCGCTCAATTCGGGCGTACCCTGCGGATGCATGAAGACGAGCACGCCCAATTCCTCGGCCTTGGCCCAGAAGGGGTGAAATTTCGCTGCGGCCAACTCCTCGCCGTTGACGCTGCCGCCGACCGAAACCCCGCGCAGGCCGAGCGTTTTGACCGCATGTTCGAGCTGCTCTGCTGCGAGGTCAGGATGTTGCAGCGCCACCGTCGCGAACGCGACGAACCGGTCCGGCTGCGCCGCGCAGATCTCGACGAGCTTGGTGTTCTGGACCTTGATGATCTCGGCTGCCAGATCGCGGTCCGCCTTGTACCAGAACGGGTTGATGCTGAGCGCCTCGACGTCGATGCCCTGCTCGTCCATTGCCCGAATGCGGTCCGGCGCCCGCGCCATCAGCAGTCCCTCCGGCGCGACCTTCAACCCCATGAGGGCCATCGCCTCGGGTATGGAGCAATGAGCGTGGACGTCCACCGTCTTTACGCGGGTGCCGTTGATCACCACTTCCCGACGCCGCGCGCCGGTCTGCGCGGCCACCGGCGTCAGCAGGCTGCAACCGACGAACGCGACGCCCGCGATCGGGCCTGCGGCGGCGAGTAGTTCCATGCACGAGGCCATATGCGATCTCTCCCGGTCATGACGGTTTGCGCGGCGCGAAGCTATCACGGCGCGGTGGCAAATTCCCCTCGTCGCGCTCAGCGCGACAGGCGCGAAAGTTCTTCGGCGCGACTGGCGAGCGCGAGCCATCGCTCCTCCGCTCGCGCCAGCGCCTCGACCAGCGCGGCGTGGCGACCGGTGGCCGCTGCGAAGGCGATCCGGTCGCGCGCATAAAAGCCGCGATCGGCCAATGCCGCTTCCAGCAGCGTCTTCTCGCTCTCGAACGCGGCAATCTGCGCCGGCAATGCGTCGAGTTCCCGCTGCTCGTTCCGACTGAGCTTGCTCGCGCGCGCCTCGGCAACGCGCGCGGCCGCCTTGATCGGGCGCTTCGGCGCGGGCCGCGGCACCGGCGGGGGCCGACGCTGACGCAGATAGTCGCTGTAGCCGCCGACATATTCGTCGATCACGCCGGACCCCTTCGACGGCGATCAGACTGGTCACCAGACGGTCGAGGAAATCCCGGTCATGGCTGACCAGGAGCAGCGTGCCGTCGTAATCCGCCAGCACCTCCTCGAGGAGGTCGAGCGTGTCGATGTCGAGATCGTTGGTCGGCTCGTCCAGGATCAGAAGATTGGAGCGCTGCGCCAGCGTCTTGGCCAGAAGCAGCCGATTGCGCTCGCCGCCGGAGAGGGTCGACACTTTGGCCCGGAATTGCCGGTCCTCGAAGAGAAAGTCCTTCAGGTATGAGGTGACGTGTCGGGGCTGGCCCTGCACGACCACCGTATCGCCCGACCCCTCGGTCAGCGTGTCCCACAGCGTCGCCTCCGGATCGAGCGTGGCGCGGCGCTGGTCGAAAATCGCCGGCATCAGGTTCGTACCCTGCCTTACCCTGCCGCTATCCGGTGCAATTGTTCCGGCCATGATGCCCAGCAGCGTCGTTTTGCCGGCGCCGTTGCGGACCGATCAGGCCGACACGGTCTCCCCTCAATACCCGGGTCGAGAACCGGCGGGCGATCACCTTCGGGCCCGATGGGCTTGCGAACGCCTTGGCCACGTTTTCCAGCTCGATGACGAGGCGACCACCGGTCTCCGCCGTTGCCGCGGTGAGCTTGACCTGGTGCAGCCCGACCCGTTCGGCACGTTGCTGTCGCATTTCGGCGAGCCGCCGGACGCGCCCCTGATTGCGCCTTCGGCGTGCCGAGATGCCTTCGCGCATCCACATCGTCTCGCTGGCGATGCGCTTGTCGATGCGAGCCTGTTCGGCCGCTTCGGCCGCGAGCACGCCGTCCGACCAGGCCTCGAATGCCTCATAGCCCTGATCGAGCTCACGCAGTCTCCCGCGGTCGAGCCAGAACGTGCGGCGCGACAACCGCTTCAAGAAGGCGCGATCGTGGCTGACCAGCAGCAGGCCGCCGGAAAACGCAGCGAGACGCTCCTCGAGCCATTCGATCGCGGGAATGTCGAGGTGGTTGGTCGGCTCGTCGAGCAGCAGGACATCGGGCTCGGCGACCAGGGCCGCGGCAAGGCTGACCCGTCGGCCTTCGCCGCCGGAAAGGTTGGAGAGAAGTCGATCGTGCCCGACACCGACTTCGCCCAAGGTCGCCTCGACGAGATGGCGACGATCGGCGTGCCCGGAATCGGGCGGCAGACTCAGCGCCACGAACGCGGCTGCCGTGAGGCTCGCATCGAAGGCCGGTTCCTGCGGCATGTAGGCGATGCGTGCGCCCGGCTGCTGAAAGCGTTCGCCGCCGTCGAGTTCGGCCAGACCCGGCGAGGATGCGAAGCAGCGTCGACTTGCCGCTGCCGTTGCGGCCGACGAGGCATGCACGGTCGCCGCGCGCGATCGCCATCGCCACGCCCGAAAAGGTCGGACGTCCGCCGAAGGTCGCGTGCGCGTTCAGGATGGTGAGAAGGGGAGGTGCAGGCATGCGCTGGCAACACGAAAGAATTCCGGCCTATCCCCGGCCTGTCCATAGATGGGGACCAACCAGCGTCGGCAAACTGTGCAAAGCCCCGGTCGCGCCGAACCCGATCGCGAGAGGCGGGTTGGCGCGGGCTGCCTCTGGGCTATGGCTTTCGCGGTGACGGATTCGAGCTGTTCTTGGGAAGCTCGGCAAACATGTTTGACGTGCCCGTCTTGGACTTCACATTGGCATTCTTTTTCGGCTTCTTCGCTTCGCGATTCGACCTTTGCTGTCCCTTGGCCATGGCGGACTCCCTGATGAGCGATCCCGGCACCTTTAGCGGATTGGCGGACGGTTCCCAAAGGGAAATTGCAGGGCCGGCAAGCGCAATCGGGGGCCTCGCAGGGCCGGATTTCGCTTCGGTTCAAATTGCGTACGCGCCTCATCCGCATTAGGGTTTCCGCGCTTCCCAGGTATTTTCCGGGCACGGCAATGACAGAGCCAACGACGCCGCTCCTGCCGCTTTGGCGCCAACTCACCTGGTGGGCGCTTGCCTTTCCCGTGGTCATGATCGTGGCCATTGCACGGCACGACGTCTACCTCCTCAACTGGATCCACGTGCTTTCGGGGGCACTGTGGACCGGCGCCGACTTGTTCATGGGCTTTATTCTCGGGCCGGTTTTGCGCGCACTGGACATGCGCTCGCGCACGACGCTGATCGCCTACCTGGTGCCGCGCACGCTCCTCTATTTCCCCATGGTCTCCCTCACCGCCGGCACCGCCGGCTGGTTCCTCGTCGACTGGTTCGGCTACACGAATTCGGCGAGCCCCATGTTCCCGTTGGTCGTGATATCGCTGGCGCTGGTCGCGGTGATGACGGTCATGGGCCTGGGCTTCCTGTTGCCGAACAGCTTGCGCATCTGGAAGGAACTGCGCGGGCCGGAGCCTGACCGCGGTCGGATCGTGCGCATCAACCGGATCAACATCTGGCTCGCGGGAACCCAAGGTGTAATGCAGATCGCCATCATTCTGGTGATGGCGAAGTACGTGAGCTGAAAGACGCGGTGCGGCTCAAGGTCCCATCGATGCCGCCGTTCGGAAGGAGCTCGTGCGGGATGCCCCGAGAACGGCACGCCGCAGCGGCAACCGGCAGAGGCTCCGCTGATCCAGAGCCGAAACCTGTCCAGACGAAGCCGGCCGGCTCGCTATGACGTCACGCTAGGGCAGATGAACGGACGGACGCCGATGCCGCGTCGCCTGCTCGTAGGCGTAAGCAAGAGTGATCATCCTGGCATCGTCGTAACGGCGGCCGAGGAAGGTGATGCCGGCCGGCAAGCCGTCGCCGGTGAAGCCGGCCGGCACCACGATCGAGGGGACGAAAACGAGAAACGTATTGATATGCGGCGCCCCCTTTTGATCGACATAGGGCGGATTGACGCCATCCTTGATGAAAGTCGGCTGGTGCTCGACCGCCTTGTGCACGATCGCGTCCAGCCGGTGATCGGCCATCACCGTGAGCAAGCGCGTCATCAACAAATCGCGGGCTTTGAGCGAGGCATAATGCGCCGCGCTCGTGGCCTGCCGCTGCCACCGCTTCCGCGCGCCTTGCAACACCTGCGCGAAGAGCGGCGACGCCATCGCCTCCTGCCGCGTGGCGAAGGGCGGCCTTGCGCTCCCCGCAAAATATCTGCGGAAGGCTTCCTCGTCCTCCTCGGGGCTTGCGGCGCGTTGCGCGAGGAGATCCTTGAGGCCGGGAATGACAACGGGATCGATTACCGTGGCACCAGCCGACCGAAGCTCGCCGACCGCGCGGTCGAAGACCTCGGTGACACGAGCGAAGTCCGCCGTCTCGGGCTCCGCATCGTAACCCATCGACTCTCTCAGGATGCCGAGGCGGGCCCCCTCGAGGCCATTGGGATCGAGCGCCGCGACATAGCTTCCGGCCGCGTGTCCGACACCGTGAGCCGTGATCGGATCGTCCGGGTCGTAGCCGACCATGCCGTCGAGAAGCGTCGCGAGATCGGCAACGGTGCGCGCCATCGGCCCGAGCGATCCGTTGATCGCCGGCCAGCCGCCATAAACGCCGCTGCGGCTGACCAGACCCGCGGTAGGGCGCATGCCGACAATTCCGTTCCAGGTAGAAGGCCGGCGGATCGAAGCGAAGCCCTCCTGCCCGATACCGACGGTGGCGAAGTTTGCCGAGACGCCGGCGCCCGTTCCGCCCGACGAACCGCCGGCCGTGCGCGCGAGGTCATAGACGTTGCGCGTCGAGCCGAACGAGGGATCCATGCGTATCGCCCGCGCCGAGCTCGCCGAGCGTCGCCTTGCCGAGAAAGATCGCCCCGGCCTTCCTCAGCTTCGCGACGACGTAGGCATCCCGGCCGGGCCTGTGGTCCTTGAACAGCACCGAACCCAGGGTCGTCGGCAGCTCTTTCAGGTCGGCCTGGTCTTTCAATATGATGGGAATGCCGTGCAGCGGCCCGGCGAGGCCCGACGACCTGAATGCCGCATCGAGGCGATCGGCCTCGGCGAGCGCAGCGGGATTGAGTGCGATGATGGCGTTGATCGCCGGACCGTTCTTGTCGTAGGCCGCGATCCTGTCGAGATAGGTTTGAACGAGCATTCGAGCGGTTAGCTGCCGGGATCCTGAAGGCAGCATGAATTTCGGCGATCGTCGTCTCGACGACATTGAACCCGTTCCCCATGGCCATGGTGTGTCCTCTTCGGGCGGCGGTCGCTGCACGGGTGACAATTCACCACGGCGTGCCGGCCCGTGTCACGCACGCGCTACTTGGCGTTGTTTGCATTTTTCCGCCCGGCCGGTCGCATCTGAAATGGGTCCCAACCGTCGCCGGCCGATGCGCGAAATGAGATGGCCGACAGACCCGAAAGCGGCGGCGACCAATCCCCCAGCGGCGCCCGGGTTCACCCGGCAGATCGGCTGTTGTGCAATGCAGCATATTGGGGGGAGCGGCGGAAGATTTTTGCCGTTTGCCATTGAAACCCTGAAAATGGATAGTCTATAAGTAAGAAATACGATGGGGCACATAAGGTTTAATGGGTTTTCCATGATATCGGCCGCTCAGCTCCGTGCGGCTCGTGCACTCCTCGGCATCGACCAGCGGCGGCTTGCCGATCTTTGCGGCCTGTCGGTGCCGACCATCCAGCGGATGGAGGCGAGGGAGGGCGTCATCCGCGGCAATGTCAATTCGCTGATGAAACTCGTCGGTGCGCTCGACGCAGCCGGGATCGAGCTCATCGGCGAAGGCGCGGCGAGCACCGCCGGCGGCCGCGGCGTGCGGCTGAAGCAAGGCTAGGGCGGCGCGCGATGCCGGTCATCGTCGAGCTTTGCTGCGCCGGGATGCTGTTTGCGCTTGCCCTTCTCGCCCTGCCGGCGAGTTGGCGGGGCGTGGGCGGCACCGTCGTTTATGGCGGCGCCTTCGCCGTGTCGCTCCTCGCCTGCGCCGCGGGGGCGGCTTCGCTCCTCGCCGGTGGCACGAGCGCTCTCACCCTGCCGCTCGGCCTGCCCTGGCTGGGCATGAATTTCCGCATCGACGCGCTCGCCGCGTTCTTCCTCGTCGTCGTCAATCTCGGCGGCGCGGCGGCGAGCCTCTATTCGCTGGGCTACGACCATCACGAGACGGCGCCGCTCCGGGTGCGGCCGTTCTTCCCCGCTTTTCTCGCCGCGATGAACCTCGTCGTCATGGCGAATGACGCCTTCACCTTTCTCTTCTTGTGGGAACTCATGTCGCTGACCTCGTGGGCGCTCGTCATGGCGCATCACCGCGAGGAAGCGAACCGACGTGCGGGCTATGTCTATCTCGTCATGGCAAGTTTCGGCACGCTTGCGCTGCTCTTGGCATTTGGCCTCCTCGCGGGACCGGAGGGCGCCTACGGCTTCGCCGCGATGCGGGGCGTGCATTACGCGCCCTGGCTCACCGCCCTCGTCCTGGCGCTCGCGTTGCTGGGGGCGGGCTCGAAGGCCGGCATCGTGCCCCTGCATGTGTGGCTGCCGCTTGCCCATCCGGCGGCGCCGAGTCCGGTCTCCGCACTGATGAGCGGCGTCATGACCAAGGTCGCGGTCTATGGCCTCATTCGCATCGTCTTCGACCTTCTGGGCCCGCCCGGCTGGTGGCCGGGGATGGTGGTGCTCGCGCTCGGCGGCGCGACGGCGGTGATGGGCGTGCTCTATGCCCTGATGGAGCACGATCTGAAGCGGCTTCTCGCTTATCACACGGTCGAGAATATCGGCATCATCTTCATCGGGTTGGGCCTCGCGCTTGCCTTCCGCGCCGATGCGATGACCGAGGCCGCGGCGCTCGCGCTGACCGCCGCCCTCTTCCATGTCTTCAACCACATGGTGTTCAAGAGCCTGCTCTTCTTCGGCGCGGGCGCGGCGCAGGTCGCGACCGGAGAGCGCGACATGGAGCGAATGGGCGGGCTCATCCGGCGGATGCCGGTGACGAGCTTCGCCTTCCTCATCGGCTGCGTCTCGATCTCGGCACTGCCGCCCTTCAACGGCTTCGTTTCCGAATGGCTGACCTTCCAAGCCATCCTGCTCAGTCCCGCGCTGCCGCAATGGGGCTTGAAGATCATGATCCCCGGCGTCGGCGCGCTTCTGGCGCTCGCCGCGGCGCTGGCGGCGGCGTGTTTCGTCAAGGCGTTCGGCATTACCTTCTTGGGCCGCCCGCGCTCCGTTGCCGCGGCGCAGGCCGGCGAGTCGGACCGCCGGTCGCTCGCGGCCATGCTCGGCCTTGCCGCGATCTGTCTCCTCGCCGGGACATTGCCGGGCTTCGTCATCGATGCGCTCGCGCCCGTGACAAAAAGCCTCCTCGGCGGCGCGATGCCGGCGCAGAGCGCCGGCCCGTGGCTCAGCATCGTGCCGGTCGCCGCAGGTCGCAGCTCCTACAACGGGCTCCTCGTCTTCCTTTTCATGATGGTCTCGGCGACCCTCGCGGCCGCCGCCATTCACCGCTTCGCCACGCGCGCGCTGCGCCGCGGGCCGGCCTGGGATTGCGGCTTCCCCGATCCGAGCCCGGTGACGCAATACAGCGCCGGCAGCTTCGCGCAGCCGATCCGCCGCGTCTTCGGCGCGGTGTTCGCCGCACAGGAGCACGTGACGATGCCGCCGCCCGGCAGCGCCGCGCCGGCGACGTTCCATGTCGATCTCCGCGACCTCATCTGGGATGCGATCTATGCGCCCATCGGCCGGACCGTCCTCTACGCCGCCGAGCGCCTCAACCACATGCAGTTCCTCACCATCCGCCGCTATCTGAGCCTCGTCTTCGTGGCGCTCGTGGTGCTCCTGTTGGTGCTGGCGATATGGCTCTGATCTTCGCTCTCGGCGTGCAGGGCGTGCAGATGTTCCTGGTGCTGCTGGCGGCGCCGCTGCTCACCGGCCTGGTGCGACGCCTCAAGGCGCGGCTCAACCGCAGGCGCGGACCACCCATCCTCCAGCCCTATCGCGAGCTGTGGCGCCTCCTGCGCAAGGAGGTCGTCCTCGCCGAGAACGCGAGCTGGCTCTTTCGCGCGGCGCCTTATGTGATCTTCGCTTCGACCTGGGTTGCAGCGGCGCTGGTGCCGACCTTCGCCACCGGGTTGGAGTTCTCGTGGACTGCCGACCTCATCGCCATCATCGCCTTTCTCGGCACCGCGCGCTTCTTCCTGGCGCTCGCCGGGATGGATGTCGGCACGAGCTTCGGCGGCATCGGCTCGAGCCGCGAGATGATGATTGCCTCGCTCGCCGAGCCGGCGATGATCATGATCGTCTTTACCCTGGCGCTCATCGCCGGATCGACGCAGCTCTCGACCGTGGCCGAGGTAATGGTGGCGGGCGTCGGGCTGCGCGTGTCGCTCGCCATGGCGCTCGTCGCCCTCGTCATGGTGGCGATCGCCGAGAACGGCCGCATTCCGATCGACAATCCCGCGACCCATCTCGAACTCACCATGATACACGAGGCGATGGTGCTCGAATATTCCGGGCGCCATCTCGCACTCATCGAGCTCGCCTCGTCCTTGAAGCTCGAGCTTTACCTCTCGCTCATCGCGTGCGTCTTCGTGCCATGGGGCATGGCGGCGGCCGGGACCGGCGCGGGACCGGCGCTCGTCGGCATCGCCGCGTGGGCGGTGAAGCTCGGCATCGGCGGCGCATGTCTCGCATTGTTCGAGACCAGCGTCGCCAAGATGCGCGTCTTTCGCGTGCCGAATTTCCTCGGCGCGGCGCTCATGCTCGGGCTGCTCGCCACGCTGCTGCGCTTCGTTTCGGCAGGGATGTGATGACGCCGATCGCCTTCGATACCGCACATGTGTTCGCCGGTGGCCTGGTGCTGGTGAGCTTCGTGCTGCTCTACCAGGACCGGCTCTATGCTCTCCTGAAAATCTACGTGCTGCATGCGCTGATCCTGTCGGCGTCGGTCGCATGGCAGGCCTATGTGCAGGACGCACCGCATCTCTACGCCACCGCCGCGATCGCGCTGGTGTTCAAGGCCATCGCCATCCCGATCGCGCTCAGGCGGATCATCGAGCGGCTCGGCATCCACCGCGAGATCGAGACGGTGGTCGGGATCGGGTTCACCATGCTGGCCGGGATGGGCCTCGTCGCGCTGTCGATGGTGGTGATGCTGAAGGTGACGCCCGCAGCGGGGCCGCTCGCGCGCGAGGATTTGGCTTTTGCGCTCGCCGTGCTGCTCCTCGGCCTCCTCATGATGACGACGCGGCGCAACGCGGTGAGCCAGGTGGTGGGTTTCATGTCGCTCGAGAACGGGCTGGTGCTCGCGGCAACGGGCGCCAAGGGCATGCCGATGGTGGTCGAGATCAGCTTCGCCTTCTCGATCCTCATCGCCTTCATCGTCATCGGCCTTTTCCTCTTCCGCATTCGCGAGCGCTTCGACACGGTCGACGTGACGGTGCTCCACGGCTTCCGGGGCGAGACGCGATGACGAACCTCGGCTTCGACGCCGTCACGGCGCTGTTGTGGACGCCGCTCGTCGCAGCGCTGATCCTGGCGCTCCTCCCGGGGCAACGGCTCAAGGCGCACGCGAACGTCGCCGCGAGCTTCCTCACCTTCCTTTTCGCACTCACGCTCCTCGTCACCAAGCGGCCGCCGCCGGGAACCTTCATCCTGATCGACGACCTCAACATCGTCTTCATCGTGCTCGGCAGCTTCGTCGGCTTCACGACGAGCGTGTTCAGCGCGAGCTACATCGCGCACGAGATCATGACCGGGCGTCTGCCGCCCGCCTACCTGCGCTTCTATCACGCCATGTACCAGATCCTGATGTTCGCGATGAACCTCGCGCTTGTCTCGAACAATATCGGCCTCATGTGGGTCGCGGTCGAGATGGCGACGCTCACCACCGTGGTCATGGTCGGCATCTACCGCACGCACGAGGCGCTCGAGGCAGCGTGGAAATACTTCATCCTCGGCAGCGTCGGCATCGCCTTGGCGTTTTTCGGGACGATCTTGGTCTATGTCGCGGCCGAGCCGGTGATCGGCGAGGGCCTGCAATCGATGGCGTGGACGGTGCTGAGCGCGCGCGTCGCGGCGCTCGACCCCGCGCTTTTAACGTCGCGTTCGTGTTCCTGCTCCTGGGCTATGGCACCAAGGTGGGTTTGGCGCCGCTCCATGCCTGGCTGCCCGACGCCCATGCCGAGGGCCCGACGCCGATCTCGGCCGTGCTGTCGGGACTTTTGCTCAACGTCGCGCTCTACGCCGTTCTGCGCTTCAAGATCCTGCTCGCGGGGAACGGCGGCGCCTTCGCGCCCGGCCCGCTCATGGTGACGATGGGCCTGTCGTCCGCCGTCTTCGCGGTGTTCATGCTCTACCGCCGGCGCGACATCAAGCGCATGTTCGCCTATTCCTCGATCGAGCACATGGGCATCATCACCTTCGCCTTCGGCATGGGCGGTCCACTTGCCAATTTCGCGGCGCTCTTGCACATGACGATGCACTCGCTCGCAAAATCGGGGATATTCTTCGCCGTCGGTCATATCTCTCAGGTGAAGGGAACGCAGCGCATTGCCGAGATCGGCGGCCTCACCGTGACGCATCCATGGCTCGGCTGGAGCCTCGTCGCGGGCGTCGTCGCGATCGCCGGATTGCCGCCGCTCGGAATTTTCACCAGCGAGTTTCTGGTGGTGAGTTCGACCTTCGCGCGCGCGCCGCTCCTTGCGGTCGTGCTCGTGTTCGGCCTCCTCGTCGGCCTGGGCGCGCTGCTGCTGCGCCTCAACACGCTCGCCTTCGGCGAGCCGCGCGGCGAATCGCCATCCGGGCGAAGCGTCCTATGCGCCGATGCTCGCCCATTTCGGGCTCGTCCTCGGCGCCGGGATCTATTTCCCGGCCCCGCTCGTCCTTTGGTTCCAGCACGTCTCGGGCATTCTGGGCTGAGGCGATGGCGGTCATCAATTCCTTGCTCGAACTGGGCGAACCCGCCGCCGGACATGGGCCCTGGCCGCGGGCGCAGCTTGCGGCGGCCGACTGGCGGCTGGCCGGTGAACGCCTGGCCGCAGGCGAGGTGAGCCTGCTCGGCCTTTGGGCCGACGCGCCGCTCGTCCACATGGCGCTCTTCGAGCCGGAGCCGGCGCGGATCGGCGTCCTGAGCGTCGATGCGTCGGCGGGGCGCTTTCCCGCGATCGGGCGGCTTCATGCGCCGGCACAGCGGCTCGAACGCGCGATCCGCGATCTCTCCGGCCTGGCGGCCGAAGGATGCCGCCGATACGCGCCCGTGGCTCGACCATGGGCGATGGAACACGCGCCGCGCCGCGCGCCGAGAGCTACCGATTCCTGCCGGTCGAGGGCGAGAGCCTCCACCAGATTCCGGTCGGTCCCGTCCATGCCGGCATCATCGAGCCTGGCCACTTCCGCTTTACCGCGAACGGCGAAACCGTGGTGCGGCTCGAGGCGCGGCTGGGATATGTGCACAAGGGCATCGAGCGCTTGATGCGCGGCGCCGCTCTCGAGCGTGCGGCAATGCTCGCCGCCCGCACCTCCGGGGACAGCACGGTCGCCTATGGCCTCGCCTTCGCGCGCGCGGCCGAAGCGGCGCTCGGGATCGAGGCGCCGCCCCGCGCCCAATGGCTGCGCGCGCTGATGGCCGAGCTCGAGCGCCTTGCCAATCATTTCGGCGACATCGGCGCCATCTGCAACGACGCCGCCTTCGCGCTCATGCATTCGCATTGCGGCGCGCTGCGCGAGCGCGTGCTGCGCGCTTGCGAGACGGCGTTCGGCCATCGCCTGATGCGCGACCGCATCGTGCCGGGCGGCGTATCCGCCGATCTCGCGCCCGAAGGCGCACGCGCGATCACTGACCTTGTCGGCGAGGCGCGGCGGCGCTTTCCCGCGTTGGTCGAGCTTTACGACGGCACGGCCTCGCTCCAGGACCGCACCGTCGGCACGGGCAGCCTCGCCGCCGATCTCGCCGCGCGATGGGGCGCGGGCGGCTATGTCGGTCGCGCCTCGGGCCGCATTTTCGACGCGCGCCGCGCGGCGCCCTACCCGCCCTACGACGCGCTCTCCTTCGAGGTGCCGGTGCGGAGCGAGGGCGACGTGAACGCGCGGGTGTGGATACGCATCCGCGAGGTCTTTGCCAGTCTCGATCTCACCGAGACGATCCTGGCACGATTGCCCGAGGGCAGGCTGCGGCACGAACCGCCGCGCACCGGCGGCGAAGGCATGGCCCTCGTCGAGGGGTTTCGCGGCGACATTCTCGTCTGGCTCCGGTTCGGGCCAGAGGGCGACGTCGCACGCTGCCACCTGCGCGATCCGTCCTGGTTCCAGTGGCCGCTGCTCGAGGCCGCGATCGAGGGCAACATCGTTGCCGACTTCCCGCTCTGCAACAAGAGCTTCAATTGCTCGTACTCGGGCCATGATTTGTGAGGGACGATGCGCAAGCTCATCCTCGAAGTCGATCATCCGCCGTCCGCTCACCGAGAAAGGGCCAGCACCCGACGACGCGGCCGCGCAGGAGCTTGGCGCCGCGCTGGAGCGCGCGGCGCGGCAGCGACTCGGCCGCAGCCTCGCGATCCGCGCGGTCGATGCCGGCTCCTGTAACGGCTGCGAGCTCGAGATCAGCGCGCTCGCCAACGTGTTCTACGATTTGGAGCGCTTTGGTCTCAAATTCGTGGCCTCGCCCCGGCATGCCGACATTCTGCTCGTGACCGGACCGGTGACCAAGAACATGCGCGAGGCGCTGGAACGCACCTGGGCCGCGACGCCCGAGCCCAAATGGGTCGTGGCGCTGGGCGACTGCGCCAAGGATGGCGGCCTATTCGCCGGCAGCTATGCCTGCGTCGGCGGCGTGGCATCGGTCGTTCCCGTCGATCTTCACATCCCCGGCTGTCCGCCGAGCCCGCAGCAAATTCTCGCCGGGCTCCTCGCGCTCGTCGCGCGCGTGACGTAGGGCGGTCCGACCCCGACGCACCGCGCCATCACCGCCGGCAAGTCGCGACCGCTGCGTTACAGGCAAGCACCGCCGACACGCCGACGGCGCTCCTTCTGCTCCGGACGTCCCGAGGGCGTCGGTTCGACCGACCGTCGCCCGCAGTCTGTTCTATTGTGCCCGCTTCGCTGCCGCGGTCATGAGCTTGTAGGCCGCGTTCAGCGCGGGATTCTTTTTCGCGACGTCTTCGCCGACGCTGGCGAGGGTCTCCATCATGCCCGACTGCTCTTCGGGCGACAGTTGGATGAGTTCGCCGCCCTGCTTCCGCCAGACGCCTTCAGCCTTCGCGTCGTAATCGGTGGCCCATGGGTTGATCGCCACGGCTTGCGCTTCCGCGTCCCTGGCGACGATTTTCTGCAGATCCTTGGGCAGGGACTCGTACCATTTCTTGCTGATCTCGACGGCGATGAAGATGGCGGGCTGGCCGGTCTCGGTCACGTATTTCGCCGCGTCCACGAAATGCAGATTGGTGAAGACCGGGACGGCGGCGACCGCGCCGTCGATCGTCCCCTGCTGGATCGCCGGCAGAACGTCGCCCAAGGTCATCGCCACCGGCGTCGCGCCCAGCCGATCGAACGCCACGGACTGGAAATCCGACGCAAAGATACGGATTTTCTTGCCCTTGAAGTCGGCGAGACGCCGGATCGGCGTACGCGAGATGATCGCGGACTGCGCCGCGATGAACAGTCCTACGCCGTGCAGTCCCTTGTTGGCGCCGAGCCCGAGCATGAACTTCAGCACCGCGGGATCCTGCGCGAGACGCTGTCCCTGCGCCAGAGTACTGACGAGACCGGGCGCCGCCATCACCTGAAACCGAGGGTCGACGCCGACAAAGAATTCCGGTGGAATGATTGCACATTGGATCGAGCCGAACTGGGTGCCTTCGATCTGCCGCGGGATCGAGCCCAACTGACTCAAGGGATAGACTTGAGGCTTGATGCGGCCGCCCAAATCCTTCGCCACAGCGGCGGCATAGTTCTTGGCGAATTGATGCGGCGCGTCGTTGAGCGTGGGAAGCGTGATCTTCATCACGTAGGTAGTCTGATCCGCCCCCCGTGCCGCGCCCAGCGTCACGGCAAACGACAAAGCGAGCGCGCAGACGGCGCACCCGGTCCGCACGCGCATAGCCCTCTTCATAACCCGCATGACTGTCTTCCTCCCTGGTTCGGCCTGGTTTGGCACATTTTTGGGCCGCCATCGCGGCGGCCAGCGGCGATGTTAGTTTATCGTCAGTCCCGGTTGCAATGCCGGTGTGGGCGGGCCTAGCATCAACTGACCCGGCAGGCTTGCGGGGCACGACGGGAGCAACGCCCATGAGCGCCAAAAACGTGTTGCAGCGGATGGATGCGGTGGTCGACGCCTATTGCAAGGGCAACCGCTATCAGCAGGAAGAACTCACGCCGGGGCGGGCGCGCACCTTCGTGAAACAACACCGGCTCAACACGCGCCAGCGCAATTCCGTCCTGAAGCTTCGCGTCGCCACCAACTGTCCCGATTGGGATACGCGAATCCGGGTGCTCAAGGCGTGCAGCCAGGAAGTGATCGCCGACGACGAATTCGCCGGCGGCAAGCCGCATTGGCAGATCCTCGAAGACCTCGGCGTCGCGATCGGCATGCAGCGCGACGTGATCTTGACCACCAAGCCGCTGCCCTCGACCGAGATCGCCTGGGCCGCATGGGACGGCCTGATGTCGAACCGCCACTGGCTCGAGGGCGTCGTCGCCAATGCCTGCGCGGAGCGCGCCAATGTTCCCGGCTACGGCAACGGCGCCGCGCGCGAGCATGGCAATTCCTGGGTGCAGCGGCACCGCTGGCGGAAGCTCTTCAACCTCAACGCCGCTCAGCTCGAATTCTTCTCCGTGCACGAGGTGGCGGATATCGACCACTCCAACCTCGCCTGGGAAGCCGTCGCGGCGCATGCCGAGCGGTTCGGAATGGAGGACGAGGTCGTCCACGCCTGCGAGGTGAACCTCAAGGTCTGGACAGCTTTATTGGCATGGCATCTGCGACGCCGGCGCGGAAGCCGGCGCCTAGTTGGCGGCGACCGGGTCGCGCTGGATCGCGGGTGGCGACGCCCGCGCAAGTCGTTACGCGAGAACCGCCTGCGCGCCATTCCAGACGCGCCGCACGATTTCGGCCGCCGGTTCCGCCCTCGACAGCGCGGCGGATTGCCCGGCCCAAGCCTGCATGCGTTGCACGTCGCCTTCCTTGTGGCCGGCGCTTCGCATCGCGGCCGTCAGCGCCCTTTGCACGGGAAACGGGGCAGGCGCCGGCGCATCTGCGGCGGTCGCGGCGCGGACATATTCGGTTGCGATGCTGCGGCCGGCACGGCCACTGAAGACCCGGCTTACCATCGTATCCTCGGGCGCGGTCTTGGCGAGCGCGTCGGCCCAGACCGGATAAATCTTCGCCTCGGGACAGCGCAGGAATCCGGTGCCGATCTGCGCCGCGCTGGCGCCGAGCGCCAACGCCGCCGCAACGCCGCGCGCGTCGGCAATGCCGCCTGTCGCGACAACAGGTATGCTCACAGCATCCACGACCGCCGGCAGCAAAGCGAACAAGCCGACTTGTTGCCGCTCGGCTGCCGCCGCATCGAAGCTGCCGCGATGGCCGCCGGCTTCGGCGCCCTGGGCCACGATCACGTCGGCGCCCGCGGCCTCCGCGGCGCGGGCCTCCGTCACGGTCGAGATGTTGGCGAACCAGGTTATGCGCTTCTGCTTCAACAGCGCGACGAACTCCGGCGGATAGATTCCCATGACGGACGAGACGATCGGCGGAGCCGCCGCCAGAATCGCCTCGCACTGAGCCGCGAAATCCGGCGGTGTCGCGTCGCCGGCCTCCGGCGGCAGCGCCGGACCCCAGCCGGCGAGGAACTGACGGACGCGCGCCTCGTGTGCCGGATCGCGCCGCGGCGCCGGATCGGGAATCCAGATATTGAGTTGGAAGGCGCCGTTGCTGTTGGCGCGCACCTCGCTTGCCCAGGCGGCAATTTCGTCGGGCTGCATCAGGAGAACGCCGCACGACCCAAGCCCGCCCGCGTTGGCGACGGCGATCGACAAGGAAGGCGCGCTGGCGCCGGCCATGGGCGCGAGCAAGATCGGAACGCGCAGACCGAACCGGGAGCAGAAAGCCTCAACGCGTTTCATCGTCGCGCTCACGCGGTCCTCCAAGGAAAGTCATCCACGATGAAACGTGCCGCGTTCGCTCCCGTTCGGGGGCACCCTGTTGCTTCGCTATCAGCGCGACCGGCTGATGGAGATACTTGGCGAGAATCGCCAGCTTGGTCACGCCGATCTTGATGGTCTCCGCGCCGGCGCCGCTCCACGCGAGGGTGCAGGCGACCGCGATCACGGCAACGCGGATGAGCCTGGCGCGGCCGGCCACCGCCGGCAGCGCGCGCTCAGTCACGGTCATTGCCGAGCCAGCCTTTTTCCGAGATGTCGAAGATGATCCCTTCCGGATCCTTGAACTTGCGTTCGAAATTGACGTCGTCGCGGGTCTTGCCGAGATCGAAGAAGAACCTGCCGCCGGCCGCCTCAATTCGCCGTTGCGTCTCTTCGAGGTTTTCCACCCGGAAGCCGAAATGGTGTGCGCCCACGAGATCGTCGAGGCTGTCGACGCCGGCGGCGGCGGCCGATTTGTATTGCAGCAGCGCGAGATTGATGACCCCGTCCGAAAGATAGACCCCCGAACCGATCTCGAGATCGTCGCGGCCGACCCGCTTCAGGTCGAAAACCTTCTCATAGAATTGTGCGGCTTGATCGAGGTCGCGGACGACGATGGCGAAGTGACGCAGTTTGGCCATTCCGTATTCCTCCGCCGAGATCGTCCCCGCCGGCCGGCCGGCGACGTTCGAGGCTACTTCCGTCCTTGTGCC
Organism: uncultured Alphaproteobacteria bacterium; assembly: GCA_963721625.1. GTDB lineage: Bacteria > Pseudomonadota > Alphaproteobacteria > ATCC43930 > CGMCC-115725 > DATJLY01. The sequence goes on from CAVRKF010000008.1 coordinate 71,612, forward strand.
CGCACGATCGCGGCGCGCCCGTTTCGCGTCAGGGCGAGGACGCCGCTTCCGCCGAATTCCACCAGATCGTCGGCAAGGGCGTCCTCCCACGCGCAGTTGAGGGGACAGGTGCTTTGCCACGCTTGCTGTACGTCGCGATAGGTCCGCGGGCGGTCCGCGACCCAGGTCAGAAATTGGACGATAAGAAGCTTTGCTTCGGTCGCGATGCTATGCCCCTCCGGCGCGAATTTGTTATTCTAACATGACGTGATGTTGCGCGCACTCTCCATTCCCGATGCTCTCGCGATCGCGGCGTTGGCGGATCGCGTGAGCCGCGACGAGAAGGCGATGGTCGCTTATCTCAATGTCGGGACGCGACCGCGCGAGAGCCGCGCGCGGGCCACGCTGCAACTTGTCGCCGCCGAATTCCGGCGCGTTCGACAGCCCCGAGCGACGGCTTCTGGAGGCGCGCGTCGCAATGCTCTCGCCGGAGGCGCGCCAGGAGCTCATTGCGCTCACCTGGGTCGCGCGCGGGATCGACGCGAATTTCGATCGGGCGATGCGCAAGGCAACACGGATTCCCGACGGCGGCGCAGGTCGGATATCTCGCGGGCAAACCGCTGGAGCGGCAGATTCCGGCCGCGCTCGACAAGCTCGGCCTCAAGCCATGACGCGTCGCGGCTCGCGCTTGTCAGCTTGTGCGGTTTGAAGGGGCAGGTGGCCGTGCTACGGTAACGCTCGCGACAGTTTCGCCTGAGGCGTTTCCGCCGATGATTTCCGCTGACGACGACCGCACGAACGCCGAGGCGGGCGAACCGCCGCCGGCCCGGACGCCGGACGTGCCGGTTGCCGACAATCACCCGACCCAAGGCCCGCCGGGCGATGAGCCCGCGCCGCCGGGTGGCGAGACGGCGGATCGAGCCGGCCCAAGCGAACGGCCGCGCCGCCGGCGCCGGCGGCGAAGACGCCCGGCAAAGCCGCCGGAAGGCACGGCCGCGCCGCCGCCCGCCCATGGCGAGGGCAATGCCGCCGCGGCGGCGCCGGACGGCGACGGTCAGGTGCGGGAGCGGCTGACGATCAAGCGCCCGGAAACCGCCGCCCCGGCCGAGGGCACGCCGGCGAACCGGACGCCCCGCCCGCCCGGACGCGCCCGGCGACGGCCGCGCGGCCGTCCTTCGGGCGCCGAGACGCCGCCGCGCGACGGGCATCCCGGCACGGACCCGCCGCCAAGGGAGGGACGCCCTGCTGCGGGACGCCCGCCACGGGAACGGCGCCCCGGCCCGGGACGGCCACCGGGCGAGCATCGCGGCAGCGCGGAGCAACCGCGCGAAGAGCGCCCGCGGGAAACCGGCGCGCGCGGCCCCGGCGGACAAGGCAAACCCGGTCGCGGGCGCGGCAAGCCCGGGCCCCGGAACCGGCCCTTTGGCGGCGACCGCGGCCCGCCGAAACGGCCCGAGCGGGTCATGGTCACGTTCGAAGCGGTGGTCGATCGCGGCTTCGAGGACGTGGCCGACGAGGCCAATGAGGGCGCAACGCGGCGCGTCACCTGGACCATCGTCAAGCGTACGGTTGCGGATCAGCGAACCACGCGACCGGTCTCCGCCGTCTATCTGCTGCAGCGCGACGGGGTCGATACCGAGTTCGCCAATCTCGGCGCGGCGCGCGCGGCCGTGAACAAGACCATCGTCCATCCCGAGAAGCTGACGCGCGCCAAGGCGGAATACGCCGCCGCCAAGAAGAAGTAACGCCGGCGCGATCGCCGTCACTATCCGTGGGCGACGATCATCGCCGCGTGCTCCGGCGGCGGCACATTGGTCACGACCGTGCCGGCGCCGCCGTCGCTCGCATCCACGAAACTGCCACTCATCTGGCCAAGGAGGACAATGGCGGCGGTATGGGTTCCGTCCGACAGCGTCAGCGTGCCCTTTCCCTGAGCCGCGACATAGCCGACCGTCGTCGCCGCGCCGAAACCGAGATCGGTCACGTCGAGCCGATCGAGCGCCGAGAAATTCTGGATCGTTGCGCCGTTGAGATCGGCGGCGGTGTCCGTCACGGTATCGGCGCCGACGGCGTTCAGCACGTAAGCATCGCCGCCGCCGCCGCCCGTGAGCGTGGCGCCGCCGGCGCCGGCGATGAGCGTATCGTTGCCGTTGCCGCCGATGAGGGTGTCGAAGCCGCCGCCGCCAACGAGGACGTTGCCGCTGCCGTCGGGGCCTTGAATGACATCGTCCTGACCGTTGCCTGCGACGATGCGGTTGTTGTTGCCGGAACCGAAGCCGGCATAGTCGCCATCGCCATTGCCGAGCCGGGCGAGATTGTCGTTTCCGGTCCCGAACAGAATCGTGTCCTCGGCGCCGTCGCCGACGGTGAGCGTGTTGGCGTTGCCGCCGCCGACTTCGGCGAGATCGTGCGCTCCGCTGCCGAGCCGGAGCGTATTGCCATCGCCGCTCGTGACGCTGGCGCTGTCGCCGCTGCCGTTGCCGGCGCGCAAAAGATTGCCGTTGCCGCTCCCGACCGTCAGCGTCTCGTCGGCACCGTCGAGCGCCGTCAGCGTGTTGTCATCGCCGCTGCCGAGCGCGACGAGATCGTTGCTTCCGGTCGCGGCGAGGACATTGTGGTCGCCACTGGTGACACCGAGATAGTCGTACCCGCCGTCGCCGGCCCAGAGCTCGTTGCCATTGCCGGTCCCGAGCGAAACAGTATCGTATTCGCCGTTGCCGACGCGGAGCCGGTTGTCGTCCCCGGTCCCGATCGCCGCCGTGTCGCCGATGCCGTTGCCGAGCGCGAGCGAATTGTTGCGCCCGGCATCGATGGTGAGCGCGTCGTCGCTGCCGTCGCCGGCCGTGACATGCTCATTGACGGCGGCAGCGACGGAGAACTGCACGAGATTGGCACTTCCCAGATCGAGCGACGGGTCGCCGGCGCCGCCGGGATCCGCGCCATGGCGGTGCCAGCGCCAACGGCCCGGTGCATGAAAACGCTCTGGCCGGCACGGACGGCGGAATCTCGTCATGGCGTCACCTCGATGCGGCCGCGGATTATGCGGTCGCGCGCCGGCGCGGCGCAAAACCTATTGCTTGGAATTCGCGCGGTTATCGCCACAAATGCGCGGACGCGATCCGTGCGCCCTCCGCCAGCGCCTTGAGCTTCGCCCACATGATGGTCCAATGGACCCGGCCGGCGAGCGGGCTCTGGGAGAAGCCGCAATCGCTGCCGGCGACGACGTTGTCGCGCCCGACGATTGCGGCGAAGCGGAGGAGACGCTCGGCCACCAGTTCCGGGTGCTCGACGATATTGGTCGAGTGCGTGATCACGCCCGGCATGATCGCCGTGCCCGGCGGGAGCTTGACCGTCTTCCACACCTGCCACTCGTGCTCGTGGCGGGGATTGGCCGCTTCGAAGCTGTAGGTCCCGACATTGACCTTGAGCACGAGGTCGATGATTTCCTTGAGCGGCACGTCGAACATGTGCGGCCCGTTCCAGCTGCCCCAGCAGATGTGATAGCGCGACCGGTCGCGGGGGATGCCGTCGAGCGCGCGGTTGAGGGCGGCGATGCGCAGCTCCGCCCAGGCGCGATACTCGGCCATCGTGCCGGGCGGGACCATTTTCTCGTACATGTAGGGCAGGAAGGCGTCATCGACCTGGAGCGTGAGCCCGGCAGCGATGATCGCGCGGTATTCCACGCCCAGCGCGTCGGCCAGCGCGAAGAGAAAGCTCTCCTCGTCGCGATAGTATTCGTTCTTCGCCGTGGGGAGCGCGCTCGCCGGCGCCACCACGGGCAGGAACCCGCCCATCACCTTGACCCGCGCGAGTCCCGCCTTGAGATTGGCGATGTCGTGCTGCAGTTCGGCCTGGCCGCAATAGGTGATCGGGCCGGTGACGACCGGGCGGACCGGCGCGCTGGCGTTGCGCAGGACGCGGGCATCGTATTCCGCATAGAATTCGGGGAAGGCCTCGCGGTCGCGCCCGCTGATGACGGTGTTGGTCGCGACCTTCGCTTCCGCCGGCGTCAGGGCCCGCTGCTCCAGGCCGCTGAGGCGGCGGTGGACATAGAAGGCCCAGTTCACCGCCTTGCCATATTCGCCGTCGCTGACGACATCGACCCCCGCCTCCGCCTGGCGGCGCACCGCCTCGGCGACCGATTGCGTCAGGCACGTCTCGAACGCGGCGGCGTCGTAAGCCTCGCCGTCCTGAATATGCCGCAGGAATTCGATCAGTGCGGGCGGCCGAACCAGACTGCCGACATGGCTGACGACGATGCGATTGTCCGCGCTCATGGCTTCTCCTCCCGGTTATTCGCCCCCAAGGCGCGGGCAGGATAACAGGCGGTGCCGACGCCGCCCATCCGTCGCGTCGCCGGGGTGGAGTCACACTTCGAATTGTAACAAGGCGCGATCGCCCCACGAAGACGCTAAAGATGCGGGTCGATCTCCGCCAAAATCATCTCAAAAATGTATTCGGAACACTGTTTGTCGGGACCTTCTTGCGGCACGGTGAAATGGAATCCAGCGCGGGTTACCCACATGCCGGCCGTGCCGAGCTCAAATAATTTAGTGCAATGCCGCCGCTCCAGTTCGCGTCGAACATATTGCTCTGACAAGAGCGGAACGGCCATCGCTTACGCGGCCTTGAATTTCACCAGGTAAGTAGCCCTGCCACCACCCTGCGCCGGCTCTGTAAATTGGTGCTGGACTTCATCCAGCGTCGGAACCCACCGGACCTGATCCGCATCAATTCTTGCGTTTTGCCTCAACAGATGTTTGACGGCCGGCTCTACGTCGGCGCAAAGCGCTCTTAGGTCCATGCCGGCTAGATGCAGACCCGCAACGCTTGGGCTGTAAACGTGATAGCGACCGTCCGAGCGCTTCTCGAACAGGAGTTCTATCGTGAACTCGCCGGCCCGTCCCATGATCCTGCTCGCCCCAGTCGCAAACAATCCATGGCAACAAAATACACAGATTTACCAGCGAAATCAATTATTTAGATAAGTCATTGATTTGATTCGCCCGAAATCGGGCAATGCATTTCATCACCCGACCAGCAAGTTGGCCACATCAGGCAAGGGGGGCTTCTGCGGCTTCGATCAAGCTCACGATATCATCGACCGACCAAAATCGACCCGATACTTCACTTCGTGGGGGCGGGCCGCGATAGGTGTCTCCGGTCTCCAATCCCGAGCCAAGGCCGACCCTCCGAAGACAACAAAGAGCACGACCACCAATAACAGGCCCGTCAAGTCACGCATAATCACCCAAATTAGCCCACCACCCATCGCGGGATGGCGGCGGCTCAGCCGGCGAGCGATTGCGGCTGCGGCACTGGCGACCGCAGCGCCGCGAGGAAGGATTCGCGCCACGTCGTGATCGTGTTGGTCCGGAGCGCCGCCATCATCGCCCGCCAGCGTTCGCGGCGCTCGTCGAACGACATCGTCAGGCTGCGGTGCAGCGCCGTCCCCATCGCGTCGAGATCGAACGGATTGATGACGAGCGCAGCGTCGAGCTCGCGCGCGGCGCCGGCGAACTCCGACAGGATCAGCACGCCGGGATCGGCCGGATCCTGCGCCGCGACGAATTCCTTGGCGACGAGATTCATGCCGTCGCGGAACGGCGTCACCAGCCCGACGCGGGCGACGCGATAGAACCCCGCGAGCGTCGCGCGCGTCGAGCTCTTGTTGACATAGCGGATCGGCGTCCAGTCGAATTCCGCGAACTTGCCGTTGATCCGGCCGGCCGCGGACTCGATCTCGCGGCGGAGGGTGCGGTATTGCGCCACCTCGCCGCGGGAATGGGGCGCGATCTGCAGGTAGTTGAACGTGCCGCGGTGCTCGGGCCAATCCGACAACAGCCCCTCGATCGCCTCGAACCGGTTGGGGATCCCCTTGCTGTAGTCGAGACGGTCGACGCCGATGATGAGGCGGCGCCCCGCGAGGCTCTGCGCGAGCCGCGCGGCCTCGGCCGACAGCGCGGACTGCTCGGCCAGCGCGGCGAAATTGTCGGTATCGATGCCGATCGGAAACGCCGCGGCGCGCGCGCGCTGGCCGAACGCGGTGAAGCCGCCGTCGGCGTCCATGCTGCCGCGCGCGTGCTCGCGGATATAGCCGGCGAAGGCGCGCAGATCGCTAATCGTCTGGAACCCGATCAGGTCATAGGCGCAGAGCAATTCCATGAGCCGGCGATGATGCGGCAGCGCGACCAACACTTCGGCGGCCGGGAAAGGCGTATGCAGGAAATAGCCGATGCGATGGCGCGAGCCGAGCCGGCGCAGCGCGGCGCCGAACGGCACCAGATGGTAGTCATGCACCCAGATCACGTCGTCCGGCCGCAGCAGCGACATGAGCGTCCGCGCGAGATGGCGGTTCACCTCGAGATAGCCCTCGTAGGCATGGCGGCGATACTCGACGAGACCGAGACGGTAGTGGAGCAGCGGCCACAACGTGCCGTTCGAGTAGCTCACGTAATATTCGAGGTGATGCTCCGCGCCGAGATCGACCGTGACATAGGTGACCTTGGCCGCGGTCGTGACGCGCGGGGTGTGCGATGTGACCGGGGCGACCTCGCCGCTCCAGCCGAACCACACGCCGTCGCTGCGGCGCAGGACGTCCCTCAGCGCGACCGCAAGCCCGCCGGCGGCGGCGCGGCTGCTCGGCATGCTGACCCGGTTCGATACGACGATGAGCCAACTCAAATTGCCCTCCCCGTTTCGTTCTTCCTGGCTTCACCCGCCGCGGCGGGACCCGTGCCGGCGGCAAGCGCCGCCACGACGCGGGCGAGCCAGCGCCGCACCGCCGCGGGATCATCGATGCGCCACCGCGCGCGGCTGTCGCCGTCGCGGCCGACGCGAATGCCATGGCCGGCATAGGTTTCGAGCGCGGCGAACCCGTCCTCGTCGGTCCGGTCGTCGCCGATGAAGACCGGGACGCGTCCGTGAAACGGCGCGCCGCGCATGAGCGTCGCGATCGCCATGCCCTTGTCGAACGCGCCCGGCTTGATCTCGAACGCCCCGTGCGCCGGCATGACGACAAGACCGTCATCGGCTTCGGCCACGGCGCGCCGCGCCAGCGCCTCGAGCGCTGCGCGTTCCTGTTCCGCCTGGCGGTAATGGACCGCGATGGCGCCGCCCTTGTCCTCGACCAGAACGCCCGGCCGCGACGCGGCAAAGCGCTCGAGCCGGGCGCGGATCGCCAGCAACGCGGCGCAAGGCGGCGAGCGCATCACCGCGCCGCCGGCCGCCCGGCGCAGCTCGCCGCCATGCAGCCCCGCGGCGGCCAGGCGCAACGGCCGGAACAGGCGATCGAGCGCGGCGATCGGCCGCCCGCTGATCAGCGCGGCCGCACCGTCGAGCACGTGCGCGAGCGCTTCCAACTGCCGCGGCAGTTCGTCGGGCACCACCGCCGCCTCGGGCGTGGCCGCGAGCTCGAGCAGCGTCCCGTCGACGTCGAGGAAAACCGCCCAGTCACGGCTCGGCGCCGGAAGCGGCTGCGCCACTGACTTACCTCCAATGGATCACGATACGAAATCGCCGTGACTTCCCCCCAATTGGTCACAGAACGAAACCGCAGCACCTTGGCATGGCGCGTCGTGTGTCTCGCACATAAGCATTGTGGCGGACCATCGCAACCAAACCCGATGGCAAAGGCGCGCCCGCAACCGAACTGCTTGGGAGGCCACGTGGCCGCGGCGCGAAGAACCCGGTTTTCGGGCCGGGTGTTACGGCAATGACGGCGCTAGCCGGCCGGCTCGACCGTCACGGCATCGACCTTGCTGCCGTAGAAGGCGAGGTGCTCCTTGATCGCCATGACCTCGTCATAGGGACGCTCGTAGCTCCACACCGCGTTCTCGGCGATGCGCCCGTTGGCGGCCAGCGTCCAGTAGGAGCAATCGCCCTTGTAAGGACAATAGGTGTGATGCGGCGTGGCGGACAGCAGCTCCATGCGCACGTCCTTGCGCGGGATGTAATAGACCGGATCGTGGCCGGTCTCGTTCACGGCGATCGCATCGACGCTGTCGGCGACGGCGATCCCCGCGAACACGACGCGGACGCGCTGCCCGCGCGCCGGCGCGAGATCGACCCGATGGTCCGGTTTCTTGACGAAGCCGGGCGCCTTGTTGGCGGACGCGGTGACATCGTTCATCGCCATTCCTCCTGGTCCGGGCGCGTCGCACTCAGGCCGCGAAGCGGGCGCGGTCGTGCGGCTGCGTGTAGTCCACCGGCGTTCCCTTGGGGATGATGCCGGTCGGGTTGAGGCGCTTGATCGACCAGTAATTGGCGATGTACTGGCGCGGCTTCACCGTCGCGGCCACGCCCGGGACCCGATACAGCTCGCGCATGTAGTTGAGCAGGTTCGGGTAATCGGCGATGCGCTGGCGGTTGCATTTGAACAGCGAGAAATAGGCGACATCGAAGCGCACCAGCGTCGGGAACAGGCGCCAGTCGGCCTCGGTGATGTGGTGGCCGACGAGATAGCGCTGGCGCCCGAGCCGGGCCTCGAGCTCGTCGAGCGTCTCGAACAGCGCGTCATAGGCCTCCTCGTAGGCCTGCTGCGAGCGCGCGAAGCCGCAGCGATAGACGCCGTTGTTGACGGTGGCATAGACGCGCTCGTTGATGCGGTCGATCTCGGCGCGCAGCGGCGGCGGATAGAAATCGGTGTCGTCGCCGGCGATGCCCTTGAACTCCGCGTTGAGCATCCGGATGATCTCGGAGGATTCGTTGTTGACCACGCGCCGCGTCTGGCGGTCCCACAGGGTCGGCACCGTCACCTTGCCGGTGTAGTGCGGCTCGCTCGCGGTATAGGCCTCGTGGAGGTAATGGAACCCTTCGACCGTGTCGGGCGTGCAGTCGGGCCAGGCGGCGCTGGTCTCGAAGGTCCAGCCCTGCTCCTTGATGCCGGGCACCGCGTAGGCGACGGTGATGGCGCGGTCGAGCTTCTTCACCGCGCGGTAGATCAGCGTGCGATGCGCCCACGGGCAGCCATAGGCGACATAGAGATGATAGCGGCCGGCCTCGGCCTTGAAGCCGGACGAGCCGTCGGCGGTGATGCGGTCGCGAAAGACGCTGTCGCCGCGCCGGAATTCGCCGGTCTGGCCGGTCTCCTGCGGCAGCTCCGCGTCGCGCCACGTGCCGTCGATCAGAACGCCCATCGCCCGCCTCCTCTCGCGCGGTAGACACCGCCGCTGCCGGGACACTGTCCCCCTTGACCGGCCCACGATCAAGGGCGGTATCGGGCAACCGCAAAACGCGAACGCGTGCGCGCGTCGCGCCGCCTCTCAGCGTTCGTTCTTGTCCTTGCTGCGGCCCTCTTCGTCTTCGTCCTCGTCCTCGTCCTCGTCTTCGCTTCCTCTTCGTCGTCGTCGTCCTCGTCGTCGCCATCTTCTTCTTCGTCGGCGGCCGCTTCGTCCGGGGCGTCGTCGTCTTCATCCTCGAACGTGAAACCGAGTTGCTCGAGCGCATTCTCGATCGAATCGGTGAGCACCAGCGCCCGGATCAATTCCTCGGCCGTCACATCCTCGGGGATCGCGCGCGCCTCGGCGGCGGCTTCGTCCCAGGTTTCGGCTTCGGATTCCTCGGCACCGAGCTGGGCGAGCGTCAGCAGCTCATAGACCTGCTCGGGCGACAATTCTTCGATCGCCGCCGCCAGTTCGCGATAGGCGACATCGTCGAAATCGCCTTCCTCATCCACAGCGGCATCGGCGGTCTCCGCCTCCGAAGTGTCGTCGTCCTCGATCATCTCGAGCACCGAGAGTTCGACGATTGAAGCCTTGTCGAGGAGATCGGCGATTACCTCGATCGGAACGGTCAGCATGGGACACCTCCTTGAAGCAGCACCAGAGCGGCGGCCGGCTGCACGGCCGCGGTTGCGCGGCATTCCCGCGAACACCCGGCTTCGGCCCAATGCGCCAAAGCCGGGGTGATGCTTTCCGATCGGGCGGACCGCGCAAGAATGCGGTCCGTTCTCTGCCTCGCCGTCGCGCCGAATGTAGCGAGCGGGGCCAGATTCGGAAAGCGTGACGAACACGCCGCCGCGAATATGCCGCGCGCGGACGACGCTCACCGTGATCCTGACCGGCAGAGCGCCGGCCGAACCACCGCCGGCCGCATCCGGTTTGTCATTGGAGTGCCGCCATTCCGGCGGAAAACTTTGCCGGTCACGCCAGCGAAAGGGCGGGGCATTTCGGACCGCGCGGGAGATAAGGCATTGCCGGAGCAGCGGACCGTCGTGGAATTGCGCGAAGAATCCCGGCGCTGCCGGGAAGAAGCGGTCCGCACCGCGGATCCGGCGATCAAGTTGATGCTGGCGCGGCGCGCGCTCGAATTCGCGCAGTTGGCCGAGACGGCGGAAAGAGACACCGCCCCCGTTCCGGTGGCTGGCATTGAGGCAAGAGCCGGCGCCGGGAAACCGCGGCCGGCGCCCGACCGCCGAGCGAAAGTGGGGGCCGAGGACCGCAATTCTCGTTGATCCCGGTCACAGGCGGCAGCACACTTGACCGAATGTGCAGCGCCGAGGCGATTTCGTGCGGGTCATGTCTCAGCAGACCGGCTGGCTTGCTTCCCTTATCGCGACCATGGAACCGACGCGGCGCGTGCGGCGGCCCGCGCTCGACCTCGATTTCATCGCGACCGGCGGCCGCAGGACCGCCGTGCGCCAACGCACCGAACTTCAGTCACCTTTTTTCGCCTGATCCATTTCGAGAAGGACGCGGCCCGGCCAGGGCCGCCGCTGCTCGTCGTGGCGCCGCTATCGGGACATTTCTCGGCGCTGTTGCGCGACATGCTCGCCGGCCTTTTGCCGGGATACGATCTCCGCCTCCTCGACTGGGAGGACGCCCGCGACGTGACGCCCGCGGCAGGCGGTTTCGGCCTCGAGGAGAATATCGGCGCCATTCTCGACTGCATCTGCCGCCTCGCCGGCGAGCTTCACGTCGTCGGGCTGTGCCAGTCGGCCATGCCGACGCTCGCCGCGACGGCGATTCTCGCCGCGCGCCGGGACGCGTCGCCGCCCGCCTCGCTCATCCTCCTCAATGGCATGATCGACACGCGGCTGGGACCGACGCGGATCGACCGCCTGGCGGCGCGACACGCGCCGGCCTGGCTTCGCCACTATGCGATCACGACCGTGCCCCCGCCCTATCGCGGCGCCGGCCGCGAGGTTTATCCCGCGACGACGCAGCACGCCGCGCTCGTCACCTATCTGATGCGCCATGTCGCGACCGGGGGCGAGTTGTTGCGCAAGGTCGCGGACGATGACGGGCTCGATGCCGCCGCGCATCCCTTCCTCGAGCTCTATCTTTCGGTCATGGACCTGCCGGCAGAGTTCTTTCTCGATTCGGTCCGTCTCGTGTTCCAGGAATTCGCGCTGCCGCGCGGCCGGCTCGCCTGGCGCGGCATCGCGGTCGATCCCGCCGCCATCCGCGCGACCGCGCTCATGACCATCGAAGCCGAATATGACGATGTCTCGGGGCCGGGCCAGACCCGTGTTGCCCATATGCTCTGCCGCAACGTTCCCCGCAGCCGCCGTGCCCACTACCTCCAGCAAGGCGCCGGCCATTTCGGCACGTTCCATGGCGCCCTCTGGCGCCGCGACGTGCTGCCGCGCCTCGACGGCTTCATCCGCGAGATGCGCTGAGCGCCGCGCTCCCGGTCAGTGCGACAGCAGGACCGGCACGGTCATCGAATGCAACAACTGCCGCGTCACGCCGCCCAGCACGAATTCGCGCAGGCGCGAATGGCCGTAGCCGCCGGCCACGATGAGATCGCAGCCGCGGTCGGCGGCGTAGTCGAGCAGCGCATCGCTTTCGGCGATTTCCGTCACCATGTGGTCGGCCTCGACGCGTAATCCATGGCGCGCGAGATGGAGCGCGATGTCCGCCGCCGGGACGTCGCCATCGCCGCGGATGCCGCGTTGCGGATTGATCGACAGCACCGTCACCGCCTGCGCCCCGGCGATGAAGGGGATGGCGTCGTTGAGCGCGCGCGCCGCCTCGCGGCTGCCATTCCAGCCGATGAGCACGTTGCGCCCGAGCCGCCCGAACCGGGCGATGTAGGGGATCACCAGGACCGGCCGCCCCGATGCGAGCAGCACGTGCTGGGCGATCTCGGCGGCGCTGCCCTGCGGCGGATCGTCGGGATCGACCTGGCCCAGGATCGCGAGGTCGGCATAGCGCGCATGCAGCGCGACCGTGGGCGCCACGAGGCTTTCCTCGAGCCGCCATTCGCCGGTGACGCCGGCAGCGGCGAGCCGGGCGCGGAACCGCTCCTCGACGCGCCGCGGCTCGGCCATCGCGCTGTCGCGCAGCGCGCCGACCGCTTCGAACATGCCGGCTCTCCCGGCGATCGCGCCCGTTTCCACATTGGTCAGGATCGGCACCAGATCGACGATATAGAGGCCGGTCAGGTGCGCACCGTGCTGACGCGCCAATTCGGCGGCGATCTCGACCCTTACATCGCTCTTGGGCGAGGCATCCACATGGACCAGGAGATCCTTGAGTTCCATCGGCCGATCCTCAGGGCGCAAGGCTGGGGCGCCACCTCCGCTATGGGTACGCCTCCGCCCCACCGCTGACAAGCGTGCACCGTTCCGGACGGTTCGCCGCCGCCGCCGTAGCTGCTAGAATGGGCGCCAAGGGGAAGGAAACGCCATGTATTTCGATCGGCGCCTGTGGCAGTTGACGCGCGGCCTGCGCTGGCGGATCGCGCTTGACCGTCGCGGTCGGGCTCGCCGCCGCCGCGGTCGGCATTCTGCGCTTCGTCCTCCTGGGCTCGCTGATGGCGCGGTGTTCCGCGGCGCGGCCGTGCAGGCGCTGGCGCTGCCGGCGGCGCTGGTCTTCGCCGCCGTGCTGGTGCGCGCCGCGCTCGAGCATGCGCGCACCATGGTCGCGCATCGTACCGCGGCCCAGGTCCAGGCGATCCTGCGCGGCAAGCTCTACGACAAGGTGGCCGCGCTCGGCCCCGCCTGGTTCGCGGGCGAGCGCAGCGGCGGCGTCGTGCTCTCGGTCATCGACGGCGTGGAGCAGCTTGCAGACCTTCTTCGGCCAATATGTGCCGCAGCTCGTCATCGCCGCGCTCACGCCGCTCGCGATCTTCGTCTTCATCGCCTGGTGGGATGTGCCGGTCGCCGCGGTGATGCTCGGCTTCGCGCTGGTCTGCCTGTTCCTGCCGTGGTCGTTCCAGCGCGCGCGACCGGCAGGCGGCGCGGGCGCGCCAGCAAGCGTTCCGGGCGTTCGGCGCGGAATTCCTCGACGCGATCCAGGGCCTCGCCACGCTCAAGGCGTTCGGCCAGAGCGCATCCTAGGGGCGCATGCTCGCCGACAAGGCGCGCAGACTGTCGAACGCGACGATGTGGGTGCTCTCGACCGGCCTGATGACGCGCGGCGTCATCGATGTCGGCATCGCGGTCGGCGCGGCCGCGGCGTTGAGCCTCGGGGTCTATCGCGTCTCGCACGGGCTCGATGAGCCTCCAGGCGCTGCTGATCGTGCTGATGGCCGGCACCGAGATCTTCCGGCCGCTGCGCGATTTCCGCACCGTGCTCCATGACGGCATGAACGGCCAGGCAGCGGCGGTCGCGATCAACGGCCTGCTCGCGACCGAGGCAGCATTGCCGCCGGGCGACGGCGCGCGCCCGGACCGCCTCGAGCCGACCGATCGCGTTCGAGGAGGTCGGATTCGCCTATCCGGGCGGCCGGCGCGCGGCGCTGAACGGCCTCAGCTTTACGGTCGCGGCCGGCGAGCGCGTCGGCGTCGTCGGCCCCTCGCGGCAGCGGCAAATCGACCATCGCGCTGCTGCTGCTCCGTCTTTACGACCCGCAATCGGGCGTCAGTGCGGATCGGCGGCGGCGACCGTCAAGACGCTCGATCCCGAGGCCGTGCGCGCCCAGATCGCCGTGGTGCAGCAGGACACCTATCTCTTCCACGGCACGGTCGAGGACAATCTGCGGCTCGGCAAGCCCGACGCGAACCGCGCCGAGATCGAGGCCGCCGCGCGCGCCGCCAACGCACACGATTTCATCGCCGCGCTGCCGTACGGCTATGCCACCCTGATCGGCGAGCGCGGCGCCGAGCTGTCGGGCGGCCAGCGCCAGCGCCTGGCCATCGCCCGGGCGCTGCTGCGCGACGCGCCCATCCTGATCCTCGACGAGGCGCTGTCCTCGGTCGACGCCGAGAACGAGGCGATCATCCAGCGCGCGCTCGACCGGCTGATGGCGGGACGCACGACGCTCATCCTCGCCCATCGCCTGTCGAGCGTGATCGGTGCCGACCGCATCCTGGTGCTCGACCAGGGCCGCATCGTCGAAAGCGGCAGCCACGACATGCTGATGCGCCACGACGGCGCCTATCGGCGGCTGATGGGGGCGCAAGCGGCCGAGCGCGGCACGCTCGCGGCGGCGGTGGCGCCGCACGCAGCCGGACCTGCTGGCACCGGATGACGCGCTCGCCGTGACGGACGACGGCGAGGCCGCCGAATTCGATCCTGCGCGCGGACGGTCATTCGTGGCGCGCCACGGTGGTCACGCTGATGGGCTTCATCGCGCCGTGGCGGCGCCGGCTGGCGCTGATCGTTACCGCCGGGATCGGGCGCGTCGCCGCCTATATCGGCGGTCGGCATCCTCAGCGCACTCGCCGTTGCCGCGATCAAGCGCGATACGCCGTTCGGCATGCTCCTCCTCGTTCTTGCCGCGGTGGCGCCGCTCGCGGGCCTGCTGCACTGGCTCGAATCGTGGATGGCGCATGACATGGCCTATCGCCTGCTGGCCGAAATGCGCATCGCGCTCTTCGCCAAGCTCGACGCGCTGGCGCCGGCCTATCTGCTGCGGCGCCGGACCGGCGACCTGGTCGGGCTCGCGACGCAGGACGTTGAGACGATCGAATATTTCTTTGCCCATACGATGGCGCCGGCGATCGTCGCGGTCCTGGTTCCGCTCGCCGTGCTGGGCGCGCTCGCGATCCTCGCCGCGCCGACGGCGCTGGTGCTGCTGCCGTTCCTCCTGTTCGTTGGTCTCACCCCCGCCTTCGTGCGCCGCCGCATCGATCGGCTCGGCGCCGCGGCGCGCGAGGGTTTGGGCCGCCTCAGTGCGCATGCCGCCGACACCATCCACGGCATGGCGGAGCTGGTCGCCTTTCAGGCGATCGCGCGCCGCCGCGAGGAATTCATGCGGCTCGCCCGGGACTATCACGGCCTGCGCCTCGAATTGCTGCGCGATCTTTCGGTCCAGACGGCGCGGCTCGAGATGTGCTCGTCGCTCGGCGGGCTTGCCGTCGCGCTCACCGGCGCATGGCTGGCGGCGTCAGGGCGGTTCCAGGCGGCGTTCCTGCCGCTCCTCACCCTGCTCGCGGTCGAAGCGTTCCTGCCGGTGTCCGAGATCGCCAATGTCAGCCGGCAGCTCGCCGACACCTTCGCCTCGACCCGCCGGCTCAAATCGGTCTACGCCGAGCCCGTGCCGGTGGTCGATGGGCCGGCGGCGCCGGCGCCGCCCGCCAGCGGCGGCTCGGCCATCACTTTCGACGGCGTCGGGTTCGCCTATCCGGGCACGCACCATGCCGCGCTCCGCAGCCTCAGCCTCGCCGTGAGGCCGGGCGAAACGCTGGCGCTGGTCGGCCGCTCGGGCGCCGGCAAGACCACGATCGCCAATCTGCTGCTGCGCTTCTGGGACCCGACCGAGGGCGTCATCCGGCTCGACGGGCTCGATCTCCGCGAATACCGGCTCGATCACCTGCGCCGGCGCATCGCGCTCGTCGCGCAGGACACCTATCTCTTCAACGACACCCTCGCGGCGAATGTGCGGCTGGCGCGGCCCGATGCCGGCGACGACGAATTGCGCGCGGCACTCGAACAGGCGGCGCTCGCCGGGTTCGTGGCGGGTCTTCCCGAGCGGCTCGACACGCGCGTCGGCGAGCGCGGCGTTCAGCTCTCCGGCGGTCAGCGTCAGCGCGTGGCGATCGCGCGCGCCTTTCTCAAGAATGCGCCGGTCCTGATCCTGGACGAGGCGACGTCCCATCTCGACGCCGTGAGCGAGGCCCAGGTGCGCCAAGCGCTCGCGGCGCTGATGCGCGAGCGCACCACGATCGTGATCGCGCACCGGCTCTCGACCGTGCGCGACGCCGACCGCATCGCCGTGCTCGACGCCGGCCGGCTGGTCGAGATCGGAACCCATGCGAGCCTGCTCGCACGCGGCGGCCTTTATGCGGAGCTGGTCGAGCGGCAATTCGGCACTCGGCGCGCGGCCGAATAGCCGAGGGTGCGACGGCGCGCCGCCGTTGATCCATATCAATGATGTGTGCGGCGCCCATGGCACAATGCCTTCGGGAGGTGCCCGATATGACCAGCGTTCTTCTTCTTGCCCTGGCGATTTTCGCCATTGTCGCGATCCTCGCCGCCGGCTGGGCGGATGCAAACGCGACGGAGCGCGCCCAGCGCCGCCTGGTGCCGGTCCCGGTTCGCGTGCGGCTGCGGCAAGAGCGGATCCGTTCTAGGCCGGGTCGTTCGCATCCCTTCGCCGCAGGCCGTCATCATGGATAGCGCGGGCGACAAATTGCTGCTGCGCGTCTTTGTCGGCGACGACGACGTTTTCGAAGATCGGCCGCTTGCCGAGGCGATCGTGCTCAAGGCGCGCGCGATGGAACTCGCGGGCGCGACCGTGCTGCGCGGCACGCTGGGATACGGACCCGCCAGCCGCCAGCTCCAGATCGTGCTGCGCCTGTCCGAAGACCGGCCGGTCGTGATCGAAATCGTGGACAGCGCGGAAAAGGTCAACCGCTTCGTCCCCGTCATCGCGGCGATGATGGGGAGCGGCATGATGACGTTGCAGCCGGTGACGGTGCTGCACTACGGCGCGCGAGCGCAGTCGGCTCCCTGACGCCCTTGAGGCAGATCAAAGCACGCGCACCAGGTCGCGACTAGCGTCGGCATCAGCCTGAGGAGCCGCAGCCCATCGAGGAGAGATCCATGAACGAAGACGCCATTCTGCAGCAGCGTGTCATCGACGAGCTGCAATTCGATCCGAGCATCGCGGCGGCCCATATCGGCGTGAGCGTGCGCAACGGCATCGTCGCGCTGAGCGGCCATGTCGACAGCTTCGTCGAGAAAGCGGCCGCCGAACGCGCGGCGCGCCGGGTCCGGGGCGTGAAGGCCGTCGCCCAGGAGATCGAGGTGCGGCTTCCCGGCGACAAGAAAACCGAAGACGACGAGATCGCGGCGCGGGCCGTCAAGCTCTTGGAATGGGACGTGGCCGTGCCGCACGAGGCGATCCGGGTGAAGGTCACGCACGGTATCGTCGCCCTCACGGGCACGGTCGATTGGGCCTATCAGAGCGCCGAGGCCGAATACGACGTGCGCAAGCTGGGCGGCGTCAAAGCAGTCATCAACGATCTCCGCATCCGCCCGCAAGCGAATGTCACCGACGTGCGCGCCCAGATTTGCGGTGCCTTCGAACGCAGCGCCGAACTCGATGCCGGCCGGGTCGCCGTCGACCTCGTCAACGGCAAGGTCGTCCTCAGCGGCAAGGTGCGCAGTTGGACCGAACGGCAGGATGCCGAGCGCGCGGCGTGGTCCGCGCCCGGGGTCACGGCGGTCGAGAACCGGATCGAGATCGCCTAGTCGGCCGATCGCGCGGAGCCCGCCATGATCTTCATCGTCGAAGACGATGACGCCACGCGCGATTCGCTGGCGCTGCTGATGGAATGCGACGGGCTGTCGTGCCGCAGCTTTGCCTCGGGCGGGGCGTTCCTGCGCGCCAGCCCGTCGCTCGACGGCGCCTGCCTCGTCCTTGATGTTCACATGCCCGGGATGTCCGGGATCGAGTTGCTTAGGCAATTGCACCGGAACGGCCAAAGCGTGCCGGCCATCGTGATCACCGGCCAGATCAGTCCCGCGCTCGTCGAGCAGGCCACCGCCGCGGGCGCCGTCACGGTGATCGAGAAGCCGTTCGACGCGGCGGCGTTGCTCACCCTCGTTCGCGCCCACCTTCCGGCGCCAGCGCGATAGCGCCGGCACCGCGGCCGATCTGGAAAAGCCGCTCGACGACGAGACGCTCGCCGCCGCCATCCTTGATGCGGTCGCCACCGCGTCGAGAGCATAGGTAGAACTCCTTACGTAGTGATCCGAATTTCGCGGCGTGCCTGTCGCCTGTAGCGTAGGTCCGGGTCGATGGTAAACAGGAGGATCCGGTCATGACAGCCCATCTCGCGCGTCGCGCCGATACACGGACCGTCGCTTCGGCTTTGCGGGGGGCGGGGACGAGGAGCGAGCGTCCGGACGCGCTCGCCGCGCTCGATCGGGTCGGCACCGTGGCGACGTTGCGCCGCGACGAGGCGCTCTTCTATGAGGGCGACCCGGCCGAATATTATTTCAAGGTCGTGACGGGGGCGGTGCGCGGCTGCAAGCTTCTGGCGGACGGGCGGCGACACATCGGCGATTTCTATCTCCCCGGCGATTACATCGGACTCGTCGCCGACGGGGACCACGTCTTCACCGCCGAGGCGGTTACCGACACCACGCTGGTACGCTATCAGCGCCGTACCGTCGAGGCGCTCGCCTCGCAAGAGCCGGGAATCGGTCGCAGGCTCTTGAGCCTGGCCTGCCAGGGACTGACGGCGGCGCAGCACCAGATGGTTTTGCTCAGCCGCAAGACCGCGGACGAGCGCATCGCGTCGTTCCTCATCGCCATGGCATCGCGGAGCGGCGACGGCGAGCACATCGCGCTGCCGATGACCCGCACCGATATCGGCGACCATCTTGGCCTCACCATGGAAACGGTGAGCCGCGCTCTGAGCCAGCTCAAGAGCGCCGGCATCATCGGCCTCAAGAACAGCCACGACGTCGTGATCCGCGATCGCGCGCAACTCGAAGACATCGCCGAAGCCGCCTGAACGCGCATGGCCGGATGAGACGACCGGCCTTATAATCGGCCGGCCCATCCTCGGGCCGGCCCCGCGATCGGGCGAAGCCGGCCGATTGCGGAGGTCGAATTGCGCTACGAGCTTTACTACTGGCCCACGATCCAGGGCCGCGGCGAGTTCGTGCGGCTCGCGCTCGAAGAGGCCGGCGCCGACTATGTCGACGTCGCCCGCGACGCCGCGAGCGGCGGCACCGCGGCGCTGATGCGGCTGCTCGAGGGCAAGGCGGACGACCGGCCGCCTTTCGCGCCGCCCTTCCTCAAGGCCGGCAGGCTGCTGGTCGCGCAGACCGCCAATATCCTGATGTTCCTCGGCGCGCGCCACGGGCTGGCGCCGGCGAACGAAGCCGGGAAGCTGTGGACGAACCAGCTCCAGCTCACCATCGCCGATCTCGTCGGCGAGACGCACGATACGCACCACCCCGTCGCCTCGAGCCTCTACTACGAGGATCAAAAGCCCGAGGCGCGCCGCTATTCGGCCGAATTCATCAAGGCGCGCATGCCCAAGTACCTGGGATATTTCGAGCGCGTCCTCGAGCGCAATCCGCGCGGCGCGCGGTTCCTGGTGGGCGGCCGGCTGAGCTACGCCGATCTGTCGCTGTTCCAGGTCGTGGCGGGACTGGATTATGCCTTCCCGAAGGCAATGGCGCGGCTCGCGCGCCATCATGCGCGGTTGCGCCAGCTCCATGACGCCGTCGCCCAACGCCCGCGCATCCGCGCCTATCTCGCCTCGCCGCGCCGGCTCGCGTTCAACGAGCAGGGCATCTTTCGCCACTACCCTGAACTCGACGCCTGACGACGCGCGCGCCGGACGCGGCCGCGAAACCGGGACATTGCCCGAGGCCCGGCGCGGCGCCTATCCTTGGCGGGGCAGCAACGGCAAGGCACGGAAATGGAACTCGATCTCGCGGGCCGCACCGTCCTCATCAGCGGCGGATCGAAGGGCATCGGCCTCGGCATCGCCCGGCGTTTCGCGGCGGAGGGCTGCAATCTCGTCCTCGTCGCAGGACGCGCTGCCGCGCTCGAGGAGGCGGCCGCGGCATCCGCAAGACGGCGCAGGTCGAATGTCCGCACGCTCGCGCTCGATCTTTCCGACCAGGCGCAGCGCGACAAGCTCGTCGCCGCCTGTCCGGACATCGACATCCTCGTCAACAATGCCGGCGCGATTCCCGGCGGCGACATCGTCGACGGTCGACGACACGGCGTGGCGCACGGGCTGGGAGCTCAAGGTGTTCGGCTATGTCAACCTGACCCGCGCCTATCTTCGCCGCTGATGAAGGAGCGCAAGCGCGGCGTCATCATCAATATCTGCGGCGCGGGCGGCGAGACGCTGAGCCCGGGCTATATCGCCGGCGCCGCCGGGAACGCCTCGCTGATGGCGTTCTCGCGCGCGCTCGGCGGCACCAGCATCGATTTCGGCATCCGCGTCGTCGCCGTCAATCCCGGCCCGGTCGAGACCGATCGCGTCGTCTATCTCGCCAAGGAGCGCGCCAAGCGCGTGCACGGCGACGAAAGCCGCTGGCGCGAAGCACTTCACAGCGCATGCCCTATGGCCGGCCGGCCAAGGTGGACGAGATCGCGCCGATGGTGGTGTTCCTCGCCTCCGATCTCGCGCCGCTATATCAGCGGCACCGTCGTCACCATCGACGGCGGGATCGCCCTCGCCACACCGGCGCTGAGGCCGACGAGCCATGCCCCATGCCACCGCCGCGGACGGCGTCCGACTCCATTACGAGACGCATGGGAGCGGTCCGCCGGTCGTGATGCGTGCACGAGCTCGCCGGCACCTGCCGCTCGTTCGATCCGCAGGTCGCGGCATGGAACGCGCGCTTTCAGTGCATCGCCTTCAATGCGCGCGGCTATCCGCCTTCGGACGTGCCGCCGGCGGTCACTCCTACTGGCAGGAATTGGCGGCAGCGCGATATCGGCGCGGTGATGGATGCGCTGGGGATCGACTCGACGCGCATGTCATGGGCGTGTCGATGGGCTCGGCCGCGACGCTGCAATTCGCGCTCCGCAACCCGACGCGCGCCCGCTCGATCATGCCTGTGCAGCATCGGCAGCGGCTCCGATCTGGCGCCCGGCGAATTCGCGGCCAACATGGAGGCGATGGCGCGCTTCGTCGAGGCGAACCGACATGCGGCGCCTGGCCGAGCATTACGCCGAGCAGCCGACGCGCAAGCGGCTCAAGGAGAAGAATCCGGCCGAAGTACCGCAACTTCGTCGACGCAGCTCGCGGCGCTGTCGGCGCCGCGGCATCGCCAATACCATGCGCGGCGTGCAGAGCCGGCGGCCGCCGCTCTATGCCCACAAGGACCGCATCGCCGCGATGGCGACGCCGGCGCTCGTCATCCTCGGCGAGGAGGACGAGGCTTGCGTCAAGCCGAGCCATTTCCTCACGGAGACGCTGCCGGGCGCGCACCTCGAAGTATTCGCCGGGACACGGGCACGCGCGTCAATCTCGAGGCGCCGGCGCTGGTCAATGGCCTCGTCGCGGGCTTCATCGACGCAGTCGAACGGCGCCGCGCCGGCGCGCTGAACGCGAGGAAGGAGGGAACCGATGGCATGAATGCGGGCGGATCGCCGCTCGCTCGCGGCGCTTGCCGTGCTGGCACTGGGCGCGGCCGCGAGCGCCGAGCCGGTGAAGATCCGGATCGGCTGGATCACGGTGCCGACCTCGCTCGCGCCCATCCTGTTCGCCAGACCGGAACTCGCGCCGCATCTCGGCAAGTCCTACACGATCGAGCCGATGCACTTCACCGGCAGCTCGGCGATGACGACGGCGCTCGCGTCGGGCGATCTCGACATCGCCGAGCTTTCCTATTCCTCCTTCGCCTATGCCATCCAGAACGGCCACATGAGCGACTTGCGCATCATCGCCGACGAGATCCAGGACGGCGTGACGGGCTATTATCTCGACCGAATACATGGTGCTGAACGACGGCCCCGTTCACGGCGGTCGAGGATCTGAAGGGCAAGGTCGCTGGCGACCAACATCATCGGCGCCGGCACCGATATCGGCATGCGCGCGATGCTGCGCCGGCACGGGCTCGAGGACAGGCGCGACTACACCATCATCGAGGCGAGCTATGCCAACATGGCCGGCGCTGCTCGGGGCCACAAGGCCGACCTCGTCACCAGCATCATCGCCTATTTCGACGACGCCGCAGCTGCGGCAGAACGCGCATCCGCTGTTCCGCCTGAAGGACGTGATGGGACCGACGCAGATCCTGGTGCTCGCCGCGCGCACGCCGTTCATCGAGAGGAACCGTGCCGCGCTGGTCGATTACATGGAGGATTTCCTGCGCTCGCTGCGCTGGTATCTCGATCCCGCCAACCATGAGGCGGCGGTGGCGATCGTCGCCGACTTCACCAAGCAGCCGGCGGCGCGCTTCGAGCCATGGCTTCTCACGCAAGGCCGACATGTACCACGACCCGAACGGCCGCCCCAATCTCGACGGCGATGCAGCACAACATCGACGATGCAGAAGGAGTTCGGCTTCCTCAAGATCGACTCGACGTGAGCAAATACGCCGATCTCAGCATCGTCGACGAGGCCGCGCAGCCGCCTCAGCACGGCAGCGAGCGCGAACTGGCCGTTGCCGCGCGCCGCTAGACCTTGGCGATGACTTCGGCCCAGTCATCGAGCATCGCCATCTCGTGGCCGGTGCGGATGTGGACGCCGAACTGGCTGTAGCCGAGCCGTCCTTGATCGCCCGGACGTTGTCCACGAGCTCCGCCTGCGGTCCCGGTGAAGGTCAAGCTGCGGATCACATCGGCGGTGATGATCGGCTGCTCCTCCGGGCGCAGGAACATCAGATGGCCGCGATGGTTCGAGAGATAGCGCGCGTCCTCGGGCTGATAGCCGCGATAGATGGCGCGATAGGCGTCGAACTGCGCCTTGAGATGGGGCGGCGCCGGAAAGCCCATCGGCCCGAATGCGCCTCTCGACCGAGTTGTGGAACACGATCGCGGCGGCGGGGCCGGCCTGCGCCTTGGCGCGCGGGCTGTCATACGGCTCGCCCTGCGCGAGCACGCAGCCGGCGGCGAAGGCGGTCGCATAGAGATCCTCGCGGCGCGCCCGGCCTCGTGCCAGGACCGGCGCATCGCGGCGAGCACGGCGCCCGCACCTGCGGCATTGCGCGACGCACACATCCAGCGCGCGCCGAGCTTGGCGATCAGGCGGCCGTCCGCGCGGCCCGAACGCCGAAATGTGCAGCGGAATCGGATCGTCGAGATTGATCAGCTTCAGTTCGGGATTGAGGAAGCGGATCTTGTGCGTCCCGCCTTCTTCCGACCATTCCACCGTCTCGCCGCCGAGCAGCCCTTCGACCACGCGAACATATTCCTCGAGCCGGGCGAGCGTGATCGCCGGCAATCCCATGGTCCGGCGTGCGGTAAAGCCGGTGGAGACGCCGAAATCGATGCGGCCCGGCGCAAGCGCGTTGAGCGAGGCCAGGGCGCTCGCCGCAACCGGCGCGATGCGGTTCGACGGGATCAGCACGCCGGTGCCGAGCCGGATGCGCTGCGTCTGCACCGCCGCCGCGCCCATCGCGACGAATAGCGTCGGCGTTGAGAAGCTGGGTGTCGTAGAACCAGGCATGGGTGAAGCCGAGTTCCTCGGCGCGCTTGGCCACGCGCCAGGAATGCGACGACGTCGCAAGCTGAATCCCGAAATCCATCGGCCGCTGCCTCCCCGCGCCTTGGCTGTGCCGGCGATATTGCCATCGCCGTGCCGGCATCCTCAAGACTGACGGAAGATGCCATGGCGCCGGAGCAGGGCATGCGCGCGGGTTTCCTTCGCCGCACGCAGGAATTCGGCAAGGTCGCCGGGGCCGTCGATGTCGAGCGCGAGCCGCGCCAGGCGCAGCGTCACCGGCGCCAGCCCGCGCGCCGCCGCCGCCGCCACGTGCGGCGCATAACTGTCCGTGCCGAAGCGCAGCGTCACGGCATCGGCGGGAACGCACAGCACCGCATTCGAGCCGCGCCCGTCGCGCGCGGGAACAATGACGAAGCCGCCGTCGCCGTGCGGGCATGCCGTCAGCATCGCCGCGAAATCGGCGGGCGCGGCGAGCGGCACGTCGCCGGCCAGCGTCAGCATGCCCTCGCCGGCGCGCGCGAGATCTCGAGCGGCGGCGGCGACGGCGGCGCTGTGCCCGTCGCGCGCCGCGTCTTCGGCCACGCGCGCGCCGAAGCGGGCGGCGATATGCGCCGCTTCCCCATCCGCCGTCACCACCATGATCCCGGCCAGTCCGTCGACCTGGGCCAGGGCCGCGAGCACGTCCTCGAGCATGGCGCGCGCCAGTTCGTTCCGCACCGCGTCGGGGAGAACGCCGGCCAGCCGCTGCTTGGCGAGCGCGAATGCCTTCACCGGCACGACCGCGCGGATGGCGCTCATCGCCGCGCCGCAACCGCGTCCGCGGCCGCGAGCACGCCGCGGGCCAGCGCCTCGCGATCGGCCAGCGTCGCCATCAGCGCCCGCGCCGGCACGACCGCGACCGCGAGCGCGGCGGCAGCTCGGCCGCATCGGCGGCATCGACGACATAGGCGTCGAGCAGGCCGCCGTAATGACGCGCGACCGCGGCGGCGCTCGGCTTCGAGGCCGAGCTCCGCCATGATCTTCGCCGTCGGCCCCTTGACCGCGCGGCCGCCGATGAGCGGCGCCACCGCGACGACGGGCGCCGGCCAGGCGGCGAGCGCTTCCCTCACGCCCGGCACGGCGAGGATCGGCTCGATGCTGATGAAGGGGTTCGAGGGACAGATGACGACGGCGCGCAGCTCGGGCGCGGCGAGCGCCGCGAGAAAATCCGGGACACGGCCGCGCCGCCGCCGCGCCGGCGAAGGCGAGTTCCTGCGACCGCGCGGCGCGCAGTCGCGGCGCACGAAATAGTCCTGGAAATCGAGCCAGCCTTCCGCCGTGCGCACACGCGTGCGCACGGGGTCGTCGCTCATCGGCACGATCGCGCGTGGCGATGCCGAGGCGGCGGCGGAAATCGGCGGTGATCTGCGACAGGCGTCTCGCCCGTGCGCAGCCGGCGCGTGCGCTCGACATGGGTGGCGAGATCGCCGTCGCCGAGCCGGAACCAGGTCTCGCCGCCGAGCGCGTCCAGCGCCGCCATGAAGGTCCAGGTCTCGTCGCGCCGGCCCCAGCCCGGTCGCCGGATTGTCGAGGCCGGCAAGCGTGTAGAGCAGCGTGTCGAGATCGGGCGAGATGGCGAGGCCGAGATGCTCGAAATCGTCGCCGGTATTGGCGACAACCGTGAGCGTCCCGGGCGCCAGCACGCGGGCGAGGCCGAGCGCGAGCTTGGCGCCGCCGACGCCGCCCGACAGGGCGACGACGCGATCGCGGGCGCCCCGGCCATCAGCGGAACAAATCCTCATCGGCCGGCGCGGATCAGAGCTCGCCGCCGGCGCAGCCGGCGCCGACCAGGCGAGGCCGCGCACCAGCACCGCCGGCACGCCCTCGTCGGCCTGCCCCATCAGCAGCGAGGCGGCAGCGGCGATCTCGTCGGCGAAGCCGGTCTCGCTCACCCGCAGCGCGCGGCCATAGAGGTCGGGCACGGCCGCGCAGATCGACGCAGCGACGGCAGCCCCGCGGCGCCCGAGCGCGATGCCGACCGTGCCGCGGCGCCAGGCGCGGCCGAAACTGTCGTTGACGATGACGCCGAGCGCACGCGGCGAAATGCGCGGCGAGCCGCGCGCGCAGCGCGCGCCGCCGAGGCATCGGGATCGCGCGGCAGCAGCAGCACCGGCTCGGCCGCCGGCATCGGGATCGATGTTGGAGCGGTCGATGCCCGGCATTCGCCATGACATAGCCGAGGCGATGCTCGACGATCAGCACGCCCGGGCGGCGGCGCACGACGCGGCGCGATTCCCGCAGGATGAGCTCGACGAGGCGCGGGTCCTTGTCGACCTCGCGCGCGAGCTCCAGCGCCCGCGCCGAGGGCTCGACCGTGCGCGAGATCGACATAGCGGCCTTCGGCCTTCGACACGATCTTCTGCGCCACCACGAGCGACGTCGCCGTCGCGCCAGCGCGACGCCGCTCGCGCCGAGCGCGGCGATGACGAGCGCGGCGAGATCGTCGCCGGGCCGGACCAGCGGCACGCCCTCGAGTGCGATGAGCTCGCAGGGCATGCGGCATGCGGCCGACGGGAGCAACGCCAAGACCGCCGCCTTCTTCGCGGCAAATGCCATTGCTGTCAATGCCGTCGATGCCCGGATAATGCCCGCGGCATCGGCATCGCGAGGAGCGGGGAATGAGCGGCATGGGAGAGACCATCGCCGTCATCGGCGGCACCGGCGCGCTCGGCGGCGCGCTCGCGCTGCGCCTCGCCCACGCGCAGCCATCGCGTGATCATCGGCTCGCGCGATGCGGCCAAGGCCGCTGCGGCCGCGCGGTGCGCTCGACGGCGCGGCTCGGCAGGCCGCGGCGATCGCCGGCGCCGGCAATGCCGGACGCGGCCGCCGCCGCCGGCGATCGTCATTCTCGCCGTTCCCTATGCCGCCCAGCGTGCGACGGTCGATCGAGATCCGCGCCGCGCTCGCCGGCAAGATCCTGGTCGACGCGACCGCGCCGCTGGTGCCGCCGCGCGTCGGGCGCGTGCAGCTCCCCGAAGGCGGCTCGGCGGTCGCGGCGATTCAGGCGCTGCTCGGCACGAACGTGCGCGTCGTCTCGGCCTTCCAGAACGTCGCGGCGGCAGAAGCTCGGAAACTCGGCACGGCGATCGAGGCGACGTTCTCGTCTGCGGCGACGACGCAGGCGGCGCGCGAGCGCGTCATCGCTCTCGTCGACACGATCGGCTTGCGCGGCATCGATGCCGGCCCGATCTGCAATTCGGCGGCCGCGGAGGCGCTGACCTCCGTGCTCATCGCCATCAACCGCCGCTACAAGCTGCCCGGCGCGGGCATCCGCATCACCGGCCTCGATGGCGCGAGCCGGGATCAGGATGCGTGATGGCTGTAGCCGCGCCACGGATGGGTGGTGATATTGAAGCCGGTCTTGCGCAGCTTGCAGATCGCGACCTTGAGGCCGATCGCCGCTTCTTCGGGCTCGCGCGTGCTGCAACCGTAGACGGCTTCGAGCAGCTCGCTCGAGGAGACGACCCGGCCGGGCTTGGCGGCGAGCTCGCTGGCGACGCCGGAGATGAGATAGGCGCGCTGCGCGCGCTCGAGCGTGCGGACGAAGGCGTCCAGCGATACGACGTGCAATTCGGTGTCCATGTGCTCGCTCTTCGGGCCTGATGTTCGACGTATCGTCGCATAGTCAATACGCTGTGCACTGCGGCGGCGGATCATCGCCAACGCGCGCAAAGCAGACCTGACGGCCGAATCCGCTGAAACAAGTGCCCCGCCCGGCGAGGGGAGCCGGGCGGGGCCAAGCGCCAAGCAAGGAAGCGCGTGCAAACTGACGCGATGCCTTGTGATACTTCATACGAAAGGCGGCCCGGCCGGATCACCGAGGCGCGGCGGATTTCAGATGCCGGCGAAGCGCTGGAAAGACGCGGGCGATCATGCTCTCGAATTGCAGCGGGCCCTCGGTGGCGATGAGGCAGACGCAATCCTCGCCGCGGTCGCGAGACCGGCTCGATGCACGATCGTCGCTCATCGGTCTCCGAGACGTCGCCGCGGCCGAAGTGTCCGAGCTCGTCGGAATAGGAGCCGGAAAGCACGAGCGTGAGCTCGGTCCCGGTATGGCCGTGGCGCGGCAGCTTGCGCCCGGGCGCGATGCGCAGCAGCCGCAGCTTGGCACCCGCGCATGATCGTGCGGCAGCACCTCGAACTGGTGCAGGCCGGGACCGAGGCGCCGCCACGGTACCGCGGCGAGATTGCGGCCGAGATAGCGGGCCGAGCGGCGCCGGCAGGACGGCGGGAGCGCGCGCTGGGCGGCGCGCGGCGGCGCGGCCGGCGGCGCCGTCGAGAGGGCGAGGACGCGCTCGCGCGCACGCGCCGGCGAGCGTCTTCCGGCGCCAGCGCTTCGAGCAGGCTGCCGCCGATGACCTCGCCGCTCGGCGACGGCGTCACGGCATTCGGCGCAATAGGCCAGGTGCGAGGCCACGACAAGCGACAGGCCCTCGCCGAGCGCGCCGGCGGCATAGGTCAGCAGCGTCGCGTCGCTGGGATGATGGCGCGGCGTCATCGTCGCTTCTCCCAGCATGCCCGCGCACCCGCCGAAACGCCAGCCGCAGGCGCGACTTGACCGTCCCCAGCGGCAGCGCCAGCTCGGCCGCGATCTCTCCGTGCGACTTGCCGTCGTAGAAGGCCATCGTAACCACTTTCGCCTGGTCCTCCGGCAGCGTGCGGAGCGCGGAACGGACCTCGTTCCTCCTCGCGGCTGGCCTCGACCTGGCGGTCGGGCAGGGGCTGCCGGCTCGGGCGCCAGCCGCGGGTCGGTCGGGTCGAGTTCGGGCCGGCGTTCCCGCCGCAGCGCGTCGATGCGCAGATTGCGGGCAATGGTGAAGATCCAGGTGCCGACCCCCGCCTTGGCCGGATCATAGCTGGCGGCCTTGCGCCAGACCGTCAGCATGACCTCCTGCGACAGGTCTTCGGCAAGGCTGTCGGTGGCGCCCAGCCGCTTCAAATAAGCCTTGACCCGCGGCGCGTAGTAGTCGAACAAAGTCATGAACGAAGCCTGATCGCGCCGCTCGACAACCGCCTGCAACAGATGGGCAAAATCCGGCGGCACGGGGGTCGCATCGGCCCGGGGGACCGTCATTGGACAGCGACCGAACCAGCGCAGCCGCGGCATTGCAGCAAGACGCCCGCGCCGAACGGATTCCGCGAAATCGGCATACATCGCCCCTTGTTACGCGACCGCGCCGTATTCCGGTTCACTCGCGCGCAGACGATGTGATCCATTGCCGCGCCCGGACGTATCTCCTGCGGTCGACCAGAGGACCGCTTCCGGCAGCCGGCGGGCATCGGGATGAGCGTGCCGTCATCTCCCGCTCGCCGTTGCCGTGGTCGGCTCCGGCATTGCCGGGCTCGCCGCGAGCCTGGCTGCTGCAGCAAGCGCCATAGCGTCACGCTCTACGAAAAGGACGGAGAGACTAGGCGGCCACTGCAATACGGTCGATGTCCTCGACGCCGACGGCAATCGCCTCGCCGTCGATACCGGGTTCATCGTTTACAACGCCTACAATTACCCCAATCTGGTCGCGCTGTTCCAGCATCTTGGCGTCGCGACGCACGCGAGCGACATGTCCTTCGCGGTCTCGCTCGACGGCGGCGCGGCTGGAATATTCCGGCACCGACCTCAAGGGACTGTTCGCGCAGCCGCGCGAACCTGCTGCGGCCGCGATTTTGGGCGATGCTGCGCGACATCGTGCGCTTCTATCGCGAGGCGCCCGGTCCTCGCCGCCGGCGCCGGCTGCGCAGGGTCTCAGCCTCGGCCGCTATCTCGAGCGAGAGCGGCTATTCC
This sequence comes from uncultured Alphaproteobacteria bacterium, assembly GCA_963721625.1. GTDB lineage: Bacteria > Pseudomonadota > Alphaproteobacteria > ATCC43930 > CGMCC-115725 > DATJLY01. Next base: position 100,891 of record CAVRKF010000008.1, read on the forward strand.
GAGGCGTTCATCGACGATCATCTGCTGCCGATGGGCGCCGCGATCTGGTCGACCACCGTCGCCGGACATGCGCGATCACCCGGCCGCCAGCTTCATCCGCTTCTTCGCGAGCCACGGGCTGCTGCGCCTCGCCGGCCGGCCGCAATGGCGCACCGTCACCGGCGGCAGCCGCGCCTATGTCGCGCGCCTGGCCGCGCCGCTCGCCGGGCGCATCCGCCTCGCCTGCCCGGTCCGCGCCGTGCGGCGCCAGCCGGACGGCGTCACTGGTCGAGGAGCGGCGGCGGCCGCATCGCGCGCTACGACCATGTCGTGCTCGCGGCGCATGCCGACGAGGCGCTGGCGCTCATTGCCGATGCCAGCGCCGAGGAGCGGCGACTGCTCGGCCGCGTTCCGCTATGCGCGCAACCTCGCCGTGCTGCATACCGATGCGACGCTGATGCCGCGGCGGCGGCGCGCCTGGGCGAGCTGGAACTATATCGGCCGCCGCGCGAGCGGCGCGCCGCGCTGTGCGTCACCTATTGGATGAACCGGCTGCAGGGCCTCGCGACGCGGCGCGATTTCTTCGTCACCCTCAATCCCGTCCGCGCGCCGCGCCCGCGACGGCGTGATCGCCCGCTTCACCTACGAGCATCCCGGCTTCGATGCCGGCGGCGGTCGCGGCGCAGGCGCGGCTGTGGAGCTTGCAAGGCGTGCGCCGGACCTGGTTTTGCGGCGCCTATTTCGGCGCCGGCTTCCACGAGGACGCGCTGCAGTCGGGGCTCGCCGTCGCCGAGGCGCTGGGCGGCGTGCGCCGGCCGTGGTACGGTCGCCGACGAATCCGGCCGCATCGCGCTGCGCCGCCGGGCGCCCGGCCGAGGCCGCCGCATGACCGGCTCGGCGCTCTATTTCGGCACGCGTGGTGCATCGCCGCCTGCGGCCGCGCGCGGCACGCGCTCGGCTATCGCGTGTTCTCGCTGCTGCTCGATCTCGACGAACTGCCCGCGCTGGCGCGGCGGCTGCGACTTTTCTCGCACAACCGCTTCAATCTCTTCAGCTTCCACGACCGCGACCACGGCGACCGCCGGAGACGGCGCGCTGCGGCCCTATCGTCGAGGCGGCAGCTCGCCCGCGCCGGCATCGCGCTCGACGGCGGCGCCATCCGCCTGCTCATGCTTCCCGCGCATGCTCGGGCTATGTGTTCAATCCGCTCAGCATTTATTTCTGCCATCACCGCGACGGCAGCCTGCGCGCGATCCTCTACGAGGTGCGCAACACTTTCGGCGAGCAGCACGGCTATCTCATCCCGGTGCGCGCCCCGGCACGAGCGACATCGTGCGGCAAAGCTGCGCCAAGGAATTCTACGTCTCGCCCTTCATGGCGATGGAGTGCCGCTACGCGTTCCGGCTCGCCGCTCCCGGCGAGCGGCTCGCCGTCACGATCCGCGCAGAGCGACCGCGACGGGCCGATCCTGCATGCGAGCCTCGAAGGACGGCGCGCCGCGCTTGAGCGACCGAGCGCTCATCGCGCGCCTTCCTGCGCTATCCGCTGATGACGCTCAAGGTCATCGCCGGCATTCATTGGGAGGCGCTGAAATTGTGGCGCAAGGGCATGCGGCTCGCTGCCGCGCCCGCCGCCGCCCCGCGCGCCCGTGACGATCTGCGAGGCCGTCGAATCGTAGGCGCCCGGAAATCCCGCCATGTCCGACCGGAATCCAGCGAACCTTGTGACCGCCCGCTCTGCCGCGGCCGCCGCCTCGGGCCTCGGCGATCTATGGAGCCGCGCGCTGCTGAAACGCCTCGCGCGCATCGACCACGGACGGCTGACGCTGCTGACGCCGGGCGGGACCGGTGCTCGCCTTCGGCGGCGCCGGCGCCTGAGTCCCGCGGTCAGCGTCGCGATCCACGATGCAAGCGTCGCGCGCCGGCTGATCCTCGGCGGCACCATCGGGTTCGCCGAAGCCTATATGGATCGGCCAGTGGGATTGCCCCGACCTCGTCGCGCTCATCGCGCTCGCGATCGCCAACGAGCACGCGCTCGGCATCGACGACGACGGCAGTCTTGCGCTGCGCCTCGTCTCGCGCGTGCGCCACGCGCTCCGGCCAACTCGCGCCGCGGCAGCCGCCGCAACATCGCCTACCACTACGATCTCGGCAATGACGTTCTATGCCGCCTGGCTCGATCCCGGCATGACCTATTCCGCCGCGCTGTTCGCCGCCGAGGGCGAGGATCTCGAGACCGCGCAGCACCGCAAATACCGCCGCGTCGGCCGGACTTGCTCGAACTGGCGCCCGGGCAGAACCTGCTCGAGATCGGCTGCGGCTGGGGCGGCTTCGCCGAGCTGGCCGCCGGCGCCTATGGCTGCCGCGTCACCGGCCTCACCTTGTCGCGCCGCCAGCGCGACTACGCCGCCGAGCGGCTCGGCCGCGGGGCCTGGCCGGGCGCGTATCGATCCGCCTCGAGGATTACCGCGACGCAACCGGCCGTTTCGACCGCATCGCCTCGATCGAGATGATCGAGGCGGTGGGCGAGAAGACATTGGCCGATCTATTTCGACCGCCTGCGCAGCCTTTTGGCGCCGCGGCGGAATCGCCGTGCTGCAGGCGATCACGATCGCGGACGCGCGGTTCGCGAGCTATCGCCGCTGCCCCGACTTCATCCAGCACTACATCTTCCCGGGCGGCATGCTGCCGTCGCTGCCGGCGCTGCGGCGCGCGGCGGCGGCTGCCGGATTGACGCTGGACGAGGGTCCGCGTTTTGGCGCGTCCTATGCCCGAACGCTGGCGCTGTGGCAGCGTCGCTTCCAGGCCGCGTGGCCGCGCATCGCCGCAATGGGCTTCGATCACCGCTTCAAGCGCATGTGGGAATATTATCTCGCCTATTGCGAGGCCGGGTTCCGCACCGGGACATTGGATGTCGGGCTCTACCGGCTGGAACGTCGCGTTCCTATCGCCCGGTCGCCCGCCGGATGAGCCGGAAATAAAGCGCATAGGGCAGGATGCGCGCGAGCTTCACCAGCCAGGTGAAGCGGCGCGGAAAGGTGATCTCGAATCCGCCCCGGTCGAGCCCGGCGAGCAGGCGGCGCGCCGCATCCTCCACCGGCATGAGGAACGGCATCGGAAATGGATTGCGGTCGGTCAGCGGCGTCTTGACGAAGCCGGGATTGACGACGCTGATCCGCACACCGTGGCGATCGAGATCGAGCTTCAACGCTTCACACAGATTGATGAGCGCCGCCTTGGTCGGTCCATAGGCCGCGGCCTGCGGCAGACCGCGATATCCCGCGACCGAGGACACCACGGCGACATGGCCGCCGCGCCGCGCGATAAAGCCCGGCAGCACCGCGGCGATGCCGTTGACCACGCCCATGTAATTGATCGCCATGAGGCGGCGGAACGGCGCCGGCGTGAACGACTCGACGCTCACCGGCTCGTGGGTGCCGGCGTTGAAGACGGCGAGATCGAGCGGGCCGAGCGCCGCCTCGATCGCAGCGCAGGTGCGCGCCATCGCCGCCGCGTCGGCGACATCGACCGGGAAGGCGACGATGCGACCCGGCGACGCGCCGGCTTCCGCCACGAGCAGCGCCAGCTCGTCGGCACGGCGCGCGCTCGCGGCAACGTCATCGCCGTTGCGCGCAAGCAAGAGCGCCAGCGCGCGGCCGATGCCGCTGCTCGCGCCGGTGATCCACACGCGGCGCGCCATGATCACGGCGCCGCGGCGGCGCAACGCATACAGACGTATTCGATGGGCGTTCCGTCCTTGCCAGGAAAGCGGAGCTTGAGCCAATGTCCCGCGGCGTCGTACCACGACTCCGCCTTGATGTCGCCGGTCCAGAGATAATGCATCGCTTGGCGCTGCCCGTCGCCGGTCATCACGGACTCGACGCCCTGGGGCACGAGGGCGATGTGATCGAGCTTGCCGTCGAGCGTGTTGAGAACGCGGTCGGCGTGAATGATCTGGGCGTCCCAATGGGTCGACGGCAGGATCGCACCGGCAATCTGCACGTTGCCAGCGGGGCGGGTGACGTCGAGCTCGCCGTGCGCCTCCGCGGCGTTGATTTTGGTCGATGTACCGTTGTCGTCGACGGTGGAGGCGAGGCCGACGAGTTTCCCGCCGCGCCAGGTTTCCTCGGAGCGATAGTCGTAGCGATAGACGGTGATGCCCAGGATCTTGACCGCGAGATCGAGGATCGAACGCACGACGAGCGCGCCGTCCGCGTTGGCGAAGAGGACGCGGTGCTGCCCGATCTCGTCGCCCTTGCGCCACACCGAGAACACCATCTCGTGCCCGTAAAGCGGCAGCGGATCGGGCGCCCCCGCGGCCGCGGCCGGACCGGCCGCGAAAACGACGGCGCTCAGAGCGAAAGCGGCGACCGGCCCGGCGCGCGGGATGAGCATCGTTGCAAACCTAGCGCCATCGCCCGCGCGGCGGCAACGCCGCGATGATGCGGCGGCTCATCAATCTTGTTGTCCTGATGCCCGCCATGCTCGTCGGCGGCTGCGCGCCCGCGGATCTCGTCAACGCGCTGGCCCCGCGCGACGATTACCGCATGGTCGCGAATGTGCCCTATGGCGCGGCGCCGCGCCAGAAGCTCGATCTCTATCTGCCGCTGGCGCCGGCGGGGCCGAAGCCGGTGGTGGTGTTCTTCTATGGCGGCAATTGGGATTCCGGCGCGAAGGCCGAGTACGTGTTCGTCGGCGCCGCGCTGGCCGCGTGCGGCTTCGTCGTCGTCCTGCCCGATTATCGCCTCTATCCCGAGGTGCGCTATCCGGCGTTCGTCGAGGACGGCGCCGCGGCGACGCGATGGACGCTCGACCACATCGCTTCCTATGGTGGCGATCCCGGCCGCGTCAGCCTGATGGGTCATTCGGCCGGCGCCTATATCGCGCTGATGCTCGCGCTCGACCCCGAATGGCTAGGCGCGGCGCGGGCGCGTCTTCGCAGCGCGGTCGGGCTGGCCGGCCCCTATGACTTCCTGCCGCTCGAAGACGCGACGCTGAAGCGCATCTTCGCGACCGCGCCCGACCTCGCCGCGACGCAACCGATCGCCTATGCCGACGGCACCGCGCCGCCGGTCCTGCTCGCGGCGGGGCGGCTCGACCAGGTCGTGGATCCGGGCAATACCACGCGGCTCGCTTCGCGCATCCGCGCCGATGGCGGCAAGGTCGAGACGAAATATTACGCGCTGCTCGGCCACATTACCCTGATCGGCGCGCTCGGCCGGCCGCTCGACCTGGTGACGCCGGTGCTGGGCGACGTGACGCGCTTTCTTGCCGCCCATGACGGCGGCGGCGAGTGAAGCCAAGCCGGGGTTGCCCTCGCCGATCGTTTGTGCCGTGATAACGGGCAAAACCCGCCCGCGGAGGAAAACCATGACCCGTCGCACCGTGCCGCCGTTCCGTGCCGAGCATGTCGGCAGCCTGCTGCGCCCGCCCGAGGTCGTGAAGGCGCGCGCCGATGCCGCCGCCGGACGCATCACCGCGGCGCAATTGCGCGTCGTCGAGGACCAGGCGATCCGCGACGCCGTGCGCATGCAGGAAGAGCTGGGGCTCCAGGCGGTGACGGACGGCGAGATGCGGCGCCGCACGTGGCATCTCGACTTCTATTATCAGATCGGCGGGCTCGCCAAATCCGAGGAAATGGTGTCGGTGCCATTCCACACCGCGGAGAGCGACACCTCATTTGCCGGCGCGGGCGTGCGCGTCATCGGCAAGCTCAAGCTCGACAAGACCATCTTCGGCGAGGATTTCGCCTTCCTCAAGGCGACGGCCAAGGCGACGCCCAAGCTCACCATACCCTCGCCCACGGTCATGCATCGCCGCGGCGGCAGCATGCTCAACCGCGCTTTCTATGCCGACCTCGACGCGATGTGGGGCGATCTCGCGCGGGTCTATGCCGACGAGGTCGCGGCGCTTGCGAAGATCGGCTGCACCTATCTTCAGATCGACGACACGAGCTGGGCCAGCCTGTGCGATCCGAGCGTGCGTCAGTCCGTGACCCAGGGCGGCAGCGACGGCGAGCACATGCACCTCACCTATATCAAGCTCTTCAACGACGCGGTCCGGAACAAGCCGCCGGGCATGACCATCGTCACCCATACCTGCCGCGGCAATTTCCGCTCGGCCTGGCACGCCTCGGGCGCCTATGATTTCATCGCCGAGCCGCTCTTCAGCACGCTCGCGGTCGACGGCTTCTTTCTCGAATACGACGATGCGCGCTCGGGCGGGTTCGAGCCGCTGCGCTTCGTGCCCAAGGGCAAGATGGTCGTGCTCGGCCTCGTCACCACCAAGAAGGGCGCGCTCGAGAAGAAGGACGATTTGAAGCGCCGCATCGACGAGGCGGCGCGCTACGTGCCGCTCGAGCAGCTTTGCCTCTCGCCGCAATGCGGCTTCTCCTCGACGCTGGAAGGCAACCTGCTCACCGCGGAGGAGCAGCGCGCGAAGCTCCGCCTCGTCGTCGAGACCGCGCGCGAGGTGTGGGGGTAGGAGGCGGCCGGGCTGCGTCATTGCGAGCGCATGCAAAGCAAGCTCGAGCCACAAGCAGATTGCTTCGTCGCTGCGCTCCTCGCGATGACGATCGCAAGCTTACGCCTTGACACCCGTGAACAGCTTGGGGAAGCCGCTCCAGCACGCGTCGTAATCGCGCTGCAGCGCCGGGGTCTCGAGCGCGAAGCGGGTCGGGCGGCACACCATGCGCGTCTCGAACATGAACGCGAGGGTGTCGGCGAGATAATGCGGCGCGAGGGTGGCCTGCGAGGCTTGCTCGAAGGTTTCGCGGTCGGGGCCATGCGCGGCAAGGCAATTATGCAGGCTGGCGCCGCCGGGCGCGAAGCCCGCGGCCTTGGCGTCATAGACGCCGCGGATGAGGCCCAGATATTCGCTCATCACGTTGCGGTGGAACCAGGGCGGACGGAAAGTGTGCTCGGCGACGAGCCAGCGCGGCGGAAAGATGACGAAATCGACATTGGCGATGCCGGGCAGCCCCGAGGGCGAGGTCAGCACGGTGAAGATCGAGGGATCGGCGTGGTCGAAGCTCACCGTGTTGATCGCCATGAAATTGGCGAGGTCGTATTTGTAGGGCACGTAGCTGCCGTGCCAGGCGACGACATCGAAGGGCGAATGGTCGAGCGTCGTCGCCCACAGATGACCCTCGAATTTCTGCACCGTCTCGACCGCCCCGTCGCGGTCCTCGAAAGCGGCGACGGGGGCGAGGAAGTCGCGCGCATTGGCGAGGCCGTTGGCGCCGATCGGACCGAGCTCGGGCAGGCGCAGCGGCGGCCCGTAATTCTCGCACACATAACCGCGCGCGCTGCCGTCCGGCAGCGCCACCTGAAAGCGGATGCCGCGCGGCACGACCGCGATCTCGCCCGGCGCCGCCGCCAGCATGCCGAGCTCGGTGCGGAGCGCGAGCCGCCCCTCTTGCGGCACGATCAGCAACTCGCCGTCGGCATCGGCGAAGACGCGGTCGCGCATCGCCCGGTCGGCGCGATAGAGATGGATGCCGACCCCGGTGCGCGCGCTCACATCGCCGTTGCCGGCCATGGTGACGAGCCCGTCGAGGAAATCGCCGGGCCGTTCGGCCGGCGGCAGCGGGTCCCAGCGCAGCCGGTTGGGCGGCGGCACGGCCTCGTCGAAGGGCGTGCTGCGCAACAATCCCTGATCGCTGCGCCGGAAGGGGCGATGCATCGCGCTCGGCCGGATGCGATAGAGCCAGGTGCGGCGGTTCTCGTGCCGCGGCGCGGTGAAGGACGTGCCGCTCACGCCCTCGACATAGAGGCCGAGCGGTGGCTTCTGCGGCGAATTCTGCCCCTTGGGCAGCGCGCCCGGCACCGCCTCGGTCGCGAACTCGTTGCCGAAGCCCGAGAGATAACGCAGCTCGGTCATGTCAGCCTCCCCGATCGCGCGGCGCGGCGGCCGGCTCACAGCCCATCGAGCCAAGCTTCGAGCGCCGCGGCACCCGCCGCTTCCGCTGCCTTTGCATGACGCATCGTATCCGCGCGCAGCGCCGCGACGCTCATCCCCGGCGTGGTCGCGATCTCGAGCGTATGGCCGACATACCAGCGCTCGAGCCCGCGCGGCGTGGTTTCGACGTGGAATTGCAGCGCGAGGCCGTGGCGCTCCCAGGCGAAGGCCTGGTTCGGCGTGCGCGGCGACGATGCGAGATGGGCGGCACCCGCGGGCAGATCGAACGTGTCGCCGTGCCAATGCAACACCGCCGCGCCCGCGCCGAACGGCGCCAGCGGCGAGGCTTCGCCGGCCGGGCTGAGGGAGATCGGCGCCCAGCCGATTTCCTTGAAGCCCGCGGGATAGACGCGCGCGCCGAGCGCCCGCGCCATGAGCTGCGCACCGAGACAGATGCCGAGCACCGGCAGGCCGCGCGCGAGCCGGCGCTCGATCAGCGCGATCTCGGCGACGAGAAAGGGGTAGTCAGCGGTCTCGTTGACGCCGATCGGACCGCCGAGCACGACGAGAAGATCGGCGGCGAGCAGCGCGGGGGCGGCGAGATCGCCGGTCGGCGCCTCGCCATAGGCAGTGTCATAGCCGCGGTGCTGCAGCACGCCGGCGAAGGCGTCGAGATCCTCGAAAGCGACGTGGCGGAGGGCGACGGCCCGCTTCATGGGCCGCAGTTTACAGCACGGTCAGCATCTCGCCCACCAGCGGGTGACGCACGATGTCGCGCTCGGTGAAGCGCACCACCGCGACGCCGGGCACGGATTCGAGCCGGCGCGCGACCTCGGCCAGGCCCGAGAGCCCGTCCAGGAGATCGCTTTGGTCCGGGTCCCCGGTCACCACCATGCTCGAATGCCAACCGAGCCGCGTCAGCAGCATCTTGATCTGGCCATAGGTGCAGTTCTGCGCCTCGTCGATGACCACGAAGGCATTATTGAGCGTGCGGCCGCGCATATAGGCGACCGGGGCTATCTCGATCGCGCCGTCGGCCATGAACTGCTTGAGACGCTTGCCGCCGATGCGCTCGGCGAGCGCGTCATAAAGCGGCCGCAGATAGGGGGCGAGCTTGTCCTGAAGATCGCCGGGAAGGAATCCCAGCCGCTCGCCCGCCTCGACCGCCGGGCGCGTCAGGACGATCCGTCCGGCACGTCCGGCCTCGAACGCCTCGATGGCGGCGCTGATCGCGAGATAGGTCTTGCCGGTGCCGGCCGGGCCGAGCGCCATCGTCAGGTGATGGCGCTCGATCGCCGTCAGAAGGGCGCGCTGGTTCGGGCCCTGCGGGCGGACCTTGCGGACATAGCTCTGCTCGCGCTCAGGCTCCGCGTCGTCGCTCGGCGGCCGCCAGGTGCCGCCGAACAGCGGCTGTATTGTCAACTCGGTCTGGCGGGCTTGGTCAGCGCGACTCGGGCGTTTGGCCATCAAGGTTTCCTTCGGCAGCAAGCGGCGCAAAGCAAAAACGCCTCGCCGCGGTGCGGGAGGCGTTCGGAAGCCGGCGACCGGGGATCGCTCTTGATTTCGGGGCGAGCGCGTCGGCGAGCGACAAGGCGGCAATCCCAACAATCGACCCCCGGACGATACCGGCAAACCCTCGGTTTGTCACCAGCCCTTGTAGGCGGCTTTCGTGACACCGCTATGACTGGGGGATCAGCCGCCGAAAACGTCCGACTTGCGAAGCCGCGGACGCGGTTGGCGCCGCCCGCGATCCGGCCGCCGGCAAGCGATCCCGGGGACTCGCTGCCGCGCCGCGCCCGGCGTCAGGGCGGGACCGCGCTTTCGCTCCGAAACGGGCGGGCGAGCAGCGCGGCGATGACGGCATCGATCGCCGCGCCGCGATGGAGGATCGCATCGACCGCCGCCGCGATCGGCATGTCGATCCCGAGCCGGCGCGCCAACTCGACCGCGGCCGGCGCCGAGGTGAGCCCTTCGGCCACCGAATGCCGGCCGGCGAGCACGGCGTCGAGCGCGCGCCCCTCGCCAAGGGCAAGGCCGAGGCTGAAATTGCGCGACTGCGCGCTGGTGCAGGTGAGGGTGAGATCGCCGAGCCCGGACAGCCCCATCAGCGTCGCCGCCGTGCCGCCCTTCGCCAGCGCGAGACGCACCATCTCGGCCAGGCCGCGGGTGATGAGGGCCGCACGCGCATTCTCGCCGAGGCCGCGGCCGAGGACGATGCCGCAGGCGATCGCCAGCACGTTCTTGACCGCACCCCCGATCTCGGCGCCGACCGGATCGTCGGCGAGATAGGGCCGGAAGGTGCGGCTGCCGAGCGCCGCGACCAGACGCCGGCCAAGCGCCGCATCGCGGCAGGCGAGGGTGACCGCGGTCGGCAGTCCGCGCGCGACCTCGCCGGCGAAGGTCGGGCCGGACAGCACCGCCAGCGGCGCCGCCGGCAGCGTCTCGGCCACGATCTCGCTGAGGAGCGCGCCGCTGGCGATCTCGATGCCCTTGGAGCAGATGACCGCCGGCAGGCGCGACGCCGGCGATGGCGCCAGTGCCGCCGCAAGCTCACGCAGATGCTGCGCCGGGGGCGCGAACAGCACCAGATCGGCGGTTTCCGCCTCTGCCAGCGCCGCGGTCGCGCGAATGCCGGCGTCGAGTGCAATCCCCGGCAGGAACATCGGGTTGGCGTGATCGCGGTTGATGGCGGCGGCGGTCTCGGCCCGGTGGGCCCAGATCACGATCTCGCGGCCGCCCCGGACAAGGGTCTGGGCGAGCGCCGTGCCCCAGGCGCCGGCGCCGACGATGAAAATGCGATCGAAGCCGCCCACGTTTCACGCCTTGACGCCGGCACCGATCGCCGCCGGCGCCGCGGGATCGAGCGGCCAGCGCGGCCGCGGCGCGAAATCGAGCGTATCGGTGAGGCCGCGCTGCAACCGTTCGATTCCCGCCCAGGCGATCATCGCGCCATTGTCGGTGCAGAGCGCGGGCGGCGGGGCGGCGAAGGCCATCCCGGCGTCGGCGGCAAGGGCCTCGAGGCCGCAGCGCAGCGCCCGGTTGGCGGCGACGCCGCCGGCGGCGACGAGCGTGAGCGGCCGCGCCGCGCCGGTGCGGGTGCGCGCAATGGCATGAGCGGTACGGTCGAGCAGGCAGTCGATGATCGCCGCCTGGAGCGCCGCCGCGCCATCGGCCGGGGCGACGTCCGTCGTTGCGACCTGGCGGGCGAGCGCCGACTTGAGTCCCGAGAACGAGAAATCGCAGCCCGGCCGGCCGTACATCGGGCGCGGCAGCTTCAGCCGCGCCGCGTCGCCCGCGGCCGCCGCGCGCTCGATCGCCGGCCCGCCGGGATAGCCGAGGCCCAGGAGCTTCGCGCCCTTGTCGAAGGCCTCGCCCGCGGCGTCGTCGATCGTGGTGCCGAGCCGGCGATAGCGCCCGACGCCCTCGACCAGCAGCAATTGGCAATGCCCCCCGGACACGAGCAGGAGCAGGAACGGGAAAGCGACCGCGCTGACCAGCCGCACGCTCAGCGCATGTCCCTCGAGGTGGTTCACGGCGATGAAGTCGAGGCCGCGCGCCAGCGCGATGGCCTTGGCCTCCGTCACCCCGATCATGACGCCGCCGATGAGGCCGGGCCCGCCCGTCGCCGCCACCGCATCGAGATCGGCGAAATCAACCGCGGCCTCCTGCAGCGCCCGGGCGATCAGCCCGTCGAGATGATCGAGATGGGCGCGGGCGGCGATCTCGGGAACGACGCCGCCATAGGGGCGGTGTGCGGCCACCTGCGACAGAACCAGATTCGCGCGGATGCGCGGCGCGGCATCGCTCACCACCGCCGCCGCGGTCTCATCGCAACTGGTCTCGATGCCCAGCACCAGCATGGCGCGTCACAGCGTGGCAAGCTTCGGCATGACGTCCGCCGTGAAAAGCTGGAGCGAGCGCTCGGCATCGGCGAACGCCATCGTGCCGAAGATGAGATAGGTGAGGAGATAATTGATGCCGAGCGTCGCGGCCTGGCGCTCGATCGCGGCGGTGACGGTCGCGGGCGACCCGGCGATCGCCATGCCGTTCTCCAGGCATTCCTCGAACGTCTGGCCGCGCTGCACGTTGAGCCGGCCGGTGAACTCGGTAGAGCCGTGCAGATTGCGCAGCCAGTTGAGGCTGGCGAGATGATAGTCGAAGGCCGGTTTGGCGATGCGCCGCGCCGCCTCGTCCGTGTCGGCGACGACGATGTGGCGCAGGATGCCGATCGCGGTGCCGCCGGAGAATTCGGCTTTGGCGATCGCCGGACCGCCGCGCCGCGCGAGCGCTGCGCGAAACGCGTCGATATTGCCCTTGGCGAAGGCCGTCGGGCCGTTGGCGACGAAATGCATGCCGTGCTCGCCGGCCCAGGTCGCGCCCACCGTGTTCGACGAGCCGTACCAGAACGGCGGATGCGGCTGCTGCAGCGGCCGCAACGCCATCGGCGCCTCGGCATAGCTGTAATACTTGCCCTGATAGTCGAGCCGGTCATGGGCGAGGCCGGCCTCGATGCAAGCAAAGGCGTCGATGAAGATGTCGCGGGATTCGCCGTGATCGACCTTGAGATAGCCCAGCTCGAACGGCGACACGCCGCGGCCGACGCCGACCTCGAGCCGGCCGTGGCTCAGATGGTCGAGCATGCAGATCTCCTCGACCACCCGGAGCGGCGACATCAGCGGCAGGAGATAAACCAGCGGCCCGAGATGGATGCGCTTGGTGAGGCGGGCGACGGCGCCGAGATAGACGCCGGGCACCGGCACCATGTTGAGCGGCGTGCAGTGATGTTCGGCCACGTGATAGCAATAGAACCCGGCCGCATCCGCAGCGGCGACGAAGTTGAGCCGCTCGTCATACGTCGCCGCGAGCGGCCGGTCCGAGCGCTCGACATGATCGAAGAGTCCGACTTTCATAATCCCTCCGGCACCATTCCAGCCGCACCCGCGGCGCCGGGCCGCGCTCGACCGCACCGCCCGCGTTTACGCCGGCAAGTGTGCTTGCCCGACGCCCCGATGTCGAGCGCGGCCTCTTCCCATCCAATCTCCACTGTCATCGGACCGGGTTCGATCGGTCAGGGACATCGCGACCATGATCGAGGCGCGGGAACTGCTTGCGCCCGCATGGCCCAGTCGCGTTCTTTCTAGCCACATCGATGGACCGCTTTTGATATGATCTTGAGTATCTTTTTCGAATTTGAGCGGGGAGATGATGGCGGACCCGACGGGTGAAACATCGGGCGTGACGCTGAGTCTCGATTTCGACCTGCGCCCGAGGCCGCAATTCCGCGGCGCCATGATTGCGTCCGATGCCGGACTACTCGCGTACGCCGATTTGAATGATGCACTCGGCTTGACCGCGTTCCTCGGGCGGCATGCATTCGTCGGATTACTGCGTCACTCGGTGTTCATGCTGCTCGCCGCGCGGCAAGGATTTAACCGACGCCGAACCACTGTGCCGTGACCCCGCGATGCGATGGGCCGTTGGTGACCGCGCGGGCTATTGGGAAGGGTTGTCATAGAAATAAGGCAAGTATTAATTAACCGAGCTCCGCCGCGGCGGAGAGTAGAGTTAACCACCCATTCTGATTCCGCATGATATGAAGCCAAATTCAATAGGAGAGTCGAAGCCACCGGTTGATTATCTCTGGATATCACTTGTAATATCAAGACACTTCGCGTTTGATCCAACCGTGGGCCTGGAAGAAAGGCATGAATTTGACCACGATTGAGCAGATCGCCCAGATTGTTGCCCAGACCTTTTCCGTCAGCGCCGATTCGATCCGTGCGGAAACCACAGCGCATGACGTGGCGGGATGGGATTCCGTCACCCACGTCCATCTCCTGTTGGCGCTCGAGGACCATTTCCATGTCGAGCTGCCCGCAGAGAACGTGCTGAAATGCCGCACCATCGGCGCACTGGAAGAAGTGGTTTCGCGTTGCCTCGAGCCGCGGCCGCGCGTCGCCACCGTCATCTTGTTCGGCAATTGCCAGACCGATGCGATGGCGGGCCACCTCAACTACATGGCATCGACCTGCGCCCGGGCGCGATTCCATCATGTTCTGAGCTGGGAGCCTCATCTGGCGGACGACGTGCTGGCCAACGCGGATTTTCTCTGGGAACAATACGCTGAGTGGCAGGAGTTCCCCTATTCCGACCGGCTGCCGCCAGCCTGCCGGAAAATCACATTTCCGTCCCTGGACTTCACTCTCCCGTGGCCGTTCGCGGGAACCGATCCCAGGAACGTGCCTGAGCCGCCCGACTATCCGTTCGGGCGCTGCGCCTACGGCGACGTGATCGCATTGCAGGTGAGTCGCGACGGGCTCAAAGGGGACGAGGCATTGCGGTCCTATACCGAGCGCACGCGCTCTCGGCTCGCGCGAATGTCGCTGGTACGCCTCGAAGAGATCGAATTCACGCGTTGGACGCAGCGGGAGGCGCACTGCGACGTGAAGATCGCTGACTACATCCGCACCAATTACCAGAAGGTCCAGGCCTTTTACACGTGGAACCATCCCAGCGGATGGCTGCTCAGCGAGATGATGAAGCGGCTGCTAATTGCGTCGGACCTGTGGGACCCGGACCCGGATTCGGCGATTGCGCGCGACTTGGCTTATTGCGCCGACCACTGGGAACCGCTCTCGCATTTCGAGTTGCCGATACACCCGATCGTGTCCGAGATTTTGCGGCTCGAATGGCACGCGCCCGACCGTGCCTACCGCACGCCGTGGGAACTCTTAGGGCACGACGAGTACATTCGCCGCTACATCGAGGGTTTCCCGGGGTGAGCGTTGCGGGCGGCGCGGCGCGCTATGGGATTGCCGCTGCAGGCGGGCCGGACCGCGCCGGCGACAAATGCATCGAAATCTGGCGTGGCGAGGCGCGGCGTTCTTTCACGTTCGCCGCGTTTTGGTCGCTCGTCGGCCGGTACAAGGCCGAGATCGCCCTTTGGTCAGACGACGGACGGCTCACTCTCGTCATGGCGCAGACGTCGATCGACGCGATCGCGTTCTTCGTCGCCTGCATCTGCGCCGGCCGCCTCACCGCATTTTTTCCGCCGTCGAACCCGATCCAGGATTCGGCACATTATTTCGAACAACAGACGAAGGCGATCGCGCGCATGGCGCCGGGTCAACTCGTGCTGTTTGACGAAGCGGGCTTCGATCAGGCCGCGGGCATCGCCCTTGCCAGCGGCACCGCGGTGCAGATCGTGCCGCCGCATTCCCGGTCTGACGAAACGGACGCCGCGTGGGGCGCGGTTCGGGCAGCGTTTGACGCGCGGATCCGCGATACCGCGGTGGCGCCGCTCTTCGTGCAGCACAGTTCGGGCACCACCGGGGTCAAGAAAGCCGTCGGGATAGGCGCCAAGCAGCTTCTTGCGCAGTACGAGGCCTATTGGGTGCAAACCATCCGGGCGCGGATCGACCCAGTGCCCTCGGTCGCGTCCTGGCTGCCGCTCTACCATGACATGGGGCTGATCGCAACGCTGATGCTGCCGCTGATCGATGGCGCGCCAATCAACTTCATGGATCCTTTCGAGTGGGTGGCCCGACCGCAGATCTTCCTCGACATGCTGGCGGAGACCGGCGCCAGCTTGTGTTGGATGCCGAACTTCGCCTTCCGCCATTACGTGCGGCTCCGTCCGCATCTAAAGCCGCGCGATCTCTCTCACGTCGCCGCTTGGATATCGTGCTCCGAAACTTGCCGTAGCGGCGATGCCGAGGCGTTCGAGACCACGTTCGCCGGCTGGGGCGTGCGCCGGGCATCGGCAGTCGGATGCTATGCCATGGCGGAGACTGTGTTCGCGGTGAGCCAGGCATTGCCGGGTTCGTGCGGTACGCTGCGCGTGCCGACGACCCTCGCGATCGGCAGCCGGCTCGGCGGCAATGACGGCGACGGTAAAGGAATTCTCAACTCGGGGCCGGCAATTCCATCCGTCGCGGTCGGGATCTATGTCGATGGCGCGCCGGCACCCGAGGGGACCTATGGCGAGATCGGCGTGAGCGGGCCATTCCTGTTTGACTGTTATCTCGGTCTCTCGCGCGAGGCCTCGTCGATCACCGCCGACGGCATCTACATGACCGGCGATCTCGGCATTGCGCGCGACGGCTCGATCTACGTGTTCGGTCGCATCAAAGACATGATCGTCGTCAACGGCAAGAACCTCTACGCGAGCGACATCGAGGCGCTGGTGGGTAATGTCGCCGGCGTTAAACCGGGCCGCGTGGTAGCGTTCGGACTCATGAACGACCAGTCCGGTACGGAAGACCTGATCATCGTCGCCGAGCGCGGCGACGCCGAGGCCGCGGACGCGCCGCGCATCTCCACCGCGATCTCTGAGCTGGTCGCGGCAGCGTTCCTGGTCAAACCGCGGCGCGTGCACATCGTCGAGGAGCGGTGGCTCGTCAAGAGCACCAGCGGCAAGATCTCGCGCATCGACAATGTGCGGAAATACTTGGCGTGCTTCGCCGCCTGAGCCGGCGAAGTTCAGGCTAAGCCGAGCTTTACCCGGACTTTAAGCAAATCAGGGATATGAACGCCGATCGCCGGCAAAGGCAGATGTGAGACGGAAGTCTCGACTGTCGGTTGCAATTCAAATTCATCGGCTGCCCGGCGTCCTTCGCCCGGGGCCGCCTCTTCCCTTGGCCGCAGCGAAAGCCTAGAAACCGGCCATGGCGTCGGTCCTGCGTCTCGGCACGCGCGGCAGCCCGCTGGCGCTGGCGCAGGCGGCGGAGGTGAAGGCGCGGCTCGCCGCTTCCCATCTTGATCTCGCCGCCCCCGGCGCCGTCGCCGTCGTTCCGATCCGCACCAGCGGCGACCGTCTGATGCAGGGCGCGCTCGGCGATGCCGGCGGCAAGGGGCTCTTCACCAAGGAGATCGACGAGGCGCTCGCCGCCGGCGCGATCGATGCCGCCGTTCATTCGCTGAAGGACCTGCCGACCCTGCTGCCGCCGGGCCTCGCGATCGCGTGTCATCTGCCGCGCGCCGATCCGCGCGATGCCTGGATCGCGCGCGGCGCGGCCGGCCTTGCCGATCTGCCCGTGGGCGCCGTCATCGGTACCGCGTCGCTCCGCCGCAAGGCGCAGCTCCTCCATGTTCGGCCGGACCTTGTGGTGGCGCCGCTGCGCGGCAATGTCGGCACGCGCCTCGCCAAGCTCGCAGCGGGGCAATTCGCGGCGACGGTGCTGGCGGTCGCGGGACTGCAGCGATTGGGCCGTCTCGACGCGATCACGTCCGTGCTCGCGCCCGAAGCGATGCTGCCGGCGGCGGGGCAGGGCGTCATCGTGGTCGAGGCGCGCGCCGACGACGCCCGCACGCGCAATTTGCTCGCCGCGCTCGACGATGCAGCGACTGCCGCCTGCGCCACGGCCGAGCGGGCGCTGCTCGCCACGCTCGACGGCTCGTGCCGGACGCCGATCGCGGCGCTGGCAACGCTGGCCGGCGCGGTCTTGACGCTCGACGCCATGGTGATCCGGCCCGACGGCGGCGCGCTGCACCAGACCCGGCTTCAGGGCGCGGTCGCCACGGCGCGCGAGATGGGCGAAGCCGCAGGCGCGGAGCTTGCCGCCCGTGCCGGCAGCGGATTCTTCGCGCCGGCGGTATCAGGGTGAAGGCGCTGGTCACGAGGCCGCGCGAGGATGCCCACGAAGTGGCCGCCTGGCTCCGCGCGCGCGGCATCGAGCCGGTGATCGAGCCGATGCTCGCAATCCGCTTCACCGCCGATGGCGCACGGATGCTCGCGCCGCTGCTCGAGGGCGCCCAGGCGGTGCTGTTCACCAGCGCCAACGGCGTGCGCGCCTTTGCCGCCGCTGCGCCGCGCCGCGACCTCGCCGCCTTCGCGGTCGGCGACGCCACCGCCGCGGCGGCGCGCAGCGCCGGCTTCGCGGCCGTCGCGAGCGCCGGCGGCAATGTCGCCGATCTGGCGGCGCTGGTGCGGCGGCGCCTCGATCCCGCCGCCGGCGCGCTCGTTCACGCCGCCGCCGGCGCGACTGCCGGCGATCTTGCCGCTGCGCTTGCGGGCACCGGATTCTCGCTCCGCCGCGCCGCGCTCTATGACGCGGTTCCGGCGCGGGAATTGAGCCGTGAGGCGGCGACGCTGCTGGCCGCCGGCGCGATCGCGGTCGCGATCTTTTTCTCTCCCCGCACCGCGCGGAGCTTTGTTAGGCTTGTCGTGACGGCCGGGCTGGGCGGCGCCTGCGGTGCCATGACCGCGATGGCGCTCAGCGCGGCAGTGGCGGCGGCGCTTGACGGTGTCGAATGGGGCGGAGTCCGGATTGCGGCTGCGCCCACCGCGGCTTCACTCCTTGCCGCAGTCGAGCGCGAGATTGCGGCACGGCCGGCGGCGCCGGGTGGCGGGACGGGACGGGACGGAGCGCGATGACAGACGGGGGCAACGAGGACAGCGGCGCCACCGACGCCCCGGGCCAGCCGCCGGCCGCGGCCGCGCCGCCGCCCGCGGCGAGGCCCGCGCCCGTGCGTAAGCGCGGCCGCACGACGGCTGTGGCTGCCGTTGTTATTGTCCTGCTTGTCGTGCTGGCGGTCGTGGGGAGCGCGCCGTACTGGGTGCCGCTTTTGCCCTGGACCCGGGGCGCCGCGCCGCCGCCGGCGCCAGTCGTGCAGGCGCTGCGCACCACCGAGGCCCGCGTGGCCCAACTCGAGACCGAGGTGCAGGCACTCGCCGTCACGGCGCACGCGCATCCGGCCGACACCGCCGCCGCGCTGGCGGCGCTCGGCAATCGTGTCGCTGCGCTCGAACAGCGGCCGGCGGCCCCGGCGGCGAACCCGCAGGACATTACCAAGCTGCAACAGGACGTGGCGGCGCTCGCCACGCGGCTCGATGACGTGGCGGCGCGGCTCGGCCAGGTCGCGGCGGCGCAATCGGCGCAGGCAAGTTCCGATCGCACGCTGCTGGCCGCTTTGGTGGCGTTGCGCGCCGCAATGGTCGCATCGGGGCCCTATGACGGCGCGTTGGCGGCGGCGACGGCGCTGGCGCACGACGACAGCGCCGTCCTCGCCGCGCTGAAGCCGCTCGCGCCAGCGGCCTTGTCGGGAATTCCGAGCACCGCGCTGTTGGCGCAGCGCTTTGCCGCCGCGACTGCGCCCGGCATCTTCCGCGCTTCCGCCGCAACGCCGGCGACGGGGACCGGTTGGGGCGAGCGCATCCTGGCGCGGATCCGCGCGCTCGTGGTCGTGCGCCGCATCGACGGTAGCGGCAGCGACGCGACCACCGCCGCGGTGGCGCAGGCAAAGCAGGCGCTCGACGACGGCGATCTCGCCGCCGCGGTGACCGCGCTCAAGCCGCTTTCCGGTGCGCCGCTAGCCGCCGCCGCGCCGTGGCTGGCGCTGGCGCAGCGGCGGCTCGATGCGGATGGCGCGCTCGACCAGACGCTGCATCAGGTTGCGGCGCGCGTCGCGGCCGAGGGTCATTGATGCGCGCGCTGCCGGCGATCGTCGTCATCGCGCTGCTGGTCGCCGCTGCCGTGTTCGTCGCCGACCAGCCGGGCAGCGTCGCTATCGAGTGGCAGGGCTGGCAGGTCGATACCAGCGTCGCGGTCATGGCGCTGGCCGTGGCGAGCGTCGGTGTGGCCGCGGCGGTGATCTACGACCTGCTGCGCTGGATCGTCGGCGGCCCGCGCAGCTGGGTCAGGGCACGACGCGAGCGGCGGCGGCGCAATGGCTATCGCGCCCTCACGCAGGGCATGGTGGCGGTAGCCGCGGGCGATGCCGAAGAGGCGCAGAAGCTCGCGCGCAAGGCCGACGCGCTGCTGGCGGAACCGCCGCTCACACTCCTGCTCTCGGCGCAGGCGGCGCAGCTCAATGGCGACGAGACCGCCGCGGCACGGTATTTCACCGCCATGCTGGAGCGGCCGGAGACGGCGTTCCTCGGTCTGCGCGGCCTGCTGATGCAGGCGATGAAGACGGGCGACGAGGCAACGGCGCTGCGCCTTGCCGAGCGCGCCAAGTCGTTGCGGCCGCGCACGCCGTGGGTGCTGAGCAGCCTGCTCGAGCTGCAGTCCCGCGCCGGGCAATGGTCGGCGGCGGAGGCGACGCTGGCCGAGGCGTCGCGGCGCAAGGCGCTGCCGGTGCCCGAGAGCCGCCACCGCCAGGCCGTGCTGCTGCATCAGCACGCGGCCGAGGCCGAGGCGCAGGGACGCGCGAGCGAGGCGATGCGGCTCGAGACCAAGGCGCATGCGCTCGAGCCCGAATTCGCGCCGATCGCCGAGCGCTATGCGCAGATGCTGAATTTGCGCGGACAAAGCCGGCGCGCCCGCCGCGCTCTCGAGGCGGCGTGGCGCACGGCACCGCATCCGGCGCTCGCCACGGCCTATCGCGCGCTCTACGCCGACGAACCGCCGCTGCTGCGTTTGAAGCGGATGGAGCGGCTGGCCGCGGCGCAGCCCGATCACCTCGAAAGCCAGATCGCGCTCGCGGCGGCCGCGCTCGAGGCGCGGCTGTGGGGCGAGGCGCGGCGCTATCTCACCGCCGCCGGCGCCACCGGCGCCACCGTGGCGCCCCGAATCTGCCGCCTCATGGCCGAGCTCGAAGAGGCCGAGCACGACGATCACGCCGCCGCCCGCACGTGGCTCGCGCGCGCGGCGTCCGGGGGAGTGCAGGATCCGGCCTGGCTGTGCGAAGCCTGCGGCGCCGAGAGCGCGCCATGGTCGGCGCAGTGCCCGAACTGCCGCGGCTTCGCCACGCTCGCCTGGAGCGGGCCCGCGCGCACGGCCGCGCCGCACCGGGCGCTTGTCGTCGCGGCACCGCAAGCGGCGCTGCTGCCGGCGAAACCATGAGCCAGGCGCGCGTGCCGCCGCGCTGCCTGTTCTGCGGCCAGCGAGCCTTGACAGTGCCGGCGCGGGCATGCGCTACTTTGTGCATCTTCCGCCCAGGAGCATGCCATGGCCGAACCGATCTGGTTCCAGTTCCTCACCGAGCGCGACAAGGCGGTGTTCAGCCAGGCCGGTTACGGCCAGCGCGCGGGCTGGGGCAAGCGGCCGGCGCTGCTCATCATCGACGTCAACTACAATTTCTGCGGCGATAAGCGCGAGCCCATTCTCGAATCGGTCAAGCGCTGGCGCAATTCCTGCGGCGAGGACGCGTGGGACGCGCTGCCGGTGCTGCAACGCGTCATCGCCGCGGCGCACGAGCGCGGCCTGCCCGTGATCTATACCACCGGCATCCGTCGCCTCGACAATTGGGATATCGGCAGCTGGGCGTGGAAGAACAATCGCGAAGCCGAGGCGCCCACGGTCATGCACACCAATCAGGACGGCAACGAAATCATGCCGCAGATCGCGCCCGCGCCGCAGGACATCGTGGTGCCGAAGCAGAAGCCGAGCGGCTTCCACGGGACCAACATGCTGAGCTACCTGACCCTCCTGGGCTGCGACAGCGTCATCGTGTGCGGCACGACCACGAGCGGCTGCGTGCGCGCCACCGTGCTCGATTCGTTCAGCCACAACTACCGCACCACGGTCGTCGAGGAAGGCTGTTTCGACCGCTCGCAGGCGAGCCACGCCATCAATCTCTGCGACATGCACGCCAAATACGCCGACGTGGTCAAGGCGGACGAGGCCATCGCCCATATCCGCGCGCTGCCGAAGGGCATGTTCGACCTGCCCAAAGGCGATGCGATTTCCGGCTGAGCGGGCGAGTCGCGCTTCTCATTCCGCGCGCGCTGCGATAAGGTCGCCCGCGTCTTCGTTTGTTGAAGCGGATGTCCCATGATGTTGCGCGCCCGAATCGTTGCCCTTGCGGCAGCCCTCTTTCTCCTCGCAGGAGGTCCCGTGACCGCGGCCGATCTATCCAACACGCTCTATCTCGACGTGCCCGCGGGCCGCGTCGTCATCGAAATGCGCCCGGATCTTGCGCCCAAGACGGTGGCGCGCATCAAGGAGCTGGTGCGGAAGGGCTTCTATGACGGGTTGCCGTTCCACCGCGTCATCGCCGGATTCATGGCGCAGACCGGCGATCCCAGGGGCGACGGCACCGGCGGGTCGGGCCAGAAGCTCAAGGCCGAATTCTCCAGCGAGCCGTTCGTCCGCGGCACGGTGGCGATGGCGCGGGCGTCGGACCCGGACAGCGCCGACAGCCAATTCTTCATCTGCTTCGCGCCGGCGCCCTTCCTCAACGGGAAATACACGATCTGGGGCCAGGTCACCGCGGGCATGCAGTTCATCGACGCCATCAAGAAGGGCGATCCCGGCGACAACGGCAAAGTGACCAACCCCGACCGCATCGTCCGCATGCAGCTCGCCAGCGACGCCGACAAGGCCAAGCCTTAGCCGCCGCGGGGCGGCGCTGCCGCGACAGGACGCGGAAGCGCGTGCGGATTCCGCCTTCGCTCCAGATTTACCGTGACCGGCGCATGCTCGCCATCCTCGCCATGGGATTCGCGAGCGGCCTGCCGCTCGCGCTCACCGGTTCGACGCTGTCGATCTGGCTCAAGGAAGCCGGCGTCTCGCTGACGGCGATCGGCCTGTTCGCCGGCGTCGGCATCGCCTACACGCTCAAATTCCTGTGGGCGCCGGCGATCGACCGGATGGCGTTGCCGGTGCTGACGCGCGTGCTGGGGCGAAGGCGCGGCTGGGCGATCGCGATCGAGGTGGCGCTCGCGCTCGCGCTCGTGGCGCTGGGCGCGACCGATCCGGCGCGGCGGCCGCTCGTGGTGGCGCTGGCCGCCGTCGTCGTCGCGTTCCTGTCGGCGAGCCAGGACATCGTCATCGATGCCTATCGCGTCGAGCTTTTGAGCGATCGCGAGCAGGGCGCCGGGGCGGCGGCGACGCAGGTGGGATACCGGCTCGGCATGGTCGCCTCGACCGCCGGGCGCGCTCTATCTCGCGCAATTCTTCGGCTGGCTGTGGGCCTATGCCGGCATGGCGGCGTTGTTGGCGGTCGGCATGGTGAGCGTGCTGATGACGCGCGAGCCGCCGCCGGCGCCGCGTCCGCGCGGGCCGTGGCTTGAAGGCGCGGTGGTCGCACCCTTCGCCGATTTCCTCACGCGCAGCGGCGCGGTCGCGATCCTCGTCTTCGTCGTGCTTTATAAATTCGGCGACGCGCTCGCCGGGGTGATGTCGAATCCGTTCTACATCGCGCTCGGCTTCAGCAAGATCGACATCGCCAACATCGCCAAGGTGTTCGGCCTCGGCGCGAGCGTCGCGGGCGTGATCGCCGGCGGCGGCTTGGTCTATCGCCTCGGCGTGATGCCCGCGCTGATGCTGTGCGGCGTGCTGCAGATGCTGTCCAACCTCATGTACATCGTCCAGCTTTGGGCCGGCCCCGACGCGGCGACGCTCGCATTAACCATTGCGGTAGAGAATATTACCGGCGGGATGAGTTCATCGGCCTTCGTGGCCTATCTCTCGCGGCTGTGCAGCCCCGCCTATACGGCCACGCAATACGCTCTGCTCTCGGCGCTCGCCGCCACCGCGCGCACGGTGCTTGCCACGTCGGGCGGATGGTTCGCCGACCGGCTTGGCTGGGCACCGTTTTTCGTGCTCGCGACGGCGGCATGCTTGCCGGCCCTCGTATTGCTTGTGTGGTTAATGCGCGGTGCGGAAACAGCGATCCCGGCGCGATAGGACACAACATTGCCGCCGGGAAGCATAATATTGCTCCGCACCCAATGGCGGCGGGCGCCGTTATTATCGCGTCATGATCGGATTCAATCGTTCAGTGGCGACGATGCCGGCGCGTGCGCCGCAACCGCGATGGTCGCCGCGGGCGTCGTGGCTTTTTATCGTGGGTTTCAATCTCGTCGCATGGAGCGCAATCGCCGCGGTCGTGAAATTGACCGTGGGTTGAGCGCGCTCAGCCGATACGCAACAATTGCGCGCGGTTGCGGTTGAGCCACAGGCGCTGTCGCCCCGCCCCCGGCGCCAAGCGCTCGACCAGCCGCCAGAAGCGCTTGCCGTGGTTCATGTGGACGAGATGCGCGACCTCGTGCGCAACGACATAGTCGAGCACTTCGGCCGGCGCGAAAATGAGGCGCCACGAGAAGCACAAATTCCCGGACGCCGAGCAGCTTCCCCAGCGCGTGCGCGTGTCGCGGACGCTGACGCGCAAGACCTTGCGGTCGATAGTCTCGGCCAGCGGCCGCGCGCGGGCAAGAAGCTCGCGCCGCGCCAGCTCGCGCAGATGGTCGCGCACGCGCCGCGGCAGATGAACCCGGTCGCCGGCGACGCGGATCTCCGCGCCCTCGATCCACACCGCGCCGCGGCCGCCGCTCGTCGGCACGTGGCGAATGCGGTGCGGCACGCCCAACACCGGCACCTGCGCGCCGTCGACGAAGACGGTGCGCGGCGGCAGCGCGGCAAGACGGCGCTCGAGCCAACGACGATTGTCCTCGAAGAATTCGAGCGCGCGCGGCAGTGAGCTGCGCGGCGGCAGCACGAGATCGACGGCTTCGCCCTGCGGGTCGATGCGCAGCGCCATGCGCCGCGCGCGCGGATGCGTGGTGACGCGGACCGGAACCGCACCGCCCATCAGCGAGAGCGAGGACAGCTCCATGCGAAGGAACGAGGACTGAGCCACGGCCCAAGCTTAATCCCGAAGATTCACCGCGGGCAAGAATCTTGCTGCGCGGGCCTCAGGCGGCGCGGTCGATCAGGTGGACGAATGACCCCATGACGGTTCCGCACACGCGGCCGACGGCGCCGAGCGACGCGCCCGCCGCATCGGCTGCGTGGAACAGCGCCGCGCCCGCACCTTCGTTGCAAATCGTCGCGTAGTGAAACTCGTGGCCGCGATAGGTGGCGCCTGCGGCGCCGAGCGGCCCCGCCGCCGCGAGCGCCACGCCGCGATAGCCGAGATGAAGATTGCGCGCGGCGAAGCTCGTCTCGAGCGGCAGCAGTCCCGCCATGCGATGCCGCGTGCCGTCCGCGTCGACGAGTCCCGCACCGAGCATCATGTAGCCGCCGCATTCGCCATAGATCATTGCACCGCGCGCGGCGAGATCGTCGAGCGCGGCACGGCAGCGCTGTGCGGCGGCCAGGCGCCCGGCATGCAGCTCGGGATAGCCGCCCGGAAGATAGATCGCATCGGACGACGCATCGGGAGCCTCGTCCGCGAGCGGCGCGAAGAAGCTGATCGCCGCGCCGGCATCGCGCCAGCCCGCAAGCACCGCGGGGTAGGCGAAGGCGAAGGCATCGTCACGCGCCACCGCAATCCGGCTGCCGAGCGGCGGCACCGGGGGCGACGCCCGCCGCGCCGTCATCGCCGCCGGCGACGCGAGCGCCGCCACGCGCGCGACAGCGACGTTTTCTTCGACAAGGACGGCGGCACGATCGAGGAAGGCGTCGAGCGCTGCCTGCTCGCCCGCCGGCACGAGCCCGAGATGGCGCGACGGAAGATCGAGCGCCTGATGGCGCGGCACCGCGCCGAGCAGCGGAAGCTGCGGCAGTTCGGCCGCGAGCGCCGCCGCCAGCAAGGCGCGATGCCGCGCGCTGCCGACGCGGTTCAAGATCACGCCGGCGAGCGGCGTTGCCGCGCGATGCCGCGCAAAGCCCGCGACGAGCGCCGCGACCGAGGCGCCCTGGCCCGCGGCATCGACCACGAGCACGACCGGCCAGCCGAGCCGCGATGCCAGCGCGGCGGTCGACCCCGTGCCCGCAGCGTCGATGCCATCGAACAGCCCCATCGCGCCTTCACACACGACAAGCTCAGCCGGGGCGAGCGCGGCAAGATTGGCCGCGAGCGTCTCGCTCCGCATCGCCCAGGCATCGAGATTGCGGCAGGCCGATCCCGCCGCCGCCGCAAGCAGTCCCGCATCGATGTAGTCCGGGCCGGACTTCGCCGCGGCGACACGCATGCCGCGGCGCGCCAGCGCGCGCAGCAGCGCCAGCGCGACGACGGTCTTGCCGCTCGCCGAGGCCGGCGCCGCCAGGACGAGACCGCGGATCACGGCAGCAAGGCCGATGCCGCGCGCGCGATGACGTCGCCGAGCCTCACCGCCGGGCCGACGGCGACCACCGCCGGCGGTTCGATCCCCAACCGGACCACGTCGGCGGCAGCGTCTGCCAAGGTGGTGCGGACCACCTGCTGGTCCGGCAGCGTTGCCTTGGCGATGACCGCCACCGGCTCGTCCGGCGGCCGCCCAGCGGCGATGAGC
Organism: uncultured Alphaproteobacteria bacterium; assembly: GCA_963721625.1. Lineage (GTDB taxonomy): Bacteria > Pseudomonadota > Alphaproteobacteria > ATCC43930 > CGMCC-115725 > DATJLY01. The sequence goes on from CAVRKF010000008.1 coordinate 126,868, forward strand.
CGCACCGCGATCGCACCGAGATGCTTCAGCGCCATGTAGATGACCAGAACCGGCGCGCCGCGCGACAGCGCCGCCCAGTCGATGCCGTCGGGGATGTCGCCGCCGCTCGCGGCCCCGGTGACGAAGGCGACGGCCGAGTTGGTGTCGCGATGGGTCACGGGAATGCCGGCGGCGGCGAGGCCGCCGATCCCGGCGGTGATGCCGGGCACGATGCTAAACGGAATGGCGGCGGCCGCGAGCGCGAGCGCCTCCTCGCCGCCGCGGCCGAAGACGAAGGGATCGCCGCCCTTGAGACGCAGCACGCGGCGTCCGGCGCGGGCGAGGCGGATCAGCTTCAATGTGATGTCCGGTTGCAGCGGCGACGGCTTGCCGCCGCGCTTGCCGGCATAATCGAGCGCCGCCCCCGGCCGCGCCAGCGCCAGCACCCGCGCATCGACCAGCGCGTCATAGACCACGTCATCCGCGGCGCGCAGCGCATGCAGCGCGAGCAGCGTCAACAGCCCGGCCGCGCCCGGCCCGGCGCCCACGAGCCAGACAGAGCCGGGAGCGAATTCGGGAAAATCGAGCGCGGCAGGGTCGAATTCCATGGCGGTGGTCGGACTATAGCGGCTGAAATATGATCATTCACCAAGCGGGCCGCCACGCGGCGGCCCAGACGGCCCTCGACGAGGAAAGGCGCATGGCCCTCAGGCCGAAAACGCCGCTGCGGCGTGGCTGGACCACCGGCGCCTGCGCCGCGGCGGCGGCGCGTGCCGCCTATGAGGCGCTGCTCACCGGCCGGTTTCCCGATCCGGTGACGATCGTCCTGCCGAACGGCAAGTCGCCGTCCTTTGCGTTGGCACTCAGCGAATGCGCGGCCTCCGTGGCCCGCGCCGGCATCGTCAAGGATGCGGGCGACGATCCCGACGTGACCCATGGTGCGCTTGTCATCGCCGAGCTGCGTCACGGCGCGGCGGGCACGGGCGTGAGCTTTCGCGCCGGCCCGGGCGTCGGCACCGTGACGCTGCCCGGGCTGCCGCTCGCCGTCGGCGAGCCGGCGATCAATCCGGGACCGCGGGCGATGATCGTGACGGCGCTGCGCGCGCTCCAGCCTGCGCCTGATGTCGCGGTGACGATCGCAATCCCCGGCGGCGAGGCGCTCGCGGCACGGACCATGAACCGGCGCCTCGGCATCGTCGGCGGACTGTCGATCCTGGGCACGACCGGGATCGTCGTGCCCTATTCCTGTTCCGCATGGATCGCCGCGATCGAGCGCGGCATCGATGTCGCGCGCGCCGCCGGGCTCGACCACATTGCCGCCGCCACCGGCAGCGTTTCGGAAGCCGCGGTGCAGCGGCTCCACGACCTGCCCGAGACCGCGCTCATCGACATGGGCGATTTCGTCGGCGGCATGCTCAAATATCTCCGCCGCCACAAGGTGAGGCGGCTGACGCTCGCGGGCGGTTTCGGCAAGCTGGCGAAGCTGGCCGCGGGCCATCTCGATCTCAGCGCAACACGCAGCCGGGTCGGATGGCACGACGCTTGCCGACCGGCTCACGCGCATCGGCGCGCCGCCGGAAGCGTTCGATGCCGCAAGCGCGAGCGAGGCCCTGGCGCGGGTCGCCGCCGCCGCGCCCGAGGCCGCTTGCGCACTCACCGGCGCGGTCGCTGCGGATGCGCGCGCGGTGGCGCTGGCGCAGCTCGGCCCGGGCATCGCGGTCGATGTCGCGATCTTCGACCGCGCGGGAGCCTTGCTCGCCCATGCCGGGCCGTGAGCGGCGCCTCCTCATTCTCGGCGGCACCGCCGAGGCAGCGGCCTTGGCGCAGGCGGCGGTCACGCGTTTCGGCGATCGGCTTGCGGTGACGACGTCGCTGGCCGGCCGCACGCCGGCGCCCGGCGTCGTTGCCGGCGCCCTGCGTATCGGCGGGTTCGGCGGCGACGCAGGCCTCGCCGCGTTTTTGCGCGAGGCGCGCATCGATCTCCTCGTCGATGCGACGCATCCCTTCGCGGCGATCATCGCGCGCCATGCGCGGCTCGCCGCGGAAGCGACGGGCACCGCGCGGCTCGTGCTGCTGCGCCCGCCGTGGCGGCCCGAGCCGGGCGACCGCTGGATCGAGGTCGCGGACATGGCCGAAGCGGCCGACCTTGTGCCGCGTCTCGGGCGCTGCGCCTTCCTCGCCATCGGGACGCGCGAACTCGGCGCCTTCGCGCCCGTGCGCGACGTGCGTTTCGTCGTGCGCCTCATCGCCGTGCCGCGTCAGGGGCTCCCCATCGCCGGTGCCGCGCTCGTGATCGGCCGCCCGCCTTTCACACTGGACGCGGAGCGGCTTGTGTTGCAGCGTTACCGAGTCGAGGTGATGGTCGCGAAGGCCAGCGGCGGCATCGCCGCGGCAAAGCTCGCCGCGGCGCGCGAGGCGGGGTTGCCGGTGATCATGGTGGCACGCCCGCCGCCCGAGCCGGGACCGACGGTCGCGACCGCGGCCGAAGCCTTGGCATGGGTCGCAGCGCGGCTTGACCGCGGCGCCGGCATGGGAGGGGTTCGGGCATGAATGTGCGGGCGTGGGTCATGGCGGCAGCGTTCGGCGCGGCGCTCGGTCTTGCCGGCGGCGACGCCGCGGCGCAACCGGGCGTGATGGACAGCTGGTACACGATCGCGGACGCAGCCTCGCACAATGCCACCGAACAGGTCGAATCGCTGCTGCTGAAAGGCGGCCACAATCCCGACAGCGTCGACGGCGCGAGCGGCCACACCGCGCTCGAGTACGCCGTCTCCTTCAACAACATGACGATGGCGAAGCTGCTGCTCGACCACGACGCCCAAGTCGACGCCCGCGATTCGTCCGGCGATACCGCGCTCCACTGGGCCGCCGAACTCGGCAATCTTACCATGATGCGCATGCTCATCGCGCACAAGGCGGCGATCGATGCCGCGAACCACCAGGGCGTCACGCCGCTGATGCTGGCGGCAAGCCATGTACAGCCGGGCGCGGTGCGGCTCCTTCTTGCCAGCGGCGCCGATCCCGCCAAGGAGGATTTTACCGGCCGCGACGCCACCGGCTGGGCCGCGGGAAATCCCGCCGTGGTTGCGGCGCTCGACACGAAGAAATAGGCGCCGGCCGTTACGGTACCGGGCGGAACAGGTGGTGATGGTCGGGGGCATAAAGGCGGCTGTCGTCGAAGCGCGCCTCGCCCAGCACGCGGCCGACGATGATGAGCGCGGTGCGGGTGAAGCCGGCTTCCTTCACCCGCGCGCGGATATCGGCGAGCGTGCCGCGAAGAATGCTCTGATCGGGCCAGCTCGCGCGATGCACCACGGCGACCGGACAGCCGGCGCCGTAATGCGGCGCCAGCGCCCTGACGACGCGCGCGAGATTGGCGATCGAGAGATGAATCACCATCGTCGCGCCGCTCGACGCCAGCGCCGCCAGATCCTCGCCCGGCGGCATCGCCGAGGCGCGCACGGCCGTGCGCGTGAGGATCACCGTCTGGGCGACGCCCGGCAGCGTCAGCTCAACCCCCAGCGCCGCCGCCGCCGCCGCGAAGGACGGCACGCCCGGGGTGAGGTCGTAGGGTATGGCGCGCGCATCGAGCCGCCGTATCTGCTCGGCCACGGCGCCATAGAGCGAGATGTCGCCCGAATGCAGCCGCGCGACATCGAGCCCGGCTTCGTGCGCGCGCGCCATCTCGGCGATGATGGCGTCGAGCGTGAGCGAAGCGGTATCGACGACGCGCGCGCCTTCGGGCGCGGCTGCCACCACCGCCGCCGGCACCAGCGAGCCGGCATAAAGACAGACGCGGCAGCTTTCGACCAGGCGCAATCCGCGCACCGTGATGAGATCGGGCGCGCCCGGCCCGGCGCCGATGAAATGGACGGTCATCGGCGATAGCCGCGCGGGGTATAGAGCCGCTGCGGCGACCAAGCGCTGGCGCGAGTCGTGCTGCTGCCGATGATGACGATGGTCAGCATGTCGATTTCGTCCGCGGCGAGGCGCTCCAGCGTGGTGACGACGACGCGTTCGCCGGTGCGGCCGAGATTGCGCGCCCACGCCGCCGGCGTCGCGGGATCGCGCGCCCGCAGCAGAATCTCGCAGGCGCGCCGCAACTGCGTCGGGCGTCGCGCCGAGCGTGGATTGTAGAGCGCGACGACGAAATCGCCGGCGGCCGCGGCTTCGAGCCGGCGCTCGATCGCCGGCCACGGCGTCAAGAGATCGGACAGCGAGACGGCGCAGAAATCGTGCCCCAAGGGCGCGCCGAGCCGCGCCGCCGCCGCCTGCATCGCCGAGACGCCGGGCACAACCGTGACGGCGACGCGCCGCCAGGCCTCGTTGCCTTCGCCGTCGATCAACTCGAACGCCAGCGACGCCAGGCCGTAGATGCCGGCATCGCCCGACGACACCAGCGCCACGTCGCGCCCTGCGGCTGCGAGATCGAGCGCCGCGCCGACGCGCGCCGCCTCGGCGCCAAGAACCCCGTCGTGGCGCCGCTTGCCGGCGATGTCGCGGCCGAGGAGATCGAGATAGAGCGACAATCCGACCACGTCGCTCGCCTGTGCCAGCGCCGCAGCGGCCTCGGCCGTGCGCCAGCGCCGGTCGCCCGGGCCGATGCCGATGATGGCGAGCGTGCCGCGCGCCCGGCCGATGGTCTGCGCCGCGAGTGCGTGGGGCGCGCGGGCGACGGCGCAGGTGGCGTTGCGCGAGTGCTGCTTGGGCACGACGAGCGCCGCGTCCGCGCCAGCAGCCGCCAGTGCCGCGCCCTCGGCGACGCCATAACAGCCGACCGCGCGGAACACCGCTTGCGACGGGTTGGCGAGGCGCGGCGTCTCGTCGAGCAGCGCTGCAACCGAAAAGTACCGCGCGGGCACGCCGAGCGCCGCCGCCAGCGCAGCGACCGCCGGCTCGTCCATGCGCCGGTCGATCGAGGCGACGAGCGCCACCGCGCCCGGGGCAAGTCCCGCGGCCGCAAGCGTCGCCGCGACCAGCGCCGCGAGTTCTTCGGGCGCGCAATGGCGCGCGCAGCCGACGCCCAGCGCCAGCACCGGCGGATGAAACACCAGCGCATCCCCGGCCCGGGGAACGCGGTCGGTGACGCGAATCGTGCGCGCGGCAGCAGCGTCAAATTCGATCCCGCCCGCGGTGAGCCAATCGGCATCGCCGGCCTCGATTTCGAGCGCGACCGTGTCGCCCGCGACCAGCGCCGCCGCGATCGCCTTGACGCGGTCCACGTCGGCGATGCGCCATCCCGGCGGCGGCGCGTCGAGCGCCACGCCCAGCGCCAGCTCGCTTGCCGTGGTGATCGCGGCATGGCCGCCGGTGAGCGACGCGACCGCCTGTGCCAACGCGTTGGCGCCGCGGTGGCCGCCCAGAAGCGGCAAGATGGAACGGCCATCCTCGGCCACCGCGACCACCGGCGGCTCGGCCCGCTTGTCGGCGACGAGCGGCGCCACCGCGCGGATCAGGATGCCCGCCGCGCACACGCCGACGATCGGCGTGCCGGCGGCAAAGAGCGCGGCAATATGCGGCACCGCCGCTTCATAGCCCACCTCGCCCGCGATGCCTCGGCCGGCGGGTGCATGCAGCCGCGCCGCCGGCAGATGATCCGCGATGCGCCGGCCCAGGGCGGCGGCGCTCCGCCCCAGCACCACCACCGCCGCGCCTTCGGGCAGCTTCACCGTGCTCATTGCCATGCCGCGCCCCGGCGGTGCAGCAGGATCATCGAGAAATACGGCACCGTGTCGGCCGCGACCTGGTCGAGCGGGAGCACCCGCTCCGCCGCGAGGCTCGCGCGCTCGACGTAATGCGCGTGGCCGGCGAGTCCGATGCGTTCGAGCAGCGCCCGCACGCGCGCGAAGTGGCGGCCGAGCTTGATGATGGCGGCGGCATCGCACGGCGCGAGGCGGCGTTCGAGCTCGCCGTCGTCGAGCAGCGCCGGCACGACCGACAACACATCCGCGCGCGCGGCAAGCGGCAGGCGCGCCGCCGCCGCCGCCGCACCGAGCGAGGACACGCCCGGCACGATCGCGACCGGATGCACCGCGGCGAGGCGGGTGAAGAGATACATGAACGAGCCATAGAAGAACGGATCGCCCTGGCACAGCACCGCGACATCGCGCCCCGCCGCGACATGCGCGCCGATCGCGGCGGCGGCGGCATCGTAAACGGCGGCGACGGGAAAGCGCGCGCCGTCGAGCGGCATGCGGATGGGAAGCTCGATCTGCGCCGGCGTGATCCAGCGCGCGACGATGGCGCGGGCGAAGCTCGGGCCGTGCTCGGGCGCGGGATAGGCCACCACCGGCGCCGCGCGCAGCCGCGCCAGGGCCTTGACGGTGATGAGCTCGGGATCGCCCGGGCCGACGCCCAGGCCATAGACGTGCGCGCTCATCCCGGCACGCCGCGATAAAGCGTCAGCACCATGCGCTTGCCGTTGGAATAATCCACGCCGGCGGCGCGCTCGACCGCGCGCGCCTTCCAGCCGCGGGCATCGAGCGCGCGGCGAAAGGCCTGGTCGTCGCGGCTCTCGACCAGCGCGAGCGCGCCGCGCGCGGCCGCGATGCGGGCCGCCGCGCCTTCGGGCGTGGCGAGATCGGTGCGCGTGCCGAGCAGGAAGACGAGACTCGGCTCGGCATAGCCCACCGCCGCCACCGCCAGCCGCGCCGGCGGGTGCGCGCCGGCCACCATCGCGGCGGCGGCACGGCTGAGCCACAGCGGCGTAAGGCGCGGCGCCTCGAGCGCGATCGCCGCCGGCACGGTGAGGAGCGCCAGCAGCACCGCGCGCACGGCAAGAACCGGCTGCAATCCGCGCCACGCCAGGCGCAGCATCGCGCCGCCATAGACGATGATCACCACCGCAACCACGATCCCCGCGGCGTCGATGCCGACATCGAGCTGCAACGGCACGAGGGCAAGCGTCGCGGCCAGAAGGAGCGAGGCCACGCCCCACAGCACGACCGCGGCGCGCCGCGGCCACGCGGGCGACGCGGCGCGCGCTTCGCCGAGCGCGCAGCCCGCCAGCAGCGCCAGCGCCGGAAATGCCGGCAGCAAATAATGCGGCAGCTTGGTCGGCACCAGTTCGAGCACGACCCAGAACGGCACCGCCCAGGCGATGAGGAATCGCGCCGCCGGCTCGCCGCGCCGCCGCCACGCCCATAAGGCGGCGCCGCCCAGGAACAGCGAGCCCGGCCAGAAGGTGACGGCGACAAGCGCGAGATAATAGCCCGGCCAGGCGCCGTGGCTCTCCTGCGCCCCGATAAGCTTGCCGAGGAAATCATGCCCCAGCGAATCGGCGAGAAAGGTCCCGCCGGTGGCGCGGCTGATGGCGATGAGCCACGGCGCGACGATGAGAACGGGGAGCGGCACGCCCCAGAGCGGATGCAAGCGGCGCAGCCAGCGCCCATCGCGGTCCGCGAGCGACAGCGCGAGCGCCGTCAGCGCCGACAGCGCCGGGACCACCGGGCCTTTCACCAGAATCGCCGCGCCCTGCGCCACCCAGAACAGCAGCGCCCAGCGCCACGATGCGGCGCCCGCCTGGGCGGTACGCGCGGCGCGATAGATCAGGCCGAGCGCGGCCTGGGCCGCAACGGCGGTAGCCAGCAACACGGCATCGGTCTTGGCCAGATGCGCCTCGATGGTGAGGCCCAGCGACGCCGCCAGCAGTGCCGCGCCGACGAGCGCGGCCTCGCGCCCGAACAGCGCCGCACCGAACGCAAACGTCATCAGCACCGCAGCGGTCGCGCCGAGCAGCGACGGCAGGCGATAGGGCCAGATCGCATCGCTGTCCGCTTCGCTCAGCGTCGCCACGGCGGCCGCCTGCAGCCAATAGATGCCCGCGGGCTTGCGGTTGCGCGCCTCGTCCTGGAAGCGGATGCGAAGGAAGTCGCCGCTTTCGAGCATCTGGCGCGTCGCCTGGGCGAAGCGCGCCTCGTCGCGATCCATCACCGGCAGGCTCGCCTGCCCGGGCACGTAGAGACCGAAGCACAAAAGGAGGAGCAGCGCATAAGGCCGCCAGCCGCGGCTCGCTGCGGCGATCACGGCGCAGCGGCCCCATTCTTAGTCAGCGCAAGCTGCGTCACCGCCAGGAGCGGATGGAACGCGCTGTGATCGCCGACCGGCGCGGCGCGCGCGACGGCGATGCGCACGAGCGTGCCGCCGTGACGCGCGGCAATCGCCGTGAGCCGCGCCTCGCCGTCGAGCGTGACCGCATTGGCGACAAGCCGCCCGCCGGGCTTGAGCGCGCGCCACGCGGCGGCGAAGATCGAAGGATCGGATAGTCCGCCGCCGAGGAAGACGGCGTCGGGCGCCGCAAGCCCGGCGAGCGCCGCCGGCGCCGCGCCCGATATGATCTCGAGCTCGGGCACGCCGAGCGCCACGGCATTGGCGGCGATGAGGTCCGCGCGCGCGGGCGCGCGCTCGATCGCGACCGCGCGCATGAGCATGCCGCTGCGCAGCCACTCGATCGCGATCGACCCGCATCCCGCGCCGACATCCCACAGCAATTCCCCCGGCAGCGGCCCGAGCGCCGCAAGCGTCGCCGCGCGCACCTCGCGCTTGGTCAATTGCCCGTCATGGAAAAACGCATCGTCGGGCAGGCCGGCAAGGCGCGAGAATGCGCGCGCGCCCGCATCCGGCCGGCATTCGATGGCGAGGAGATTGAGATCCGCGACCGGCGTCGCGGGCCATGTCGCGGCGGTGCCGTGATGACGGCGTTCGCGCGGCCCGCCCATATGATCGAGCACGGTGAGCGCCGAGGCGCCCCAGCCGGACTCGCGCAGCAGCGCGGCGGCCGCACCGGGCGTCGTGCCGTCGGTCGTGAGCGCAAGCAGCCGCGCCCCGGGCGCGAGATGAAGGCGCAGCGCGTCGAGCGGCCTGCCGTGCAGCGAGATCGTCGTGCAGGTCTCGCGCGGCCAGCGCAAGCGCGACGCCGCGAGCGCAAAGGCATCGGGCGCGGGCAGCACCGTCATCTCTTCCGGTGCGAAGCTGCGGGCGAGCATGGCGCCGACGCCGTAGCACAAGGGGTCGCCGCTCGCCAGCACGACGACGCGCCGGCCGCGCCGCGCCGCGATCTCGGCGATGCTCAGGGTGATGGGACGGCGCCATTCCAGGCGTTCGGCGCGTCCTTCGGGGATGAGCGCGAGATGGCGCCTGCCGCCGATCAGCGTCTCGGCATGCGCGACGAGCGCGCGCGCGGCGGGCGCAAGCGCCGCGGCCCCGTCCTCGCCGATGCCGATGACGGCGAGCCAGGCGCTCACGCAGGATCTCCCAGCGCCAGCGCGTTCACCGCCGCCGCCGCCATCGCGCTGCCGCCGCGGCGGCCGGGCAGCGTCACATGCGGCAGCACAAAGGGATTGGCCGCGAGCGCCTCCTTGGCCTCGGCGGCGCCGACGAACCCCACCGGAAATCCCAGCACCAGCGCCGGAAGCGGCGCGCCGGCGGCAATCATCTCGAGCAGATGGAAGAGCGCCGTCGGCGCATTGCCGATGGCGACGACGGCGCCGGCGAGGAACGGGCGCCACAATTCCACCGCCGCCGCCGCGCGCGTCGTGCCAAGACGCTGCGCCAGCGCCGGCACGGCCGCATCGCCGAGCGTGGCAAGGACGCGATTGCCGAAGGGAAGGCGCGACGAAGCGATCCCGGCCACGACCATGGCGCTGTCGGCGAGGATCGGCGCGCCCGCCGCGAGCGCCGCCCGTCCCGCCGTTGCCGCGCCCGGCGAAGCGATCAGGCCGGCGATGATCGAGACGTCGCCCGCCGCGTGCGCCACGCGCACCGCGATCGCCCGCAATTCCGGTGCGACTCGCGCCAGATCGGCCTCGCGCGCGATCGCCGCGAACGAGGCGCGATAAATCGCATCGGGATCGCGGAGGTAACGATAGGGCGGCGTGCGGCTCATCGCCCGGAGGCGCCGTCTTCGTGATGATGAAAATGATCGGCGTCGGTGCCGATGCCGCGGACGTGGTGGTGATGGGCTTCCTGCTTCGCGCCGGCGAAACCCTCATAGCCGAGCACCGGCGCGCGATACTTGCACAGGCGGCAATTCATCGCCGGCTCGCCGTCCGCGACCTCGCCGATGCGGTCGGCAAAGCAGTCCAGCACCAGCGCGTGATCGCGCAGATAGGAGGCTTCGAGGATTTCGGTTTCGGGATGGGCGGCGGCGACGCGGCGCGCGGCCGCATAGATGCGCTTCACCAGCACGCCGGTGAAGAGAAAATAGGGAAAGACGATGAGGCGCGGGAAACCGAGCCGCAGCACGCGCGCGAGTGCCGGCTCGACCAGCGGCGCGGCCACGCCGCTGAAGGCGGTCTCGGTCCAGCCCATGCCCATGCCCTCGCCCAGCATGCGCGCGAGCTTGGCGATGTTGGAATTGGCGTCGGGATCGGTGGTGCCGCGGCCCACCACCAGGAGCAGCGTGTCGGCCCGCGCCACGGCACGCGGCGCCGCGCGCTCGGCCGCTTCGATGCGGTCGCAGGCGGCGGCGAGCAGCTTGGGCTCGATCGCGAGGTCGCGGCCGTAGCGCAGCTCGAGCTCGGGCCGCGCGGCGGCGAAACCGTTCAACTCCCACGGCAGGTCGTTCTTGACGTGGCTCGCGGCGAAGAGCATGCCCGGCACGGCGAGAATCCGCCGCGCGCCTTGCGCCGCCAGCGCCGCCAGCCCGTCGCGAATGACCGGCCGGGCGAATTCGAGATACCCCGTCGCGATCGCGGTCCCCGGCAGGCGCCGGCGCAGCCGCGACGCCAAAAGCTCGAATTCCTCGATCGCCTGCGGATCGCGGCTGCCATGGCCGCACAGCATCACCCCCGTGCTCACGCGCTCACCCCTCGCTTTTCGCCGCGGCGATTGACGATCGCCGCGGTTGCGGCCGATCCTTGCGCGCGATGTTTTTCTCCCGGCCGGCGGCGCCGACCCGCTCCTCATCCTGCTGCTGGCGCTGATGCTCGATCTTGCGGCCGGCGATCAGCCGGCGCTGTGGCGCGTGGTGCCGCATCCGGTGACGTGGATCGGCGCGGCGATCGCCTGGCTCGACCGCCGCCTCAATCGCCCGAGCCGCAGCCCCGCCACGCGGCGCGCGCGCGGCATCCTTGCCACGGCGATCCTCGTCGCCGCCGCCGCCGCGGCCGGGTTCGCGCTGATGAAGCTGCTCGACGCCGTCGCGTTCGGCTGGGTGATCGAGGCGGCGATCGTCGCGATATTGCTGGCACAGCGCAGCCTTTTCGCGCATGTGGCCGCGGTCGCCGCCGCCTTGCAGCGCGACGGGCTCGCCGGCGGGCGCGCGGCGGTGGCCCGGATCGTCGGACGCGATCCCGACAGTCTCGACGCTTATGGCGTGGCCCGCGCGGCGATCGAATCGCTGGCCGAGAATTTCAGCGACGGCGTGGTCGCGCCGGCGCTGTGGTACGCGCTCCTGGGACTGCCGGGGATTTTCGCCTACAAGACCGCGAACACGCTCGACAGCATGATCGGCCATCGCTCGCCGCGTTATCTGGCCTTCGGCTGGGCGGCGGCGCGGCTCGACGATCTCCTCAATCTCGGGCCGGCGCGACTCGCGGGCGTGCTGCTCGGCGTCGCGGCGGCGGTGACGCCCCGGGCCAGCGCCCGGGCGGCGCTCGCCACCATGCTGCGCGATGCCGGCAAGCACCGCTCGCCCAATGCCGGCTGGCCCGAGGCGGCGGCAGCCGGGGCGCTGGGCCTCGCGCTCGCCGGTCCGCGGCGCTATGGCGGCGTCGTGGCGACGGAGCCCTGGCTTGGCGACGGCCGCGCCCGCGTGACCGCGGTCGATATCGCGCTGGCGCTCAGGCTCTATCTCGTCGCCTGCCTGGCGCTGGCGGCGCTCGTGCTGGCGGCGCTCATTGTGCTGCACCTGGGATGATGCGTCAGCGCGCATGGGCGATCGCCACAAGTCGCGGAACATCGAGCGCGGCCTCGAGGTGATCGGCGAGCGCATCGAGCGTGGTCTCGATCCGGTCCTCCCAGGCGAGCGTCGGATCGCCGCCGCCGCCGAGCCGCGCCAGCACGGCGCGGCGGAAGCCATCGGCGGCGAAGAGCCCGTGCAGATGACAGCCGGCAATGCTTCCGTCGCGCGACATGGCGCCATCGTCGCGGTCGCCCAGACGCAGCATCGGCCGCATCGTGTCGGGCCCGGTGGTGCGGCCGACATGCATCTCGTAGCCGGAAACGGCCGCGCCGCTCATGCGCTCGGTTCCGGCGGCGGCGCAGAGCGTCTTCGTGCCGGTCAGCACCGTGTCGACGGCGAGCAGGCCGAGCCCCGCGCTCTCGCCCGGCGCGCCCTCGACGCCGCCGGGATCGGCGATGCGGCGCCCGAGCATCTGATAGCCGCCGCAGAGTCCCAGCACCGCGCCGCCGCGCCGCGCATGCGCCAGGATGTCGATGTCCCAGCCCTCCGCGCGCAGCGCGCCAAGATCGGCGCGCGTCGCCTTCGAGCCCGGCAGCAGCACCAGATCGCCCTTGGGCAGCGGCCGTCCCGGCGCGACCAGTTCGACGGCGACACCGGCCTCGGCGCGCAACGGATCGAGATCGTCGAAATTGGCGATGCGCGGCAGATGCGGCACGACGATGCGCACCGCGCCCGCGCGTGAAGCGCGCGGCGGCCTGCGGGCAAGGGCCATGCCGTCCTCGTCCGGCAGGTCCCGCGCCGGCGCGAACCACGGCACGACGCCGAGGCAGGAAAGCCCGGTGCGGCGCTCGATCACCGCAAGCCCGTCGCGGAAGAGCCGCACATCGCCGCGGAACTTGTTGACGATGTGGCCGCGCAGCAGCGCGCGCTCGTCCGCAGGGAGCAGCACGTGCGTGCCCACGAGCGCCGCGATCACGCCGCCGCGGTCGATGTCGCCGACCAGCACGACCGGGACCCGTGCCGCCGCGGCGAAGCCCATATTGGCAATGTCGCCGTCGCGCAGATTGACCTCGGCGGCGCTGCCCGCGCCTTCGACCAGCACGATGTCGGCCGCGGCGCCCAAGGACGCGAAAGCCGCGAGCACGCGCGGCAGCAGCGTCGCCTTCATCGCCTGATATTCCGCCGCCGTGACCCGCCCGGCGACGCGGCCCTCGACCACCAGTTGCGCCCCGCTTTCGGCCTCGGGCTTGAGCAGCACCGGGTTCATGGCGATGCGCGGCTCGGCGCGGCAGGCGCGCGCCTGCAAGGCCTGGGCGCGCCCGATCTCGCCGCCATCCGCGGTCACCGCCGCGTTGTTCGACATGTTTTGCGGCTTGAACGGCAGCACTTTGAGCCCGCGCCGCACCAGCGCCCGCGCGAGCCCGGCGAGCAGCAGCGATTTGCCGACATCGGAGCCGGTCCCCTGCAGCATCAGCGCGGCCGCCATCAGAACTCGATCCCGCGCTGCGCCCGGACCCCGGCGCGGAAAGGATGCTTCACCAGCGTCATCTCGGTGACGAGGTCGGCCAGCGCGATCAAGGCCGGCGCGGCGTTGCGGCCGGTGACGACGACATGGAGATCGCGCGGCTTCGCCGCGAGCGCCGCCAGCACTTCCGCGAGCGGCAGGTAGTCGTAGCGCAGCACGATGTTGAGCTCGTCGAGCACGACCATGCGATAGGCGGGATCGGCGATCATCGCCTTGGCTGCCTCCCACGCGGCGCGCGCGGCGGCGATGTCGCGGGCGCGATCCTGCGTCTCCCAGGTAAAGCCCTCGCCCATGGCGCGGCAGGTGACGAGATCGGGAAAGCGCTGCAGCAGCAGGCGTTCGCCCGTGTCCCACGCGCCCTTGACGAACTGGACGATGCCGACGCGCATGCCGTGACCGAGACAGCGCATCACCATGCCGAAGGCGGCGGTCGATTTGCCCTTGCCCGGGCCGGTATGGACGATGAGCAGGCCGCGCGCCTCGGTCTTGGTGGCGAGCATGCGGTCGCGCGCCGCCTTGCGCTTGGCCATGCTTCTCGGCGTGGCGGCGCGTTGCGCTCGGTCTCGCTCTCGTCGGTCGTCGTCATGGCGCCGGAGCCGCGCGGCGGCGCTGTTGCGCTGCGGCCGCCACAGACTGCGCTCGATCGCCTCGGCGAGCCGCGCCTTGATCTCGCCAAGCGCCGCCGGATTGTGCCGCTCGAGGAAGCCGCGCACCGTATCGTCCCGATATAGGCCTCGAACACGGCGTCGAAATGATGATCGCCGACCGCATGCGCGGTGGCGGCGAAGGCAAAGAGATAATCGACCGTCGCTGCGATCTCGAACCCGCCCTTGTAGCCGTGGCGCATCACGCCCGCGATCCATTTCGGGATTGGCCGACGCGGGCGCGCACCACGCGGCCATCTCTTCCTCGAGGCGTGCGGATGCGCGGCGTCTCGGGCCGCGAATGGTCGTTGTGATAGACGATCGGCGCGGCGCCGCGGAGATGGCGCACGGTGGCGGCGAGCCCGCCTTCGAACTGGTAATAATCGTCGCTGTCGAGGAGGTCGTGCTCGCGGTTGTCCTGATTGTGGACCACCGCCTCGACCGCGCCGAGCCGCTCGCGGAACAGCGTTGCTTCCGCCGCGCCCGTCCGCGCCCGCGCCATAGGCATAGCCGCCCCAGGCGAGATAGGCCGCGGCGAGATCGCCGTCGCTCTCCCAGCAGCGCTCGTCGATCAGCGCCTGCAGCCCCGCGCCATAGGCGCCGGGCTTCGAGCCGAAGACGCGGTAGCCGGCGCGGCGGCGCGCGTCGTCCGCCGCCACGCCCTCCGCCACGAGCCGCGCGCGATCGGCGCGCACGCGCGCAGCCAGCGGGTTGACCGCTTCGGGTCTCGTCGAGCGCCGCCACCGCGCGCGCGGCGCTGTCGAACGAGGTCGATGAGATTGGGAAAGGCGTCGCGGAAGAAACCCGAGACGCGCAAGGTGACATCGACGCGCGGCCGGTCGAGCACGCGATGCCGGCAGAATCTCGAAACCGATGACGCGGCCGGTCTTTCCTCCCAGCGCGGGCGCACGCCCATCAGCGCCAGCGCCTGCGCGATGTCGTCGCCGCCGGTGCGCATGTTGGCCGTGCCCCAGGCCGAGAGCGCGACGCGGCGCGGATAGTCGCCCTGCTCCTGCGCATGGCGCTGCGATCAGCAGCGAGGCCGATTTCCAGCCCGAGCTGCCACGCCGCCGGCGTCGGCACGGCGCGGCTGTCGAGCGAATAGAAATTGCGCCCGGTCGGCAGCACCTCGGGCCGGCCGCGCGTCGGCGCGCCGGAGGGGCCCGGCGGCACGAAGCGCCCGTCGAGCCCGCGCAGCAGCCCGGCCATCTCGGCCTCGCCGCAGGCGGTGACCGCGGGACGCAGCGTGTGCTCGATCCAGTCGAGCACGGCGCGCGTCGCGCGTCCATCGGCTCGGCGCGGGCGCGTACCGGCGACGAGCGCGCGCGGCGAGGCGCTCCAGCCGCTCGACCGTGTCGCCGGCG
The DNA here is from genome assembly GCA_963721625.1 of uncultured Alphaproteobacteria bacterium. Taxonomy (GTDB): domain Bacteria; phylum Pseudomonadota; class Alphaproteobacteria; order ATCC43930; family CGMCC-115725; genus DATJLY01. The sequence goes on from CAVRKF010000008.1 coordinate 142,222, forward strand.
CTGCGCCAGTCGCCGTCGCCGGCCAGCGCTTCGGCCGCGGCCCGAGCCACGGCGCGCCGAGCTCGGCACTCGAGCGGATCGAAGCCGAGGCCGAGATCGGCGGCGAGCGCGCGCAGCAGCGAGGCCTGTTGCGGCGCCGCGCCGCGCGGCAAGCGCGCCAGCGCCACCAGCAGATCGGCGAGCGATCGCCGTCGGGCGAGCGGCCGAAGACATGCAGCCCGTCGCGGATCTGCATTTCCTTCAGCTCGCAGAGATAGGCGTCGAGCTTTCGAGCGCGTCGCGCGTCGCTCTCGCCGGCGGCGATGCCGCAATCCCGGTCGAGCCCGCGGCGCGCACGCAGCTCGAGAATTTGCGTCGCCGAGCAGCTTCAGCGCGCCGCGGATCGCCGGCGGCCGCCGCGTAATATTCGTCGACCAGCCGCTCGAGCTCGCGCGAGCCGGCCATAGCTTTCGGCGCGGGTCAGCGGCGGCGTCAGATGATCGACGATCACGGCCTGGGCGCGGCGCTTGGCCTGCGTGCCCTCGCCCGGATCGTTGACGATGAAGGGATAGAGATGCGGCAGCGGCGCCCAGCGCCGCCTCGGGGAAGCATTCCGCCGACGAGCGCCACCGCCTTGCCCGGCAGCCATTCGAGATTGCCGTGCTTGCCCATATGCACGACGGCATGCGCGCGCACGCCGTCGGCGATCCAGGCATAGAAAGCGAGATAACCGTGCGGCGGCGGCAGGTCGGGATCGTGATAGCGGCGGCTTCGGGATCGATGTCGTAGCCGCGCGCCGGCTGCACCGCGACGACGACATTGCCGAAGCGCAGCGCCGGCATGGCGAAGTGCGCCGCAATCGAGCTCGGCTTGCGCGGAAGAACGGATCGCGCTCGGGCGCGCCCCAGCGCGCATTGACCTTGTCCTGCGCCGCGCGCGGCAGCGTCGCGAAAGAAGCGCGCGTAATCGCCGCGCGGGAAAGTCTCGTCGGCGGGGCGGCCGGGCGCGGCGTTGGTCGGACCCGGCCAGCGAGCCGCGCGATGAGCGCGTCGCCGTCGGCGGGGATGTCGGCGACGCGATAACCCGCCGCCTGCAAGCGCGTGCAGCACGCCGACCGTCGCGGCCGGCGTGTCGAGGCCGACGCCATTGCCGATGCGGCCGTCGCGGTTGGGATAATTGGCAAGCACCAGCGACGATGCGCCGCTCGGCCGGCGGCGTGCGCGCGCAGCCGCGTCCAGTTGCGCGCGAGATCGGCGACGAAGGCGATGCGGTCGGCGACCGGCACATAGGCGGCGATGTCGGCCTCGGTGAGCGGGATCGCGCGCGGCCGCTGCCTTGAACGAGACGGCGCGGCGTGATGATGCGGCCATCGATTTCGGGCAGCGCCACATTCATGGCGATATCGCGCGCATCGAGGCCCGCGCGTGCCGGCCGCGCCACGCCGCCCGGTCGCCGCCGGCGAAGATCACCTGCAGCACCGGGCACATCGGCGCGCGTCGAAGGGCGTCGTGCCGCGCGCGCGCCGGGCGTCGCCACCGCGAAGCCGGTGGCGTTGAGGACGATGTCGGGCGGCGCCGCGGCGAACGCCGTGCGACGATCGCCGCGCTTGCGGCATCCTTGAGGACTCGCGACGAAGAGCGGCAGCGGGTTGAGCCCGCGCGCGCGCGAGCGCCGCGATCAGCGCGTCGACCGGTGCGGTGTTCGCCGCCTGCACCAGCGCGCGATAGAACACCAGCGCCGCGACCGGCGCGCCCTCGTGCCAGTGCGACGCACCCCGTCGAGCGTCGGCCGGCACCCGCGCCGGGCCAATAGAGCCCGGCGCGCAGCAGCGGCTGCCGGCTCGCGCCACGGCGTGTCGCGGCCGATCAGGCTCGCGGCAAAGCGCAGGAACTGCTCGGCATTGCCAGCGCCGCCCTCGGCGAGATAGCGCCACAGCCGATGGAGCGATGCGGCCGGCACGGTCGAGAGCGCGCGCCAGCTCGGCATCGGGCTGATCGTCGCCGGGCAGCAGCGCGAGCAGCGATGCCGCGCTCCCGCGCCAGCGCCGCCAGCCGCTCGACGCCATAGGGCCAATAGCCGCGTCCGCCGAGCACGCGCGCGACGACGAGCCGCGCCTTGGCCGCGACCGCGTCGAGATAGAGATCGACCGAATAGTGATGGCCAAGCCGCAGCAGGCTGGCGAGGCGCAGGCTCGGCCAATCCGGCTCGCGCTGCAACGAGCGCGCGCTGCGCCGCGGCGAGGCAGGCGATCTCGCTGTCGGCCGCCGACAGCACGACGATGTCGCCGGGCGTCTGGCCGAGATCGACCGCGACGCTGCCGTCGTCGATGATCGTGCCGGGCGCGGCCGCGAGGAGATGCATCACGCCCTCATGCCGCGCAGCGCCGCGCGCGATCGCGGCGCGGTCGAGCCCTTGCGGCCGATCACCACGAGGCGGCGTCGAGCGCGCCTCGTCGGCGCCGCCACGGCCGGTCGAAATAGTGCTCGATGCGCGGCCCGACCGCCTGCACCACCTGGCGGAACGCCTTAGCCGGGCACGTCGAGAAAGCCCTTGAGCGCGCAGAATGTCGTGGCGGGCGATGACGGCGGCGAGCGTGGCGAGCAAGCCGGCGCGGATCGGCGACCGGTCCGCAGCGCGACGACGAAACTCTCGAAATCGTCGTGATCGTGCGTCGCCGGCGAGATCGTGGCAGCGACGGCCGCGACGCGAGATCGTCCTCGGCCGCCGCGGCGAGGCCGAGCAGCAGCGAGCGGCGCGACCGCTGCCCTGAAGCGTGCGCACGACGCTTGACGCCCGGGCCGCAGCCGCGCCGCCAGCGCCGCCTCGACCGCCGCCAGCGCCGCGTCGGCGACGCAGATCGGTCTTGTTGAGGAGGACGAGATCGGCGCAGGCGAGCTGATCGCCGAACACCTCCTCGAGCGGATCGTCATGCGACGAGCCGCGGCGTCCGCGGACGAAGCCGGCGCCGCGCCCGCGGCCAGCGCAGCGGCGTCGACCACCGCGACGACGCCGTCGACGGTGACGCGCGCCTTCACCTCGGGCCAGTGGAAGGCCTGGAGCAGCGGCTTCGGCAGCGCCAGGCCCGAGGTCTCGATGAGAATATGGTCGGGCCGGCCGGGCCGATCGAGGAGCCGCGTCAGCGCCGGCAGGAAATCCTCGGCGACGGTGCAGCAGATGCAGCCATTGGCGAGCTCGATCATTGCGTCCTCGGCGACAGGCGATGCCGCAGCCGAGCAGCAGCTCGCGATCGATCCCGAGCTCGCCGAACTCGTTGATGAGGAGCGCGATGCGCCGGCCCTCGGCGGCGCGAGCAGATGGCGCACCAGGCTGGTCTTGCCGGCGCCAAGGAAGCCGGTGACGATGGTGGCGGGAATCTTGCGCATGGCTAGGCCCGGGCGGCGCTGTCGTGTTTGAGGACGAGCGGCAGGCCGGCGGCGACGAACACGACGCGCTCGGCCACCGCGGCCATCGCGTGATTGAGCCGGCCGGCGTGATCGCGGAAGTCGCGCGCGAGCGCGTTCTCCGGCACGATGCCGAGCCCGACCTCGTTGGCCACCATGACCACCGGCGCCGCGAGCGCCGGCACGAGCGCGACCAGCGCCGCCGTCTCCGCCGCAACATCGCGGCCGGCCTGCATCAGGTTCGACAGCCACAGGGTGAGGCAGTCGACCAGGATCGGGCAACCGCGCCCGGCTTCCGCGACGAGCACGCCGGCCACATCAAGCGGCTCCTCGCGCGTGCTCCAGCGCCGGCCGCGCCGGGCGCGATGGGCGGCGATGCGCCGGCGCATCTCGTCGTCGCCTGGCTCGGCCGTGGCGAGATAGAGCGCCCGGTCCGAAGCGGCTTCGACCAGCGTCTCGGCATGGCGGCTCTTGCCCGAGCGCGCGCCGCCCAGCACCAGCGTGAGGCGCGGCAGAGGCACGAACGACCCAACGTGGTCCGGCACGACGCCTCCTCCCTCCGAGGATGGTCAGCTGCGGCGCGGCGAGGAGGTCTCCTGGCTCGGGGTCGTCGGTCGCGGCGCCTTCCCAGCGGGCCGGCCCGCCAGTGGATCTTGCCGCGATCTCGCCGCTTACAGTTGCGGGGGCAGCGCCGGCATCGCACCGGACTTCCCTGTCTCGTCGCGCGAACGCGAGGCTAGCACGCGGCTTCGGACAACGCCAGACGCACCACCGACGCCGAGCGTAGCGAGGCTTGCGCCGCGGGGATCTCCATCCGTCCGAATATTGCCCCGCGCCGGGGCGCCACCTATCGCGGCGGGAGATTGACGGCGAGGACGCCCCAGCCATGGGCGCCGCCGGGATCGGGGAAATGCTCGATCCGGGTGAGCGAGGTGTTGTCGATGGCGAAGGTCAGGGCTTGCTCGGGCGGGAGATGGAGCGCGAGCGCGAGCGCGGCGCGAATGACGCCGCCATGCGAGACCGAGACGATGTCGCGGCCGCGGTGGCGCTCGCTCAACCGCTCGATCGCGGCGTGGACGCGTTGCACGAGCGCGGCGAAGCTCTCGCCGCCGGGCGGCACCTCGTCCGCCGGGGCGAGCCAGAAGCGCCGCCAATCGTCGCCGCGGCGCGCATGCAGCTCGCTGTACTTCATGCCCTGCCAGGCGCCGAAATTCTGCTCGATGAGGTCCGGCTCGATATCGATGCCGGGACCCGGCACGCGTTCAGGCCCGGCGGCGCCGGCGGCGACCAGTGCCGTCGCGGTCATGTGCGTGCGCTTGAGCGGGCTCGCGATCCACACCGCCTCGCGCGGCAGGCGCTGCCCCAGCGCCGCGAACGCAGCGGCGTCGGCGACGTCGCAGGGAAAATCGGTCTGGCCATAACAGCAGCCCTGGTTGACCGTCACCGGGGCATGCCGCACCCACCACCAGCGGGTTACGTCGCCCATGACGCCGCGGCGAGCAGCATCGTCGCCTCGCCTCCCTGCTCGATCGCGCCCAAAACATCGCCGGTGTAGCCGCCGATCTGGCGCCGCGCCAGCATGGCGACGAGCGTCATTACCGCCGCCGCCGCCACCACCGCCGTGATGCCCGCGGTGACGCCCAACCCCGCGAGCGCCAGCACCGCGGCGATGCCGAGCGACCACGCCACGCCGGCAGTATCGGGCGCGCCCGCGGCAACGCCGAGCCCGTCGCTGCGCGCCGGCGGCAGAAGCCGCAGCACCGCCGGCAGCGCGCCGCGCCCGACCGCATGGGCGGCGACCAGCGCCCCCAGCACGGCCCAGCGCCCGTCGATCGCCGCCAGCGCCGCGGCACGCAAGCCAACGCTGAAGACCAGCGCCAGCACGCCGAAGGCGCCGCTGCGACTGTCGCGCATGATCGCGAGCTTGGCATCGGCGTCGCCACCGCCGCCGAATCCGTCGGCGGTATCGGCGAGCCCGTCCTCGTGCAGCGCGCCGGTGACGAGCACGCCGGCGCCCACGGCGACGAGTGCCGCCGCGAGTGGCGGCAAAGCGAGCACGCGCGCGACCGCGAAAGCCGCCGCCGCGACAATGCCGATCCCGGCGCCGACCAGCGGAAATCCCCACGCCGCCCGCGCCAGCGCCCCCGGAGCGGGCGCCATGACGGCAGCGCCGAGCGGCACACGGGTGAAGAAGCGCGCGACGAGGAGAAGCTCGTCGCGGCGGCTTGCGGCATTGCTCCAGGCGAAGGGGCGCATGGCGCGATCCTACGCCGAACCGCGCCGCCGACACAGTCCCAAGCTGGGCCCAAGCCAGGCCTGCGTTGCGATTGACCCTCGGCCGGCGTCGCGTCATCATCGCCGATGATCTTCAACCGTTGCGCGGGACCGCGCCCGCACGACGCGCTGCGGGCGGCGGGCAAGCGCATGGGGACGTAGCGTGGACGATCCGGCCCGCAGCGCAGACGGCCGCGATGGCGTGATGGGATGGCTGCGAATTCTCCTCGTCGCCACCATCGCGATCCCCGCGGTGTTGTTTGCCGTCGCATCGGTGATCGATTATCACGCGCAATTTCGCGACGCGCGCCAGCGCCTGCGGCGGATGGCCTATGTCATCGGCGACCACGCCGATCAGGCGCTCGAGACGCACGAGTCGATCCTGCGCCAGGTCAACGCCCTCGTCGCCGGTTTGTCCGACCAGGAGATTGCCGCGCAGCAGAGCGCTCTCCATTTCCGGCTCAAGGATCTCAGCGCGACCGCGCCCCAGGTTCCCGACATCCTCATCGTCGGCCGCGACGGGCATCTTCTGGCGGATGCCCGGACCCTGCCGGTGTCGCACGACATCGACCTCGCCAACCGCGACTATTTCACTGCGGAGCGGGAGCGGGCACAGAAATTGGTCACGCGCATCGGACGCGACGGGATCGCCGGACGGCACGACTTCGCCATCGTCGAGCGCCGCTCCGCGCCCGATGGCGCCTTTGCCGGGCTCACCATCGTTGCGGTCGATCCCGCCTATTTCGAACAATTCTACGCCCGCGTGCTGGGAGAGGCCGCCGACCGCGGCAGTTCCATTATTCTGAGCCGGGCGGCGGGCGACATCCTGGCACGGTCGCCGCCGGGTCCCGGTCCGCTGCCCGCGAGCGCCATGTTCCGCCGCCTTGCCGGTAGCGCGGGCGACGGGTTCTTCACGACCGAGCCGTCGGCAAATGACAGCGGCAGCTTGCTGGTGGCGTTCCGCAAGGTCGGCCCCTATCCGCTTTACGTGTCCGCCACCCTCCCGCGCCAGGACGTGCTGGACGATTGGATTGCGGCCATGGCGCCTTATCTCCTCTTCGGCGTCCCCGCGACCATCCTGCTCTTCGTCCTCACGCTGCTGGCGTTGCGGCGGACCGCTGCCGCCGCCGCTGAGCACGAGCGCCGCATCGCCGCCGAGACCGCGCTCCACCATGCCCAGCGGCTCGAGGTAATGGGGCAGCTCACCGGCGGCGTCGCCCATGATTTCAACAATCTGCTGACGGCGATCCTCGGCAATATCGAAATCGCTCAGATGCATGTCCGCGACACGCGCGTGCTGCGGGTTCTCGACGGCGCAGCGCGCGCGGCCGAGCGCGGCGCCCGGCTGATCGAGAGTCTCATGGCCTTCGCGCGGCGCCAGCGCCTCACCACCGAGACGGTCGACGCGAATGCGCTGGTGCGCGATTTCACCAGTTTCGTGCGCCGGACCTTTCCGGAGACGATCGAGCTTGCCGTCGCGCTGGACGAGCGCCCGCTCTATTGCCGCGCCGATGCGGCGCATCTCGAATCGGCGCTGTTCAATCTCGTCATCAACGCGCGCGACGCCATGGCGCAAGGCGGCGGCAGGCTCACCTTCACCACCGCGCGCAGCAGCCTGACCGCGGACGATCTGGCCGACAACGCGGACGCGCGGCCGGGTGCGTTCGTGACGATCACCGTCGCCGATACCGGCAGCGGCATGGCGCCCGAGGTGATGGGACGCGCCTTCGAACCGTTCTTCACCACCAAGGAGATCGGCAAGGGCAGCGGGCTCGGCCTGTCGCAGGTCTATGGCTTCGCGCGCCAGCTCGGCGGCCATGTCACGCTCGACAGCGCGCCGGACCGCGGCACGACGGTCCGGCTCCATCTTCCGGCGGTCGAGCCGCAAGCCGCGCCGGCCGCCGACCAGCCGCGCGCCGCGACGGAGCATGCCGGTGCGACCATCCTGCTCGTCGAGGACGATGCCGATGTGCGCGACGTCCTGCGCGAGACGCTTGCGGCCGCAGGCTTCCGCGTGGTGACGGCGACCACGGGAAGAGCGGCGGCGGCGATCCTCGAATTCGACACTGCCGTCGACCTGCTATTGTCGGACATGGTCATGCCGGGCGGGATGAGCGGCACGGAACTTGCGCGGCTGGCGCGGCGCCTGCGGCCCGGCCTGCCGGTGCTGCTGATGTCGGGCCATATCGACGCCTCGCTCGCGGCGCATGCCCCGGCGGATGGCGAGTTCGTCTTGATGGCCAAGCCGTTCCGCCAACACGAACTCGTCCAGCGCGTGGGCGAGGCGCTGAAATACGCGCCGCGCGAGCGTTCGGATGCGCTGCCGTGACCATTGCCGAGGGAGCCGGAGGGCGCGCATGACCGAGGCCAAGCCGACCGCCACGCTGGCGGAAATGCGCGCGCTGCTGCACGACCTGCCCGGACCCGATCTCGAGGCCGGCACGGCGGCGGCGGCGCGCGAGGCGCAACTGACAAAGCCGGCGGGATCGCTCGGCCGGCTCGAGGCGATCGCGCACTGGCTCGCCACCTGGCAAGGCAAGCATCCGCCGACCGCCGCCCATCCCCGCACCGCCGTCTTTGCCGGCAATCACGGCGTCGCCGTTCACGGCGTCTCGGCCTATCCCGCATCGGTGACGGCGCAGATGGTGGCGAACTTCGTTGCGGGCGGGGCTGCGGTCAACCAGCTCTGCCGCGCCGTCGACGCCGATCTTCGCGTTTACGAGATGGCGCTCGACGAGCCGACCGCGGATCTCTCCGCGGGGCCGGCGATGAGCGACGAAGACTGCGCGCTGGCCATGGCCTACGGCATGATGGCGGTCGAGCCGGGGGTCGATCTCCTCGCCGTGGGCGAGATGGGCATCGCCAACACCACATCGGCGGCGGCGCTCGCGGCGGCGCTATGGGGCGGGACGGCCCGCGACTGGGTCGGTCCCGGCACCGGCATTGCCGGCAGCGTCCTCGAGACCAAGATCGCGGTGGTCGACAAGGCGCTGGCGCTGCATCGCGCCGCGACGCGCGAGCCGTTCGATCTGCTGCGCCGTCTGGGCGGGCGCGAGCTGGCCGCCATCGCCGGCGCAGTGATCGCGGCGCGGCGCGCGCGCGTGCCGGTGCTGCTCGACGGTTATGCGGCGACGGTCGCCGCCTCGGTGCTGCAAGCGGCCGATGCGCGCGCGCTCGATCATTGCCTCGTCGCCCACCGCTCGACCGAGCCCGGCCATGCGCGCCTCCTCGCCGCCATCGGCAAGGAGCCGCTGCTCGATCTCGGCTTGCGGCTCGGCGAGGCTTCGGGCGCGACGCTGGCGATCGCGGTGGTGAAGGCCGCGGTCGCCTGCCATGGCGGCATGGCGACCTTTGCCGAGGCCGGGGTGAGCCGGCGCGAGCGCTGACCGGCGCTGTTACTCTCCCTGCTGCAACAGCGCGCCGCGCCGCCGCGCCACCGTGAACGCGTAGAGGAAGGCGGCGGAGCCGGCCGCGAGATAGACGAGATCGAGCGCCGCCGCCGCGGCGAAATGACCGACCGCGAAGCGATGCGCGAACATCTCGGTGCGCATCCCCTCGAACACATGCGCACTCGGCAGCGCCCAGGCGACGAGCTGCAGCCAGTGCGGCAGAATCGCGACCGGGTAATAGACGGCCGAGGCCGGGGCCAGCACGAACACCGCCAGCCAGGCGAGGCTCTCGGCGCCGAGACCGTGGCGCAGCAGAACGGCGCCGATGCCGAGGCCCAGCCCCCAGCCCATGACGATGAGCAGGGTGAAGAAGGCGATCAGCGACGGCCCGAGCGTGAAGATCGAGTAGTGGTAGAGCGGAATCGCGAGGAGCGCCGCCGGCACCATGCCGATGAGCACGCGCACGAGGCTCATGGCGACGAGCGCCAGCGCCCATTCGGCGGGCCGCAGCGGGCTGATGAAGAGCTGCCCCAGATTGCGCGACCACAGCTCTTCGAGGAACGAGACCGAGACGCCGAGCTGGCCGCGGAACATCACGTCCCACAACAGCACCGCGCCGAGCAGCACCCCGGCCGCCCGCGCCACGTAGGCGCTGTTGGTCATGAGGAACTGGCTGGTGAAGCCCCACAGGATCATCTGGATCGTCGGCCAATAGACCAGCTCCAGCGCGCGCGGCCACGACGTCCGGAGGAGAAAGAGATAGCGCACGCATCATCGTCGTCACGCGCGCCGCGGCAAAGCGCTCGGGCGCGCTCATGGCGCCGCTGCGGCGCGGCCGCCGCGCGCGATGTGGAGGAACACCTCCTCGAGCGTCTCGCGGCCGAAGCGGCGAACCAGCTCGGCGGGCGGGCCGCGATCGACGATGTGGCCGGCGCGCATCATCATGACGTCGCTGCACAGCCGCTCGACCTCGGCCATGTTGTGCGAGGCAAGCAGGATCGTCGCCCCGGTCCGGTCGCGATAGGCCTCGATATAGCCGCGCACCCAGTCGCCGGTATCGGGATCGAGCGATGCGGTCGGCTCGTCGAGCAGCAGGAGGCGCGGCTCGTTGAGCAGCGCCTTGGCCAGCGCGACCCGGGTGCGCTGGCCCGAACTGAGCGTCCCGGTCTGGCGGTCGAGGAAATCGCCGAGCTGCAGCTCGCCGGCAAGCTGCGCGATCCGCGCCGCGAGCGCCGCGACGCCGTAGAGCCGGCCATAGACCCAGAGATTCTGCCGCACCGTCAGGCGATGCGGCAGGTCGAGATAGGGCGACGAGAAATTCATGCGCGCCAACACGCGGTAGCGGTGGCGCAGCATGTCCTCGCCGAGCACGCGGATGCGGCCCGCGGTCGGCGTGACGAGGCCCAGGAGCATGGCCAGCGTGGTGGTCTTGCCGGCGCCGTTGCCGCCGAGGAGCGCGGCGGTGACGCCGGGCGCAACCGCGAAATCGATCCCCGCGACGGCAACAGTGCGGCCGAATTTCTTAAGGAGGCCGGTGACTTCGATAGCGGGCGCGGACACGCGGGCCATCATGGCGCAAAGGTCTCCGCGCGGCCAGACGGGCGCCGCCCGGGGATGCGGCGCGGATGATCCGCTGGTGTTACACTTGCGCTACGATATCGTCATGACCGAAACAGCAGAACTCGCGCGGGCGAAGAAGGGGACGGGCACCGGCGTCTCGGTGAGCCTGCGCCAGCTCGTCTTCATCCGCTGGATCGCCGTCATCGGCCAGGCGGTGACGATGCTCTTGGTGCATTACGGCTTCGCCCTGGAGTTCAAGACCGAGGCGGCGCTGACGGCGGTGGCGATCTCGGCGGCGCTCAACATCGTCGTGACGCTGTCGCGCCGCGGCAGCGCACGCCTCGGCGACCGCGCCGCGGCGATCTATCTCGCCTACGACACGCTGCAACTGGGCGTGTTGCTGTTTCTCACCGGGGGGCTGGAGAATCCGTTCGCCATCCTGATGCTGGCGCCGGTGACCGTGTCCGCCACCATCCTGTCGCGGACCACCGTCATCGCGCTGTCGGCCGTCACCGTGGTGGCGATCAGCGTGCTCGCGATCGTCCACCTGCCGCTGCCGGCGCGCCCGGACCTGTCGCTCGAGCCGCGGCCGATCTACGTGCTCGGCATGTGGACGGCGCTGGTCTCCTCGACCGTTTTCATCGCCGGCTATACCTGGTCGGTCGCCGAAGAGGCGCGGCGCATGCGCGACGCCTTCGCCGCGACCCAGCTCGCGCTCGCCCGCGAGCAGCGCATCTCGGCAGTGGGCGGCCTCGCCGCGGCCGCCGCCCATCAGCTCGGCAGCCCGCTTGGCCACCATCGCCGTCGTCGCCAAGGAACTGGTGCGCGACCTTCCCGCCGACAGCCCCTATGCCGAGGACGCGCAGCTTCTGCTGAGCCAGAGCGAGCGCTGCCGCACCATCCTCGCCGAGCTGTCGCGCCGGCGCGACGGCGAGGAGGGCGGCCAATTCGCCCGCCGCTGGTCTCGGCCCTGGTCGAGGCGGCGGGCGAGCCGCATCGCACCGCGGCGGTCGTGCCGAGCTATGCCGCGGCGCCCGGCAACGACGCCGCCGGCAAGCCGGTCGCCGAGCCGCTGGTCGTCCCCAGCCCGGAGATCATGCACGGGCTCGGCAATCTCATTCAGAATGCCGTACAGTTCGCCCGCCGCGAGGTCGCGGTCACGACGAGCTGGACCGAGGACACGGTGACGGTCGACATCGTCGATGACGGGCCGGGCTTCGCGCCGCAGGTTCTGGCGCGGATCGGCGAGCCCTATCTTTCCGGGCGCAGCGGCGAAACGCAGCACATGGGTCTCGGCATCTTCATCGCCCAAAGCCTGCTGGAGCGGACCGGCGCGCGTCTCAGCTTCGCCAACGAGCCGAGCGGCGGCGCCGAAGTGGTGGTGGAATGGCGGCGCGAGGATCTGGCGCCGGCCGAGGGACGGCCGGACAGGTGCGGGAGACGGTGACATGAGCGCGGATGACCATCGCGACGATGCGGATGCGCGGGCGAGCGGGCGGCGTGGACGCTCGAGGGACTGCCCGAAAGCGAGCGGACGCTGCTCATCGTCGATGACGACGCGCCGCTGTGCCAGCGCCTGGCGCGCGCCATGGAGCGGCGCGGCTTCGTGGTCGAGACCGCCGACAGCGTCGCCAGCGGGATCGCGGCGGCCGGCGCGCGGCCGCCGGCCTTCGCCGTGGTCGATCTGCGGCTGGGCGACGGCAGCGGCCTCGCCGATCGTCGAGGCGCTGCGCAAGGCGCGGCCTGCGCGCGCGCATCGTCATGCTGACCGGCTATGGCAACATCGCGACCGCGGTCGCGGCGGTGAAGGCCGGCGCCATCGACTATCTGCCCAAGCCCGCCGACGCCGACGCGGTCGAGCGCGCGCTGCTCGCCACCGACACGAGCCTGCCGCCGCCGCCCGATGACCCGATGTCGGCCGACCGCGTGCGCTGGGAGCATATCCAGCGCGTGTTCGAGCAATGCGACCGCAACGTCTCCGAAACCGCGCGCCGGCTCAAGATGCACCGGCGCACCCTGCAGCGCATCCTGGGCAAGCACGCGCCGCGGAACTGACGCGGCGCGGCGCGATCTAGGTTTGCAGAAAGGACGACGCCGTTCCCGCGATGACGAGGCAGGTCAGGCGGCCGCTCATGAAGGCGCCGGTATCGATGCCGATGCGGTTGGGGCGCACATCCGGCACCGCCGTGATGGTATGGCCATGGACGACGATCGCGCCCGAAGTCGGCGCGCGAACTGAGGAACCGCTCGCGGATCCACAGCAAGTCTTCCGCCTGCTGCCGCTCCAGCGCCACGCCCGGCTTCACCCCGGCATGGACGAAGGCGTAATCGCCCTCCTCATGCAGCAGCGCCAGCCCGTTCAGGAAGTCGCGATGCGCGCGCGGCAGAAGCGCGTTGAGTTCCTGCTGCGCCCGCATCAGCTCGAACGGCCCCGCCGTCGGATGCGGCGGGTCGATGCCGTAGCTCGCCAGCGTCTCCCGGCCGCCATAGGCGAGCCAGTTGGGACCGACCGCGACATCGACGAGGAAGCGCAGCATGAAGTCCTCGTGGTTGCCCTTGAGGTGGACCGCTTCGAATCCGGCGGGCGGCGGCTGCAGGAGCAGGTCGATGACCTCGCGCGACTGGGCGCCGCGGTCGATGTAATCGCCGAGATAGATCACGACGTTGCGCGGCGCCGGCCGGTCCTTGGCGTCGGCCGCGATCATGGCGTGCAAAAGCGCGAGCAGGTCGGCGCGGCCGTGGATGTCGCCGATGGCATAGAGCCGCGTGCCGGCGGGTCCGGCCGGCTCGGGCGCATTCCGTGCGGCGCGGAAACGGGCGATCATTGCGCGAGTATATAGGAAAGCGTCCCCGGCGGCGCCATCGCCCCCAGCGCGGCCGCCCGCCGATTCCCCCAAGCAGGGCGGCAAACCGGCGCCGGTTGCAGACCTTAGCGACCCATTTACCCTTATCTGGCAATCTCGCACCCGAACTTTGCCCGCGCCAACGGACCGTGACCAAGGCATGACCGAAAAACCTACCAGCGTCGAACGGCTGCTGCTCGACCATGTCGAACGCCTGGAGCGCAATCGCGCCGGCCGGCGCGCCGTGGTGATGCGCTTGTCGCGCCTCAGGCCCACCAATCGCGGCGCGCGTCAGCTCCGCATCGCCGCCAATACGTTCGAGACACTCGTCAAACAGTTCGACGGCCAGATGTTCGTGCTGCAGCAGGGCGACATTATTTTCATATGCAAATACGAGAATGCCGCCGCGACCGACGCCGCGGTGACCAAGGTGCGCTATCTGTTCGACGACGATCCGCTCACCGCGCAGCTCTTCACCGATTCCGACGGCTTTGCGACCTGGTTCGACCTGGACACCGACTTCACGAGGTTCCGCGCCCTCGTCGACGAGACGGTGCGCGAGGACGAGGCGGGGCGCAAGCGAACTCGAGGCGATCGCCCCGGCCGCCATGGCCGAGCGCCAACCGATGGATCCTTCCTCGCTCAGCGAACTCATCAACGCCATCGCGACGGCGGACGTGTCGAAATCTCCTGCGTCGCCAGGCGATCTGTGCCATCATTCCTGGCGAAGTGCCGCAGCCGCTCCTGCGCGAGCTCTACGTCTCGATCGCCGATCTGCGCGACACCATCATGCCGCGCCGCGACCTTTACTCCGACCGCTGGCTGTTCCAGTACTTGACGCAAACCCTCGACAAGCGCGTTCTGGCGCTGCTGCGCAAGGCCGACGACGTCGAGCTGTCGCACTCCTATAGCCTCAATCTCAACGTTTCGACGCTCTTGTCGCCCGAATTCCTGGCCTTCGACGCGAACCTCAAATCGGGCGCGCGCGGCAGCATCGTCATCGAAATCGAGAAGATCGAAATCTTCGCCGATCTCGGCGCCTATCTGTTCGCCCGCGATTTCGCGCGCGAGCGCGGCTATCGCTTCTGTCTCGACAGCGTCACGCGCCTCATCCTGCCGTTCATCGCCCGCCAACGACTGGGGGTCGATCTGGTCAAGCTGTTCTGGAATCCGGACATGGCCGAGGGCAAGAGCTCCGATCGCGACGGCGAGTTCCTCGCCGCGCTGGAGCGGGTCGGCACCGAACGCGTGATCCTCGCGCGCTGTGACACCGAGCAGGCGATCGAGTTCGGCCATCGGGTCGGGATCAAGTTGTTTCAGGGCCGCATCGTCGACACGCTGCTGCACGCGGGCCGGTCCCCGGCGATCACGCGCAAGCGGCTCGCCGCGGCCGCGGCGACGCGCTGAACCGGATGCGGCGCCGGGCCGCCGCCGCCCGCGGCCTCATTTCGCTTGCGCCGGGCCCATCTGCGCCATAAGACGCCGCGCATGGCCCATACCGATCTCGTCGGGCTGGTCGAGAAACTCCGCCTCGCGCGCGTGCTGTGCGTCGGCGACGCGATGATCGATCACTACGTTCAGGGCCGGGTCGATCGCATCTCGCCCGAGGCGCCGGTGCCGGTGCTGCACGTGACCAGCGAGATACGCCGCCTCGGCGGCGCGGGCAACGTGTTGCGCAACCTGCATGCGCTGGGTGCCGAGACCTGCTTCATATCCGTCACCGGCATCGATGTGGCGGGGCGCGATCTGTCGCGCATGGTGGCCGAACTCGGCGCCGCGGAGGCGCACGTGCTGGCCGAGCGGGGCCGCACCACCACGGTCAAGACGCGCTACATCGCCGACACGCAGCAGCTCCTGCGCACCGACCGCGAGCAGGTGGCGCCGCTCGCGCACGATTTGCGCCACGAACTGATGAAGCTGGTGCATGCGGCGCTGGTCGATCATCCCGTCGTCATCGTCTCGGATTACGGCAAGGGCCTGCTTGCCGACGGTCTCGCCGGCGAGATCACGGCCGCCGCCCGCGCGGCCGGGGCGACCGTCGTGGTCGATCCCAAATCCGCCGATTACGGCGCTTATCGCGGCGCGAGCGTGCTGAAGCCGAACCGGCGCGAGCTGGCGGCCGCTGTCGGCCGGCCGGTCGAGACCGACGAAGAAATCGCCGCCGCCGCGCGCGAGCTGATGGCGGCCTTCGATTTCACCGCGCTGCTGGTCTCGTGCGGCAAGGACGGCATGGTGCTGGTGGAACGCGGCGGCGGTATTCGCCGCCTGCCGGCCGAGGCGCGCGAGGTCTATGACGTTTCCGGCGCGGGCGATACCGTCGTGGCGACGCTGGGCGCCGCGCTCGGCGCCGGCGCATCGCTGCTTGACGCGGCGCGGCTCGCCAACGCCGCGGCCGGCATCGTCGTCGGCAAGGTCGGCACGGCGGTGGTGCCGGCGAGCGAGCTGGCCCAGGCGCTGATCGATCGCGAGGCCCTCGAGCACAGCAAGGTCGCGCCGCTGCCGCTGGCGCTCGACCCGATCGCGCGCTGGCGGCGGAACGGGCTCAGGATCGGCTTCACCAACGGCTGCTTCGATCTCCTTCATCCCGGGCACGTCGCGCTGTTGCAGCAGGCGCGGCTTGCCTGCGACCGGCTGGTGGTGGGGCTGAACAGCGACGCCTCGGTGCGGCGCCTCAAGGGGGCCGGGCGGCCGGTGCAGAACGAGGATGCCCGCGCCGCAGTGCTGGCCTCGCTCGCCTCGGTCGATCTCGTCGTCGTCTTCGCCGAGGACACGCCGCTCGCGCTGATCGAGGCGATCCGGCCCGAGCTTCTGGTCAAGGGCGCCGATTACCGGCCCGACCAGGTGGTCGGCGGCGACAAGGTCGAAGCCTATGGCGGCCGGGTGCTGCTGGTCGACCTGCTGCCCGGCTACAGCACCACCGCCACCATCGCCCGCGCCGCCGGTTGACCTGGCGCCATACCGGATTGGATCGGATCAACCGATCCTGTCGTTCGCGCGCCGGCGTCGTCGCGTTTCAATCCAGGTCGATCGTGCGTCACCGCGGCAGCGGCGGCAGCGGCTTGGCCTCGGGCGGAATGGGATGGCGGTGGACGTTGAGGATCATCGACACCGTCGAATAGTAGCCGAGCGTGCACACCAGCTCGACGACGCCGCGCTCGCCGAACCGCTCCCGCATCGCGTGGTAGTTCTTGTCGCTCACCTCGGCCGTATTCAAGAGTTCGCTGGCAAAGTCATAGACGATGGTCTCGTCGGGCGACAGGCCGTCGGGGCGGCGACCGGCGGCGATCGCGTCGGCGATCGCCGGCGCCAGGCCCGCCTGCTCGCCCATGCGGCGGTGCGCATGCCATTCGTACTGCGCGGTCCAGCGCCGGGCGGTGACGAGGATGGCCAGCTCCTTCAGCGTGTCGGGGAGGACGCTCTTGAAGCGGACATGGGCGCCAAACTGCTGCACGATGTCGCCCAGCTCCGGCGATCGCAGCAGCGCCTGGAACGGGCCGCCGCGCATCTGCTTGCGCGGGCCGGCAACGATCGCCGCGGCGAGCTCTTTCTGCTCCGGCGTCATCTCGGCCTCGGTGAGCGTCTTGAAGCGTTCGGTCATGGCGCGTCCCCTCCCATCTGGCGGTGGGGAGCCATATCACACGCGTCGGCGCGGCGCCACGCTTCAGCCGGGCAGCTTGGGCAGGATGCGGGCGAGCGCCGCGGCGAAGCCGCTGCGCTCGTCGGCGGTGCCGACGGTGACGCGGACGAGGCGATCGAGCGGCGCGACGCCGGGCATGCGCAGGAAGCACGCCTCTTCCTCGAGCAGGAGCGCAAGCGTCGCCCGCGCGCGCGCCCCCGAGCCCATGTCGATGGCGACGAAATTCGTCGCCGACGGCAGCGTCTTCAATCCGAGCCGCGCGGCGATGCCAGCGTAGTCGTCGCGGCCCTGCGGCGACGCTGCGCACGACGGCGGCGATGAAATGCGCGATCGCCCAGCGAGGCCAGCGCCGCCTCCTGCGCCAGCCGGCTCACGCCGAAATGATGGCGGATCTTGTCGAAAGTCGCGACCAGCTCGGCCGGGGCGATGGCATAGCCGATGCGCATCCCGGCCATGCCGTGCGCCTTGGAAAAGGTCCGCATGCGGATGACGCGCGGGTCCTCGGGATCGAGCGCGGGCAGCGATCCCGGGCGGCACGAAATCGCTATAGGCCTCGTCGAGGATGAGGCGGGTGCCGGCGGGAAGCCGGTCGATGAGCCGCAACTGCTCCGCCGCGGCGAGCCAGCTTCCGGTGGGATTGTCGGGATTGGAGAGATAGACGAGGCGACTGCCGCTGGCGCGGGCGGCCTCGGCGAGTGCGTCGGCGTCGTTGCGGTCGTCGCGATAGGGCGCGTGCACGAACCTGCCGCCGAAGCCGCTGACGTGAAAGGCGAAGGTCGGATAGGCGCCGTACGACATCACCACCGGATCGCCCGGATCGACGACGGCGCGGACGCAGAGACCCAGACAGATCGTCGATGCCGATGCCGAGGCCGATATTCTCGCGCTTGACGCCGTGATGGCGCGCCAAAGCCTCGCGCAGCACATGGCCTTCGGGATCGCAATACCAGTTGACTCGAGGAGCGTCGGCCGCGATCGCGGCAAGGGCCTTGGGCGAGGGCCCGAACGCGCTCTCGTTGGCGCCGATGCGCAGCTTCAGCGTCCGCCCGATGCGGCGCTCGAGCGCCTCGGGCGGAACGAACGGCACGGTCGCCGGCAGCGCGGCGACCAGACGGGAATAATGCGGCGGCGCGTCAGCCGCGCTCATGCGCCGGCCGCTCGCCGGCGGCACCGGCCGAAGCGGACGCTGTCGTGGCGGCGAACCGGCGGCGGCACCTGGGCGCGGCGCGACGGTCACTTCCTCATCCTTCATGCCAGCCTTGAACGCCTTGAGTTCCTTTGGCAAAATCGCCCATGACCGAGGACAGCTTGCCTTTGCCGCCGAACACCAGCGCGCCGATCCCCAGGACCACCAGCCAGTGCCAGATACTGAGACCACCCATGACGAAACCTCGACCGAAAATGACGATGCAGTGCTTGCCCGAGAAGGCACAGGCCCGAGCCGCCAATGTCAAGGAAAAATCGCCTCGGCCAGCGCTCGGCCTCCCTCGGAAGTGGTTGCGCCGGTGGTGGCTTTCAACCCGTTCCGCCCCGGCTGGCATGGCCGCCGGCCGCCGCGGCTGCGCGGTGACGCGGCAGAACGCCCTTGTTCCCGCGGCGCGGTCCCGGCTAGGCTCGCGCATGCGGAAATGGATTCTCGTTCTGGTCGCGGCGCTGGTGGTCGCGGCGGCGGCGGCGGGGGTGCTGATCGAGCGCCGCAACGCCGCGCCGGGCGCCTCCGTCACGGCGGCATTGCCGCCACCGCGGGTCGGCGTGCCGGCCCCCCTGTCAACGCCCGCTGCGTCGGCGGCGCCGGCCGCTGCCGCGGCGTCCGATCTCCCCACCGTCGCGGTCGCCGAGCATCCGATCCATGACGTGCCCGGCGGCCCGGCGGCGGTCTTGAATTTCACGCTTCTCACCCGCGACGGTCGGGCGATCGAGCCGGCGCATGCCGCCCCCGCTTCGGGCGCGATGCGACGCTGAGCCGCAGCCGGCGGCCAGCTTCAGCGATCGAATTGAAACCTGAAGCCGGCGCCGTCCGGCGTCACCCGGCCGGCGCTCGGGGTCGGGAAATGCGTCGGCATGATCAGCACCGGCCGGTCGGCATAGCGTTCGAGAAAGGCGCGCCGCGTCCGCGCCGACTGGCCGGGATCGACACAGAAGCAGCTGCTGAGCTCGGGCTCGGCGCATTGCAGCGCCGTATGCATGAGATCGCCGCTCAGCACCGCCTCGGCGCCGCCCGAGCGGATGTGCACCCCGACATGGCCCGGCGTGTGGCCCGGCGTCGGCTCGAGCCAGACTTCGTCGTCGAAGGCATAGTCCATCGCCACGAACTCGGCCTGGCCGCGCTCGATCACCGGCAGCACGCTGTCCTCGATGTGCTCGTCCGCGGCATAGCGCGCGCGGCGCTCGGCATCCTGCCAATGGTCCCACTCGGCGCGGGTGAAGAGATAGCGCGCGCGGGGAAAGGTCGGGACCCACGCGCCGCCGACGAGGCGCGTGTTCCAGCCGACATGATCGATATGGAGGTGGGTGCAGAGCACGAAATCGATGTCCTCGGGCCGGAACCCCGCCGCCGCCAGACGATCGAGCCAGGGGCGGCTCTGCTGATGGAAGAGCGGCCGCGACGGCCGGCTCTTGTCGTTGCCGCTGCAGGTATCGACCAGGATGGTGCGATGCCGGGTGCGGACGACGAAGCCATGGATCGAGATCACCAGCCGGCCGCTCGCGGGATCGAGCAGGTGCGGCACGAGCCACGGGCGATGGCGCTCGAGCGTCGCTTCCGTGAGCGCCGGATAGATGAAGAACGGGTCGAACATCGGCTGCTCGAACTCGGCGATGCGGCTCACCTCGACAGCGCCGACCTGCCATTTCGATCCCGTTTCCATCCCCGCCTCCCCGCCGTACGCCGCCATCATAGCCATAGCTTCAGTCGGCGGCTTCGGCTATCCCTCGGCGCGGCAGCGGACGGAGACGGCATGGGGCGGTTCGAAGGCACGGAGACCTATATCGCGACCGAGGATCTGCGCGTGGCCGTCAATGCCGCCATCGCCCTCGAGCGGCCGCTTCTGGTCAAGGGCGAGCCCGGCACCGGCAAGACCATCCTGGCGCACGAGATCGCCAAGGCGCTGCGACAAGCCGCTCCTCGCCTGGCACATCAAGTCGACCACCAAGGCGCAGCAAGGGCTTTACGAGTACGACGCGGTGGCGCGGCTGCGCGACGGACAGCTCGGCGACGCGCGCGTCACCGACATCGCCAACTACATCTCGCGCGGCAAGTTGTGGGAGGCGTTCGTGCGCCCGCGGCGCCGGTCCTGCTCATCGACGAGATCGACAAGGCCGATATCGAGTTCCCGAACGATCTCCTGCTCGAGCTCGACCGCATGGAATTCTACGTCTACGAGACGCGCGAGACCGTCGTGGCGCGGCAGCGGCCGGTCGTCGATCATCACCTCGAACAACGAGAAGGAACTGCCGGACGCGTTCCTGCGCCGCTGCTTCTTCCACTACATCCGCTTTCCCGACCGCGAGACGATGGCGCGCATCGTCGCGGTGCATCATCCCGGGCCTGAAGCAGGCGCTGCTCAAGGAGGCGCTCAACGTCTTCTACGAGCTGCGCGACGCGCCGGGGCTGAAGAAGAAGCCCTCGACCTCGGAACTGATCGACTGGATCAGGCTGCTGCTGGTCGAGGACGTAGCGCCCGAGGTGCTGCGCGCCAAGGACCCGGCCAAGCTGATCCCGCCGCTCCACGGCGCGCTCATCAAGAACGAGCAGGACGTGCAGCTGTTCGAGCGGCTGGCCTTCCTGAACCGGCGCGAGCGCGGCGGCGGGTGAGCGATGTTCGCCGGCTTCTTTCTCGAATTGAAGCGGGCGCGGGTTCCGGTCTCGCTCAAGGAATATCTCACCCTGATGGAGGCGATGCGCAAGGGCGTCGCCGGCTATCGCGTCGAGGATTTCTATTACCTCGCGCGCGCCTGCCTGGTGAAGGACGAGCGCAATCTCGACAAGTTCGACCGCGTCTTCGCCGCGGTGTTCAAGGGACTGGAAGCGGTCCCCGACGGGGCGGCGATTCCCGACGACTGGCTGACGAAGCTCGCCGAGAAGCTGCTCACCGAGGACGAGAAGCAGCAGATCGAGGCGATGGGCGGGCTGGAAAAGCTCCTGGAGACGCTGCGCCAGCGCCTGGCGGAGCAGAAGGGACGCCACGAAGGCGGATCGAAATGGATCGGCACCGCCGGGACCTCGCCCTTCGGCGCCCATGGCTACAATCCCGAGGGCGTGCGCATCGGCCAGGAGGAGGGCCGCAACCGGCGCGCGGTCAAGGTGTGGGACCGGCGCGAATTCCGCAATCTCGACGGCGAGGTCGAGCTCGGCACGCGCAATGTCAAGCTGGCGCTGCGCCGGCTGCGCCGCTTCGCGCGCGAGGGCGCCGCCGAGATCCTCGATCTCGACGACACCGTGCGCTCGACCGCCAAGAACGCCGGCTGGCTCGACCTGCGGCTGGTGCCCGAGCGGCACAACGCGGTGAAGGTGCTGCTGCTCCTCGACATCGGCGGCTCGATGGACAGCCACGTCAAGGCCTGCGCCGAGCTGTTCTCGGCGGCGCGGACCGAGTTCAAGCATCTCGAGACATTATTATTTCCACAACTGCCCCTATGAGCAGTTGTGGCGCGACGCGATGCGGCGCCGGGTCGAGCGCGACGCCGACGCTCGAGGTCATGCATACCTACGATCAGGGCTACAGCCTCATCCTCGTCGGCGACGCCACCATGGCGCCCTACGAGATCAGCGATGCCGGCGGCAGCGTCGAGCACTGGAACGCCGAGCCCGGCGAGCACTGGCTGCGCCGGCTGCTCCTGACCTATCCCAAGGCGGTGTGGCTCAACCCCGTGCCCGAGCGCTACTGGCCGGGCGCGCCGTCGATCGCGATGATCCGCACGCTCATGGACGGCCGCATGTTCCCGCTAACGCTCGACGGAATCGACCGCGCCATGCGGCGGTTGCAGCGCTAGGGCGTCGTCGCGCCACGCCGCAGCAAAACTGTCATGGCGAGCGCAGCGCCGTCAGCGCCGGCCGGATCGACGTGACGACAGCGACGGCACCATCGCACCCGCCGCCACGCGCCGGGGAGACATGGATCCTTGGGCGTTGTCGCGCGCGCGCCCGGTCCGTTATGGTGCGGGGGTCGAGGAGGACGGAGATCATGGACACACTCAGCGAGCCGATGGACCCGGCGCTGGTCAAATTCGCCGTGGGCCAGGGCGTCCCGCGCAAGGAGGACCCGACCCTGCTGCGCGGCGAGGGCCGCTATACCGACGACGTCAATCTCCCGGGCCAGGCCTATGCGGTGATGGTGCGCTCGCGCCACGCGCACGGCACGATCCGCCGGCTCGACCTCGCCGCGGCGCGCGCCATGCCCGGCGTGCTCGGCGTCTATGGACCCGGCCGATCTCGAAGCCGCGGGCTTCAAGCCGCTGCAGAGCCCGTTCAGCGCCAAGAACCGCGACGACACACCGTGGCGCACCGCGCCGCGGCCGGCGCTGGCCAAGACGACAAGTGCGCTATGTCGGCGAGCCCGTCGCCTTCGTCGTCGCCGCAACGGCGGCGCAGGCCAAGGACGCGGCCGAGGCGGTGATCTGCGACATCGATCCCTTGCCGGCGGTGACCGCGCCCGCCGCCGCCGCGGCTGCCGGCGCGCCGCAGCTTCATCCCGAGGCGCCCGGACAATATCCTGCTCGATTACCATTACGGCGACAGCGCCGCGGTTGCCGCGGCGTTTGCCAAGGCCGCGCACGTGACGCGGCTCGACCTCGTCAGCAACCGCATCGTCGTCAATGCGATCGAGCCGCGCGCGGCGGTCGGCAGCTATGATGCGGCGAGCCGGGCGCTTCACCCTCACGTCTCGGCTGCCAGGGCGTGTTCGGCCTGCGCGGCAATCTCGCGCCGGCGATCGGCGTCACGACCGACAAGCTGCGCGTGCTCACCGGCAATGTCGGCGGCTCGTTCGGCATGAAGTCGCAGGTCTTCCCGGAATATCCCTGCCTACTCTACGCCGCGCGCGCGCTGGGCCGGCCGGTGAAGTGGACTGACGACCGCTCGGAGAGCTTCGTCTCCGACAATCACGGCCGCGACCACGAGATGACCGGCGGAGCTTGCGCTCGATCAGGACGGGCACATCCTCGCGCTCAGGCTGACCGGCTTCGGCAATGCCGGGGCTTATCCGATCGCGCCGCTGCCCTACTCGGTCAACGCGGTGAAGAACGTCGTCGGCGTCTATCGCACGCCGCTGCTCGAGGTGAACTCCAAAGGGCGTCTACACCAACACGCAGCCGGTCGGCCCCTATCGCGGCGCCGGACGGCCCGAAGGCAATTACTACATGGAGCGGCTGATGGACACGGCCGCTGCCGAGATGGGCATCGACCGTCTCGAGCTGCGCCGGCGCAACTACATCGCGCCCGAGGCCATGCCCTACAAGGCGCCGTCGGGCTCGAACTATGACAGCGGCGAATTCGCCGCGGTGCTGGACGAAGGCGCTCGCCACCGCCGACTGGCAGGGCTATGAGCGCGCGCAAGCGGCAAAGCGCGACATCGGGCAAACTGCGCGGCCGCGGCATCGCCAGCTATCTCGAAGTGACGGCGCCGCAAGGCAAGGAGATGGGCGGCATCCGCTTCGAGGCCGATGGCGGCGTCACCATGATCACCGGCACGCTCGATTACGGCCAGGGCCATGCCTCGCCCTTCGCGCAGGTGCTGGTGAGCCGGCTCGGCATTCCGTTCGAGCGCATCCGCCTGCTCCAGGGCGACAGCGACGAGCTTGCTGTTCGGCGGCGGCACCGGCGGCTCGCGCTCGGCCATGGCCAGCGGCACGGCGCTGCTGACGGCGAGCGACAAGGTGATCGAGCGGGGCAAGCAGATCGCCGCGCACGTGCTCGAGGCCGCGGTCGCCGATATCGAGTTCGCGGAAGGCCGCTTCCGCATCGTCGGCACCGACCGCTCGATCGGCATCATGGAGCTGGCCCAGCGCGTGCGCAGCGGCGCGAAACTGCCGCCCGCGTTGCCGCAATCGCTCGACTGCTCATTGGTGATGGAGACGCCGCCCTCGGCCTATCCCAATGGCTGCCACATCGCCGAGGTCGAGATCGATCCCGATACCGGTACCATCGCCGTGGTCAAATATGCGATGGTCAACGATTTCGGCAATCTGCTCAATCCGCTTCTGGTGGAAGGCCAGGCGCATGGCGGCGTCGTCCAGGGGATCGGCCAGGCGCTGATGGAGCGCACCGACTATGACGGCGAGGGCCAGCTCGTCTCCGGCTCCTACATGGATTACGCCATGCCGCGCGCCGACAACGCGCCGATCTTTGCGATCGCCAACCATCCGGTGCCGGCCACGACCAATCCGCTTGGCGTCAAGGGCTGCGGCGAGGCGGGCTGCGCCGGCGCGCTGCCGGCGGTGATGAACGCGGTCGTGGACGCGCTCGCCGCCTATGGCGTGCGCCACATCAACATGCCGGCGACGCCCGAGCGCGTGTGGCGGGCGATCCGCGCGGGCGGGCGGGCGTGATCCTCGCGTCCGTCGCCGCGGCGGCGATGATCAGGGCTGTCGGCTAGAATTCCTTGCCGATGACATGGTCGAGCGAATAGCGGCCGCCGCCGCGGAAGAAGATGGCGATGCACAGGAGCCACCACAGCAGCGCGTATTCGTAGCCGCGGCTGGTCCAGAAATAGCCGAATTTCCATTGGAAGACGGTAATGATCACCGTCATCTAAATCCACACGATCACCGCGGCGACGCGGGTGAAGAGGCCGAGTGCGAGGCAGGTAGAGGCGACGAACTCGCTGAACACTGCGCAATAAGCGAGAAACACCGGGAACGGCAGGCCGTGCTGCGCGATGCCGGCGGCAGAGTGCGCGATCGACCCGAAGAAAGCTTTCTGCACGCCGTGCGGTAACAGCAGCGCCCCGGTGCTGAAGCGCATGAAGGCATAGCTCAAGGGCGCAAACGGCCGGTAGAGCGCGGCAAGTCCCGGAATGACGAGCCGCTCGGGATCGATCGCATCGTCCGCCATGGTCTCCCCGCGCGCCGCTTTGTCGGGGCGCGACGCAGCGCCAATTCTTATACCGGGACCACCGCGCCGGTTGATCACGAGGCCGTGAGGCGGCCTCGCGCGCCGGCGCTCAACCGCCGAGGAATTCCTTGATGGCGCCGCGGTAGCGCGCGTCGCGCGTGATGCGCTTCATCACGGCATCGGGCGCAAGGCCAGGGAGCGCATCCGCCGGCGTGCCGTCGCGCAGCGCCTTCATCGTGTCGTGGATCGCCTGCACCGCCGCCATGAACGGCTGATGACCTTGCAGGCAGACCCGCACGCCGAGCCGCGCGAGATCGGCGCGGTCGGCCAGTCCCGGCTTGATCGTGCCGAGGATGATCGGGCATTTGATCGAAGCCGCCGCCACCGCGATCTGCTCGCGCGCGGTGATGCCGGCGAGGAACACGGCATCGACCCCGGCCGCCTCATAGGCCTTGAGCCGGCGCACCGCGTCCTCGATGCCGGCGATGGCGGCGGCGCTGGTGCGGCCGACGATGACGAGGCTCGGGTCCTGGCGGCCGGCGAGCGCTGCGCGCATCTTGCCGACGCCCTCCTCGACGGTGATGAGCTGGGTCCGGCCGGCGGCGCCGAAGCCGGCGGGAAGCAGCGTGTCCTCGATGGTGAGGCCGGCCACGCCCGCGGTCTCCAGCTCCTCGACCGTGCGCGTGACGTTGAGCGCGTTGCCATAGCCGTGATCGGCATCGACCAGGAACGGCAGTGCGGCCGCGCGCGCGATGCGCAGCGCCTGGGCCGCGAACTCGGTAAGCGTCAACAGGACGATGTCAGGCGCGCCGAGCACCGCGAGCGACGCGGTCGAGCCCGCATACATGCCCATCTCGAAGCCCAGATCCTCGGCGATGCGCACCGAGACGGGATCGAACACCGAGGCCGGATATACGCACGCGCCGCCCGCGAGAATGGCGCGGAAGCGCTCGCGCCGCTGGGTCCAATGCATCACTGTCTCCTCAAAGTGCCGACCGGTCCGGCCGAGAGTCTATCCCGCCTTCTGCGCCGCGGCGATGAGGGCGCGCAGCCGCGCCGGCGTCAGCGGCAATTCGTCGATCTGGACGCCGAGCGGCGCGAGCGCGTCCTCCACCGCCGCGACGACGGCGGCGGGCGCGGCGATGGTGCCGCTTTCGGCCGCGCCCTTCACGCCCAGCGGATTGAGCGGCGTCGGCAATTCCATGTGATGGATGGCGATGGCCGGCACGCCATCGGCCGTCGGCAGAAGATAATCGCCATAGGTGACGGTCTGGGGCTGGCCGTCGGCATCGTAGCGCATCCATTCGTAGAGCGCGCTGCCGATGCCGTGCGCGACGCCGCCCTGGACCTGTCCCTCGACCGCGGCGGGATCCAGCATGCGCCCGCAATCATGCACCACGACATAGCGCAGAATCCGCACCGCGCCGGTTTCGCCATCGACCTCGACCTCGCACACATGCGTGCCGTTGCAATAGGTGAGGGCGCTCGGCTGGTAGTCGCTCGCGGCGGCGAGCCCCGGCGCCAGGCCCGCCGGCAGCGCCATGCCCGGCAGGCCGCCAAGCACCCGCGCGATCTCGCCGAGGCTGCGGCCCAGCTGCGGCGCGCTTTTGAGCCGCACCATGCCGCCGGCGAGTTCGAGATCCGCGGGCGCGGCCTCGAGCATCGCGGAAGCGGCCAGGAGCGCCTTGTCGCGCACCGCTTGCGCGGCGAGGAAGACGGCATTGCCGGCGGTGACCGCCTGGCGGCTTGCGAACGCGCCCATGCCGAGCGGCACCGCCGCGGTATCGCCCGCCACCACCGTCACGTCTTCGGCGGCAACGCCGAGCACGGTCGCGGCGAGCCGCGCCAGCGTGTTGCGGATGCCCTGCCCCTGCTCGGTTGCACCGGTCGCAAGCACGATCTTGCCCGAGGCGCCGACCCGGACGGTCGCGCTCTCGAACGGACCGCGGCCGGTCGCCTCGACGTAATTCGCAAGCCCGATGCCGAGACGACGCCCGTCGCGCCGCGCCGCTTCCTGCCGCGCCGGGAAATCCGCCCAGCCCGCAGCCGCGAGCGCGCGGCGCTGGCATTCGGGATAGTCCCCGGTGTCATAGGTCATGGCGCTGCCGTCGCGCTGCACGATCGGGGTCCGGTACGGCATCGCCGACGGAGGAATGAGATTGCGCCGGCGCACCTCGTCGCGCGGGAGACCCAGGCCGCGGGCGACGCGGTCGAGCAGGCGCTCCATCACGAACGTGCCTTGCGGCCGTCCGGCGCCGCGCGTCGGCGCGGCCGGGGCGAGATTGGTGAGACAGAGATCGATCGCCAGGCGATAGGCCGGCAGCACGTAGGGCCCGACCAGGTTGGTCGCGGCGTTGTAGGGAAGCGCCACGCCATAGGGCGTCGCCGCGCCGTGGTCGTAGCAGAGCCGGCCGCGGATGGCGCGCAGCCTGCCCGCGGCATCGGTCGCCGCTTCGACCTCCCAGTCCTGGCGCCGCTCCGGTGCCGCCGCGATGAAGTTCTCGCGCCGGTCCTCGATCCACTTGATCGGGCGCCCGAGCAGCAGCGAAGCCGCGGGAACCGCCAGCTCCTCGGGATAGAACACCGCCTTGGTGCCGAAGCCGCCGCCGGTCGTCGGCACGACCACGCGCACCTGATGCTCGGCGAGGCCCAGCGCCGCAACCAGCACCGCCTTGGCGCGGTGCGGCATCTGGGTGTTGACCCACAGCGTCAGCAGCGCCGCGTCGGCGTCGAATTGGGCGACGAGGCCGCGCGTCTCGATCGAATGGCCGCCGCCTTTGTCGAGGCGGAAGCGCGCGGTGAAGCGGTGCGCCGCGGTGGCGAACGCGCCATCGACATCGCCGTAATCGATGCGGTGGCGCGCGACGTGATTGTCGGGGCAGTCGAGCCGCGCCTTGGGTGCATCGGGCTCGAGCCCGGCGCGCGGATCGAGCACCGCCGGCAGCGGATCGAGCTCGAGCGCGACCGCTGCAGCGGCATCCTCGGCCACCCGGCGGCTCGCCGCGACGACCAGCGCGACCGGCTCGCCGACATAGCAGACCTCGTGCGCGGCGAGCGCAAAGGGATCGACGTGAAAGCGGATCGCCGCCGCCGCGACCGCCAGCGGAATGCGGTCGCCGGTCAGAACCGGGCGCAGATCTTCGTGGGTGAGCACCGCATGGACGCCCGGAACGGCGCGCGCGCCGATAGCATCGATGCGGCGCAGGCGTGCATGCGCCACGGGGCTGCGCACGAAGCTCGCATGCAGGAGGCCCGGCAGCGACAGATCGTCGACGAAGCGCCCCTTGCCGCGGAGCAGCGCCGCGTCCTCGAGCCGCGACGCCGGCGGACCGATAATGCCCGCGATCCGCGGCGCCGCCATCCGTCAATTCTCGGGCAGCTTCAGGACGTAGCGCTTGTCGATGATCGCCGCGCCGTCGACGTCCGCTTTCACCAGGCCGCGCGATTTGTAGAAGGCGACCTGACGCAGCACGTCCTTCTCGTCGAGCCGCGCCTGGGCATCGACATAGGGAACGCCGAGCTTCACGTCGGCCAGCGATTGCTTGGTGTATTTGCCGACGATCTGGAGCACCGCATCCGCCGCCGGCCCGTGCCTGGGCTTGCCGTCGGCGGTGGTGGTGGCGTCGTGGTAGTCGCGCGCGCCCTTGCGATAGGCGCGCAGGAAGCGCTCGACCGTGTCGCCGCGGGATTGGGCGGTCTTGGTGCTGACGAAGACGAGGCCGAATTGCCACGGCGCCACGTCGCCGACCCAGGCGATCACCTTGACCGTGCCGTGGTCGACCAGTTGCGCCACGTCGCCCAACAGCGAGCTCGCGGTGAAATCGGCCCGGCCGCCGGTAATGGCGCTGTTGATGTTCGGAATCGTCTGCAGCGGCACAATTCGGATGGTGTTGAAGTCGAAGCCGTATTTCGGCGCGATGATGCCGCCGACGACATAGACCGGCGGCCCGCCCTGGCCGGTGACGCCGAAGGAATGGCCCGGCAGGTCCTTGAGGGTCTTCAGGCCGCCGTCATAAGCCTTCTCGGAGACCAGAACGGCCTGGGTGTGGAAGCCGGGCTCTTCGTGCGCGGCGGCGGCGATGATTTTGAGCTCGCCCCGGCCGGCGAGGTTGTAGAACGCCGCCGTCACCGCCGTGACCCCGAAATCGATGTCGCCCGAAACCGTGGCGACGGCGACCGGCACGGCGGCATCGAAGGGCACGAGCGTCGCCGGCACGCCTTCGGCGGCGAAATAGCCGCGCTCCTGGGCGATGAAGACGGGCGCGAAAGCGGCGACATCGACGACGCCGATCTTGATCGGCGTGGCGGCGGCGGCCACGCCGAGGCACGCCGCCAGCGCCGCGGCGACCGCGCCAGAGAGAACAATGCGGTGGATCATCGGTGGTTCCTCCCTCGTTGGCGCCGACGATAGCATATTTGGCCGCTCGTCACGGCGGTGTATCATCGCGCGGAACGAGCAGCGAAGGGACGCGGCAGGCGATGGATACCATCAGCAACATCACGGCGAACATCGCCTATGACGATCTGCGCCAATGGCTCGATTATGCCGAGCGCCTGGGCGAGGTGCGGCACGTCAAGGGCGCCTCGTGGCAGGAGGATATCGGGCTCGCTGCCGAGGCGGTGCTGCGCGCCGAGAACGGGCCGTGCGTGGTGTTCGAGGACATCGCCGGCAGTCCCAAGGGCTTCCGCGTCCTGCTCAACGTCTTCGCCGGCACGCGGCGCAACATGACGCTGGGCTTTCCCGACCATCTCAACAAGGCCGAATTGAGCGAGGCCTATCGCTGCGCCTATCTCGAGAAGATGCGCATCATCCCGCACGAGATCGTCGCCGACGGGCCGGTGCTCGAGAACGTCATGATGGGCGACGACGTGGACGTGACCAAGTTTCCGGCGCCGATCTGGCACGAGAAGGACGGCGGCCGCTATATCGGCACCGGCACCTATTCCATCACCCGCGATCCCGAGGAGAACTGGCTCAATGCCGGCGCCTATCGCGCCCAGGTGCACGACGCGAAGTCGGTCGGCATCATCACCGCCGCGGGCCATCACGGCTATATCCATCGCGAGAAATATTTCGCCAAGGGCGAGGCGATGCCGGTGGTGATGGTGCTGGGCGGCGATCCGCTGACATTCTTCTATGGCGGGATGGAGGCGCCCTATGGCGTGTTCGAGCTCGACATCATCGGCGGCTTGCGCGGCCGGCCGGTGAAGATGGTCAAGGGCAAGATCACGGGGCTGCCGTTTCCGGCCGATGCCGAGATCGTGCTCGAGGGCTATGTCACGCCCGACCGCCGCCAGCTCGAAGGGCCGTTCGGGGAATGGACCGGGCACTATGCCGGCGGCGCGACCATGGCCACGGTGCTCGACATCAAGGCGATCTATCACCGCAACGATCCCATCCTCCTGGGCGTGCCGCCGATGGGCGCGGGCCCGGACGAGATGGCGCGCTATCGCGCCGTGCTGCGCTCGGCCACGATCAAGCAGAACATGGCCAATGCCGGCGTGCCCGACGTGCAGCAGGTATGGTGCCACGAGGTCGGCGGCGCGCGCATGCTGCACGGCATCTCGATCAAGCAGCGCTATCCCGGCCACGCAACCCAGGCCGGCCACATCGCGGCGCAATGCGGCGCCTCGGCCTATGCCTCGAAATACATCATCGTCTGCGACGACGACATCGACGTGACCGATATCGAGCAGTTGCTGTGGGCGATGCTGACGCGGACCGATCCCAAGGAGTCGATCCAGTTCATCACCAACTCGTGGGATTCGCCGGCCGATCCCCGGCTTTCGCCGGAAAAGCGCGCCAAGCGCGACATGACCCATTCGGTGGCGATCATCGACGCATGCAAGCCGTTCCACTGGCGCGACCAGTTCCCGCCGAGCAACACCCCGTCGCCCGAGGTGGCGCGGAAGGCGCGGGAGAAATTCGGCTACCTCCTCGACGGGCCGAAGGGGGCCTGAGCCGGCCGGGCCCGCTCGCAGCGCAGGGGTGGGTTGGGGCTTCGGCAATGGCGTTCGCCGTTGCCGTGCGTTAGCGTTGGCGCCCGAATGCCCGACGCCCTGACGCCCAACGCCGGTTTTTCCCATCGCGACATTCTGCACATGCTGAGCGGCACGGTGCTTGGCATGTTCCTGGGTGCGCTCGACCAGACCATCGTCGCCACATCCCTGCCGGCGATGGTGGGCGACCTGCACGGCATGGAGCACATGTCGTGGACGGTCTCGGCCTATCTTCTCACCGCGACCGCCTCGACGCCGATCTACGGCAAGCTCAGCGACCTGCACGGCCGGAGCGCGGTGTTCCGCACCGCCATCGCCATCTTTCTCGCCGGCTCGGTCGCGAGCGCGCTGGCCCAGACCATGGGCTGGCTCATCGCCGGGCGGGCGGTGCAGGGTCTGGGCGGCGGCGGGCTCGTCTCGATCGCGCTCACCATCATTGCCGACATCATCCCGCCGCGCGAGCGCGGCCGCTATCAGGCCTATTTCACTTCGGTCTGGGCGGTGGCGACGGTGGGCGGGCCGATGCTGGGCGGCGTGCTGGTCGACACGCTCTCGTGGCGCTGGGTGTTCTGGATCAATCTGCCGATCGGGATCGCCGCGCTGTTGATCTGCTCCAAGGCGCTGCGCGCGGCTGCCGGTGCATGGCGGGGCGAAGCACATCGATTATCTCGGCGCGCTGCTGCTGCTGCCGGCGATCGTGGCGCTGCTGCTGGTGACGACCTGGGCCGGCACCGAGTTCGCCTGGCTCTCGCCCGAGATCCTCGGCCTGGCGGCGGTCGCGGCGGCGCTCATCGCGCTCCTCGTCGTGCACGAGCGGCGCGCCGCCGACCCGTTGCTGCCGCCGCGCCTCTTCAGCAACAACGTGTTCCTGGTCGGCAACGGCATCGCCTTCTTCATGGGCGCGGCCGCGGTCGGCGCCACCATCTTCCTGCCGCTCTTCCTCCAGGTCGTGATCGGCGCGTCGGCCAGCAATTCCGGCCTGCTGCTGCTCCCGTTCATGCTCGGCCTCACCGTCGGGGCGACCGCGACCGGCCGCTTCATCCGCATCACCGGGCGCTACAAGATCGTGCCGCTGGTCGCGCTGAGCGTGGCCGTGGTCGCGTTCCTGCTGTTCCTCGGCGTGACGCGGTCGACGCCGGCCGCGCTCTATGGCGCCGATATGGCTGCGCTGGGATTGGGCCTCGGTCCGGCCGGGCCGATGGTGATGATCGCGGTGCAGAACGCCGTGGAAATGCGCGACATGGGCACCGCGACCGCGTTCACCTCGTTCTTCCGCTCGATGGGCGGCTCCTTCGGCGTGGCGCTATTGGGCGCGATCCTGTTCGCCGGGCCTGACGCGCGGCGGCACGCTGGCCGGTGAGCGCCGAACGGCCTGCTGCATGGCGGCCCGGCGATGCTCGCCGCGTTGCCCGACGCCGTCCGCGACGGCATCGCCGCGAGCTTCGCCCATTCGTTCCGCACGCTCTATCTCGCCGCCGCCGCGATCTGCGGCGGCGGCCTCGTGCTCGCGCTGCTTCATCAAGGAATTGCCGCTGCGCGCGCGCCTGCCGCCGGCGCCGGCGCCGACGGCCGAGACGCCCCGCGCTGCGGCCGGCGCCGCGCCCGTCGCCCCGAACGATGCCGTCGGCGGCTGAGCGTCCCGCCCGCTTAAAGGAATTTCGTCGGCCGGATCAGGGTGCGCCACATATGCGCCACGGGGCTGTTGTCGTAGCCCAGTCCCTCTGCCGGCTGCTTGAAGTTGCGGCCGATGATGTCGACGAAATCGTCCATGCTGACCTTGGCGTTGGGATCGAACGAATAGATGTCGTGGACGGTGATCATGCGCGCGGTCATGTACCATTTGTGCTGACGCGCGCGCGCGTAATCCGCCTTGATGTAGTCGTCGGGCACGTAGTCGTCGCCGAAATATTGGCGATAGTTATCGGGATAGACATAGCCCACCGCTTCGTCGGGATAGAAGCGCAGCGCCTGGTGCGCGCGGATCGCCCAGCTCACTTCCTCGTCGACATAGGGCTCGACCAGTTGCGCGCCCCAATAGCCGTGGTCGCAGCGGATGAAGGCGCTCACGGCGATGTCGTGGACGAGGCAGGCGAGAATGGTCTTCTCGTTCATCCCGGCCTTGAGCGCGTGGGTGGCGCTTTGCAGCATGTGGTAACTGCCGCCCCCGGCCATGCGGTATTTGAAGAAGTCGAGCAGCGTCGGCTGCGCCGGCATTTTCGGCAAACGCGGATCGTCGCCCATCAGCATCTTCTTGCCGGGGTAACGCTCGAGCAGCTCGCGGCCGCCGTCGATGGCCATCTTGCCGTCGGCGAGATTGAACAGAAACGACTTGCTGACGATCGCGTCGAGGTCCTGGATCATCTTGTCCTCGAGCGCATCGGCGCGCTCGGCGAGCGTCGTGGTGGTCGTCATGCGACGTTCCTCGCGGTTGGTTGCGCGTGCGGTGATGGCCGCTTCATCGGACCATCATAGCATCTTGCCTCATTCCCGTCCCGCCATGCCGCGGGCGCCGAGGAGCAACCGGCGCCAGCCGACGAGCTGGGCGTCGGTCGGCGCGAGATACTCGGCGCGGTCGTAATAGGCATGGATGGCGGCGGGCGCGTCCTGGGCCGAGAAATTCCGGTCCATCACCCAATGGTGGAAGAAGTGATAGGCGCACCATTCGTAGGCGCGGCCCGCGGCGGTGCGGCGCAGCGCGGTATGGAAATAGAACATCCGCGTCGTCTTCTCGTCGATCGGCACCGCCCAACGCGTCCACATGTGCGTCTGGTAGTTGATGCGGACCATGCAGGGCAGGTGCTGACCTGTCTCCCATTCGTCGCTGGCGCGATAGGGCGGCAGCCGCATGAATGGCTGGCGCAGGATGTCGAAGAGCCAGGTCCAAGTCCGGCGCCAGCGGTGCCGCGGCCATTTCGCAGCGAGGCCCGGGAAATATTCCTGATCGGCGGCGCTGCGCTCGTGGATGGGGCGCGTCGGCATGAGCCGCGCCAGGCCGACCCGCTTCGGCCGTCCGGGCGGATAATGCGGCGGATAGATCGACTTCATCAGCAGCATCGCCGAATTGCGATGGAGATAGCGCACATGGCTGTCGAACGAATTCTCGAAGCAAGGCCGCCAGTTCGCCGCCCATGTCGTGGCCCAGTTCAGCACCGTCTTCTCGGGCTGGAAGAATTCCTCGGGGATGACTCCTCGAGCGGCACGGGCTTGCCCGCGCCCATCCACACGAAGACGACGCCCTTGCGCGTCTCGGTCGGATAGACCCGCGCGCTGACCTTGCCGGGCATCGGCGAGTTCGGACCTTCGCCCAACGCCGCGACGCACGCTCCGCGCTCGTCGAAGACGAAGCCGTGATAGAAGCACGCGACATGGCCGCGGAACTCGCAGGTCCCGCGCGCCAGCATCGCGCCGCGATGCGGGCAGGCATTGGTGAGCGCCGCAACCTTGCCGCTCTGGCCGCGGAAGAGGCAGAGATCCTCGCCCAGCATCTTGAGAAAGACCGGCTTGCGCCACCCGACCGCATGGTCGCGGATCGCCGGATACCAGTATTCCTTCAGCCCGAGGACCGGGATGCGGTCGCGCAGGTCGTTGGTGCCGAGGGGCAGTCCGTCATCGGCCGAGCCCGCTGTCGCCGCTTGCTCCTGGGTGTCAGGCATGAGGGCATCCCCGTCACGATACGGTGCCACCATGATCGGCACCGACGCTTGATGTGTCAACGTTCGCACCCGGCGCATGGACGCGCGCTCACGGTGCGATCAATCGGGCCTCGAGCGCGGCGTCGCTGAAGGGAAAGACGATGGCGCGATCGGGCGGCACGAGCTTGCGGCTTCGCCCCGCCTCGTCGAGCCGGCTCAGCATGTCGCGCACGATGTTAAGGCGGGCGCGATGCTTGTCGTCGGCGCGCACCACTGATCGCGCCGTCCTTGCCGGCGGCATCGCGGCCTTCGAACAGCACGACGATGCGGTCGTCGTGCTTGATGATGCGCTTCTTCAGCTTGACCGGCTCGATCTGGAGCCGACGAAGCTGGCGCTCATAGGCTTGCGGGCCGCGTTCGGCCGCCGCTGCGCTCCGCGCCCGTTTCCCCAATTCGGCCGCCGCCGCCGCCGCCCGCGGCTCTTGCGCGCCCAGCGCCAGCGCCTAGATTTCCCGCGGGACGGCAAGCCGGAGACGGGGTCGTGAGCGAGGCCGCCAGGCCGAATTTGTCGGAGCGGACCGCCGCGCGCCATTCGCGAGATCCTGGCCGGCCACCGCCGCGGCATGCGCGCCGTGCTGCCCTTGACCGGGCCGGCGGTCATCGCCTCGGTCGCCTACATGGACCCCGGCAATTTCGCCACCAACATCCAGGCGGGTGCGCGTTACGGCTATGACCTGCTGTGGGTGGTGGTGCTGGCCAACGCGGTCGCGATGCTGTTCCAGGCGCTCTCGGCCAAGCTCGGCATCGTCACCAACCGCAATCTCGCCGAGCTGTGCCGGGAAAATTTTTCGCGCCCGGTCGTGATCGCGATGTGGATCGTCAGCGAGATCGCCGCGATGGCGACCGATCTGGCCGAGTTTCTCGGCGGCGCGATCGGGCTGGCGCTGCTTGTTCCAGATGCCGCTGTTCTGGGGCATGGTCGCCACGGGGGTGATCACCTATGCGATCCTGACTTTCGAGCGCTCGGGGTTCCGCCCGATCGAGCTGCTCATCGGCGGGCTCGTCGTGGTGATCGGGGCGAGCTATCTGGTCGAGCTGGTGGTGGCGCCGCCCGACTGGAGCGCCGCCGCGCTGCACAGCATCCTGCCGCGGCTTGCCCGACGCCGCGGCCGTGACACTGTCGGTCGGCATCGTCGGCGCCACCGTGATGCCGCACGCCATCTATCTCCATTCCGGCGCTGACGCAGCGGCGCTTCGTCGCCCGCGACGACGGCGAGCGGCGCAAGTTGCTGCGCTATTCCAACTGCGAGGTCGTGGTCGCGCTTGGCGTGGCGGGCGTGGTGAATATGGCGATGGTGATGATGGCGGCCGCCGCCTTCCACGCCGGGCACGCCGATGTCGGCGAGATCGAGACCGCCTATTACACGCTGGTGCCGCTGCTCGGGATCGGCGCCGCGGGCGTGTTCCTGCTGTCGCTGATGGCGTCGGGGATGTCGAGCTCGGCGGTCGGCACGATGGCGGGACAGGTCATCATGCAGGGCTTCGTCGGCTTCCAGATTCCGGTCTGGGTGCGGCGCGTGGTGACCATGCTGCCGTCCTTCGCGGTCGTGGCGATGGGCTATAACGCGACCCAGGCGCTGGTCATCAGCCAGGTCGTGCTGAGCCTCGCCTTGCCGGTGCCGATGATCGCGCTCATCGTGCTGAGCCGGCGGGAAGCGGTGATGGGGCGCTTCGTCGCGACGCGGTTGACGCAGCTCGCGGTGACGGCGGCGGCGATCGCCGTGCTCACCCTCAATCTCATCCTCCTGCTCGAGACCATCGGCATCGGCGTCCCCGGACTGGGCTAGCGCCGGCGGCTCAGCCCGGATAGACCTTGATGCTGCTGGCGACCGAATCGGCGACGTGCTCCTTGGTGATGACGCCGACGCACGTCGCCCGGGCGCGGCATGCGCGTTGCCGCGCACCACCACCGCCATCACCGCGCTTTCTTGCGCCAGATGCGGTCGATCACGTCGAAGACGATGTCGTCCTCGCGCACGATGGTGAAGTTGCGCGGCGCCACGTCGCCGAGGGTGATGCCGGTATCGACGCCCTCGAGCCCGCGGCGCAGCGCGGTATTCACCCGCAGCGCGCCGACGATGCGGTCGCCGCGCGTGACGATCACGTGGCGCATCCGGCCGTGATGCTCGTGCTGGCGCAGGAACGCATCGAAGCTCGTCTCCGCCGGCAGCACCAGCACGTCCGTGTCCATGACCTCCTTGCGCGCGGCGCACCAGGAACATGTTGGCGTGCAGCGCCTTGGGGATGACGTGGCCGCGCCGGAACAGCTTCAGCGTGTAGATGTTCTCGCACCGACAGCATGCGCCGGACGCCGACGCTCAAGGCGACGGCGAGGATCATCGGCAGGACGATGTCGTAATCGCGCGTCATCTCGAAGATCATCGTGACCGCCGTCATCGCCGCCCCGGTGCCGCCGCCGACCATCGCGCCCATGCCGACCATGGCAAAGGCCGGCACGTTGATGTCGGCGCGGCAGGTGCAGCAGCAATCAGCAGCGACGCGAAGCCGCCGCCGATCGTCGCCCCCATGAACAGCGACGGCGAGAAGATGCCGCCCGACGAGCCCGAACCGAGGCTGGTCGAGGTCGCAAGCAGCTTGGCGACGAACAGACCGAACAGCAGCGCGGGCAGCGCGAGCTGGCCGGTCAGGATCGCCTGGATGGTCGCGTAGCCAACGCCCTCGACGTAATAGTGGCCGAAGCCGCTGTTGCAGACCGTAGATCAGCACGCCGACCAGCAGCATGCCGAGAATGTGGCGAAGATAGCGGCCCTTGATCTTGTCGAACAAATCCTCGACGAGATGCAGGCCGCGGACGAATCCGGTCGCGGCAAGCCCGGTGATCGCGCCCAGCACCGCATAGAGACACAGCGTCAGCGCTGCCGTCGCATCGACGCTCAGCGGCGGCAGCGGCGGCACCGTGAAGGCCGGTTGCTGGCCGAAGAAGATGCGGCCGATGAACGTCGCCATGCCGGTCGCGATCGCCACCGGCAGGAAGGTTCGAACACTCACCTCCGGCATCATCAGCTCGATCGCGAACATGACGCCGCCGATGGGCGTGTTGAAGGTCGCGGCAATGCCCGCGCCCGCGCCAGCGGCGACGAGCGTGATGCGCTGGCCGGGCAACATCTTGATGACCTGCCCCAGAGTCGAGCCGAGGGCCGAGCCGATCTGGATGATCGGCCCTTCGCGGCCGACCGCGGCGCCGCTGCCGATCGCCAGCGCCGAGGCCAGCGACTTCACCACCGCGACGACCGGCCTGATGCGGCCGCCGTTATAGTAGATCGCGTCCATAACCTCGGGAACGCCGTGCCCGCGCGCCTCGGGCGCGAATTTGCTGACGAGAAAGGTGACGCCGATCGCCCCCACCGCCGGCACCAGAATCACCAGCGGCCCCCAGGGACTCGGCGGCGTGAAAATGTTGGCGTCGTAGCGATAGGCAAAATGGCCGAGAAACATGACGTTGTGGATGAGGCCGATCAAATCCCGGAACAGGACCGCGCCGAGCCCGGTGACAACGCCGACGACGGACGCCAGGATGCACAGCACGACGAGGCCGATGCGGTGGCTCTGCTCCTCTGGCGCAAGCCCGCCGCGCGGTCCTTCATGGTCCGCGCCGGTACCGGCAGCCTTATTTGTCGCGCGCGGCATCGGTCGCACCCTCACCCGTTTTTTGTGATGCCAAGCGCTTCATTTTTCACGCCAATCCACGCCAGGAAGGTGAGCCCGTTGCCGGGACGCAACGGATTTATGTCGCGACATGACGGTGACCGCAACCCCCCAAGGAGCGACAATGCGACGCGGCGCCGGAGGTCTCGACGCCAGGCTTCATTGCAGGAATTTCATTTGTCATCACGGCGCACCCCGCGATGATCCGGCGCGGCGGCACCGCGGCGTCGCGGCCGCGCCAGGAAAGCGCATGCATCGGTTCACCGCTTCAGGCGACGCCGTGCGCGTCTATCTCGGCATTGCCGTGGTGGGTGCCGCTGCGGACTGGATGTCGCAAATGCACCCGGCGCTTATGCCGGCTTGGGCGCCGTGGGATTTCTCCTGGGTCGAGTACCTCGCCGCGGCGCTGACGCTGTGGTGGTTCGCGCGCGGGCTGGCGCGGACCGCGCCGGAGGATCGCCTGGCGCAGTGGCGGTGCGGCTTCTTCCTCGCCGGGATCGCGGTCTTATGGATCGTGCTCGAGACGCGGTTCGAGTACATGGCGCAGCACATGTTCTTCCTCAACCGCATCCAGCACGTCGTGATGCACCATCTCGGGCCGTTTCTGATCGCGCTCGGCGGCGCCGGCGCGACCATCCGGCGCGGCATGCCCGCACAGCTCGCGCGCCTCGCCGCGAGCCGGCCCGTGGCGCGGCTCATGAACGTCGTGCAGCAGCCCCTCGTCGCCGCCGTGCTGTTCTCCGGGTCATTCTTCTTCTGGCTCATCCCCGCGGTGCATTTCCGCGCCATGCTCGATCCGCGCCTTTATGCGCTGATGAACTGGACGATGGTGGTGGACGGGCTCCTGTTCTGGTCGCTCGTGCTCGATCAGCGGCCGCGACCGCCGGCGCGGGCGAGTTACGGGGTGCGGGTCGCGCTGGCCGTCGGCGTCATGTTTCCGCAGATCGGGCTTGGCGCCTTCGTCGCTTTCGCGACGCGCGATCTCTATCCCTATTACGATCTCTGCGGCCGCCTCTATCCCGCGATCAGCGCGATTACCGACCAGCATATCGGCGGGATCGTGATGTGGATCCCGCCCGCGATGATGAGCGTAGCGGCGGTCATCTTGGTGCTGAACGCGCTCCGCCTGCACGAGGAGGCGGAAGAGAAGCGGACCGGACCGAGCGCGATCGCGCTCGCTTCGCGGAGTTGGACCGGGCGCTGAGAGCGGCGGTCACACCAGGCTCATGACCCGCGCGATGAAACCGGGCGGGTGGTTCTCGTCGATGAGGCGCTTCAGGTCGGCGACGGTGCCGGTGATGTCCGGCGTGGTCGAGGCGAGCGACGGCACCAGCAGCCGTGCCGCGCCGGCCGCATCGAAGACATAGACGGCGGCACTGTGCGTCACGTCGTAGGGATGATCCTTGGTCGCGGGCGTGACCGAGTAGACCACGCGATAGCGCCGCGCCAGCGCCGCGATCGCGTCCTTGGTCCCGCGCAACCCGTCGATCTGCGGCGCAAACAGCGCCGCATAGGATTTCAGGGTGGCGAGCGAATCCCGGTCGGGATCGACCGTCACGAACAGAACCCGGACCCGCGCCGCGCCGGGGCCCAGACGCTTCAGGATCTCGGCGATGTTCGCCAAAGTCGTCGGGCACACGTCGGGACAATTGGTATAGCCGAAATAGACCATGGTGATGCCGCCGCG
Source organism: uncultured Alphaproteobacteria bacterium (assembly GCA_963721625.1). Classification (GTDB taxonomy): domain Bacteria; phylum Pseudomonadota; class Alphaproteobacteria; order ATCC43930; family CGMCC-115725; genus DATJLY01. The sequence continues at coordinate 182,400 of CAVRKF010000008.1, forward strand.
ATAATCGGCCGCGGTCACCATTTTGCCGTCGCTGGCGCGGGTCATGGTGAAGGCCAGCGTCGGCAGGCTGCCGGAAATGTCGATCGCATGCCACTTCGCGCCGCTGTCGCAGCCGGCGAGCGCGAGGACGCAGAAACCCGCAGCGAGGCGTCGGGCGACGTCCCGCCGCGCGATGCGGTTGCCCGGCCTCAATGCGCCGCCTCGGCGGCGATTACCGGCAGCTCGTCATAGGAGTGGAAGGGCGGCGGCGACGACACGGTCCATTCGAGCGTGGTCGCGCCCTCGCCCCAGGGGTTGGCGCCGATGCGCTTGCCGGCAAAGAGCGTGTGGAAGACGATGAAGAAGAAGAACAGCGTCGCGGCGCCCGAGATATAGGCGCCGATCGAGGCGACCATGTTCCAGCCGGCGAAAGCGTCGGGATAGTCGCTGATGCGCCGCGGCATGCCGGCGAGGCCGAGGAAATGCATCGGGAAGAAGGTCAGGTTGACGCCGATGAAGGTGGTCCAGAAATGGATGCGCCCGAAGGTCTCGTTGTACTGCCGCCCGCTCATCTTGCCGATCCAGTAGTAGAACCCCGCGAAGATGCCGAACACCGATCCCAGAGACAGAACGTAGTGGAAATGCGCGACCACGTAATAGGTGTTGTGCAGCGCCATGTCGACGCCGGCATTGGCCAGCACCACGCCGGTGACGCCGCCGATGGTGAAGAGGAAGATGAAGCCGACCGCGAACAGCATCGGGGTGTCGAAGGTGATCGAGCCTTCCCACATGGTCGCGATCCAGGAGAATATCTTGATCCCCGTGGGCACCGCGATGACCATCGTCGCCGCGCTGAAATAGGCGCGCGTGTCGACGCCGATGCCGGTGGTGAACATGTGATGCGCCCACACCATGAAGCCGATCACGCCGATCGAGACCATCGCATAGACCATGCCGAGATAGCCGAAGATCGGCTTCTTCGAGAAGGTCGATATGACCTGGCTGACGATGCCGAAGGCCGGCAGGATCATGATGTAGACTTCGGGGTGGCCGAAGAACCAGAACAGGTTGAGGAAGAGCAGGGGATCGCCGCCGCCCGCCGGATCGAAGAAGCTGGTGCCGAAATTGCGGTCGGTGAGCAGCATGGTGATCGCGCCCGCCAGCACCGGCAGCGCCAGCAGCAGGAGAAACGTGGTCACCAAAATCGACCAGACGAAGAGCGGCATCCGGTGCAGGGTCATCCCCGGCGCGCGCATGTTGAAGATGGTGGTGATGAAGTTGATCGCGCCCAGGATCGAGGACGCGCCGGCGAGATGCAGCGCGAAGATCACCATGTCGACAGACGGACCGGGCTGCCCCATCGAAGACAGTGGTGGATAGAGCGTCCAGCCCGTCCCGGCGCCGCCGCCGACCAGGGCCGACCCCATCAATAGGCAGAACGCCGGCACCAGCAGCCAGAAGCTGATGTTGTTCATGCGCGGGAACGCCATGTCGGGCGCACCGATCATCAGCGGCACGAACCAGTTACCGAACCCGCCAATGAGCGCGGGCATCACCACGAAGAAGATCATGGTGAGCCCGTGGGCGGTGATGATCACGTTGTAGAGCTGATGATCGCCGTGGAAGAGCACATCGCCCGGCCGCATCAAATTGAAGCGCATGATGATCGAGAATGTGCCGCCGATCAGGCCCGCAATCATCGCGAAGCAGATATAGAGCGTGCCGATGTCCTTGTGGTTGGTGGAGAACAGCCAGCGCTGAAAGAAGCCGTAAGGCCTATGCGCCTCGTGCAGATTCTCCGCATGTGACAACGCCATCGGAACCAACCTTCCCTTCGACTGGGCGCGGCTTCCGCCCATCGGAAGGAACGCAGGATTACACGAACCTTGCGGCGGGATTAATTAATTGACAGGGAACAACCTTATGCCTGAAAGCGCCATGAACCGTGGCGAAATGCCGCGCATGACCTGGGCGCGCCGCCTCAGGGGCGGGCGAGCAGGCAGCGAAAACGTGCGTTGACGCGGAAGCTGCCGTCGGGCCGGCGGAAGGGTGCGATCGCGGCGGCATGAGCGGCGCGCACCGCTTCCTCGCCCGCGTGCTCGATCGCGCGGACGGCGATGCCCGACGCGTTGAGGCCGCGGAGCGCGCTCTCCTCGTCGCGAAAGGCGAACGCGCTCGACACGTCGAACACGTCTTGCGGCGTGAGGCCGGCAGCCGCAGCGAGGCCGCGCAAGGCCGCGGCGTCGGAAAGCGCGAAAGGTCCGGGCGCGCCGGGCGGCGGCGGCGGCAGGACCGTCGCAAGCGCGGTCACGACCGCGGCCGCCTCCATGCCGGCCGGATCACCCCAGGTGACGATCGCGACGATGCCGGCCGGTTTCGCCACGCGCCGCGCCTCGGCAAGCGCGACGACAGGGTTCCCGGCGAACTGAAACGAATTGAAGCCGGTGACGACATCGAAGCACGCCGCGGCGAACGGCAATTCCTCCATGTCGCCGACACGGAAGTCGCCTTGCGGCAGCCGCGCCCGCGCAACCGCGAGAAGCCCTTCCGCGGCGTCGATGCCGAGCACCTGCGCGCCTCGGCCGGCGGCCCGCAGCGCCGCCATCCCGGCACCGCAGCCGATGTCGAGATATTGCGTCCCCGCGCCGAGCCCGGTGCGATCGAACACGGCGTCGCAGACGGGCGCCGTCAACGGTTCGATGAGTTCCGCCCAATCGCGCGCCCGGGCGCCCCACAGGCGGCCATTGCTTGCGGCGGTTCTGGACTTCGGCCCGTTCGCCATGACGCGGCTCCGATCAAGTGCGGCAGGTGATCGTACACTACCGAAGTGCGCCGCCACTGCAAACCCGCCGGCACGGCCATCGGCGTCCATTTTTTAGGCACTCCGTTTAAGGCGAATTTCAATCCCGGCGCGTTAGGCTCGCGCAATGGCAGCGAACATTGTCAAATTTCCGGTGCGGCGGCGCGTCCTGCTGCGGGCGCGGCACACGCGCTTGCACGAGCAACGCGGCGTGCGCCGGGCCGAGACGCATCTGCGCGACGCGCAGACGATCGCGCTTTTGGGCAGCTGGGAGATCGACCTCGACAGCGGCGATACCTTCATCTCGGACGAGATGCGGCGCATCTTCGGCTGGTCGCGCCAGGACGCGCCCGATCTCGCGCGCGTTATCGATATCGTTCATCCCGACGACCGTTCCCGGGTCGATGCGTGGCTGTGCCGCAATAATGCGATGCGCCCGCCCCGGGCCGGATGCTTCTTCCGCATCGTCCGCGGCGACGGCACGCTGGCGACGCTGTTCGGACGGAGCGCACTGCGCTCGCCGCGTAACGGCAGCAAGCCGCGGCTGTGCGGCACGGTGCAGGATGTGACCGAACAGGTCGCCGCCGAGCGCGCGATCAACGAGGCGGCGCATCTTTATCGCGACATTTTCGAGCATTGCGCCTGGGGCGTGTTTCAGACGACTGCGGACGGGCGGTATCTCACCGCCAACCCGGCGCTCGCGCGCATCTACGGCTATGACAGCCCGGCGGAGCTGCTGGCCCGCCTGACCGATATCGGCGGGCAGCTCTATGTCGAGCCCGGCCGCCGGGACGAATTCATCCAGGCGATGCGCGACCGCGGCGTGGTCGAGGGCTTCGAATCGCAGGTCTATCGCCGCGACGGCTCGATCATCTGGATCGCCGAGACCTGCCGCGAGGTCGGCACCAGCACCGGGCGGCTGCTCTATTACGAAGGCACCGTTCACGACGTTAGCGAGCGCAAGCGCAACGAAGCCGCGCTGTTGCGCGCCAACGCGGCGACCGATGCGGCCAATCGCACGATCCAGGCCATCAATCAGGACCTCGAACGCCGGGTCGTGGCGCGGACGGCCGAACTCAAGGCGGCGCAGGACGAACTGTTGCGCAAGGAGCGCCTCTCGACCCTCGGCAAGCTGACCGCAACGGTCGCGCACGAGTTGCGCAATCCGCTGAGCGCGATCCGCAATTCGCTGCATGTCGTGCGGGAGCAGGCGGTGGGCACGGTGGCGCTCGATCGCCCCTTGGGCCGGATCGAACGCAGCATCCGGCGTTGCGATCGCCTGCTCTGCCACCTGCTTGACTATGCCCAAACGCGCCGGCTCGACCGCCGCGCCACCAGGCTCGACGTCTGGCTCGGCCACTGCCTCGACGAGTTCCCGCTTCCTCCCGCGATCGTGCTCGAGCGACGCCTCGGGGCGGGCGAGACCTATGTCCGTCTCGACGGCGAACGATTTACGCGCGCTATCGTTAACGTCCTCGACAATGCGGTGCAGTCGTTCGAGGAGTGTCCCGATGCCGCCCCGCGACGCATTACCGTCGCCACCTCGGCCGCCGAGCAGGCGACGATCGTCATCGCCGATACCGGCCCCGGCATTCCCGCTGAAATCCTGCCCAGTGTCTTCGATCCCCTGTTCAGCACCAGGAGCTTCGGGTCGGGGCTCGGACTGCCGACCGTCAGGCAGATCGTCGAACTGCACGACGGCACGGTGGAGCTCACCAGCACGCCGGGGCACGGTGCCGCGATTCGCATCACGCTGCCTTGGGTTCAGCGCTGAGCCCTTGAACCGCGCCGCGATCTGCCTAAAACTGAGGCATCGCCATCCGGCACGATGGGATTTGGGACGGCCGCGTGGCGGCTAGCCGGTGCGCAGCCGGTGTTAACACATCTGGCGTAGGCTTTGCTTCAGCTCGATTTTGGACTGTTGTGGAGTCGCTCATGTCATTCATCATGCGATTGACCGGCGCTTTCATACGGCGTCGGCGCTTGGGTCGCTTCCTGGGTTTCGCAGTCATTCCGGCCACGGCGTTATTGGCCGCCTCCGTCGGCCTGGCGCGGCCGCCGACAGACGCCGATCCGTCGCTAGCGCCATGGTACCAAAGCCTGCATCAGCCCGGGACCGAGATCTCCTGCTGCTCGCTGGCCGATTGCCGTCCGACGGATTACCGCTCCGGCCCCAACGGCTACGAAGCGTATATCGAGGGAAGCTGGGTCGCCGTGCCGCCGGACAAGGTGCTGCGCCGCGTTGACAACCCGACCGGCCGGGCGGTGGTGTGTTACCTGCCGGGCAAGGGCATTCTCTGCTTCGTGACGCCCGACGAGGTGTAGCGCCGCGGCGTTACGGCGCCGCCGATGCCGGATCGAGGCCGTGGCCCGGACAGGCGGCCGCAGCGCCATCCCCTTGACCCTGGCGCAAGCGCGGTGCTCTTGTTTCCCGGGGCGGAGCGACGCCTTCAACGCGACGGGGAAACGTCATGGCAGCCACCACTCACATCTATGCCGGCGTGGCGCGCTGGCGTGCCAAGGGCAAGCTCGCAGGCGTGTTTCGCGCCGATCCGGAGGAGGGACGCTGGGAGCATTTGACCCGCGGCCTGCCCGAGGAAATCCACGTCCAGGCGGTCACCGTTCATCCGCTCGAGCCGAATGTCGTCTTCGCCGGAACCCATGACGGTCCCTATCGCAGCACCGACCGCGGCGCGCATTGGGAGAAGCTCGATTTCCCCGATCGCAACATGCAGGTGTGGTCCCTCCTCGTCCATCCGGAACGGCCGCAGACGGTGTTCGCCGGCACCGCGCCGCTTGCGGTCTATCGCAGCGACGACGGCGGCGATCATTGGCGCGCGCTGTCGCGGCCGCAGCTTCCGGCGCGGTGCGAGATGGGTTTCGCGCCGCGCGTGATGCGGCTCGCCGTCGATCCGCAGAACCCCGATTTCCTCTATGCGCCGCTCGAGGTGAACGGCGTCATGCGCAGCCGCGACGGCGGGGCGAGCTGGGAGGATTGCAGCGCCGACCTCATCCGCCTCGCCGCGCGGCCCCACCTCAAGAGCGCGATCGGCACGCAGATGGAATCGGAAGGCATGCTCGACTGCCACGCGCTCTGCGTCACGCCGGCCGATCCCGGCGGGGTGTTCGTCGCGCTGCGCATGGGCCTCTTCCACAGCAGCGACCGCGGCGAGACCTGGGAGGACATGGAGGTCAAGCGCTTCTCGCCCCTCACCTATAGCCGCGACATCCGGGTATCGTTTCAGGACCCGCGCGTCCTCTATGCCTGTCTCAGCGTCGAGGCGTTCGGCAAGACCGGCTCGGTTTGCCGTTCCGACGATGTCGGCCGGAGCTGGCGCCGCCTCGATCACGGCGTCGCCCCGCGCGGCACGATGATGAACCTCGCGCTCCACCCGCGCGATCCGGACCAGGTCTATTCGATCGCCCGCGGCGGCCAGGCGTTCGGGACCCGCGACGGCGGCAAGACCTGGCGCGAATATCCCCTGCCGGAGGGCGTCAGCCCCGATTGCTACGCCATCGCCTGCGGCTGAGGCGGAGGATGAGCGGGCGCCATGCCGCCGGCGCCCGCTTCACGGCGCCACGAATCACGTGGAGGGAGGAGAGCGATGACGGACGATGCCCCCGTGCTGCCGGCGCCGCGCGAGGTCAGGATCAAGGTCCATGACGGCGTCGAGATCGCCGTTGCGCTTTACATGCCCGCGGGCGGCGGCCCATTCCCGGCGCTGCTCGCGCCCTCGCCCTATCGCTACGACAACAACATCCTGCCGGCCAGCCCGCAATTCCTGTGGCGCGAGACCGGGCCGATCGAGTTCTACCTGAAGCACGGCTATGTCTATGCCTTCATGGACGTGCGCGGCTGCGGCCGGTCGGGCGGCGAGTTCCGCCTCCTCGACCGCCTGGAGCAGCGCGATCTCTACGACGTCATCGAATGGCTCGGGCATCAGCCGTGGTCGAACGGCAAGGTCGGCGGCATCGGCCAGTCCTATTTCTGCATGTCGCAATGGTGGATGGCGATCCAGAAGCCGCCGTCCTTGGCCTGCATCGCCGCTTTCGACGGGCTCAACGATCCCTACCGCGCCTCGGTCTATCAGGGCGGCATCCTCGGCGATTTCTTCGGCGCCTATTGGTGGAACCAGAACCGCATCATCAACCGCCATCCTGCCAATGGCGCGCCGCCGCGCGAGCAGGAATGCGACCTCGGCTTGCTGCTGCAGCGGCATCCGACCTACGACGATTTCTGGCGCGAGCGCTCGGCCTTCGAGCGCCTCGACCAGATCGAGGTGCCGCTTTATTCGATCGGCATCTGGGGCAAGGTCGACCTCCATACCCGCGGCAATATCGAGGGCTTCCGCCGCGCCAAGGGCCCGCGCAAGCTCAGGATGAACGGGCCGGTCAACGCGTTCGCCGCCAATCGCGAGTTCAACAGCGTGGCGCTGCACGAGAGCCTGTTGCTGCCGTTTTATGAGCATTATCTCAAGGGCCGGGAGACCGGCTACGCACGCCGGCCTGCGGTCGAATATTTCGTGCGCGGCGCCGACGTGACGCGCAGCGCCGATACCTGGCCGCCCGCGGGCGTGCGCTACGTCACGTGGCATCTGAGCGCGGAAAAGAGCGGCAGCCTTACCTCGCTCAATGACGGCAGCCTGGTGCGGGCGCCGGCCGCGGGCGCCGCGGCCACCTCATATTCCTATCCCGATCCGGGCTGGATGATGGGTGTCGTCGGCATGGGACCCAACAACCTGCCCGATCCGGCGCGCCGCGTGCTCACCTTTGCCACCGCGCCGCTCGCCCAGGATCTCGAGATTGCCGGGCCGATCAAGCTCACGCTCTACGCCGCGTCGACGCGTACCGACACGGATTTCTTCGTCAAGCTGTCGGAGCAATTGCCGCAAGCGGCGGAGGACCGCGCCAAGGGCCTCAACCCGGCCTCGTTCTGGATCACCAAGGGATGGCTCAGGGCGTCGCATCGCGCGCTCGATGAGGCGCACAGCACCGCAATGGAGCCCTATCACACCCACACCGATCCGACGCCGATCGCGCCCGGCACCATCTATCGCTTCGACATCAGCATCGAGCCCATGGCGCACCGCTTCAAGAAGGGAAGCCGCGTCCGGCTCGAAATCGTCAACGGCGATTCGGTGGTGACGGACGTGCTGTGGACGCACTATTACATGCCGAACAAGATCGGCACCGATACGATCCATCATGCGCCGGCGCATCCCTCGGCGCTGGTGCTGCCGGTGATGGAAGGGGACTGATGAATCGGGTGTCGCGATGCTGAAGATCTGGGGACGGGCGAATTCCGTCAACGTGCAAAAGGTGCTGTGGTGCGCGGACACGCTCGGCGTGCGCTATGAGCGCTTCGATGTCGGCGGCGCGTTCGGCGGCAATCGCGAGCCGCACTATCTGCACATGAATCCCAACGCGCTGGTTCCGACCGTCGATGACGACGGGCTGGTGCTGTGGGAATCGAATACGGTGGTGCGCTATCTCGCGGGCAAGCACGGCATGGACACGCTGTGTCCGCGCGACCTCGGCGCGCGCGCCGGCGTCGAGCGCTGGATGGACTGGCAGCTCTCGACCGTGCATGGCCCGATGGCGACGATCTTCATCGGCCTCATCCGCACGCCGCCGGAGAAGCGCGACATGCCGGCGATCGATGCGGCGGTAAAGGTCATGGGCGAGATCTGGTCGCGTCTCGACCGCCATCTCGCCGATCGGGCCTTTGTCGGCGGCGCCGCACTGACGATGGGCGACATCCCGGTCGGCTGCTTCGTCTATCGCTGGTTCAATCTCGCGATCGAGCGCCCCGAACTGCCGCATCTGCGGGCGTGGTACGACCGGCTGACGGCGCTTCCGGTCTATCGCCGGCACGTCATGATCGCGATGACCTGACGCCGCGCGGCCCCGCTCAGGCGCCGCGGCAGGCGTGACCCGCGACGATCCCCTGGAGCATTTCGACGAGACGCGCGGCGGGGCCATTGGCGCCGACGCTCTGCAGGCTGACGAGCGCACCCTCGCACAAGAGGAAGATCTCGTCGGCGACCAGTTCGGGATCGTCGAGGGCAGCGTTGCGGCACATTGTGACGAGGCGCTCGCGCGCCTGCCGCTTGTAGTCCTCGACCACGCGGCGGGCGGGATGATTGCGGTCGGGCAGCTCGATGGCGGCATTGACGAAGGCGCAGCCGCGATGCGCCTCGCTGGTCTTGTACTCGCCGAGATGGCGCAGCCAGGCGAACAGCTCGCCCAGGGGATCGCCCGCGTGCGCCGCCGAAATCCGGGCCCGGGCTTCCTCCATCTCGGCCGCCTGCCGGCGCAGGCACTCGGCGACCAGCTCGTCCTTCGAGGCGAAATGGCGGTAGAGCGTCATCTTGTTGGTGCCGGCGGCTTCGGCGATGGCATCGACGCCCACGGCGTGAATGCCGTGGCGATAGAACAGGTCGCGCGCGACGCCGAGAATTCGTTCCCGGGGCGGGGCGGGCGGGGCGGGCGCATCGCCCGCAGCGGCTTCGAGATTGGTCAAAGGCATTTCCTCATTCCCCCCTTGACATGTTACTTAGCGGTAAGTATCTTGCGGGGTGTTACCGTTCAGTACCGCATATATAGCACTTCTGTAACGTGTTTGCCACCCTTATGCCACCTCTTGGCGGAAGGTTCCGATGGAGAACGAAATGCCGTTTGATACCGATGACTTCGGACAAGCGCTCGATGCCGCTGCCGACGCGCTGGCCGACTCCATCACCAACGCTCTCACCGACGCCGTGACGGAGGCGGTATCGGACCCGCTCGTGCTGACCATGATGGCGGCCGACCGCATCGAGCCCGCCGCATTCGAGTCCATGCTGCGCAGGATGGCGGCAAAGCTCGCCGGACACGGCCCAGGGGGCGAGCGGCTGTGCTCGTGCTGAGCGCGTCGCCCTAGCCCCACACGTCGCGGGCGATCTTGACGACATGGGCGAGCTTGCGCTCCTGGTCGGCGAGGGTGAAGCGGTCCGTTTGATAGCTCGAAGCAAATCCGCATTGCGGGCTTAGGCACAGCCGGTCGAGATCGATGAAGCGGCCGGCCTCGTCGATCCGCCGCTTGACCGCGTCCGCGGGCTCGAGTTCGGCGAGCTTGGTGCTGATGATGCCGAGCACGACCCGCTTGCCCTTGGGCACCGCCTTGAGCGGCGCGAAATCGCCCGCGCGCCTGGTGTCGTATTCGAGGAAGAAGCCGTCGACGTCGAGCGTGCCGAACAGCCGCTCGGCGACCGGGTCGTAGCCGCCGCTCGCCTGTCCGTGGCCGCCATTGCCGCGGCAGAGATGGACGCACACCGTCATCGTCTTCGGCCGCCCGCGCACCGCGTCGTTGATGGCGGCGAGGTAGTCATCGATCAGCGCATCCGGGTCCTCGCCGCGGGCGCGCACGATGTCGTGGTTCAGGGGATCGCACAGCACCGCGACCGGCACCTCGTCGATCTGGAGATAGGTGCAGCCCAGCGCCGCGAGATCGGCCACTTCCTGGCGATAGATCGCGGTCACGTCGGCGAGATAGGCGCGGCGGTCGCGATAGGGCGAGCCGGCGAGACCCTTGTCGCCGGAGAAGAAATGATTGGCGGCGGGCGAGGGCAGCGTCGCCTTGGCAGTCCGCCGCGTCAGCGGGGCGAGAAAAGCGAAATCGCCCGCCGTCATGCTGTCGCGGCGCTTGAGCCGGCCCACCACGGTCGGCACCGGCATGCCGCGGCGGCGCTCGCCGCTATATTCGGTGAAGTAGAAGGAACTCGGCACGCGCTCGGCGCTGAAGCCGTCGACGCGCTCGAAGAAGCGATCGCGCCAGTTGTTGCGGCGCAACTCGCCGTCGGTGATCGCCGCGAGCCCGACCCGCTCCTGCATCGCCACCGCGTCGCGAATGGCCGCATCCTCGAGCGCGCGCAGCTCGGCCTCCGGCAATTTCCCGGCCTCATGCGCAGTGTGCGCGTCCATGAGATTCTTGGGCCGGATCAGGCTGCCGACGTGATCGGCGTGGAACGGCGGCTGGTCTTCCGATGACATGATTTCCTCCCCTGCGATGCGGCGAGATTAGCATCGTGCCGTCGCGCCTCAAAGCCGGCGGGACGCGGCGCTTGCGCGGTGCGGGCGCAAGGAATAGAGGAAGGCGCACGAGAACGGGCACCAGGAGCGGCGGCGATGCGGGCGGAAGCGGCCGGGATTGTTCGCGTGGCGGCATCGCCGGACGCGATGATCAACGGCGTCGCGGTATCGCCGCAGGGGCGCGTGTTCGCGAGCTTTCCGCGCTGGACCGAGAGCGGCACGCCCGGCGTCGCCGAGGCGATGGCCGACGGCACGTTCCGGCCCTTTCCCGGCGGCGCGTGGAATGAATGGCATCCCGGCGACCCGACGCAAGACCGTTTCGTCGCGGTCCATTCCATCTTCGCCGACCGCGACAATCATCTCTGGGTGATCGACGATTCCGCGCCCCATCACCAGGCGCTCGAGGGCGCGCGGCCCAAGATCGTGAAGATCGATCTCGGCGGCGACGCGGTGAGCCGGGTCTATGCGCTCGACCAGACCGCGGCGCCGCCGGGCGCGATCCTGGGCCATATGCGCGTGATGGGGCGCCATGCCTTCGTCACCGAATCCCATCACGGCGCCATCGTCGTCATCGATCTCGAGACCGGCGCGGCGCGGCGCCGCCTTGGCACGGCACCGCAGACGCGCGCCGATCCCGCCATCGTTCCGGTCATCGACGGCAAGGAGTTCCGCCGCTGGGACGGCGGCGTGCAGCGCGTCAACGTCAACCTCATCGAGCTGTCGAACGACCGGAAATGGCTTTATTTCACCTGCCTGTTCGGGCCGATGCTGCGCCGGGTGGAGACCCGGCTCCTGCTCGATCCCGCGTGCGACGACGCCGCCATCGTGCCGTCAATCGAGGACATCGCGCCGATCCCGCCCTGCGCCGGCATCGCCATCGACGCACGCGACAATCTTTATCTCTCGTCCTTCACCGAGAACGCGATCGCGGTGATCGGCGCCGACCGGGTGCGGCGCATCGTGGCGCAGGACCCGCGCATCAGCTTTCCCAACGAGGGCTGCGTCGGGCCCGACGGCCATCTCTATTTTCCGGCCTCGCAGATCCACCGCCTCGCGCTGTTCCAGACCGACCGCGTCGCGCGCGTCCGGAAGCCGTGGGAGATATTGAAGCTCGCGCTGCCGCCATCCTAAATCGCCGCGCTGGCGAGGACGCGCTTCAGCCGCGTCACGCATGGCGGGCGGCGGCGATGAGCGCCACGATCTCGTGCGGCCGGATCGGCGCCTGGGCGATGCGGACGCCGAACGGCGCGAGCGCATCCTCGATCGCCGCGACGATCGCGGCCGGCGTCGGGATCACGCCCGCTTCGCCGACGCCCTTGACGCCGAGCGGGTTGAGCGGCGACGGCGATTCGTGGTGGAGAAGTGTCGAGCGGCGGCATCTCGGTCGCGGTGACGAGCAGATACTCGCCGAGCGTCGTGGTGATCGGCTGGCATCGGCGTCGAAGCCCATCCATTCGAAGAGCGCGTTGCCGATGCCGTGCGCCGCCGCCGCCGAAGATCTGGCCCTCGACGAGCATCGGGTTGATGGCGCGGCCGCAATCATGCGCGAGGACGAAGCGCAGGATCGTGACGCGGCCGGTCTCGACATCGACCTCGACTTCGGCGACGGCGGTGCCGTTGGCATAGGCCATGGCGTCGATGACGATGTGCTCGGTCGCCTCGAGCCCCGGCGCCGATGCCCGGCGGCAGGCTGTAGCCCGGCATGCCGGCGACCGCGCGCGCGACCTCGGCGAGCGCACGCCCAGCTGCGGGCGCGCCCTTGACGCGGACCTTGTCGCCCGCGATCTCGAGGTCGGCCGCCGCCGCCTCGAGCAGATGCGCGCGCGATCGCAGCACCTTGTCGCGCACCTCGTGCGCGGCAAGATGCGCCGAGTTGCCGGCCATCACCGCCTGCCGGCTGTTGAAGCCGCCGATGCCGAGCGCGATGCGCGGCGCTGTCGCCGGTCGTCACCGTGACCTGCGCCATGTCGCCGCCGAGCGCGTCGGCGACGAGCTGCGCCAGCATGGTCTTGGTGCCCTGCCCCATCGCGCGCGGCGCCGGTATAGACGATGCACCTTGCCCGAGGCGCCGATGCGCACGGTGACGCGGCTCGAACGGCCCGCGGCCGGTGCCCTCGACGAAATTGGCGACGCCGATGCCGATGTGGCGGCCCGCCGCGCGCGCCGCCTGCTGGCGCGCGGGGAAATCGGCCCAGCCGGCGCGCGCAAGCGCCAGTCGCCTGGCAGCGCGGATAATCGCCGCTGTCGAGCACGACCGCGATGCCGCCGCGCGTCGCGAGCGGCGTTGCGCGCGGCATCTGCGTCGGCGGCGACGAGATTGCGCCGGCGCACCTCGGCGCGGTCGAGCCCGAGCTCGCGCGCGACCCGGTCGAGCAGCCGCTCCATCACGAAGACGCCCTGCGGCTGGCCGGCGCCGCGCACCGGCGTCACCGGCACCTTGTTGGTGACGGCGAGCGCCACCTCGAGACGATAGGCCGGCACCTCGTAGGGCAAGGTCAGCGCCTGCGCCGAGCCGAAAGGCACATTGACGCCGCGCGCGGTATAGGCGCCGTGGTCGTGGATCATGCGTGCCGCGCACGCCGAGGATGCGCGCCTGCCGCATCGACCGCGATCTCCATCGTCCCAATACTGGTCGCGCTCCTGGGTCGTGGCGACGAAATGCTCGCGCCGGTCCTCGATCCATTTGACCGGGCGGCGCAGCAGCGAGCGCGGCGACCGCGACCGCCACATCCTCGGGATAGAACACCAGCTTCGGGCCGAAGCCGCCGCCGACCTCCGGCGTCACGACGCGCAGCCGGTTCTCGTCGCGGCCGAGCATGTCGGCCAGCAGGCGCTGGCGCCGCATGCGGCGTCTGGGTCGAGCTCCACAGGGTCAGCCGGTCCTCGAGCGCATCGTACATGCGCGACGGTGCCGCGGCATTCGATCGAATGGCTGCCGCCGCGATGCTGCCAGAGCGTCTCGCGGAAGCGATGCGCCGCCGCGGCGAAGGCGCGCTCGACATCGCCATAGCCCATCGTCGAACGCGGCGGCGAGATTGTGCGGCGCGTTCGCGATGCGCGCGCGGCGCGTCGGCGGCGAGCGCCGCGCGGCAATCCGCCACCGCCGGCAGCGGCTCGTAATCGACCGCGACGAGCGCGGCGGCATCCTCGGCGACATAGCGGTTGTCGGCGATGACGAGGGCGACCGGCTCGCCGACATGGACGACTTCGCTCGCCGGCGAGCACCGGGCGATGCAGCTCGCTGCCGGTAGCTCGGGCTCGGCAGCGCCGTCGACGAGCCGCGTCGTGCGTCAGGAAGCGGCGCGCAGATCGGCGAGCGTCAGCACCGCCTGCACGCCGGGCAGTGCGCAGCGCCGCGCCCTTGTCGATGCCGTCGGATCGCGGCATGGGCGTGCGGGCTGCGCACGAACGCGGCCTCGAGCATGCCCGGCAGGACGATGTCGTCGACGAAGCGGGCGGCGCCGCGCAGCAGCTCATCGTCCTCGACGCGCCGGACGGACGCTGGTGCCGAAGAGAGGCGTTTTGCGTGCGCACGCCCTCAATGCGTATCGAAGACCGCCTGGTATTGCACGAGCTTGCGGCGGATGGCGTCGAGCTCGGCCGCGGTCGGGCGGTCGGGATCGGCGGCGGGCGGCAGCGCGCCGAACTTCATCAGGCAAGCCAGCAGCAGGAGCCGCGCCTTGGTCGAGGTGAGGTTGCGCCCGCCGAGCATGCGGTCGCGCGGCAGGCGTGAAGCCATGGGCGTTGCCGCGCCCGACGCAGACCACGGGCATGCCGCTATGGACCGCGCGGAACATCACGCTGCTGGCGCGCGAGCGAGTTCATCGTGCCGTAGGGCGACAGGCCCTCGACGACGAAGCCCGCGAGCGGCGCGTGGGCGAGGTTGTGCTCGATGCGGGCGATGAGGTCGACCTCGCTCTCGGGCTCGACCTCGAAGCCGTCGGCATGGTAGGCGCCGTCCTTGACGATCATCACCTTGGGGATGGCGCCGTCGACGATGTCGCCCGCGCCGTCCTTGATCGCCACGTCGATTCGGCACGAAGCGGCCGTCGGCGCGGCGCACGCCCCTGGTGCGGCGCGGCAGGCGCGTGATGTTGACCTCGGAGAGATGGCTGTGCTGCGTCGCCGGCAGATAGACGAGCGACGGCGGCAGATCATTGCCGACCGCGCCGAGGATGCCGCCATGCCCGCCGGTCGCGACATAACCGCCCGGGCGCGCGTCGCCCTTCTGCACCTCGCGCGCGGCAAAGATCTGCTGCTCCTGGATCAGCACCGCGCCGGCGCGGTTGCTTGCCGGCGGCGTCCGCCCACACGCGCGAGGTGATGTAGTCGACGGAATCGACCAAGTTCTTGGAGCCGTCCTCGCTCACCTGGCCGTGCGGGCGCTGGGCCGCGTTGCCGCACATCGGCAGGGTGGTGTCGACGAGGAGGTTGAGCCAGTAGACGGTCTCCTCGATGCGCGGGCTGCCCTGCGTCCAGATGGCGCCGAGATAGCGCCCGCTCGCGAGCACGCGCTGCACCGAATTGGCGATGCGCGCGAGGCCCAGCCGCGGCTCGCTGGAGTTGATGTGGCGCGGCCGATAAGGAAAGAAATCGCGCCCGCGCCGCTCCGGCGCGATGTCGCCCTCGCCCGTGTCAGTGCGCGCGGCGGCGGGCAGGCCCTTGGTATATCCGCTCGGCGGCAGCACGCGGTAGAAATCGATATCGGCGTACGCGGCGATGAGGTTGCCCTCGCCATGCTCGCCGATGGCCAGACGGTCGATCTCCTCGAAGATGCGCGCACCGTCGGGATAGAACGGCTGGCGCGAGCGCTCGGCCGGGGCGAACGGCACGGCGACGTCATCCTCCCAGGCGCTGCCGTCGGCTTGGCGCGCCATGTAGGGCAGCGGATAGACGCCATCCTCCGGCAGCAACTGGACCTCATAGACCGGCTTGTCGTTGGGGCCGTGCGGGTCTTATGGAATTTGCCGGCGGCATCGACATAGCCGTCGGGCGGGCCATAAAGCTCGGCCGCATCGCGCTCCAGCGGGTGGGCGCTGAACTGCTCGACATAGACCGTGACCGGCGCGGCCAGGCGCTGCGCGCGCAAGAGGTCGAACCGCGCCGGGCTGCCGTCCGGATTGGTCTTGAGCGGCAGCCCGTATTTCGCCCGCGCCTTGTTGCTGGTGACGAGCGGCGGGCTGTTCTGGATGGTGGCGTTGGGTCCGGCGAAATGCGCAATGCGCGGCTTGTCGGTCATCGGTCGTATATCCCCTCGCGCAGCAGGTACTGCGGCTGCTGCGCCTAGACTGGCCCGGGAGAAGCGGCGGTGTAAAGGGCGGCGAGTGGCGGTATTTGAACCGCGGCCTGGCGCGGCCGCCATACTCGCGCCGGGCTTGCACCGGCGCGGGACGATGTTTGGCGGAACGGGACACGCTGCAAGCGCTGCTGCGGCACGTCGCATCGTTCGGCGATGCGCCGGCAGTCATCGCCTTCAGCGGCGAGCGCAGCGATACGCTGTCCTTCGCCGCGCTCACCGCGCAGCGCAGGCGCTGGCCCACGCGCTGGCGCGGCGCGGCGTCGGGCGCGGCGACAAGGTCGCGCTCATCGCGCCCAACAGCCCCGCCTGGATCATCGCCTATTGGGCGATCATCGCCGCGGGCGCGGTGGCCGTGCCGATCGACACGCTCATGGGCGATGACGATGCCGCGCGCATGCTGGCCATGGCCGGATGCCGCGTCGCGTTCACTACCGCTGGCCGCGCGCCGCGGCTGCCGGCGGGCTGCACCGCGATCGCGCTCGACGCGGCGCTGCCGGCGGAGCCTGGCGGCGGCGGCGCCCTGCCCGAGGCCGCGGCCGATGACGTCGCCTGCTCCTCTTCACCTCCGGCACGACCGGGACGCCCAAGGGCGTGCCGCTGACGCACGCCAATATTCTCTCCAATGTCCGCGCGATCATCGCGGCGCGGCTGGTCGACCGGCGCGACCGTGCGCTCCTGCCGCTGCCGCTGCATCACGCCTATCCCCTCACCGTCGGCCTCAGCACCGCGTTCGCGAGCGGGGTCGCGATCATTCTGCCGGCGGGCGTGAGCGGACCGGAGCTGATCGGCGCGCTGGTGCGCGGCCGAGGCGAGCGTGCTCCTGGGCGTGCCGCGGCTCTACAACGCCCTCGTCGCGGGCATCAAGACGCAGGTGGCGGCGCGCGGCGGGCTGGTGGCGCGGCTCTTTCCGCGCCTCCTCAAGCTCGCGGTCGCGCTGCGCCCGGTGCTCGGCCTGGCGCCGGGGCGGCTCATCTTTCGCCCGTTGCGCCGCGGCTTCGCACCCGAGCTGCGCCTGCTGGTATCGGGCGGCGCCGCACTCGACCGCGCGGTCGAGGATGCGCTGTACGGGGCTCGGCTTCGCGGTGATGACCGGCTATGGCCTGACCGAGACCTCGGCCATCGTCGCCTTCAACCGGCCGGGGGCGGTGCGCGCGGGAACGGCGGGCCGCGCGCTCCGAGGGCGTCAAGCTGCGCATCGCGCGGCGCCGACGCAACCGGCGCCGGCGAGATCGAGGCGCAGGGCGCGAGCGTGTTCAAGGGCTATCTCGACGATGCCGCGGCAACCAGCGCGCCTTCACCGCCGATGGCTGGTTCCGCACCGGCGATCTCGGACACATCGATGACGCCGGCTATCTCCACATCGCCGCGCGCGTCGCCGAGACCATCGTGCTCGCCGACGGCAAGAAGCTCTTCCCCGAAACGGTGGAGGCCGTCTATGCCAGCCATCCGCTGATCAAGGAGATCGCGCTTCTGGCGGTGAACGGCGCACTGGTCGGGCTCGTCGTGCCCGACCTCGAGGCGGTGCGCGCGGCCGGCGCGGTGCGCATGCGCGAGCTCATCCGCGACGCGCTGGCCGAGAAAGGCGCGCACCCTGCCGAGCCATGCGCGGCTTTCCGGCTTCGCCATCGCGCGCGAGCGCCTGCCGCGCACGCAGCTCGGCAAGATCCGCCGCCACCTCGTGCCCGCGCTTTATGCCAGCGCGCTGGGGGCGCCGACGGCCGCCGGCCCGGCCGCGCGTCACGCCCGAGGACCAGGAGCTGCTCGCCCAGCGCCGCCGCCGCCGCCGCGTGGGACTGGCTCAAGCGGCGCTTTGCGCGCCCGCTCGATCTCGACATGAGCCCGCAGCTCGATCTCGGCGTGGAATCGCTGGGCTGGGTCGACCTCACCCTGGCGCTCGAGCGCGATCTCGGCGTGACCCTCGGGAGCAGGAGATCGCCCGCATCGTCACGCTGCGCGACTTCCTGCGCGAGGTCGTAGCGGCCGGCACGGGGCCGCGGCCGGCGCCGGCTGCGAACGCCGACGCGGCAGGCCGTGCTGGCGCCGCTCGGCCCATCTGCTGCGCGGGCTGCGCGCGCTCGTCGAGATCGCGGCGCGGCTCGGCATGCGCTGGTGCTTCCATCTCAGCGTTGCCGGCCTCGAGAACCTGCCGGAGCACGGGCCGTTTCTCATCTGCCCGAACCACGCGAGCTATCTCGATCCGCCCGCGGTCGCGGCGGCGCTGCCGCACGCGGTCTTGCGCGACACCTATTGGGCCGGCTGGACCGGCATCCTCTATGCCGGGCCCATCCAGCGCCTGTTCAGCCGGGTGGTGCAGGTCGTGCCGGTCGATGTCGACCGCGCCGCCGGGACGAGCATCGCGCTCGGCGGCGCGGTGCTGGCGCGCGGCCAGAACCTCGCCTGGTTTCCCGAGGGCGCGCTGTCGCCCGACGGGACGCTGCAGCGCTTCCATGCCGGCGTCGGCGTGTCGTGCAGCAGCACGCCGTGCCGATCGTGCCGGTGCTGATCGAAGGCAGCTTCGCGTGCTGGCCGATCGGGCGCCGCTTTCCGCCGCGGTTGGGCCCGATCTCCGTCACGTTCCTGCCCCCGCTCGACTCCGACGCCCTTCCTCGACGCCGGCCCGCAGGCGATCGCCGATGCGGTGCGCAGCGCCATCGCCGCCGCACAAGGCAAGGCTCCATGACCCAATCCCGCGCGCTTGCCCGCTATGTCGTCCACTCGCGCTGGGAGGAGCTGCCGCCGCCGATGCAGCACGAGACCGTGCGCGCGCTCGTCAACTGGATCGGTTGTCCGATCTGGGGCAGCGGCGACGCGGCGGTGGAATGCGGGCTGGCCGCGGTCGATCCGTTCTCCGGCCCGCGCGAGGCGGCGCTGCTGGGCCGCGCCGGCCGGCTCGACCCGTTCAAGGCCGCCTTCATCAACGGCATCGCCGCGGGGATCGCCGATTACGACGACACTCATCTGGAAACCGTGATCCACCCGACCGGCCCTGCGGCGTGCGCGCTGCTGGCGCTGGTAGAACGCCACACGATCAGCGGTGCGGAATTCCTGCACGCGCTCGCGCTCGGCATCGAGGTGCAGTGCCGCGTCGCTACGGCGCTTGCGGCGCCGCCGGCGCGCATCAACGGCGGCTGGTTTCTCACCGGGCTCACCGGCGGGATCGGTGCAGCGGTCGCGGCCGGTCGCGTGCTCGGCCTCGACGAGGAGCGCATGCTGTGGGCCATCGCCATCGCCGCCGCCCGCGCCGCCGGGCCGCGCGAGACGCACGGCACCATGGCGAAGAACCTCGTCGCCGCCTATGCCGCCGAGGGACGGGCTCGGCGCCGCTTTTCTCGCCGCGCAGGGCATGGCAGCGCCCGGAGACTCCGATCGAAGGCCGCCGCGGGCTCGGCAGTCTCGTCTCCGAGGGCGCCGATTTCGCCGCCATGACGGACGGGCTGGGGCAGTCGTTCGAGCTCATGCGCAACGCCTACAAGCCGTTTCCATCGGGCATCGTCACCCATGCGGCGATCACCGGCGCGCTCGAACTTGCCCGCGCCCAGGCGCCCGCGCCCGATGCGATCGCCGCGGTCCGTCTCGCTGTTCATCCGCTGTGCCTCGAACTGTGCGGCCGGCGCGCGCCCAAGGACGGCGGTCGAGGGCACGTTCAGCGTCTATCACTGGGTCGCGGTCGCGCTGATCGAGCGTGCGATCGGCATCCGGCATTTCAGCGATGCGATGGTCAACGACCCGGCCATCGCCGCGCTGCGCGACCGCATCGAGGCGCGGCCCGATCCCGCCTATGCGCAAGGACGAGGCGGAAGTCGCGGTCGTGCTGCAACGACGGCAGCCGTTCTCGAGCGTCACGTCGATCATGCGCTGGGCGCGATCGAGCGGCCGCCGAGCGATGCGGAACTGGGGGCCAAGCTCGCCGATCTGGTCGGCGGGATTCTGCCGCCGACACGCGCGGCGGCGCTCGCCGGCGCATGCTGGGCGCTCGCCGGCGCCCCCGACGCGGGTCTCCTTTTACGGTCAGCAATACCCGGCTGATCTCGAACACCACCGTCTCATAGGTGATTTCCCGTATATGCCGGCGGTGGCGTGGGAGATAAGAAACATTGTGTATATGTGCGCGTGGACGGCAGTTGTGGCCCTAGAAGAAACAACGGTTTTTGTCATCGACGACGACGAGGGCGTGCGCGATTCCCTGAAGGTGCTGCTCGAGTCATACGGCATCGCGGTGTGCGACTACGCCTCGACCGAGGCCTTCATGCGCGCCTATGCGCCGCGGGCACAGTCGTGTCTGGTGCTCGACCAGCATCTGCCGGGGGCGACCGGGCTCGATTTTCTCGGCTCGGCCGCGGGCGCGCGGCTCGATTTGCCGGTGATCCTGATAACCGGACGGGGCGACGCGGCAATCCGCGCGCGCGCGTTTCAGGCCGGTGCCGTCGCCTATTTCGAGAAACCGGTCGACGACGCCGCCCTCATCGACGCCATCGCGCGCGCCATCGCCGGACCCGCCTAGCGGCGGGCGGCGCGGCGGCGCTATCCTCGCCTTCGCACGAGGGGGCGGGATGAAGGCGCAGTCTCTCTTTGACGTCACCGGGCATGTCGCCATCGTCACCGGCGCGGCCAGCGGGCTGGGGCTCGCTATGGCCGAGGTCATGGCCGAAAACGGCGCCCGCGTCACGCTGGCCGACCGCGACGCGGCAGCGCTCGAGCGCGCGGTGGCGCGGCTGCGCGCAGCCGGGCAAGCGGTCGAGGCGGCGCCGGTCGATGTCGCCGATTTCGATGGATTGCACCGCATGATCGACGGCGCGGCGGCGCGCCACGGCAGGCTCGATGTCGTCTTCGCCAATGCCGGCATCAGCGCCGGGCCCGGCTTCCTCACCGAGGAAGGCCGGATGGGCGCGGTCAAGCCGGCGCAATGGAACGAGGTGCTGCAGATCAACCTCACCAGCGTGTTCGAGACGATGCGCGCCGCGTCCGAGCCGATGAAACGGCGCAAGAGCGGCCGCATCGTCGTCACCGCCTCGATCGCCGGGCTGCGCGCCGACCCCATCGTGGGCTATGCTTATGCCGCGACCAAGGCGGCGGTGATCAACCTGGTGCGCCAGGCGGCGCGCGAATTGGCGCCTTTCAACATCATGGTCAACGCGATCGCGCCGGGACCGTTTCTCACCAACATCGCCGGCGGACGGCTCCATCGCGATCCCGCGGCGGTGCGGCAGATGGAGCGTCTGGTCCCGCTCGGGCGGATCGCCCTGCCCGATGAGATCAAGGGGCTCGCCCTGCTCCTGGCGTCGCCGGCCTCGAGCTTCATCACCGGCGCGGTCATCCCGATCGACGGCGGCACCAGCGCCGGCTGAGTCGCGGCGCGCTCAATCGTCCTCGAGGTTATGGCGGATGCGGCGGGCGAGCGCGGCGGGGTCGATCTGGTGGACGCTGCCGGCGCCGGCGAGGTCGAGCGCATGGGCCGCCGCCGCGCCCATGGCGATGCACGGGCCCATCACCCGCACGCTCGACAGCGCCGCGACGTCGCCGTCGATGCAGCGCCCGGCCGCGACGATGTTGTCGGCCTCGGGGGCCACCATGCTGCCGAGCGGCACGTAGTGCAGGTGATCCTCGGCAAACGGCTCCCACACATAGCCTTCGGCGCGATCATGCAGCTCGATCGGCCAGGCGGTGCGCGCGACGGCATCGGCAAAGCGCGTGCCGGCGCGCACATCGGCGACGGTAAGCTGGCGCGCGCCGACGATCCAGCGCGTCTGGCGGATGCCGGGAAAGCCATAGGTGCGCACCCGCGCCGTCGCCGAAACACGCGGGATATTCGCGCTTGAGGAAATCGACCACGCGGTCGGCCTGGGCGCGGCCGGCGAGCGCGTTCGCCGAAGCCGCCACCGGCTCGAGCGGCGTCTCGACATGGGTAAGATTGACGAGCGCGGTGCCGCGGCCGGGAAAGACGAAGGCGAAGCCGTCGTGCCGCACCAGCCCCGCCGCCGCGGCGCGCTCGCGCACCCGCTGCGACAGCGCTTCGCGCGCCGGCAGGTGCGCCTCGTCGATGCCCTCGAGCACCACCATCTGCGTGCCGTAGATCGGGCCTTCATCCGGTTCGCGGCACGCCAGCCCCGCCTCCCAGGCGAGCGCGGCATCGCCGCTCGCATCGACGAAGCCTTGCGCCGTCACGGTGAGATCGCCGAAGCGCGTGGCCAGATCGAGGCTGCGCGACGCGCCGTCCATGCCATCGTCACGCCGCGCAGGATGGCGCCGAGCACGACCGTGATGCCCGCCTGGCGCACCGCCTCGTTGACCCAGCGCGACAGCGCCACCTCGTCATACATGACGACCGACGGTCATCGGGCCGCGGCGGTAGTGCAGCGCGCCCTCGGCGCCGAGTTCGCGCAGGATGTCGTCGGCGATGCCGTGGGTGAGCTGGCGGCCTGCGCGCCGTTGGCGAAGAGGCCGCAGAACGTGCCGATGATCGAATTGACCGCCTGCCCGCCCAATGCCGGCAGGGCATCGACGAGCGCCACCTTGCGCCCGAGCCGCGCCGCCTCGAGCGCCGCCGAAACGCCGGCGATGCCGGCGCCGAGTACGCAGATCTCGACCTCGAGCGCGGGAAAGCGCTGGCCGCGCGTTTTGCGCACGACGCGCGTCGCCGTCCGCACGGCTGCCGGCCCGGCCATGCGCGTCACCCGAACGTGATGACGACCTTGCCGAAATGCTGGCCGGTGCCGAAGTCGCGATAGGCCTCGGCCGCCTGCTCGAAGCGGGAAGCGGCGGTCGACCACCGGCTTCAAGCCGTTTGCCGCGATGGCGCGGTTCATCGCCTCGAACATGGCGCGGCTGCCGACATTGATGCCGGTGACGCGCAGGCCCCGCTGCAGCACGACGCGGCGGTCGAGCTCGCCGCCCGGCCCGCTGCGCGCGCCGATGATGGCGATGTGGCCGCCCGGCCGCATCGAGCGCGAGCACGCGCTGCGTCGTCTCGCCGCCGGTCACTTCGAGCACGTGATCGACGCCGCGCCCGCCGGTGGCTTCGCGCACGCGGTCCTGCCATTCCGTGACCTGGCGGTAATTGATGGTGCGCGCTCGCGCCCATCTGCCGCGCGCGCTCGAGCTTCTCGTCGCTCGACGACAGCACGATGGCGCGCGCCCCGGCCAGGCGCGCGAATTGCAGGCCGAAGATCGACACGCCGCCGGTGCCGAGCAGCAGCACGGCGTCGCCGGGCTTGATCCCGCCGGCCTCGACCAGCCCATGCCAGGCGGTGAGCGCGGCGCAGGGCAAGGTCGCCGCCTCGTCGAAGGAGAGATGATCGGGGAACGCGGACGACGCCCTCGCCTTCGAGCAGCGCATACTCGGTCAGCATGCCGTCGGCCGTGCCGCCCAGCGCCGCTTCCTGGATGTCGGGACGGACCGGACCGGCGATCCAGCGCTGAAAGAACGTGCCGCAGACGCGGTCGCCGATCTTCACGCCGGTCACGCCGGCGCCGACCGCGGCGACCTCGCCGGCCCCGTCCGACAGCGGAATGAGCGGCATTTGGCGCGGCCGCCGCCATAGCCGCCGCCGGCGATCATCATGTCGCGGTAGTTGAACGACGCCGCCTTGACCCTGACCACCACCTGGTGCGGTCCCGGCCTGCGGCAGCCCACGCTCCGCCAGCTTGAGCCCGTCGAGGCCGGTCGTGCCGTGCAGCTCAAAGCACCTCATCGCGCGCTCCCCTTCGCCCGTGGCAGTCCATAGTTGGATCAGGCGGGGCAGCGGGGTCAAGCCCTTGACCCGCCGCATATCCCCACGAGCCGACAGAATGCCGCGCAGAGCCGCCTTTGCCGAGGTGTCGGTCGCGCTATGTCTTCGGCGATGCGGCCGGCGGCGATGACGTGTCGCCGCCACCGAAGACATCGTGCATCCAGCGTTTGAAGCGCGATCCGTCGATCTTGGTGAGCTGAGTCTTGCTCGGTCCGATTTCGCGTGCGGCAATCACCGTGCCGAGCGGGCCGGAAATGCCTTCGCCGCGCGCATAAAGAGGCTGCCCGACGGCGAGATTGGCGGCGTGACGCTCGGCGTCCGGCGGCGGCATGCGCACGATCGCGCCATCCTCGAGCAGAACGCCGTTGAGGTGGCCCCGCGGGTCATGCAGTTGCAGCTTGACGCGGCTCTGGTCGTCGAGGAGCTTGGGCGGCCCATGCGGACCAGTATCGACGACTGCACCGGTCGCGTCGTTGGTCACCGATATCGCGGTCACGACCGGGCTGGCATTCGCCTTCGTCCCGCGGATTGTCACTGCATCGCCGGGATGGACCGAGAACACGAGCTGAGTTGAATGGTGCGGCGGGAGCATCACTTCGGTGCCGTCGGCCAGGATCAGCCCGTCCACGTCGCCGCGCGGCGTGAGCGAGTATTGCGCGACCTTGCCCTTCATTTCCGGCATTTGCGGCGGAGCGGCAGGCGGCGTCGTCTGCGCCAGCGCCAATCCGCCGGAGCCGATCAGCATCGTCGCGCCCAGCACGGCAATTCTCACGCGGGAAGCGGGTTTAGTGATCATCAGTTTCTCCAGCGTCATGGTCGATCAAGCGCGACGGATAAAGCACCAATGCGGTGGGGTTGTGACGCAGCAGCGGCATTTCCGGCACCGGCGCATCGGAGGAAATTTATGCGGGATCGGCGCCGCTGCCCACCCTCGGAAAACACCTAGAACGAATCCGGAGGATAATCCGGCGACACTCCGCGGAGAACCAAGTACACCGCTCATGTGGAGAACGCGGGTCGAGGCGTTCTTCGCCACGGATCAGGGGCTCCACTTCCTATGCGTCACCGCGACTGCGATCGAAGAAGCCGACGGGTCGGATTGTGCGCCGTGCCGGCAGGGCTGGCGCGCGCGATCGGGATGCCATGGCCATGGCGGTAACAGCGAACGAGAAAAAATCCGGGCGCTTCTCTCCCTTCTCGCTCGATGCCGTCAACTTCCTTTCCGCCGATGTACGCGGCGCAATCGGGCCTTACCTGAATGTGTTTCTCGTCACGCGGCAGCATTGGAGCCAGTCCGAAGTCGGCGTGGTGACGACGATCAGTGGGCTCTTGGGTATCGCGGTCCAGACGCCGATCGGTGCCGCGATCGACGAGACCCGCGCCAAACGCGGCGTCATCGTCTTGGCGCTGGCGGTATTGGCGGTTACGGCCGTCGTTATTTTCGCCTTCCCGACTTTCTGGCCGGTGGCCGCGGCCAACAGCCTGATGGCTATCGCCGGCGATGTGTTCGGTCCCGCGGTCGCGGCCCTGACCTTGGGCCTGTTTGCACGGAAGCTGCTGGCGCGCCGCATGGGACGGAACTCGGCCTTCGACCATGCCGGCAATGTTGCCATCGCCTTGGCCGCGGGCGCGGTCGGCTACGACTTCTCGCAGCGCGCCGTGTTCCTGATGGTGCCGGTTTTCGCCATCCTCACGGCGATCGCGGTGCTGTCCATTCCCGCCAAAGCCATCGACTACAACCGGGCGAGAGATTTGGAGGACGAGCCCGGCGCGGCCGAAAGCCCCGCCGGGGTCGCCGGCTACAGCATCCTGTTCAAGTCTCGGCCGTTGGTCATCTTCGGGATTTGCGTCCTGCTGTTCCATTTCGCCAACGCGCCGTTGCTTCCGCTGGTGGGACAAAAGCTCGCGGCGGCTTATCCCAAGGAAGCGACGGCGATGATGTCGACGTGCATCATCGCCGCCCAGGCGGTCATGCTGCCGATCGCGCTCCTGGTCGGGTACAAGGCCGATTCCTGGGGACGGAAGCCGTTGTTCCTGGCCGGGTTCGCCATCCTGCCCATCCGCGCCGTGCTCTACACCCTTTCCAACAACAGCTTTTGGCTGATCGGCGTTCAGGTCCTCGATGGCGTCGGCGCCGGGATTTTCGGCGCCCTCGCGCCCTTGGTGATCGCCGATATCATGCGCGGCACGGGCCGCTACAATTTGGCCCAGGGCGCCATTGCCACCGTCCAGGGGATCGGCGCGTCGCTGAGCGGGCTGGCGGCCGGCGAGATCGTCGATCACTTCGGCTACAGCGCCGCTTTTCTCGCCCTGGGCGGCGCCGCGCTCGTCGCCGTGATCGTCTTTGCCCTGCGAATGCCGGAAACGGCCAAACTGGGGCCGGAATCGACGCGGTCCTGAGTCCGTTTCGGGTTGTCGATCGAGCCGCTTGACCGGTGCTGGAAGCGCGAGCGGCGAGCATCTTCTCGGCAACGAGGAGATGAACGAGACCTGTAACGCGATGATCGCCGACGGCGCCGTCTTCGAGAACGGTGTCTATAAGGGGCGCAAGCCCGACAGCGGGCGGATCAACAAGGATTCCTACGAGGCCGTCTGGGAACGGCACGAAGGGCGTGATCTCGAATTCCCCGCGCCGCGCTACCGCTGGGTCCTCGACCGGGCGCGCCCGGGCATCGCCACCAAGCATTTGGGCACCTTCACCGAGTTGCGTACCGCGATCGGCTTCCTGCGCCTCCTGCCGGGCGCCGGGCTCACGCCGGGGCGACAAACCGACGCCGAACTCCGCTATCTGCTCGAGGGGTCGGTCAATTATGGCGGGGCGTCGTGGCCGGCAGGCACCTATTTCTTCCTGCCGTCCGGTGCCGCCAGCGAAAACCTCGCCACGCAAGAGGGCGCGCCGTTCTTCACCATCACCCTGCCCATGATCGGGGAAGCGGCGACCGTTGCAGCCTGAATGATCCCGCTTCCGAAGCGGCTGCGACCGGAGCAGAATGGAACGAGCAGGATCACGGGAGAAACGCCATGGCTGACGGTGCCACCGCCGACCGGATCGAGGCGATCCGCAACGTGCCGACGCTCGAGGCGCTTTATGCGGCGGGCGAGCGCATCAACATGACGCCGGGATGGGTGCGGCGCGAGCAGCCGATCCTGTGGACGCGCCGCATTCGGCCTTCGTGCCGGCGCATTGGCGCTATGACGAATGCAAGGCGGCGCTCGATGCCGCCGGCCGGCTCATCGACGTGTCGCTCGCCGAGCGGCGCAACCTCGTGCTGCGCAACCCGATCAAGGGCAACGCCATTCGCCACCACCCGCACGCTCGTCTGCGCCTATCAGATGATCCTGCCGGGCGAGGCCGCGCCGAGCCACCGCCACGCCCCGCACGCGCTGCGCGTCATCATCGAGGGCAAGGGCTCCTACTCGACCGTCGACGGCGAGAAGACGCCGATGGAGACCGGCGACGTCGTGCTGACGCCGGGCTGGTGCTGGCACGAGCCACGGCCATGACGGCGACGAGCCGGCCTATTGGCTCGACGGGCTCGACGTGCCGCTGGTGCATCTGATGGAGACGATGTTCTACGAGGAGCATCCCTGCCGCTTCGAGCCCGACGTCAGGGCGGTCACGACCTCGCCCTACCGCTTCCCGCGCGACGAGATCGCGCGCCGGCTCGACCGCGGCCAAGCCCGATCCCGAGGGCTTCCACGGGCCGCGCATCACGCTCGAGGCGCCGACCATGCCGACCATGGGCCTGACAATGGAGCGGCTGGCCGCGGGCGCCGCGACACGGCGCCAGCGCTCGACCGCCAACCGCGTGTTCTGCCCCGTCGAAGGCAGCGGCGAGAGCATCGTCGGCGGCGAGCGCTTCGCCTGGCGGCGCGGCGACACCTTCGCCGTGCCGTGCTGGACCAAGTTCGAGCATCGCGCGGCGGCGGACAGCGTGCTGTTCGGCTTGAGCGACGAGCCGCTGATGCGGTTCGCCAATTACTGGCGCTTCGAGGCGGATTGAGGGCGCGCGCCGAGGTGAAAGTTCCTTGAAAACCGCCTCACCCTGAGCGAAGCGACGGCGAAGCGCGAGCGAAGCCGGCCCAGAACCTAGCCCCACACCTCGCGCGCGACTTCGACGACGCGGCGTGAGCTTGGCGATCTCGTCGGCGAGCGTGATCTTGTTGCCCTGGGCGACGCTGGCAAAGCCGCATTGCGGCGACAGCGCGAGCTGGTCGAAGGGCGCGTAACGCGCGGCTTCGTCGATCCGGCGCTTCAACTCGTCCTTGCTTTCGAGCTGCGGCAGCTTGGTCGTCACCAGCCCCAGCACCGCGATCTTGCCCTTGGGCAGGTAGCGCAGCGGCGCGAAATCGCCGGCGCGCGGGCTGTCGTATTCGAGGAAGTAGCCGTCGACATCGACCGCGTTGAACAGCGCCTCGGCCACCGGCTCGTAGCCGCCCTCGGCGACCCAGGCGCTCTGGTTGTTGCCGCGGCAGATATGGATGCACACCGCCATGTCCTTGGGCCGGCCGGCGATCGCCTGGTTCAGGAGCTTGGCATAGATCAGCGGCAGCGTCGCCGGGTCCTCGCCGATATTGCTCTGCACCTGCTGGCGCAGGGCGGGATCGCAGAGATAGGCGAAATTGGTCTCGTCGATCTGGAGATAGCGGCAGCCGGCGGCGGCGAGATCGGCGATCTCCTCGGCATAGATGCGGGCGAGATCGGCATAGAATCCGGCCATGTCGGGATAGGCCGTGCGGTCGATCGCCTCGCGCCCGCCGCGGAAATGCAGCAGCGTGGGCGATGGGATCGTCACCTTGGGCGTCGTCGTGCGTCACCGATTTCAGGAATTTGAACGCCTCGACGAAAATCCCGCGCGGGCGCCCGAGCTTGCCGACGATGCGGAAGCCCGTGGGCCGGCCCGCCATCGATCGCCTTCCTGCGAATGGAAGCGAACGGTGATCCGGCCCTGGACGACCTCGACCCCGGAGAAGCTCTCGAGGAAGTCCTGGTTCCACGAGCCGCGGCGGAACTCGCCGTCGGTGATGGATTTGAGGCCCAGCTCCTCCTGCAGCTTGACCGCGTCGCGGATCGCCTCGTCCTCGACCCGCGCGAGATCGGCCGCTGCGAGCGGCTTGCGCGCCCGCGCCTCCCGCGCCTGGTGCAGTTCTGGCGGGCGCAAGCAGGCTGCCGACATGGTCGGCGCGGAAGGGCGGCGTGGCGCGTCGGGCAAGGCGAGGCTCCGTTCGACTGCTGCGCTATTTCTTGGGCGGGTTCAGGTCGTGCCAGGTGTTCGCGCACGTCCTTGTAGGTGTCGATCGGCTCGTTCATGAGCGTGCCGTCCACCTTCTCGACCTTGGTGACGTAGAGATTCGCGGTCATCTCGCGCGACTTGGGTCGATCGACATGCGGCCTCGCGGGCCTTCCCAGGAATAGCCTTTGACCGCCGCCATCATCTTGTCGCCGTCGCGCTTGCCGCCGGTGGCCTTGAGCATGTGGAAGATGAGGTCCATGCCGTCATAGGCGGCGACCGTGGCGAAGGTCGGGAGATCGCCGCTGGTATTTCTTCTTGAAGGCGGCGACGAACGCCTTGTTGACCGGGATTGTCGAGGCGCGGAACATAGGAGCCGACCGAGATGCTCGCCGATCGCGGCGTCGCCGATCGCCGGCAGGTCGCGCTCGTCGTCGCCGCGCCGAGATAGATCATGCCCTTCTTCGCCCAGCCGCGCTCGGCAAAGCCCTTGGCCATGCCGATCGACATCGGCCCGCCCGGCATGAAGACATAGAGGCAGTTCGGGGCGTCGTCCTCGATGCGCTGGAAATAGCTCGAGAAGTCGGTCGTGCCCAGCGGCACCTTGATGACGTCGACGACCTTGCCGCCGCCCTCGTTCATGCCGTTGGTGAAGGCGTCGATCGCGTCCGTGCCCGGCGCGTAGTCGGCGGAGACGATCACGCGCCTTCTTGTTCATGGTCGGCCGCCCATTTCGCCGGCGAGCGTCGCCGTCGTCCACATGGTGAAGGTGGGGCGCACGAAATAGGGCGACTTGTCGGTGACGAAATCGGTCGCCGAGTTGAAGATCACGAACGGGATCTTCGCCTGGTTGATGACGTCGGCCACGGCGAGCACGGTGGTGGTGAATTCGAGCCCGCCCAGCACCGCGACCTTGTCGCGCACGACCATCTCCTGCGCGAGCTGGCGCGCGCGCGGCGGCTTGTCGCCGCCGACGTCGCGATAGATGACCTCGACGGTCGGATTGCCGTCCTTGCCGTTGTGCTGATCGAGATAGAGGCCGATCGCCTGCTGATAGTCCTTGCCCCACGGCGCATAGGGGCCGGTGGTGGTGACCAGGATGCCGACTTTGATCGGGCTCGGCGGCATGCGCGTGCGACATCGTGCCCACGCGTCAAGCAAGCCGGTAGCGTTGCCGTCAAGCGCGCTGAGTGGCGCTTCCATCCCATGATCGTCCTCCCCTTGATATCGGCGCGCTTACTGCGTTGGCGCGCAGTCGGCCGACCACGCAATACGTCAGGCCGTTGCGCGCCTCGCGATTGCCAATGCGTCGCGTCGCACGGTAATCATGGCGCAAGACGAACGGGGAGCGGAGCGTCGCGATGATGAAGCTTGCGGCGACGACGCTCGCGCTTGCTGGTCGACGGCGTCGCCTATGCGATGATCCTCTTCCTCATGTCGGTCGGCCTCACCATCACGCTCGGGCGTGATGCGGATCGCCAATCTCGCCCATTGCGGCTTCGCCATGGTCGGCGGCTATCTCGGCTTCGCCCTCGTCACGCGCGCCGGGCTTCGGCCTCGTCGCCGGCGCTGCGCTGTCGCCGTCGGCGGCGACGATGGTCGCTCGGCGCGGCGCTCGAGCGCACGGTCTATCGCTGGGTCTATGCGACGGGCGAGCTCGGCCAGATCCTGATGACCATCGGCCTCGCCTTCGTCATGGTCGCGAGCGCCAATCTGGTGTTCGGCTCCGAACATGAACGCGCTGCCGCTGCCGGCATGGCTGACCGAGAACATGGACTTCGGCGTCGGTCACGCATCTCGGCCTATCGCCTGTTCATCATCGCGGTCAGCGCCGCGATCGCCGCGATGCTGTGGGCGATCCTCGAATATACCGATTTCGGCGCGCGGCTCCGCGCCGCGGTCGACAATCCGCGCATGGCGCGCTGCGTCGGCATCGACGTGCCGCGCGTCTTCGCCGTCACCTTCGCGGTCGGCTGCGGCCTCGCCGCCGCGGCCGGCTTCCTCGGCAGCCAGTTCCTGCCGCTCGAGCCGTGGTATGCGCTCGAATATCTCGTGCCGGTGCTGATGGTGGTCGCGGTCGGCGGGCTCGGCAGCCTCAAGGGCTCGTTCTATGCCGCGCTGCTGCTCGGCATCATCGACACGTTCGGGCGCTATTTCGTGCCGGCGGCGGGCGCCTTCGTCATCTATCTCGCCGTGCTCGCGCTGCTGCTGTGGCGCCCGCAGGGCGTCTTCGCGCGGGGCTGAGCAGCGATGACGCCAGCACGCCGAGCCGCGCGCCGCGATGGTGCGCGACGCCTTCTCGCGCCATCGCCTGTCGTGGATCGACGCGCTGCCGTGGGTCGCGGTGGTGGTGCTCTATTTCGCCGCCAACGACTATCTGCCGCTCGGCACGCAGGTGATGATCAGCATCATCTTCGCGCTCGCGCTCGATCTGGCGCTCGGCTATGGCGGCGTCGCGACCCTGGGCCATGCCGCCTTCTTCGGCATCGGCGCCTATGCCGCCGGGCTCTACGCGACTCGTATGTCTCGAGCCGAGCCGATCTCGGGCCTCGTCGCGGCACTGGCGGCGGGCGGCATCGGCGGCGCTCATCGCCGGCCCGCTGGTGCTGCGCACGCGCGGCCTCACCCTCGTCATGCTGACCCTCGCCGTCGCGACGCTGCTGCACGAGCTCGCCAACACGCTTCAAGTCGGTGACCGGCGGCGCCGACGGGCTCTTCGGCTACGAGATCGCGCCGCTGTTCGGGCGTCTTCCAGTTCGATCTCGCCGGCCGCACCGCCTATTGGTACGGCGCCGGCGTCATGGCGGTCGTCTTCTTCCTGTGCAAGGCGCTGGTCAACTCGCCGTTCGGCCTCGCCGATCAAGGGCATCCGCGAGAACCCGGTGCGCATGCGCATGCTGGGCGTGCCGGTGACGCGGCGGCTCGGTCGCGCTCTATGCCGTCTCGGGCGCGTTCGCGGCGGTGGCCGGCGGCGCTCTCGGCGCAGGTGACGAAGCTCGTCGGCCTCGACAGCCTCACCTTCACGCTCTCGGGCAACGTGCTGGTCATGCTCATCCTCGGCGGCACCGGCAGCCTCTACGGCGCGTTCCTCGGCGCGATCGTGTTCGTCGTGCTGTCCGACCGCGCCGCCGCGATCGAGCCCGTTCCACTGGCTGTTCGCGATCGGGCATCGTGCTCATCCTGGCGGTGCGCTACGCGCCGCAGGGCCTCGTCGGCGCTGATCGAGACGCTGGCGGCGCGCGTGCGGCTGGCGCCGGAGCGGCGCGTGAGCGTGCCCGCGCTCGAGATCGAGCGCGTCTCGAAGAGCTTCGGCGCGCTGCGCGTCGCGCGCGAGCGTCTCGCTGGCGCTGGCGCCGGGGGCGCGGCATGCGCTGATCGGCCCCAACGGCGCCGGCAAGACCACGCTCGTCAATCTCATCTCGCGGCCTGCTGCAGCCGTCGGCGGGCGTCATCCGACTCGACGGCATCGACATCACCGAGACTCGCGCCCGAGCGCCGCGTCGCGCTTGGGCCTGGCGCGCACGTTCCAGATCAGCTCGCTCTTCCCGCTGCTCTCGGTGGCGGAGAACGTGGCGCTGGCGCTGGCGGCGCGGCTCGGCACCGACCGCCGCTTCTGGGGCAGCGTGCGGGCGCGGCCCGAGATCGTCGACGGCGCGGCCGCGCTGCTCGAGAGCCTCGGGCTGCTGGCGCTCGCGCCGCAGCCGGTCGCCGATCTGCCCTATGGCCAGCGCCGCCTCGTCGAGATCGCGCTGGTCCTGGCGCTCGAACCCAAGACGCTGCTGCTCGACGAGCCGGCGGCGGGGCTCGCCGCGTCCGACCGCTTCGCGCTGCTCGACCTGCTGCTGCGCCTGCCGGCGGCGCTCACCATCCTGGTGATCGAGCACGACATGAGCCTCGTCTTCCGCCTGGCCGCAGCGCATCACCGTGCTGGTCGAGGGCGCGGTTCTGGTCGAGGGCACGCCCGCCGAAATCCGCGCCGACCGCCGCGTGCGCGACGTCTATCTCGGGACCCGCTCGCATGGCTGAGCTGCTGCGGCTCGAGGACGTGACGGCGGGCTATCGCGACACGGTCGTGCTCGAGGGCATGTCGCTCGCGATCGGCGCCGAGGAGGCGTGGGCGCTGCTCGGCCGCAACGGCGTCGGCAAGACGACGCTGCTCGCGACCGTCATGGGCCTCACCGTGCTGCGCGCGCGGCCGCATCCTGCTCGACGGCGAGGACATGACCGCGACCGACACGCATCTGCGCGCCCAGCGCGGCCTCGGCCTGGTGCCGCAGGAGCGCGAAATCTTTCCCTCGCTCACAGTCGACGAGAATCTGCGCGTCGCCGACCGGCCCGGGCGAATGGACGCGCGAGCGCGTCTACGATCTCTTCCCGCGCGCTCGCCGAGCGCCGCCGCAATTACGGCAACCAGCTTTCGGGCGGCGAGCAGCAGATGCTGGCGGTGGGCCGCGCGCTGGTCGGCAATCCGCGCATCCTGCTGCTCGACGAGCCGTTCGAGGGCCTGGCGCCGGTGATCATCGACACGCTCGCCGCGGCGCTGGTGCGCCTGAGGCGCGAGAGCCGGATCGCGACGCTGCTGGTCGAGCAGCAGGTCGACATCGCGCTCGAGCTCACCGAGCGGACGATCGTGCTCGACAAGGGCCAGGTGGTGTGGCGCGGCGACAGCGCGGCGCTCGCCGCCGATCGCGACATGCTCGCGGCGCTGGTGGGGCTGCAGGAAGCGCCGGGAGCGATGAGTCGCGCGGCGCGGCCATCGCGCGCGCGGCGCGTGATCGCTCGCCGCCGGCCTTGTCGCTCGCCGCGCCGGCGCCGGCCGCCGAGCCGCTGCCCATCCGCATCGCCTGGACCACCGTGCCGGCGCAGATGACGCCGGTGCTGTTCCAGAAGAAGGCGCTGCTTGCACCATCTCGGCACATCCTATGTCGTCGAGCACGTCCATTTCGCCGATAGCGCGCCGATGCTGCGCGCGCTCGCCGCGGGCGAGATCGATCATCGCTGCCGCTGGCGCCCGCCGCGCTGGGCGTTGCCATCGAGAACGCGGCATGGAGGACCTGCGCATCGTCGCCGATGGCTACCAGGACGGCGTCGAGGCGCCATTATTCGAGCCCGTTCATGGTGCGAAACGACGGTCCGATCCGGCACGATCGAGGATCTGAAGGGCAGGGTGCTCGCGGTCAACGCGCTCGGCGAATCTCGGCGAGGTCGCGCTGCGCATCATGCTGCGCGCGCCACGGCCTCGAGGACGGGCGCGACTATCCATGTCGTCGTCGACGCCCTATCCGAGCATGGCGGCGATGCTGGAGGACGGCAAGGATCGATCTCGCGGCGCTGGTCGCGCCGTTCTCGCAGCTTCTGGAGGCAGCGCGGGACCGCGCGCGCGCTGTTCGACCGGAGCGCCGCCATCGGTCCGAGCGCGGCCTCGTCGAAGCGGCGCGCGGCGGAGTTCCTGCGCGCACCGCGCGGCGCTCGAGGATTTCTTCGAGGATTATCTGCGCGCCTGGCGCTGGTTCCTCGATCCCGCCCATCGCGACGAGGCGGTCGCCGCGGTCGCCGCGCTTCAATCACGAGTCACTCGGCCGCGTTCGCCGATCATATCTCTTCACCGCCGGCGACTATTACCGCGACCGCGACGCGCGCCCGAATCTCGCCCTGTTGCAGAGCAATCTCGTGCTCCTGAGCGAAGCGGGCATGCTGGCGATCAACATCGACGTGCGGCGCTATGCCGATCTGCGGCTTCATCGACGCGCGCGGCGAAGCGACTGCGGTGAGGGCGATTGCGCCGCTCCCGGACCCGCCTTAGGTGCCGCGCCAAGCGCCGCTGGAGACGAGGCCATGAAGCGCAGCAGCAACCGCATTCTCACCACCCATGTCGGCAGCCTCATCCGGCCGCCGGCGCTCCTCGAGTTCCTGCGCGCCAAGCAGAGCGGGCAAGGCCTATGACGAGGCGGCCTATGCGCGCTGCCTCAAAGCGAGCGTCGCCGACGTCGTCCGCCAGCAGGCCGAGGCCGGGATCGACGTCGTCAGCGACGGCGAGTTCGGCAAAGCGATCAGCTGGTCGCAATACGTGCTCGAGCGGCTCTCGGGCTTCGAGCGGCGCGCCGATCGGCGGCCCCGATCCCTTCGCCCGCGGCGCCGACCGCGACCGATTCGCCGAGTTCTATGCCGAGCTCGATGCCCGCGAGCCGCGCAACACCCAGTTCGAATTCGGTCTGCGTCGGCCCGATCGCCTATACCGGCGCAGGCGGAGCTCAAGCGCGACATCGACAACTTCAAGGCGGCGCTCGACGGCGTGAAGGTCGAGGAGGCGTTCCTGCCGGTGGCCGCGCCGGCGAGCGTCATCCCCGACCGCAAGAACGAGTACTACAAGACCGATCAGGAGCTGGTCGACGCGATCGCCGCCGCGATGCGCGTCGAATACAGGACCATCGTCGATGCCGGCTTCCTGCTGCAGGTCGACGACGCGCGCGCCGCCGTCACCTTCGACCGCATGGTGCCGCCGGCGAGCTTCGCCGACTATTACGCCTGGGTAGCGCGCTATGTCGAGGCGTTGAACCACGCGCTCGACGGCATCCCCGAGGACCGCGTGCGCTATCACGTGTGCTGGGGAAGCTGGCCCGGCCCGCATACCACCGACGTGCCGCTCAAGGACATCGTCGATCTCGTCCTCAAGGTGCGCGCCGGCGCCTATGTCATCGAAGGCGCCAATCCGCGCCACGAGCATGAATGGCGGGTGTGGGAGAGCGTCAAGCTGCCGCCGGGCAAGGTGCTGATCCCCGGCGTCGTCAGCCACGCCACCAACATCGTCGAGCATCCCGAGCTGGTCGCCGAGCGCATCGTCCGGCTCGCCCGCCTGGTCGGGCGCGAGAACGTGATCGCCAGCACCGATTGCGGCTTCGCCCAGGGGCCGTTCCTGCGCCGCGTCCATCCGACGCATCCAATGGGCGAAGCTCGAGGCCCTGGCCGAGGGCGCGCGGCTGGCGACCAAGGCCCTGTGGTAAGGCCCGCCGCTCTGCTATAGTCGCGCTCGAGTGGGTATTTTGCGATCCGGAGGCGAGCGATGAAGATCGTGCAGGGCGACGAGCTGCAATGGGAGCGCGGGCTCGAGCATCGCGGCGGCATGTTCCATTTCCGGCGGCCTGATGGAGGGCGAGCCCGGCGGGATCGACAATTTCCAGCTCTCGCTCGGCCGCCTGGGCGGCGATTTCTATTCGCCGCGCCACCGCCATAATTTCGAGCAGGTCCGCTTCCAGCTCGAGGGCGAGCTCGATTTCGCCCGCGACGGCAAGATGAAGGCCGGCATGGTCGGATATTTCCCCGAGGGCATGTTCTACGGGCCGCAGAGCCAGGACCCGACCGCGTCGCCGATGACCATCGTGCTGCAATGCGGCGGCGCCAGCGGCAGCGGCTATCTCTCGCGCAAGGAGGTCAAGGCCGGCATGGACGCGCTCAAGGCCCAGGGCGAGTTCAAGGACGGCGTCTTCCGCCGCCACAAGGACGTGCCGGGCAAGCGCAACATGGACGGCTATCAGGCGATCTGGGAGTATGTCAACAAGCGCCCGATGGCCTATCCCAAGCCGCGCTATTCGCGCCCCTTCATGATGGACCCGCCGCACTATGACTGGGTGCCGGTCGGCGGGCGCCGAAGGCGTCGCCGAGAGGCTGCTCGGCGTGTTCACCGAGCGGCGGACCGAAGCGGCGTTTCTGCGCCTCGATCCGGGCGCCGTCCATGCGGTGGCGGGCCGCAGCATCGTCTTCGTGACTCGCCGGCGCGGGCACGGTCGAAGGCGCGCCGTTCCGCCGCCTCACCACGGTCTATGTCGCCGCGCGGCGAGCGCGCCACCTTCACCGCGCAGCGACGGAGCCGAAATGCTGCGCCTCGGCCTGCCCGATCTTCCGGCCTCGAAGCCACCACCGGCGTGACCGCAGTCGCGGCGGAATAGGCCGCGCCGCGCCGTCGCGTCGCCGCTTCGGCAATGGACCGAACCGCTCGCGCAGGACCCTACCGCGCCAACGGTTTAGTCTTCGGACCCAACTCGGGTATCGAGCGCACTACCCGTTGGGTTTCATCCCTCCGGCACCCCGGCTTTGCGCAGGCTGTCAAGGGCACGTTCGAACTGAGCCAGGAAGGTCGGATTGTCGCTGATCACGCTGGTGCGGACGCGGCGGATGGTGAAGGTCGGATTGAGCGCCAGTCCGGCCTTGACGGCTGCGCTGGCCTCGTTCGCCGTGCCGAGCCGCGCCAGGGCGCCGGCGAGAGTGAAATGCGCGTTAAGAAAATTACGGTTGGCCTCGATGGACCGGCGCTGCCATGCGACCGCGTCCTCATCGCTCCCAAGCAGCAGCATGGCGTAGCCGGCCAGGTACATCCAATGATAGGCCAAGACGTCTCGCGGACTGAGCCGCAGCGCGTCCAGGATATGGGCCTCCGTTTCCTCGGCGCGCCCAAGCGCAATTTTTGCGAGGCCGATTGCCGCATGGGCGTAAGCCAGGTTCCGATCCAACGCCAACGCATGCTCACACTTCACAATACCCTGCGCGGCGCGGTCGGTGCGAATGCGGATATGACCCAACACATAATGGGCAAAAGCATGATTGGGCGCGAGGGACAGCGCCTTGGTTGCCGCTGCTTCCGCCGCAGCGTGACGGGCGGCGGGATCGTCGGTCAGAAAATTGGCGGCGGTCCTAAGCTCGACAAACGCCTCGCCCACCAGCGCCTCGACATTGTTGGGATCGAGCGCCAGCGCATGCGCGAAAAAGCCACGTGCCTGCGCCAGGTTTTCGGCACTGAACCCCCTGTGCCAGCAAGCCGTGCCTTGAAAATAAAGGTCCGTCGAATCGGGACGCGGCAACCGCTCCGCGCGCCGCGCCTCGGCCGCGATCAGTTCGGTGTCCAACTGGTCGCGCGAGCCGCGCGACGATTTCGTCCTGCATGTCGAAGAGATCGGCGAGCGGCTTGTCGAACCGCTCGGCCCAGAGGTGATTGCCGGTTTCGGCGTCGATGAGCTGGACGTTGACGCGCAGCCGGTTGCCGCCGCGCTGCATGCTGCCTTCGAGCACATAGCGCACGCCAAGCTCGCGGCCGATCTGTTTGAGATCCACCGCCTTGCCCTTGTAGGTGAAGGCGGTGTTGTGTCCGATCACGAAGCTGCCGGAGATGCGCGAGAGATCGGTGGTGAGGCTCTCGGTCACGCCATCGACGAAATAGTCCTGCTCGGGCTCGCCGCCGATATTGGCGAAGGGCAAGACGACGATCGAAAGCCTGGGCGCCGAAGACGAGGCGGGCGTGGCCGGGGCGGACCCGCCGCGCGCTTTCTCGCCGGCCCCAACCAGGACGACGCGATAGACCCGTATCGGGCGCACGATGTTCTTCAGGCCCTGCTCGCCGAGATCGTCGAACTGCTCATTCAGCTTGTCGCGCACCTGGCGCCAAGCATCTTCCGACAGGCAGACGCCGCCTGGATCGGCGATGCCTTCGAGCCGCGCGGCGATGTTGACGCCGTCGCCCATCAGGTCGCCGTCGCTTTCGACGATCACGTCGCCCAGATGAATCCCGACGCGGAACTCGATGCGCCGGTCCGGCGCGACATTGGCGTTGCGCCCGGTCATGCCGCGCTGTACCTCCACGGCGCAGCGCACGGCATCCATCACGCTCGCGAATTCGACCAGCCTGCCGTCGCCCATGAGCTTGACCGTTCGGCCGCCATGGGCGGCGATGACGGGATCGATCAGTTCCTGCCGCAGCGCCCGAAGCCGCGACACAACGCCTTCCTCGTCCGCGCCAGTCAGCCGGCTATAACCGGCTATATCGGCGGCGAGAATGGCCGCAAGCCGGCGCTGCATCGGGTTGGACGCCATCCGCCATGGTCCCTGGCTTGGATCGGCAAAGAACCCAAAAAGCTACCGCACGCGCCGCGAAAAAGCCATCGGCGCGCACGCGGCAAGGCGAGAAGGCCAATGCGCCGAAGCCATTGACCCGGCCCGCTGCCGCGGGTGAAGATCAGCCCGAATCAGGCAGCGCGCGAGCCCATGAAACCTCCCCGCTTCGACTATGCGTGTCCGGCGACGCTCGGCGAGGCGGTCGCGCTCCTGGCGCAGCACCGCGGCGAGGCGAAGCTGCTGGCCGGCGGGCAGAGTCTGATGCCGGTGCTGGCCTTCCGCCTCGCGACCCCGTCGCTCCTCGTCGATCTGCGCAAGCTGCCCGATCTCGACGCGCATCGCCATCGCCGCCGATGGCGTGCGGCTCGGCGCCAAGCTGCGCTGGCGCGACATCGAGCGCGACGAGCGGCTCGACCACGGCGCACCCGCTGCTGCGCGAAGCCGTGACGCACATCGCCCATTACCAGATCCGCAATCGCGGCACGGTCGGCGGCAGCCTCGCCCATGCCGATCCGGCGGCGGAATTGCCGGGCATCGCCGTCGCCTGCGATGGCGAGATCCGCGATCGTCGGCCCGGCGGGCGCGCGAACGATCGCCGCGGCTCGTTCTTCACCGGGCCGCTCACGACGGTGCTCGCGCCCGACGAGATCATCACCGAGCTGCGTCTGCCGCCATGGCCGGCGACAC
Organism: uncultured Alphaproteobacteria bacterium; assembly: GCA_963721625.1. Lineage (GTDB taxonomy): Bacteria > Pseudomonadota > Alphaproteobacteria > ATCC43930 > CGMCC-115725 > DATJLY01. Next base: position 222,072 of record CAVRKF010000008.1, read on the forward strand.
GGCGCTGGGGCTTCGAGGAATTCGCGCGCCGCCGCGGCGATTTCGCGCTGGCCGGGATCGCGCTGTTCTATGATCCGGACGCGGGCGGGCGCGCCGGCGAATGCGCATATCGCGGTGATCGGCGCCTGTACGCGGCCGCATCGCATCGCCGCCGCCGAAGCGGCGCTCGAACGGGCGCGTCGTCGACGAGGCGGCGATCCTCGCCGCCGCCGCGGCCGCGGCAGCGGCGGTCGATCCGCCCGAGGATCTGCACGCCGACGCCGACTATCGCCGCGCGCTGGTCGAAGTGCTGGTGGAGCGCGCGCTGCGCCGCGCCGCGCCTGATAGGGAGGAACGCGCATGCCGGTGCGCTTCGAGGTGAACGGCAAGCCGGTCGAGGTCGAGGTCGAGCCGCGCCTGACGCTCGCCGATTGCCTGCGGCATGTGCTGCGGCTCACCGGCACGCATGTCGGCTGCGAGCACGGCGTGTGCGGCGCCTGCACCGTCATCGTCGATGGCGCCGCGGTGCGCTCCTGCCTGATGCTGGCGGTGCAGGCCGAAGGCGCCAAGATCGTGACGATCGAGGGCCTGAACAGCGCCGACGGCGAGCTGACGCCGCTGCAGGCCGCGTTCCGCAGCCATCACGCGCTGCAATGCGGCTTCTGCACGCCGGGGTTCCTCACCACCGCGCATGCGCTCCTCACCGAAGAGCCCGATGCCGACGAGGAGCGCGTCCGCGAGGTGCTGTCGGGCAATCTCTGCCGCTGCACCGGCTATATCCCGATCATCGAGGCGGTGCTCGATGCGCGCGCCGCCTATCGCAAACCCGGGCCGCGGTAGCGCCGGATGAGCGCCCGCAACGTCCTGGTCGGCAGCCCGGTCGAGCGGATCGAGGATCTGCGGCTATTGCGCGGGCGCGGCACCTTCGTCGACGATCTCGCGCGCGACGGCATGCTCTCATGCCGCGATCCTGCGCAGCCCGGTCGCGCATGGGCGCATCCGCGCGATCGACGCCGCGGCCGCATTGGCGCTGCCCGGCGTCCACGCGGTCATCACCGCCGCCGATCTCGGCGCGCGCGTTCCCAACATTCCCCTGCGGCTCATTCCCCTGCCGGAGATGTTGCCGTTCGAGCAGCCGGTGATCGCCGCGTCCAAGGTGCGCTATGTCGGCGAGCCCGTCGCGGTCGTGCTCGCGGACGAGCGCGGCGCATCGCCGAGGACGCGCTCGACGCGGTGCGGCTCGAAATCGAGCCGCTGCCGGCGGTCACCGATTGCGTCGCCGCGGAGGCCGGCACGGTCGCTGCTGTTCGAGGCGCACGGCACCAATCTCGCCGTGACCTTCACCGCGCGACGGGGCGATGCCGCGGCGGCGTTCAGGGACGCGCCCTATGTCCGGCGCGAACGCTTCAGCGTGCATCGCCACACCGCGGTGACGATGGAGCCGCGCGGCGTGCTCGCCGAATGGGACGCGCGCGCCAGGCCACCTGACCGTCTGGGGCGCCGCCAAGGTGCCGTTCTTCAACCGCCAGATCCTGGCGCGGTTGATCGGGACTGGCCGAAGAGCGCCATCTCCTTGATCGAAAACGACGTCGGCGGCGGCTTCGGCAATCGCGGCGAATTCTATCCCGAGGATTTCCTCATCCCGTTCGCCGCGCGCCATGTCGGCCGCCCGGTGAAGTGGACCGAGGACCGGCGCGAGCACCTCATCGCCGCCAACCATGCGCGCGAAAGCGACATCGAGGTCGAGATCGCCTGCCGCCGGGACGGCACCATCCTGGCGCTGCGCGGCCACGGCCTATGCCGACATGGGCGCCTATATCCGCACCAACGGCGCAGTCGGCCCGCGCAACATCGCGCAGTTCCTTTCCGGCCCCTATCACGTGCCGCATATCGACGTCGACGTGAAGCTGCTCGTCACCAACAAGACGCCGGTCGGCACCTATCGCGGCCCCGGGCGGTTCGAGGCGCGATTTCTTCCGCGAGCGCCTGGTCGACATGGCGGCGCGCGAACTCGGCATCGATCCGGTCGAGCTGCGCCGGCGCAATCTCGTCGCCGAAGCCGACATGCCCTACGCGGTCGCGCCGGTCACGCCGTCGGGTGCCGAGACCGAATTCGACAGCGGCGACTACCGCATCACGCTCGACCGCTGCCTCAAGGAGATCGGCTGGGTCGGACAAGCAGCAGCTGCAAGGCAGGCTGATCGACGGGCGCTATCACGGCATCGCCGTGAGCTGCTTCATCGAGGGCGGCGCGGCCGGGCCCAAGGAGACGGCGCGGCTCGCGCTCGAGCCCGATGGCCGCGTCACCGTCGCGGTCGGCTCGGCCGGCGTCGGGCAAGGGCTCGAGACCGCCTTCGCGCAGATCGCGGCCGACGCGCTCGAACTGCCGCTCGAGCGCATCGCCGGCGTGCTGCACGGCTCGACCACGCTGCTGGCGGAAGGCTATCGGCGCCTATCATTCGCGCTCCATCGTCATGGGCGGCTCGGCGATGCTCGCGGCGGCGGCGGCATTCAAGACGGCGCTGCGCGCCGCCGCCGCGCGCCGTCTCGGCTGCGACGCCGCCGCGGTCGAGCTCGTCGATGGCGAGGCGCGGGCGGGCGGGCGCTCGGTGACGCTGGCGGACGCTGGCCGACGCCGGGATCGCCGCCGACGGCAGCTTCGCCAACCATCACCACACCTACGCCTATGGCGCGCACGCGGCGCATGTCGCGGTCGATCCGCGCACCGGGCAGGTCGCGCTCGTCGATTATGCCGCGGTCGAGGATGTCGGGCGCATCATCAATCCGATGATGATGCGACGGCCAGCAGATCGGCGCGGTCGTGCAGGGGCTCGGCGGCACGCTGCTCGAGCAGCTCGTCTATGACGCGCGAGGGCCAGCTCCTCACCGGCACGCTCGCCGATTATCTGCTGCCGACGGCGAGCGATTTCCCGTCGATCCACGCCGTCACGCTCGAGGACAAGCCGTCGCCGATCAATCCGCTCGGCGCCAAGGGCGCGGGCGAGGGCGGCATCGTCCCGGTCGGCGGCGTCATCGCCAATGCCGTCGCCGCGGCGCTCGCTGTCGCTCGGCGTCGAGCCGCGCGCGCTGCCGCTGTCGCCGCCGCGCCTGTGGCGCCTCATCCAGGAGGCGCAGCCGCGGCCGCCGCCGGCCTGATCCACATCCGCGCGCTCTCCCCGGCGCGCAGCAGTCGGAAATGCTGCGACACCCACAGACGGAACGGCGCGGAGTTCGGGAGCATCGAGCTGTCTGCCGCAGAACAGCACCATCGCGACATCCGGACGCGCGGCGGCCGCGATGAGATCAGCGGCGGTGAGATAGCCGGACTCTGATCCGGACGAACGACATATCGACGAGCGCGGGCGGGCGTGCGGCGCGGCGCCAGGGCCGCGGCGAGCGGACAGTCCGTGATGATCAGGCTCCTGCCATCGATGGTCCGCGCGATGGCCCTTGCAAGCGCAAGATTGCTCACGCCGGCGATGCGCGCGCGGATCAGGCCGCCGCTGTAGGACAAGGTCCCAACGGCGGCGTCGGACGCGAGAACGGCCACGCTCACGATCATCGCGAGAAGAGGCGCCATCGCCCGCCGCGGCGCCACGCCGGGGCGATGGCGCGAGAAGCCCAGCGTCGCAAGCGCGAGCAACGACGGCTCCAGCGTCACCAGGTGATGAGCGAACAGCGGCGTCTGATCGACGAGCAGCGCCGATGACGCGACGAACCACGCCGCCAAGGGCAGCACCAGCGGATCGCGCCGCACGATCCCGACCGCGGCGCCGAGGAATGCGGCATAGCTTACCGGCGCGGCGGCGAGGAAACTCAAAATCGTGCCGGCGTGATCGGCCGGACCATCGTGAAACAGCCGGCGCGCGACGAGATGCATTTCCACCACCTGCCGCCAGAGCGGCCGCAGATCGTCGCGATAGGGCAGGCCGAACGCGGCCAGCGCCGCCGCGATCCCGACGAGCCCCGCCAGCGCGCAAAGCGCGATCGCACGGCGCGGCGGCCGCTCGACCGCCGCGCCCGCGAGGATCACGAGAAGCGGGACGAAGGCGGCGACGCCGGTGAGCTTGCACAATGTCGCAACGGTCGCCGCCGCGCCGGCGAAAAGTGCCAGGACCGGCGCGGCGCGGCTTTCCGGCCGCCGCGCGGCGTGGAGCGCGATCGCGACCGCGACAAATGCGAAGGCGATTTGCGGTGCCTCGGCGTCCAGCGTTCGCGATTGCGCGAGATAGAGCGGATCGAACGCGGCCAGGGCCAGGCCCATCACCGCGGCGACGCGGCCGCCGACGACATTGCCCAAAAGCGCGGCCGCCGGCAGCGCTGCGAGCGACAGCACGGCGACGCCGAAGCGCGCCGCCCACAAATTCCGTCCGCACAACAGAAAGAACGGATAGACGCCGAGGATGAATGCCGGCGGCTGGGAATGAAACGTCGCGCGATAAAGCTCGTGTCCCGACGCCAACGCCATCAGCGTCTGCAAGTAAACGCCTTCGTCGTAGCCGCCATCGGCGTGTCCCAATCCGCGCAGCCGCAGCGCGAGCGACGCAAGAGCCGCCAACACCATCAGCGGAACGGAGCGTCTCTCGATGAAGCGGTACAGGATCGTGCCGCCGGTCAGCGCCAGTCGTCGATCGAGACGGACTTGCGATAGCTTGGCGCCCATGATCTGCCAGTAGCCGTTGGTCTCGCCGCCGACGACGACGACGTTGATGTCCTTCTCCTGGAAGATGCGGGATCGGCTCGTCGGGCGCCGGCTTTGAGCTTCGTCGCCATCGGCTCCGCGGCCGAACGTCGCCCACGGGATAGACGTAGTTCTGCACGAGCTGCAGATCCCAATAGCGGCCGGCCGGCATCTGTCGCCGTCTCGTGGATCCAGCGGATCAGCTTCTCCTTGGTGTCGAAGCCGCCGCGGTCGATGAACTGCCGCGCGGTGATCGGGTCGAGCAGCAGGCACGGCGCGCGTGTTCGGCGTCGATGCCCAGCAGCATGTCGCGCACGTGCTCGCGCCAGTATTTCTCGCGCAGGCCCAGGCAGAACGTCGTCGAGCGGCAGCCGTAGAAAATGCTGACGACGCTGTCGGTCGGCTTGAAGCCCTTCTGCACGTGCAGCGGCTCCCACGGGCTGCGCTCCTCGTTCTCGGCGAAGGTGATGTTGTTGTAGGTGTAGTTGTTGCCCAGCGAGCCCATGAAGGTCTCGCCCGGGCACCGAGCCGCCCTGCAGGTTCTGCGACAGCAGGCCATAGGCGCGGCCGATCGTCGCGTTGGCGTGGTTGTAGGGGCCCATGCGCGCCGATGCCGCAATTCATGCCGATCTCGTGGCGGATCGGCCCGTTCACCACGACCATCGCCGAGCCCGAGCTCGACGTGCTGCCGCGCGCCGACACTTCCGAGGCGGCGAGCGCGAGGATCACCGGGAAATATTCCGGCTTGCGCGCCCGCCATCACCGCGTTCACCGCGACCTTCTCGACCGTGTACTCCCACGAGCCGCGATTGGCGGTCGGCTGCATGTGGCCGACGACTTCGTCCGGCGCGTGGCTCGTGTGCGCCAGCATCGCCGCGACGCGCTCCTCGGTCGGCAGCACGATCGGCAGCTTGTCGGTCCAGTTGTTCTCGAGGAAGAGGTGCTGGAGGTTCGTCTTCGGTATCGGGCTCGACGAGGCGCGGCGTCGAGCGTTCAGCCACCGGCATGCGCCGTCGCTCAGCGCGGTCGTCAGGGCCTCGACGACCTCTTGCATCACCGGCCGGCCGGTGATCGGGATCGTTGCCGTCGACATAGGCCGCGAGCTCGCGCCGCGGACTTGCCCATCACCGGCTGCGGCACGAACACGGTCGGCGCCGTCGGGCAGTCCGCGCCATCTTCGTCACCGAGCGCACGACCTTGTCGAACTTGTCGGTGTGGAGCGCGACGGTCGGGCACGCCGTATTTCGTGTCGAGCGTGATGGCGTGGGTGGCGACCGCCGGCGCGCAGGTGCTGCAATGGCCGACGCCGATGATCGCGGCATCGCCGTTCGCCTTGATCTCGTCCCAGGTCTTGGGATCGTCGTGGCCGTAATAGGCCGACAGCGAGACGAGCTGCGTGGTCACGCCGGGCATGTGCTCGGCGAACCAGGCCTGCACTTGCTTCAGCAGCTCGATCGAATCGTCGAAGCGGCAATCGACCAGATAGATCGTCTTGCCGTCGAGGCTCTCGAGCCGCGGCGCCGGGGTCTTGCGCGTGATCTTCGGCGGGATAGCCCATCGGATTGAGCACCGTGATCTTGGTCGCGGTTTGGCGTTGCGGTGCGATCTGGTTCATGGTCCGCCTCCCGCCGCCATCGGTCCGGTGAATGGTAATTGGCCCCCGGCCGCGGCGCAACGACCCCGCGAGGGCGGTCGAGGTCGAGCCCGAGGCGGAGGGCTGCGGCGGTTAGGACACGCCCGGCAATGCCTTGACGCGAGCGCGCTTTCGCCGTCTCATGCCGCGACCCAACCGCAAAGGATCGGCCATGAGCGATCACAAGCCCAAAGATCCGTCATCTTGCCATCGTCACGCTCGACCCCGAACGCCTCGCGAAATTCTATGAGGAGACGTTCGAGATGAAGCGCCTCCACAGCAGCAGCGGCGGCGCCATCTTCATGACCGACGGCTATATCACCATGGCGCTATTGAAGAACAAGGCCGACGGCAAGCCGTCGGGGCTCAATCATTTCGGCTGGCAGGTCGAGGACGCCGACGAGATCGCGCGGCGCATGGCCGGCTTCGACCTCGTCGAGCCGGGCAAGCGGCCGGCCGACCGCCCCTATGCGGAGAAGCGCGGCACCGATCCGGACGGCAATAATTTCGATCTGTCCGTCCACGGCTTCGTCGAACCCGAATTCGCCGCCGAGCGCGAGAAGAAGCAGAAGGTGCCGGCGTAAGCTTCCGGGCCGTTGCGGATCACGCGCTGTCGACGAATTCGTTGGTGTAGTAATAGGTCGGATCCTTGAGGTTCTTGTAGCCGATCGAGCGCAGCGCCTCGATGCCGGCCTGCCAGTGCTGCGGCAGGTTGCGCAGCACGTTCTGCCGGCCCGCTGCAAGCCAGATGCGATTGATCTCCAGTTGCTGCGCGCGCACCGCGGCCGCCATGTCCTTCAGCCCGGACATCTCGAAATCCTTGGCCTCGCGCCGGAAGATCGGTTCGAGCGGATGGGTCAGGATCTCGTCCACCGACGCCTTGATCGCCCTGACGTAGCGGCGGACGAGATCCGGATTTTTCTCGACGATGTCGCGCGTCGTGACATGGACGAAGCCGGGCATCTGGATGAATTTGTCGGTGCTCCAATAGGTGATCGGCTCACCTGCCTGCTCGGCCGCTGCGGCGGTGTCGAGCGTGCACATGAAGCCGTCAAGGCGGCCTGCCTTCAACAGGACGACTTCACCGGGGTTGTTGCCGGCAGGGATCACGTTGACGTCGGCTTTGGTCATCCCGCCCTTGGCGAGCAGCACCTCGAGATAGGTGTCGCTCGCGCCGCCCACGCCGATGATTCCGATCGTCTTGCCCTTGAGTATCCGCGAGGGTGAGGATCGGCTTGTCTTTCAGGCTGACAAGATTGAATGCCGACCCCTGACCGATCGTCGCGATGCAGATCAGCGGCAATCCCTGGGCGGTGACGCCCCGCACCACGTCGAGCGCGATGTTGCGAATGAACTGCCCTTGCTTGGCGACGAGCTGCTGCAGTGATTGCACGCCCTTCGACGGCCGGACCGTCGCAGCGAGTCCCTGTTTGGCGAAGTGACCGCCCGAATAGGCGTTGATGATGTCGCTATATTCCGGGGTCAGGTCGAACGGGATGAAGACCGTGACCGGTTCGGCCGCCTGCGCCGTCCAAAGACGGGTCGGGCAAGCGCTGACCGCCGCGCCGGCGGCCGCGCACGCCAGGAAGTCACGTCTTTTGATCATGTCCCGTCCGCCCCCGATTGTGGCCCGGCAGCCGCCGCGTCGCACGTCCTGGGCCGAGCATAACCGTCCCGACCCGGCGCGGGCAACGCTCCGGCCTGGCGATTGACGCCGCCCGCCGGCGGCGACATGCTTGCCCCCATCCAGGAGGTTCGCCATGTCTGCCGCCATCCGCCCCCGCCTCACGCACACCGGCATCTATGTGCGCGATGTCTCGAAAATGGTCGATTTTTACACCGCCGCGCTCGGCCTCTTCGTCGCCGATCGCGGCAAGGCCGGCGGCGGCGAGCTGGCTTTCCTCACCAGCGCCGCCGACGAGCATCATCAGCTCGTCCTCGTCTCGGGCCGCGCGCCCGAAGGCGTGAGCACGGTGAACCAGCTCTCGTTCCTGGTCGATGGTCTCGACCAGGTGAAGACCATGTTCGATCGCGTCAAGGGTGCCGGCGTGAAGGAATTCCGCCAGACCAATCACGGCAACGCGCTGTCGTTCTATTTCGCCGATCCCGAAGGCAACCGCGTCGAAGTCTATACCCACACGCCCTGGCACGTGCCACAGCCGCACGCCGTGCCGGTCGACCTGACCAAACCGATCGACGAGATCATGACCGAAACCGAACGCCACTGCCGCGAGACCCCCGGCTTCCTCGACCGCCCCGATTGGGAAGCCGAAATGGGCGACCGCCTCGGCCAGAAATAGGCGCGGCGCGCTATTTCGCTTCGACCGGCGCCGGCCTGGCCGCCGACATCGCCAACGGCGCAGCCTCCTCCCATCGTTCGACCTCGACGAGGCAGTTGCTGGTGCCCATGGCATGGGCCTTGGCGATCTGCATGCGACCCGAGGACAGCGTGTTGAGCGCGCCGCCGCGCTCGGGGCCGGCGCCGGATGCCGTCACGGGCTCGTAAAGCGCCGAGGATTCGTAGCCGTGCACCACGCCCGGTGACAGCCGCGCGGTCGGAACCGCGGCGCAGATCACGCTGCCGCGATCGTTATAGACGCGGACGAGGTCGTGACGCTTGATGCCGCGGGCGCGCGCATCCTCGGCGTTGATGCGGAGCGCGAGATAGAAATGCCCGCCGACGCGCACGCGATGGTCGGTGAGATCATTGATGAAGCTGTCCTTGCCGTCGGATTGCGAATGAAAGCTGAAGCGCGGATGCGGCGTGAGGAGCTGCAGCGGATGGGCTGACGCCGCGTCGCCGGCGGGGCTTTCGGACGAGCGCACATATTTGAGAATGGGCGGGCGCTCGGGGTCCTTGGCGTCGAACGCCTTGAGCGTCTCGCAGTCGAACTCGAACTTGCCGGTCGGCGTGCCGAGGCCCATGCCGAAATCGCCGCGATATTCGGCTGCGATCGGCAGCGGTTCCGGCACGTCCTTCTTGCGGCCCTCGTAGAACCAGCGGAACGCGACCGGCGCGCGTCGCTCGGGCGGCGGCGCGGGAATGACGTGATAGCCCTTGGCGAGGAAGCGCTTCCAACTGATGAGGCGCGGCAGGTCCGAGGCGTCGAACATGCGTTTGGCCCAGTCGAGATCGGTCATTCCCTCGGAGTAATAGGCGCCGAGCCCGAGCCGCTTGGCCAGCGCAAAGAAGATGTCGTAATCGGCCTTCGATTCGCCCAGGGGCTCGATGCATTTGTGCTGCAGCGTGACGAGGCGGTGGTTCACCTGCATCTGCGCATGATGGGCATAGCCGCTCACGCCCGCCCATTCGCTGATGTCCCAGCGCTCGAAGCTGGTGCAGGCCGGCAGGATGACATCGGCGAACTTGGCCTCGCCCTCCATCCAGATCGACTGGTTGACGACGAATTCGAGATTGGGCGAGCGGTACATGCGGGCGAAGCGGTTGCTGTCGGGCAGCGTGCCGAAATTGGTCCCGCCATAGCGGTAGAGCATGCGCACGCGCGCGGCGCCGGGCGCCGGATAGACGACGCGGCCGAACTGGCGGTAGGGCGAGCGGCCGTCGCGCACCCAGCCCTCGGCGCGGCCGTCGATGATCGCCTCGGGCAGATGGAGGCGCGGGATCGCCTGCGCCACCGTGTTCATGGTCGGCAGGTGCGGCATGCGCTGATAGAGCCCCATGGCGGAAGCGGTGTTGACCACGTCGCCGGAGATGCCGCCCTCGGCATAGCCCGGGAACCAGAACGCGAGATCGACCGGCGCGCCCCATTGCAGATTGCCGAAATTCACGCCCGGCCGCCCCATCCCCTGCAGCGCCGTCAGACAGACCATGGCGCGCGCCCATTGATGGCCGGTGGGGCCGCGGCAGGCGCCGCCGAAGCCGTTGCCGAGTCCGCCCGCGCCGAGATAGGTGCGCTTCGTCCCCCACGCCCGCGCCAGCGCGCGCACCGTGCGCGCCGGCACGCCGGTCTCGCGCTCCTGCCATTCCGGGGTCTTGGCGACGCCGTCGTCGCGGCCGAGAATGTAGCGCTTCCACACCTCGAAGCCGTGCGTGCGCGTTGCGACGAAGTCGCGGTCGTAGAGATCTTCCGTGATCCACACATGGGCGATCGCCAGCGCCATCGCCGCATCGGTGCCGGGCCGCGGCGCGATCCAGGTGCCGCCCAGAAACGCCGCGGTGTGATTGTAGATAGGGATCGATGTGGACGGTGGGGATGCCGAGCTCTTGAGCCATTGGCGGCGGACCGTGCCTTCCTGGCCGCCATAGACGCCGCTCGTCGCCTCGGCGTCGCTCGACCAGAACACCACCATCTCGGCGTGCTTCAACAGGTCCTCGACCGTGCCGTAGCCCTCGGCGAGGCCCATCCGCATGGTGTAGCCCCAATGGTGGCTCGCGCCCCAATACCAGCCTTCCCAACTATCGGGGTTGCTGGCGATCGTGGTGTGGCCGACGAGATTGGCGAAGCGCTGCAGCGCGCTGAAATAATAGCCGATATTGCCCCAGCTATGGTGCGACTGGGTCTGGAAGGTGATGGCGCTCGGCCCATGCGCCTGCTTGACGCGCTTGATCTCGCCCGCGACGATGTCGAGCGCCTGCGTCCCACGAGATGCGCTCATAGCCCGACGATGCCGCGGTCGCTCGGGATTGCGCTCGCCGTTGGGATCGAAATCGACGCGCTTCATCGGATAAAGCAGGCGATCGGGCGAATAGACCGCCGATTTCCAGTTGAGCGCATGCGGCGCGACCGTGGCCTTGCGCGGCGGCGTAAAGCGGCGGCCGCGCGCCTCGATGCGTCCAGGATGCGCCGTCCTCGGCGCGAAATCGATCGGCGTCACGCGCACGATGCGCCCGTCCTTGACGAAGACGAAAAGCGGCCCGCCATTGGTCATGGTGGTGTAGCGGGTGGTGCCGTCGGCGCGCCTTGTGCCGGCTTTCGCCCCGGCGCGCGCCGCCGCGATCGATGGTCTGGGCGAACCAGCAGGCCAGCTCCTCCGGCCCGTCGAGGGTGAGATTGAAGTTCTTCTGCGCCGCCGTCTGCGCCGACCAGTCGATGGGCGGCATCATCAGCCGCGCGCCCAGCGCCGCGGTGTCGAAGGTCAGCGTCACGTCGGGCGCGGGATGGAGCCCGCGCCGCGAGCGCACGCCGCCGCCGCCGAACGCGTAGGAGCGCGCGACCCCGCCGTCCCGCGTGCGCGATCAGGGCGACGAAGCGCTTTTCCTTGAGGCGCGCGCGCGAACGCCGCATCCCGCCACGCCGCAAAGCGCAGGAACTGCGCGAGCAGAAAGAGGATGAGCGCGAGCCGCGCTTCTGCCATGCGGATGCGGCCGCCTGCCGGCAGCCGGCGGTCGCGCCTCGCGGCGGCTGTTGGCCGGCGGATCGCAGGCCACCGTGCCCATTTCCGCCGGCAGCGAGACTTCGAGGAGCTCCATCGCATCGGAGGTCGCGGTCTCCTGGTGGCGCATGCCGCCGGGGATCATCACCGAATCGCCCGGTTGCAGCCGCAGCAGCCTTGCCGTCCTCGAATTCGAGATCGATCCAGCCGTTCAGCACATAGACGAGCTGCATGTCGCAGACGTGGTAATGCCACCCGGTCGGCCGCGACAGGCCCTTTTCGGCCGAGGTCACCTGCGCCCGCATCTGCCCGCCGGTCGCGGCGGTGACACCGAGGTCGCGATACTTGAAGAAGTCGCGCCGGCCGGCGACGTAATGCGGGTCGTTCTTGAAGGCGAGGGCCAATTTCATCGCCGCCTCGACCGACCCGCCGGTTGCAGTCCCGTCATCCTGTCGTCCATATCGCCTCTCCCTCGCCTGGCCTCGATCCACGCCGGACCCCAGCTTAAGCGCCGCGCGGCGATCCAGGCAATGCGAAGCGCCGGGACCGCATGGCGCTCAGTTTTTGGCGCCGGTGAAATACGTCGACCGGCAGCGTCCGCGGATCGCGCGGGCCCCAATTGCCGCGCTCGACCTGCCGAGGAAATCGCCGCAGACGCGATTGAACAGCGCCGGCTCCTCGAGATTGACGGCATGGCCGGTGCGCGGAAACACCCAGAGCCCGGCGGCAGGAATGGTGCGCTTGAGGAACAGGCTCGGCTCGAGGCAGGGATTGTCCTCGTCGCCGACGATGATGAGGGTCGGGACGGCGAGGCGGCGCAGCTCTGCCTCGAACTCCCACAGCGACGGCCGCAGCGCCTGGAAGTTGCGCAACGTCAGCGCCGAGCCCATCGCCGAATGCGCGGCAAGATGCGCCACGAATTCGGCCCAGCCGCGCGGGTCCTTGTTCTGGAGCTGCACGCGGGTGGGGCTCGCGGCGAGTTGCGGCGCGAGAGCGGCCGAACCGCGGCGCAGGAATTGCGCGGCGGTCTCCAGCGTCTGCGCCTCGAACGACGCGCGCTCCGCCGGAACCGCGCCCGAGCCGCAGCCGGCGAGGACGAGCGCGCTCGCCATGGCGGGATGGCGCAGCCCGAATTGCAGCGTCGCATAAGCGCCCATGCTCAGGCCGATGACATGCGCCTTGGCGATCGCGAGATGGCGCAGCATGGCGGCGATGTCGTCGGTCGCGTGGCGATGGCCATAGGACGCGTCGCCGGCGGGGACGTCCGATGGCGGATAGCCCCGCGCGGCAAAGGCGATGCAGCGGTATTCGCGCGCGAACCAGCGAATCTGTGTCTCCCATTCGCGGTGATCGGCGCCGAATTCGTGCACGAAGACGATCGGATGGCCGTGCCCGGTTTCTTCGTAGTAAAGCCGCGCGCCGGTCGATTGCGCAAAAGGCATGGCTCAGTCTCCCGTCGATGAAGTCCGCCACGAACGCACGCCGCAGCTTCGCCATGCCGGCGATCCAGCGGTCATAATCGGTGGCCTTGCGCCGCATGTATTCCGCCACCTGCGGATGCGGCAGGATGAGGAACTGCTCGCGCTCCAGCCCGGCCACGACGCAGTCGGCGACCGCTTCGGGCGTCAGCACGCCGTCGCCGTGCTGCGGCCCGGGGCCGCTGTCGCGCAGCAGCTTGCGTGTCGACGCCTTGCGGGCACAGGACGAAGACGCGGATATTGTCGTCGCGATGCGCGATCGCCAGGCTTTCGGCAAATCCGATCGCCGCGTGCTTGGTCGTCGCATAGACCGCGTTGCCGATCTGCGACAGCAACCCCGCGGCCGAAACCGTCAGCAGAAACGCGCCGCCGCCGCGCGCCTTCATCCGCGGTGCCAGCACGCGGGCGGCATGGACATGGCCCATGACATTGACCGACCAGGCGCGATGCCAGGCCTCGTCCGGCGGCGCCGGCGACATTGCCCGCCGGATCGCGCGCGCCGAAGATGCCGGCGTTGGAGCAGTAGAGATCGATCGGGCCGAAACGCTGCTCGGCCGCCTCGACGAGGCGGAGCACGTCCGCCGCGCTGGCGACATCGCAGGCAAATCCCGTCGCCGCCCACCGACCGCGCCACCGCGCGCGCGCCGTCGCCGTCGATATCGGCGACGATCACCGCTCTGGCTCCTTCGCGGTGAAAGCGCTCGCACAGCGCCTTGCCGATGCCGGCGGCGCCGCCGGTCACGACCACGGTCCGGTCGCGAAGCTTCATCCCATCATCCGCCGCCGACCGCACCGCTCGGAGGCAATCCGAGCGACGGGCGGCGGTTGAGGGTTTCGGGATCGAAGCCGGCGGCGGTCTTGAACGAGCGCGCGATCTCTTCGAGTTCGGCGCGCGGGATCACGTCCTCGATCCGCGCGAAGCCGTCGGGCGCGCGCTCCTCCGCCATCTGCATGACGATTTCGGGCCCGTAGGCGCGGTTGCGCAGGATCACCTCGTTCATCGCCGGCAGGCGGATCGCCTCGTAGTCCGCGAGCGCCGCCTCGGGATCGGCGCCGGTGGCGAGCGCATGCGCGAGGACGCGCGCATCGACCACGGCCTGGCTGCCGGCCTGCGAGCCGACCGGGCGCATGGCGTGGGCGGCATCGCCCAGCAGCGTCACCCGGCCGAAGCTCCAGCGCGGCAGCGGATCGCGGTCATGCTCGCGGTATTCGTAGATGTCGCGGCGTCGCGGCGACGAGGTCGGCCGCGCGCAGCCACCCGAAGTTCCAATCCCTGAAGGCGTCGAAGAACCGCTCCTTCTTCACCGCGGCGGTCCCAGCTCTCGCGGACGGGGAGATCGCTCCTGTCGCCCAGCAGCGCCAGCCAGTTGACCAGCGACCGCCCGCGCGCCTGCTCGGCGCCGGCCCATCGGATAGATCACCATGCGCTGGCGGTAATGGCCGATCATCACCTGGGTGCGGCCGTCGAGATAGGGCGCCGCCTCGATCGCGCCGCGCCACTGGACGCTGCCGCTGGCGACCGGCGCCGCTTCGTCGGGATAGAGCAGGCGCCGCACCGTCGAATGGATGCCGTCGGCGCCGATCAGGACGTCGGCGCGTTCGGGCGCGAGCGCGCGGCCGGTTGCGCGATCGACGAGATGGGCGGTCACCCCGCCCGCTCCCTGCTCGAACGCGACGAGGTGGCGGCCGATGCGGATATTGGCGGCGCCGATCCGCGCCCTGCGCCGCTTCGAGCAGAATCATCGCCAGCTCGCCGCGATGGATCGAATATTGCGGCCAGGCATAGCCCGCCGCGAGGCCGCGCGGCTCGGACCAGATGAGCTGGCCGTGGCGGTTGCAATAGGCGAGCGTCGAGGTCTCGACCGCGGTCGCCGCCAAGGCGCCGCCGAGACCCAGCTCGATCAGCTCGCGCACGGCGTTGGGCTGGAGGTTGATGCCGAGCCCCGCGCGCGTCGATGGCCGGCGACGGATTCGCACACGACGCATTCGATGCCGACAGCGGCGAGGCTCAGCGCACTCGCCAGCCCGCCGATGCCGCCGCCGATGACGAGCGCCTTCATGCTCGACTTCCTCCGCACGCGCCAATCTATCATTTCGCGGAGTCGCTAGAAGACAGAGGCGAGGGGGAACGCCATGGACAAGCTGCACCGCCGGTATTTGCTTGCCGGGTTGTGCCTTGCCGCCGCGGCAAGCGTGGCGCCGGGACCGCAGGCGCTCGCCGCGGACACGATCAAGATCGGCGTGCTCGACCAGTTCTCCGGCCAGTTCGCCGATTTCGGGCAGCAGATCGGCAATGGCGTCGAGACCTATATCCGCGAGCACGGCGACACCGTCGCCGGCAAGAAGATCGTGGTCATTCGCCGCGACCAGGGCGGCCCCAGTCCCGAGCGGGCGAAGCAGCTGGCGCAGGAACTGATCGTGCGCGACAAGGTCGATTTCATCGCCGGCATCGATTTCAGCCCGACCGCGTTCGCGATCGCGCCGCTCATCACCGAAGCGAAGCTGCCGACCGTGATCATGAACGCCGCGACGCTCAGCATCACCGATACCTCGCCTTATTTCGTGCGCTTCGCCTCGACGCTCGAAGCGCTCGAGACGAAATTCGGCGAATGGGCGGCGGGGAACGGCATCAAGAAATGCTATATCGTGGTCTCCGACTATGTCGCGGGCCATGCCGCCGGCGACAGCTTCAAGAAGGCGTTCACCGCCAATCGGCGGCGAGATCGTCGGCGAGATGGGCGTGCCGCTGCAGGGACTCGATTTCGCCGCCTATGTGCAGCGCATCGCCGACGCCAAGCCCGAAGCGATCTTCCTGTTCCTGGTCGAGCACCAAGCAATCCGAGGAATTCGCCAAGCTCTATGCCCAGACCGGGCTCAAGGCCGCCGGGACGAAGCTGCTCGGCGCCACGGATCTTTTCCCGCAATCGCCCGCGGCCGCGCGCGCGACCAGCGATGCCGAAATCGGCGCCTATTCGGTGCAGAACTATTCGTGGACGCTCGACAACCCGCGTCAACAAGAAATACGTCGCTGCCTACACCAAATATTTCGGCACCGAGATCCATCCCGACTTCATGTCGGTGTCGGGCTATGATGGCATGGCGGGCATCTACCGCGTCATCCAGCGAGCTTCACGGCAAGATCGACGGCGACAAGGCGATGGCGGCCTTCAAGGGCCTGGCATCTCGCCAGCCCGCGCGGACCCGATCAGCATCGACCCCGCGACCCGCGACGTCGATTCAGCCGATCTATATCCGCCGGGTCGTGCGCCGAGAACGGCGAGCTCATCAACAAGGAGATCTACACGTTCCACGACGTGTACAATCACCTCGACAAATGAGCGCCGGCGCCATCAGCGGCGCGAGCGGTCGATGGTCCTGGCGACGACCGGCCAGTAGAGATCGCCCGCACCCGCCGCGGCGGCGTTTTGTCGAGCAGTTTCGCCGCGACCTCGGCGCCGCGCGAGCTCGACGCCGGCCGCTTGCGCCAATTGCAGCGCGTAGCCAGGTCCTTGCGCGCGTAGGCGCGCCGAGAAGGCCCGCGCCGGGAATCGCTCGGGAGTATCGCCTTGAGGCCGTGGTTGCGCAGCGCGAAGCTGTCGGCGGAACCCTTGGTCAGCGTCTCGAACAGAACCGCTCCGTCGACACCGGCGCGGCGCGCGACCGCCAGCGCCTCGCCCAGCGCGACCACCGTTTCGATAAGGATCATGTTGTTCATGATCTTGACGATCTGGCCCGCGCCGACGGCGCCGCAATGGGTGATGTCGGTGGCAAAGCACGCGAGGAGCGGACGGATCGCCGCGAACACCGCCGGCGCTCGCGCCGACCATGACGCTGAGCGTTCCGTCCTCGGCCGCCTGGCGCGTCCGCGCCACCGGCGCATCGGCATAGCCGACCGCCTTCGCGGCAAAGCGCGCCGCGAGCGCGCGCGTCAGGCCGACCGGGGAGGTGCCGAGATCGACCACGATCTGCCCGGCGCGCGCCTGCGCCAAGAGCCCGTCGGCGCCGCCGCAGACCGCTTCGAGCTCGTCCCCGCTCGGCAGCGACAGGAAGATCACGTCGCTCGCCCGCGCCACCGCCGCGACGGTCGCCGCCGCGGTCACACCTTGGACGCCGAGCCGTTCCAGCGGCGCCGGCGCGAGGTCATAGCCGATCACGTCCGCGCCGCTCTTCATCGCCAGATTGCGGCACATCGGCTCGCCCATGACGCCCAGACCGATGAAGCCGCAGCGCATGCCGCCCTCCGGTCCCGGCGCCGGCGGTTCAGTCCTGCTCCTGGTAGACCTCGCCCGTCGGCGAGAGCGCGACGCCGACCGCAGCGCCGCCCTTCATCGCCTGGCCGTGCCAGAAATTGTCGCAGCCCTTTTTGAGCGCGTGGACATGGCTGTAGCCCGCGGCAGCGATTTTCTTCGTCGCCTCGGCGGCCGTGGATTTGTCGATCTTGTCGCCGGGACCGCAGGCGGCATAAGCCGGCCGCACCGGGCCATGGGAATATCCCGCCGTCACCGCCGCGAGGGTGAAAAGCACTGCCGCCGCTGTCTTCCAACGCATGTTCGTGCTCCTTGTCGTCAATCGCCGGTTCAGGTCCCTTCGTTGGGATCGTGATAGAGCGCGCCGACGATTCCGGTGACGCCCGGTTGCGACGCGCTGAGATAGTAGCGGCCATCGCGGTCGCGGCCGAGGCGCCCGGCCCCGCGCAGCGCATCGAGGGCGCCGGCTACCTCGCGCCCGTCATCGCTGCCGACCCCTTCGACGATGTCAGCGTAGAACATCGGCCCGGCGCCGAGCGCCTGCTCGACCGATTGGAAGCGGGCGGGACCCTTGAACACCTTGGCGGCACTGCGCGTCAGCGGAATCTCGCCGTCGCGGCCGAAGGGCCGCGTGCAGTCGAACCCGGCCTTGGCTCCGGTGCGGCGGCCTTGCAGCGACGGGTCCATCGTCATGCCCACCATTCCCTGCAGGACCATCAGGTCCTGATCGGCCTGGAAGCGCGTCCCGAGCGCCCAATCGACCTGGCGATCGTCGTGGATGTCGATGTCTTCGTCGAAGACGTAGATGTGCTTGAGCCGCATGATGCCGCCGAAGAGCGCGGCAATCGCCGCCTTGGCCTCGCCAAAGACGCGCTGCTTGATCGCGACGCGCAAGGTGTTCGAGCCGCCGGAGACCGAGCGCAGATAGGCTGCGACCGGCTCGCGCACGGTCCGCTTGAGGATCTGCATTGCCTCGGCCTCGGTGCGCATCGCCGAGATGTTGGCGCTATCGGTCTGGTCGAGAACGAAGGCCGAGCCGTGCAGCAGCGTCTGGTGCAGGACGTCGCCGCGCATGGTGATGGCAGTGCAGTGGAACACCGGGTCCATGTGGATCGCCCCGTAATATCCCATGTACTCGCCATAGGGGCCTTCGGGCTCGACATAGCCGCGCTCGTCGAGATAGCCCTCGAGGGTCAGCTCGGCATCGGCCGGGACCAGGATGTCGTTGGTGAGGCTCTTCACCACCGGCGCGGGCTCGCCGCGGAAATTGGCGACGAGCGACAGCTCGTCACCGGGCATCCGCGTCGTCGCGGCGACGAAGTCGAGCGGGTGAGCGCCGACGGTGAAGGTGATCGGCAGCTTCTGGCCGCGCGCGATGCAGCCCTGATAGATGCGTTTGAGGTCCGACGGCGCCGTTACGTTGGTGCCGGTCTCGGAGCGGTTGCGCAGGCTCAGGCGGCGGCAACCGACATTGCGCCGCCCGGTCGCGGGATCGATGACGTAGTCGATGGCGGCGCTCAGATAGCAGCTACCGTCATAGGCGTGATGCGGATAGAACGGCAGCTTGGTGAGATCGACGTCCTTGCCGGTGAGCTTGACCGCGTGGACGGGCGCCTCGTCCGACGAGACCTCGACCAGCGGCTGCGGGCTGGCGAGGCGCCTGAAATATTCGTCGTAGAGCTTGTCCTCACTGGTGTCGAAGGCGGCGGCGAGGCGACGCCGGCTGCCTGCGGTCTTGGCGATGAGCTCGACCCGCTCCGGTCCTGCGCGGCGGAACAGCACCGCCTTCTCGGTCCCTTCGATGATGGCGCTGACGGCGGTGAGCGCCACCGGCTCGTCATGGACCTCCACCTCGCCCATTTCGGTCAGACGATCGACGAACCGGCGCAGGCGGAATTTCTCGACATCGACGCTCGACGCGGCGCGGCTCCTGGCTCTCATGGCATTTCCTCGGCACGGATGGCGTTCATCGCGACGCCGGCCCTGCGCGCGGCATGACCTTCGTCGTCTTCTCGGCGAAGGGGAAGGTTACTCGATCTGCTCGCGACGGTCGAGCGCGCAGCCGCCGCGCCCGCCGCCGGTGCCGCCGGCGCCTCAGAAGAAGGCGAGGGTGCGGATCTCGATGCTCTCGCGCGGGCGCGCATTGGGCGGCGCGGTCGGGAGATCGAAGGCGGTGTGCGCGGTCCACCGCGCGCGGCCGTCCTTCAGCGAATCATAGACCTTGAACACCAATGCCTCGTCGCGGCGCATATGCGGGAACCAGTACCAGCGATGCGCCGGATTGTAGGTCACCGCATAGGTCTGGCCGACGCGGTTGGGATAGCGCCGTTCCGAGATCACGAGATCCTCGGGCGCGATGCTGCGCGCGTCGCAGATCGCAAGCGGGAAGGTTTCGACCGGATGGCGGATCGGGCGCCACACCTGCACGATGGCGAAGCGGCGCTGCAACAGGGCCTCGGCCTCGTCCGGGAGCAGGTCGCGCACGCGCTGCGGCGCCGACCACTCGGTATAGTCGTTGTGGACGCGCTGCACCGGCTCGCGGAGCTTCTTCTCCTCGCGGAAATCGTCGTCGGCCGTGCGCAGCGTGTGATCGAACACGACGACGCGCGCCGCGCCGCTCTCGGCCTTGATCAGCGCCTCCATCTCCTTGTAGTAGGCCCGGCGCACTTCGGCATCGTCGAGGAAATCCACCACCTTGGTGTCGTGGCCGACGAAGCGGAAGCCATCGCGCTCGAGCGCGAAGCGGTCGATGAGCGGACGGCCGTTGCGGATGACGACGCGATGGGGATCGCGGGTGCCGCCGTAGCGCACCTCGGTCGAGCCCGGCCCGCCGCTATAAGTGAAGGGCGTCTCGGCGGTTTCGAGGAGGTAGTTGACCGTCGCCTCGATGGTTTCCGGGGCCGTTTCCTGCTCGGCGATCTGAACCATGGAGCCTCCTTTGCGCGCGGCCGTTGCCGCGGCGAGCCATTCGGCATTCGATATAGTCTCGTGCCTCCGCGGATACAACGGCGGCGGCGGCGACGCGAGCGAGAACCGGGTCACGCCTTTCATGCGCGCCACCGCCGCTCGGCACCGGCTCAGCGCGCGCGTTTCGGCGCCGGTCCCGCGCCGGCGGCGGCAGCGGGTCCGGCTCGCGCGGCGCGGCGCTGGCGCGAGGCTTCGATGAGCCGCCCGAGTGCGCGCGTCGACGGTAGCCGGCGTTCTTGCTGCGCCAGCATCTGCTCGTCGTGAACAAGATTGCCGATCATGGCGAGAAGCGTCTGGCGCGTGACGGTGATGGCGTCGGCGGCGATGCCGCGGACCGCGACCGTGTTGACCTCGACGGCGAGCGGAACGAGACGCGACTTGAGCGCGGCCCCCGCCGCCGTCAGATCGACATAGACGTTCTTGCGGTTGTCCTTGCGCCGGCGGCGGCGGATGAAGCCCAGCGTCTCGAGCGCGCGCAAGGCGGCGAGGGTGGTCGGCTCCATCATCCCGGCGCGCACGCTCAGCTCGCGCTGCGTCAGCCCGTCTTCCTCCCACAGCACGCGGAGGAAGACCCAATGGCCGAACGAGACGCCGTGCTCGGTCAAGCGCAATTGCAGGCTGCGCACCAGGCCGCGCGCGGCATCCTTGACGAGATGCGCGAGGCGGTCGTTCGGCACCGCCTCGAGCCAGTGGCGTAGCATCGCCTCGCTCTCGACGCGCGCGGTCTTGGCGGATTGTGTCACGGTGCCTATGCTCCCGAACGGCGCCGTCCCCCTGGACAGGCGGGCACGGCGGCTCTATTCTTAGATCGCTAAGGATCTCCGGTCAATCCGGCATTCGAGGAGGCCGCCATGCTCACGCCCGAGGAAAACGATCTCTTGTGCCGCGTCGAGGGCGAGGCGCCGATGGGCCAGATCATGCGCCGGCACTGGCTCCCGGCGTGCATGTCCGAGGAGGTGGCCGAGCGCGATGGCACGCCCGTGCGCTTTCGCCTCCTGGGCGAGGATCTCGTCGTCTTTCGCGACAGCCAGGGCCGGCTCGGCGTGCTCGGCGAGCATTGCCCGCACCGTCAAGCCTCGCTCGCCTTCGGCCGCAACGAGGAATGCGGGCTGCGCTGCCTCTACCACGGCTGGAAGTTCGACGTGGCCGGCAATGTCGTGGATATGGCGGCGGAACCCGAGGGCAGCCGGCTCAAGGAGCACTTCAAGCACAAATCCTATCCCGTACGGGAAGGCGGCGGCTTCGTGTGGATCTACATGGGCGCGGCGGCGACCCTGCGCGACTTCGAACCGCCGCCCTGGGCGCCGACGCCGGACGTGAAGATCAGCATCGTCAAGATGCACACCGCCTGCAACTGGGCGCAGGTGCTCGAAGGCTCGATCGATTCCGCGCATTCCTCGAGCCTCCATTCCTCCGAGATGCCGTCGATGGCGGTCGAGGGTGCCAAGGCCACGGCGCAGAGCTGGCCCCGGCCCTCGACCGACAAGGCGCCGCGGCTTCAGGTCCAGCCCACCTCGTTCGGCTTTCGCTATGCCGCGATCCGCAAGCCGATCCTCAATGCCGACACCCACGACTACATCCGCACCACGCTGTTCATCGCGCCGTTCACCGTGCTGATCCCGCCCAACGACCAGTATAATCTCGCGCAGATGCTGGTCCCGATCGACGACGGGAACACGATGTTTTACTGGGTCGCCTGGCACGAGACCAAAGGCATCGACCAGGATGCGTGGCGCGCGTTCTGCGCCGCCCGGGTCGGCATCGACCTCGATGCCGACTACCGCAAGATCCGCAATCTCGGCAACCGCTTCCTGCAGGACCGCGCGGCGATGAAGCAGGGCGACTTCACCGGCATCAAGGGCATCCCGGCGCAGGACATGGCGATGTGGGAATTCGATGGGCGCGATCGCCGATCGCACCCACGACTATCTCGGCGCGAGCGATCTCGCCGTGGCGCAGTTCCGCCGCCAGATGGTCGCGGCCGCGCGCCGGTTCCAGGAAGGGGGCGCCGCGATCGGCACGACCGAGCCGCATATTCCGCACCTCGATCTTGCCTCGTTCGAGGGGATGGTGCCGAAGAAGACCGACTGGCGCACGCTCGCCGTCTCCCCGCGCGAACGCGCGCTGGCGCGGGACCGAACGTCGGCGGCCTGACGCGGCCGCAGACGTCGCGCCGCCCCATCACGGCACGCATATTTTACGCTGCTTGAGGTGGAGATCGTCGGCAATCTCCGCATACGCCAGCAAGCGGCGCTTGCGCTGAACTTCATCATTCGCCACCATCGCGCGCGATTGCCGATGTCAACGGTGATTGCGGTACGCCGCAGGGGCTCCAGGACCGCGCGGGGAGTAGAGGGGACGGAGGATAATATGAGGCGATTGATACCGCCGCCGGTGCGCTCTGGCGGGGCGCGGATGGGAGCGAGGATCGCCGCATTGTGCGGTCTTGCGCTGGTCGCCGCCGGCCCGGCCGCGGCAGCGCCGCAGGAAACGCTGACGATTTTCGCGGCGGGGACGCTCGCCGGTCCGTTCCACGAAATTGACGGCCTCTTCGCGCGCGCCAATCCCGGCGTCTCGGTCGAGCCGCAATATGGCGGCAGCGTGATGATGGCCCAGCGCATCACCCAGCTTCACGAGCCGGCCGACATCCTTGCCGTCGCCGATTACAACGTCATTCCGAAATATCTCTTCGGACAGGACGGCGAGGGCAGCTTGGCCCACTGGTACGTGGGTTTCGCGCGCAACGCGATCACCTTCGTCTATACCCCCAAGAGCAGGGGCGCCCGCGATATCAACGCGCAGAATTGGTATCGCATTCTGGCGCAGCCGGGTGTCGAGATCGGACGCTCCAACCCCGATACCGACCCGTCGGGGTATCAGACCTTGCAGATGCTGAGTCTCGCCGAAGCGTATTACAAGGTGCCGGGGCTCGAGCAAACCGTGCTGGCGAACGCGCCACGGCGCAACATCCGCGACACCGAGACCGCGCTCATCTCGGCCCTTCAGCTCGGCCAGATCGACTATCTCGCGATCTACCGCTCCGACGCGGTGCAACACCATTTCGCCAGCCTGGCGCTGCCGTCCGCGATCGATCTGAGCGATCCCGCGCGCGCGCATGACTATGCGGCAGGCACCGCCCGGACCAAGAACGGCGCGCTCCCCGGCCGGCCGATCGTCTATGCCGCGACCATTCCGGCGGGCGCGCCGCACGCCGTGCTCGCGGCGAAATATCTGGCGCTCCTGCTCGGCCCCGAGGGCCAGCAAGTGATCGCCCGGGACGGGTTCGGCGCGATGAAACCGCCCCTTGCGGTCAATCCCGAGCAAGCGCCGGCGGACGTGAAGGCGCTGGTCGAGCCCTGGCCGAAATCCTGAGCCGGCGCGCGATGGCGGCGCCAGCGTCCGATTCGGCGGCGGCGGAGGGCGGCTGGGCGCCGGGCGCCGCGCTGCTGCGTCTCGTGTTCTGGCTGTTGGGAATGGTGCTGATCGCGCTCGTGGCGCTGCCGCTGCTGCGGCTGGCGCTGGCGCCCTCGCTCGCAAACCTGGTCACGGCGGCGCGCGATGTCGAGGTGCGCGATGCGTTGCGGCTGAGCGTCGAGGGCGCCGCGCTCGCGGCGCTGGTCGCGGCGGTGCTGGGTGTGCCGCTGGCCTATCTTCTGGCGCGCGGGCGCTTTCGCGGGCGCGGCCTCGTCGCCGCCATCATCGACCTGCCCTTGAGCGTGCCGCACACCGTGTCGGGCATCGCGCTGCTCATGGTCTTCGGCCGCCGCGGCATTATCGGCGGCCCGGCCGAGGCGCTGCTGGGCGTGCGGTTCTGGGCGACGCTCGCGGGCATCGTCGTGGCGATGGTCTTCGTCGCCGCGCCCTACATGGTGAGCAGCGCGCGCATCGCCTTCGCGGCCGTGGACCCGCGGCTCGAGATGGTGGGGCGCAGCCTCGGCCTCGGGCCATGGCGCGTGTTTTTTCGCGTGACCTTGCCGCTCGCCTGGCATGGCGTCGCCACCGGACTTACCCTTACCTTCGCGCGCGCGATCAGCGAATTCGCCGCGGTGGCGATCCTGGTCTATTACCCGATGACGGCGCCGGTGAAGATCTACGAGCTGTTCCTGCGCTTCGGCCTCGACCAGGCGGCGGCGGCGGCGGTGCTGCTGCTGGCGCTGTCGCTCGCGCTCTTCCTCCTGTTCCGCCACTTCGCCTATGGCGAGGCCGCCGCCGGCGGCGGGCGATGAACGGGCCGGGTCTCGAAGCCGAGGGGCTCGCGCTCCGGCTCGGCCGCTTCGCGCTGAACGACATTTCCCTCGCGGTCGCGCCGGGCGAGATTCTGGTGCTGCTGGGGCCCAACGGGGCGGGCAAATCGGTCTGCCTCGAGACCATCGCGGGCTTCCACCGGCCGCAGCGCGGGCGCATCCGCATTGCCGGGCGCGACGTCACGGCGCTGGCGCCCGAACGGCGGCGGATCGGCTTCGTGCTGCAGAATTTCGGGCTGTTCCCGCATCTGACGGTGGCGGGGAACGTGGCGATCGGCTGCGACCGGCGCGACGGCGCGGCCGAGCGCGACGCCCTGCTCGAGCGCTTCGGCATCGCGCATCTTGCCGCGGCGCGTCCGGCGCAGTTGAGCCCGGGCGAGAAGCAGCGCGCCGCCTTGGCCCGCGCACTCGCGAGCCGACCCGATCTCTTTCTCTTCGACGAGCCCTTCGCGGCGCTCGACGCCGCGACCAGCGAGACGCTGCGCGACGAACTCGGCCGGTTCCTGCGCCGCGCCGGCATCCCCGCGGTCTTCGTCACCCACGACCGCAGCGATGCGCTCGCGCTCGGCGACCGCATCGCGGTGATCGATGGCGGCGCGATCCGCCAGCACGGCCCCACCGAAGCGGTGTTCGCGCGGCCCGGGAGCATTGCGATCGCGCGCCTGTTCGGTATCGAGAATATTCTCGACGGAAGCGTGGCGGCGGCCGCGGGGGACCTGCTTTCGGTCGCCATCGGCAGCGGCATTCTGCGGGCAGCGCATCCCGGCGGGACGCTGACACGCGGCGAGCCCGTCACGCTCTGCATTCCCGGCGCCGCGATCCGGTTGTTGCCCCCGCAAGCGCCGCTTCCGCCCGATCGTCTGTGCGCGCGCGTGGTGGAACAGCGGCGCGCGGGACCGTTATGGAAGGTCGCGCTCGACTGCGGCTTCCCGCTCACCGCCTATGCGCTGCCGCAGACGCTGCGCGACTGTGCGCTCGTCCCGGGCGGCGCCGTGGATGTCGAGGTCGATGCCGCCGCCGTTCACGTCCTGGCCAAGGAGCGCAGCGGCAACGGATGAACGATCGCGCCCGGGCGCGCGTCACGCAAAGGGTCGATCTTGCGGAGCGCCGGCACGGGCGCGACAATCGCGGCATCCACAGCGGCATCACGGCCGCGCGAGGAGGGGAGGATCATGCTCTACAGTTCCGACCGCATTCTCACCACCCATGCCGGCTCGCTGCCGCGGCCGGCCGATCTGCAGGGACATGGTGCTCGCCAAATCGCGCGGCGAGGCCGTCGATGCGGCGGCGCTCGAACGCCGCCTCGCCGCGGCGGTGGCCGAGATCGTGCGCCAGCAGGTCGCCTGCGGGCTCGACAGCGTCAATGACGGCGAGCTGTCGAAATCCAATTTCACCGATTACGTGCGCTCGCGCATCGCCGGCTTCGAGGCGCGGCCGGCGGCAGCCCAGCGGCGGCTCGAGATCACCGCGCGCGACGCGACCAAATTCGCCGCCTATTTCGCCGCCAATCCGCGCGCGCGGTTCCCGGGCGCGCCGACCATGCCGGTCTGCGTCGATAAGCTGCGCTATATCGGCCAGGCCGACCTGAAGCGCGACCTCGACAACTTCAAGGCCGCGCTCGCCGGGGTCAAGGTCGCGGAGGCCTATCTGCCCGCCAACACGCCCGGCACGATCGAGCACTGGATGGCCAACGAGCACTACAAGACCGACGAGGAATTCGTCTTCGCCATCGCCGATGCCATGCACGAGGAATACAAGGCGATCGTCGATGCCGGCTTCCAGCTTGCAGATCGACGATCCCGACCTGCCCGACGGCTGGAACTGCCTGCCCGACATGACCGTCGCCGAATACCGCAAATACGCCGCCATGCGCGTCGATGCGCTCAACCACGCGCTGCGCGGCATTCCGAAGGAGAAGGTGCGGCTGCATGTGTGCTGGGGCAGCTTCCACGGGCCGCATCACGACGACATTCCGCTTGAAGGACATCGTCGACCTCATCTTCCGCGTGCACGCCGGCAGCTATTCGATCGAGGCCTCCAATCCCTGCCACGAGCACGAATGGCGCGTGTTCGAGGAGGTGAAGCTGCCGCAGGGCGCGACGCTGGTGCCCGGCGTCGTCGGCCATTGCACCGACTTCATCGAGCATCCCGATCTGGTGGCCGAGCGCCTGGTGCGCTATGCCAAGCTGGTCGGCCGCGAGAACGTGCTGGCCGGCACCGATTGCGGGCATCGGCACGCGGGTCGGCCACGCGTCGATCTGCTGGGCGAAGTTCGAGGCGATGGCCGAGGGCGCGCGCCGCGCGACCAAGGTCCTGTGGGGCCGCGCCTGAGGATCAGGCGCTCCCGCGGGATCGCCCGAATTGCCTATCCGAGCGTGCGCCGCACCAGGGCGGCGCCGTCGGCCAATGCCTTGAGCTTGCCGAAGGCGATATCGCGGGGCAGATATTTCATGCCGCAATCGGGCGCCGGCACGAGGCGCTCGGGCGCGACATGCGCCAGGCCCGCGCGGATGCGATGGGCGACCTCGTCGGCGGACTCGACGGTCGGATTGCCGAGATCGAGCACGCCGAGAATGATGGTCTTGCCGGCAAGATCGCGCAGCACGCCGAGATCGAGCTTGGGCTGCGCCGCCTCGATCGAGACCTGCTGCACGCTGCAATCGGCGAGCGGCGACAGGAAGGCATAGGCGTTCGGTTTGGTGCGCACCGCATGGGCATAGCCCATGCAGAGATGGATGGCGGTGGTGCCGGCGATGCCGGCCAGCGCGCGGTCGATCGCCTTGATGCCATAGCGCGCCGCCCGCTCCGGCCGGGCCTGCAGCCATGGCTCGTCGAGCTGGATGATGTCGGCGCCCGCAAGCCTTGAGGTCGCGCGCTTCGGCATTGACGGCGTCGGCATAGGCGAAGCGCCAATGCCTCCTCGTCCTTGTAGTATTCGTCCTGCGCCTGCTGCGCCATGGTGAACGGGCCGGGCAGGGTGATCTTGATGGCGCGATCGGTATTGGCGCGCAGGAAGGCCACGTCGCGCACCTCGACCGCTGCGCGGCGCCGGATCGGCCCGACCACGCGCGGCACCACGTTGGCGACGCCGTTGCGGCCGATGGTCGTGCCGGGATGCTCGATATCGACGCCCTCGAGCGCGGTGGCGAAACGGTTGGAATAGCTTTCGCGCCGTATCTCGCCATCGGTGATGACGTCGATGCCGGCACGCTCCATGTCGCGGATCGCGAGGAGGGTGGCGTCGTCCTGCGCCTCTTCGAGGTATTCCGCTCGCGACGCGCCACAGTTTCGGCGCGCGCACGCGCGGCACGGAGTTGCGCAGAACGGCGCGGTCGATCAGCCAGTCCGGTTGCGGATAGCTGCCGACGACGGTGGTCTCGAGGATCGCGCCGCGCGCCATCAATGCCGGTCCAGATTATTGGGCCGGTGATCGCCCTCGAGCCAGCGCGCCAATTCCTGATGCGCATCGGCGCGGCGCATGGCGTTGATCTGATCGACATGCGGCGGATCGACGGTGAACTCGACGCGCAAGCCGTCGGGGCTGGTGGCGTATAGCGATTCGCAATAGCCGTGATCGGTCACGCGATACGCGACGGCCGCGGCCTTCAGCCGCTCGGCGATCTCGTCGAAGGTCCTGCGGGCAACCTTGAAGGCGATGTGCTGGAACGCGGCGACCTGCGGGAAGACCGGCTTCACGCGCTGATACATCTCCTCGTCGGCGAACTGGAAGAAGGCGATCGCGCCGCCGTCGCCGATCCCGTAGAAGGCATGGCAATAGGCGACATCGCGCTTCAGGTCCTTGTTGAACACCTGCTCGCACCAGGTCGCGACCAAGGGAATGCCGAGAACATCCTCGAAGAACTTGCGATTGACCTCGTGGTCGCGGACCACGAAGGCATAATGGTGCAGTCGCTCCGGCAATTGCGCCAGGAGCTTGGGCTCCGCCCGTGCTTGCGCCCCATCCATGACATTGTCCTCCGTTCGCGCCGGCCTCAATGGGCCGCCGCCGCCCGCAACGACGCCTGCAGCGGCTCGAAATGATTGCCCTTCGAGACCGGTCCGAGCCCGCAGGCGATGTGCGTCCAGCTTTCGCCGCCATTCTCGCTCGCAAAGACGTCGCCATCGGTATTGCCGATGAAGACGCTGAAGCCGCCGGGATAAGCGGCGACCGTCATCCCCTCGATGCTGCACGGCGCGGTCTCGGGCACGCCGTGGCGCAGCAATTCCCAGTGGCGGCCGCCGTCGCGGCTGCGCATCACCGCGGTTCCCGCGTCATGCGTCCGCCGCCAGACGCCGGGATCGGCGGCGGCGCCCGACATGAACAGCGTCTTCTCGTCGGGCGAAAGCGCGATGTGGTCGGGATATGCCAGGCGGAACTCGGCGCCGGTCAGCCGCTCCCAGCGCTCGCCGGCGTCGTCGCTGCGATAGAGGCCGACGCCGGTGGTCATGAACATGGTGCGCGGCTGCGACGGCACCACCACGATCTGATGCACGTCCTTATAGGCGCGGTCGTCGGTGTGGGAATAATCGTCGAGCTCGCGCCACGTCGCGCCGCCATCGGTGGTCTTGAGCAGCGCGCCCTGTTCGATCGCGGCGAAGAACGTGTTGGAGTCGCGCGGGTCGAAGGCCATCATCTTGGTGTGCGCGATATGCGGCGGCGCGGGGAAGGTCCATGCCTGCGTGCCGGGGACGCCGCGCAGCGCCTGCAGCTCGTGCCAGCTCTGGCCGAGATCGAGACTGCGGAACAGCGCCGCCGGCTGCGTGCCGGCATAAAGCGTCACCGTGCCGTCGCTGCCGACGCCGTAGAGCGAGTAGATGTCGCGGATGCTCACGCCGCTGTCGCGCTCCTCCCAGCTTGCGCCGCCGTCGGCGCTGAAGAAGATGCCGTCGCCATGCGTGCCGGCCAAGACGCCGGGCTGGCCGGGCAGCGCGGTCATGGTGCTGACGTGGTGGCCGGCAAGTCCGGTGCGGGCGAGACGCCACGAGGTGCCCGGCCCGCCGCGTTCGAGCACGGCGACCCCGGTGGCCGTGGCGACGAAAAGCCGCGTCGGCGGCGACGGCATGTCGAAACGCATCTGGCCATTGGGCGAGAGGCAAGCGTCCATCGGATTCCTCCTGGCGGGATGTCCGGGTTCCCTATCTTAGACCCGCCGCCCGCGCCCGGCCAAGCCTCACACGGCGTAGCCCTGGAGCCCGCCGCCGAGCAGGATCCGGCCGGCCGCCTCGAGGTGCATCATCCGGGCCTGCGACTGCTGCGCCACGGCATGCATGTCGCGGAAGCGGCGCTCGAACGGGTTGGCCTCGAAGATCGCGGTCGCGCCGGCAGCCTGGTAGCACGCATCGACGACGTCCCGGGCCTGATGGGTCGAGTAGGTCGAGGCCATCCTGAGCGACACGCGCCGATCGACCTCGATCGCGCCCGTTCGCGCTGCGTCGTCATAGGCCTGGCGCAAGGTGTCGAGCAGGAAGAGCCGCATCGCGCGCAGCCGGACCTCGCCGACCGCCACCTGGGCCTGGATGGTGGCACTCGCGCGCAGCGGCTCGGCGGCGAGAAACGATGTCTTTTCCTGCGCGAGCGCGATGAAGGCGTCCTGGAAGGTGCGGGCGATGCCGAGCGCCACGCCGGCGAAGGCGGCGCCATAGATCTGGTAGTTGGTGAATTTGTAGAGCGGTCCCGCCTCGCGCCTCGTATCGGGATCGTCGCGGATGAGGACGTGGCGCGTCGGCACGAACAGATCCTTCACCGCATAGGTGTCGCTGCCGGTGGCTTTGAGGCCGACGACCTGCCAGGTGTCGGTGATGGTGGCGCTCGAGCGCGGGAAGAGCAGCGTCGGCTCGTATTGCGGGCCGGCGGCGTTGGGCAGCTTCCTGCCGTCGCGGTCGACCCGCGCCGCATGCGCGCCGAGCCACGTGGCATGGCGGCTGCCGCTCGCGAACTGCCAGGTGCCGTTGAGAAGATAGCCGCCGTCCACCGCCAGGGCGCGGCCGCTGCGGATTGGGCGGGCCCCAGGCCAGCACCGCGTTGGCCGGAGCCGAAAATCTCGCGCGCGGCGGCTGGATCGAGATAGGCGGCCGACATGGCGCAGCCGCCGGCCTGGGCGAGGCACCAGGCGGTGCTGGCATCGGCCTTGGCGATGGCCTCGATCGCGCGCACGAAATCGGCCGGCGCGAGCTCCGCCCCGCCGAGCGAGCGCGGCAACAGCAGGCGGTACATTTCCGCCCCGTGCAGCGCTGCGACCACCTCGGGCGTGAGCCGCCGTTCCTGCTCCATGCGCGGCGCGGCCTGTTCCAGCAACGGCGCCAGGCCAGCGGCGCGTTCGACATAATCCTCGGCGTTCATTTCGGGCCTCCCTCGGCTGCGCCCATCAAGGCCCGAGAGCGCGCCGGCATCAAGCCCCTGCCGCGGACCAGGCCGCGGCGCCGTCGTCAATGCGACAGCAGCACCGGCACGGTCATGCTCCCGATCAGGGTCCGGGTGGCGCCGCCCATGATGAACTCGCGCAGCCGCGAATGCCCGTAGCCGCCCATGACGACGAGATCGGCGCCGAGATCGGCCGCCCGCGACAGGATCGTGTTGCCGACATCGACTTCCTCGCTCACGGTGTAGGCGGCCTCGGCCTTGACGCCGTGGCGGGCAAGGTGATGGGCGATATCGGCGGCGGGCCAACTGCCCTCGCCGGCGATGCCGGGGACCATCCGTTCCGCCGGCTTCTCGCTGCCGCCCCGCCCCGGATTGACCGCGAGAACGGTCACCTTGTCGGCCCGTTCGAGGATCGGCAGCGCGTCATTCACCGCCCGCGCGGCCTCGCGGGTCGCGTTCCACGCCACCAGAACCGTGCGGCCCACGGTCGCGAAATTTCCGGCATAGGGGACGATGACGACCGGCCGGCCGCAGCTCAGCATCACCGCCTCGACCTCTCCGCCGGTCGCGGCGTCGGGATGGCGCGGGTCGCTCTGCCCGATCACGGAAAGATCGGCGTAGCGCGCGTGCAACGGCGCGAGCTCGGTCGGCCGCCCTGCGAGACAGCGCCATTCGCAGGCTATGGAGCGGTTCGAGGCCTCGCGGCGGAACGCCTCTTCGACGCGGCCAGCGGCCTCGGCGGCGACGGCACGGAGATTGGCGCGCACGCGCCCGAGCGCCTCGGTCTCGGCCGCCCCGCCGCTCCAGGGCAGGCCTGCCTCGGCCATCGATACCGGCGGGATGACGCAAAGTCCGGTCAGATGCGCCTCGTGGAGCTGCGCCAGCGCCGCCGCCACTTGCAGCCGTCCCGCGTGGCCGTGCGCGGGATCGAAGATGACGAGGATATCCTTGAGCGCCATGACGGTCCTCCCTGGTGCTTTGTCGTTCCTAACCGCGCGGGCGCGCAGCCGCCTTGATCTGCCGCAAGACTGCCGCGGCGCGAAGCTCAGCCGCGCACGTGGTGGTCGGCGAGCACGCGCGCGACGACGTTGCAGATGCGCAGCGCCGTCGGCACATGCAGAAACTCGTTGGGGCCATGGGCGTTGGCGTGCGGGCCGAGGACGCCGGTGACGACGAACTGCGCCTGGGGAAAGCGCTCGCCCAGCATGGCCATGAACGGGATGCTGCCGCCCTCGCCCATGAAGGCGACAGGCGCGCCGAACGCGGCCTGGGACGCGCGCTCCAGCGCCTGCTCGAGCCAGGGCGCGAGCGCCGGCGCATTCCAGCCCGCCGCCGCGTCCTTCGACTCGAAGTGCACCCGGGCGCCGTAGGGCGGATCGCTCTCCAAAAGGCCGCGCAGCGCCGTCGCCGCCGCTTTCGCGTCGAGCGTCGGCGGCAGGCGCAGGCTCAGCTTGGCGGTGGTGAAGGGAAGCAGCACGTTCCCCGCCCTTCCCGGCGGCGGCAGCCCGTCGATCCCGGTGACCGCGAGCTGCGGCCGCCAGGCGCGATTGAGCAGCAGCTCGGCGCGGTCGCCGCTCATCGGCGTCAGTCCCGGCACGACGGGAAACCGCGCATAGACCTCGCGTCCCAGCGCGTCGGCGGCGCGCCGCGCCTGGGCGACGCGGTCGGGCGGGATCGGCATGTGCAGCGCCGCCGGGCGGATGGTGCCGGTCGCCTCGTCCTCGAGCCGCGCCAGCAACTGCCGCAGGATGCGAAAGCTCGACGGCACGACCCCCGAGGCATCGCCCGAATGCACGCCCTCTTCCAGCACCTGCACCTTGAGCGTGCCGCCGACCAGGCCGCGCAGCGAGGTGGTGAGCCAGAGCTGATCGTAGTTGCCGCAGCCCGAATCGAGGCACACCACCAGCGATGGCGCGCCGAGACGCGGCGCCAGCAGCGCGACGTAATGCGGCAGGTCGTAGCTGCCCGATTCCTCGCACGCCTCGATCAGCACGATGCAGCGCGCATGGGGAATGCGCTGCGCCGCGAGCGCCGCGATCGCGGTAAGCGCGGCGAAGATCGCATAGCCGTCATCGGCGCCGCCGCGGCCATAGAGCCGGTCGTCCTTGAGCACGGGCGTCCACGGTCCCATGCCCTCCGCCCAGCCCGTCATCTCCGGCTGCTTGTCGAGATGGCCGTAAAGCAGGACGCAATCCGCGCCGGCGCCGGGAACCTCGATGACGATCATCGGCGTGCGCCCCGGCAGCCGCACCACTTCGACGCGCGCCCCGGCGACCTTGTCGAGCGCCCGCCG
This sequence comes from uncultured Alphaproteobacteria bacterium, assembly GCA_963721625.1. Classification (GTDB taxonomy): domain Bacteria; phylum Pseudomonadota; class Alphaproteobacteria; order ATCC43930; family CGMCC-115725; genus DATJLY01. The sequence continues at coordinate 255,289 of CAVRKF010000008.1, forward strand.
CGCCCAGCCCTCGAACAGCGCCACCGCCTTGTCCATATGGCCATGCGCGGCCCAATCGGGATCGAAGGCCGGCGATTTGTTGGGGATGCGGATGTACTCGACGAGGCGCGCAACGATGTCGTCGCGCCAGCATCCCTCGATGAAGCGCGCGAGATTTTCCTGGTTCATTCGGGCGCCCGGATCACGCGGCCAGCGATAGGCGCGAGGATAACAGCCGCGCTAGCGCCGCACCAGCGGCAGCAGGATGTGCGAGGGACGGCGCGCGTCGTGGTGGATCGTGTCGCGCCCGACCTTGTCGGGCGTGTAGGGATGCGCGAACACGCCTTCGGTCACCGATGAATCGCCGTTGGCGAGCTCGAGGCGGATGCGGCTGCCCTGGCGGAAGCGATAGGCCGTCGGCATCACCGCGATCGTGAATTTATAGACCCGGCCGGGGACGAGCGGCGCGGGCGTGGTGAAGGAATAATGCGGCGCGTGCGGGCGCGACAGCTTCGGGTCGGTCGCCCGCATCGACGCCCGGAGCCAGCCCTTGGTGACGATGCGCGACGCCGGCTGCACGTCGCGCTGCGCGCTCGTCCGGCGATTGCGCGCATCTGCTCCGACAGCTTGACGATGAAATCGGTGTCGCTGCGGCGTCGAGGCGGCATGGAGCACCAGCTCGATCGGGCCGGCGATCTCGACATCCGCCTCGAGCGGCGCGGTGGTGAAGGTCAGGACGCGCCGCACCGGATCGGGGCGGCCGTCCTTGTCCGAAGCCGACGACGCCCATGCGCCAGCCCGGATGGGGATAGTCGAACACCGTCGTCGCCGCCCTGCGCCGCCGGCTTGGCCGCGCGCGAGCGCGCCGTCATTGAGCGAGGCGACGCTGCCGGTCGGACCTTGGCCGAGATAGAACGGCGTGTAGGTGCACGTTGCGCGGCGGCCAGTGTCGGCGCGGTCTCGAACCGGTCGGCGCCGGTGACGAAATAGCGCACCGCCGGCTCGTCGAGATAGGAGGTCTTCTTGCCCTTCAGATAGCAGTCGTAGAACGGCAGCAGATATTTCTCGTGGAAGGCGACGCTCGAATAATCGGCGACCGCGGCATAGAGATTGGACGAGCCGAACACCAGGAGCTTCTTCGGCCCGCCGGCGCGCTGGAAGCCGACGATGTTGCCGTTCAGATGGAGATCGACCTTGCTCCACACGCCGATCGAGAACACCGGCACCTTGATCCGTTCGCGAGCTTTTCCGCGGCCGAGCGCTCCTTCCACCACGCATCGTAGGTCGGGTGGCGCTTCACCTGCGCGGGATAGTCCCATTCGACGCAGCCGCTTCTTGCCGCGCAGGCGGGATAGGCGTTGACGGTGCGCACCTGCTCGTACCAGGTGGTCGGATAGCCGCCGGGAATGCCGCCGGTATAGGCGCTATCGCGATAGGTATCGATGTGCCCGTCGAACGGCGCGACGCAGGCCGAGATGCGGCGGGTTCTCGGTCGCCATGAACCATTGCGAGCGCGCGAAATAGGATTGGCCGATGCCGCCGACCTTGCCGTTCGACCAGCGCTGGCGGGCGATCCACTCGATCACCTCGTAGAGATCGCGCTGCTCGCGCTTGCACTGATAGTGGTATTCGCCGCCCGAGCGGCCGGTGCCGCGCACGTCCATGTGCACATAGGCATAGCCCTGCTCGAGATACCAGCCGATCGGCCCGGTCTCGCGCCACAGGAAGAGCGGGATCGCCGGCGCCGCGTCGTTGTCGAAGCGATAGGGCGAGGCGGCGAGCAGCACCGGATAGCGCTCCGTGCCCGTCGGGCAGGAAGAGCGCCGCGGCGATCCTGACGCCGTCGCTCATCGGGATCGACAGGATGCGCGTCGGCGCGACCAGTTCGTCCGCTTCTTCTTCCATCGCCCCCGCCCCCGCAACCAGCAGCGTCCGACCGCGCGGCGCGAGACTAGGGATGCCGGAGCAGCCCGGCAAGACGGCGCCGATCGTTCACGCCGAAGGCAGGCGCCATCAGAACCGGACCGATGCGTCGACCAGGAGCTTGCTGGCGAGCCGGCCGTTATCGCTGCCGATCACCTTTTTCATCGTGCGGGCGAATTCGAAATCGGCGGTGATGTCATGCTTCAGGAAGAAGCGCACGCCAAATCCGGCGGAGAAGATCGCGAGGCCGGAGCCGGTGCCGACCTGGCCATAGGCCGTTTGCTCGATCGTGCTCGGGGCGGAATGCACGTTCCACACCTTGGCCGTGTCGTAGAACAAATAGGGCTGCAGCAGATCGATCCCGTAATTCGGCAAATGACGCTCGTCGTAGCGCAGTTCGACCGTGGCGCCGACGCCGCTGTCGCCGGTGAGCGCGCCCGGCTCATAGCCGCGCCCGATCGGCGACCCGCCGAAGGCGATCTGCTCGCCGGCCAGCAGCGGCTCGAACGCGAATTGCGCCCTGCGCGGCGACGACGAGGCTCACCGGATCGATGAGGTAGCGGGTGTGGCGCAGCGTCCCGCTTACTTTGGTGAAGGACGTGTCGCCCGACGAGGCGCCGGATCGCGACAGATAGAGAGAGCCGTTGGGTGTGGCGCCTAAAATGTCCAGTCCTTGCGCCACATCGACGCTCGCCTCGGTGACGCCGCCCAGGGCGACGCGCGAATAGCTCGCGGCCAAATCGGCCACTCGCCAGTGATCGTCGCTCAGCAAAAAGCCGAGCGCCGTCACCTTGGCATATTGCACGGTGATGCCGCCGTCGAGGAGGAGGCTCTCGTCGCGCGAACGCAGCACCGGATAACTGAGCCGCGGGCCGACGGCATAGCTGTCCGTGACCACCTCCGCCGGCGCCAGCGACCCTTCGGGCTCGCCATGGGTCACCGTTCCGATCAGGCTCGCCATCATGCCGCTCGGGCCGATCGGCCAGCGATAGCGCACCTGCCCCTCGACCTTCTCGAGCGCGTCGGGCGAGCTGGCATAGCTCGCCGCAAGCTGGTCGCCGGCGGTGATCAGGCCATTGGCCTCGACATCGCCGCCATAGGTCCAGATGCCCTGGTAGCTCGAGCCGCGATTGTCCATGCTGAGCCCGCCGGTCACGGGCGATTCGACGATCGTCACCACCAGCTCCGAGGCGCCCGGCATGTTCGGCGCCGGCCGCAGAACACCAGCGGCGGTCACGCCGCTCAAATCATTGGCGAGCAGCAGCGCCCGCTCCATCGACGCGAGCTTGAGCGGCCGTTCCGCCAGTACCGCGCGAAAATACGAGCGGATCAGTGCCTGCGTCGCGGGACGGCCGCCCTGGACCGTGACGGCGGAGACATAGCCTTCGACCACCCTGATGGTGAAAACGCCGTGCTTCACCCGCTGCGGCGGCACGAAGGCGTGCGAGATGACATAGCCGCGGCGGCGATAGGCGTCCTCGATCGCATCGGCGACATCGAGAATGGTCGTCACCGTCACCTGATGGCCGATGAGCGTTGGCATAGAGCGGGCGAAAGCTCGCCGGCGGGATGGTCGTCGCGCCTTCGACGCGGATGCCGCGCAGCAGGAAATGCAGCTCCTCGACCGCGCGCGGCACCTGCGACCGGCCGGGCTGCTCGATGGTGAAGTCGAACGGCGGCTCGGACCGGCACCTGCGGCCGCGGGCGGATGCGCCCGGGCTCGACCGCGCCGGGCAGCGCGCGCGGCAGGGCCGGCGTCTGCGCCAGCGCAACGCGTTCCACCCGCCGCGAAGCCCGGCGCACAGAAGCCCGATGCCGACGCAGCGCCCGCCTCTAGCCCCTGGCAAGATTGAGATCTTCGCCAGACAACACTCCCCGCCTCCGCTGGCGGCCGTCCATTCCGCCGCTGCGAAGCCATCGGACGATGGACCGGCGACAGACATGGAAAGACGCGGATTTTAGTTAGCCTTTGCGCGTCATCGTTATCACACCCGTATCGCGCGCCGCCAAGTGGCTTTAGGATTGACGCCCGGCGCGGGCCGAAGATCGCGGTGCCGACGCGCACCAGGGTCGCGCCGAAGCGGATCGCGATCTCGAAATCGGCGCTCATGCCCATGCTGAGCGCGGCGAGCCCGTTGCGCCGCGCGATCTCGCGCAGCAGGGCGAAATGCGGCGCCGGCTCCTCGTGCTCGGGCGGGATGCACATCAGCCCGACGACCGGCAGGCCGAGGCGGTCGCGGCAATGCCGCGATGAAGGCATCGGCGGCGTCGGGCAGCGACGCCCGCCTTCTGCGGCTCGTCGCCGGTATTGACCTCGATGAAGCAGGGCGGGCGCCTGCCCTGGCGTTCCATCTCGCGCGCCAGTGCCTCGGCCAGACGCGGCCGGTCCACCGTCTCGATCGCGTCGAAGAGCGCCACCGCCTCGCGCACCTTGTTGGTCTGCAGCGGTCCGATGAGATGGAGGCGCAGATCGGGCGTCCGCTGCCTTCAGCGCCGGGTATTTCGCCTCCGCCTCCTGCACGCGGTTCTCGCCGAAGAGGCGGTGGCCGGCGGCGAGCGCCGCGGCGACCGCCGCTCGGCGGCTGGGTCTTGGCGACCGCGACCAGCGCCACCGCGGCCGGATCGCGCCCGGCCGCGCGCGCGGCGGCGGCGATGCGCGCGTGACGGCGGCGAGATTGGCGGCGATCGGCGCGGCATCGCTCATGCGCGCGACACTGGACCGCGGGCCCGGGTGCGTCAAGCCGCGGGCGGCCCGAGGGCGCCGCGCAGCACTCCTTTGCGGCACCGCTTGCGCCGCGGTAATATCGCGGCGGCCCGGTGCGCCGTCGGCCGGTGCCGCGGTCGGAGGGAGTTCGTCCATGACCGCAAGAGCCAGCGTTATTTGTCTTGCCGCCGTCGGCGTCTGCGCCGGCTGCTCGCTCTTCGACAGCGACCGGTGGAACGGCAACGATCCCGACGCCGTCAGTGCGCACCAACGATCCCTATCACACCGACCCGGATTATTCCGCCAATCCCGACGTCTATCGGCGACCGTTACGCGGGCGTGACGACGGGCCAGGACTCGATCCTCTCGTCGATCTTCGGCAGCAACGACAAGCATGGAAGCGGCGGCGGCGGCGGCGGCGGTGGCGCGGGCGTCGGCGTCAACTCCTATCTCTGGCACGCCACGCTCGACACCGTTTCGTTCATGCCGCTCGCTTCGGCCGATCCCTTCGGCGGCGTCATCATCACCGATTGGTACAGCCCGCCCGGTCGACCCCACCGAGCGCTTCAAGGTCAACATCTTCATCCTCGGCCGCGAGCTGCGCGCCGACGGCGTGCGCGCCAGCGTGTTCCGGCAGCAGCGCGACGCCAGCGGCCAATGGCAGGACGCCGCGGTCGATCCCGACGACCGGGACCGATCTCGAGAACGCGATCCTGACGCGCGCGCGTCAGATGCGCCTCAGCACCACCGCCGAGAAATAGCAAGCGGCCGACGCGCGTGCTCGCCTTCCGCCGCGTTGCCATGACGGCATCGGCAATCCCCAACCCCGGCGCTACAACGCCAAGACGACCGAAGAGAAGTGGCAGTCGATCTGGACCCGCCGCGGCACCTTCGCCGTCGCGACCGATCCGGCGCGGCCGAAATACTACGTGCTGGAGATGTTTCCCTATCCCTCGGGCAAGCTCCATGTCGGCCACGTGCGCAACTACACGATGGGCGACGTGGTCGCCCGCTACAAGCGCGCGCAGGGCTTCAACGTGCTGCATCCGATGGGCTGGGACGCGTTCGGTCTCCCGGCCGAGAACGCGGCGATGGCCGGCGGCATTCATCCCGCGACCTGGACCTACGACAACATCGCGGTGATGCGCGCGCCAGTTGCAGCGCATGGGGCTCGCCTATGACTGGGGGCGCGAGATCGCGACCTGTCATCCCGAGTATTACCGGCACGAGCAGAAGATGTTCCTCGACTTCCTCGCCGCCGGGCTCGCCTATCGCCGCGAGTCCTGGGTCAACTGGGACCCGGTCGAGAACACCGTCCTCGCCAACGAGCAGGTGATCGACGGCCGCGGCTGGCGTTCGGGCGCGCTGGTCGAAAAGCGCCTGCTGGCGCAGTGGTTCCTGCGCATCACCGCCTTTGCCGACGATCTCCTCGCCGGTCTCGAGCGAGCTCGAGCGCTGGCCCGAGCGGGTGCGCGTGATGCAGGAGAACTGGATCGGCCGCTCGGAGGGCGCGCGCGTGCGCTTCGCGCTCGAGGGACGCGGCGATGCGCTCGAGGTCTTCACCACCCGGCCGGATACGCTTTTCGGCGCCGCCTTTTGCGCCCTCGCGCCCAACCATCCGCTGGCCGAGGAACTGGCCGCAGGGCGACCCGGCGCTCGCCGCCTTCATCGCCGAATGCAACCGCATGGGCACCAGCGAGGCGGCGCTCGAGACCGCGGAAAAGAAGGGCTTCGACACCGGGCTGCGCGCGCGCCATCCGTTCGATCGCGGGCTGCGACGCTTCCGGTCTATGTCGCCAATTTCGTGCTGATGGAATATGGCTCGGGCGCGATCTTCGGCTGTCCCGCTCATGACCAGCGCGATCTCGATTTCGCCCGCAAATATCGCCTGCCGGTGCGCATCGTCGTGCTGCCGCCCGGACACGCGACGCGGCGAGCTTCGCCATCGCCGATACGGCCTATACCGAAGAGCGCGGGACCCTGATCAATTCGCGGATTCCTCGACGGGCTTGCGGTCGCCGCGGCCAAGCGCCGGCGATCGAGCGGCTCGAAGCAGCAGGGCGGCGGCGCCGGCACGATCGCCTATCGCCTGCGCGATTGGGGCGTGTCGCGCCAGCGCTATTGGGGCTGTCCCATTCCCGTCATCCATTGCCCGGCTTGCGGCATCGTGCCGGTGCCGGAAGCGGGATCTGCCGGTGCTTCTGCCCGAGGACGTGAGCTTCGACCGTCCCGGCAATCCGCTCGCGCTGCATCCGACGCTGGAAGCACACGCACTGCCCGCGGCTGCGGCGGCGCAGCCGAGCGCGAGACCGACACGTTCGACACGTTCTTCGAGTCGTCGTGGTATTTCGCGCGCTTCTGCTCGCCCCGCGCGCCGACACAGCCTTCGTGCGCGCCGACGTCGATTACTGGCTGCCGGTGGACCAGTATATCGGCGGCATCGAGCATGCGGTGCTGCATCTCCTTTATGCGCGCTTCTTCACCCGAGCGCTCGCCCAGTGCGGCTATCTCGGGGTGCGCGAGCCGTTTGCCGGGCTGTTCACCCAGGGCATGGTGTGCCACGAGACCTACCGCGACGATGCCGGCAACTGGCTCTTCCCCGAGGAGGTCGAGCGCGACGCGGCCGGTGCGCTGCAGCGACGCGCGCGGCCGGCCGGTCGTCGCCGGCCGGATCGAGAAGATGTCGAAGTCGAAGAAGAACATCGTCGGGCTCGAGACCATCGTCGAAGCTTATGGCGCCGACACCGCTCGTCTCTATCTTCTTTCCGACAGTCCGCCCGAGCGCGATCTCGAATGGACCGATGCCGGCATCGACGGCGCCTGGCGCTATGTCAACCGGTTGTGGCGGCTCGTGGCCGAGCCGCGCGTGCCGTTGCCGCCGCCGGGAACGCGCGGTGCCCGCGGTGCTCGCGCCGCCGCTCGAGTCGCTGCGCCGCGCGGTCCATCGCACCATCGCCGCCGTTACCGAGGATCTCGACAAGTTCCGCTTCAACCGCGCCGTCGCACATATCCGCGAGTTGACCAATGCGATCGAGGCGCTGGAGCCCGAAGGCGCCGGGGCCGGCGCCGTGCTGCGTGAGGCGATCGAGACGGCGGTGCGGCTCATCGGCCCGATGATGCCGCATCTCGCCGAGGAACTGTGGCAGGCGCTGGGGCATGACCGGCTGCTCGCCGACGCGGCATGGCCGCAATGGGACGCCGCGCTGGCGCGCGAGGAGACGGTGACGCTCGCGGTCCAGGTCAACGGCAAGCTGCGCGGCACGGTCGACCTGCCGCGCGACGCCGCCGACGGCACCGCCGCGGACGCGGCGCTCGCGCTGCCGGCGGTGCAGCGCCTGCTCGAAGGCCGGGCGCCGCGCAAGACCATCGTCGTGCCCGAATCGGATCGTCAATGTGGTGGTTTGAGCGCGCACGCCTGTGCCGCCCTGCGCCGCGGCGCTGACGCTTGCCGGCTGCGGCTTCCATCCGCTTTATGCCGCCCGAGACGGCGCTCGGCTTCGATCCGGAACTGGCGGCGATCGATGTCCGGCCGGTGCCCGACCGCGTCGGCCAGATCCTGGCGGATTCGATGCGCGAGCAGCTCAATCCCGTCGGCGCGCGACTGAAGCCGCGATATATCCTGAGCATCACCATGCTGCGTCGCGCAAAGCGATCTCGGCATCCGCCGCGACAACACCAGTACGCGCGGCGAACTCACCCTCAATGCGAGCCTCGTGCTCAACGACGCCAATTCTCATGCCGTCGTTTTCCACGACGCGATTCGCACTGTCACCTCCTATAACGAGCCGGACGACGCCTATGCCGCGACCGTGGCCAAGGACCACGCCCGCGACCAGGCGGCGGCCGATCTCGGTCGCGAGATCGCCGAGCGGGTCACGCTTTATTTCCGCGGGCGGGTCGCCGGGGCAGGGATGTGAAGCTGCCCCTGGCGCGCATCGAACGGTTCCTCGATGCCCCCGATCCCGGCATGCGTGCCGTGCTGCTGTTCGGTCCCGATGCCGGTCTCGTGCGCGAGCGCGCCGATCGCCTCGCCGCCGCGATCGCGCCCGACCGCCATGACCCGTTCCGCATCGCCGCGTTGGCGGCCGAGGCGCTGGCCGCCGATCCGGCGCGGCTCAACGACGAGGCGCAGGCGCTGTCGCTGGTTCCCGGCCGCCGCGTCGTGCGCGTGCGCGAGGCCGGCGATGCGGTCGGCGCGTTGTTCGACCGCTTTCTCAAGGACCCGCCGCCGGGCGACAGCCTGGTTGTTGTCGAGGCCGGCGATCTGCCCGCGCGCTCGTCGCTGCGGCGCGCCTTCGAGAGCGCGCGCGCTGCGGCTTCGATCGGCTGCTATGCCGACGGGCGCGCCGAACTGGGAGCGCTGGTACGGGCGGTGATGGGCGCGCGGCGCATCACGGTGACGTCCGAGGCGATGGAATATCTGATCGACCGTCTCGGCGGCGACCGCCTGCTGTCGCGCCAGGAACTCGACAAGCTCGCGCTTTATGCCGGCGACGGCGGCAAGCTCGATTACGAAGCCGCTTCCGCGATGGTCGGCGACAGCGCCGCCATCACCGTCGAAGACGCGGTCTTCGCCGCCGCAGAGGGCGACCTGGCGCGGCTCGATCGAGCGCTTGGCCGCGCCTTCGACGAGGGCGAGGCGCCGGTCGGCGTGTTGCGCGCGGCGCTGCGCCATTTCCAGCGGCTGCATCTCGCGTCGGTGCGGCTCGCGGCGGGGGCGCGGCCGGAAGAGGCGATCGAACGCCTGCGACCGCCGGTTTTTTTCAAACTGCGCGAGCGCTTTCAGGGCCAGCTTCGGCGCTGGCCGGCGGCGCGCGCGGCGGCAGCGCTCGAGGCGCTGACCGAAGCCGAGCGCAACGCCAAGCGCACCGGTCTGCCGCCCGACACGATCTGCCGCGACGCCTTGTTGCGCCTGGCGCGCGCCGCCGCCGGACGCCGGACCGGCAACCAAGCCTGAGCCGCGCGACCCGATACCGCATGGCCGCCGCCATTCGACCGGCGGCGACAGAATTTGCATGCACAAGCAAGAATGCATCCGGACGGGACGCGCGCAGGCACGGGCGCGGGCGCGATCGGATCCTTTTGTGGGATAGCGCTAGAGTTGCGGCGACCGCAATCGGTTCAGCACCATCTCGAGCTGATCGAGCGTGCGGTAGTGGATCTGAAGGGCCCCGCTCTCGCCCGCGCCCGGGTGAAACGACACTTTGAGGCCGAGCGTTGCCGCCAGCGTGGCCTCGAGCGCCGCCACGTCGGGATCGCGCGGCGCGCGGCCCGCCGTCGCGGAAGCCGCCCGCGGGCGCTGCGTCGCGCGTTCGGTCTCGCGCACGCTCATGTCGCGCCGCACCACCTCATGCGCCAAGGCTTCGGGGTCGCGCGCGCCCAAGAGCGCGCGGGCATGGCCCATGGTGAGACGGCCCTCCTCGAGCAGCGCCCGGACGCCGTCGGGCAGGCCGAGCAGCCGCATCATGTTGGCGACGTGGCTGCGGCTCTTGCCGACACGCTGGGCGAGCTGCTCCTGGGTATAGGCGAATTCCTCGATCAGGCGCTGATATCCCCGCGCCTCTTCGAGCGGCTGAAGGTCCTCGCGCTGGATATTTTCCACGAGCGCGATCTCGAGCGCCTCGCGGTCGGGGATCGCGCGCACCATGACCGGAACTTCGTGCAGGCCGGCGCGCTGGGCCGCGCGCCAGCGCCGCTCGCCGGCGAGAATCTCGAAGCCGTCGAGCATGGTCGTGCTCGCGCGCACCAGGAGCGGCTGAAGCACGCCCTGCGCCGCCACCGAGTTCGGCGAGCGCCTTCATGCTTTCCTCATCGAAGCGGCGGCGCGGCTGGAAGCGGCCTGGATGCAGGCGCTCGATCGCCACGTTGCGCACGCCCGCGCCGGCATCGGCCGGCGCCACCGGTTCCTCGCCCAGAAGGGACGAAAGCCCACGTCCCAGCCCGCGCCGCCGCTCGTCGATCATGCGATTCTCCCCTCGCGCCGCAGCATCTCGCCGGCCAGGTGAACATAAGCCTGCGCCCCGGGACAGCGCAGGTCGTAGATCAGGACCGGCACGCCGTGCGACGGCGCCTCCGAGATCCGGACGTTGCGCGGGATGACCGTGGCATAGACCTTGTCGCCGAAATGGTCGCGCACATCGGCCGCCACCAGGTCGGACAGGTTGTTGCGCTTGTCGAACATGGTCAGCACCACGCCTTCGATCTCGAGCGCGGGATTGAAATGGCGCCGCACCCGCTCGATCGTCCGGATCAAATGCGACAGGCCTTCGAGCGCATAGAACTCGCATTGCAGCGGCACCAGCACCGCCTGCGCCGCCGTCAGCGCGTTGAGCGTCAACAGGCCGAGCGAGGGCGGGCAGTCGATCAGCACGAAATCGCAGGCCGGCGGCGCCGCTTCGAGCGCCCGACGCAGGCGGTATTCCCGCCCCTCCTCGTTCACCAGCTCGAGCTCGGCGCCGGTCAGCTCGACCGAGGCCGGCACGATCGCGAGGCGTGGAATCCGGGTCGGCATCACGGCGGCGGCGAGCGGCGTCGCGCCGAGCAGGACCTCATAGCTGGTCAAGCGGCGCGCCTCGCGGCCGATGCCGAGCCCGGTGCTGGCATTGCCCTGGGGATCGAGATCGACCAGGAGCACGCGCTCGCCCGCGGCTGCCATGGCGGTGGCGAGGTTGATGGCGGTCGTGGTCTTGCCGACGCCGCCCTTCTGGTTGGCGATGGCGATCACGCGCGGCCGCGCGAGCGGTTCAGGCGCGCTCACGGGCCACGGAGTCCAGGATCAAAACCATACCGCCGGGATCGGAGCGGCTCGGGACGAGCCGCGCCGCCATCTTCCAGGTTTTGCCGGCGAGGGTCAATTCCTCGGCCGCAGTGCGACCCTTGAGGAAGAGCAGGCGCGTCTGCGGCCGGGAAAAGCGCTCGGCCAGCCCCAGCAGCTCGGGCAACGGCGCCAACGCGCGCGCGGTGACGACGTCGGCCGGGATCGGCGCCAGTTTTTCGGCGCGCTGGGCATGGATGGTAACGGCCGCGCCGCTAACCCGCGCCGCCTCGCGCAGGAAAACGGCCTTCTTCTGGTCCGCTTCGACGAGATGGGCCTCGACCGCGGCGACCAGCGCCAGGACCAGCCCGGGCAGCCCCGCCCCGCTGCCGAGATCGACCAGCACCCGGGCCTTCTCGGGCAAAAGCGGCGCGAGCTGCGCGGCATCGAGGATATGGCGGCGCCAGGGATCGCCCATGGTGGTGGCGCCGACCAGATTGATGCGCCGGTTCCACGCGCGCAGCAGCGCCACATAGGCGTCGAGCCGCTCCAATGTTTCACGTGGAACAGGAAACACCCGCCCGAACCCGTCGCGTCCCAGCGCCGTCCGCACCGGGCGGTCGTTGATCGCGCGCCGCATCACGGCAGCGCCGGTGCGTCCCGCCGCCGCACATGGCGCAGCAGCGCGACCAGGGCCGCCGGCGTAACGCCCGAGATGCGGGCCGCCGCGCCCAGCGTCCCCGGCCGCCCCGCCGCGAGCTTGAGGCGGATTTCGGTCGAGAGGCTCCCGACCGCGCCGTAATCGAGGTCGTCCGGCAGCAGCAGCGCCTCGTCGCGGCGGAAGGCGCGGATCTCGGCCTCCTGGCGTTCCAGATAGCCCTGGTACTTGCCGTCGATTTCGACCTGTTCGGCGATCTCCGGCAAGAGGCCGCCGAGTTCCGGCCAGATCGCCGCCAGCCGGGCGAGATCGATCCCCGGATAGGCCAGGAGATCGGCGGCGGAACGCTCGACCCCGTCGGCATTGACCGCGATCCCCCGCGCCCGCAGCGCCGAAGGCGACAGTTTCAGCCCGCGCACCCGGTCGCGCGCCGCGGCGAGACCCCGCTCCTTCGCGGCGAAAACCCGTGCCCGCTCGGCACCGACGCAGCCCAGGGCCACCCCCAGCTTCGTCAGGCGCTGATCGGCATTGTCGGCGCGCAGCACCAGCCGGTACTCGGCGCGCGAGGTGAACATGCGGTACGGCTCGTTGGTGCCGCGCGTCACCAGATCGTCGATCAGCACGCCGATATAGGCGCTCGCCCGGTCGAGCACGAACGCCCCGCCCCCGCCGGCCGCCAGCGCCGCATTGAGGCCGGCAACGAGGCCCTGGGCAGCCGCCTCCTCATAGCCGGTGGTGCCGTTGATCTGGCCGGCCAGGAACAGGCCGGGACAGCGCCGCGTCTCGAGCGTCGGCCGCAATTCGCGCGGATCGACGAAATCGTACTCGATGGCGTAGCCCGGCCGGATCATCCGCGCCCGTTCGAGGCCGGGAATGGTGGCGATGAGCGCTTCCTGCACGTCGCGCGGCAACGAGGTGGAAATGCCGTTGGGATAGACGGTGTCGTCGTCGAGCCCCTCGGGTTCGAGGAAAATCTGGTGCCGCGGCCGGTCGGCGAAGCGCACCACTTTATCCTCGATCGACGGGCAATAGCGCGGGCCGGTGCCCTCGATCTGGCCGGAATAGATCGGCGCACGGTCGAGATTGGCGCGGATGAGGGCGTGGCCCGCCGCGGTGGTCGAGGTGATATGGCACGGCACCTGCGGCGTCGCGATCGTCCGCGTCAGGAACGAGAACGGCGGCGGCGGATCGTCGCCCGGCTGGGCGTCGAGGCCGCGATAATCGATGGTCCGGCCGTCGAGCCGCGGCGGCGTCCCAGTCTTGAGCCGGCCCAGCGGGAATCCGAGCCGGTCGAGGGTCGCGGCGAGGCCGAGCGACGGCGCCTCGCCGACCCGGCCGGCCGGCTGCTTCTCCGCGCCGATATGGATGAGGCCGCGCAGGAAGGTGCCGGTGGTCAGAACCACAGCGCCGGCCGGTATCCGTTCGCCGGCCGCGGTCACCACGGCGGCGACCCGCCCGGCGGCATCGAGCGCGAGATCCTCGACCGCGGCGGCGCGGATGTCGAGCCCGGGCGTTTCCGCCAGCAAATCCTGCATCGCGGCGCGGTAAAGCTTGCGGTCGGCCTGCGCCCGCGGCCCGCGCACGGCCGGCCCTTTGCTGCGGTTGAGGATGCGGAACTGGATGCCGGCACGGTCGATCGCCCGCGCCATCACCCCGTCGAGCGCATCGATCTCGCGCACCAGGTGGCCTTTGGCGAGCCCGCCGATCGCGGGATTGCACGACATCGCGCCGATGGTCGCGCGGTCATGGGTCAGGAGCAGCGTGCGCCCGCCGAGCCGGGCGGCTGCCGCCGCCGCCTCGCACCCGGCATGGCCGCCGCCGATGACGATGACATCGTAGCGCATCGCTTGCACTCTATCGCGTGGCCGTGCGGGATGAAACACCAACGCCGCCCCGGCGCCCGTCGCGACGGCGGCCGGCGGCGGCTCGTCGTTTCACGTGAAACAGCCCCGCCGCGCCCGGATTGTCAAGAATTCGTGAAATAACAGTTAAGTAATTATTACTGCCATAGAGTAACACAAGATGTAGGCCCAAACACCGATTCGCCCGCGGGACGTTCCGAGAACTACTACTAGATGCTGCGGCGAGCGAACAAAAAGTTCCATTTTCGTTCGCGGCGTCCCGTTATTGGACGGCAACCCCCGCGCGGCGGCTCTCCCGGTAGGCAACCATGGGCAAAGTTCGTTTTCGGCGACGAGTTGCTGGATCGCAAATTGGGCCTATGCGCGCGATGAACAAGCGACGGCGCAACTCGCCAACCTTTTCTCCGGGTTGCCACCCTGTAGACAGCCCAATGAAGCCCGTGCCCCATCGCAGAAAATTGAGAAGCTAACTCTGACCCCCGATTTCGCTGAGGATAGAATGATCCCTCGCGATGTTCCCGTCGCTGAAGGCAATCAGCCGCCCCATGCATTCTTTACCTCTTTACTTTGATGGAATATCCTAAAAAGGGTTCTGCTTTGGAGGGGGAAGGCTTATGAAACAACTTGCATTGGCAGTCGGAATGGGACTCCTGCTTGGAGTGGTCGCGCAAGCGCAGGCCGGCAGCTACGACGGTAGATGGCTGTTAGTTGGCCCCGCTTCCTGCCCGTTCCGTGTTCAATTGCTCGTCTCCGGCGACAAATATACTGGTTCTTGGGGCGCAGCCGTCGGATCAGGGACGGTTCAAGGCACGCTCGCGCAAGACGGCTCATTTGCGATTGATGGAGGAGCATTTTCCGGTACGGGTCAGTTCAAAGGTAATGCCGTAACATCGACCGTGCGAACGTCGCGGTGTGGGACCGTGACCGCGTCGGGGACTCGGGATTAAACCTCTAATCGCTCTCGGACAATCGGCGTCAGAGTCGGATTTCCCCGGTCGCGCGGCCGACTGCCCAACGAAACCAATGATCCACCGCGGCGAAGCTTAACCTCACCCCGCGCTTGGCAATCGAAGGGGGCGTGCCGAGGCTCGTCTCCGCCACGCCCCCTCTTCCATCCTGCGCCGCGCCGACCGTCAGAGGTCGATGCCGACGGCGATGTTGCGGCCCACCAGCTCCGCAATGCTCTGCGCGTGCGCCATCAGCTTCTGGTATTCGGCGTCCTTGGCCAGCCCGTCCTGCGCCTTGCCATAAGCGGCCCAGTTGGGAAAGCGCGCGGCAACCAGATACTCGCCGGTCCAGACGCCGGTGTGGAACCTCGCCAGGCGGAATTGTTCGGCGCCGTGTTTCTCCCACAGCGCCTTGGCCTGCCGGCCGATCTTGATGACTTCCTCTTCCTTGCCACCCTTCCAACGAGTCATGACGACGACGGACATTTGCCCCTCCTCCATTCTCGCCTGATGTCACGGTGACGACGACCGCGCACCGACCCCGGTGCCGGTCAGGGTGAGCGTCGCATTTTCGCGCCTCCGCGACAACGCTCTTGGCCGCCGCTTCCCGCCCGGCCCACGGCAGAGAAATTTCTCCCTTCGATTGCTTGCTGACGCAATCGCCTCACTGTCGGCGTCCCCCACTGCGTAGATTCCGAGGATGGTGAAACATTGTTCCGCACCTACATATCATCGAGGACTTCACCCTCAACACATCCAGGAGGAACCCATGGAACTCATTCTCATCATCGTCGTCCTCTTTCTGCTCTTCGGCGGCGGCGGCTATTGGGGCTACAGCCGCTGGCGGTGACGGCAGCCGGCGCTGCGCCATCACCCGCGCGGCATCTGCAGCATGAGCAGATTCCGAACCTCCCGCGCTGAGCCCAGCGACGCGTAGGATGCCCATCTCAAGCTTACGCGCTCCACCACCAGACGCTTCACCATCACGCATCGAGGGAAGACACACATGGACACCACTACCGCCACTACCGCCCGGGTCACGACCGTCGAGGGCGCGGCCATCGAAGAGACGGATCGCCTCATCGCTTCCGACAAGGTCGAAGGCGCGGCCGTCTATAATCG
Source organism: uncultured Alphaproteobacteria bacterium (assembly GCA_963721625.1). Lineage (GTDB taxonomy): Bacteria > Pseudomonadota > Alphaproteobacteria > ATCC43930 > CGMCC-115725 > DATJLY01. The sequence goes on from CAVRKF010000008.1 coordinate 271,238, forward strand.
CCAGAACGAGCATCTCGGCACGGTGCACAATTTCATGGTCGATAAGGTCTCCGGCCGCGTTGCCTATGCGGTCATGTCGTTCGGCGGCTTCCTCGGCATGGGCGAGAGCTACCATCCGCTGCCGTGGCGGGTGCTGACCTACGATACCCGCCGCGGCGGGTTCGTCGTCGATCTCGACAGCAGCCGGCTCAAGAAGGCGCCGACCTATACCGCGAGCAACGCGCCGAACTGGTCCGACCGGACCTATGGCACCCGGATCGACGAATATTACGGCATGTCGCCTTATTGGGGCATGATCTGATCGTCGGCCACCACCATGCGGCCGCCCCCGGGGGCGGCCTTTTTTTCCGCACGGCGGCGGCTCGGCCCGCGCGGCGCATCGTGACCGTTGCTGCCGGCTGCAACAACTCCGAGGCGGAGCATTCCTCGATGACGGCGGCAGGCGGCGACAGAGAATTTCCTGTCGTTTGCGTGGGCGGTTCGGCGGGCGGCCTCGACGCCTATACCCGCCTGCTGCAACACCTGCCGGCCGATATGGGCGTGGCGATCGTCATCGTCAATCACTTGCGCATCGTCGCGACCCGGCTGCACGAGATTCTCCCGTACCATACCGACATGCCGGTGGACCTGATCACGGACCGGCTGCTGATCCGGCCGAATCACGTGTTCATCATTCCCGCGCAGCGCGATTTGCACGTTCGCGATGGCCAATTCCGCCTGCAGCCGATCTCCAAGCCGAGGGGATGGCCCGACGTGATCACGGTGTTCCTGCGCTCACTCACCCGGCATTGGCGCGGCCAGCTCATCGCCGTCATCGTCTCGGGCTATGACGGCGACGGCGCCGCGGCACTGTGCGGCATCAAGGAAGCCGGCGGCATCACCATCGCGCAGAAGCCCGACACCGCCACGCAGCCGGACATGCCCGGGAGCGCCATCGCCAGCGGCTGGATAGACTTCGTTCTCTCGCCCGAGGACATCGCGCGCCAGATAATCCGCATCGTCAGCTAACCGCGCTCACAACGCCGGCGCGCGGCCGGCGATCCGGCGGGCAGCGACCGCATTCCGGCGCAACAGCACGGAGGCTTCTTCTGCGAGCGTCGGGCGGCCATAGTAATAACCCTGCGCATGGGCGCAGCCGGCGGCCACCAGAAACCTCACCTGAGCGTCGTTCTCGACGCCCTCGGCAACGACCTCGATGCCCAGCGCGCGGGCGACATCGAGTGCCGCGCCGACCACCGCGGCGTTACGCGGATCGATCGTCAGTTCCAGGACCAGCTTTTGCGCGATCTTCAAGCGGTTGGGCGGGTGCCGCGCCAGATGGTCGATCGACGAATGCCCCAGGCCGAAATCGTCGATCGCCAATCTCAGCCCGAGTTGGCGAAGATGCTGCAAGGTCCCGTCATGCTTTCCCGCGACCTCGATCAACGTCGCTTCGGTAAGTTCGAGCTCCACGTTGCCGGGCGCAACGCCCCATTTCGCGAGCACCGCAGCCACCGCGTGCTCGAACGCGGCGGCGCGCCTGAATTGCGCGGCGGAAATATTCAACGCGAGGAATTGCGGCGCGATCCCCTCGTCGAGCCACAACCGATACTGCCGACACGCCTCGTTCATCACCCAGTTGCCCAGCGCCTCGATGTTTCCCGTTCTCTCGGCCACCACAATGAAAGCCGACGGCATTAACAGACCGCGCTCGGGATGGTGCCAGCGCATCAACACCTCGAGGGCGATGATCCGCCCGGTGGCGATCTCCACCTCAGGCTGATAATGAAGTTCGATCTCGCCGCGCTCGTGGGCACCGCGCAGTTCCTCGCCGAGCGCGACGCGCGCGTAGGTTTGCTCGTCGAGATCCCGGTTGTAGAAGCGGAAGCAATTGCGGCCTTCATTTTTCGCGCGATAGAGCGCGAGATCGGCTCTCAGCATCATCTCTTCGGGCTTCCTCAGCTCCGTTGCGTATTCCGCGATGCCGATACTCGCCGAGATGTGCACCTCGTGTCCGCCGATCCCATACGGCGCGGCCAGGATTGCGCCGATCTTCGCCGCGAACATTCCCGTCGCCGTCGCATCCGCCGCGTCTGCCTGCACGACCGCGAATTCGTCACCGCCGAAGCGCGCCACCAGGTCGGTCTCGCGCACCGCCTTCAGAAAGCGACCCGCCACCTCGATCAGGAGCGCGTCCCCGATCGGGTGGCCGAGGGTGTCGTTGACCTCCTTGAAATGATCGAGATCGACATAGAGGAGCGCAAACGCATTGCCGTTGCGCTCGGCGGCCGCGAACATCTGCGTCAACCGCGAATAGAAAGCACGGCGATTCGCCAGCGTGGTCAGCGCGTCGGTCTGCGCCAGCTCGGAAATTATCTTGTTCGCAATCGCGAGGCGGCGGGCGAGCGACGCGTCGACAATGGAGATCACCATCGTCGCGCACAGGAACACGACGGCACAGATGGCGATCACGACCGCAAGCCACACGTTGGTGACCGTTGCCGCGGTCCCGGTGCAAATCGTATCCGGACGAAACTCGGCCGCCGCCATGCCGGTATAATGCATGCCCGCGATCGCCGCCCCCATGATCACCGCGCTGCCGAGCTTCTTCCAGACGGCATGCAGCGCGGACTCGAAACGCAGTTGCGACGCGAGCCACAGCGCCACATACGATGCCGCGATCGCAATGCCGATCGACGCCGCGAACAGCGGCCGCTCGTACCTGATCCCCGGTTCGATCTGCAACGCGTCCATGCCGGTGTAGTGCATGGCGGCAATGCCGATACCCATGGCCGTTGCCGCGAGCGCCAGCCTGTGCCACGTGAGCGTGCCTCGGCTGGCGATGAAGAGGGCGAATCCCGACGCGACCATGGCAATCACCATCGAAGCGATCGTGATCGCCGGGTCGAATGCCATCGGTATGGGCAAATGAAACGCCAGCATCCCGATGAAGTGCATCGACCAGATGCCGCTCCCCATCGCGACAGCGCCGCCCACCAACCAATAGTAGGCCGCCCGTCTCTCGGCCGCGGCGATGCGTCCGGTAAGATCGAGCGCCACATAGGACGCCAAGACGGCAATGATGCAGGAGAGCGCGACCAGTTCTGGGCTATAGACACCGATCATATGACTTGCATTCGATAGTATTCACATCGCATCAAATCATCATTTCACGCCACCATTCTTTCCTAATGCCAATCGCATGTCGCGCGCTAGGGGCGGAAACTACCCAGTCGCAGAGTCCTGTCTGACGGAGAAGCGGTCGGCGTCGGATTTTCCCGCGGCCGCGCCTGGCGCGACGTCTCCCGCCGCCGCAAACCGCGGATGCCCGCGCGTCTTTACTTTCCGATGCAAAACTCGGCGAAGACGCGGTCGAGCATGTCCTCGACATCGACGCGGCCGGTGATGCGGCCCAGGGCGCGGGCGGCGCTGCGCAGTTCCTCGGCGGCAAGCTCGGGCAGGCGCGCGCCCTCGAACCGCCGCAGCGCCGCGCCGCATTCTTCGAGCGCGGCGCGATGGCGGGCGCGCGTCACCAGCGGCGCCGCGCCCGCCGCCAGCCGCCGCGCCACCTCCGCGCCGAGCCGGGCGAGCAGCGCCTCCATCCCCGCGCCGGTCGCGACCGACAGCGCCATCCCCGCGGGCGGCGCCGCGCCCGGCGGCAGCAGGTCAATCTTGTTGGCGATGACGAGCGCGTCGGCGTCGATCATTCCGGCCAGCGCCTCGAGCGCGTCGGGCTGCGCCGCGTCGTAGAGCACCAATTTCAGATCGGCCATCGCGGCGCGGGCGCGGCTGCGGCGCACGCCCTCGGCCTCGACCGCGTCGGCGGCGTCGCGCAAGCCCGCCGTATCCGCCAGCGTCACCGGATAGCCGCCGAGATCGAGCGCCACCTCGATCACGTCGCGCGTCGTGCCGGCCGTCGCCGCGGTGATGGCCACGTCGCGCCGCGCCAGCGCATTGACGAGGCTCGACTTCCCGGCATTGGGCGGACCCAGCACCGCGACCATCAGCCCGTCGCGCAGCCGCTCGCCGCGACGGTCATCGCCGAGATGCGCCGCGATCTCCGCTTCGAGCGCCGCCGCGGCGGCGCGGGCCGCCTCCCACAGCCCCGGCGGCAGTTCCTCGTCGGGAAAGTCGATCGCCGCCTCGAGCCGCGCCTGCGCGGCGAGGAGCCGCGCGCGCCACCCCTCCGCCAGCCGCCCCAGCGCGCCCTCGAGCTGCCGCAGCGCCTGGCGCCGCTGCGCCGCGGTCTCGGCGGCGACGAGATCGGCCAGGCCTTCGACCGCGCTGAGGTCGAGCTTGCCGTTGAGGAAGGCGCGGCGCGTGAACTCGCCCGGCTCGGCGGGCCGCAATCCCAAACGTCCGAGGCATTCGAGCACCGCCGCGACCACGGCGCGGCTGCCATGAACCTGGAATTCCGCCACGTCCTCGCCGGTGACGCTGCGCGGCGCCGGGAAATGCAGCGCGAGCCCGTCGTCGATCGCCTCGCCGGTGGCGGGATCGCGCAGGCGGACATGGCGCGCATGCCGCGGCGGCGGCACCGCCCCGGCAAGCGCCATGAGCGCCGCCGCGGCTTCCGGCCCCGTCACGCGCACCACTGCGATCCCCGCCCGCCCCGGTGCGGTCGATAGCGCATAGACCGTGTCCCCCTCGTGCATGGGCGGCACTATAGCGCTGCCCGGTCCATCGCCGGGTGCGCCGCGATTGGCCGCAAAAGCATCGCTAATTTTTTCTTCCCCCTGTGAACCGCGTCACACCGTGCCGGCGCCGGGACGTGGTTTTCTATGGTCAACGACGCCGCAACCCGCGGTTCCCTTGAGAGGGACCCCACCATGCGAAATCCAGCCAACCCATCCTGCCCCGGACAGCGCCACGGCTTCAGCGCCCGCCCCGCCTCCTACGACCCGTTCACCGCCATCCTTCGCCTCGCCCGGCACTGGTTCCGGCACGCGACCGACCGCGCGATCGGCGCGCAGCTCTGCGACCTCCGCCTCAATCCGTTCCTGTTCCTCACCAAGTCCGGTTGCTAACCCCCCTTGCGCCGGACTTTCTGTGGGCGGCATGTTCTGCGACATGCCGCCCGCTTTTTTGCCCGCTCTTCCCTCACCACCGGCCCTGACGTAGCATTCCGCGGTCGCGGCAGCGCGGCTCGATGGAGGATGCCATGGCGGTGCAGTCGCTCTTGAGTTACGCGCTCACCGTGCCCGATCTCGCGGCCGGGCGGCAATTCTATGCGACCTTCGGCCTCGCCGTCGCCGAGCGCGACAACGCGCTCGCCTTCCGCTGCGACGGCCGCGACCAGGACCAGGTGTTCCTGGTCGAAGGAGCAAAGAAGCGTCTCAACCATCTCCGCTTCGCCAGCGACGCCCCGGGCCTCGCCGCGATCCGTGCCCGCATGCAGGCGCGCGGGATCGCCGAGATCGACGCCCCGCACAACGCCTTCGGCGGCGGGCTGTGGCTCAATGACCCCGACGGCCATCCGGTCAATGTCCGCGACGAGGCGGCACAGCCGTGGCGCGGGGCCGCGCGCTTCGTCATCAATTCGCCCGGCCATTACGAGCGCCGCGGCCGCGGCTGCCCGGCGCGCCATGACGTGCGGCCGACCCGGCTCGGCCATGTGCTTTTGCACACCCCCGATCTCGAGCGCATGATCGCGTTCTATACCGCGGTGCTGGGCCTGCGCCTCACCGACACGGTGCCCGGCATCATCGCCTTCATGCATGTCGCGGCGGGCGGCGACCATCACGTCGTGGCGCTCCTCCACAATGCCCGGCCCGGCTTCCATCACGCCAGTTTCGAGGTCGATTCGCCCGACGAGATCGGCCTCGGCGCCCAGACGATCCTCGGCGCCGGCTATCGCAACGGCTGGGGCTTCGGCCGCCATGTGCTCGGCTCGAATTTCTTCCACTATTTGCGCGACCCGTGGATGAGCCTGGCCGAATATTTCTGCGACATCGACCAGATCCCGGGCGACGGGTCGTGGCGGGCCGAAAGCCACGGCGCCGAGGACGCGCTGTACCGCTGGGGCCCGCCGGTGCCGGAGGATTTCGGCGCCAATTTCGAGCCCGAGTGACCGCGCCCGGCGCCGGCGCCGCCATGAGCAACGCACTCGCCGGCGAGACCAGCCCCTATCTGCTGCAGCACAAGGACAATCCGGTGCAGTGGCGGCCCTGGGGCCCGGCGGCGCTTGCCGCGGCCGCGGCTCAGGACAAGCCGATTCTCCTGTCGATCGGCTATGCCGCCTGCCACTGGTGCCACGTCATGGCGCATGAATGCTTCGAGGACGAAGCGGTCGCCGCGCTGATGAACGACGGCTTCGTCAGCATCAAGGTCGATCGCGAGGAGCGGCCCGACCTCGACACGATCTATCAGCACGCGCTCGCGGCGATGGGCGAGCAGGGCGGCTGGCCGCTCACCATGTTCCTCACGCCCGCGGGCGAGCCGTTCTGGGGCGGAACCTATTTCCCGCCGACCGCGCGCTGGGGCCGGCCCGGCTTTCCCGACGTGCTCACCGCCATCGCCGCCGCCTATCGCGACAAGCGCGACCAGATCGCCCAGAACGTCGCCGCGATCAGGCAAGCGCTCGGCGCGGCTCGGCCGGCCCGAAGGCGGCGCCGGCATCGATGTCGCGTTCGTCGACCGCGCCGCGCTGCGCCTGGCGCAGGAGGTCGATACCGTCGAGGGCGGCATCGGCAGCGCGCCTAAATTCCCGCAGGTGCCGGTGTTCACGCTGCTGTGGCGCGGCGCACTCCGGCTCGACAACGCGGCGCTGCGCCAGGCGGTGCTGGTGACGCTCGACCGCATTTGCCAGGGCGGCATCTATGATCATCTCGGCGGCGGCTTCGCGCGCTATTCGGTCGATCAGCACTGGCTGGTGCCGCATTTCGAGAAAATGCTCTACGACAACGCGCTTCTGATCGAGCTCTTGTCCGGCGCGTGGCAGGCGACGCGCGCGCCGCTTTACGCCGCGCGGGTCGAGGAGACGATCGGCTGGGCGGTGCGTGAAATGCGCCTGCCCGAGGGCGGCTTCGCCTCGAGCCTCGATGCCGACAGCGAGCACGAGGAAGGCAAGTTCTATGTCTGGACCGCAGCCGAGATCGACCGCCTCCTCGGCGACCGCGCCGTGCGGTTCAAGGCGATCTACGATGTCCAGCCGGACGGCAACTGGGAAGGGCACACCATCCTGAACCGCCTGCGCCACATGTCGCTCGGCACGGCGGCGGAGGAGGCGGAGCTCGCGCACTGCCGCGCCGTGCTGCTCGCGGCGCGCGCGCCGCGCATCCGCCCGGGGTGCGACGACAAGGTGCTGGCCGACTGGAACGGGCTGATGATCGCGGCGCTCGCCGCTGCGGGGACGGCATTCGCGCGGCCCGACTGGGTCGCGCTTGCCGCGCGCGCGTTTGCCTTCATCTGCGATGCGTTGGGCGAGAGCGACGGCCGCCTCGCCCATGCCTGGCGCGCGGGCAAGCGCGCCCATCGCGCCGTGCTCGACGACTATGCCAATATGAGCCGCGCCGCGCTCGCGCTGCACGAAGCCAGCGGCGATGCGTCTTATCTCGTCGCGGCGCGCGGCTGGGTCGCGGTGTGCGACCGCCATTATTGGGACGCGGCGGACGGCGGCTATTTCTTCACCGCGGACGATGCCGAGGCGCTGCTGGTGCGCACCAAGCAGGCCTATGATTCGCCCAATCCCTCCGGCAACGGCACCATCGCCGCGGTGCTGGCGCGGCTCTATCACCTCACCGGCGAGACGCATTACCGCGACCGCGCCGCGGCGGTGCTGGCGGCCTTCGCCGGCGAGGCGCAGCGCAACGTCTTCGGCCTGGCGACGCTGCTCGACGCCGCCGAGCTGCTCGAGCGCGCGCTGCAGATCGTCATCATCGGTCGGCGCGAGGCGCCCGACACCATGGCGCTCCTGCGCGTCATCGCCGATGCGCCGCTGCCGACGAAAATCCTCAGCGTCGTCGCCGATGGCACGGCTCTGCCGCCCACGCATCCGGCAGCGGGCAAGGGCGCGGTCGGCGGCCGCGCCACGGTCTATCTCTGCGACCGGGCCGGTGTGCTCGGCCCCGGTGACCGACGCGGCCGCTCTGGCAGCGGCACTCCGCCGCCGCTGATGCAGCGCCTGTCGCTCGAAAGCCAGTTCGGGCGTCTCACGGTGAGCGAGGACAAGGGCGCGATCGTCGCGCTGCAATGGGGCGGACGCGCCAAGGGGCAACCGTCGCCGGCGCTGATCGCGGCGCGCCATCAGCTGCTCGAATATTTCGCCGGCAAGCGCCGCGCCTTCGACCTGCCGCTCGCCCTCGACGGCTCGCCGACCGAGCTGCGCGTGTGGCAGCTCATGGCCCAGATCCCCTATGGCGAGACGCGGAGCTATGGCGCGCTCGGCCAGGCGCTGGATCTCGCCCCGCGCGCGGTCGGGCGCGCTTGCGGCAGCAACAAGCTGCCGATCATCATCCCTTGCCATCGCGTCATCGGCAGCGGCGGCAAGCTCGGCGGCTATAGCGGCGGCGAGGGCGCTGAAACGAAGCGCCGCCTGCTTCAACTCGAACACGCTCTGCTGCTTTAGGCCAAGACGCGGCGCGCCAGCAGAGAAAGCGTGGCGCAAACGCCGGCACCGCGGCGGTTGCGTCGTTGCGCGCGCGATGACAATCTCCCCTGGCAAGCCGGTTCCGTAGCGCCGGCGCGAGCCACTTCAGTCGCGAGGGAGACCCCGATGCCCCATGCCATCCGCATCCACAAGACCGGCGGCCCCGAAGTCCTGACCTGGGAAGAAGTCGCGGTCGGCGCGCCCGGCCCGCGCGAGGCGCGCATCCGTCATACCGCCATCGGCTTGAACTTCACCGATGTCTATAGCCGCACCGGGCTTTATCCGCCGCCCCTGCCGGCGATCCTCGGCAGCGAGGGCGCGGGCGTGGTCGTGGCGGCGGGCGCCGAGGTCACGGACCTGAAGCCCGGCGACCGCGTCGCCTATGGCAACGCGCCGATCGGCGCCTATGCCGAAGAGCGGCTCATCCCCGCCGACCGTCTGGTCAAAATCCCCGCCGGCATCGACGACAAGCACGCCGCGGCGATGATGCTCAAGGGCCTCACCGTCCAGTACCTCATCCGCCAGACCTACAAGGTCAAGAAGGGCGACACCATCTTGTGCCATGCCGCGGCCGGCGGCGTCGGCCTGATCTTGTGCCAATGGGCCAAGCATCTCGGCGCCACCGTCATCGGCACGGTCGGCAGCGACGACAAGGCGGCGCTCGCCAAGGCGCATGGCTGCGATCACCCGATCGTCTATACGCGTGAGGACTTTCCCAAGCGCGTGGCCGAGCTCACCGACGGCAGGAAGCTGCCGGTGGTCTATGACTCGATCGGCAAGGATACCTTCATGAAGTCGCTCGACTGTCTCGCGCCGCTCGGGCTGATGGTGTCGTTCGGCAACGCCTCGGGGCCGGTCGAAAACCTCAATCTCGGCATCCTGGCACAGAAGGGGTCGCTTTATCTGACGCGGCCGACGCTCAACACCTACGCCGCCAAGCGCGAGAGCCTGGTGCATATGGCGGCCGAGCTGTTCGAGGTGGTGCTCTCGGGCGCGGTGCGGATCGAGGTCAACCAGACCTATCCCCTGAAAGACGCGGCGCGCGCGCACCGCGATCTCGAGGCGCGCAAGACCACCGGCTCGACCGTCTATACGGTGTAATCACCGCATCACGGCCTGTGTTGTCACGCCGGATGGAAGTGCTTGCCCTGGCCGCGGTATTTGCCGTCGACGATGATCTTCTTCTCCGGATCAGCGACGGCGCGGCCAATGATGCGCGGTGCGCGGTTGTGGCGCTTCAGGATGCGCATCGTCTCGTCGACGCCGTCCGGTGAAACCACCAGGCAGAAGCCGATGCCCATGTTGTAAACGGGCAGCATCTCCCAGCGCTCCATCTTCGCGTGATGCTCGATCAGCGCGAAGATCGGCGGCGGCTCGGGCAGATCGATCGCGAAGCCGACCGGGGCGGCAACGCGTGCGAGATTGAGCAACCCGTCGCCGGTGATGTGCGCCATCGCCGTCACGCCGGCGACCGCGCCCAGCACGGCGAGCACTTCCTCGACATAGATATGCGTCGGCCGCAGCAGCTCCATTCCGAGCGGCACGTCGAGATCGGCGAAGCGGTGCTCCGCGTCGAGGCGATGGTCCGTGAAGAACACCCGGCGGGCCAGCGTCAGCCCGTTGCTGTGCACGCCGTTGCTTTCGATGCCGATGACGATGTCGCCGGGCTTCACGTCCTTGCCGGTATTGATGCGATCGAGCGCGACATCGCCCACCGCCATGCCGACGAGATCGAAGCCATAGCCGGGCCGCCATCCCGTGATGATGTCCTTGATCTGCGAAATCTCGCCGCCGGAAATCGACACATGCGCCGTTTTCGCACCCGCCGCCAAGCCGATCGACAGCGCTTCGAGCAAATCGGGTTTGGCCGTTTCGACGGCGATGTAATCGACCAGCGACAGCGGCCGGGCGCCGACGCAGATGAGATCGTTGACGTTCATCGCGACGCAGTCGATCCCGACCGTGTCGTACTTGCCGACCATCTGCGCGATGATCGCCTTGGAGCCGATGCCGTCGGTGCAGATCGCGAGGCCGATATCGCCGAGCGCGATGACGTTGGCGAAATAACCGATATCGAGCTTGACCTCGCCGGGACTGCCGCGCGGCGGCCAGGTCGTCACGATGTGGCGCACCAGGCGCTTCAGCCCGCGTTCCGCCTGATCGGTGTCGACGCCGGCCTCCTTGTAGATGTCCCGGCCGTCGCCGCTCCCCTCTTCGGCCACTGCCGCCGCCTTACGTGTTCATCGCCTCGAAGAAGTCGGCATTGTTCTTGGAGTGGCGCAGCTTCTCGATCAGGAATTCGAGACCGTCCATCGCGCCCATCGGCATGAGCACGCGGCGCAGCACCCACATCTTCGACAACACCGCCTTCTCGACCAGGAGCTCTTCCTTGCGCGTGCCCGACTTGGTGATGTCGAGCGCCGGGAAGGTGCGCTTGTCCGCGACCTTGCGGTCGAGCACGATCTCCGAATTGCCGGTACCCTTGAATTCCTCGAAGATCACCTCGTCCATGCGCGAGCCGGTATCGATCAGCGCGGTCGCGATGATGGTGAGCGAGCCGCCTTCCTCGATGTTGCGCGCCGCCCCGAAGAAGCGCTTGGGCCGCTGCAAGGCATTGGCGTCGACGCCGCCCGTCAGCACCTTGCCCGAGCTGGGCACGACGGTGTTGTAGGCGCGCGCCAGCCGGGTGATGCTGTCGAGCAGGATAACGACGTCGCGCTTGTGCTCAACGAGGCGCTTGGCTTTCTCGATCACCATCTCGGCGACCTGAACGTGGCGCACCGCCGGCTCGTCGAAGGTCGAACTCACCACCTCGCCCTTCACCGAGCGCGCCATGTCGGTCACCTCTTCCGGCCGCTCGTCGATCAGCAGCACGATGAGATAGACCTCGGGATGGTTGGCGGCGATGGCGTGGGCGATGTTCTGCATCATCACCGTCTTGCCGGTGCGCGGCGGCGAGACGATGAGCGCGCGCTGCCCCTTGCCCAGCGGCGTGATCAGGTCGATGACTCGCGTCGTCAGGTCCTTCTTGGTCGGATCGTCGAGCTCGAGGCGCAGCTTCTCGTCGGGATAGAGCGGCGTCAGATTGTCGAAATTGATGCGGTGGCGCAGCTTGTCGGGTTCGTCGAAGTTGATCTCGTTGACCTTGAGCAGCGCGAAATAGCGCTCGCCGTCCTTGGGCGAACGGATCTGCCCCTCGACCGTGTCGCCGGTGCGCAGCCCGAACCGCCGCACCTGCGATGGGCTGACATAGATGTCGTCGGGACCGGGCAGGTAGTTGGCCTCGGGGCTGCGCAGGAATCCGAACCCGTCCTGCAGCACCTCGAGCACGCCGTCGCCGTAAATCGCCTGGTCGTTGTCGGCGAGCTGCTTCAGGATCGCGAACATCATGTCCTGCTTGCGCAGCGAGGACGCGTTCTCGATCTGCAGCTCCTCGGCGAAGTTAAGGAGTTCGGCAGGTGACTTTGATTTCAATTCCTGGAGATTCATGAGAAGATATTCGCTCTTGGTGAAGGAGACGGCGCGCGGCGGGACCTGCGCCGAAAATGGCGGACAAGGCGCGCGACCGATCGTTCTCTTATGTGGGATTTTGTTGTGGCGGTGACGCGAGCGCGCCGCGGCGGGTAAGATCACATCTATCGAAAAGCGGCCCCCAAGTCAAATACCAATCGCGCGCGAGCCGGTCAGAATGGCCGCACCACCACCATGGTGACGATCACGATGAGAAGCAGCGTCGGCACCTCGTTAACGACACGGTAGAACCGCGCCGGCCTGGTGTTCGCGTCCAACGCGAACACCTTGCGCCACACCGACAGGCGGTGGTGGACGACGGTCAGCGCCACCACAGCCGCTAGCTTGACGTAGATCCACCCCATCGACCAATCGACCGCTCCCGGGGTCGCGGCAAGTCCGATGCCAAAGATGTAGGTCGCCGCCATCGCCGGATTCATGATCCCGCGGAGGAGGCGGCGCTCCATCACCTTGAAGGTCTCGGAGGTGGCCGATCCCCTTGGCGCATCGGCGTGATAGACATATAGGCGCGGCAGGTAGAGGAGTCCAGCCATCCACGCGACGACGCCGAGGATGTGCAGCGTCTTGAGCCACGGATAGAGCGCGCTCACGGTGCCGGCCCGGTGGCGCCGCAGGGACAGGCCGCAAACCCGGCGGGACAGAGCCGCCGCCCATCCGCCGGCGCGCTCGCGCTCGCGCGCACCCGCGTCGCCCGGACTAACGCCGCGAGCCCGGCGACGAACCCCGCCTCGTCGGCGACGGTCGCGACGCGGACATAGCGCGGCACGCCCGATCGCTCGGCCACGCGGCGGTAATCGATGTCGAGTTCGACCAGCGTCTCGGAATGCTCCGAGACGAAGGCGATGGGCGCGACGATCACGCCCGCGCCATCCGCGCCGGCACGGCGGATCTCCGCATCGGTCGCGGGTTCAAGCCACCGTAGCGGCCCGACACGGCTTTGATAGCAGACGACGACATCGCCCGCTGCGGCGCCGAGCCGCGCGCGGATCGCGCCCGCGGTGGTCTCGATCTGGAATTGATAGGGGTCACCGCGCGCTATGACGCGCTGCGGCAGACCATGCGCCGACAGCAGGATGCGGCGCTTCATGCCCGGCGGCCAGGCGGCGATGGCCGCGGCGAGCCGCTTGACCACAGCCGCGATGAAGCCATCGGCCGCCGGATAGCAGCACACCGCCCGGGTCGGCACCGCCAACCCGGCCCGCGCCGCGGCCTCATGCCAGGCGCGCAGCGAGGACGCCGTCGTCGTGGTCGAAAATTGCGGATAGAGCGGCAGCAGCACGATCTCGTCGGGCTGCCACGCCTGCACCGCCCGTGCCGCCGCATCGCTCAGCGGATGCCAATAGCGCATGGCGATGAAGGTCGCGAATTCCTCGCCCAATTGGCGTTCGAGCGCGCGGGCCTGCGCCGCGGTATTGGCGAGGAGCGGCGAGGCATCGCCGATGCGGGCATAGATCTCGCGTGCCAGCGGGCCGCGGCGATGCGCGATGAGCCGCGCCACGAGCCAGCGCAGCGGGTTGGGCAGAGCGATGATCGCGGGATCGGAAAAGAGCTTGAACAGGAACGGCTCGACCGTCTCACGCGAAGACGGGCCACCAAGGCTGAACAGGACGACCGCGGTGCGGCTCATGCGGGGCGGCGCAGCATCTCGGCAAGGCGCGCGACATGCTCGACCGGCGTTTCCGGCACGACGCCATGGCCAAGATTGAAGACAAACGGGCCGCCGCCAAGATCGGCGCGGATCGCCGCCACCGCCGCTGCCATTGCCGCGCCGCCGACGAGCAGCAAGAGCGGATCGAGATTGCCCTGCACCGTTGCGAGATGCTGCAGCGTGGCGCGGGCCACGCTGCACGGCACCGTGCTGTCGAGCCCGATCGCATCGACCCCGGTCTCGGTCACATAGGCGGGGTACATGAGCCCGGCGCCGCGCGGAAAGCCGATCACCTTCACGCCAGGGTGGCGCGCATGAAGTGCCGTGACGATCGTCCGCGTCGGCGCAATGACATGGCGGCGGAAAGCGCTTTCGGGCAGCACGCCAGCCCAACTGTCGAAGAGCTGCACCGCTTCCGCGCCGGCCGCGATCTGGGCCGAGAGATGATCGATCGTCGCCGTCACAAGACGATCGATCAGCACCTCGAAGCCGTCGCGATCGGCAAAGGCCCAACGCTTCACCGCAGCGAAATCGCGACTGCTGCCGCCTTCGACCATGTAGGTCGCGACCGTCCACGGCGACCCAGCGAACCCAATCAGCGCCGTATCCGCCGGCAGCGCCGCCGCAACGCGCTCGACCGTCTCATAAACCGGCGCGAGGCGCTCGACCACACCGGCACCGTTCAGCGCCTCGGCCGCCGCGCGACTGCGCAACGGCTCGAGCACCGGACCTTCGCCCGCACGAAAGGCGACGGCACGGCCCAGCGCATGCGGCACCACCAGGATGTCCGAGAACAGGATGGCCGCATCCATGCCGAACCGCCGCACCGGCTGCAGCGTCACCTCGGCCGCCCGCGCCGGCGAGAACATAGATCGAGGAAACTGCCGACCTCCTGGCGCATGGCTCGGTATTCCGGCAGATACCGCCCCGCCTGGCGCATCAGCCAGAACGGCGGCCGCTCCGTCACCGCCCCGCCAAGCGCCCGAAGCAGCGGTTTGGCCGGCGGCGCTGCCTCGGACTTGTCCCGTTGTTTCATGTCGTGCTCTTACCTCTTCTCTTATAGAATCAAAAGGTAGTGGTAGTAGTGGATGCGGCGGATGCTGGGGATTATTGGCACGGCCCGATTGATCCCCCGGTCCAGGCATGCCGCCAAGGACCGGGTGATAACGGGGTGAAGAGTAGATGAAGATCGGGGATAGGGCGTGGCAAAAGGCGCGCGTTGCAATGGTCGCGGCGGGATCACCGCGTCGGGCGGCCGGGTGAAAACCGGGGATGATCTGCGCCGTGCACGGCGATGTCCCCAGGACGTCGTCGCCATGGCGAATCTTGTCCCCATGGGACAAGTGTCGGTGCAATCTCGCGGTTATCGGGGAGCGCTCGGCGCGGACCAGGGTGGCGGGCAGTTGACAGCGACTTATCCCCAGGAGGGACGGCGGTGACTGGATTTCACCTTCATCTCGTCTCCGATTCCACCGGCGACACCGTCCACGCGGTGGCGCGCGCCTGTCTCGTGCAGTTCGAAGGCGCCGAGGCGATCGAGCATATCTGGTCGATGGTCCGCACCAAGAGCCAGATCGAGCGGGTCGTCCATGGCGTGTCCGTCAATCCCGGCGTCGTTCTCTACACGCTCGTCAACGAGAATCTGCGGCCGCCCCTGGTCGATGGCTGCCGCAAGCTCCAGGTACCGGCCATTCCCGTGCTCGATCCGGTGATCGGCGCGCTGGCCTCCTATCTCGGCAGCAAGAGCCGCGGCCTGCCGGGCCAGCAGCATCTGCTCGACAATCTCTATTTTCAGCGCATCGACGCCATGACCTTCGCCCTCAACCATGACGACGGCCAGTCGGTCTGGGGCCTCAACGAGGCCGACGTTATCCTGGTGGGGGTGTCGCGCACATCCAAGACGCCAACCTGCATGTATCTCGCCAATCGCGGCATCAAGGCAGCCAACGTGCCGATCGTGCCGGGCGTGGCGCTGCCGCCCGAGCTGTTCGCGGTAACGCGGCCGCTGATCGTGGCCCTCACCAACGATCCCGAGCGGCTGATCCAGGTGCGCCAGAACCGGCTCAGCGTGCAGCACCAGCACGAGCAGCGCACCGACTACACCGATCTCACCGCGGTGCGCGAGGAAGTGCTCTATGCCCGGCGCGTGTTCACCCAGCATCACTGGCCGGTGATCGATGTCACACGGCGGTCGATCGAAGAAACGGCCGCGGCGATCCTCAAGCTCCTGACGCGCCGGCAAGGCGGCGGCGCATGAGCATCGGCCTCCGCGAGCCGGTCGTTCTCGCATCTTCCAGCCGCGCGCGGCGGGATCTCCTTGCGGCGGCGGGGCTCGCCGTCGTGGTTGATCCGGCCGCGATCGACGAGGATGCGATCAAGGTCATGTGCCGGCGCAACGGCGATAGCGCGGAACGCTGCGCCGGGGCGCTCGCCGAGGCGAAGGCGGCGCCGGTCAGCCGCCGCCATCCGGGCGTGCGCGTCATCGGTGCCGATCAGACGCTCGATTGCGACGGCACCTGGCTCGATAAGCCCCGCGACACGGCCGAGGCCCGCCGGCAATTGGCGTTTCTGCGGGGCCGAACGCACGCCCTCAACGCGGCCGTGGCGGTGATGCGCGACGGCGTCGTGCAGTGGCAGCTTGTGGAACGCGCGCGGCTGGTCATGCGGCGCTTCAGCGATGCTTTTCTCGACGGCTATATTGCGGCCATGGGCGCGCGCCTGTGCGGCTCGGTCGGGGGCTATGCGCTCGAAGGGCTGGGCGCGCAGCTGTTCGAGCGGATCGAGGGCGATTATTTCACCATTCTCGGCCTGCCGCTCTTGCCGCTTCTTGACTTCCTGCGCCGCGACGGCGCGCTGCTGCCGTGACGCTCTCCGGCGCGGCCACGCTTGCCGGCGTGATGGGCTGGCCCGTCGCCCATTCGCGCTCGCCGGCGCTGCACGGCTTCTGGCTCGGCGAGCACGGCATCGACGGCGCCTATGTGCCGCTGGCGGTGCGGCCGGCGGATTTGCCGCGCGCGCTCCAGGCCCTGCCGCTCCTGGGTTTCGCCGGCTGCAATGTCACCATCCCGCACAAGGAAGCGGCGCTCGCGGCGGTCGATGAGGCCGATGTCTCGGCGCGCCGCGCCGGGGCGGTCAATACCGTCGTGGTCGATGCCGCGGGCCGGCTGCTCGGGCGCAACAGCGACGGGTTCGGGTTTCTCGAGAGTCTGCGCGCGGCGGTGCCGGGATGGAGCGCGGCGGCGGGGCCCGCGGTGGTGATCGGTGCCGGCGGCGCGGCGCGCGCGGTCGTGGCGGCGCTGGTCGATGACGGCGCGCCGGAGATCCGGCTCGTCAATCGCACGCCGGCGCGGGCCGTGGAACTGGCGCGCGCGCTGGGCGGCCCGGTGCGCGGCATCGCCTGGGACGATCGCGCCGCGTCGCTCGCGGGCGCGCGCCTCCTCGTCAATGCCACCAGTCTCGGCATGGCGGGCCAGCCGGCGCTCGACCTGCCGCTCGACGCCCTGCCGCGCGATGCGGTGGTCGACGACATCGTCTATGTGCCGCTCGAGACGGCGCTGCTCGCGGCCGCGCGGGCGCGCGGCAATGCCGCGGTCGATGGGCTCGACATGCTGCTCCATCAGGGGCGGCCCGGCTTCGCGGCCTGGTTCGGGGTGATGCCCGCGGTGACGCCGGCGCTGCGGCGCGCGGTGATGGCGACGCTGCCGGCGTGATGAAGATCCTCGGGCTTACCGGCTCGGTCGGGATGGGCAAGAGCACCGCGGCGGCGCTGCTGCGGCGCATGGGCGTGGCGGTGTTCGACGCCGACCGCGCCGTGCATCGGCTGCTGGCGCCCGGCGGCGCGGCGGTGGCGGCGGTGGCGGCGGCGTTTCCCGGCGTCGCCCGCGGCGGCGGCATCGACCGCGCCGCGCTTGGCGCGCGTGTCTTCGGCGACCGCGCCGCGCTTGCCCGGCTCGAGGCGATCCTCCATCCCCGGGTCGAGGCGGCGGAGCGGCGGTTCGTGGCGCAGGCGCGGGCGCGGCGACAGCAGCGCGTCGTGCTCGACGTGCCGTTGCTCTACGAGACCGGTGGCGAGCGGCGCTGCGATGCGGTGGTGGTAGTGTGGGCGCCGGCCTTCCTGCAGCGCGCGCGCGTCCTGGCGCGGCCCGGCATGAGCCCGGCGCGCCTCGCCTTCCTGCGCCGTCAGCAGACGAGCGAGCGCGAAAAACGCCGGCGCGCCGATTTCCTGGTGCCGAGCGGGCTCGGCCGCGGGGTGACGTGGCGGCGCTTGCGCCGCGCGGTGCGGGCGCTCGGCGAAACGGCGGTGACGCGGAGCCCGCACGCGTGCTAAAAAGCGGCACGATTGGGGAGTAGCCGCCCGGGCGCGACCGGGCCGTGCATCAACATGCTTGGCGCTAGCGCCATGGTGCACGGGGCCATTGCGGGCATGGCGAGACCAGCGGTTCGATCGCTCCGGGTCCGAGCGGAACGGTCGGCCGTGGTCTCCACCCTCGGGCCGGTGCCGCCCTGGTGCATGCCTTTCTCGTCGCCATCACGACGATCGCCATTGCCGAGATCGGCGACCGCACGCAATTGCTGTCCTTGGCACTGGCGGCGCATTACCGCCGGCCATGGGCGATCATCGCCGGAATCTTCTGCGCGACCGTCGCCAATCATACGGTGGCGGGCGCGCTCGGCGCGTGGTTCGGCCGGGTGCTGACGCCGCGGCTGCTCGACGCCGCCGTCGGCGCCAGCATGGTGGCGATGGCGGTATGGGTGTTGCGGGCCGATACCTTCAAAGGCAATCCCGAGATCAAGCGCCGCAGCGCGTTTGCGGCCACGCTCGTGTCGTTCTTCGTGGTCGAGATCGGAGACAAGACCCAGATCGCCACGCTGGCGCTCGCCGCCGCCTATCCGAACCTCGTTGCCGTGGTTGCCGGCTCGACCGCCGGCATGCTGATCGCCAATATTCCGGCCGTGTTCCTCGGCGACGCGCTGTCGGGGCGGCTGCCGATCCGGGCGATGAACTACGTCGCCGCGCTGGTGTTCGGCGTGCTCGGCCTGGTCTTCATCGCGCGTTCGGCCGGTGCCTGGCTGATCTAGCGATCGCCGCTTGCGCGGACACGACGGCGCGGCGCACACTGGCCGCGTCATGCGCGAGATCGTCCTCGATACCGAAACCACCGGCCTCGATCCCGGCGAGGGGCACCGGGTCGTCGAGATCGCCTGCGTCGAGCTGATGAACCATCTGCCGACCGGGCAGTATTTCCATTGCTACGTCAATCCCGAGCGCGAGGTGACGGCCGAGGCGGCAGCGATTCACGGACTAAGCGACGCCTTCCTGGCGCAGCACCCGCCCTTTGCGGCAAAGGCGGACGAGCTCATGGCGTTCATCGCCGGCGCGCCTCTCGTCATCCACAACGCCGAATTCGATCTGGGCTTTCTCAATGCCGAGCTGAAGCGGCTGGCGCGCCCGCCCATCGCCAGCGCGGTCGTCGACACGCTCGCGCTGGCCAAGCGGCGGTTTCCCGGCGCGTCGGCCAGCCTCGATGCGTTGTGCCGGCGCTTTGCGATCGACATTTCCGCCCGCGACAAGCACGCCGCCAAGCTCGATTGCGAGCTGCTGGCGGCGGTCTATCTCGAGCTCGTGGGCGGCCGCCAGCCGGGTCTCGATCTCGCCGCCATGGACGGCGCGGAGGCGCGGCGTTCCGCCATCGACCGCCCGGCACGGCCGGCGCGCCCGCATGCACCGCCGCCGGACGAGCTTGCCGCGCATGAGGCGTTCCTGGCTAAGCTCAAGCAGCCCCTGTGGCGCGCGGATGGGTGATGGCGCGGCGCGGCCTCGGGTTCAGGCGACGGCGCCGCCGGGGGCCGCTGCGCGCTGCGCCTGCTGCTGAAGGATCTGGGCGAAGTCGATCGTCTGCAGCATCAGCGGCAGGAATCCGCCGTCGCGGGTCGCCGTGGCGATGATGGCGCGGGCGAACGGGAACATGAGGCGCGGCGCATCGACCAGGAGCGCGCGCGCCATGTCCGGCTCGGCAATGTTGCCGGCCGACGCCACCGCGCCATAGACCAGCTCGACCAGGAAGACCCGCTCGTTGTTGGCCTTCGCCTCGGCGTGGATCGTGAGCTGCACCTCGAAGAACCCGGGCGCGATGTTCTGCGCCTTGACGTCGACGCCGACCTGGACCTCGGGCTGTTGCTGCGGCTGCATCAGGCTCTGCGGCGCGCGCGGGTTCTCGAACGACAAGTCCTTGATGTATTGGGCGTTGATAACGACCTCGCGCGGCCCCTGGGCGAGGCCGTCGCCCGCCGGTGCCGCGGAAGGGATGTCGGCTGCCGCCATGCTGCGCTCCCTGTGCGAAGGCGCGCTGGCTAGCATGGATCGCGCCGGGGCACAACGCCGGCCTTGGCCCGCGCGGCGCGGCGGGCGGAGCGCATCGCTTGCCGTGGCCGGTGCGAGTGCCTATCTAGATAGTTTGAGGTTTCCGCGCGGCGGCAAGGCCGGGTTGTGATGGATGACGGCTTTCAGCTTCTCGAGATCCTGATTTTCGCGGCGATCGCCGGCTTTCTCGTGCTGCGCCTGCGCAGCGTGCTCGGGCGGCGCACCGGACTCGAGCAGCGGCGCGACCTCCTGCGCCCGGTGGTCGGCGCCGCCGGCACCGGTGCCGGCAGCGGCACCGCTTGCCATCGCCGCCGGCGCCGCGCCCAACGGCATCGCCGCAATCAAGGCCGTCGATCCGAGCTTCGCCGAGGCGAGCTTCGTCGATGGCGCGCGCGGCGCGTTCCAGATCGTGATCAACGCCTATGCCGCGGGCGACGCCGCCGCGTTGAAACCGCTCTTGAGCAAGGACGTGTTCGACCGTTTCGCCGAGGCGATCGCGGCGCGCAAGGCCGCCAAGGAGGCGTTGCAATCGACGCTCGTCGCGATGAAGTCCGCGGACATCGTCGAGGCCTCGCTCCAGGGCGGTACTGCGCTCGTCACCGTCAAGTTCGTCTCCGACCAGACCAATGTCACCCGCGCCACCGACGGACACGTGGTCGATGGCGATCCCGAGCGTGTCGAGGAGCATATCGATTCCTGGACTTTCGCCCGGCCGGTGCGGTCGCGCGATCCCAACTGGACGCTGGTCGCCACGCAGAGCCCGTGACGCGCGCAGCCGGCCGGCTTCTTGTCGCCTTAGCCTTTGCCCTTGCCGCCTGCGCGCCGCGCCCGCCGGCCCCGCCGCACGTGACGCTCGCGCCGGCGCGCTTCGCCGATCTCGCCGGCTGGCGCACGGACGCCGTTGCGGCGGCGCTTCCCGCCTTGCGAAAATCCTGCGCCGTGCTGGTCGCGCGCGCGAATGGAGCGCCGGTCGGGCCGGACGGGATCGCCGGCACGACGGCGGACTGGCGCGCGCCCTGTGCCGGCGTGGCGCGGATGAGCGCGGCCGGCGACGATGCGGTGCGGCGCTTTCTCGAGACTTCGTTCACGCCGTGGCGCGTCGGCAATAACGGCGACCCGCAGGGGCTCTTCACCGGCTACTACCAGCCCGAGCTGCGCGGCGCGCGGACCGAGGGCGGGCCCTATACCACGCCCTTGCTGCGCCGCCCGCCCGATCTCGTCACGGTGGATCTCGGCCTTTTCCGTCCGGCCTGGCGCGGCGAGCGCACGGCCGGCCGCGTCGTCGCCGGACGGCTGCGTCCCTATGACCGCCGCGCGGCGATCGAGCACGGCGCGCTCGACCGTTTCCATCTCGCCTTGCTGTGGGTGACGAGTCCGGTCGATGCATTCTTTCTCGGCATCCAGGGATCGGGCCGGGTCGTCCTGCCCGATGGCTCGGCGGTGCAGGTCGGCTATGACGGGCAGAACGGCTGGCCCTATGTGGCGATCGGGCGCTTGCTGGTGGAACGCGGCGCGCTGGCCAAGGACGCGGTGACCCTCGCCGCGATTCGCCGCTGGATCGCGGCGCATCCGGCGCAAGGCGCGGCGCTGATGGACCAGAACCCGTCTTACGTGTTCTTCCGCGCGCTCAAAGGCGATGGACCGGTCGGCGCCGAAGGCGTGGTGCTGACCGCCGGGCGCAGCCTTGCGGTCGATCCGACCTTTCTGCCGCTGGGCGCGCCGATGTGGCTGGATCTGGCGCAGGACGGCAAGGAATTGCGGCGGCTGGTGGTGGCGCAGGACCGCGGCGGCGCCATTCGCGGGCCGGTGCGCGGCGATCTCTACTGGGGCGCCGGGCCGGCGGCGGAAGCGGCGGCGGGCAATATGCGGGCGCTGGGCGGATACTACCTGCTGTTGCCAAAACCGGTCGTACCGATGCCTAAGGTTGCGGCGCAATTGCGCTAGGCATCGGCGCGATCGCGACCAGAGACGAGGGGATGGGCAAGCGCGTCACCACGGCCGCCCTTATCGTCGCGCTTGGCGCCTGCAGCCAGGCCGGCGGGACGGCGCCGGGCTTGCCTTTGGCGCGCGCCGCGGCCCATTCTGCGGCGGTGCCGCACTATCGGGAAGCCGATGCCAGATCGTCCGGTCCGCGTTGGACTCTTTCGTCACCTGCCTCGTCGATCTGTTCCGGCCGGCGGTCGGCTTCGCCGCGGTGAAGCTGCTCGAACAGGCGGGCTGTACGGTCGAGGTGCCGGCGGCGCAGACCTGCTGCGGCCAGCCCGCCTATAATTCCGGCGACCGCGCCGACGCGGCGGCGATCGCGCGTCAGGTGATCGCCGTTTTCGAGCCCTATGACTTCGTGGTGGTGCCGTCGGGCTCGTGCGGCGGCATGCTGAAGGAGCATTTTCCGCTGCTTCTCGCCGATGATCCGGCGCTGGCCGGACGGGCCCAGGCGCTGGCGGCCAAGACCTTCGAGCTCATCGCGTTTCTCGCCGACGTGATGCCGCTCGAGCGCGTCGCGGTGCGCTATGACGGCATCGCGACCTATCACGACGCCTGCTCCGGCCTGCGCGAGCTCGGCGTGAAGGCGCAGCCGCGGCGCCTGCTCGCGCAGGTGGCCGGGCTGACGCTCAAGGAAATGGCGGCGCCCGAGACCTGTTGCGGCTTCGGCGGCACGTTCTGCGTCAAGTATCCCGACATCTCCGATCGCATGGTGAGCGACAAGATCGCCGACATCGTCGCCACCGGTGCCGACACGCTGCTTGCGGGCGACATGGGCTGTCTGCTCAACATGGCCGGCAAGCTGACGCGGCGCGGCCATGCGACGCGGGTGCGCCATGTCGCCGAGGTGCTCGCCGGCATGACCGACGCGCCGCCGATCGGCCGGACGGAGCGGGACTGATGCAGCCCTCGAGCCGCGATTTCAAGGCGAACGCGCACCGTGCGCTCGGCGACGCGACGCTGCAAGGCGCCCTGGGCTTCATGATGCGCGAGGGCTTCGCGGCGCGCCGCGCCGAGGCGGTGGCGCGCCTGCCCGAGTTCGAGGCGCTGCGCGAGGCGGCGAAGGCGCTCAAGGACGAGGTGCTGGGGCATCTCGATTTCTACCTCGAGACGTTCGAGCGCAATGTCGAGCGCGCGGGCGGCGTGGTGCATTGGTGCCGGACCGCCGCCGAGGCGCGCGTGGCGGTGCTGGCGATCTGCCGCGATGCCGGCGCCCGCACCGTGACCAAGGGCAAGACGATGGTGGGCGAGGAGATCGCCATCAACGAGGCGCTCGAGGCAAACGGCATCGTGCCGGTCGAAACCGATCTCGGCGAATACATCATCCAGATCCGCCACGAGCCGCCGAGCCACATCGTCGCGCCCGCTGTGCATCTCGCCAAGGAGCAGGTCGCGGCGAGCTTTCGCGCGACGCACACCGGCCTCGATCCGGCGCGGCCGCTCGACGAGCCGCGCCAGATGCTCGACGAAGCGCGCGCGCTATTGCGGGAAAAATTCCTCGCCGCCGATGTCGGCATCACCGGCGCCAATTTCCTCGTCGCCGAGACCGGTTCGAGCATCATCGTGACCAACGAGGGCAATGGCGACCTGACCCAGACGCTGCCCAAGGTGCATATCGTTCTCGCCTCGATCGAGAAGGTCGTCCCGACGCTCGAGGACGCGACGCTGCTGCTGCGGCTGCTGGCGCGCTCGGCGACGGGGCAGGAATTTTCCACCTACACCACGATCTCGACCGGCAAGCGGCGCGACGGGGATCCCGACGGGCCTGCTGCCTATCACGTCGTGCTCGTCGATAACGGCCGCAGCGCGCTCATCGGCTCGGCGTTTCAGGACATGCTGCGCTGCATCCGCTGCGCCGCGTGCCTCAATCATTGTCCGGTCTATGGCGCGGTGGGCGGGCACGCCTATGGCTGGGTCTATCCCGGGCCGATGGGCGCGGTGCTGACGCCGGCGCTGCTCGGCGTGAGCGAGGCCGCCGCGCTGCCCGAAGCCTCCACCTTCTGCGGCCGGTGCGAAAGCGTTTGCCCGGTCAAGATCCCGCTGCCGCGGCTGATGCGGCATTGGCGCGAACGCGCGTTCGCGGCGCGGCTGCCGCCGGCGACGCAGCGCTGGGGACTCGCCGCCTGGGCGTTTCTGGCGCGCCGGCCGGCGCTCTACCGGCCGCTGGCGGCGGCGGCGGCGCGCGTGCTGGGCGTGTGCGGGCGCAGCCGCGGCCGGTTCCGCGCGCTGCCCTTGGCCGCCGGCTGGACCGACAAGCGCGACCTGCCGGCGCCGGCGGGGCGCAGCTTCATGAGCCTCTGGGCCGAACGGCAGAAGGGTCGCGCATGAGCGCCGCGCGCGACGCGATTCTGGGCCGCATCCGCGCCGCGCTCGGCCCCGCTGCCGGCGCGACGGACGCGGCGCTGGCGGCGCGTCTCGCGGCGCATCCGCGCCATCTCGTGCCGGCGCGGGCGCAGGGTCTCGACCGGGCGCAGCTCGCAGCACTTTTCGCGGCGCTGGCCGCCGCCGCCGCCGCGACGGTGGCGCGCGTGGCGCAGGCGGCGGACGTGCCGGCGGCGGTGGCGCAGTACCTCGCCGCGCACAATCTTCCCGCGCGCGTGGTGATGACGCCCGACCCGCGGCTCGATCGCTTGCCGTGGCCGAGCGTCCCGATGCTGGCGATCCGCCGCGGCGTCGCGGCGGCGGACGACGCCGTCGGCGTGACCGCCGCCTTCGCCGGCATCGCGGAAACCGGGACGCTGATGCTGATCTCCGGGCCGGACAGCCCGACCAGCAACAATTTCCTGCCGGAGACGCATATCGTCGTGCTGACCGCGGCGCAGATCGTCGGCGCCTATGAGGACGCCTGGGACCGGCTGCGCGCGGCGCGCGCCGATGCCGACGGGCTCGCGATGCCGCGCACGGTCAATCTCGTTACCGGGCCGTCGCGCACCGGCGACATCGCGCAGCGGCTCGAGCTCGGCGCGCATGGCCCGCGGCGGCTGCACATCGTGCTGGTCGAGACCGAAGATGGTGGCGCGGCGGCCGAGCGCTGAAGAAAGCGCGCTGTGGCGCGCGGCGATGCGCGACGTGCGCCGTCGGACGCACGCGTCGGATCAGCGCGCGGCACCGGCCGTCCCGCCCATGCCCGCCGCGGCACCCGCTGCGCCGCCGCGCCGTGCCGCAGGCGGTGGTCCCGCACCGCCGCCGCCGCCGTCCCCGGCTCTGCCGGATGCCGGACTCGACCGGCGCAGCGCGCTGCGCTTCCGCCGCGGCGCGATGCCGATCGAGGCGCGGCTCGATCTTCACGGAATGACCCAGGACGAGGCCCATCGCGCGCTGACGCGCTTCATCCTGCGCATGCACGAGGCGGGACGGCGCGCAGTCCTGATCGTCACCGGCAAGGGCACGCGCGAGGACGGCGGCGGCGTGCTGCGCCGGGCGGTGCCGCGCTGGCTCGCCGAGCCGGCGTGCCGTGCCGTCATTCTCGCGGTGAGCGAGGCGCAGCCGCAGCATGGCGGCGGCGGCGCGCTCTATGTCCTGGTGCGGCGCAAGCGGTGACGCGCGCGAGAATGCGCGGCGATTGCGCCTCAAATGCCGTGGTTTCGTAAGAGCCAGTCAACAAAAAGTCTGTAGGGTTCCGCGCCGAGCCGATCATCGCGACGGGACGGGGCATGGACGCGAGGCAGACATCATTGGAGCGCAGTGCCACCCCGGCAGCGAAGTCCGAGCGCCGCCGCTACAAGCGCAAGCCCGTGGTCTGGCAAGGCAAGATCGAAACGGGCGATGCCCGCATGATCGCCTGCGCCGTGCTCAATCTGTCGCTCGGCGGCGCCAAAATCGCGGCGGACGGGGCGTTCACCGCGGGCGATTGGATAAAATTGTCGATAACGCGCGTCGGCATGATCGAGGCCGAAATCGTGTGGAGCGATGACGGCCATGTCGGCGTGCGCTTTCGCGACGATCCGGCGCGGATCGCCGCGATCTTCGGCGGCGCGCTTACGCTCTAGCCGTCGATCGGGACGCGAACTGCGGAATGGAGGCCCTCGTGCTCAATGCATATCGTGACGTGATCGGCATCATCGAAAGCATGCATCGCCGCTTCCTCGAGGTCGTCAAGGTCGAGC
Source organism: uncultured Alphaproteobacteria bacterium (assembly GCA_963721625.1). Classification (GTDB taxonomy): domain Bacteria; phylum Pseudomonadota; class Alphaproteobacteria; order ATCC43930; family CGMCC-115725; genus DATJLY01. The sequence goes on from CAVRKF010000008.1 coordinate 297,433, forward strand.
TCGATCAGCTCGGCGTGCGCGACATCAACAACGTGCAGGCGATGATCCTGTTCCGGCTCGGCGACGCCGAGATGACGATCGGCGAGCTGATGTATCGCGGCTGCTATCTCGGCTCCAACATCTCCTACAACCTCAAGGGCATGGTCGCGATGGGCTATGTCCTGCAGGAGCGCTCGATGCATGACCGCCGTTCGACGCGGGTGCGCCTTTCCGAAAAGGGCGCGGCGCTCAGCGCCAAGATCGCGGCGATGCACGATCGCCACTTCGCGCTTCTGCAGCACGAGACGATGAAGCCGGACGAGCTGGTCGGCGCGACCAAGACGCTGAAGCGGCTCGAGCGCTATTGGATGCAGGCCGTGCAACTGGGTGTTCGCGCCGCGGCGCTGTCGTCCGCGGCCTGAGCGAACCCGTATTCGAAGGCGTAAAATGAATTCGCGACGCGCATCGGACAATGTCTCGCCGTTGAAGCCCGGCGTTCACGAATCGCCCTTGGCGGGCGAGCGGCGGGGCCGCCCGCGCCACACCTCGACCGTGGTCAAGCTCACCTTTCTCGGCGCCGATCACATCGCTCTCAACTGGTCGCAGGACGGCGTGCTGGTGGCGGACCGCCATCCCCGCGTCCCCGTCGGCGCGCGCATCGAGGGCGTCCTGACGGTGGGGAGCTTCGACGGGCGCTACAAATTCGCGGCCGAGCTCGTGCGCCGCGACGCGCGCACCCGAGAGACGGCGTGGCGCTTCATCAAGCCCTCGCAGGCGCTCATCGACGTGCTGACGCGGATGGGCGATTAGCGGGCGCGCGATTTCGCCCTCCTGGGGTGGCCGCGGCGAGGTCCTGCGAGTCGTCGCGAATCGCCGGCGGGGCGCGGCGCGGCGGTGCCGGATCAGGCCTTCGCCGACGCGCGAATCGGCGCGGATGCGGCGCAGCGGAAGGCGTCGCGCGGGCAGCGCGCCGGGGACGGCTTCATTTGCGCCGACCATCGCGTCCCATGTTTGATTCACCACGCGTGCCGTGTAAAGTGCTGCGGTCTCTTGTCGCCCCGCGCGGGGGCGAGATGGTTTGCCACGGCGCGCTCGGGGATGCCTCTCGATATGACGGTCAATCGCGTCGAAGGCGGCATCTTCACCGCCATGGTGATTGGAATCGGCGATCCTTACGACCCCGCGCTCCCGGCCTCGCTCGACGAGCGGGTGAGGAATAGCCCCGGGTTTTTCACCGACGCGCCCGTGGTGCTCGATCTCCGGGACTGCATCGGCTGCACCGCGGTCGAGGATTTCGCCGCGCTCAAGGACACGCTGCGGCAGCATCATCTGGTCGCGGTCGGGGTGCAGAACGCGACCGCCGTGCAGCAGCGCGCCGCCGCGGCCGCCGACCTCGCGCGCTTTCCCGCGGCCGGCGGCGGCGGGCGGCGCAGCGCCGCGCCGGCGCCCGAGCCCGCCAATCCCACCCAACTCGTCACCCAGCCGGTGCGCTCCGGCACGCAGATCTACGCCAAGAACGGCGACCTCGTCGTGGTCGCGCCGGTGAGCGCCGGGGCCGAACTCATCGCCGACGGGCATGTCCATGTCTATGGCACGCTCAGGGGCCGCGCCATCGCCGGCGCCAAGGGCGACGTCTCGGCCCGCATCTTCGTGCAGCAACTCGAAGCCGAACTCGTCGCCATCGCCGGGCGCTATCTCGTCAGCGAAGCGATCGCGCCCGAGCACCTGAAGCAGCCGGTGCAGGTGGCGCTGATCGAGGATCGTCTGCGCATCACGCCGGGCTGGAATTTCGGCCCCGGCAACGCCTGAAGACCATGAGTAAGGAGAGACCCTTGGCAACTGTGATCGTGGTAACCTCCGGCAAGGGCGGCGTCGGCAAGACGACGACCTCGGCGGCCATGGCGACCGGGCTCGCGCTCCGCGGGCACAAGACGGTGGTGATCGATTTCGATGTCGGCCTGCGCAATCTCGACCTGGTGATGGGGTGCGAGCGCCGCGTCGTCTATGACTTCATCAACGTCATCAACGGCGACGCCAAGCTCAACCAGGCGCTCATCCGCGACAAGCGCATCGACAAGCTCTATGTCTTCCCGACCTCGCAGACGCGCGACAAGGACGCGCTCCGGCGCGAAGGGGTCGACCGGGTGATGGACGAGCTGCGCAAGGAATTCGAGTATATCATCTGCGACAGCCCCGCCGGCATCGAGCATGGCGCGCTCACCGCGCTCTATCACGCCGATCAGGCGGTCATCGTCACCAATCCCGAAGTCTCATCGGTGCGCGACAGCGACCGCATCATCGGCATCCTCGCCGCGAAGTCGCGCCGCGCCGAGCGCAAGGAGGAGCCGGTCGGCGTGCATCTCCTGCTGACGCGCTATTCGCCCGAGCGGGTGCGGCGCGGCGAGATGCTGTCGATCGAGGACGTGAAGGAGATCCTGTCGGTGCCGATCCTGGGCATCATCCCCGAATCGGAATCGGTGCTGCGCGCCTCCAACACCGGCATGCCGGTCATCCTCGATGCGGCCAGCCCCGCCGGCCGCGACTACGAGGACGCGGTTGCGCGGTTCCTCGGCGAGCAGCGCGAGCTTCGCTTCGCCCGGCCCGAACGCCGCGGCTTCATCCGCACCATCTTCGGCAGGGCATGATGCGGCTTTTCGAGTTCCTGCTCCCGCGGCGCCCGACCAGTGCCACCGTCGCCAAGGAACGGCTGCAGATCGTTCTCGCCCACGAGCGCGCCGGCCGCACCGGCCCCGACTTCCTGCCGGCGCTGCAGCGCGACCTTCTCGCCATCGTCCGCAAATATGTCCAGGCCGACGAGGACGCGATCGAAGTGCGGCTCGACCGCACCGGCACCGCCTCGGTGCTCGAGATCAATGTCGAGCTGCCGATCGGCGTGGCGGCGCGCGCGGCGGTGTGAGTAGGCCGCGCCCGGGCCGCGGCGCCCGGTTCCCAGTACCCTTGCGCAGAGGTTCTGACGGGTTCAACGACGCGCTGCATTCGACCCAACGGCGACCGCCGCGGCTGGTGGCAGGAAGTCCGGCGTCGAGGGTGAAGCGGCTATTTACTCTTGGACAGAATGGCCGGCAGTTTTGCGCCCATGCCAGTCGTTCAGCCGAGCGGGGCGACGTCTCCGAAGCGGAAATGCAGGCCAGAGAGGCTAGAGCGAGATTGCTTTAAGCCCGCTCATAGCCTGAGTTTCTGAAGTAGTTTACGCATTCCTGGGGCGTGAAGCTGCCAAGAAGCTGTGCGATGGCCGCGGTGACGGCGTCGAAGTTTCGTGCGGCGGCTTTGCGCAACAGGTGTTTGAGCTTGGCAAAGACCTGCTCGATGGGGTTCAGGTCGGGAGAGTATTTCGGCAGGAAGAGGAGCTTGGCGCCGGCCGAGCGGATGGCGTGGCGCACGGCGCGGCCCTTGTGGCTGCCGAGATTATCGACGATGACGATGTCGCCCGGTCTCAAGGTCGGGACAAGAACCTTCTCGATGTAGACTCTGGAACCTCTCGCCGTTGATCGGGCCGTCGAGTAGCCATGGCGCGTCGATGCGATCGTTTCGAAGCGCGGCCAGGAACGTCATGGTCTTCCACCGCCCCTGCGGCACCTTGGCCCGCAGCCGCCGGCCGCGCATGCCCCAGCCCCTGAGCGGCGCCATGTTGGTCTTGGCCCAGGTCTCATCGATGAAGACCAGGCGGGCCGGCTCAATCCGCCTCTGACGCGCCTTCCACTGCGCTCGCCGTCGCGCCACGTCGGGACGATCCTGTTCGCTGGCGAACACGGTTTTTTTTGAAGTCAGCTTCTCGGCGTGAACGAACTTCCAGACCGCGACATAATCGGCCTTGAGGCCGCGCGCGGCGAGCTCGGCCACCAGCCCGCGCAAGGTGAACTCCCGATCTCGAATTCTTTGCCGCAACCAGGCCTCGTGCTCACCCCGGATCGCCTTCGGCTTGTGCCCACCCATCTGGCCGGGCGCCGCGCTGCCCGTTTCTCGGAAGCGCCGTACCCAGGCGATCGCCGTGCTCACCCCGATGCCGAACCGCGCTGCCGCCTCGTGTCGCGACAGGCCATCTGCCTCAACGGCCGCGATGACCCGTTCGCGCAAATCCATCGATAAGGGTTTCGCCATCCATGCTGGTCTCCTTCCCCCAGCCGGCATCTTGAATTACAAATGCCGCCGAGTTGGGAATCCCAAATCGACTCCGCCTGATGTAATCCCGCTCTAGTCACGCGGATGGAAGCGGAAACCTGTCGTTCATTCGCCCCGGTTTGAACGGCGAGGTCGTGCCAAAATCGGAGGTTCGATTTTCTCCAAGCGGACGACCCTCGATCACGAACGGCTTGTCGCAGACCCCTGAAGTTTGACTGAAGACGGCCGACGTCGACGCGGCGACGTGCACCCCCATCTTCGGGGCATCTCATTTCACATCAGTGAGACGGGACCGCAATGTAGCGGTCATCATACTGTCGCGATCGTAAATTATTTTCCTGGGTTCCGAAAACTAGACATTCCTGGGGAGAAGCCGTATGTTTAGTTGCATTCACAAGCGTGGCGTTCGCCGTGCATCCTCGCTCGCCGGCGTCAGCCTTGGTGCTTTGGGCTTGATGGCCCTGGCATCCCCTGCCCAAGCCGATAACGACTGGCAATGCGGCAGTTTCCAGTACGGTCAGGGCGACAATGGGCGGTTCTACCGGCCGATCGACTTCGGTCGCGATGACAACAACCACGTCCGTCTCGAGCATGATTCACTGGCTATAACCGCCAGTACGTACAGCAACGAGGAGGGCGCCATCGCCTCGCTTGTGGTCGGAACGACTCTGCCCAACACCGACACGGCAACCGGCAAGGCCGTCGCCCCTAACGATTACGTCAATGTTTGGAACAACGACAGTGCCGATGGCAGCTTCGGCGTCTCGTCGGAAATCACGGTGCTGGACGTGGATTCGTCCGACGGAAAAATCTGTCACGCTCATGAGGTGCCGCCGGATCAAGTTGTCACGAGCTTCTCGTCCAAGTCCGAGCTGTCGCTCCATGAATTCTCGGACGAGCATGGTCCACACTTAACTTTTGTCGGCTATGCCGGCGCGGGCGTCGGCGCGATCGACGTGTCAGCTTCCGACGCGGTACCGGGACAGGATCCGACCAACCCGGTGACCTTCGCCTTCGGTGACAGTTACGCATTCCATCGCACTATCGTATCTATGGATCAATGGGGAAATTTCCTTTACACGCCGACGATCGACTATGGCGGCGACAATGGCCGGGGTGCGCTGCTCGGCTCGAACGGGCTTTATTACGCAGTAGGCAACTCTAACAACGGCAATGCGAAGACGTTCGGCGCAAGCAATGCTACGAATCCCGACGTGACGGAAACGACAGGGCTCGAAGTCGTCAATCCGATCCTCGGCGAAAACATCAAGGTCGCGATCCCCGCCGACAATTCGGCCGAAGTCGACCCCTTGATGGATGACACGGTGAGCGGCAAGCTGGACAAGGCGGGCAAGGACGACAATTTCCGCGGCGTCGCCGAATTCGGCGGCGCGATCTATGTCGCCAAGGGCAGCGGCGGTAACGGCATCGATTCCGTCTATTCGGTCGACACGTTGCCGACTGTGGCGAACGCGGCGCAGCAGAAGCTCACGATCCCAGCGGGCTTCCCGACGGACTTCGCCAAGATAACCAACGGAAATTTCACGCCGTTCGGGTTGTTTTTCGCGAACGCGACCACGCTCTATGTCGCGGACGAGGGCTCGGGCAGTACCACCGATGCAACGACGCACGCGGGTCTTGAGAAATGGAGCCTCGTCGACGGCACGTGGCAGCTCGATTACGTGCTTCAGAAGGGGCTCGTCAACAACACCTACAACGTGACCGGCTATGACGGACATTACCCAATGGTGACGGTCACGGGTCTGCGTAACTTGACGGGTTCGGTCGACCTGCATGGCCACACGGTGACTCTGTGGGCGACGACTGCGACGAACAGCCCGTCGGGCGACAACGGCGCCGATCCGAATGAAGTGGTGCGGATCACCGACGATCTCGACGCAACGACCATGAATTCGGCCGTGAGCCAGGAAAAGTTCGCGGTGATCGACGGGCCGACCTACGGCACGGTCTACCGCGGCGTCGCCTACGTGCCCTGATCCCGCGCTTGGAGCTCCGATCCGCGGCGCGCCAGGAAGTGTTGGAGCCGCGGATTGGGGACCGGCGTCGGGACGACTTGCTTCTGGGGCCCTCTTCTGGGCGGAGGATAGCGAAAGAGGTCTGCGCCCGATCGGCTACTGCAGGTGGCTTCAAGTGGTCGAAAGCCGGGTGGAGGACGGGATAGACCTGAGTCGAGTTGAATGTCCGCGTCCCCTCATTGATCGCCGAAACCTGTCCAGCCGCTTCCGGCCACGAGCCGCCGGCGCCGGACATCAGATAACTATCCATCCGGCCTCTGCTTTTGAAACGTGTGGCACCGTCCCTCGACCCGGGCAATTCGGCCGCGTCCCAGCCAAAGCCGTCCAACGGGACCGCAACCCACCGGTATCAGGGCCGGATAGCCAAGCCGCGCGCGACGCGTCAACTCTGTGCAGAGGTGCTAATCAGCGTGCCCGGTGACGCGGGCGAGGAGCGCGTCGCAATCGCGCGGGAGATGATCGCCGCGCCACGCGACATGCTGGTCGGGCCGGATGAGGGCCAAATCGCCGCCGTAGAGCTCGCGGCCCTCGGCGAGCGGCACATCGAATGTCGCGAACGGAATTTTTCGCGCCTTTGCCGCGGCGCCGAGCGCGCCGGCGTCGTGATCGCCGCGCAAGCGCAACAGCGTGAAGCCGCGCCCGAAATGGTCGAACAGCGAGCTCCGGTCCGGCATGAAAAGATGCGGTGCGCGGCCGCCGGGGCAGGCGCTCGGCGTGTAACGGATCGGATCGTCGGGCGGCGGCGCCGTGCCGTCGGGCACGACGATCGGCGAGCCGTCATAGCGCGCGCCCAATTGGATGCCGATCGAGGCGAATTCCTCGCCGAACCCGTCGAAGAACGCGCCGGTCCGCGCGCGCGCCGCGGCGCCCGCCGCGGTGTCCTCGAGCATCTCCGGCTCGACCGGCGCCGCGCCCAAATCGACCGAGAACCGCTTCGCCATGCCGGTGTTGCGGAATGCGATCGGGCGCCGCTCCGCGGCGTAGCTGGCAAGGAGATGCGGCCCGCCCCAGCCCTGCACCATCGCCGCGAGCTTCCAGCCGAGATTGGCAGCGTCGTCGATGCCGGTGTTCATGCCGAATCCGCCGGTCGGCGTGAAGAGATGCACCGCGTCGCCGGCGAGCCACACATTTCCCTGGCCGAAGCGGTCGGCCACCGCGGCCTGGCCCGCTGTCCAGGGAAAATGCCCGAGGAACGAGAACGGCACCTCCTCGCCGACGCAGGCAAGGAATGTCCGCGCGATGTAGTTGGGATCGGGCGGCTCGTCGATCGTCTTGATGCGGGTGTTGAACAGAAAGTCGCTGGCCCCATCCAGCGACTGGACGAGGCCGCGCACGCGCGGATTGACCACCCAATGCTGCCAGCACGGCTTGTGCTGCTTGAGGACGCGGTCGTAGAGCGCGGGGGCCCGCACATGCGTCGAGCAGGTGGCGCCGCTGCCATAGGCCTGCTCGGTCGGCCGCTCGCCCTGATAGCCGATGCCGAGCCAGCGGCGCACGATGCTGTGCCCGCCGTCGCAGCCGACGAGATAGGTCGAGGTCCAGCTCCTCCCGGCGGCCGGATGCCACCTCTTCCAGCGTGATGTGAAACTTGCCGGCGCCTTGCTCCGCGATCGCGATGCAGCGCCAGCCATAACGCGCATCGATCTGCGGAAGCGTCTTGACGTGGCGGAAGAGTTCCGCCTCGACATACATCTGGTTGGCGCGGATAGAGCGGCTCCGGAACCTGGTCGGTCGGCTCCGCCGCGGCGAGCCGCGCCATCTTCTCCTGCTCCGACGGCAAGGGATGGCGCGCCAGTTCCCAGCCATTCAAGGTCGTGAAATAGGCGACGTCGGTCGGATGGTCGGCCGGAAGCCCGACCTTGCGGAGCGCCTTGGCGATGCCGAGACGACGGTAATGCTCCATGGTCCGGGCGTTGTGCGTGTTGCCCTTGGGATGCCAGCGCGAACTGGACTCGGTATTGACGATCACCGAGCGGACGCCCAAGGCGGCAAGGTTCATCGCCAGCACCATGCCGACCGGGCCACCACCAACGATGACGACCGCGTGCGACGCCATGGTCAATCCTTCGACCTTACGACCTCGGGGAAGAATAGCGTCCGCTCGAAATCTCTTCGAGGGCCCAGTTCTTGGTGTCGATGCCAAGCCGCCGCCGCATGTCCGGCCCGGCTCGCCGCTATCGGCCGGCGATCCAGTCCGGTCAGGTCATGCTTGCGGCACCCAGTGGTGCCCCTATTTCTGACGGCCGACTAGAGCCGCTCGATGTCCCCTTGCGGCTCCAGCACCACCACCGGGATTTCGCGCGCGGTCTTGGCCTGGTAGTCGTCGTAGGAGGGAAACAGGCCCGCCATCATGCGGAACAGGCGCTCGCGTTCGGCGCCGGCCGTGATGCGCGCCACGCCGCGGTATTTTTTGTCCGCCACCTGAAACCGGACCGCGGGCGTGTCCCGGAGATTGAGGAACCACGCAGGATGATCCGGCGCCCCGCCCCTTGAGGCCACCACCACAAAGCCGCCCCCGTCCTTGCCATAAATGAGCGGCGTCGTTTGCGGCGTGCGGCTCTTGCGGCCAGTGGTCTGCAGCAGGAGACAGTTGACCTCCGCCACGCCGGGCCGGCCGAAATCAAGGACGTGGCCCTCGGCTCCGTCCGTCTTGAGGTAGAGTTCGACGTGGCGCCGCTGCCAGCCCGGGGTCCCGGGGTCGATCTTCATCGCCATGACCTGCTCCGTCGATCGCTTGAGCGTGGCGCCAGCTTAGGCTGTGCCTCCGGGCATCGCCAGCCGGTGAATGAGCGCCGACCCGTACCCCGCGGCCGCCGCCCCGCAATGTTCCCGGATCGTCGCTCTCGCGGATTGGAGCGCTATTCGCGCCGCGACATGCCGCCCGCGAGCCGCCATGCGCCGCGGTCTTTGACCCAGGTGTGCGTGATGAGCGAGCGGCTCTTCACGGGCGCTCCGCCGGCCGGGTTGCCGGTGGTGACGACGGTGTAATAGGCAACCGCCGCGTCGCCATAGACCTGGATCGAATGAAACGTAAGCTCATAGCCGGTGAGCGCCTCGCGCTCGCCGCGCGCGCGCTGCGTGTCGCGCAGCCTGGCGCGGTCGATCGGTGACGTCGCGGTCGCCGGCCACAGCGCGACGCGGTCATGCGCCAGCGCCAGAAATCCTTCGACGTCCTTGTTCTTGGTGAGGACCCAATAGTCCTGCTCCGCTTGCCACACTTCGCGTTGGGCCGTCGAAAGATCCGCGACATTCAATTCAGCCAAGGCCAGCGCACTTTCTGTCTTCGCCACGCCGAGAAGCCGCGGCGCAGCCGATCGAATTGACATGCTGCCGGCGGGGCGGCCGACACCGCGCCTTCGCCTTCCGGCTGTTCCATGAGCGCGCTTCGCAAGACCGCCGACCCGCCGCCACGACGAACGGCCGGCGCGTGCTTCAGCGGCAGCGAAGTTCAACCGACGAGTTGCAGGTTCGCCGCGGATTCCTTGCCACGATCAGCGGCGACATCATACTTCACCTTCTGGCCCTCATTGAGGCTGCCGAGGCCCGCGCGTTCGACCGCAGAAATATGGACGAACACGTCCTTGCCGCCGCTGTCGGGCTGGATGAACCCATAGCCCTTTTGCGCATTGAACCACTTTACGGTACCCGTAGCCATCATCGCCTCCGTCGTAGCATAACGGCGCCTCGCGGATTCGCGGGCGCGCAGTTGTCGGCCTCATGGAATCTTGGAGAAACGCCCGGTGGGCGGATGCGGCAAGGCGCCGAAGTCGAAACTGGCTGCAATTTGATGCCGCATCTCCCACCGAATTGCAACCGTCCTTCGAGCAAGGCAGGCGCACCAAGCCCGAGCTCGGACCGAGAGAAATGCGCCGCTGCGCAAACGGCACCGCTGGGTGGGCGAGGCGTCCGTTGGTGACGGTCAAACTCAGCAGGTCGATGCACGCAGCCGTCGGCCGGGCGCGCCAGACCCCTGACGTCAAATAGCACGTCAAACTCATGCCCGCGGTGCGAGGTCCGAATGCTCGCGCGAAATATCACTCGAACATTCGCCCGTGGCTGCCAGGTCGCCGCTCGGATGCGAATGTCCCATCGCAGGCTGCCTCGGCATGGCACGAGGGCGGGCTTTGAATACGGTCCCGTCTGGCGAGGGGCAGCAGGACCGCCACGGCACCCCCTGCCGCATGGACAAGACGCCCCGGCCGTTTCGGTAGCATCGGATTCTTTGTGTTGCGAAGGACGCCGCGACGTGGTCTCAACGCAACGCCGCTCACGTGTTTGCGGGCCCACGGCGAAGCCAGCACGGAAGCCCTGAAATTGATTAACAACTCGCTGTATTTTATGGAGCGGGCGAAGGGATTCGAACCCTCGACCCCAACCTTGGCAAGGTAGTTCCCTACGGTTGCTGTCGGTTGCCAGGCTTTGTCATGCGTTGAAAATCCGAGCATAATCCGAGATTAGTCGTTGCCGAGCAATTCCCGTGTTTGCTACCACTTGCGCTGAGCTGGTAGCTATATGGTTGCTAGCCTGGATAGCTACCAAGCGTGCGGGGTGGGGAAAGATGGCGGAGCGTAAGCGGATCGGGCTGCGCGAGGTGCGGGCACTGAGGCTCGGAGAGATCATTTGGGATGCCGCGGTGCCGGGCTTCGCCGTCAGACGCCAGAAGGGCAACGCCATAGCCTACATTCTCAAATATCGGACGGAAGAGGGCCGGCAGCGCTGGCACACTATCGGTCGACACGGCGCCCCGTGGACGCCGGATACGGCACGCGAGAAGGCAAGGGAACTGCTCGGCCAGATCGTGAAGGGCGCCGATCCAGCTGCCGAGAAGCGGGCGAAGCGCAAAGCCGCGAACGTCGCTGAGCTATGCGACCTCTATATCGCAGATGCCGAGGCGGGCCGGGTGCTGACACGGAGCAACGTCACGAAGAAGCCAAGCACATTAGCAATCGACAAAGGCCGCGTCGAGCGCCACATCAAACCTCTTTTGGGGAGCCTCGCGGTAACTGCCATAACACGCGATGATATTGATCGCTTCCTGCACGACGTAGCCCAAGGTCGAACGGCCGTTAGTGCGAAGACAGCAAATAAGCGCGGCTTGGCGCGGGTCAGCGGCGGCCAGACAGCGGCAACGCGCGCGGTCGGCCTGCTCGGCGCGATTTTCACGTATGCCGTGCGCCGCGGAATGCGGCCGGACAATCCCGTACACGGAGTTGCGCGCTTCGCTGATCGCAGGCGCGAGCGTAGACTGAACGAGGACGAATACAAGGCGCTCGGCACGGCACTAGAGAAGGCCGCTGATGAGCAAATCTGGCCCGCGGCTATTGCAGCCGTTCGCTTCCTCGCCCTTACCGGCTGGCGTTCTGGTGAGGCGCTGTGGCTACGCTGGTCCGAGGTTGACCTTGCCCGGCGAACCGCGACGCTCGCCGATACCAAGACCGGCCGCAGCGTACGACCGCTCTCCCACGCCGTGTGTGACGTGCTGCGCAGCCTCACGCGCTCGGGCGATAATACGCTGATGTTTCCTGCTACGCGCGGCGATGGCCGCATGACCGGCTTCCCGAAGCTGTGGGCGCGCATCGCGAAGCTCGGCGGGCTGCCGGCCGATGTCACTCCGCATACACTGCGCCATTCCTTTGCCTCGCTTGCTGGCGATCTCGGCTACTCAGAACCGACGATCGCCGCGCTCGTCGGACACAAGGGGCGCTCGATCACGTCGCGCTACGTCCATTCCGCCGATGCCGTACTGCTCGCCGCCACCGATGCTGTAGCGAACCGCACGGCGGAGCTGATTGGCGAATGCAAAGCCCGCGGCGTAGTCGTGGAGCTGTGGCAGACTACGCGATAGGCTTACCTCGCGAGGGTAGGGTGACCTGCACGAAGAGCCGGAACCGCACCGGCCTGCCGTCGCGACCGTTCTGCGGGCAACAGCTGAGGCGCGCAATGTTCCGAGTTTCCGAGCGCACTCTCGCGATCGGCAAGATCGCCGACTACTGGGCCGCTGAGCTCGCGCCGGGGGACCCGGCACTCCGAGAGCGGCGCGAGCGAGAGCTCAAGGGTCGGCTCGTCGGAGCTTGGTGGCGGGGCGAGATGACGGATGCGAACGGGTGGCCGAATCGGTTGGGAGTTCCTCCGCAATCTGTTCCAGTACCGAGACGAGATTGCTTTCGCCATTCCTGGCGAGGAAGAGCCACCAATGACCGTCAACCTGCCCGATGGCGGGTGGGTAACAACTCGGCGAATTCGAGTCCCGCTGCCGAGCGCCGATCCCAGAGTCATGGACCGAATCAAACTGTGCGGAGGCTTTCGAGGCGTTGGCAAAGTACTGGCAAGTCTTGGGTGCTCTGGGCTTGGCTGAGCCGACGCGGGCCTATCAAGTTATCCGCGTGGCAGTGTTGCCTGCGCAGGTCTCGCGCGAAGCATTCTTCGACTGGCTCGAAGATCACGGCTACGACCGGCCGAGGTTTTGGGGAAAAATGGCTAGAGCGGTTACCAAACACGTTCTTGGTGAAAGGCCGGGAGGCCGTATGACCGCCAAGAAGGCTACGGATTTCGCCGCGGAATACATTGCCGCTGAAAAAGCAGCTGGCCGCGACCCAACACAAAAAGGATTGGAGGAGGCGGCAAAGCGCGACGGCTATCGTGGTGGCCGAGGCTACCTCCGCAACACCTTCCACTCACAGCAAGGAGTAGAAGCCCCAGGACCTGGGCGCCCGAAAAAATCGCCAAAATAATTCGCCGAGAAAAATATTCGCCGCGAATTAGCAAATTTTGACTGCCGAGAATCGGCGTGCGAAAGAGAGCCATCGCAACCGCCCGCATCGCCGGGCAATTCGCAAAGCAAGCGATGGCAACCCTAGTTCCCGACAATCTAGACGCACTCCTCACGCGCGCTCAGACCGGTGCCGCGTTGCGCGCCAAGGGTTTCCCAGTTGCCGACAAGACGCTGGCGACGAAGGCGAGCCGAGGCGGTGGCCCGCCGTTCCGCCGCTTTGGATCGAAACCATTGTATCGATGGGGTGACTCGCTCCATTGGGCGCAGTCACAGTTGAGCCCGCTGATGCGTAGCACGTCGGAAGTCGATTCCGCGAGGGCGGGACGATGACGCCGGCCGCCACCGCGAAATTGGCCATTAGAGCGTTTCCCGGGTAGGCGGAATCAAAATGGGGATTGAACGAACCCGCTGGCGCGGGAGTGGGGAGTAGCGTCTACGTTTGAGGTCTCCTGTCTGCAAGGATTGCGGTTGTCGAAGCCCAATCCGAGAGACAGGAGAACCCGATGGCTGAGATGAGCCCTCTACGCCGCCGCATGATCGAGGACATGACCGTCCGCAATCTTTCGCCGGCGACGCAACGATCCTACCTGCATGCGGTGACGAAGTTTAGCCGGTATTTTGGTCGTCCGCCGGACCGGCTGGGTCTGGAGGATGTGCGGACGTTCCAGGTCCATCTGGTTTCGACCGGCATATCGTGGCCGGGATTGAACCAGACGGTCTGCGCGCTGCGGTTCTTCTATGGCGTTACGTTGGGGCATGGCGAGATCCCGGAGCGGATTCCATACGCGCGGGAGCCGCGCAAGCTGCCGGTGGTGCTGAACGCCGACGAAGTGGTGCGGTTTCTCGAAGCGGTGCCGAGCCTGAAGACGCGCGCCGCGCTGACGACGGCCTATGCGGCCGGCCTGCGCGCGTCCGAGGCCGTGGGCCTCAAGGTCGTCGATATCGACAGCGGCCGGATGGTCATCCGGGTCGAACAGGGCAAAGGCGGCAAGGACCGCTATGTCATGCTGTCGACGCAGTTGCTCCGCATTCTACGCACCTACTGGCGTCTGGCCCGGCCCAAGGACTGGCTCTTCCCCGGCCGCGACGAGAGCAAGCCGATCGACGTCCAGGTGCTGCATGCCGCCTGCCGATCGGCGCGCGCGGCGGCCGGCTTGGCCAAGCGGGTGACGGTGCATACGCTGCGGCACAGTTTCGCCACGCATCTCCTGGAGAGCGGCACCGATATCCGCATCATCCAAGTTCTGCTGGGTCACAGCAATCTGTCGAGCACGGCCCGCTATACGCGGGTCTCGAACGGGCTGATCCGGCGGACCGAGAGCCCGCTCGACCGGCTGAGGCTCGAGGTGGTGCCGCCCGCCTGATCCGGCGGCACCTGTGTCGCAGAGACTGGAAGTGGCGGATATCTTCCGCCGCCACGGCGAGGCCTATCGTCGGGCTCACGACGGACATCTCGGCCGCGTCGAGCGCCGCGTGATGAGCGCCATCGAGCTGTGCCGGACCGCGGAACTCGGCGGCCATTGCGAGGTCTGCACATCGTGCGGCCTCGTCCGCTGCGCCTATAATTCCTGCCGCAACCGGCATTGCCCGAAGTGCCAGGGACAGGCGCGCGCCGAATGGCTTGCGGCCCGGCAGGCCGAGGTGCTGCCGGTGCCGTACTTCCACGTCGTGTTCACGGTGCCGGCGCCCATCGCCGAGATCGCGTTCCAGAACAAGGCAGCGGTCTATGCCATCCTGTTCCGGGCGGCAGCCGAGACGCTCTGCACCATCGCGGCCGATCCGAAGCATCTCGGCGCCGAGATCGGGCTCGTCGCCGTGCTCCACACCTGGGGGCAGAACCTGCACCATCATCCGCATGTCCATTGCGTCGTACCGGGTGGCGGCCCCTCGCTCGACGGCACACGATGGGTTGCCTGCCGGCCCGGCTTCTTCCTGCCGGTTCGCGTGCTCTCGCGCCTCTTCCGCCGGCTATTCCTCGACGACCTGCGCGCCGCGTTCGAAGCCGGCGATCTCGGCTTCTTCGGTAATCTCACCGAACTGGCGCAGCCCGCCGCCTTCACCCGCCGTCTGCGCGAACTGCGCCGAGTGGAATGGGTAGTCTATGCCAAGCCGCCCTTCGGCGGACCCGCGCAAGTGCTGGCCTATCTCGGCCGATACACGCACCGTGTCGCGATCTCCAACTCCCGCCTGGTCAGCCTGGCGGACGGCCGGGTCGGCTTCCGCTGGCGCGACTATCGTCAGCACGGCGCGTCGAAGGTCATGACCCTCCACGCGCACGAGTTCATCCGCCGCTTTCTGCTCCACACCCTGCCAGACGGCTTTCACCGCATCCGCCACTACGGCCTTCTCGCCAACGGCCACCGCGCGGCAAAGCTGGCGCAATGCCGGAAGCTGCTGGACGTTCCGCCCACGAACCCGGCGCCAGCACCAGCCGACCGAGCGGGCACCACGCTCCCACTCGATCGCTGCCCCTGCTGCGGCGGCACGATGATCACCTTCGCTACGATGCCACGGCCAGAGCCGCATCCGTCATCACGTTGGTTCGACAGTTCATGAACCGCCATCATGACAACAGCGCCGGACTGCTGCCACCGACCGCCATGCGCGCCGGCATGCACCGTCTTGTCCACCGATGCACCGTCGATCGCGCACGACGCCACAACGACGCCAACACAGCTGAACCGGCCACATTCTCCACCAACCAGCGGCGCGGCGCGGACATTACTGCGCTCGTTCGGCTCGCCCAGATCACCGAATGGTTCGTCTAGATCGGCGCCTCGGACCAAGCGGCGCAGCCACAATCTCCATAGCTCACCCGCCGCCCCGCGGGTTCGCTCAATCCGGCTTCAATGACGTCGCGATCTCGCCCAGCCTCAACTCCTGTGCCACGCGACCTCACAGAAGCCTCCAGATTCACATCCCGCCGCAGATGTGATTCAAGCTGGCCGCTGGGGATTGGGGGCCAGCATGGATGGCACGACCCTTATCGATGGACCTGCGGGAGCGGATCGTAGAAGCGGTTGAGAGTGGCGATTCGCGGAATGCGACAGCCAAGCGTTTCGCCGTGAGCGCGAGCTGCGTCATCAAGCTGATGCAGCGCTGGCAGCGAGACGGGCTCGGTTGAGCCTGGCCAGATGGGCGGATGGAAGGACTATGCGCTTGCCGAGCATGAGGCGGTGGTCCGCGCGCTGATCGAGGCGCACCCGGAGATGACGCTCGAGGAGCTTCAGGATGCGCTGGCGCAGGAAGGCATCCGCATCGGCCGCTCATCCGTTGACCGATTTCTCAAAGCACGCAGGCTGACGCTTAAAAAAAGTCGCTCCACGCCGCAGAGCAGGACCGGCCTGACGTAGCGGCGGCGCGCGCGGCTTGGCGCGATCGGCAGCCAGCGATGAACCCGGCCAAGCTCGTCTTCATCGACGAGACCTGGGCCACGACCAACATGACCCGACAGCGCGGGCGCTGTCCGCGCGGCAAGCGTCTCATTGCCGCCGTGCCGCACGGGCACTGGAAGACATCGACCTTCGTGGCGGCACTGCGCACCGCTGGGCTGACGGCGCCACTTGTTCTCGATGGTGCGATGAATGGCGAGGCTTTCCGCGCCTATGTCGAACAGTTTTTGGCGCCCACGCTCGCATCCGGCGATGTCGTCATCATGGATAATCTCAGCTCTCACAAGGTGGCCGGCGTGCGCGAGGCCATCGAGGCATGCGGCGCAAGCTTGCTCTACCTGCCGCCCTATAGCCCCGATCTCAATCCCATCGAGCAGTCCTTCTCGAAGCTCAAGGCCCTCATCCGAAAGGCCGCCGCGCGCACGCGCGAGGCCCTCTGGAATGCGATCGGCCAATTTCTTCCGCGCTTCCCGCCGCGGGAATGCGCAAACTACTTCGCAGAAGCCGGCTATGCTACCTGATCGGGAAACGCTCTAACGGCGTCGCCAAAGATAAAGCGGCCGTCAGCGCCGCAATCACCTCAGCTTGGTCCAATGGTCAGACCGAGGGCCAGATCACAAAGCTCAAGCTCGTGAAACGCATGATGTACGGTCGAGGAAAACTCAATCTACTCGAAGCCCGTGTCATCGGTGCCGGGTAGGGCAGCGCTTCATCAAATCTGCGTCAGACCCCCTTTTGCGTGCCGATCACGGGTCCCTTTCCAACGCCGATTGACACCGGCATCGGTCCGCGACCTACCTCGCGGGCCAGACGCCGCTCATAAAGTTGGTGTAAGAGGCTGATCATCACTCCGCTGGCGATCGATAGTGGGCTCCATCACTCGGCGAAGGTTCCATCGTCGTGTCGTAGGTGTCCGCAGTTTCAAACCGTGCAAAGCGCAGCGCCAGCATGGGCAAGACCAGCAGCGTGAGCGCAGTCGAGCTGAACAACCCGCCCAGAATCACGATTGCCATCGGCCCCTCTATTTCCTGACCTGGTAAACCTGCCCCGATTGCCAACGGTAGCAATCCGAGCGCCGTGACCGAAGCGGTCATTAGGATCGGCGCCAGGCGGTGCATCGCACCCAGATGCGCCGTCTCGCGTGACCAAGGCATACCTTCATCGATCACGAGAGTCCGGTAATGCGACAGCAGCATGATCGCGTTACGCAGCGTGATGCCGAAAACCGTCACGAAGCCAATCGCCGCGCCCAACGAGACCGGGAGCCTCGCTACCCAGATGGCGGCGATGCCCCCGACTAAGGCGAACGGCAGGTTGATCGCCAGCAGCGCCACGGTCCGCCCGTCGCGCAGAGCGATGATGAGGAGTCCGAGGATAGTAGCAAGCGCCAGGCCGAAACGCAGCAGCAACTCAGTTCGTGCCTGTCCCGACGCAGTTGCGGTGCCCCCGATGCGAAGGTAGTCGCCGGAGGCAAGAGAAACGCTGGCGAGCTGGCGACGCGCCAGCGCGACGAACCCTGCGGCGCTGCCATTGACATTGGCAGTGACGACCTGCACGCGTTGCGCACCGCGGTGCAGAATGACGGATTGGCCAGAGCGTTGGCGGATATGCGCCAGCGAACGGAGGCCTACGACTGTGCCGGAACGGTTGACGAGCGGAACCGCGCCGATTGTCGCCGGATCCTCGCGCAGCGAAGGTGGCAGCACCACGACGATCGGGAAAGACCGCCCGCCGGTATAGACGCGGCCGACCGTGCGGCCGCCGTAGCTGGTCTCGATGGCGCGCAGAACCTCCGCCGGGGTAAATCCGTATTCGGTCAGTGCCGCTCGGTCGAGCCTGATGGAGAGCTCAGGAGTTCCAGGCGGCGCTTGGATGCGCACGCCGGCTGCTCCCGGAACTTGGCGCAGTACCGCGGCCACATGTTGCGCGTCGCTGTTCAATGCCGCCAGGTGCTGCCCGAAGATCGTCACGGCGACCGGTGCGGTGACGCCGGAAAGGGTCTCGTGAATACGCTCGGTCAGGAAGGTATTTGCCCACCAGCGCACCCCTGGAGCGCCCTCGACTGCGGTCAAGATGTGTCGCTCCGCCGCAGCGCTGTTGGCGTTCCCTTTCGCCGTTAGTCCGACATCGATTTCCGCTTTGTTGGCGAGGGCGTTGCCGTTCGACAGATGCGCTCGACCGGCGTGCATCACCACATGCGCCACTTCCGGCAGGTGCTGCATGATTTCGATCGCCTGCTCACCGATGCGCATCGTGGTTGCAAGCGATGTGCCCGGTGCGGTCTGGAAATGTACGATCAGATCGTTCTCGTTGAAGCGCGGCAGGAAGCTGGTCCGCAGCGCCGGCACGCTGGCCAAGCCACCGATGACCAGAATGGCGACCACCGCCAGAATCGGCCGCGGGCGGTGATCGACGGCAGCCAGCAGTCGGCCGTAACCGCGTTTGGCGCGTGCGATCAATGGCGGGTCGGCGGGATCATGGCGGGATCGCCCGAGCAACAGCATCGCCAGCGCCGGCGTGACCGTGAGCGCAACTCCAAGGGAGGACACGATTGCGAAGATGTAGGCGAAGGCCAGGGGTCCGAACAGACGTCCGGCAACACCTGAAAGGCGCAGCACCGGCAGGAAGACGATGACGACCGCGAGCGTGGCGAAGATCACCGCCTTTCGCACCTCCATGGTCGCGCGCAGCATTACTTCGAACACCGGCCGAGACCGTTCTAGGGCATGGTTCTCACGCAGCCGGCGATGGATGTTCTCGACGCCTACCACCGCATCGTCCACCACCTCGCCCAGTGCGATCGCCAGGCCGCCGAGCGACAGGGTGTTCAGGCTGAAGCCGAACCGTTCGAGGACCAACGCCGCGGCAAGCAGCGACAACGGAATGGCGGCAAAAGAGATCGCCGCCGTGCGCCAGTTGCGCAGGGCGAGGTACAGCACCAGAAAAATGAGGACGGCACCGATCCCGAGCGAGTTACGGACGTCGTGCAGCGCTGTATCGATGAAGGACGACGGCCGCAACCCGTTGGGCTCGACAATGATCCCGTCGCGCTTCAGTGCTGGCGCCAAGAGGGCGAGCGCATGATCGAGCCCCCTGGTTACGTCGAGTGTATTGACGCCGAATTGCGATCCGACGACCAGCAGCACGCCTGGCTTGGTGCCCACCAGCGCGCCACCGAGGGGCGACGGCGGCGCGGCTACAATATGCGCGACGTCGCCCAGGGTGACGCTCCGGTGCGCGCGGCGCAGGAACAGGCTTCTGGCCAGGGCGGACGGAGTTGTCGCTTGGCCGTGACTCATCAGAAAAATTTGCTGATTCGGCGTGTCGACGACGCCGGCCCCACGCACCGTGCTGGCCGCAGCAGCCGCAGCGGTTAGCTGATTCAATCCAGCATGCAGTGCGATCAACTTGTCCGGATCGAACTGCACTTGGAGCTGTTCCGGCCTGGCACCGAAGATCACCACCTTGGACACACCGGGCACGGCGAGAAGCGCGGGACGGATGGTCCAGCGCGCGATCTCGGTCAAGTGCATCAAGGAGAGCTTCGGCGCGGAAAAGCCGACGGAGAGGGCAACGCCCGTCGAGGATTGCAATGGCGCGATGACCGGCGTCGCGCCCGGCGGCAGCAAGGGTATGAGCGAAGCCAAGCGCTGCGCCACGAGCTGCTGGTCAAGATAGACGTCGGTTCCACCGTGGAACACGGCGATGACGACCGATAGTCCCTCCATCGATTGCGAGCGCAGAGCGGAAAGCCCGGGGATTCCGTTCACCACATCTTCAACCGGCGTGGTCACCAGCGCTTCGATTTGCCGCGGTGCCAGGCCGGCCGCGTTGGTCACGACCGTGACCGTGGGCTGGCCGAATTCCGGGAACACGTCATAGGGCGCGTGGGCGATCGCGACGACGCCAACCAGCGCCAGCCCAAGGGCCGCGAATAGCACCAGCCAGCGGAAGCACAAACAAAACTCGACGATCGCGCGCATCAGAATGAGTTCCTCAGTCGTCATCATCGTCGGACTTGGCTGCTTTCGCAGCTGGCGCAGGCGACTCCGACGCGGAAAACAGCAACGCGGCACCCTCGACGACGATCTGGTCGCCGGGATGCAATGTGGCATTCTGATCCTGCGGCACGAAATAGCCTTCGCCGGTGGCGAATGAGGTGCGGACGGGGACGGGCGCAAACGAGCCCGGGCCGGTCTGGCGATAAGCGAGCGCCTGTCCATTGCGCCACACCACCGCCGAGCGGGGCACGAAGAGCCCCGCTTTCGGGGCAGCGACGCTCAACGCGACCGTGAGTGGCGTGCCGATCGGCGCCGAGTTCCTGCGCCGCCATCAGATAGAACAGGCTCTGGCCGGCCACCCCCTCGGCGGCGCGCGGCGCGCGGCTCAGAAGCCGCAGAGCGACATGCACGCCATCCGGCGTCGTCGCCGACGCCTCCGGCGACGGCAGGGGCAGCGCCTGGCCGAGCGGCAGGCTCACTTGTACCAATAATTCGGTACCACTCTCGAGTTGTGGCTGGGGCGTTGTAGCCGAGACCACGGCCGCGGCAAGGGTCGGCCCCCAGTCGGCGCGGATGTGCGCTTGCAATTCCGCAAGTTGCGCCTTTACTGTCGCTTGATCCGCTTCGGCAACCTGCAGGTGCGACTGCGCCGTCTGCAGCGCCGCCTGAGAGACGTTATGCTGGACGCGGTATAGATCGGCGGCACGCATCGCCTCGCTCCGTGCGAGGGCGCTTCTGGCCTCCCCGGCGACAATCTTGCTGTGCGCCGCCGCAAACTGGGCAGACAGCGTGGCAAGCGGTCCGGGATCGAGAACGATGCCGTAAGCGGTGATCGGTGGCGCGCGATCGAGCCGCTTGAGCGGTGCCGTCCGGACCTGTCCCGAAGCAATCGCCTTTGCATCGAGCGTAACTGGGACGAGTTCCGCAGCCGCGGCGACACGATCAACCGCTATCGTGGCAATCGCCAACATGAGGCAACCGATAAATCTCTTGCGCATCACTGGCTCCGCTCCGCGACCAGAAAGGGGTGATAGAGCGCCGCTTCGAGCTGACCGAGGGCGATGCGCTCATGCACCGAAGCGGAGAGGGCGCCTTGCTCCGCTTGGACGAATGCCAGCTCAGCGCCCAGCAGCCGCAAGCGACCGATTTGTCCTGCGGCGAACGCGGCCCGCTGTCGCGCTCGCGCATCGGCGGCCGACGCGCGTAGGTTGTGTGCGCTGGCGGCTTCGGCTGCACTGGCGTGCCAATTCGTCTCGGCGCGATCGATCTCAATTAGAACCTTCGTCTGCGTTGCCAGGAACTGCTCGGCAGCGACCCGGCGCGCCGCACGTGCCGCGGCAATCGGCCCTTGGTTCTGGTTGAGGATCGGCAGCGGCAGGGAAACCGACAGGATGAACTTGTTGTCGCCCTGATCGTAGTGGTACCCCGGGCCGATCTCGATCGAAGGGTATTGCCTCGCAATGTTCAAGCGCAGTCCGGCTTCCGCCGCCGCGTAGCGCGCCAGTGCAGCGAGAACGTCGGGCCGGCTGACCAGCGCGGTGTGGATTTGCGAGGCAAGATCGCCAGGGCGCTGCGGATGCGAGAGCCCAGCCATGTCCAGATCGATGCCATGAAGTGCCTGCGCCGGGAGGCCGAGCGCGGCAGCCAAATCGGCGCGAGCGAGCCGCACCGTCCGCTGGTCGGCTGCGAGCTGGAACTCGGCCTGGTTTTCCTCGAGCGCGGCCGCGTTCAGCGTCGCCGCCGAAACCATGCCTGCTTGGTAGCGCTGAGTGAGCGCACTTTGATATTGACGTGCAAGCGAAAGCTTCTGGGCTGAGAGCGATACGCTACGCTGCGCCGCCCAGACTCCAAGAAGCGCCGTCCTTACGTCGCCGCGCAACTGCCATGCCGTGATGGCGAGCGCTTGTCGTAACGCTGCGGTCTGCGCCTGCGCCCGTGCGATCAACGCCGGGCGTGGACCAAACGATTGGATCAGAAAGCTGACAACCGGACCGACCTTCCACGGCGACCGGATGACCGTCGTCGTATTGTAGGTCGGCGCGATTGAGAGGGTCGGGTTAGGAAACGCGGCAGCGGTCATCTCGCCCGCCTTGGCCGCGCCCAACTTTGCCGTGGCGAGCGGTATGTCCGGGCGTTCGTAGGTCGCGACCAGCGACAGCGTCTTGAGATTCCAGTGCGGTGGGGTGGTCCGGTGATCCTCGATGGCGATGAAGCGCAAAAGTCGGGGATCGGAAAGGGTGCGCAGGTCCAAAGCCGCTGCGGTCGCGGCCGGATCGATCGGATGCGCTTGATAGGATGCGCAGCCGCCCAAGGCAGGGAGCAGCAGGATCGCCAGTCGCCCGACGCCTTTAAGCGAAATTCGCTTCATGGTCTCCGGCGGGAAATCGGCGGCCACGTGCCGGTGGAGTAGCCTGTGCGGAGCGCGACCTGACACGCGACAACGAAACGAACGCACGCGTCAGACATGTAATGCCCCACGCCATTCGGGGTGACGAGCATATCTGGCGCACCTGAAGCAACGCTGACGCTCAGATTACGAAATCGTAATCTGCAAGGCGAACTGCTCGCGTGAGCGCGCTAAGCGGGCAGGATCAATCTGACTTGCGTGCCGCGTCCGACTTCGCTGTCGATCTCGACATGGCCGCCGTGGCGACCAGCAATGCTTTTGACCACCGCCAGACCCAACCCGACATTCTGCGCTGAACTCCTACGCGCGCGATCGACTCGATAGAAGCGCTCGAAAACACGCGGCAGATGCTCCGGCGCTATGCCGCATCCCGTATCCCTGACGGTCACGGTAAGCTCATTCCGCTCCGCGTTCGCGACGAGGCTCACAAAGCCTCCCGCCGGCGTATGGGCTATGGCGTTTGAGACGAGATTCCCAATCGCTTGCTGGAATAGGGTACGGTCGAGCTCGGCACAAACTCCGTCGGCAGCAGAAACCTTGAGATCGATCCCGGCCTCCGCGGCGGCCGCCTCGTAATAGGTCTCGATCTTCCGCAGCTCTTGACCGATATCGATCTGCTCGCGTTGGAGCGCTGAGGCGGTGGTATCGGAGCGGGCAAGAAACAATAGGGTCCGAATCAGACGCGAGATGCGCGCGCATTCCTCCAAGCACGATTCGAGGACCCCACGATACTCTTTTCCAGACCGCGACTTGCTGAGCGCCACCTCGATTTCGCCGCGCAGATTGTTGATCGGCGTACGAAGCTCATGCGCGACGTCATCGAAGAATTGTGAGACATGGCGGAAGGACTGTTCCAGCCGGTCGAGCATGTCATTGAAAGTCTCAGCCAGCTCCGAGAGTTCAGCAGGCAAGTCCTGTATTTTGATCCGTTCATGCAGGGTCGTTGCCCGGATGCGCGCCGCCGTGTAGCCAATATTCTCTATCGGCCGCATGCCGCTCCGGGCGATGAAATAACCGACCAGCGAGCACAACACAAGTGATACGCCAAGCACGAGCCACAAGCGTTCGCGATATCGGGCAAGCAGAAATTGGTCATGCTCCCGGTCCATTGCAACCTGCACGAATCGCGGCGGTTCGTGGGCGCTCCGGCCCGCCATTCGAACAATCAAACTCAGGAATGGCTTGCCCGACGGCGAAAGGATGTCACGCTTTTCACCATCGGACGCCCCAATCCCGGCGAGATCGGCCGTGGTCGGCGGGGCCAGTTCCTTCCCCATTCCCGGTGTCTCGGTCAATGCGCGCGCGTCGCCGTCGAGAACACGCAGATAGACTTCCGGTTGGTGCGGCCGTGCCAACGACAGCTTCTGGTCCGGTGAAATCTGAAACTGACGTGTCGGCGAAGACTGGAGCAGTAGCAACGCGTTATTAAGGTTGTCGGCAAGGTCCAGAAGATCCTCCCGGTACATGCTGCTAACGAGCACCCAGTAAAGCAATCCAGTCGCAACCAAGATCAGCGCGAAAGTGGAAAGCGCATACCAAACGGTCATGCGCAATGCGATCGATAAGGACCGAGAGGACCGTGATTCCGCCTTGGACGCGATATCAGACGCGTTGCTCGAGAACATAGCCAACGCCACGAACGGTATGGATGAGCCTGCAGTCGAACGGATCGTCGACTTTGGCACGCAGTCGGCGCATATGGACCTCGACCACGTTCGAATCGCAATCGCAATTGATGTCCCAGACCTGTTCCGCAATCAAGGTTCGCGACAGCACCTCGCCCGCGCGGCGCAATAGCAGCGACAGCAGCTGGAATTCCTTCGGTGTAAGCTCGACTGGGCGTCCGGTGCGGGTAACGCGATGTCGGTGCAAATCCAGCTCGAGGTCCGCGACGTTCAACACCGGAGACTGGCGTGCGGGTCCGCGACGCAGGATCGTCCTCACCCGAGCGAGAAGTTCAGCGAAGGCGAAAGGCTTGACGAGATAGTCATCAGCACCGAGTTCCAGTCCCTTGACTCGGTCACTGACTGAGTCGCGCGCAGTCAGAAACAGGATCGGCGTGGCAACCCGCTGCCGCCGCAAGTCCGCAATGATGCTCCAGCCGTCTCGACCCGGCAGCATGACGTCAAGGATAATCAAATCATAGGTTCTTGTTTGCGCGACGTAAGCTCCGTCATCGCCGTTGTCGGCGACATCGGCGATGAAACCGTTCTCCTCCAACCCACGCCTTAAGTAGGCTGCTGTCTTGCGTTCATCTTCGACGATCAAGACTTTCATGGCGATTTCGGCGTCATGGGACCTACCGGATGATAGCAGCGACAAGGCAGACAGGTACGAGGAAGTTTCGCGCCAGCCTGGCATAGCCCGTGGCGATACCTCTGAAGTCGACACAGTTTGCAATCACGCCCTTGGCTTCTTTGTAATTGGGCGAGGGCGCCCAGACAGAAGGCAACATGACGAACGCGCCTTCGACGCCTTTGAGCGCTTGCTCGATGGCTGCCGAATCATTCCAATCGCCGTCTACCAGTTCCACGCCCTGGTTCGCCCAGTTAGCCGCCCTCTCGCGATTGCGGACGAGCGCGCGTACTTCCTTGCCGTGCGCCAGCAGATGTTTTGCCGTTGCGCCGCCCACTTTTCCCGTAATTCCCATGACTAAAAACATGTGTTTTCTCCTGATCTATCGGGACAGAGCACTGTCCCTGTTGGTTCAACGGATGAGCGGCAGAATGGCCCGGATGCGGGGATCGCGCGCGTAGAGGCCGCCCCATGTCATCGCGCCCAGAAGCAAGGAAACGATTTCCGGCGGCGATCCCAACTCACCAATACGGACATGGGCGCAGATGGCGCCTCCCAGAAAGCCCGTCACGAGGATCGCGCCGAGGACGGCGGTGGCCGGGATGGCGTAAAGGATGGCGCAGACGAGTATGATCGGACCCACAACACGGGTCTGGCCCATCGCGAACCCGGGCCGAGCCACACCTGCAGTGTCTCATGGGACTTCGATCCCGACAAACTGATCAGGCCTCGGTCCGCGGATTCCATCAAGGCCAGCGGCCATGGCGCCGCGTCAACAGGCCGGACACATGACCGCAAGCGACCTCGTCCGTTCCGCCACGCCCGAAAGTCCTTGCATGCCGGGGGCCATCCACACATGAGACAGTGCCGCGTTCCTTTGCCCTAGCGTTTTTGCGGCGTTTGTCGTAATTTTCTGGGTGGTTCGCTTTGAATCAGCGAGGGGTGGCCGCCGAGATGCAGCGTAGACTGATGACAGTTCTTGCGGCAGACACAGTGGGCTACTCGCGACTTGTCGGTGCGGACGAGGAAGCCACCGTAGCGCGGCGCGTGCGACCCCCGTTTTTTGCGCTTTATGTGACGTGCATTCTGTCGCGGCGGCTCCGCTGCCAAAGCGCGATGTTTTCCGCCTGAACCGCGCCCGCATGCAATTCGGCATCAACTTCTTTCCGACACACGATCCGAAGAAGATCGATGCGGCGCGGTATTACCGCGAGTGCATGAAGCTCGTCGATCTTTGCGACGCGCTCAACTTTCGTCATGTCCGCGCCGTCGAGCACTATTTCGAGCCTTATGGCGGCTACAGCCCGAACCCGATCGTTTTCTTAACAGCCGCTTCGCAGCATACGCAGAAGGCGCGCCTCGTGACGGGCGCGGTGCTGCCGGTCTTCAATCATCCCCTGAAGCTCGCGGGTGAGCTTGCGATGCTCGACGGGTTTTCGGGGGGAAGGCTCGAAATCGGCTTCGCCCGCGCGTTCCTGCCACACGAGTTCGAGCGTTTCGGCATCCCGCTCGATGAGAGCCGCGCCCGCTTCGAGGAGGGAATGGCACAAGTGGCCCTGTTGCTGAGCCGCGAGAACGTGAGTTGCGACGGCCGCTTCCACAGTTTCCACAACGTGACGTCGCTGCCGCGGCCGGTGCAGAAGCCGCATCCGCCCTACTGGGTCGCCGCCTTCACGACCAAGGAATCCTTCGAGAGCGCCGGACGAAACGGGCATGGCATCATGGCGATCCCGGCCGCAGGGCCGCACATGCGCGAACTCATCGGCCTCTATCGCGAGACGTGGCGTTCCGCGGGCCATCCGGGGCAAGGCCGCGTCATGCTGACCCACAATGTTTATTGCGGCGAATCCGAGGACGAGGCGGTGGCGACGGCGAAGGCGCCGTTCAACGGCCATCTCGCCGCGCTCATCGCGGCCGCCGCCGGCTGGGGAACGGGCGTGAGCTCGAAGGACTATCCTGGCTACGAAAAGATGCTGGAGGGGCTCAGGGTCAACGATTTCGACGCGATGCGCCGACACAACCTCGCCTGGTGCGGCATGCCTGCCGACATCTCGGACATGATCGCTTCTTGTTACCGCGACATGCCGGGCGGCGTCGACATCGTCTCGGCGCAGGTCAATTTTCACGATCTGCCGGTCGCGAAAGCCGCCGCTTCGATGCGGCGCTTTGCGGAACGCGTCATGCCGCGGTTCCGCGATCTCTAGGAATGCCGGAGATCGGTCGATCCGTCCGGCGCCTCGAAGACGACCGTCTGCTCCGCGGCGGCGGCCGGTTTCTCTCCGATCTGCGTCTTCCGGGAACGCTCGAAGCGGTCTTCGTGCGCAGTCTCCACGCGCACGCCAGGATCGAACGGCTCGACGTGTCGAAAGCGAGGTCCGCACCCGGCGTCTTCGCCCTCTTCACCGCCGCGGATCTTACGGGCCGCACCGAGCCACTCGATATTGCGAGCCAACTCCATGTTCCCGAGGAGTTGCG
Source organism: uncultured Alphaproteobacteria bacterium (assembly GCA_963721625.1). Classification (GTDB taxonomy): domain Bacteria; phylum Pseudomonadota; class Alphaproteobacteria; order ATCC43930; family CGMCC-115725; genus DATJLY01. The sequence goes on from CAVRKF010000008.1 coordinate 324,930, forward strand.
CCGCGCGGCGACGATCTCGTGGATCGCGCGCACCCCATCCCGCTCCTTGCCGGCGCGACGGTCCGCTATGTCGGCCAGCCGCTCGCGATGATCGTTGCAGCGAACCGCTATGCCGCGCTCGACGCGGCTGAACTGATCGACGTCGCATATGATAGCGTTGTCGGCGGTGCTCGATCCGGTGGCCGCGCTGCAACAGGGCGCGCCACTCGTCGAGCCGGCGTGGGGCACGAACCTAGCCTTTTCCGCGCGCGTCAGCAAAGGCGATCCCGAGCGGGCCTTTGCCGCTGCGCCGGTCGTAGTCGAAGAGGAATTCCGCTGTCGCGCGCTGCGCCGCGGCGCCGCTCGAGGCGCGCGGCATCGTGGCCTGGATCGAGCCGATGAACCGCGAACTCATCGTCTGGGCCGGCACGCAGGCGCCGCACATTCTGCGAATGCTGCTGGCGGCCTCGTTACGGATTCCGCTCGAGCGCATCCGCGTCATCGCGTGCGACACCGGCGGCGGGTTCGGCCAGAAATCGGTCCAATGCGTCGAGGAGGTCTCTGGTCGCTTTCGCCACGCTGGATACTGGCCATCCCGTACGCTGGCAGGAGGAGCGGTGCGAGAACCTCATCGCCGCCGCGCACGCGCGTGCGCAGATTCATCGCATCGCCGTGGCGGCGACCGAAGAGGGCGCGCATCCTCGCAGTCCGCGACGAGGCGATCGTCGATTTCGGCGCCTTCAACGTGCTGGGCCTCGTCATTCCCTACAACACGCTGACGCACCTCCTCGGGCCCTACGACGTGGCGCATGCGCAGCTCAGATCGCGCCGTCCTCACCAATACGTGCTTCACCGGACCCTACCGCGGCGCCGGACGGCCTGAGGCCGTATTCGCAATGGAAAGGATCGTCGATCGCCTCGCGGCAAAGCTCGGCATCGACGCCGCCGAGGTGCGCGCGCGCAATCTCGTCGCCGCAGACAGCCATGCCGTACGATACCGGTCTGCTTTATTCGGACGGACGGAAGCAGGTCTACGATTCCGGCGATTTCCCGGCGCTGCTGCGCCGCGCCCGCGCCGAAATCGACCCGCGCTCGGGTGCGAGCGCGGCAGAAGGCGCGGGCGGCGGGCGAGCCTCTTCTCGGCGTCGGTTTCGCGCTCTATGTCGAGGGCACCGGACGGGGACCGTTCGAAGGCGCGCGCGTATGCGTCTCGGATCGAGGGCGCGTGCAGGTCGCGACCGGCGCGGCGAGCCAGGGACAGGGCCACGCGACGGTGTTCGCGCAGATCGCCGCCGACACGCTCGGCGTCCCGGTCGCCGACATCGAGGTCATCGGCGGCGACACGGCCGCCCTGCCTTAGGGCATCGGCACGATCGGCAGCCGCAGCACGGTGACCGCGGGAAACGCCGTCCATAAGGCAGCCAATTTGGTCAAGGCGCGCATCCTCCGCATCGCCGAGACAGTGCTCGAGGCTGCCGCATCGGACCTCGAACTCGCCGACGGCAAAGTCCGCGTGCGGGGCGTGCCGCAGCGCGCGGTGACGCTTGCCGAGATCGCGCACGCGGCCGCAGCGGAGGTGCTGCCCAAGGGGCCGCCGGGGACGGGCTTCTTGCCGAGACATCCTATTTCGCGCCGCCGACCGCGACTTATGCCAGCGCCGCGCATGCGGCCGTCGTCGCGGTCGACCCCGAGACCGGCGCGGTCGTGGTCGAGCGCTACCTGGTGGTCCACGATTCCAGGGCGCCTCATCAATCCGCTGCTCGCCGAAGGCCAGGTCGCCGGCGGCGTGGCACAGGGTCTGGGAACGGCGCTCTCCGAAGAATTCGTCTATGACGCGCGCGGCCAGCCGCTGAGCGGCAGCCTGGCCGATTACGCGCTCCCCATCGCCGCGTCCGTGCCCGCGGTCGAGTGCGAGCACATCGAGACCCTCTCGACCCGCAATCCGCTCGGCGTCAAGGGGCTGGGCGAAGGCGGCGCGATCGGCAGCCCGGCTGCCATCGCCAACGCGGTCGAAGACGCGCTCCGCCGGCTCGGCGTCGTGGTGCGCGGCGTGCCGCTCACACCCGCCCGCATCCGCGACCTCATCGCGGCTTCAGCTCGATGAGATAGCCGTCGGGATCGCGGATGAAGAAGGAGGGCGAGCGCCCCCACGCGCCCGTCCGCGGCAGGATCTCGCCCTCGACCGGAACGCCCGCGGCGCGGAACTCGGCCGCAAGCGCCGCCAGGTCGCCGCAGCGGATCGACAGGCAGTAATGTTCGAGCCCGTCATCCGAGCGCCGCCCCGGCAGGAGATCGATCAGGTGCTCGCCGAAGCGGAGCTGAATGAGCGAAATCTCTGGATTGACGCGTTCGACCTTGCAAGCAGAGCCGCTCGATATAGAATTTCTGCGTCGCCTCCTGGTCCTGCACGCGGAGGACGATGTGGTCGAGGCCCAACGGGGTGAACGGCATGTCTCGCTCCTGCTGCGGGTCGGGGGCGTCGCGAAAGTGTAGCGCGGCGTTGCGGGGAAAGTCCCGCCGTGCGATGATCGCCCGCCGCGCGGTCGTGGCTGGCATTTCGTAAGGGCAAGGCATGCATCGGATGAAATTCGCCGTCGCGGCGCTCGGGGCGCTGCTCCTGGTAATGGCGACGGGGACCGTCGCCGCCGAGCCGTTGAAGCTCAGGGTAGGCTGGATCGTCGTGCCGGCTGAGATCACGCCGATTTTCCCGAAGGATCCCAAGATCGCGCAACACGACGGCAGGTCCTACGTCATCGAATCGATGCGCTTCCAGGGAAGCTCGCTCTACATCCAGGCGCTCGCCGCGGGCGAACTCGACATCGCGCCCTTCGGCTATTCGTCCTTTGGGCTCGCGGTCGCCAACGCGGACCTCAAGGACCTCAAGATCATCGCCGCTGAGGACCGGGACGGCTATGACGGCTATTTCACGACGCAGTACATGGTCCGCAAGGACAGCGGGATCGACAAGATCGAGGACCTGAAAGGCAAGGTGATCGCGACCAACGCGGTCGGCAGCATCAGCGACATGGCGTTCAGGATCATGGTCCGCCGCCATCACCTCAACGACGCCAAGGATATGAGCTTCGTCGAGGCGTCGCTGCCGAACATGGACGCGCTGCTGCTCGAAAAGAAAGTCGACCTTATCCCGGGTGTCGTGCCGTTCACGCTCAACCCAACCTTGCAAAAGGATGCGCGCACGCTGTTCACCGGGGTCGACGCCATTGGGCCGACAGAAATCGCGTTCATGACCGCGCGTCAGAGGTTCCTGAGAAAGCACCGCGCCGCCGTCGTCGATTTCCTCGACGGACTATCTGCGCGTGCTGCACTGGTACCAGGACCCCGCCAACCGCCCCGCCGCGATGCAGATCGTCGCCAGTTTCATGAAGCTTCCCGTCGCCAAGATCTCGAGCTGGGCCTTCACCAAGGAAGATTACTACCGCCCGCCGAACGGGCGCGTCAGCGCGGCGATATTGCAGAAAAACCTCGACCTGCAGCGCGAGGCGGGTTTCCTCAAGACGCCGATCGTCGTGAAGCACTATGTCGATATGAGCTACATCGAGGAAGCGGCAAAGCGCCTGAAGTGACGGGCGCCCCTCACTTCCGCTGGCTGCACAGATCGACCGCGATGCGCGCGTAGAGGAGCGCCGCCTGGTAAAGGCTTTCGATCGGCAGGGCCCGCTTGCCGCCCAGCGCGCGCGAGCGCGGGCCATAGGTCATGGCCGGGATGCCCACCTCGTTAAAGGCGTTGATGTCGCGCCACATGCTCGAGGTCTCGACCGGCGCCGGCTGCGGCTCCTCGCCGAAGACGGCGCGGTGCGCGCGCCGCGCCGCGCCGGCGAGCCGCTCGATGTTGCGCGCCTCGAAGGCGGGGCGATAGGAGAACAGCTCGACCGTGGCGTTGAGGCCGGCTTGCGCGAGCGTGTCGCGGATCTCCTGGCGCGTCAAAAGCGGATCCTGATTCGGCACCGAGCGGATGTCGAGATAAAGCTCGCAGATTTGCGTCGAGAAGAGCGGCCGGTTCGGGTCGCCGCCGCGGATGGCGCCGATCTGCGCCTTGGGGACGACGGTGCCGCCCTCGGAGACATAGACGTTGCGCGACTGGTATTGCGCCGCCCATCGTTCCAGCGCCTCGATCGCCGCGGCCGACGCGACGATCATGTTCGGGCTTTGCGCCAGCGTCGTGCGCTCCGGCAGATAGGGCGTGTAGAAGGGCGGCGCCTCGCCGCGCAAGGTCACCTTGTACCAGAACTCGCCGGCCTCGACCCAGACGAGGCCGAAGCCCGTGCCCTCGCAGACGAGCGCGTAGTCGGCGACGCCGCCATGGGTGACGAGGAACCGCGTGCCGAACTCCTTCGATTGCCCATAGGCGCCAGGCGGCTCGTCACACGGCTCGCCGCCGGTCTCATTGATGACCGCGCTGACGAGAACGTCGCCCGGCAGGCGATGTCCCGAATCCTTGATCGCCTTGACCGCGACGAGAAAGGCCGCCATCGGGCCCTTGTCGTTGATGATGCCTTCGCCGATCAGGAGATCATCTTCAATCCAGGCGGAATGATAGCGGCGCTCGGTGGGATCGGCATGGACGAGATCGGGCGCGCCCGGCACCGCCGTGTCCATGTGGCTGTTGAAGATCAGGCTCAAACCGCCGCCGCTGCCGTCGAGCCGCCCCAGAAGATTGAAGCGGTGCGGCTGCAATCCGAGCTTCCTGGGGTGCAATCCCTCGTGTTCCATCCAGCGGTAAAGGTGCTCGCCGACCTCGCGCTCGTGCCCAATCGCGCTGTCGATGTTGCAGATTTCGAGCGCGAACCGGACCAGGTCTTCCCGGTGGATGAGCGCGAGCACATCATCGACGAGCGGCATGCCGCATTATACCACATGTGCCGAATTGAGTGGACAGTAGGGCGTTGTCACGGTAACCCGCTAGCTGGTCGGCTGATCGGCAGTGTATTAAACGGCAGACATCCGAGAACCCTTAACAGGTCACGCCGTTCGGCAATCGTTCGGTGAACGGTAGCAATGGGGTCGGAAGCTGCCGGGAGACCAAAATTAAGGAATGGCCGTTTTTCACCCAGGCCCGCGCGAAAGCTGCCAGGCCGGCCCAAAGGCGGACACTCGCGGCTGCTACCGGTCCCGATTTTGTGGGTTCACGGCCTAGATATCGACCCGAATGATATTGCGGTCTCGTCGGTTGCGGGTCCCCGCAACCAATTTTGTATACCCAACCTCGGGGCCGCTCTCATTGAGCGGCCTCTTGGCTTTTGTGGCCAGCGACAGGATGCCGGCCAGATGGCCGTGCAGGTCGATCGACAGGCTCGTATGCCCGTCATCGTCCGTCCCCGGAACCAGCACGATCTTATCGACCAGCTTGCGGATGATATCCGCCGCTTGCACTTGGGCGTGCTCATCGCCCAGCGCCTCGCGAAGCTGCGCGATCTGGTCACGGTAGTAGTTCGCCATGTTCGGATGAATGAGGACCGGATTGTCCGTCGCGTCCCTGATCCGCGCTTCGGTCTCCACCTTGCGGTTCTCAAGGTCCGTCATCTTGTCCTTGACGCGGCTTGCCGGGACTCCGTCCATCAGCGCCTGCACCAGCCGGTCAAGCTCGCGCTCGATCTTCACGAGCGCGGCCCGGTCAACCTTGTGCTTCGCATTGCTCTCGCCGCGCAGCCTGTTCGTGTGCCGCGTGTATTCCTTGCAGAATTCATCGCACAGCGCCGGGTCCATGAGGCGGCTTTGTAAGCCCTCCAGCACAGTGGCTTCGAGCGCATCGCGGCGGATGGTATGCCGGTTGTCGCAGGTCCCCTTGTTGCGGGCGTTCGCGCAGCCGATCCGCTCGGCATTGAGGACGACGAACCCGCCCCCGCAGCAGCCGCAGCGCATAAGGCCAGAGAAGAGATAATGCGGGCGGCGACGATCCCAATAGCCGGATGATTTCTTGCCCGTGCGCGTGCTGCGCAGCGACTTTTGCCGCGCCTTGACCGCCTGCCACAGATCATCGGCGATGATCCGCTGATCCGGCACGTCCTGCGTGATCCATTCGGACTCCGGGTTCGGGCGAGAAACACGCTTTCCCGTTTCCGGGTCCTTGATGTAGCGCAGCCGGTTCCAGACCAGCTTGCCGACATAAAGCTCGTTGTTGAGGATGCCGGTTCCCCGATCCGGATTGCCGTGGATCGTGCTCGGCCCCCATGCCGTGCCGGAGGGACCGGCAACAGCTTCCTTGTTCAGTTGCTTGGCAATCGCCTGCGGCGCTTTCCCTGCCGCATAGTCGTTGAATATGCGCCGGACGATCCCGGCTTGCGCGGCATTGATCTTGCGCTCGCCGCGCCCCGGCAGGCCCTCATCATCGAGCCGCCGCACTACGTCATACCCGAAGGAGTTTCCGCCCCCCGACTTTCCCGCCTCGACGCGCCCCCGCAGGCCGCGCCGCGTCTTGTCGGCGAGGTCTTTCAGGAACAGAGCGCCCATCGTGCCCTTCAGGCCGATATGCAGCTCGTTCACGTCCCCTTCCGAGAGCGTGACGATCCGCACGCCGGCAAAGCGCGTGCGCTTGTAGATATGGGCGATATCCTCTTGATCGCGCGACAGCCGGTCGATGGCTTCGGCAACGATGACATCGAACTTCCCGGCCTGCGCATCCTGCAAGAGCATCTGCATACCGGGGCGGATCAGGCTGGCACCCGAGATCGCGTGGTCGGTGTAGCAGTTCACGACGCGCCAGCCTTCGCGCTTCGCCCGCTCCTTGCACAGGCGAATTTGATCTTCGATCGAAGCGTCGCGTTGCAGGTCGGAGGAATAGCGCGCGTAGATGGCGGCGGCCGTCATGACGAATGTCTCTCCTTATTCGCCCTGCCGGTTGGTAGCCTTTCCGTCAGAATCCTTGCGGCAGAGTCGAATATAATCTCTCTCGGCGGCGGCGCGGGCAAGCAGCTTTACCAGCTCGACGAGCACCGGATCGGGCGCGGCGGCGTCATTCCGCTCCTTTTTTGCCTGCCGATTTTGTTGACCCTTGCTCATGCCTGCACGGTCTCACAGGCGCGGGCAAGCTTTCCTCGCGGCATCCTCGCGCAAAACCGGCACTGCCTTTCGGCAGTGCCGACACGCGGTCGGGGTTCAGCACCCCGGCGGCTGAGGGCGCATCAGGCGATACGCGAGAACGCGCTTGATGTTCTCCAGATTGATCAGGGCATCGCGGCGCTCGAACGAGCCGGGTGTGCTGCAACCTAGAGCGGAATTCGAAAAGGTTGAATTGGGGGATTGAACGAACCCGCTGGCGCGGGAGTGGGGAGTAGCGTCTACGTTTGAGGTCTCCTGTCTGCAAGGATTGCGGTTGTCGAAGCCCAATCCGAGAGACAGGAGAACCCGATGGCTGAGATGAGCCCTCTACGCCGCCGCATGATCGAGGACATGACCGTCCGCAATCTTTCGCTGGCGACGCAACGATCCTACCTGCATGCGGTGACGAAGTTTAGCCGGTATTTTGGTCGTCCGCCGGACCGGCTGGGTCTGGAGGATGTGCGGACGTTCCAGGTCCATCTGGTTTCGACCGGCATATCGTGGCCGGGATTGAACCAGACGGTCTGCGCGCTGCGGTTCTTCTATGGCGTTACGTTGGGGCATGGCGAGATCCCGGAGCGGATTCCATACGCGCGGGAGCCGCGCAAGCTGCCGGTGGTGCTGAACGCCGACGAAGTGGTGCGGTTTCTCGAAGCGGTGCCGAGCCTGAAGACGCGCGCCGCGCTGACGACGGCCTATGCGGCCGGCCTGCGCGCGTCCGAGGCCGTGGGCCTCAAGGTCGTCGATATCGACAGCGGCCGGATGGTCATCCGGGTCGAACAGGGCAAAGGCGGCAAGGACCGCTATGTCATGCTGTCGACGCAGTTGCTCCGCATTCTACGCACCTACTGGCGTCTGGCCCGGCCCAAGGACTGGCTCTTCCCCGGCCGCGACGAGAGCAAGCCGATCGACGTCCAGGTGCTGCATGCCGCCTGCCGATCGGCGCGCGCGGCGGCCGGCTTGGCCAAGCGGGTGACGGTGCATACGCTGCGGCACAGTTTCGCCACGCATCTCCTGGAGAGCGGCACCGATATCCGCATCATCCAAGTTCTGCTGGGTCACAGCAATCTGTCGAGCACGGCCCGCTATACGCGGGTCTCGAACGGGCTGATCCGGCGGACCGAGAGCCCGCTCGACCGGCTGAGGCTCGAGGTGGTGCCGCCCGCCTGATCCGGCGGCACCTGTGTCGCAGAGACTGGAAGTGGCGGATATCTTCCGCCGCCACGGCGAGGCCTATCGTCGGGCTCACGACGGACATCTCGGCCGCGTCGAGCGCCGCGTGATGAGCGCCATCGAGCTGTGCCGGACCGCGGAACTCGGCGGCCATTGCGAGGTCTGCACATCGTGCGGCCTCGTCCGCTGCGCCTATAATTCCTGCCGCAACCGGCATTGCCCGAAGTGCCAGGGACAGGCGCGCGCCGAATGGCTTGCGGCCCGGCAGGCCGAGGTGCTGCCGGTGCCGTACTTCCACGTCGTGTTCACGGTGCCGGCGCCCATCGCCGAGATCGCGTTCCAGAACAAGGCAGCGGTCTATGCCATCCTGTTCCGGGCGGCAGCCGAGACGCTCTGCACCATCGCGGCCGATCCGAAGCATCTCGGCGCCGAGATCGGGCTCGTCGCCGTGCTCCACACCTGGGGGCAGAACCTGCACCATCATCCGCATGTCCATTGCGTCGTACCGGGTGGCGGCCCCTCGCTCGACGGCACACGATGGGTTGCCTGCCGGCCCGGCTTCTTCCTGCCGGTTCGCGTGCTCTCGCGCCTCTTCCGCCGGCTATTCCTCGACGACCTGCGCGCCGCGTTCGAAGCCGGCGATCTCGGCTTCTTCGGTAATCTCACCGAACTGGCGCAGCCCGCCGCCTTCACCCGCCGTCTGCGCGAACTGCGCCGAGTGGAATGGGTAGTCTATGCCAAGCCGCCCTTCGGCGGACCCGCGCAAGTGCTGGCCTATCTCGGCCGATACACGCACCGTGTCGCGATCTCCAACTCCCGCCTGGTCAGCCTGGCGGACGGCCGGGTCGGCTTCCGCTGGCGCGACTATCGTCAGCACGGCGCGTCGAAGGTCATGACCCTCCACGCGCACGAGTTCATCCGCCGCTTTCTGCTCCACACCCTGCCAGACGGCTTTCACCGCATCCGCCACTACGGCCTTCTCGCCAACGGCCACCGCGCGGCAAAGCTGGCGCAATGCCGGAAGCTGCTGGACGTTCCGCCCACGAACCCGGCGCCAGCACCAGCCGACCGAGCGGGCACCACGCTCCCACTCGATCGCTGCCCCTGCTGCGGCGGCACGATGATCACCTTCGCTACGATGCCACGGCCAGAGCCGCATCCGTCATCACGTTGGTTCGACAGTTCATGAACCGCCATCATGACAACAGCGCCGGACTGCTGCCACCGACCGCCATGCGCGCCGGCATGCACCGTCTTGTCCACCGATGCACCGTCGATCGCGCACGACGCCACAACGACGCCAACACAGCTGAACCGGCCACATTCTCCACCAACCAGCGGCGCGGCGCGGACATTACTGCGCTCGTTCGGCTCGCCCAGATCACCGAATGGTTCGTCTAGATCGGCGCCTCGGACCAAGCGGCGCAGCCACAATCTCCATAGCTCACCCGCCGCCCCGCGGGTTCGCTCAATCCGGCTTCAATGACGTCGCGATCTCGCCCAGCCTCGACTTCTGTGCCACGCGACCTCACAGAAGCCTCCAGATTCCCATTTGGGTCGCGGTGTGATTTAAGCTCGATACTGGGCAGGGAGCCAGTATGGATGGGACGACCCTATGCGGACGATTTGCGGCGTGCGGCGGTTCGGCTGATTGAAGACGGGCACACGCGGGAAGAAGCCGCGCAGCTTTGTGGCGTGAGCCTCAGTTCGGTGGGCCGGGACATCCGGCGCTTTCGCAGCACCGGCAGCGTCAGCCCGGACAAGTTCGGGGGCTATAAGAGGTATGCGCTGGCGAACCACGCGGATCGGGTCAATCGATGGATCGCGGAGCGGCCGGACATCACGTTGTCCGAACTCCGGCTTTGGCTCGCGAAGGAGAAGGTGCGGGTCAGCCAGTCGGCCGTCTTCCGGTTCGTGCATCATCTCGGCCTGACGTTAAAAAAAAGTCCTGCACGCGGCCGAGCAGGATCGGCCGGACGTCGCCGCGGCGCGCGCCGCGTGGCGTAAGAAGCAGCGCGCGCTGGACCCCAGGCACCTCGTCTTCATCGACGAAACTGCGGTATCCACCAGCATGACCCGCCTCTACGGCCGGGCGCCGCGAGGGAAGCGGCTCGTCTGCAAGGTGCCGTTCGGCGCCTGGAAAACCATGACCTTCATTGCCGCGCTGCGCCATGACCGGCTCACGGCGCCGATGCTGCTCGACGGACCCATGACCGGCCAGAGCTTCATCGCCTATGTCGAGCAGATGCTCGCTCCGACACTGAAGCGCGGCGACATCCTCGTCATGGATAATGTCCCCACGCACAGGGTGCGCGGCGTGCGGGAAGCCGTCGCAATCCGCGGTGTAAACGTTCCTGAGTTCCCGCCTTACAGCCCGGACCTCAATCCCATCGAACAATCGTTCGCGAAGCTGAAGGCGCTCCTCCGGAAGGCCGGCGCACGGTCTCCGCGCCAGATTTCGACTGCAATCGCTTCCGCTCTCAAGCACTTCTCTGCGGCCGAATGTGCCGCCGATCCCGCCCATGACGGCTATGGTCAACCTAATCGGCA